>NZ_CP200340.1:2541693-3861539 GCF_058138205.1 Leifsonia sp. RCC_180 | reverse complement strand
GCGATCCCGAACGGCAACGCCGACGGGCCACCCCAAATCTGGCACGACGTGTCCACCGTGGACACATCCCGCAGGATCGACGGGTGGAACTCCACATCCTGGAACGCCTGCCGTGCCCGCGCCAGCGACAACTCGCCCTCCGCGGCACCCTCGGTGTAGTCGAACGCCGCCTTCGGTGTGCGCCGGCGAGCGATCCGTGCCAGATCCTCGATCGTCAACGCCGACGACAACCGCCGCTTCTTCAGATTCAGCTCCGGACGCTTGAACTGCATCAACTCCAGCAACTCGACCGGACGAGGGAACTGACGGGAAACCATATGACTGCCTATCTGGGGTCGTATCGGATGAGGTGGGAGGTGCGGGCGACGAGGCCCCGGAGCGTCTCGAGGTCGCCGGCGAGGAGCCCGGCAGCACGAGCCTGCACCAAGACGTTGCCGATGGCGGTAGCCTCGACCGGCCCGGCGAGAACGGGCACGCCGGCTCGGTCTGCGGTGGCCTGGCAGAGCAGCGCGTTGCGCGCTCCGCCCCCGACCAAGTGGATGGTGTCGACCGGCACGCCCGACAGCTCGGACGCACGCTCGACGGTACGCGCGAACGCCTCCGCGAGGCTCTCCACGATGACGCGGACGATGCCGGCCGGCGAGGCCGGCGCCCGTAGGCCGCGCTCCTCGAACCATGACGCGAGCCGCGAGGGCAGGTCGCCGGGCGCCAGAAACCGCGGGTCGTCTGCGTCGAACAGGTCGGCCGGTCGCGGGAGCGCCGCGGCCTCGGCGAGCAGCGCCTCCAGGGTCACCGGCAGTCCGCGCCGCTGCCATTCGCGCAGCGACTCGCTGAGCAGCCAGAGCCCCATGACGTTGTGCAGGTAGCGGATGCGCCCATCCACCCCGCCCTCGTTGGTGAAGTTGGCGGCGCGTCCCTCGTCGCTCAGGATGCGGCGCTCGATCTCGACACCGACGAGGCCCCAGGTGCCGCACGAGATGTATGCGGCGCGGGAGGCGTCCATCGGCACGGCGACGACCGCCGACGCGGTGTCGTGCGACCCGACCGAGGTGACGACCGGTCCGGCGCCGTCGAACGGCAGCTCGGTCGCGAGGTGCGACAGCAAGGGGCCGACGGCTGTGCCGGCATCCACGAGTCCCGAAAACAGGACCGGCGGCAGGCGGAGTCGGTCCATGAGCCGTCGGTTCCACTCGCCGTCCGCTGCCAGCAGGCCCGTCGTCGACGCGTTCGTGCGTTCGGCTAGCTCCTGCCCGGTCAGCCAGTACGTGATGAGGTCGGGGACCAGCAGGATGCGGTCAGCGCCCCCGAGGGAGCCGTCGGCCGCATCCACCGCCAGCTGGTACAGCGAGTTGAAAGGCAGGAACTGCAGCCCGCCCTCCCGGTACAGCTCGGCCGGGTCGACAGCGGCGTGCACCGCCGAGACGCCGGCTGTGGTCCGCTCGTCGCGGTAGTGGTAGGGCTCCCGCAGCAGCCGACCGCCGGCCATGAGGCCGTAGTCGACCGCCCACGCATCCACCCCGATGCTCGCGAGGCCCGGGTCGGATCGTGCAACCACACCGAGCCCATCGAGCACGTTCGCGTACAGGCCGGTCGCATCCCAGTGCAGGGCCGCGCGGTCCCCCTCCCACACCCGAACGGGCGAGTTCGGGAAGCGCGCGGCCTCGGTTAGTTCCAGCGTGTCGGCGCCGACGCGTGCGTGCATCACGCGTCCACTCGTCGCTCCCAGGTCGACCGCGGCGACGGTTCGAGAGGCGCCGGTCATCGCAGGAACGCGGCCGCGACCCCCGCGTCGACGGGGATGTGCAGCCCGGTCGTGTGGTCGAGGTCGCTGGTGCACAGCACGAACACTGCGTTGGCCACGTGCTCGGGCAGTACTTCGCGCTTCAGCAGGGTGCGCTGCGCGTAGTACTTTCCGAGCTCTTCCTCCGGCACCCCGTAGACCGCGGCGCGTTTGGCACCCCAGCCGCCGGCGAAGATTCCCGAGCCGCGCACGACACCGTCCGGGTTGATGCCGTTGACGCGGATGCCGTGCTCCCCCAGCTCCGCCGCGAGCAGCCGCACTTGGTGCGCCTGGTCGGCCTTGGTCGCCGAGTAGGCGATGTTGTTCGGGCCGGCGAAGATCGAGTTCTTCGAGGAGATGTAGACGATGTCGCCGCCGAGTTTCTGGTCGATCAGGACGCGGGCCGCGGCGCGGGAGACCAGGAACGACCCCTTGGCCATCACGTTGTGCTGCAGGTCCCAGTCAGCGTTCGTGGTCTCCAGCAGCGGCTTCGAGATGGACAGGCCGGCGTTGTTGACCACCAGGTCGAGACCGCCGAACGCGAGCAGCGCATCCCGGATGGACGCCTCCACCGCCTTCTCGTCGGTCACGTCCGCAGCGACACCGATCGCGACGTCGGTGTCGCCGATCTCGGCCGCGGCGGCCTGCGCCTTCGCCAGGTCGAGGTCGGCGATGACGACACACGCGCCCTCCCCCGCGAGCCGGGTCGCGATGGCCTTGCCGATGCCCGAGGCGGCGCCCGTGACCAGAGCGATGCGCCCGGCGAGCGGCTTGGGCTTCGGCATCCGCTGCAGCTTCGCCTCCTCCAGCGCCCAGTACTCGATGCGGAACTTCTCCGACTCCGGGATGGGCGCGTAGGTCGAGAGCGCCTCGGCGCCGCGCATGACGTTGATGGCGTTGAGGTAGAACTCGCCCGCCACGCGGGCGGTCTGCTTGTTCGCGCCGTAGGAGAACATCCCGACGCCCGGGATCAGGACGATCGCCGGGTCCGCGCCGCGGATCGCGGGCGAGTCCGGGGTCGCGTGCCGGTCGTAGTAGGCCTGGTAGTCGGCCCGGTACTGCTCGTGCAGCTGCTCCAGCCGCGCGACCGAGTCCTCGATGGAGGCGTCGGCAGGGAGGTCGAGAACCAGCGGCTTCACCTTGGTGCGCAGGAAGTGGTCTGGGCAGGAGGTGCCCAGCGCTGCCAGCCGCGGGTGCTCCGCCGAGGCAAGGAAGTCGAGCACCACGCGGTCGTCGGTGAAGTGGCCGACCTGCACCCGGTCGGTGGACGCGATGGCACGCAGATGCGGAGCGAGCGCCGCGGCCTTCGCCCGCCGCTCCGCCTCCGGCAAAGGCTCGTAGCCGGGCAGCGCCGACCCGAACGGCTCCGGGCGTCCGTGGGCCGCGATGTAGTCGGCGGCGGTCTGGATGATCCACAGCGAGTTGGCCTCAGCCTCCTCGCTCGTGTCGCCCCACGCCGTGATGCCGTGGCCGCCGAGGATCGTTCCGATCGCCTCCGGGTTCGCCGCCTTGATCGCCGCGATGTCGAGCCCGAGCTGGAACCCGGGACGCCGCCACGGCACCCACACCACGCGTCCGCCGAAGATCTCCTGCGTCAGCCGCTCGCCGTCAGCCGCGGTCGCAATCGCGATGCCCGAGTCAGGATGCAGGTGGTCGACGTGGGCCGCATCCACCAGTCCGTGCATGGCCGTGTCGATCGACGGCGCAGCGCCGCCCTTGCCATGCAACGTGTAGTCGAACGCGGCGACCATCTCGTCCTCGCGCTCGACGCCCGGGTAGACGTTCTGCAGCGCACGGAGCCGGTCCAGGCGAAGCACGGCGAGTCCCTGCTCGGTGAGCGTGCCGAGGTCTCCCCCGGACCCCTTCACCCACAGCAACTCGACCGGCTCACCCGTCACCGGGTCGGTCTCGGTGCCCTTGGCGGACGTGTTGCCGCCGGCGTAGTTCGTGTTCTTCGGGTCGGACCCGAGGCGGTTGGAGCGGGCGATCAGCGCAGCGACGGTCTCGTTCGTCATAGTCAGGCTCCCCATCCCGCCTGCGTGCCGCCGACACGGTCGGACTCGATCTTCTCCTGGTACCCGCTGGCCTTGTACGCGGCCATCGGGTCGGCTGGCAGGCCGCGCGACTCACGCCAGGCGGCCAGGTCGGAGCGCACGTCGGTGTTGAACGCATCCATGAACACCGTGTTGGCCGCGAGGACGTCGTTGGCGCGCTGGGCGGCGTCGAGCGCCTCGAGGTCGACCAGCAGGGCCTTCGCTGTCGCCTCCTGCACGTTCAGCACCGAGCGGATCTGGCCCGGGATCTTCGCCTCCAGGTTGTGGCACTGGTCGAGCATGAACGCGACCTCGGGGTTCGCGTACCCGCCGCCCCGGATCACCTCGAAGATGATGCGGAACAGCTGGAACGGGTCCGCCGCACCCACGATCAGGTCATCGTCGGCGTAGAAGCGGCTGTTGAAGTCGAACGAGCCCAGCTTTCCCAGCCGCAGCAGCTGCATCACGATGAACTCGATATTCGTGCCCGGCGCGTGGTGGCCGGTGTCCAGGCACACCACCGCGCGGTCGCCGAGCGTCGCGGTCTGCACGTAGCTCGTCCCCCAGTCCGGCACATCCGTGTGATAGAACGCCGGCTCGAAGAACTTGTACTCCAGCACCAGCCGCTGGCCCTCGCCGATGCGCTCGTAGATCTTCGCCAGGGAGTCCGCGAGGCGGTCCTGCCGGGCGCGCATCGAGTCCTGCCCCGGGTAGTTGGTGCCGTCGGCCAGCCAGATCTTCAGGTCGCGCGACCCCGTCTCGTTCATCACGTCGATGCACTCGAAGTGGTGATCGATCGCCTTCTGGCGGATCCGGTCGTCGGAATGCGTCACCGACCCGAACTTGTAGTCGTCGTCCTGGAACGTGTTCGAGTTGACCGTCCCGAGCTCGACGCCGTTGTCCTCGGCGTGCTTCTTGAGGTCGGCGTACGAATCCACCTTGTCCCACGGGATGTGCAGGGCGACGCTCGGAGCCAGGCCGGTGTGCTTGTGCACCTGCGCGGCGTCCGAGATCTTCTCGAACGGGTCACGTGCGGTGCCCGGGGTTCCGAACACCTTGAACCGGGTGCCCGAGTTGCCGAACGCCCAGCTCGGCAGCTCGATCGCCTGCAGCGCCAGCTGATCCCGGATCTCGACGGGGAGGGTCATGGGAGTTTCACTTTCTCTCTGCCGCTGCGTGATGCGCGGCCGCTGTCGTGGTCGAAGCCGTCGCCGGTCAGCGGACGACGTCGACGGTGGCCGGCAGTGCGGTCGTCGCGCTCGTGCGTCCGGCGCCGATGGTCTGGTCGTCGCGCCCGGGGAGCCGGAGAACCCCGTCCACACCGTCCGGGAGCTCGGCCTCGACGGTGAGGTCATCGCCGTCGAGGGTCCATCGCACGCGCACCGGGCCGTGAGGCGTGGCCAGCGAGGTCTCCGCCTCGGTCAGACCGCCGCCCGGCTGGGGCGCGACGAGCACCCGGGCGTAGCCCGGCTCGAGCGGGGAGACTCCCCCGACCACGCGGTGCATCCAGTCCGCCACAGCGCCCAGGGCGTAGTGGTTGAAGCTCGTCATCTCGCCGGGGTTGATGGTGCCGTCGGGAAGCATCGAGTCCCACCGCTCCCACACCGTCGTGGCTCCCATCGTGACCGGGTAGAGCCAGGACGGGCACTCGCGCTCCAGCAGCAGCCGGTACGCGTCGTCGAGGTGGCCGGTCTGCGTGAGGGCGTCCGTGATGAACGGTGTACCCGCGAAACCGGTGGAGATACGGTAGCCGGCCTCGGCGGTCAGCTCCGACAGCCGGTTGCCGGCGAACTCCTCGTCGGCCGCGTCGAGCAGGCCGAAGACGATCGCGAGCGCGTAGACGGTGGTGCAGTCGCTCTTCACGACGCCGTCACGGACGTACTCGGTCGTGAACGACTGGCGGAGGCGCGCGGCCAGGGCCTCGAACTCCGCCTGCTCCTCCACCCGGCCGAGCAGCTTCGCCGTCTCGGCGACGATCGTCGCCGAACGGAAGGCGCAGGCCGTCGCGACGACCCCGGTGTCCGCCTTCGCACGCGCCGGGTCCTCCGGCGGTGCGTCGGGGTCGAGCCAGTCGCCGAACTGGAAGCTGGTGTCCCAGACCCCGGCCGGTGACAGCAGCGACTCGACATGCCGGACATGCGAGGCCATCGAGTCGAACTGCCGCCGCAGCACGGTGTCGTCGCCGTACGCCTGGTACAGCGTCCAGGGCACCCACACCGCAGCGTCGCTCCAGATGGCGGTCGATTCGACCGGGCCGAAGTCGGTCGGCTGGTCGATGTGCTTCAGGATGTCCGGGATGACGAAACCGACGATGCCGTCGTGGTGCTGCTGCTCCAGGTCGAGGTCGACCAGCCAGTCGGAGAGGAACCCGTCGACGTCGTACAGGAACGCCGCCGTCGGCGCGAACGCTGCGATGTCGCCCGTCCATCCCAGGCGCTCATCGCGCTGCGGGCAGTCCGTGGGCACATCGAGGAAGTTGCCGCGCATCCCCCACACGACGTTCTCGTGGAACTGGTTGAGCAGCGGGTCCGAGGTGCGGAACTCGCCGATGCGCGTCAGCTCGGAGCCGACCGCGATCGCCGTCAGGTCCTCCGGCTTCAGCTCGCCCGGCCATCCCTCGATCTCGGCGTACCGGAACCCGTGGAAGGTGAACGTCGGCTCGAACTCGTCGACCCCGCCGCTCAGGATGTAGCGGTCGGTCGCCTTCGCACTCCGCAGTGGGCGGACGCCCAGCTCGCCGTGCTCGAGCACCTCGGCGTGACGGATGACGACCTCGGTGCCTGCCTCGCCCTGCACCCGGACCTTGATCCAGCCGACCAGGTTCTGGTCGAAGTCGACCAGGGTCCGGCCCGACGGGGAGGTGGTGATCTCTTGGACCGGGAGCGCGGCCCAGCGGGTCACGCGCGGACCGATGTACGGCGTCAGGGCCGCGGTATCGAAGTCGAGCTCGCGCACGCCCGTCCATCCCTCACCGGCGAAACCAGCGGTCTTCCAGGCGTCGTCGCGCAGACGGGCGTCGATCGTCTGCCCGTCGTACAGGTCATTGGCGAGCACCGGGCCGGGGCCGGAGGTCCAGTCCTGATCGGTCACGACGAGCTGCGTCGTACCGTCGGCGAACTCCACCTCCAGCTGGGCGAACGCTCCGAGGCTGTCACCGTAGTACGAGCCGCCGCCGGCCCATCCCAGCCGGCCGCCGAACCAGCCCTTGCCGAGCGCGAGCGCGAGCACCGAGGTGTCGTCCAACAGCTCGGTGACGTCGTAGTCCGCGTACCGCAGCCGCCACTCGTACGCGCTCCAGCCGGGCGTGAACAGATCCTCCGACACCGGGCGGCCGTTGATCCACGCCTCGACGATGCCGTGAGCGGTGAGGTGCAAGGTCGCACGGGTGACGGCGCCATGGCCCGCCTCGAGGGAGAACTCCCGTCGCAGCAGCGGCGCTCCGTCGAAGTCGTTCGCGGCGGCGATCATGCGGGCGTGCCAGTTCATTGCGGTGTCTCTCCGGTTTCGTGTCGTGGGTTCGGTGTCGGTGGTCTCGGCGGGCATCCGGCTCATCCCTTCACAGCGCCACTCGTCATGCCGGCGATGATCTGCCGGTTGAAGAAGATGTAGGCGACGAGCGGCGGGACGGTGATGAGCAGGAAGTCCATGAAGAGCAGGTTGTAGAAGCTCAGGTTCTGGCCCGAGAAGCTGTAGAGGGTCGTCTGGACGGTCGCGTTGTCGGCGCCCGGCAGGAAGTACAGCGGGTTCTGGAAGTCGTTGAAGACGAAGACCGACTGCACAACGATCACCGTGACGATGACGGGCCGCAGCAGCGGGAGGATGACCTGGAAGAACATCCGCACACGCCCGGCGCCGTCGAGCACCGCCGCCTCGTCGAGCTCCCGGGGTACCGTCCCAAAGAACGCCCGGAACATCAGGATCGAGAACGACAGGCCGAAGGTGGTCTCGATCAGGATCATGCCCGGCATCGTCTTGAACAGGCCGAGGCCCTGCAGCACCCAGATCGTCGGGACGACAGCCGGGGGCACGATGAGCCCGGCGAGCACGAAGAAGTTGACGACCGGTCCCCACTTGCTGCGCTTGCGGGCCAGCACGTAGCCGGCCATGGCCGCGATGATCACCATGAGGGTGACCGAGAAGACGGTGAGGATGGCGGAGTTGAAGAAGGCACGCCAGATCAGACCGTCGCCGCTCTCCAGCACCGCGATCAGGTTCGGAAGGAAGCTCCACTCCTTCGGCCAGGTGAAGGCGAGGCTGGAGGCGTCGTCCGGCGTCTTCGAGGCCTGGAGGAGCACGAAGGCGAGGGGGACGAGGAAGACGACGACGGAGACCGCGATCGCGATGACCCCGATCGTCCAGGACCGGATGCGCTGCCGCTTCACAGCTCCACCTGCTTTCTGTTCAGGAAGTACGACAGCGGCACCATGATCACCGTCACCACGAGGAACAGCACGACGTTGCCCGCGGTGGACAGTCCGTAGAAGCCCGCCTGGTACTGCTTGTAGATCACCGAGGCGAGTACGTCGCTGGTGAAGCCGGGGCCTCCGCCGGTCGTGGCCCAGATGATGTCGAAGGAGCGCAGACCGCCGATGAGCGAGAGGATGATGACCGTCGCCATGGCGCCGCGGCTCAGCGGGAGGGTGATGTCGCGCAGGATGCGCCAGCCGGTGGCCCCGTCCATCCTGGCCGCCTCGTAGAACTCGTTCGGGATGGCGACGATCCCGGCCATGAAGATGAGCGTCGCGATACCGACGCCCTTCCAGATGTCGACGCCGGCGATCGTGTAGAGGGCGAGGTTCGGATCCGTGAACCACCCCGGCTGCGGGAGCCCGAAGAACCCGAGCACGCCGTTGACCATCCCGTGGAACGGGTCGAGCAGCGCTTTCCAGAGGATGCCGACGCCGATGGTCGACAGCAGCACGGGGAAGAAGACGATCGCCCGGAGGTAGCCGCGCCCGACGACCGGGGAGGTCAGGAGCAGTGCCAGGAAGAAGCCGATGATGACCTTGGCTCCGGAGGTGAGGATCGCGTAAACCAGGGTGTGGATGAAGCTCGTGTAGAGCTGCGGGTCCTGGAAGAACTGGACGTAATTCGCGAATCCGATGAACTGCGCATCGAACAGCGACCAGCGGGTGAGCGAGAAGTAGAACGACGACAACGACGGGATCGCGAAGAAGACGGCGTACAGAACCAGCGCCGGGATGAAGAACCAGGTCGGATAGTGCGACCTGATGCCGGTGCGCCGGGCCTTGCGATCATCGGGGCCTTTCGCCTCGGTCAGGATTCCGGCCGCCTGCGTTGCGGTCGAAGTGGTAGCCGTCGACATGTCCGC
Organism: Leifsonia sp. RCC_180; assembly: GCF_058138205.1. Classification (NCBI taxonomy): domain Bacteria; kingdom Bacillati; phylum Actinomycetota; class Actinomycetes; order Micrococcales; family Microbacteriaceae; genus Leifsonia; species Leifsonia sp. RCC_180. Next base: position 3,852,394 of record NZ_CP200340.1, on the reverse strand, counting down.
TCCTCGTCGAGTGTTCTGTGGTGGCCGGGCTCAGGGCCGGGGGCGACCGGGCCGACGCGATCGCGCCGACCCGGTCGGGGCGTCACCAGCCCTTGATGCCCAGCTGCTGGGCCTGCGCCTTCACATCCTGGTCGTAGAGGGCCGCGCCCTCCTTGGCCGAGGAGATGCCGGAGCCGACCTGGATCAGGATCTTCTCCAGGTTCGGACCCTTGATCGGCGAGAGGAACTCGAGCGCCAGGCCGGTCTTCTTCGCCTCCTGGTACGCCAGCTCGTCCTTCACCAGCGCCGGGGCGTCGGTGGGCAGCTTGCACGTACTGATGGCGAACGGCCCGGCAGGGGTGCCCGCACTGTTCTGGATGTCGCAGCCCTCGGAGGAGTTGATGAACGCGATCAGCTTCTTCGCCGCGGTCAGCTTGTCGCCCGTCGTCGACTTCGGGATGTAGGCCGAGGTCGGCTCCCAGACGGTCGCGTTCGGCTCGCCCGAGTCGGACGGGATCGCGAAGTACCCGATGTCGTTGATCTGGTCGGGGTTGGACTGCAGCACGTTGCTGATCACCGCGGTGATCATCGGGTACTGCGCGCCCTCGCCGGTGGCCAGCATCTTCAGGGCGTTGACGTTGGTCAGGGACGCGAAGTCCTTGTTCATCAGACCCTTGTCGAAGATCTCGCGCGTGTGCTCGAAGCCGGCGAGGGCCGGCTCCTTCGAGTACTTCGCGTCGGCCTTGTTCGCCGTGTAGTCCGTGGCCCAGTTCGAGTCCTTCGCATTCACGTTGGCGAAGTCGGCGAGCACGAACAACTGACTCGTCCAGGTGTCGCCGTACGACTGGATCACGGGAGCGATTCCGGCGGCCTTGATCTTCTCGCTGTTCGAGATGAAGTCGTCCCAGGTCTTCGGGACGCTCAAGCCGAGCTTCTCGTAGACCTTCTTGTTGTACATGATGCCGCCGTTGAACGTGGTGCCCGTCGGCGCTCCGTAGAGGGCCTTCTCCGTGCTGACGGTCTTCTTGTAGTCGCTGGTCAGATCCTTCGCCCACGCCTCGTCGCTCAGCGGCTGTAGCTGGGTGTCCGGGCGCAGCGCCTGGAACAGCGAACCCGAGTTGTAGAGGAAGACGTCGTTCATGTCCCCGGTGGAGAGCCGCGTCTTGACCAGGTTGTCGCCGTCGGTTCCGCCGGGGCGGGTCTCGACCTTGACGGTGATCGAGGGGTTGGCCTTATGGAAGGCCTTTACCAGGTCTTTGGCGAACGTGGTGCTCGCGGGGTCGTTGCCCGCGGCCAGCAGCGAGATGGTGGTCGCACCGCCGGATCCGCCGGATGAGCTGCAGCCGGCCAGGGCAGCACCGATGAGCGCGACGCCGCCGAGAGTGGCGGCGACTCGTGTCGCCGTCCTACGAGAGAACATCAAATACCTCCTTGTATTTTGAGAGCGTCGCAGTCCCGGGGATTTTCGGGTGAGTTTGAAACGCTTCACTGACCATAGAGGGATGCGCATCCTCTCGTCAAGGCGCAATAATAACGATTCAAAATCGCCCGTTGGCGCGGCGTTGTTGGTTCGATTCAACGACCCTCCGCTAGCATGGCGACCAGGGAGGAGTCGCATGGCTTCCGCAAGCGTTAAAGACGTCGCCGCTCTGGCGCAGGTCTCGGTCGGCACCGTTTCGAACGTCCTGAACCGGCCGGAGATCGTCGCGCCCGAAACCGTGGAACGCGTCATGTCGGCCATGCACAAGCTCTCCTACGTCCGTAACGAGGCCGCGCGCCAGCTCCGCCTGGGGCACAGTCAGGCGCTGGGCCTGATCACTCTGAGCGGCGGCAATCCCTTCTTCACCGACCTGACGACGGCGGCAGAGGATGCGGCGGCGGAGGCCGGCTACAGCGTCATCGTCGGCAACAGCAACGATCGCAGAGATCGCGAAGCTGGCTACCTCGGCCTGTTCGAGGAGCTGCGGGTCCGCGGCGTACTGCTGTCGCCCGTCGGCGACCCGGCGGCGAGGCTGCGGCAGCTGCGCGAGCGGGGCATCGCGGCGGTGCTGGTCGACCGGGTCAGCAGCGACGATTCGTTCAGTTCCGTCTCCGTCGACGACGTGGCGGGCGGCGCCCTCGCGGCCGCCCATCTCATCCAGTCCGGTCGCTCCCGGCTCGCCTTCGTCGGTGGGCCGCTGCAGATCCGCCAGGTGAGCGACCGCCTCGCCGGCGCACGCGGCGAGGTGGCCAAGCATCCCGGCGTCACCCTCGAGGTCGTGCCGGTCGAGGCGCTCACCGTGCAGGAGGGGCGGCGCGCGGGAGAGGCGCTCGTCCGGCGGCCGCCGGCCCGCCGTCCGGACGCCGTCTTCGCCGCGAACGACCTCGTCGCCGTCGGGCTGCTGCAGGGACTCTTCATCAACGGGCGGCTCGCCATCCCCGAGGACATCGCCCTCGTCGGGTACGACGACATCATGTTCGCGAGCGCGTCGGTCGTTCCGTTGACCTCCGTCCGGCAGCCCAGTCAGCTGATCGGACGCACCGGGGTCGAGATCCTGATCGAGGAATCCCAGAACCCCGCGCTGGAGCCTCGCCACGTGCTGTACCAGCCGCAGCTGGTGGTGCGGGCGAGCAGCTCGGCGGCCGATCGTGATGCCGTCACCCGCGTGGCCCACTAGGATCGGGGCCAACCGCGACGAAGGGGGACGCTCGTGACCGCATCCAAGCTGCGACCGAAAGTGGTGCTGTGGTGGGGCATCGGCCTCACACTCGGCGGGCTCCTGCTGGCGGCGTTGATGCCGCAGCTCGGCTACGCGCTCAGTGTGCAGCAGAACGCCTCCGCCGGTGTCGACGAGGGTCTGTTGTCTGCTGTGAGCATCGTGGTGGGCCTCACCGCGCAGGTCGTGCCGCCGCTGGGCGTCGCCCTGATCGGCGCCTCCATCGTGATGGCGTACGTCGCGCGGCTGTTCTCTGAGACCCGTCAAGCAGAAGGCGCGGCCCCCGTCGACTACGGGAACCGCGCCTCCTGATGCGTGCGGGCTCGCTCAGCTCTGCTGCTGCGCTTCCGCCGCCGCCTTGAGTTCGTCGTACTGCTTGCGCACCTCGGTCATGTCGAGGCCGCGGATCTGCTCGATGAGGTTCTCGACGGCCTCACCAGGGAGGGCGCCGGCCTGCGAGAACAGCGGGATGCCGTCGCGGTAGGCGACGAGGGTCGGGATCGACTGGATGCCGTAGGACGCGGCGAGCGACTGCTGCGCCTCGGTGTCGATCTTGCCGAACGTGATGTCGCTGTGCTGCTCCGACGCCTTCTCGAAGATGGGCGCGAACATGTGACACGGGCCGCACCAGTCGGCCCAGAAGTCGAGCAGCACGATGCCGTCGGAGACGGTCTGGTCGTGGTTGGTCGAGGTGATCTCGGTGGTTGCCATGTGAGGTGAAACGCAACCTCACCAGGCGGTATTCCGCCTCAGCTGCCCCGCCGACCTGTGAACACGGTGAACGCCAGCGGAACCACGGACGCGATCAGGAAGACCGTTCCGAGCACCGCATCGCTCGCATGGATGATCGCGCCGGCGATCAGCACCCCGCCGAACACCACCGCGGCGGAGAGGCGCCGCGCCGTCCGCTCGAGCCGCCCGACCCGCTGCTCCAGGCGCGGCGAGGTGACCGCGATCGTGCCGTCCTCGACTCGGGTGACCAGGCCATCCAGTCGCTTGGGGAGGCGCAGGGCGATACCGGCGATCTCGAGCGCCTGCTTGGCGAGGTCCTGTGCCAGGTTGCCACGCTCGTCCCGCAGCAGTTGCGCCGCGTACGGCTCGACCGAATCCCAGAGGTTGAAGCCGGGATCGAGCGCGCTGCACACCCCCGAGGTGAGCGACATGGCGCGGATGATGAGCAGGAAGTTCTCGGGCAGCTGGAACGGCAGCGACCGCACTACGTCGCCGAACTCGACCGCGAACTCGCGGAACTCGCGCGGGTCCACCTCGCGCAGCTCGGCGAACCCCATCCCGCCGAACCGGCCGAACAGGTGCGTCATCGCGCGCTCGAGCTCCGCCGTGTCGGCGGTCGGCAGCAGAACACCGATGTCGCGGATCGCATCCACGAGCCCCTTGCCGTCGCGGGAGGCCGCGGCGATCAGCAGCTTGCGGAGCCCGCTGCGCGTTCCCGGCGGCACCTCGCCCATCATGCCGAAGTCGACGAAGGTGAGGAGCCACGGCCGCTCCCCCGCCGGTGCGTCGGGCCGCGGGGTGACGAAGATGTTGCCCGGATGCGGGTCGGCGTGGAAGAAGCCGTTCGTGAACAGCTGGTCGAACATCACCTCGGCGAACACCGGCGCGACCTCGGCCGGGTCGATGCCGGCGGCGCGCAGAGCCTCCGCGTCCGTGATCTTGATGGCCGTCACATCCTGCAGCGTGAGCACGCGGCGGGTCGTCCGCTCCCAGACCACCTCGGGTACGGCCACGCGGGCGTCGCCGGCGAACTCCTCCGCGAACCGTTCCGAGTTGGCTGCCTCGTGCAGGTAGTCGATCTCCTCCAGGCTGGTGCGCGCGAACTCCTCGACGAGCGCCGGGGCGTCCACGCGGTCGGAGACCAGCCGGACGTGGCTGAGCCACCGGCCGACCCGGCGCAGGGCGGCGAGGTCCACATCCACGATCGCGTCGATCCCGGGGCGCTGCACCTTGAGCACCACCGCATCCAGCCCCGTCTCCGCGGCGAGCTCGGGCACGAGCCAACCGCGATGGGCCTGCCCGAGGGAGGCCGCGGCGACCGGAACCGGGTCGATGGACGCGAACGCCTGCTCGAGCGGAACGCCCAGCTCGGCTTCGGCGAGAGCGCTGATCGCCGGGAACGGCACGGCAGGGACCTCGTCCTGTAGACCCTCCAGCTCGCTGGTGATCTCCGGCGGCAGCACATCCAGGCGCGATGACATGAACTGTCCAACCTTGATCATCAGTCCGCCGAGGTCGACCGCCAGCACGTGGAACCGCTGCGCGAAGCGCCGCATGCGGCGGGACCGCGTGCGCTCGGCGACGCGGGCCAGCCCGATGCGGGGCAGGAACAGCTCGTACCACCACGTGACGGCGAGGTTCCACCCGGCGAACCGCAGGATGCGGCGGTAGCGGGCGCGGGTCGCCGGCGTCGCCGCGGGGCTGGCCGGAACCGCGGCGGGCGCCTGCTCGGATGTCACCCGGCTCAGCCCTCGGCGAGGATCGAGTAGAGCTTCCGCCGTGCCTCTTCGAGTACGCCGACTGCCTCCTGAACCTGCTCGGGCGTGCCCGTGCGGTGCACCTGCGCCGCGGCCTGCGCCAGTTCGACGCCGGCCTTGGGGAGGTTGCCGGCCGCGCGGCGGTCGCCGGTGCCGGTGCCGGTGCCGGTGCCGGTGCCTGCGCTGCCGGTCTGCCAGGGCGTGGATGCCTCACTCGCCGCGACGGCGCGTCCCGCCTCGGTCAGTGCGTACGTCTTGCGGCCGTTCGACTCCTCCGCGGTGATGAGTCCTTCGTCGGCGAGCAACTGCAGCGTCGGGTACACGGACCCGGCGCTCGGCTTCCAGCTGCCGCCGCTGCGCTCCTCGATCTCGCGGATGATCTGGTAGCCATGCATCGGCTTCTCGCTGAGCAGCGACAGCACGGCGGCGCGGACATCGCCGCGTCCCATCCGCCCGCCGACCTTCTTCTCGAACGTCGACCGCAACTGCTCGAACGCCTGCCACATGGCGTCCGGATCCATGCGGGAACCGAACCCGCCGGTGGGGAAAGAGTTGGACATGATGGGCCTCCTAGCTCGTTGAGCGATACCTAACGATATATCGCTGAGACGAGGATCGGAAGGAGACTCAGCTTTCGCTCAGCGAACGCCGCGGCCAGCCCCGTTCGGGGGGCTTTCCGTACCGGATGACCTGTTTCACGTTAGGGTTCAAACGCCCGAAACGAGAAAGACCCCCGTGACTGATTCTGCTCCGCTTCCCCCTGCCGCTGACCCCCGGAAGCGGCGCCGGATCCCGGTGATCACGTGGGTCGGTGCCGGACTCGTGCTCCTGATCGTCATCATCGTCGGCAGCAGCCTGGCCGCAGCCGCACATCCCGTCGACCCGGTGGAGGCGGCGAGCGTCCAGAGTGCAACGCCGTCGTCCACGCCCAGCCCGACAGCGACGGCGACGCCCCGCGCGGACGAGCCGCTCGATCCCGCGACCGCCGTTCCCGCCGAGAGCGGCCCCGCCGTCGTGCTGGCCGACAAAAGCGTCACCTCTCAGACAGCCCTCGAGGTGCTCGCCACCCTCCCCGTCAAGGGCAAGGCCCCGACGACCGGCTACCAGCGCACCACCGACTTCGGCACCGCATGGCTGGATGTGGACCGCAACGGCTGCGACACGCGCAACGACATCCTGGCCCGCGACCTCACCGGCGCTGTCCGCCAGGGCACCTGCAAGGTCCTGTCCGGAACCCTCGTCAGCAAATACACGGGGCAGACGATCGCCTTCGTCCGGGGCGAGAAGACCTCGGCACTGGTGCAGATCGACCACGTCGTCCCGCTCCAGAACGCCTGGATCACCGGCGCCCAGAAGCTCACGCAGGCGCAGCGGGTGAGCCTCGCCAACGACCCGCTGAACCTGATCGCGGTGGATGCGCGATCCAACGAACAGAAGTCCGCCGGCGACGCGGCGACGTGGCTGCCCGCGAACAAGGCCTTCCGTTGCGAGTATGTGGCGCGCCAGATCTCCGTCAAGGCGACCTACGGCCTGTGGGTGACGAGCGCCGAGCACGGCGCGATGGCGCGGGTGCTTTCGGGATGTTCCTCGCAGCCGGCGGAGTCGTCGGCGTTCACCCCGGCGGCCGCGCCGGTACCTGCTCCTGCTCCCGCGCCGGCACCTGCTCCGGCACCTGCCCCGGCACCCGCGCCTGCGCCTGCGCCCGCTCCGGCACCTGCGCCCGCTCCCGCTCCCGCTCCCGCTCCCGCTCCCGGCGTGTACTACGCGAACTGCGACGCCGCGCGAGCTGCGGGTGCCGCTCCCATCCTCGCCGGCCAGCCGGGATACTCGCGCAAGCTCGACCGCGACGGAGACGGCGTCGCCTGCGAGTGACATCCGGCTCCTCACCCCGCCCGGCGTGCCCCGTAGAGTGAGCGTCATGACCGATCCCCAGCCCAAGCGCCCGTGGTGGCTCGCCGCCCGAAACTCCCGCGGGGCGCTCATCGTCGCGATCGGCTACACGGTGCTCTGCGTGCTGTTCGTGGTGATCGGGCTCAGCGGAGGCAGCTTCTGGAACCTGCTCCTCGCCCTGGTGGCGGCGCTGCTGGGCGTGCTGGAGTGGGCGACCTACGTGTACCTCCGCAAACGCGAGTCCTGAGGCGCTCGCGTCTCAGTCACGCGTGCGGACGCGCCGGGCGAGCTGCGGATAATCGATGACGACACCGTCGGGGTCGACGGTGAGGTCGGCCGTGAAGTCGCGCGTGGCGCTGGCGTAGCGCACGGTGGCGTGGCCGGTCCGTGGCTCGTAGGGCTCCGAACTGTACAGCTGCTCGCTGCGGATGACCGCAAGCGACGGGAGCGCCACCCACGCCATCACGAACGGCGTATCGGCGACCTGGTCCCGATGCGCGCCCAGCCGCAGTATCGGCATGGTGTTCGTGACCGGGCAGAGGGCGAGGTCGCAGTCGTCCGCCCCGTCGAGAGCCCCGGCCCGGAGGTCGTCGTCGCTGATGTCGGGCTCGTCCAGCTCTTCCCCCTGATACAGATGAATGCCCTGCTGCGTCGCTTCGCTCGTCCACCGCCCGTGCGCATCCCGAGCGAGCGTCAGCCGGCGGGTGAACCCGCGCCCGAAGACGGCGACATCGAGCCGCGACGTCACCCATCCCGGCCCGGTCTCGAGCGACCAGCTCGTGACGTAGTCGGTCGTCCGCGAGGTCCCGAGAGCATCCAGCCGGTCCTCTGCGAGCGTGATCGTGGCGGCCTCCAGCCGCTCCGGGTCGTCGTCCCCGACCCACTCGACGTGCCTCACCGCTCCGCGCATCCCGACTCCTTCGCTTACAGGATGAACCCTTCGCGGGCTGCGCTCAAGGAGCCGCTAGCCGGCCTCGGGGTCATTCGTGAAGAGGGGCGGGGCGTGGGCCCACGACGAGCGCCATCGCGGGTCGACCGCCGCCCACCTCAGCGATGCACGACAAACCGGTCGAAGAGTGAGAATTCATCCCGATCGGGACGTTGGAGCCGCAGTCGGGAATCCTCGAGGATCTCGCGCGTTATCGGCACAGCACCGTAGGGCGGACGAGCGTTGCGCGCTTCCAGGCGGCGCCAGAGTTCGTCGAAAGGGACATCGAAGTAGTGCAGCTCGGTGCTGGCGCCGAGCTGCGTGGCGATGCGGCGGATCTCATCGCGCTCTTCCCGCTGCCAGGTCCCGTCTTCGAGGATGACGCTCACTCCGCGCCCGACCAGCTGAACCCAGAGTCGGTCGAGCCGGGCCTGTACGTTGTCGCGCAGCGCATCGAAGAAGTCGAGACCGAGGTCGGCCATCCACTCGTCCGTGCTGAAGCGGATGGCGCCCGTCTCTCGTTCGCGTTGGCGAGCGAAGGTCGTCTTACCGGAGCCTGGAAGCCCGCACAGGAGGATGACGATAGGCCGCTCGCGCGGGTCCCCTGTCGGGGCTCTGCCCGTCCCATCCACGATGTCCATGCTCCCGTCATCCGTCGGCGCAACCAAGCTACTGCGCCGTCCTCACTGAGACAGCGCGTATCAGGAATCGAGAGGACCAGAGGGATCTGCTGCCGCTGTCATTGACGCTGCCACAACGTCAGGGAGATCCCGGCGTTCGCGAACCGGAGCCAGTACAGGAGGCTGACGAGGGCTGCCACGGGAAGGCCCACCGCGAGCGGCCAGGCTTTCTCACCAGATGGGAGCAATGACATTGCGGTGAGGGTGGCGGCGAGCACGTAGGCGAAGACAGCGACGAGCGCGACGCCGATACTGATGTCCCGGCGCTGCCCGTCGACGGATTCCTGAGGCGCTGCGAGCCGCAGCAGGAAGGTGACCACCCGCCGGCGGAAGATCAGCAGCACGGTGGCGACGACGCTGATCCACACGCAGCCGATGATCGGCGCGACGTCGGGTAGGTTCACCATCGACGACATCCCCTCCATAAGGTCCATTGAGCGGCGGTGCTTGAGCGGGCCGCCCTGCTGGACCGAGCTGTCAACTGTCCTGACTGATGAATCCAGTAGGTACCGCGTCGGCTACCTTCACTTTCGAGTTGGAAGAAGCCGTCACCATTCTGGAACGCAGCAGTGGCCTTGCCGACAGGGCTTGCCCAGAATGCGGCCTCAGCTTTCTGATCTGACTTGGCCTGGTGTGCCGAATCGCGAGCGGTCTGCTCAGCGGACTTCTCCTGCTCTGACTTGCCCCACGGCATCGTTCGCTCCATTCCGACAAGCGGCGATCGCTCACTTGGAAACTTAGGGCGAAGCTTTGGGAGGTGCCAGAACCCCAAAGGGGGCGAGTTCGATTGGCGGCGCACGTGGTCGTGACCGTTTGGGGAAGAACCCACCGGCTGTTTCCCTACGTCGGGCTGCGCCCCGCGCGCTCCGCGAACGCCGCTCCGCGCTTCGCTCAGAGGGTCGCCCGCGGCCGCTCACTTGACTGCAATCCGCTTAGTGGTGCGTCATGTTCGGTTGCTTGCTGCGTCCCCCTCAGTGGAGGGCAATTCTGCTCGCTCGGTGGTGGACATGGACCGTTCCGGCGCGACGGGTGACGGGCGTGCGTCCACTTCGTTCGGTGATGAATGAAAGGGAGACATCTGTGAAGAAGTCTCGTGTCTTAATGTCCGCAACCACCCTCGTTGGATGCTGCCTCGTTGGCGCTAGCCTCACCGGTTTCGCGGTGGTGGATGACGCACCCGGGGACATGAGCGTGGTTGACGATGCCCTGGAGGGCATGACCCTGGTGGCCGGTGGCGAGGTTTACAACGCGGACTTGGAACCGGTGGCCACCATGGACGAGTATGTCGAGCAGTACGCCGACGCGGGCGTTGACATCCCCGATGCTCAGGCCAACCTGACCGACGTGCCGGAAGGCCTCGCGCCGATCCAGACGCTCGGCGTCTCCGATCTGGTTGGGGGCAAAGGGTCAAGCGTCGGCAACCGCCTCAAGATGGAGGCGGTGGGATGTGTCGGCCAGGACAAAAATCGCAGCCTTCAGCGCTTCAACCGGACAGCGAAGGGAGGAGCACCCCGCGGAATCGCTGATCTTCGGTGCGGAGTTTCAGGTCCGACGGGGTGGGGATGGCGGCATATTGCGTCAGGCCATGCTGGAGACTACGGGCGTGTCGCGTCGATGATGGGAAAGTCGTGGGACAGCTATGCCAAGTGGTGCTTGGGGCAGACGCTCGGGGTTCCATCCTCGGCCGCGTACCAAGCCGGCAATAGCACGTACGTCTACCACACGCCCATTCAGATTTGGAACAACGGTCGTCTTCACAAGACCTACACGAACCATGTCTCCGTCAGCCGCGGCGACTACCGGATTATCACCGAATACTTCAGCTAGGTGGGATGAATGAAAAGCAGTCTTGATGAGCTGTTCGATTACTTGAACCGCTGGGGAGACCCCATCCAGAAAATCGATCGAGCTAGCAACACTGTTTACGTGAAAGCGCGCAACGGTCGGATTGTCTCACTTCAGGTCACAGCCGCTGGCGCGTCGCAGCTGGCGTCTCGGACCGGCCTTGAATGGATGGGAGGGGCGACCGACGCTGAGCGAAGCTTCGGCCTATTCATGGTCCACCTGGATGAGGCGATCAACTCGTTCGGTAACCAAGAACAGCTCCGGTTCGTGGTCGACGACAGCGGCAGCCCCACACCCGTTGAGCAACCGTGAGGCTATTTTTGGGCGCTACCGCGGCCCAGTAGCAACAACTTCACGGCCAGTGCAGCGCCCCCTTGAACAGTCAAGTTCAGGGGCGCTGTGCTTCCAGTCGTTTCACGCGCACAGAGGACAGGTCAAACCCCAGGAACAGAGAAAGCTCCGATCAACCAAATCCATCGGTGATTGAGGCTTTTGCGCGTCGGGCTGCGCCCCGCACGCTCCCCCAAACGACAGCAGCGAGTAGTGAAAAAGCCGGTGGGCACGTGATCGCTACGCGATCCTCGTGCCCACCGGCTTTTTCACTACGTCGGGCTGACAGGATTTGAACCTGCGACCCCTTGACCCCCAGTCAAGTGCGCTACCAAGCTGCGCCACAGCCCGCTGTCGTCACGCGCCGGCCGGAGGCACCGCGCGAGGCAACCCGTCCATCCTACCGTGTCGGCGGGCCACCTCGCGCACGCGCGGTCACACGTCCTTGCCTGCCCATCGGATCAGTTTCGGTGCGCCCTTCGTTCCTCCGATTTCGCGGATGTTGAGGTTGCTCTTGGCACCCTCGACCGGCGGGTCGATGGGGTAAGCGATGACCGCCTGCCACGTGCCGTCGGCGTTCTTCGTCGGCGGGTGATCGGGGTTGTACGGGTCCATCGTCGCGTTCGGCTGGTCTTTGCCGTAGACCTCCTGGGCGAACACCGCGCACGCGGTCCAGACCGAAAGTGCGTCCAACGGGTCGTCCGGCGACGCGACCACCGGAGTGGGTGTCGCCGTCACGGCGGATGTGACCGTCACCGTCGGAGCCGGCGAACTGCCGCCCCTGCTCCCCCGGCGCAGCCGGATAGTGCGATCAGCGAGGCTGCAGCGGCCCCCGCCGCGAGCGTCATCCTCGTCATTCGATTCATGTCCCCCGCGAATCATGCAGTTCTAGCGTGCCGGCGGGATCGTCGCACACCACCCGAAGGTGCGCCCGATCCCTGCCGGCACTGCGCCGCCGCACCGAAAAGGGTGCATGCGGGCGCCCGGGTCCCCGCCCCGCAGCGGGAGCCCAGGTCGAGTCGGCGACGGGATGCGATGGGGGGAGTCAACATCCCGCCGCCGAGCTGGGGTCAGCGGCCGGAGCCGCCGGTGATCTGGTCGATCTCGTCCTGCGCGAGCGGGGTCCAGGGCGACGAGTCGGGGTCGGCGCTGGCGGCCTCGGGGCTGTCGCCCTGCGTCCACCATTTGGCCTCGAACGGTACACCGTCGAAGAGCACGCGCTGGCCCTTGTCGTAGGCGGTGGTCCCGCTCCATGCCGGGAAGGTGCCTGCGGGCAGGGTCGGCTGTGGGATGGGCGTCTCGCCCGGCAGCACCGGGCCCACCAGCTCCCACGGCGTCTCCCACGCGTTCAGCACCGGGTCGTCGGGAACGTCGCCCTTGGTCCACCACTTCGCCTGGTACACGTTGTGGTGCCAGACGACCTTGGTGCCCTTCAGGTACGAACCCTTGGGGGCCCAGATCGCGTACGGCGAGTGCGCGGGGTCGTCGGCGGCCGCGGTCGAGGTCGGCTCTGCGGTGGTGACCGCCCCCTCCCCCAGCGCGATGTGGCCGGCGAAGCCCTTCGCGAGCACTCCGGCGAACGTCTTCTTGCCCTGGGCGACGCCGCTGCAGGCGTCGGACACGACGGAGAGGTCCACGTAGTTCGAGCCGCAGGTCTTGTCGCGGTTGGCGGACCACATCGACATCCGGCCGAGGCCGTTCGACACGGCCCAGCGGTTGAAGGATGCGGCATCCGCGAGCGTGAAGACCTCACCCTCCACGTCGTTCTGGCCGATCATCGGGGTCGCGCCGAGCTTGGCCCACAGGCTGGGGTCGCTCTGGTGCAGCTTCGCGCGGTCGTACAGGATGCCGAGCTGGCGCTGCGTGGAAGAGACAGCGGACTCGGCGGCCCTCGCCATCGACACCTTCGCGTCCTTCGCGTCTCCGAAGTCCATCGTCATGACGTTGATGCCGGCGATGTCCACTTTGGCGTCCAGCATGGCGGCGATCGCGTCCGTGCCGTCCGAGGTCAGACCCGCGGGCGAGACCGGGAGCGTCAGCCAGACCGCGAGGCTCTTGCCCGCCGCCCGGCGCTCCTGCTGCAGGGCGGCGATGGCAGCGGCGCGGCGTACAGAGGCACCGCGGTCCGCGAGACCGGCGCCCTCCAGGTCGAGGTCGATGGTGCCGATCTTGTAGCGGTCGACCACCGCGGCGTACGCATCCTTCAGGTCCGATGCGTCGACGCAGCCGACCGAGAGTTCGTCGTTGGCCTGGCCGCCGAACGAGACCGCGACGGTTCCGCCCTGCTGCTGCAGGCGCGCGATGCGGCGGTCGAGGTCCAGCGATCCGCGAGCCTGGTCCAGCGAGTACGCGGCGCCCCAACTGGGTGCGCACGGGTCCGACTTCGACGACACGACGAACGAGAGCACGGCATCCTTCGTGGAGGTGCCGCCGAGGTTCTCGAAGGCGAACCGCGGCGTAGCGGTCACATCCACATAGGAGGCGAACCACGGTTTCGCATCGACGGCCGCGCGGGCGCTCCACCACTGCAGGCCCACGGCCGCCGCGGACACGACGATCACAGCGACGAGGCCGGCACCGATCACGCGCCAGGCGGAGAGCCGGCGACCGCCGGTGGATTCGGGCGCCTGGGCGCGCTCGACGGAATCCTGCGACTTCTTCGCTGCGCGGGCCATCAGGCGGCCTGCTTCTCGTTCGAGGCGGACTCCGCGGCGGGGGCGTCGACGGCGTCGACGTCGGCCGGGACCGCACGCTCCTCCACGACCGCCCCGACCGGGGCCCGGTGCGGCACCTCGCCGCCCGCGTGCCCGTGGTAGAGCACCGACCGCCAGTCGATGGATGCGGTCGCCGGCTCGACGATGTCGGTCGTCTGCTTACGTGACTTGTCCACGTAGAGCGGCTTCGTCATCCCGATCCAGATGTCCACGATGGTGTTCCAGATGCCGATGTAGGCGACGATCGCCCAGATGGCGAGTGTAGCGTTGAAGGCGGCGAACGCGGCGTTGCCCCAGTTCTGCGCATTGACGTCACGCCACAGGGTGAACAACGAGAAGGCCACGATGGCGAGCGGCGCGATCACGTACAGCAGCGGCGACGCGGTACGGTTCTTGACCTTCGGCGTGCGGGCGAACGGGATCTTCTTGCCGGTCAGCGACTGCTGGATCGACTTCAGGACTCCGGCGAGATTCACGGGCAGCAGGATGAGGTTGAAGCCGTAGATCCGGAAGATGTCGGTGGCCTTGTACCCGCTGTACCGCAGGTCGGCCGCCTGGCTGATGAAGTACGGCAGCGCGGCGAGCAGCACCATCGGGCTGAGCAGCCGGCCGTCGTACGGGTACGCCAGCAGGAAGATCAGGCCGAAGCTCGCCCAGCTGATCGAGGCCATGTAGTTGACCCGCAGCAGCAGTTCGATGCGCGACACGGACTCGCCGCGGCGCTTGCGCTCCTTCACCTGGCGCCAGAGCTTGGGCAGGATGAGCAGTCCGCCGTTCGCCCAGCGGCGGCGCTGGACGATCAGCGAACCGAAGTCGGGCGGGGTGGCCGAGTAGCTGAGCCGCTCGGGGTAGTTGGCGAGCGTCCAGCCGTGGGTGCCGAGGTCGATGCTCGACTCGGTGTCCTCGATGACGGTGCGGTCCTGGATGTAGCGGCGCACCTCGAAGCCGCCGACGAACTCGGTCTCGACGATGTCCTCGAGCGCGCGCTTGCGGATGACCGCGTTCGCGCCGACCCAGAAAGTGGCGCCGTAGTAGCTCTTGCCCTGGTGCAGGATGTGCTGGATGTCGGTCGTAGCTCCGGCGAGACGCTCGATGCGGGTGCCCGCGCCGCGGAACGACGAGTACGGGGTCTGCGTCACGGCGACCCGCGCGTTGTCGGGCTGCTGCAGGAAGTAGGTGAGTCGGAGGCAGTACTCGCGCAGCAGGATCGAGTCGGCATCCAGGGTCAGCAGGAAGTCGCTGTCCGGGATCTCTACATCGCCCGATCGGCGCTGGCCGGCCGGAACCTGGTTCAGGATGGGGCCCTCCGGCGTCTCCTCGACCCGGTAGGTGCCGCCCATCAGGCCGATGTAGGCGTTCAGGTTCATCGCCTTGTTCGCCTCGTGCGAGAGGGAGGCCCACTTCTTGCGCTCGAAGACGGCGAGCTCGGCGTCGAACGTCCAGGCGAGGCGGCGGTACAGCTGGGCGACCCGCTTGGAGGTGAGGGAGGCGCCCTCGGCGACGGCCGCGGACACGGCCTCCCCGGTGAGGGCGAGGTCGTCGGCCAGGCCGCGGAGCACCTGGTCGGCGAAGAAGACGTCGACGTGGTCCTCGACGGTGTGGGCGTCGGCTTGGGCGTACAGCCACTCGGCGGCCCAGCGGTAGTGGTCGGCGAGCTCGAGGGCGGCTGCGTCGGTCGCGTAGACGCCGGCGTCGCCCAGTTCGTAGCGCATGAGCGCGTCGCTGAAGCGGAAGCGCGGCTCGGCGAGAGTCGCGCTGATCTCGTGGGCGAGATCCCGGGTCGCCTCCAGGCGGTCGCGCACGGCCGGGTCGGTCGGGTTCGGGTTGTCGTCGAGGAGCAGCACGACCCGCTTCGACGGGAACTCCTGCAGCGCCGCGGAGAGAAGCGTCATCCGGACCACCTCCGGCTCTTCCGCGTAGGAGGGCACCAGCACGGTGATCGAGGGCTGGTTCTCGGCGAAGTGCCTGTCGAGTTCGGCGCGCGGCACCCGGACGTGCTTCTGGAAGCGCTGCAGCGCTCCCTGTCGGGCGACCAGGTACATCAGCGCGGAGAACGTGAGGAAGGTCACGACGACGGTGTAGCCGAGCGCCTCCATGGTGAAGCGGAAGTTCTGGCTGCCGCTGTCGATGAACTGGCGGATGATCGTGGTGACGACGTAGATCGCCCAGAACAGCACGGTCAGCACGATGGCGACGCGGCTCCAGGTGATCTTGCGATCGGACGGCCTCGGGTGGACCGTCGGAAGGGGTTCGGTGCGCTTCTCGGAGCCGAGCTGGCGCTTCCGGGCAGGGGTGTATGCGGTGTGAGAACTCATGATCGGGTATGCGTCCTTGAAGTGGTCAGGAGCCCGGCCCTCGGGTGGGCACGGTCGGGTGGCTCCCGGTTGTCCACACTAGTGAGGACAGACCGGGGTACAAATACCCCTTTTGTGGTCGCCCCCGCTTTGGGGTGACGGGTCACCGATCTTTCACACTGCGGGAGTGCGTGTCGCGCTTGCGCGCCAACGTCTCCATGCATATGCATGCACGCCCGGGAGTGTCGGAGGGTGCGGGTTAGGCTGACCGCATGTCGCCGCCGCCGTCGCTGCCACCGCAGCTCTGGCGGGGCCGGAGTGCCGGAGGCCGGATGGCGCTCATCCTCGGGCTGGTGGTCGGCATCCCCGTCGCTCTGGCGCTCGGGATCGTACTGCTGGGCGTCGGCGTCGTCGGCGGTGCGCTGGCCCTGCTGGCGTGGCTGATCGGGATCGCCGCCGCCTGGGTGTGGTTCGCCGTGCAGCGCAGGCAGCGCATCCCGTACCCGTTCGGGTCGCCGCCGCCGACCACGCGACGTGCGCGGCGGATCGCCCTCAGCGGGCTGTACCTGTCCCTCGTGCCGCGAACGGTCGGCGGCGCCGCCCGGGTCGCCGGGTGGCTGCTCGGGCCGCTGGCCCTGCTCGTCTCGGTCGTGGGGCTGTTCATCCCCCGGTGGCGGGCTCGGCCGTACGTCGCCGTGTTCACGCTTCCGAGCATCCTGCTCAAAGTCGTGAATCTGGGCAGGCGGCGGGGGCTGCTGCGCGATGGAGGCGACACCGCACGGGTGGCGTACGACGACTTCCTGGCGCACGCCTTCCCGCTGATCCGCGACGTGCTCGACTGGTGGAACGACCCGGATGCGGGCGACGACTACGTGCCGACGCCCGGGCTGGTGGATGTTCCCGCCGGCCTCCTCGGGCTCCCGCTCGGTCCCTCCCCCGACCCGCTCGGACAGCCGGGGATCGCCGCGGGGGCGATGCGGCGACGCACGATCCGGTCGCTGCGGGACGTGCTGCTCAGCCAGCGCGAGATCGACGACCTGTGCGATCCGGACCTCGACGATCGCGCCGACGTCGGGCTGGTGCGGATCGTCGAGCTGTCGTCGGCCGGCGGGCTGCCGTGGGCCGGCGGGCTGTCGTCGGCCGGCGGGCGACGGTGGATGGTGCAGTTCGCCAGCACGAAGTCGTGGCACCCGCGCGCGGGTGCGGCGCCGAACGACATCACGGCAGACCTCCTCATCGGCGCGGGCCGTCTGCCGTCGTTCACGGCGGGTGCGCTCGACGCGATGCGGGAGGCGGGGATCAGTGCCGGCGAACCCGTGCTGGTGACGGGGTTCAGCCTGGGCGGGATGGTCGCGGCACAGGTGGCGACGGCCGCCGTGGCGTCCGGGATGGACGTGACGCACCTGGTCGTCGCAGGGACGCCGCTCGGACGGATCGCGGTGCCCGAGACGGTGAGCGTGCTCGCGCTGGAGCACGTGCTCGACCCAGTACCGCGGGTGGAGGGGCGGGAGAACCCGCTGCGGGCGTCGGGGCGGGACCGGTTTCTGACGGTGAAGGCCCGGCCGCCGCTGTCGCACGGCTTCCGCATCGGCGCGCTGCACCAGTCGACGGCTTACGCGGACACCGCCGCGGCCGTCGAGGCCGACCCGCCGGATCCGCGCGTCGCCGCGCTGCTCGACGAGCTGGCGCCGTTCTTCGGGGCGGAGCAGCGCATCCACGACCGGGCCATGATGCGGGCGGGCGGGCTGCCGCCGCGCCCCTCGGTGCCGCTGTACCTGCACAGCACGGTCGAGGAGGGGATCACGCGCGGGACGCTGCGGCAGACGGTTCGCCGGCTCCCCGGCGTGATCGCCGTGGACGTCTACCAGTCGCGGAGCGGGTTCGCGACGACGATCGTGTGGAACGCGGACCTGCTGGTGCGAACGCTCGACCCGTGGCTGATCGTGGCCGGGCGCACCGCGGTGTACCGGGGACTGCTCTCGCTGCTGACGCGCCGGAAGGCGGTCGGCATCCACTTGCGGCTGAAGGCGCGAGCGACGCCCGGAATCACGTGGGAGGCGACGGTGCAGCGGCTGTCGGACGGCCGCTGGCGCGAGTCGATCGACATCACGATCGATGACCGCGCCGACCCGGCGAAGGTCGCGCGGTTGTTCCCGCAGGGCACGGCCCCGGTCGTGGTGATCCACGCGCCTGACGCCTTCGCCCCCGTACTCGACGTCGCCCGCCAGCGCTGACAGGTGCGGCTAGCGCTTGCGCTTCTCGCGCACGCGCATGTTCAGGACGATGGGCGTTCCGTCGAAGCCGTAGACCTCGCGCAAGCGGCGGATGATGTACCGCCGGTAGCCGGGGTCGAGGAAGCCCGTGGTGAAGACCACGAATGTCGGCGGACGGCTCGACGCCTGCGTGCCGAACAGGATGCGCGGCTGCTTCCCTCCCCGGACCGGGTGCGGGTGGGCCGCCGTGAGCTCGGCGAGGAAGGCGTTGAATTTGCCTGTCGGGATGCGGGTGTCCCACGACTCGAGCGCGAGCTCCAGCGCGGGCACCAGCTTCTCGAGGTGACGCCCGGTGCGCGCGGAGATGTTGACCCGCGGAGCCCAGGAGACGTGCGCCAGGTCCTGTTCGATCTCGCGCTCGAGGTAGCGGCGGCGCTCGTCATCCAGCAGGTCCCACTTGTTGAAGGCGAGGACCAGGGCGCGGCCCGATTCGAGCACGAGGTCGATGATCCGGACGTCCTGCTCGCTGATCGGCTCGCTCACATCGAGCACGACGACCGCGACCTCGGCCTTCTCGAGAGCCGTGGAGGTGCGGAGCGAGGCGTAGAAGTCGGCGCCCTGCTGCAGGTGCACGCGACGGCGGATGCCTGCGGTGTCGACGAAGCGCCACACCTTGCCGCCGAGTTCGACCTGCTCGTCGACCGGGTCGCGGGTGGTGCCGGCGAGGTCGTTGACGACCACGCGCTCCTCCCCTGCCGTCTTGTTGAGGAGCGACGACTTGCCGACGTTCGGGCGCCCGATGATGGCGACGCGGCGCGGCCCGCCGACCTCGCGCTTGGCGAAGGCGGACTCCTCCGGCAGGACCTTCAGGAGCGTGTCCAACAGGTCGGCCACGCCGCGGCCGTGCAGGGCGGACACAGGATGCGGCTCGCCGAGACCCAGCGACCAGAGCTCGGTCGCATACGGCTCCTGACGGGCGTCATCCACTTTGTTCGCGGCGAGGAAGACCGGCTTGTCGGTCTTCCGGAGCAGGCGGACGACACGCTCGTCGGTGGAGGTTGCGCCGACGGTCGCATCCACGACGAAGAGCACGGCGTCGGCGAGGTCGATCGCGACCTCGGCCTGAGCCGCGACGGAGGCGTCGATGCCACGGGCGTCGGGCTCCCACCCGCCGGTGTCCACCAGAGTGAAGCGGCGGCCGTTCCACTCCGCCTGGTACGAGACGCGGTCGCGCGTGACACCCGGAGTGTCCTCCACGACAGCCTCGCGGCGGCCGAGGATGCGGTTCACGAGCGCCGACTTTCCGACGTTCGGGCGGCCGACGATCGCCAGCACCGGAAGGGCAGGGAGGTACGTGATGCCGTCGACGTCTTCGCCGGCGACGTCGAGGATGTCGAGGTCGCTCTCGTCGAGTTCGTACTCCTCGAGTCCGCTCCGGAGCGCGTTCGCACGCTGGACGGCGAGATCTTCGTCGAGCTCCGACAGCCGGGTGACGAGGTCGTCGTCGCCCGTGGGCTCGTTTTCGATGTCAGACATGGGCTGCTTTCTGTACGACCTGGATGACCGCGTCGACGGTCTGGTCGAAGTCGAGATCGGTGGAGTCGACGGTGGTCACACCGTCTGCGGCGTTCATGAAGTCGACGACGCGGGCATCTGCCGCGTCGCGTCTCCGCAGGGCCTCACCCACATGGGCGGCGGAATGGTCGGCCAGCTCAGCGGAACGCCTCGCCATTCTAACGGCTTCGTCGGCTGTGAGAAGGATGCGCACGGGCGCATCCGGGCACACGACCGTCGTGATGTCGCGGCCCTCGACCACGATCCCGTCGCGGTCGACGGTGCGGATGATGTGGCGGAACAGCTCCGTCAGGAACACCCGCACCTCCGCGACGCGCGCGATCGCGCTCACCGCGGCCGTCACCTCCGGAGTGCGGATGACCTCGGTCACATCGTGGTCGCCGACGAAGACGTGGTAGGTCTCGGGGTCGGTGCCGATGCGGTAGTCGAAGTCGGGCAGCGCATCGATCACGGCGGCGGAGTCCGTCAAGTCGACGCCGCGCTCGAGCGCGTACCAGCTGAGCGCGCGGTACGCGGCCCCCGTGTCGAGGTACGCCCAGCCGAGGCGGCGGGCGGTCGCCTTGCTGACACTCGACTTGCCGCTCCCGGCCGGTCCGTCGACGGCGACGACGATGGTCTCGCTCATCCGGTGATCCTCCATCCACGTTCGGTCAGGTCGTCCACGGTGCGGTGGAGCACCTCCGGGAGCACGGCGATGTCGGCCAGGCCGAACGGCGCGCCCGGTGAGTGCTCGAGGCGGAGATCCTCCATGTTGACGCCGAGCTCGCCGAGCTCGTGCAGCAGGCGGGCGAGCTCGCCGGGCCGGTCTTCGACCATCACCACGAACCTCGAATATTTCCGGTCCTGGCCGTGCTTGCCCGGCAGCCGGGAGACGCCCGCGTTGCCTCCGGCGATCTCCTCCGCGATCGTGCGACGGGCACCGGACGCATCCACATCGCCGAGCGCCACCAGCACCCGGTCGAGGTCCTCGCGGTAGGCACGCAGGATCTCGACGATCGCGGGAGCGTTTGCGCCGAGGATCTGCACCCACAGCTCGGGCTCGCTCGCGGCGATCCGCGTCACATCCCGAACACCCTGTCCCGCCAGGGCGAGGGCGGCCTCCGGCGAGTCGGTCAGACGCTTCGCCATGAGGGAGGACACGATCTGCGGAGCGTGCGAGACGAGCGCGACGGCGGCGTCGTGCCGGGTCGCATCCATCTCGACGGGCGTCGCGCCGAGGTCGAGGATCAGGGCTTCTACGAGGCTGACGGCCTCGCGCGGGTTCTCGGGGCGAGCGGCGACGACCCACGGCCGCCCGATGAACAGGTCGGCCCGGGCGGACGAGGGGCCGCCCCGCTCACGCCCGGCGAGTGGATGCCCGCCGACGTAGCGGCTCAGGTCGATCCCGGCCTCCTGCAGTTCGGAGAGAGGCGCGACCTTCACGCTCGCCACATCGGTCACCACGGCCTCGGGATGCGCCGCCAGCTCTTCGGCCACGACCCGGCCGGTGAGATCCGGCGGGACCGCCACGACGATCAGCGCCGGTTCCACTCCCCCGTCGTCGAGCCGCCCCGCGCCATAGTCCGCCGCCAGCCGCAGGTGTGCGGGCGAGGCGTCGGCGAGCAGCACGTCGACACCGCGGGCACGCAGCCCGAGTCCGACGGACGCGCCGAGCAGCCCTGTGCCGACGACGCGGACAGGGCCAAGGAGGCGGGCGGAAATTTCAGTCACCCGTCCACCTTAGCCAGCGGCGCGCGGCCGTCTCTCCGCCGCCGTCCGCCTGTGCAGAACGGCCGAGCTGTGGAGAACCGTCACTCCTTCGTCCGGCTCTCCCGGGAGATGGTGAGCAGCTGGCCGAGCTCCGCCTTGGTCAGGTCGCGCAGCTGCCCCGATCTCAGCGTCCCGAGATGCAGTGGACCGAACTGCCGGCGCACCAGCTCGATCACCGGATGCCCCACCTCGGCGAGCATCCGTCGCACGATCCGATTGCGACCGGAGTGCAGGGTCACCTCGACCAGGGAGTCGTCCCCGCGGGACTGCAGCAGCTTCGCCTTGTCCGCGGCGATGGGGCCGTCATCCAGCTCGACCCCCTTGGTCAGCCGACCGATCGTCTGCGGCGTGACCACGCCACGCACGCGCGCGATGTACGTCTTCGTCACTCCGAACGATGGATGCGCGAGCACGTGGGCGAGCTCGCCGTCGTTGGTGAGGATGAGCAGGCCCGAGGTCTCCGCATCCAGCCGGCCGACATTGAACAGACGCTCGGGGTAGTCGGCCGTGAAGCGGGACAGGTCGGGACGGCCCTGCTCGTCGCGCATCGAACTCACCACGCCCACCGGCTTGTTGAGCATCACGTACCGCCGGGAGGTGTCCAGTTGAACGGCCGTGCCATCGACGGCGACCTGGTCGGTCAGCGGGTCCACCCGCGTGCCCGGTTCGGTCACAACCGTGCCGTTGACCGAGACGCGCCCGGCGGCGATGAGGTCCTCGGACACCCGGCGGGAGGCCACACCGGCGGCCGCCATCACCTTCTGCAGGCGCTCGCCCTGCCGTTCGGCGTCAGCGGACATCGCCATCGAATCCATCGGCGCCGTCCGCCAGGAGCGGCGAGATCTTCGGCAGCTCGTCGACCGAGTTGATGCCGAGCTGGCTGAGCAGCAGGTCGGTGGTGCCGTAGTTGATGGCGCCCGTCTCGCTGTCGGTGAACAGCTCGGTGATGAGGCCGCGACCGAGCAGCGTCCGCACCACAGAGTCCACATTCACGGCGCGGATGGAGGCGATGGCTCCGCGGCTGATCGGCTGCTTGTACGCGATCACGGCGAGGGTCTCCAGGGCCGCCTGCGACAGCTTGGTGGGATTCTGCTGCAGCACGTAGTCCGCGACGACGTGGTCGAACTCCTCGCGGACGTAGATCCGCCAGCCGCCGCCCACCTCGCGCAGCTCGAAGCCGCGGCGCACGCCGCCGCCCTCGCCATCACCCACGCCGTCGAAGTCGGCGACCAGTGTGGCGATCGCCGCGCGGACGCGCTTCACCGGCGCCCCGACCGCCGTCGCGAGCGTGACGACGCTCATCGGCTCGTCGGCCACCATGAGGATCGCCTCCAGCGCGCGCTCGATCTGCGCGTCGTCCACCGGCGCCGGCACCTCCGAGGTGTCGGTCACCTCCGAACTGTCGGTCACCTCCAAGGCGCCCGACACCTCCAACGCATCCGTGGCCTCGGCCGTGTTCTCAACCGTCATAGTCGGCTCCCAGATTCGACAGGTTCTCTTCTGACCAGTGCTCGGCCGTCCAGCGGAGCGTCAACTCCCCCAGCGGCTCCAGCTGCTCGAAAGCGAGCGCCGCGCGCCGGTACAACTCCAGCACCGCAAGGAACCGCGCCACGACGACGCCCTTCTGCTCGGCGCCGACCACCAGCTGGCGGAAGCTCATCGGCTCGCCGTGCCGCAGCATCCCGACCACGATCGCCGCCTGCTCCCGGATACTGACGAGCGGCGCGTGCAGGTGGTCGAGCCCGACCACGGGGATCTCGCGCGGCGTCATCGCCAGCGTCGCGAGAGCCGCGAAGTCGTCGAGGCTCAGCGTCCAGACGAGCTCCGGGGTGCGCTGCCGGAACTTGTCCTCCAGCCGCACCAGGCGCGCGTGCCGGGCGCCCTCGGCCTCGAGCCGCTCCGCGAACCAGCCGGACGCCTCCTTGAACGCTCGGTACTGCAGCAGCCGCGCGAACAGGAGGTCGCGGGCCTCGAGCAGCGCGACGTCCTCCGCATCCACGAGCTCGCCCTGCGGCAGCAGCCCTGCGACCTTGAGGTCGAGCAGCGTCGCCGCGACCAGCAGGAACTCGCTCGCCTCGTCAAGGCTCTCGTCGGTGTCGAGCTGACGCAGGTACGCGATGAACTCGTCTGTCACCCGACTCAGGGAGATCTCCGTGATGTCGAGCTCGTGCTTGGTGATCAGCGACAGGAGCAGGTCGAACGGGCCCTCGAAGTCGCCCAGCGAGACGCGGAAGCCGACGGACTCCTCGGCACCGGCGACACCCTCCGGCTTCGCCGTGTCAGGCGACGGCGCCACGGAACACCAGTTCCCGCGCCAGCTGACGGTACGCCTCCGCCGCCTGGTGCTCCGGCGCGAACTGCGTGATCGGGGTGGCCGCGACGGACGCATCCGGGAACTTCACGGTCCGCGAGATGACGGTCTCGAGCACCCGGTCGCCGAAGGCGTCGACGACGCGCTCCAGCACCTCGCGGGAGTGCAGCGTGCGCGAGTCGTACATGGTGGCGAGGATGCCATCCAACTCGATCGCCGGATTCAACCGCTCGCGCACCTTGTCGATCGTCTCGATCAGCAGCGCGACGCCGCGGAGGGCGAAGTACTCGCACTCGAGCGGGATCAGGACGCCGTGGCTGGCGGTCAGCGCGTTCACGGTCAGGATGCCGAGCGACGGCTGGCAGTCGATGAGGATGACATCGTAATCGGCGGCGACCTTGCGGAGAACGCCCGCGAGGATCTGCTCGCGCGCGACCTCGTTCACCAGGTGCACTTCGGCGGCCGACAGGTCGATGTTCGCGGGGATGATGTCGAGCCCGGGCGTCGAGGTGGACTGGATCGCGCCCTGCACATCCGCGTTGCGGTTGAGCAGCAGGTCGTAGATCGTCGTCGCGTCGTGCGTCTGCGCGCCGAGGCCCGCGGACAGCGCGCCCTGCGGGTCGAAGTCGACGGCCAGCACGCGGCGGCCGTACTCGGCCAGCGTGGCACCGAGGTTGATGCTGGTGGTCGTCTTGCCGACGCCGCCCTTCTGGTTGCAGAGGGCGATGATCTTGGCCGGACCATGCTGCTTCAGCGGCTGAGGAGCGGGAAAGGTGCGTGCCGGGCGGCCGGTGGGACCGGGCTTCGGGGCGACGGATGCGGCATCCATGCCCGGGAGCTGGGTCTCGACCTCGTCGTTGCGCGTCACCTGGGTGTTCCTCGTCCCTCTCGTGGGCGGTCTTTCAAGGGGACAGTCTATCCGCGCCGTGCCCCGCATGCGGGGTGCGGGCACGGCGGTTCGGTACGCTGGCCGCGTGCAGCCGATGCCGTCCGCCCTTGAGACCCCCCGCCTGCGTCTGCGCCCGCGCGACGGACGCGACGCCGAATGGAACCTCGCGCTGCTCGCCGAGCATCCCCTCGGCCGTCAGCCCGGGTCGGTCGACGAGGAGCGAGAGCGACTGGATGCGCAGCGCCGCCGGTTCGATGAGGTGGGCTTCGGGCTCTACACGATCGAGCTGGCGGAGACCGGGGAGCCGGTCGGCTACTGCGGCCTCATCGTCGGCCGGGCGAGCGCGGCCCAGCCGGAGCTGGCGTACGAGCTCCTCCGGGCCCAGGTCGGTAGCGGGTACGCCACCGAGGCCGCGTCGGTCGTGATGGATGCGGCGTTCGACGCCGGCTTCCCCGTGATCTGGGCGACCGTCGCGACCTGGAACGCGCCGTCGTTCGGCGTGCTGCGCAAGCTCGGCTTCGCCGCCACACGACGCGCCAGCGGCGACGGTCGCTCCGTCTACGTCTGGCTGCGCCGCCGGGCTCCGCGCCGCCGCCACGCCGCCCCTCCCGCGTGACCGCTGCCGTTTGTCACGTTCGCCGCTGCGCGAGCACCGGCGAACGCAACGAACGGTAGCGGTCGCTCGCCGAACCGGCGGGCGGCTCAGCGGGCGGTCAGCGAGCGCGTGGGTGCGCCGACGTGTACACGTCACGCAGGGTGTCCGCCGTGACGAGCGTGTAGATCTGCGTCGTCGCCACGGAGGAGTGTCCCAGCAGCTCCTGCACGACCCGTACATCCGCCCCGCCGGCGAGAAGGTGCGTCGCGAACGAGTGACGGAGGGTGTGCGGCGAGATCTCCAGGCCGAGCTCCGCCCGCTCCGCTGCCGCTCGGATGATCAGCCACACGTTCTGGCGCGAGAGCCGGGCTCCGCGCATCCCGAGGAAGAGTGCGGGCGTCGCCCGGCCCTTCGCGGACAGCACGGGCCGTGCCCGCACCAGGTACGCCGAGACGGCCTCCTGCGCGAAGCTCCCGAGCGGCACCATGCGCTGCTTGCTGCCCTTGCCGGTCAGCCGCACCACGTCGGTGTCGATCACATCGTCGACGTTCAGGCCGACGGCCTCGCTGACGCGTGCGCCCGTGGCGTACATCAACTCCAGGAGGGCCTTGTCACGCAGTGCCGAGACCTCGTCGCCGTCGGTGGCGGCCAGCAGGGCGGCCACCTGGTCGACGGTGATCGCCTTCGGAAGGCGGCTGGGCAGCTTCGGCGGGCGGAGGTCGCGTGCCGCATCCACCTCGACGCGGCCTTCCTCGAGCAGGAACCGGTGGAATCCACGCACGGTCGACAGCATCCGCGCCAGAGAGGATGCGGTGAGCGCCGACTCCTCTCGCGTCCCGAGGTGCACGGCGAAGGCCGACAGCGTCGCGGGTGTCACGGAGCTGACGTCCGTGACCCCCTGCTCGTCGAGCCAGGCGCCGTACACGCCAAGGTCTCGGCGGTACGCCGCGACCGTGTTCGCCGAGAGTCCGCGCTCGATGGCGACGTGTCTGAGGAACACGTCGACATCGGCCGCGACGGTCATCTCGAAAGCTTGGGGTGGCTCGGCCAGGGCTCGTTCGCTGCGCCGAGCGTGCTCCAGCCACCCTCGCGGGCGGTGCGTGCGGCCAGCAGCGCGATGATCAGCGGGGCATTGTGGACGCGGCGCTCGAGCACCGCCTCCACGGCCTCGTCGAGCGGCCCCCAGCGCACCTCGATGTCAGCCTCTTCCGCCTCCCGCGCGAACTCGGAACCGGTGGAGCGCACACCCCGGGCCAGGTAGATGCGGATCGACTCGTCGTTGCCGCCGGGGCTGGTGAACACGTCGGCGAGGACGTTCCACTGGTCCGCCTCGAGGTCCGCCTCCTCCCCCAGCTCGCGCTTCGCGGCATCGAGCGGACTCTCGCCGCCCATGTCGAGGAGGCCCGCCGGAATCTCCCAGTCGCGGTGGCGCACCGGGTGACGGTACTGACGGATCAGCAGGACGCGACCGTCGTCATCCAACGCAAGGATGCCGACGGCGCCGGTGTGGTCGACGTACTCCCGCGTGATCTCCTCGCCGTTGTAGCGGAAGACGTCGCGGCGGACGTTCCAGATCTTGCCCTCGAACGCGGTCTCCGACGACACGATCTCCGGACGGAACGGCTGGTCGTTCAGGCCGGCCGCTGTCTGGTCGTCGACAGTCTGGTCGACGGTCTGGTCGGTGGTCTCCTCGGCGGTCTCCTCGGCGGTCATCAGGCCTCGGCGACCATCTCGGCGTCGGCTTCGGCGACCTCGAACAGAAGGCTGGCCTTCTGGCGATCGAGCGCAGCGCCGACCAGCCCGGCGAACAGCGGGTGCGCACGGTTCGGCCGCGACCGCAGCTCGGGATGCGCCTGCGTGCCCACGTAGAACGGGTGCACGTCGCGCGGCAGCTCGACGTACTCGACCAGGTGGCCGTCCGGCGACGTGCCGGAGAACCACAGGCCCGCGTCGGCGATCTGCTCGCGGTAGTTGTTGTTCACCTCGTAGCGGTGGCGGTGACGCTCGGATGCCTCGCTCGCGCCGTACAGGTCGGCGACCAGCGAGCCCTCAGCGAGGTTCGCCGGGTAGAGGCCAAGACGCATGGTGCCGCCCAGGTCACCCCCTGCGATGATGTCGACCTGCTCGGCCATCGTCGCGATCACCGGGAACTCGGTCTCCGGGTCGAACTCCGACGACGACGCACCCAGCAGACCGGCCTCGTGCCGGGCGTACTCGATGACCATGCACTGCAGGCCGAGGCACAAGCCGAGGGCCGGGATGCCGTTCTCGCGGGCGAAGCGCAGCGCGCCCACCTTGCCCTCGATGCCGCGCACGCCGAAACCGCCCGGCACGCAGATCGCGTCGACGTCGCTCAACTGCGCGGCCGCGCCCTCCGGTGTCTGGCACTCGTCGGAGGCGATCCACTTCAGCTTCACCTTGGTGCGGTGGGCGAAGCCACCCGCGCGGAGGGCCTCGGTGACCGAGAGGTACGCATCCGGCAGGTCGATGTACTTGCCGACCAGGCCGATCGTGACCTCGTGCTTGGGGTCGTGCACCGACTC
This sequence comes from Leifsonia sp. RCC_180, assembly GCF_058138205.1. Taxonomy (NCBI): domain Bacteria; kingdom Bacillati; phylum Actinomycetota; class Actinomycetes; order Micrococcales; family Microbacteriaceae; genus Leifsonia; species Leifsonia sp. RCC_180. Next base: position 3,824,674 of record NZ_CP200340.1, on the reverse strand, counting down.
CAGCAGCCGGGCCCAGCCGTTCCAGTCGACGTCGTCCGCCTTGTCGAGCCCCAGCTGGTCGATGATGTACGCGTCCAGACCCTGGTCGTGCAGCATCGTCGGGATGTCGTAGATCGAGGGCACATCGACCGCGTTGACGACGGCAGCCTCATCCACGTCGCACATCAGGGCGATTTTGCGCTTGTTGCTGTCGGAGACCGGGCGGTCGCTGCGGAGCACCAGGGCATCCGGCTGGATACCGATCGAGCGCAGCGCTGCGACCGAGTGCTGCGTCGGCTTGGTCTTCTGCTCGCCGGAGGCGTTCATGAACGGCACGAGCGAGACGTGCACGAAGAAGCAGTTCTTGCGGCCCAGCTCGTGGCGCACCTGGCGGGCCGACTCGATGAACGGCTGCGACTCGATGTCGCCGACGGTTCCGCCGATCTCGGTGATGATGACGTCGGGGGCGGGCTCGCCGTCCGGACCCGGCTGCGCCTGCAGCCGCATCCGGCGCTTGATCTCGTCGGTGATGTGCGGGATGACCTGGACCGTGTCGCCGAGGTACTCGCCGCGGCGCTCCTTCGCGATGACGTTGGAGTAGATCTGGCCGGTGGTGACGTTGGCCGACTGGCCGAGGTTGATGTCGAGGAAGCGCTCGTAGTGGCCAATGTCGAGATCGGTCTCGGCGCCGTCGTCGGTGACGAAGACCTCACCGTGCTGGAACGGGTTCATGGTGCCCGGATCCACGTTGAGATAAGGGTCGAGCTTCTGCATGACCACGCGGAGACCGCGGGCCGTCAGAAGGTTGCCGAGGGAGGCCGCCGTGAGGCCCTTCCCCAACGAAGAAACGACACCACCAGTCACGAAAATGTGTTTGGTAATGCCGTTTGCTGTGTTTTTGCCGCTTGAAGGGCCCGCGTCTGAATAATCCACCACGGGCTTACAGCCTATCACCGGTCGACGGGCACTCGGACGCGACGAGCCCGGCGATACGTTCGGGATGCGCTCACCGGCGAGCCGCGGACGCCATGTCCACGAGCTCCCGGGCGTGCGCGAGGCCGCTCTCGGAGTCGGGCAGGCCGGAGAGCAGGCGCGCCATCTCGGCGATGCGCTCGTCGCCGTCGAGACGGCGGACACTGGATGCGGTGACCGCGCCGTCGCTGCCCTTCACGACCGTGAGGTGGTTGTTGGCGAAGGCGGCGACCTGGGCCAGGTGGGTGACGACGATGACCTGCGCCGACTCGGCGAGGCGGGCGAGGCGCCGGCCGATCTCGATGGCGGAGGCTCCGCCGACACCGGCGTCGACCTCGTCGAAAATGAACGTCGGAACCGGATCGGTGCCGGCGATGACGACCTCGATCGCCAGCATCACGCGCGAGAGCTCACCGCCGGAGGCGCCCTTCCCGAGCGGGCGCGGTTCGGCGCCGGGATGCGGCTGCAGCAGGAAGGCGACCTGGTCGCGGCCGGTGGCCGAGTACGTCTGCAGGTCGCCGTCGTCGCGCTGGGTCACCTCGACGACGACGCGCGCATCCGGCATGGCGAGGGCAGACAGCTCGTCGGTGACGGCTTCGGAGAGACGTGCGGCAGCGGCCGCGCGTTCGGCGCTCAGTCCCGCAGCCAGGTCTTGGACGAGCGCCGCGTCGGACTCGACCTCGCGCGACAGCTCGCCGATCCGGTCGGCGTCGCCATCGAGTTCGAGAAGCCGGAGGCTGCCCGTCTCGAGGGTCCGGATGACATCGTCGAGGGTGGGGCCGTACTTCCGGAGGAGGATCGCGAGCTCGGAGCGGCGCTCCTGCACGACCTCGAGTTCATGCGCGCCGTCGGCGTCGAGCGCGTCCAGATACGTGGACAGTTGCGCCGCGATGTCCGAGATCAGGTAGTTGGCCTCGGCGACCGACTCGGCCATCGGCCGCAGGGCGCTGTCGTGGGGCGCGACGCGCTCCAGCTGCCGGCGCGCGTTGTCCAGCAGACCCAGCGCATCCACACTCTCGGACACCTCGGCGCTCAGGAGCTCGCGGGCCGCACCGGCGGCGAGGCGCAGGTCTTCGAGGTTGGTGAGGCGCTCTGCCCGCTCGGCCAGTTCGTCATCCTCTCCGGGCTGCGGTGCGACGGACTCGATCTCGGCCATCGCTACCCGCAGGTCGTCGGCTTCGCGGGCGCGGCGGTCCTGGTCGGCGATGAGCTCGTCGAGCTCGGCCCGGTTGTCGCGCCAGCGGTGGAACACCTGCTCGTAGGTGCTCAGCGCCTCTGCGAACGCGGGGCCGGCGAACCGGTCGAGCGCTGCGCGCTGGGCGATGGCCGACTTGAGCCGCAGCTGATCGGACTGCCCGTGGACGACGACGAGCTGCTCACCGAGTTCGGTCAGGACCGCGACCGGCGCGCTCCGGCCTCCGACAACCACCCGCGACCGCCCTTCGGCCGAGACGGAACGGCTCAGAACGAGCTCGGCCTCCGCCGCGTCGATGGGGTCGACGTCGCCTCCCGCGTCGCGCACGCGCTCGACGACCTCACCGGATGACGGCACGCGCCAGCGACCCTCGACCCACGCCTGCGGGCTGCCGAGCCGGACGGCGCCGGTGTCGGCGCGCTCACCGAGCAGCAGCCCGAGGGCCGAGACGACCATGGTCTTGCCCGCGCCCGTCTCCCCGGTGATCGCGGTGAACCCGGCGCCGAGCGGGAGCGAGGCGTCGGCGATGACGCCCAGGTCTTTGATCGAGATCTCCTCGATGCCGCCGCGCGCGTCAGTCACGCCCCACCGGCCCTCTCCACCCGGTCACGGGCAGATCGAACTTGTGCACCAGCCGATCGGTGAAGGGCCCGGGGTGCAGCCGCGCCAGGCGCACCGGGATGGGCGAGCGCCGGACGACGACACGCGCACCCGGGGGAAGGTCGAAGGGCCGGCGGCCGTCGCACCAGAGGATGCCGGCGCCGCCCGCGCGATCGAGGAGCTCGACGGCGAGCGAGGAATCCGCATCCACCACCAACGGCCGGGAGAACAGCGCGTGCGCGCTCAGCGGCACCAGGAGAAGCGCGGCTACGCCTGGCCAGACCACCGGGCCGCCAGCAGAGAAGGAGTACGCCGTCGAGCCGGTCGGCGTCGACATCACCACGCCGTCGCAGCCGAAACTCGACATCGGCCGGCCGTCGACCTCGATGACGACCTCGAGCATCCGCTCGCGACTCGCCTTCTCGACCGTCGCCTCGTTGAGCGCCCAGCTCTCGTAGACGACCTCGCGCCCGACCTTCACCCGCGCCGAGAGCGTCATGCGCTCCTCGACCTCGTAGTCTTTCGCGAGCCCGCGTGCGACCGCCGTCTCGAGGTCGTCGCGCTCGCTCTCGGCCAGGAAGCCGACGTGCCCGAGGTTCACCCCGAGCAGTGGAGCGGAGCAGCCCCGCACGAGTTCAGCCGCACGCAGGATGGTGCCGTCACCGCCCAGGACGATCACGAGCTCCAACTCGCTGGCCGCTACGTCGTCGTCGAGCACCGCCACCGCGTCGAGCGAAGGATCGGCCTCCAGCAGGTCTCTGCGCTCGTCGGCACTCAGCACCGGGACGACGCCCGCGTCGAGCAGCTGCCGGGATACCCGGACACCCGCTTCGAGGGACTCCTGACGACCGGTGTGCGCGACGACGAGGATGTACCGCGTCGCTGCACCCATCAGTGTCACGTTCCCTCCTGTCGAAAGCCGTTCTCCCATTCTGTCGGTTTTCGCGCGCCGGGCGAGGCCACGGGCAGAGGTTTGTGGAGAACGTTCACTCAGCGCGAACTGTGGGCGTCCACAGTGAGCCGCTCCCACTATCCGATGATGTCCGGATTACAGCCTCATTCGTATTGTATTTCTGTTCCTCTGCTAACGTGCTAGTTGTCTTCTTCGTCAGTTTTAGTGGAGTACCGCGTGAGCACAAAAGTCAAGGTCGATACGGCGCAGCTGCGGGTGAGCGCGCGCTCGCTGCATGAGGCGAATGGTGGGCGTAAGGCCTCTTCTGCTGTGCCGGGGAGTCTGGGGGATGCCCGCGCGGTGGCGGTGTTTGAGCAGTTCGACGCGTATTGGCGTTCGGGACTGTCGAACCTTTCCTCCGGTGTTGACTCGTTGAGCACGGCGCTGGGTTCGGCCGCGGACGTGTATGAGCAGCGCGACGCGAAAAGCGCTGAAAGCTTCACGGCGGGTGCACCGCATGCGTTCTAACTCGACGGATTGGTCCCCGGTCGGACTGGATGAGGATCCGACACCGGGAGACATGCAAGCGATCGATGGGCGGACCAAGGACTTCCAGTCGATGGCCGAGTGGCTTTGGCACCGGGCGGACAAGCTCAACGACGTGCTGGAGCAGGTCGGGGAACCGCACTGGTCCGGGTACGCGGCGACCATGTTCGCGGAACGCCTGCAGACGGTGAGCACAGGCTGCCGGGAGACATCGAAACGGTTCAACGAAGCCCGTGACGCCTCCAACGCCTGGTGCTCGGTGATATGGGCGCAACAGGGTGTGGCTGATGCGGCCCTGCGGGCGGCAGAAGACGCCCTGGAGGACATCGCCACCGCCGAAGCCACCATCAGCTCCCTGAGCGTCGAGCAGGCCGCCTTGCACGCGGCACTGACGCTGCTGGAGAAAACGTACAAGCAGTACGCCACCACCGCCCCACCGGCCGGTACCCACGTCCCCACCGGTTCAGAACTGGCCGCGGCACGCCGCCACGCCGATGACGCGAACATTGAGCTCAGCAGCGCGCAACGGCTGCTGGAGGACGCGCAGGACCGGTTGGCGCAGGCAAAACGCGACGCCGCCACCGCCGCCGAGCAGTACCACAACGAAGAGGGCGTGTTCAGAAACGCCCTGGAAGCCACCCTGTACGGGGCCATGCCCGCCATCGCGCCGACACAACTGACCGACTTCGTCACCACCGTCACCAGCTTCGCGAAGATCGACGCACCCGCGATGACCGGGGCGGCGCTGGCGAACATGCTGACCACACTCACCCCCGGCGAGTTGGCGCTGCTCCTGGCCCGCGACCCCGCCCTGGCCCAGAAGTTCTGCGACAGCCCACCCCCGTCCGAGAAAACGGCGGCGTGGTGGAAGAAGCTCAGCCCCGAGCTTCGCGAACAATGGTGCAAAGCCGCGCCGGAGATCATCGGCAACCTCCCCGGCCTCGACGCCGACACCCGCATCCACGCCAACGCCAACCAACTCCAACGCGACCTCAACGACCCCACCATCAGCCCCGACTCCGTCAAGGGCAAAACCCTCACCGACCTCCTCGCCGCCCTCGGCATCAAGAAGATCCCCGGCGGAACTCCAGCCGACTACGAAGCACTCGCCAAAGCACAGAAACCAGCACGCGGGCTGCTCTCCTACAACCTCCGCCACACCCCGCCCCTCGCGGCTGTCGCCATTGGAGACACCCGTGCGGAAGCATCCGGGAAGGTCACCTGGATGGTCCCCGGCATGGACAGCGGACTCGGCGAACCCGGGCGCCTCAAAGGCTGGACCGACGCCGGTATCAACATGTACAACGAACAGAAAGACATGGACGGTTCGCCGCACATGGTCGTTGCTTGGATCGGATATGACCCGCCCGGACTCGATTCCGTCCTCCAGGGCGATAAAGCGAAAGCGGGCGGTAGTCGACTGTCGGCCGAACTGGACGGGCAGTGGGCAGCATCTAGCATCCTCGGCGGTAACCCGCACCCCTACACCGCGGTCGCCGCGCACTCCTACGGCACCACCGTAGCCAGCAACGCCCTCCGTGATCTGACCCACAACGTCCAATCAGTGGTGTTCGTCGCCTCCGCCGGGGTCGAAGGCGGCTTCAGCGCTCTCACCGACCTCCGCGTCGACGGCGGCGCACAACACGTGTATGCCACCCAGTCCTCACGCGATCAAATCGCCGACCTAGGCCGCGCCGGGTCCGGACGGGTCGACCCACGCGACTACCGATACGGTGCCCGCGTGTTCTCCTCCGAAGGAGACCCCTCCCAGCACCTTCAACCCACCGACGGTCACGACACCCTCGGAAACGGCACCGACAACGGCGGCTTGTTCGAGATTCCTCACGCCACCGCTGGCCACGGCTACTTCAACAACGACACTGAAGCCCTCCACAACACCGCTGCGGCAACTCTCGGCGTCGATGGCAAAATCAACGGTCGCGCCACCAGCACCCTGCACGACTAGAAGCTCCCACACCGACGAGCCGCCTCACTGTAAGGCAGACAATGAAACTCCCGCGCAGTATCCGTGCCGCCCTCACCATCGCAATCACCCTCACCCTGACCGCGTGCATCTATCCAGGAGGACCCGTGACACAACCCGGCATCAACCCACCACTCGACGGCCTCTCCACCAAAACCAAAACCCAGCTCCTCGACGACGTCGTGCAACAGGTCAACGATGTCGCACAACTTGCCGGCGGTGAATTCCTCGACGACCATGAGCTCCCCTTCGACTCCGCCAACCTCGAACAGAGGGCAACATGGTCGTGGACTTCGTGTGACAACGAGGCCACCACCGGTCAATACTTCATCTCTGTGCGGCAATTGGCGGACCCCTCGACCGAGTTCGATCCAGAGTCCGTCACCGAGAAGGTCCGCACCTATTGGGAAGGCCTCGGCTACACCATCCGCCAAATCGGACCCCCCGAACAGGACACCACCCGAGGCCGCTCCATCAACGTCGACCTCCCCCACAGCGCCGGCCTTCACTTCGCCGCCAGCACACAAATCCTTGGGATCGGCGCGCACAGCGAATGCGTGAAATGGGAATGACGGGATCGCGCCCGTCGTGTCGCGCCCGATTGCGGGCTCAGTCGACCGCGTCGAGGCGTTTCCCTGCACAGTAGCGGCGACGAAACTCGCCGCAGCACCCGCGCTACCACCGTCGTCGCCACACTCAGCTTGCCCGGCTGCAAGCCAACTTCCTCCGCGAGGCAGCTCACGCGCGCCGTTTGAGCGCCTACCGAACGATCCCGCAGGCAAGAACGCCCGGCGTGGATTCGACGCCCTGGCCAGGTCATGTAATCAGAGGCGCCCGTCGTGCACGCTGCGCCGTGGGAGGAGCACGTGATGAACATTCCGCGATGGGCGTTAGGCGCAGCCGCCGCCGTCGCCGCCAGGTCGCCGTTCTGCAACCGTGCCCCTTGTCGGCACCGGCTTGACAGGGGCATTTTCGACCGGCGAGCGCACGCGATGGAACCGGAGACATCGCCATGGTCGCCAGCGGATTTAGCACGCTGATGTGTGGCCCCTCGCGCGTTCCTCGCTCGCCGTCGGATGGCGGCCTCAATGCCGGGCCGTCGGCTATGGGGCGGACTGCATGAATTCCCGCCGATACACCCAGTCGGACACGACCGGTGGTTGCATTCCCGGGTGGGCCGCTGACCGCAGATCACGCCCTCGCGACGCCTCCCGGGAGTAGGCACGCGAGTCCGGCCCCCGTTTCGAGTCGCTAGCTCCGCGGAAGCATCACTCAGCGCGAAAGCAGGACGACGTCATCCCGCAGGCCGGACGGGTCTGGTGCGCCCCTCCGGAACCAGGCCAGGAACTCCTTGTTGCCGTGGCCGCCGGCGATCGGCGACGCGATCACGCCCGCCGTCCCGAGCCCAGCGTCGAAGGCGGCCCACAGGACGTCGGACACGGCGTCGGCGCGCAGTCCCGCATCCCGGACGACCCCCTCCCGGATGCCCTGCCTCCCCACCTCGAACTGCGGTTTCACCAGCAGCACGAAGTCGGCCGTGCTCGTCGCGGTCGCCACCAGCGCGGGGATGACCTGCGTGAGCGAGATGAAGGACAGGTCGGCGACCACCAGGTCCGGCCGCACCTCGTCGCCCGTGAGGGCGGCGAGAGCGTCGGCCGTGAGGGAGCGCACGTTCACGCCCTCGAACGACTGCAGGCGCTCCTCCCCCGCGATCACCGGTGACAGCTGGCCGTGCCCGACATCCACCGCGATGACCCGCGCCGCGCCGCGCTCCAGCAGGACCTGACTGAATCCGCCCGTGGAGGCGCCGGCGTCGAGCGCGATCCGGCCGGAGGGGTCGATGGAGAACGCGTCGAGCGCTGCGATCAACTTGTGCGCACCGCGACTGACGTACTGGTCGGCGCCTGCGACCCGGACCTCCTGGCTGTCGCCGACCTTTGCCGACGCGCGCACCACCGGGCGGCCGTCGACCGTCACCAGGCCCTCCGCGATCAGCGTCGCAGCGTGCGAGCGCGACCGCGCGAGGCCGAGCTCGGCGAGTGCGACGTCGAGGCGGCGGTCAGCCCCGGCCATGCTCGTCGTCGCCCTCCAGCGTCCGGCGGAGCTGCTCGTGGAGCTGCGCGTACGCGTCGGCGCGGGCGGTCAGCGGCTGCTCCTCGATCACGTCGAGCCGGGCGACGAGAGCCTCCTCGGCCCCGGCATCCTGCTGTTCATCGGACATGGCTCAACCGTACGTCAGCTCGTCAGGCGACGAACACACCAGCGAGGGTCTTCTTGCCGCGTCGCAACACGACCATGTCTCCGGGGAGCACGGAAGAGCCGATCGGCTGCTCCGCATCCTCCACCTTCACGTTGTTGACGTAGACGCCGCCCTGCGCGACCGCACGCCGCGCCTCGCCGAGGCTGGAGGTCAGCCCGGTGTCGATGAGCGCCTGCGCCACGGTGGTCGACGGCTCGGTCGTAGTCGTGTTCGGGAGCTCGCGGAGGGCCGCCTCGAGGGTGACCGAGTCGAGGTCGGCCAGGTCTCCCTGACCAAAGAGGGCCTGGGATGCGGCGATGGCCGCCTCCGTCGCCGCGACGCCGTGGACGAGCGAGGTGACCTCGAACGCCAGGCGTCGCTGCGCCTCGCGCCGGAACGGCTCGTCGGCGACCTTCTGCGCCAGCTCGTCGATCTCGGCGCGCGACAGGAAGGTGAACACCTTGAGCCGGTCGATCACATCCGCGTCGTCAGTGTTCAGCCAGAACTGGTACATCGCGTAGGGCGAGGTGAGCGCCGGGTCGAGCCAGACGGCGTTGCCCTCGCTCTTGCCGAACTTGGTGCCGTCGCTGTTGGTGATCAGCGGCGTGCCGATGGCGTGCACGTGGGCGCCCTCGACCTTGCGGATGAGCTCCGTGCCGCTGGTGAGGTTGCCCCACTGGTCGCTTCCGCCTGTCTGGAGGACGCAGCCGTACTGGCGGAAGAGCTCGAGGTAGTCCATCCCCTGCAGGATCTGGTAGCTGAACTCGGTGTACGAGATCCCCTCGTCGGAGTTGAGGCGCGCGGCGACCGCATCCTTCTTCAGCATGGTGCCGACGCGGAAGTGCTTGCCGATCTCGCGCAGGAAGTCGATCGCCGACATCGGCGCCGTCCAGTCGAGGTTGTTGACCAGGCGCACGGCGTTCTCACCCTCGTCGGAGAGGAACCGGGTGACCTGCGCCTGCAGGTAGCCCACCCACTCGGCGACGGTCTCCTTAGGTGTAAGCGTGCGCTCGGCGGACGGCCGCGGGTCGCCGATGAGGCCGGTGGAGCCACCGACGAGGCCCAGGGGCCGGTGACCGGCGAGCTGCAGACGGCGCATCGTGAGCAGCTGCACGAGGTTGCCGAGGTGGAGGCTGGCCGCGGTCGGGTCGAAACCGCAGTAGTAGGTGATGGGCCCGCCGGTCAGGAGTTCTTTGAGGGCGGCTTCATCGGTCGAGACGTGGATGAGGCCGCGCCACTTCAGTTCGTCCCAGACGTCGTCGAAGGAGGCGTCGTTGGTCTGGGCGGCGAGGCTGAGCGCGCGGTCGCTCGCCTGGTCACGGGTGAGGGCGGTTTCGGACACCCGTTCAGGCTACCAGCGGGGCGGCGGCCCGGTCACTGGGGTGTCAGGCCGTGAGGCCTGATGGGCTATTGATAAGGCCCACAGACCTGATATGCTGTAAATCAGGGCTCAGGGCCTGATGCGAGGAGGAACCATGTTCGTCATCACCGCCGACCAGGTGGACAGCAGACGGCGCGCCGACATCGTCGCCCCGGCGCTCGAAACGATCGGAGACCGCTTCTCCGCACACCTCGCCCTGCCGCCGGACCGCAACGCCGGCGACGAGCTCCAGGCCCTCACGGCAGACGCGGCCACTGCTCTGGAGCTCATCCTCACCCTGACCCGGGAGGGCGCCTGGAGCGTCGGGCTGGGCCTCGGCGAGGTCCGCCTCCCCCTTCCCGAGAACACCCGGGAGGCGACGGGCGACGCCTTCGTGGCGGCGCGGACGGCCGTCGGCCGAGCCAAGCGCGCCCCGGCGCGGTTCGCCGTCGAAGCACTCCGGGCCGAGGAGCCGGCGGCGGATGTGGAGGCCCTGCTCACCCTGCTGCTGACGCTCCGCGAGGGCCGGACCGCCGCCGGCTGGGAGCTCTTCGACCTCGTCTCCTCCGGTCTCACCCAGGCGGAAGCCGGCGCGCGACTCGGCATCACCCCGCAGTCGGCCAGCGACCGGGCCCGCGCCGCCGGCCTCCGTGTCGAGCTCGCCGCCATCCCGGCCCTGACTAGGCTGTTGGCACGCGCGGACGCCGCACAGGCTGACGCGCCGGACGCACGAGACGCACCACAGGCACCAGACGCACGAGACGCACAGGAGAACGCATGACGACGTGGCCGCCGACCCCCGTGCTGCTCAGCCAGCTCGCTCCTCACGCGCTGTGGGTGCTCGCCCTGCTCCTCCTGATCGCGGCGCTCGGCTGCATCGTGGCCACACTGCGGACACCGCGCCGCCCGCTCGTCTATTGCGCCACCGGGCTGCTGGCCGCGACGCTCGTCGTGGTGCTGATCCCGGCGCAGCATGCCCCGTTCGCCCTCCGGCTCCTGATCGGTCTCGCCGCGCTGGCCCTCGCGGTGTTGGGCGGCTGGCCGGTGTCGCAACTGGTGCTCGCCCTGGCGACCCGCAGCACCACCGAGCCGAGCGCTCACGGCGGCATCCTGGTGCGGGCGATGACGCCGGAGGGCGGCACGACGACGCGCGAGGTGCTGCGCGGCGGAACCACCATCGGCCTGCTGGAACGTCTGGCCGCGGCGGGCACGATCATGGCCGGCTTCCCGGAGGGCCTCGCGGTGCTGATCGCGATCAAAGGCGTCGGACGCTTCACCGAGCTGGAGGAGGCCGAGGCACGTGAGCGCTTCATCATCGGCACCCTGACGAGCATCATCTGGGCGTGCCTCTGCGCGGGCGTCTTCCGCATCGTCGCCGGCTGAGGGCGGCACCGGCGTCCGGCCGGACGCGTCAGTCGTGCGATTTCGGGTGCCGCTTGTACGGCGACACAGTCGGGTCGCCGGGCAGCCAGTAGCGCCACGGGAACTCGAGGCCTCCGCCGGCACCGGACACCCCGGTCCGCGGCCCGGTCTCGTACACCGCTTGCTCTCGAGGCAGCAGCAACTCGAAGGGCGGGCTGAACACGTCGGCGCCGTCGTCGGCAAGACTCATCCCCGCCGCCACGACCAGTCGCGCCGGCCCGCGCGCGAGATCGCGGTGAGGGATGCGGCGCCCGCTCGCTCCGACGCGCCGCGCCTCGGCGAGGTCCTCCCCCTCGATCACCTCGGCCGCCCGCAGCAGCACCGCGGTCGCCTGACCCTCGGGTGAGCAGACGATGTTGGCGCACACGTGCATCCCGTAGGTGAAGTACGCGTACAGGTGACCGGGTGGCCCGTACATGACCGCATTGCGCTTGGTGCGACCGCGGAAGGCGTGCGAACCGGGGTCGAGGCCGTCGCCGATGTACGCCTCCACCTCGGTGATCCGCAGCGCGACCGCGCCGTCCGGCGAGTCGTGCCGCAGGACCGCCCCGAGGAGGCGCGGGGCGACCTCCAGCGACGACGCCAGGAACTCGTCGCGCTCAGGACGGTACAGGGTCACGTCAGAAGATCCGGCCGCCCGCGGCCACCGCGACGATGAGGCCGACCGCGATCACAGCGATGGCGACCACGACGACGACCGTGATGATCCAGGGGCGTTTCCGCTCGGGTTCGAATCGTGCCATCAGACGAGGTCCCTCCGGGATGCGCGGAGCGCGAGCGCCGCCTTGCGGACATGGTCGGTGAGCGCGGCGAGCTGCTCGGCGACGCGGTCGGGAGCGGTTCCGCCGACGCCGTCGCGGCTGGCGACCGAGCCCTCCACCGAGAGCACGGACCGCACCTCGGGGGTCAGCAGCGGCGAGATGGCGGCGAGCTGCTCGTCGTCGACCTCGTGCAGTTCCAGCCCGTTCTCCTCAGCGAAGCGGACCAGGCTTCCGCTGAGCTCGTGCGCGGTCCGGAACGGGACGTGCTGCTTGACCAGCCACTCCGCGACGTCGGTCGCGAGCGAGAACCCCTGCGGCGCCAGCTCCGCCATCCGGTCGGTGTGGAACCGCAGCGTCGCAACCATCCCGGTGAAGGCCGGCAGCACGGTCTCCAGGGTGCGGACGGAGTCGAAGACCGGCTCCTTGTCCTCCTGGAGGTCGCGGTTGTATGCGAGCGGAAGGCCCTTCAGCGTGGTGAGCAGCCCGGTCGCATTGCCGATGAGCCGGCCCGCCTTGCCGCGCGCCAGTTCCGCGATGTCGGGATTCTTCTTCTGCGGCATGATGGACGACCCGGTCGAGTAGCCGTCGTCAAGCGTGACGAAACCGAACTCGCGGGTGTTCCAGATGATGATCTCCTCGGCGAAGCGCGACAGGTCGACGCCGATCTGGGCAGCGACGAACGCGAACTCGGCCACCACATCCCGTGCGGCCGTGCCGTCGATCGAGTTCTCGGAGCTGCGTGCGAAGCCCAGCTCGCGCGCGACGAGCAGCGGGTCGAGGCCGAGGGTCGAGCCGGCGAGCGCGCCCGACCCGTAGGGCGACACGTCGGCGCGGCGGTCCCAGTCGGCCAGCCGTTCCAGATCGCGGACCAGCGGCCAGCAGTGCGCGAGCAGGTGGTGCGCGAGGAGCACCGGCTGGGCGTGCTGGAGGTGCGTGCGTCCGGGCAGGATGGCGGCGGGATGCGCGTCCGCCTGGGAGGCGATGGCGTCCACCAGCGCGATCAGCTGTTCGGCGATGATCCCGGCGTGGTCGCGCAGGTAGAGCCGGATCAGCGTGGCGATCTGATCGTTTCGGCTCCGACCGGCCCGCAGCTTGCCGCCGACGTCCGCGCCCGCCCGCTCGATGAGACCTCGCTCCAGCGCGCCGTGCACGTCCTCGTCCGACTCGGCCGCGGTGAAGGCGCCGGAGGCGACGTCCCGGTCGAGCTTGTCGAGGGCGGCCAGCATCCCATCCAGCTCTTCGGGGGTCAGGTAGCCGGCTGAAGCCAGCGCACGAGCGTGCGCACGCGATCCCGCGATGTCGTAGGAGGCGAGGTCCCAGTCGAAGTGGGTGGACTTGCTGAGGGCCGCGAGTTCCGGCGACGGCCCGCCGGCGAAGCGGCCTCCCCAGAGGGAGCCTTCTCCGGTGTGGCCGACGCCGCCTGTGCCGTTCTGATCGCTCACGCGGCCGCCTCCTCGTTGTGCTGCAGCAGCCAGGCGAGCAGCGCTTTCTGCGCGTGCAGCCGGTTCTCCGCTTCGTCCCAGATGACCGACTGCGGCCCGTCGAGCACCTCAGCGCTGACCTCGTAGCCGCGGTACGCGGGGAGGCAGTGCAGGAAGATCGCGTCGGGGGCGGCGAGTGCCATCAGGCGGGAGTCGACCGTGTAGTCGCCGAAGACGGTCACCCGCTCGGCTTTCTCGTCCTCTTTGCCCATCGAGACCCAGGTGTCGGTGACCATGACGTCTGCCCCGGCGGCGGCTTCGGCCGGATCGGTCAGCACGGCGACCGAGCCGCCGGTCCGCTCGGCGATCGCGCGCGCGTCAGCGACGATCCGCTCGTCGGGCGCGTAGTCCGCCGGCGCGGCGATCCGAACGTGCATGCCCGCCGTCACACCGCCCAGCAGGTAGGAGTGCGCCATGTTGTTGGCTCCATCGCCGAAGTAGCTCATGGTGAGCCCCTCGGTGTGGCCCTTGTGCTCCTGGACGGTCAGCAGGTCCGCGAGGATCTGGCACGGGTGGAAGTCGTCCGACAGTGCGTTGACGACCGGGACGCGCGTCCCCGCCGCCAGCTCCTCCAGACCGGACTGGGCGTAGGTGCGCCAGACGATCGCGGCGACCATCCGCTCCAGCACGCGCGCGGTGTCCGCGAGCGACTCCTTGCCGCCGAGCTGGCTCTCGCCGCTCTGGATGATCAGCGGGCTGCCTCCCAAGTCCGCGATGCCGACGGCGAACGAGACGCGGGTGCGCGTGGAGGTCTTGTCGAAGATCACCGCGACGGTCTGCGGACCGGCGAGCGGCTTCGCCGAGAACCGTTCGCGCTTGAGGTCGGCGGCGAGCGCGAGCACCTCCGCCTGCTCGGCAGGCGAGAGGTCGTCGTCGCGGAGGAAGTGCCGGGTCATGCAGCCCGCCCTTTCAGGTGGATCGAGTGGTGGGATGGGTCGGTCTCAGAGTGCAGCGAGGGCGCGACCGAAACGCTCGCGGAACTCCGCAAGCTCCGAGTCCCCGACGATGAGCGGCGGGGCGAGCCGGATGCTGGACTCGTTGGGCGCATTGATGATCAGCCCGTTGGCGAGGGCGGCGTCCGAGAGGCGGTGCGCCTCGCCGTCCGTCAGTCCGATGCCGATGAGCAGACCGTGCCCGCGGACCTCACCGATGAGCGGCGACCCGAACGAGCGGATGATCGCCTTCAGCTCCTCGCCGCGGCGGGCGGCGTTGCCGACGAGGTCGGAGCGCTCGATCTCCGCGAGCACGGCGTTTCCGGCCGCGGTCGCGAGCGGGTTGCCACCGAAGGTGGAGCCGTGCTGCCCCTGCGTGAAGAGGTCCGAGGCCCAGCCGAAGGTGACGAGCGCGCCGATCGGGATGCCGCCCGCCATGCCCTTCGCGATGGTCACGGCATCGGGCAGGATGCCGTCGCGCTGGTAGGCGAACCACTCGCCGGTGCGACCGACGCCGGTCTGGATCTCATCGATGATGAGCAGAGCGCCGTGCTGTTCGGTGAGCTCGCGCGCCCGCTTCAGGAAGCCGGGCGGGAGGTCGAGCACGCCCGCCTCTCCCTTGATGGGCTCCACGAAGAGCGCGGCGACGTGGTCGTCGATCGCCCCCTCCAGGGCCGCGATAGTGGAGTCGATGTGCTGCACGCCCCCGGGGAGCGGCTCGAACGGCTCGCGCATCGGCGGTTTTCCGGTGAGCGCGAGCGAACCCATCGTGCGGCCGTGGAAGGCGTTGTGCAGGGCGAGCACCCGCTTCCGGTGGCCGTGCGGTCCGCGGTTCAACCGGGCGAGCTTGAAGGCGGCCTCGTTCGCCTCGGCGCCCGAATTGCCGAACAGCACGCGGCCGCGATCGCCCGCGCCGGTGATGGTGCGCAGACGCCCGGCCAGCTCCAGCTGCGGCGCCGTCGAGAAGTAGTTCGAGACGTGCGCGAGGGTGCCCACCTGGGCGCTCACGGCCTCCACGAGGGCAGGATGCGCGTGCCCCAGCGAGTTGACGGCGATGCCGGCCAGGAAGTCGAGGTACTCATTGCCGTCGACATCCCACACCCGGCAGCCTTCGCCGCGGGCCAGCATGACCTTGGGCGTTGCGAGCGTACGCATGATCGCGTCGCCGAACGGTTCTCGCCACGCGCCCTCGCGCCACTGCTCGGCAGGCATCTCCACCTCTGTCGTCATGCCGTTCCGATCCTGGTCCTCGCTCACGCGGGCACCACCTCCGTCCCGATCCCGGACTGCGTGAACACTTCGAGCAGGATCGAGTGCGCCACCCGTCCGTCGATGATCGCCGCCTTCTCCACTCCGCCGTCGACCGCATCCAGGCACGCCGCCATCTTCGGGATCATGCCCGACTCGAGCGACGGGAGCAGCTCCCGCAGTTCGTCGGCGCCGATCTTCGACAGCAGCGAGTCGCGATTCGGCCAGTCGCTGTACAGGCCCGCGACATCGGTGAGGATGACCAGCTTGGCCGCTCCGAGCGCCACCGCGAGCGCGGCAGCAGCCGCGTCGGCGTTGACATTGAGCGCCTGTCCGGCGTCGTCGATGTCCGGTGCGATCGAGGAGACGACCGGGATGCGGCCCGCGGCGAGCTGCGCGTGCACGGCCTCCGGGTCGACGGCGACCACGTCGCCGACGAGCCCCAGGTCGACCTCTTCGCCGTCGATCACGGCTGCGCGCCTGCGGCCCTGGAAGAGCCCGGCATCCTCACCCGAGAGGCCCGCCGCAAGCGGGCCGTGCTTGTTGATGCTGCCGACGATGTCGCGATTGATCTGCCCGGTCAGCACCATGCGCACGACCTCCATCGCCTCCGGCGTTGTGACACGGTAACCCCCGCGGAACTCGGAGTCGATCCCGAGCCGGTCGAGCATCGCCGAGATCTGCGGGCCACCCCCGTGCACGACGACGGGGCGGATGCCGGCGTAGCGGAGGTACACCATGTCCTCGGCAAAGCTGCGCTGAAGCTCCTCGCTCACCATCGCGTTGCCGCCGAACTTCACGACGATGATGCGGTCGTGGAAGGTCTTCAGCCACGGCAGGGACTCGATAAGCGTTGCAGCTTTTGCAGCCGCGGCTTCGTGCTCGGTCATGTCGTCTGTCATCGTCATCAGCTGGCGTAGGCGCTGTTCTCGTGCACGTAGTCGTGCGTGAGGTCGTTGGTGAGAATAGTCGCCGTCTCCTCGCCCGCGTGCAGGTCGATCAGAATGTGGACCGCGCGCGGCGCGAGGTCGACGAGCTCGCGGGGCTGGTCCGGCTCGCCCGAGGTGCACACCTGCACGCCGTTGATGGCGACGTCGATGCCGTACGGGTCGAATTCGGCGTCCGTCGTGCCGACCGCAGCGAGCACGCGGCCCCAGTTGGGATCGTTGCCGAAGATGGCGGCCTTGAACAGGTTGCTGCGAGAGACGGCCCGGCCGACCGTGACCGCGTCGTCCTCGCTCGCCGCGTTGACGACCTCGATCGCGATGTCGTGGGAAGCGCCCTCGGCGTCCGCCTGCAGCTGCTCCGCCAGGTCACGGCACACGGCGGTCAGCGCCTGGGTGAAGTCGGCCTCCGCCGGCTCGACCCCGCTGGCGCCGGACCCGAGCAGCGCGACCGTGTCGTTCGTGGACATGCACCCGTCGGAGTCGAGGCGGTCGAACGTGACCCGGGTCGCGGCGCGGAGGGCCGCATCCAGCTGTTCGGAGGTGAGGACGGCGTCGGTCGTGATGACGACCAGCATGGTCGCAAGGCCCGGCGCCAGCATCCCGGCGCCCTTCGCCATCCCGCCGACCGTCCAACCCTCCGGCGACCGGAAGGCAGCCTCCTTGGGCCGCGTGTCTGTGGTCATGATGGCCTCGGCAGCGCCGAGTCCGGCGTCCGTCGCCAGGGCGCCTGCGGCGGTCGCCACTCCCCCGAGCAGCTTGTCGAGCGGCAGCTGATCGCCGATCAGCCCTGTTGAGCAGACCAGCACGTCACCCGCAGACACCGAGAGCTGCTCGGCGACGGCCTCGGCGGTCGCATGCGTCGTCTGGAACCCCTGCGCACCCGTGTAGCAGTTGGCGCCTCCTGAATTCAGAACGATCGCCGAGACGACGCCGTCCTGGATGACCTGCTCGCTCCACAGCACCGGGTTGGCCTTGCAGCGGTTCGTGGTGAAGACGGCGGCCACGGCGTTCAGCGGACCGAGGTTGCGCACGAGCGCCAGGTCGCGCTTCCCGCTCGACTTGAGTCCGGCGACGACACCTGCGGCGGCGAAACCGGAGGCCGCGGTCACGCTCACGACCGTGCTCCCGCCGGGGTGGATGCGGTGCTCGTGCTGATCACGGTGCGACTCCGTTCACGGTGAGGCCTGCCGTCTCGGCGAGTCCGAGGGCGATGTTGACGGACTGGATGGCGGCGCCGGCCGTCCCCTTGTACAGGTTGTCGATCGCGAGCACGGTGACCACGCGGCCGGCTGCCTCGTCGAGCGCGACGCCGATCAGCACGGTGTTCGAGCCCAGCACGTCGGCGGTGCGAGGAACCGTGCCCGCCGGAAGCACCTGAACGAACGGCTCGCCCTCGTACGCCGCCTCCCAGGCGGCCTGCACCTGCTCGGCGGTCACCCCCGGCTTGACCCGTGCGGTCGACGTGGCGAGGATGCCGCGCGACATCGGCACGAGGACCGGCGTGAACGACACGGTCGGGGATGCGGCGCCCGCCTTGCGCAGGTTCTGCTGGATCTCGGGGATGTGCCGGTGCGTGCCGCCGACGGCGTACGGGTTGGCGGAGCCGAGGATCTCGCTGGCCAGGTACATGGTCTTCAGCGACTTGCCGGCGCCAGAGGGGCCGACGGCGAGGACCGCCACGATGTCCTGCTCGTCGATGATGCCTGCCTGGATGCCCGGGGCGAGCGCGAGGGAGACGGCGGAGGCGTTGCAGCCGGGCGCGGCGATGCGCCGTGCGCCGACGAGGCGGTCGCGCTGCTTGGCGACGGTGCCAGCGGCGCCAGCGGCGCCAGCGCCGTCGCCCGAGGGCAGCTCCGGCACCCCGTACGCCCACGCGCCGAAGTACTCGCCGCCGTAGAAGGCACCCCAGTCGGCCGAATCCTTCAGGCGGTGGTCGGCACCGCAGTCGACGACCACGGTGTCCTCCGGCAGTAGCGCGGCGATCTCGCCGGAGGTGCCGTGCGGGAGCGCCAGGAAGACCACATCGTGGCCGGCCAGCGTCTCCGCGGTGGTGTCCTGCAGAGTGAGGTGCGCGAGGGAGCGCAGGTGCGGCTGGTGTGCGATCAGCGGGTGACCGGCGTTCTGGTGCGCGGTGACGGTGCGGACCTCGAAGTCGGGGTGCCCGGCGAGGATGCGCAGCAGTTCACCGCCCGCGTATCCGGAAGCGCCTGCGACGGCGACCGAGAAAGTCATGCTTCTTCCTTTTCGAGTGGACGACGGGAGTCTCGGCGACGGCGACGCCCACGTCGATCCACTTCAGGACCGCCCAGAGCGCCGCCTAGCTTCGGCGGTCGCGCAGGCGTCGGCGCATGGCGCGGGCGGCAAGTGCCGCACGCGTCGAAGCGGTGCGCCGGACGGAAAGCATGATGCAACCCTAGCGCCCCCTCCCCGGCCGCCGCCAAATCCGGCCCCGGCGGTCGACACAGTTGACGCGACACGCCGTCGCACGGAGGGTGCTGGCGGCGTGTCGCGTCAACTGGATGGGCTACTCGCGAATGGTGGCGCCGAAGAGGTCGGCGGCGCGGGCGGCGCCGGACAGCTTCGCCTCGCTCGCCTCGGCTGCGGTGAGGGTGCGGTCGGGGGCACGGAAGCGCAGCGCGAACGTCAGGCTCTTGTGCGTCTCCGGCAGGCCCGGTCCGCGGTAGTCGTCGACCAGGCGGATGTCCTCCAGGAGACCGCTGGCACCCTCGCGGACCGCGCGGAGGACGTCTCCCGCGGGGGCGTCCTCCGGGACGACCAGCGAGAGGTCCTGCGTCGCGGCCGGGAAGCCGGCGATCACGCCCGCCACGATGTCGGCCGGGGCGACCGCGATCAGGGCGTCCAGGTCGAGCTCGAAGACCGCGACGACGCGCGGCAAGTCGAGGTCGTGCGCGAGCGCGGGAAGCAGCTCGCCCGCGTAGCCCACCGGCGTGCCGGAGCCGTCGGCCGCGCGTGCGACCAGCAGTGCCGTGCGACCAGGATGGAGCGCCTGGTGCGACGACTGCTCCGTGTCGATGACCACGCCGACCGCCGCAGCCGTCTGACGCACCATGTCCAGCACGTCGACGAGTCCCGCGGGAACCGCGGGCATCCCGGGCTGCTTCTCGACCGTGTTTCCGGTGACGAGTCCGGCCAGATGACGCGGCTGCGCCGGGATCCCGGCGTTCAGGCCCGCGAGGATGTCGGCGCCGGGAAGCGCCGCACCGGGCGGAAGCGTCGCGCTGCCGATCGAGCCTTCCGACGGACGGAACACCGTGCCCGCCTCGTAGACCCGGAGGTCGACGAGTCCGCGGGCAAGGTTGCGCTTGGCCGCATCCAACAGCCCGGGAAGCAGCGAAGTGCGCAGGTACGGTGCTGTCGCATCCAGGGCGTTGGCCAGGCGGACAGCCGCGACACGACCCGCCTCGGGAGCGCCGAACAGGTCGTTCTGGGCCTCGCTGATGAACGGGAACGACAGCACCTCGGTCGCGCCGTTGTCCGCGAGCATCTGCACCACGGCACGTCGCAGTCGCTGCTCGCGGCTGAGGCCGCGGCCGGGAGGCGCGACAGGCAGGATCGACGGGATGCGATCGTAGCCGACGATGCGCGCGACCTCCTCCGCGAGGTCCGACTTGTCGCGCAGATCCGGCCGCCAGGTCGGCGGCGCGACGAGCAGGCCGTCGGCCGTCTCGGTCACGGTTCCGCCGATCTCGGCAAGGGCACCGCGCACCTCGTCGTCGCTGAAGTCGACGCCGACGAGCGACGCGATGTACCCCTCGGGGAGCCGGATCGCCTCGGCGAGCACAGAGGCGTCGAGCAGCGAACCGAGGTCGTCGGCGTGGCCGCCGGCGAGCTGCTCGAGCAGCTGGACGACGCGTGCCGCCGCCGCGACGGCGACCTGCGGGTCGACACCGCGCTCGAAGCGCTTCGATGCCTCGCTCGGCAGCTTGTGACGGCGCGCCGTGCGCGCGATCGAGACCGGGTCGAAGTTCGCCGCCTCGATGAGGACGTTGCGCGTCTCCTTCCCGATCTCGGTGGAGGCACCGCCCATGACGCCGGCCAGCCCGATGGCGCCGGAGTCGTCGGTGATCACGAGGTCTTCCGGGTCGAGCTTCCGCGTCTGGTCGTCCAGGGTGACCAGGGTCTCCCCCGGGTTCGCCCGGCGGACGACGATACCGCCGGAGAGCTTGTCCAGATCGTAGCCGTGGATCGGCTGCCCGAGTTCCAGCATCACGTAGTTGGTGATGTCGACGATGAGCGAGATGGACCGGATGCCGGCGAGTTTGAGGCGGGCGATCATCCACGCGGGCGTCGGCCGTGAACCATCGACGTCGCGCACGACGCGCGTCACGAAGACGCTGGCCCCGACGCGGCCGCGGATGGGCGCAGCGTCGTCCACGGTCACGCTGAACCCGCTGGGGTGGTCCGGGGCCGCGCTCACCGGCACGGCGTCGGCCGGGTCGCGGAAGGCGGCCCCCGTCGCGTGCGAGTACTCGCGTGCGATCCCGCGGATCGAGAACGCGTACCCGCGGTCGGGAGTGACGTTCACCTCGACGGCGGCGTCGTCCAGGCCGAGCAGGCTCACCGCGTCGGTCCCGACCTCCGGGTCGAGGCCCAGGGTGGCCAGGCGCAGGATGCCGTCGTGCTCCTCCCCGAGGCCCAGCTCGCGCGCCGAGGCGATCATCCCGTCGGAGATGTGGCCGTACGTCTTGCGCGCGGCGATGGGGAACGGACCGGGCAGCACAGCACCAGGCAGGGTGACCACGACCTTGTCGCCCGCGAAGAAGTTGCGGGCGCCGCAGACGATGCCGCGCACGTCGGCGCCGCCGTCGGCCGCGGTCTGACCCTCGGGCGCCACGCGCACCTGGCACCAGCGGATGGTCTTGCCGTTGGTCTGCGGCTCCTCCTCGAACTCGAGCACCTGGCCCACGACGACGGGACCGGAGATCTCGAAGGTGTGGATGTCCTCCTCCTCGAGACCGACGGAGACGAGGGCGGCGTGCACCTCCTCCGGCGTCGTGCCGGGCTCCAGGTCGACGAACTCGCCGAGCCAACTCAGGGGGACGCGCATCAGACCACCATTCCGAACTGCTGGGAGAACCGGACATCGCCTTCGGCCATGTCGCGCATGTCCTTGACGTCGTTGCGGAACATCAGGGCCCGCTCCACGCCCATCCCGAACGCGAAACCCGAGTAGACATCCGGGTCGATGCCCGCGGAGCGCAGGACGTTGGGGTTGACCATGCCGCAGCCGCCCCACTCGATCCAGCGTGCACCGCCCGTGAAGGTGGGATGCCACAGGTCGAGCTCGGCGCTCGGCTCGGTGAAGGGGAAGTAGTTGGGGCGCAGGCGCACCTTCGCCTCGTCGCCGAAGAGCGTCTTCACGAAGTGGTCGAGGGTGCCGCGCAGGTGCGCCATGGTGAGACCCTTGTCGACCGCGATGCCCTCCGTCTGGTGGAACACCGGCAGGTGCGTCGCGTCGAACTCGTCGGTGCGGAACACGCGGCCCGGCGCGATCCGGTAGACCGGGAGCTCGTCGCCGAGCAGGGCACGCAGCTGCACCGGGGACGTGTGGGTGCGGAGCACCAGGTGCGCGTCGGTCGGCTCGACGAAGAACGTGTCCTGCATCGCGCGCGCCGGGTGGTCGGCGTCGAAGTTGAGCGCGTCGAAGTTGTACCACTCGCTCTCCAGCTCCGGGCCTTCTGCGACCTCCCAGCCCATCCCGACGAAGACGTCGGCGATGCGCTCCTGCAGCAGGCTCAGCGGGTGACGGGCGCCGGGCGTCCACCGCGACGGCACCGCCGTCACGTCGATCGTCTCGGCTGTAAGCTGCGCCGCTTCTTCGGCCGCGGCGATCTCGGCTTCCTTGGCCGTGAACGCCTGGTTGACGCGGGCGCGAGCACCGCCGACGAGCCTGCCCGCCGCGGCCTTCTGGTCGCCCGGCAGCGAGCGGATGCCCGCATTGAACCGCGCGAGCGGGGAGCCCTCGGCCGTGTGGTCGTGGCGCACCGCCTTCAGGGCCGCCGAGTCGCCGGCGGCGTCGATCGCGGCGAGGGCCGCGGCGACGGCCGACTCGACCGCGGATTCGGTGATCTCCGTGGAATCTGACACGGTCACCCAGTCTAGTCGGCGCGAGGAGCGCATCCCGGCGCCGGATCCGGGCTGTGGAGAGGCGCCGAGGTGTGGACGACCGGTGTCAGGAGCGCTGGGCGAACGCCGATTCGTAGAGGCACACGGACGCCGCCGTCGCGAGGTTCATGGACTCCGCCTTGCCGTAGATCGGCACGGTCACCACCCGGTCGACGAGTTCGAGCAGTTCGTCGGCGAGACCGTGCGCCTCGTTGCCGAACACCCACGCCGTCGAACGGGCCAGCTCGCCGTCGCGGCGAGCGGAGAGGAGGTCCTCGCCCTTGACGTCCGCGGCCAGCACCTGCAGCCCCGCCGAGTGCGCCCGCCCGACCACATCGGCGAGGTCTGCGCCGACCGCCACCGGCAGGTGGAACAGGGAGCCGGTCGTCGAGCGGACCACCTTCGGGTTGTACAGGTCGACGGTCCTCCCGCTCAGCACCACGGCGTCCGCACCCGCGGAATCGGCGGCGCGGATGATCGTGCCGGCGTTGCCGGGATCGCGCACCTCCTCCAGCACCGCGACCAGGCGAGGCGACCCCGCGAAGATGTCACGGATGGAGGTCGGGAACTGCCGTGCGACCGCGACGAACCCTTGCGGGGTGACGGTGTCGGCCATCGCATCGAGAACGTGCTCGCTGACGTACTCCACATCGATGTCCGCGTCGGCGGCGGCGCGCCCGATCTCCGGGTACCGCTCCAGCGCGGTCGGCGTGACGAACAGATCCACCACCAGTTCCGGGCGGAACGCGAGTGCCTCCTCCACGGCCTGGGGTCCCTCCAACAGGAACAATCCTGTCTCGGCACGGGCGGGGCGTTTGGCGAGCTTGGCGACGGCCCTGACGCGCGGGGAGCGCGGGTTGTCCAGCATGGCACCAGCTTAGGGTGCGGGTGATCCGAACGACCTCGCGTCTCGTGTTAAGAGAAAGCAGATGGAGGTTGAACGATGAGGACGAGCATCAGGATGACGCTGATCGCGGGCGCTGCGGCGGTCGCGCTGGGTCTGGGAACGGCAGCAGCGGTGGCCGCGACCGGTGGCGGCGACGACGGGCCCGGGGTGGTCGAACAGACATCGACTCCTGCTCCGACCGTTGAGGACCGCACCCCGCGGCCGACGCCGAGCGACGTGGCGACACCGCTGACGGTGCCCGGCGTCGGCGACGACCACGGGGTCGACGACCCGGCGACCCACGACCTCGGCGACGACCACGGTTCCGGCGGTCACGGAGCGGACGACTGACTGCTCGCTGCACGCAGAACGGCCCGGCCGACAGAAGTCGACCGGGCCGTTCGTGGTGCGATGCGGGTTACGCGGCAGCGTCCGCCTTCGGGGCCGAGGTGTCGGCCGGAAGCGCCTTCCTGGCGGTCTCGACGAGGGCCGCGAAGGTGGCGGGCTCGGTGATCGCGAGGTCGGCGAGGATGCGACGGTCGACCTCGACGCCCGCCAGGCCCAGGCCCTGGATGAAGCGGTTGTAGGTGAGGCCGTTCGCGCGGCTCGCGGCGTTGATCCGCTGGATCCAGAGACGACGGAAGTCGCCCTTCTTCTGGCGGCGGTCACGGTATGCGTAGACGAGGGAGTGGGTGACCTGCTCCTTGGCCTTGCGGTAGAGGCGCGACCGCTGTCCGCGGTAGCCCTCGGCGCGCTCGAGGATGACCCGACGCTTCTTGTGGGCGTTTACCGCCCTCTTCACTCTTGCCATTAGTCGATTTCCTTAGTGATGAGTCAGTGTCGAGTCGTTACTTGCCGAGCATCCGGCGGATGACCTTGGCGTCCACCTCGGGGACGACCTGGTCCGAGTTCAGTCGACGCTTGCGGCTGGTCGACTTGACCTCGAGGTGGTGGCGCATCCCGGACTGCTGCTTCATGACCTTGCCGCTACCGGTGATCTTGAAGCGCTTCTTGGCGCCGGAGTGGGTCTTCTGCTTGGGCATTACTTCTCCTCGTTCGTCGCCTGGGCGGGCGAACTCTCATCGGACTGAGCAGCGTCGGCTGTCTCAGCAACCTCATCGTGGTCGCGCCCCTGGGCGCGCGCCTTGGATGCGGCACGTACTGCATTGGCCTCGGCCTTGGCCTCGGACTTGTTCTTGAGCGGGCTGATGATCATCACCATGTTGCGGCCGTCGATCGTGGGGTTGGATTCCACGGTGCCGAGCTCCGCCACATCTTCCGCGAAGCGCTGGAGCAGGCGGACGCCCTGATCCGGACGCGACTGCTCGCGGCCGCGGAAGAGGATCATCGCCTTGACCTTGTCGCCGGCCTTCAGGAAGCCTTCGGCGCGCTTGCGCTTGGTCTCGTAGTCGTGCTTGTCGATCTTGAGGCGGAAACGCACCTCTTTGAGGATCGTGTTCGCCTGGTTGCGCCGGGCCTCCTTGGCCTTCTGCGCAGCCTCGTACTTGAACTTGCCGTAGTCCATGATCTTGGCGACCGGCGGCTTGGAGTTGGGCGCGACTTCGACCAGGTCGAGGTCGGCCTCCTGCGCGAGTCGCAGTGCGACCTCGATCTTGACCACGCCGACCTGCTCTCCGCTGGGGCCGACGAGTCGAACCTCGGGGACGCGGATACGGTCATTCGTACGGGGATCGCTGATGTTTTTCTCCTCTGATCAAGCGATGCTGTTCAGCCACGGATCGTCTGGCGACGTTCCGGCGAAAGAGGAGGTTCCACGCACCAACGCGGCCTGCGAACTGTTCTTCGCAAGCCTGGTACCGCACCCTGTCTACCCCCGCGTTCACACGCGGTGGCGGAGTGCAACGACCCGGTAACCTATAAAACGGTCAAGCGCGGGTGGGAGGAATCTCCACTTTCGTACCGGGACAGAAGTCCCGGAGCCTGAACGATTCTAACAGAGGAATGCAGTGAGCGACACATCCTTCGCCTTCGGCGGCCCGGAGCACCACGACGAGGACGTTGCCGAGGCGACGCG
This sequence comes from Leifsonia sp. RCC_180, assembly GCF_058138205.1. Lineage (NCBI taxonomy): Bacteria > Bacillati > Actinomycetota > Actinomycetes > Micrococcales > Microbacteriaceae > Leifsonia > Leifsonia sp. RCC_180. The sequence continues at coordinate 3,799,069 of NZ_CP200340.1, read as the reverse complement.
CGACATCGCCGAGGTTCCCGCCGTCGAGGTGATCACCACCACCGCGGTGCACCTGATGAGCGCGGCGGCCGTCAAGTGCGGCCTGGCCGACGACCCCGAGCACCAGACCGACCTGGATGAGGCGCGCAAGCTCATCGACGCCTTGGCGGGCCTGGTCACCGCCAGCGCCCAGCACGTGGGCGACCAGCACGCCCGCAGCCTCCGCGACGGCCTGCGCTCCCTGCAGTTGGCCTTCCGCGAGGCGTCTGCGATCCCGGACGAGATCGGCAAGGGGCCCGGCGAGAAGTACACGGGCCCTGTGAGCTGACGATGGCCTTCACGCCGCCTCCCGCGTTCACGACCCGCCCCACGTTGCAGGGCACGTTCGGGATGAGCGCGTCGACGCACTGGCTGGCGACCGCCGCCGCGCAGGCGGTGCTGGAGCGCGGGGGAAACGCGTTCGATGCCGCGGTCGCCGGAGCGTTCGTCCTGCACGTGGTCGAACCGCACCTCAACGGCCCCGGCGGCGACCTGGTCGCGATCTTCGCCACTGCCGACGACCCGACGCCGGTGGTGCTCTCCGGTCAGGGCCCGGCGCCCGCGGCGGCCACCCGCGAGCACTACCTCGCCGAGGGACTCGAGCTCGTCCCCGGGTCGGGCGCTCTCGCGGCGGCGGTCCCCGGCGCGGTGGATGCGTGGCTCCTGCTGCTGAAGGACCATGGCACCTGGGAGCTGGCCGACGTCCTCGCGTTCGCCATCGACTACGCCGAGGGCGGGCATCCCGTGCTGGAACGGGTGTGCGCGACGATCCGCCGAGTCGCGCCGCTCTTCACCGAACACTGGCCGACCTCCGCCGAGCGCTGGATGCCGGACGGGCGCATCCCGGAGCCCGGCGAGCTGGTCGTCGACCCCGCGTACGCGCGGGTCCTGCGGGGCCTGATCGCCGCAGGCGATGCCGCGACCGACCGGGAGCAGCGCATCGAGGCGGCACGCACCGAGTGGGCGACCGGGGCGGTCGCCCAGGCGATCGCCGCCTTCGTGCGCACGCCGCACCGCCACTCCGACGGCGGAGACCACGCCGGTGTGATCGCGGAGGCCGATTTCGCGGCGTACCGCGCCGGGTACGAGGATGCGGTGAGCCTGGAGTTCCGCGGCCACACGATCGCGAAGACCGGCGCCTGGGGGCAGGGCCCAGCGCTGCTCGCGACGCTCGCCATCCTCGACGGGTTCGGGGATGAGCGGCTCGACCCGTCGACCGAGCTCGGCGCCCACACGGTCCTGGAGGCGCAGAAGCTGGCCTACGCCGACCGGGACGCGTACTTCGGCGATGCGGAAGTGCCGCTGGACACCCTCCTCTCCCCCGCCTATGCCGCCGAGCGCCGCGCGCTGATCGGCGACCGCGCCTCGGCGGAGTTCCGCCCGGGCCGCGTGCCGGGGCTCGACCCCTTCTCGCCACCGTTGCGCGTCGAGTACACGTCGCCGTCGGGGTTCGCGAGCGAGGGCGTCGGAGAGCCGACGGTCTCGCGCACCGGCGAGACCCGCGGCGACACCTGCCACATCGACGTCGTCGACCGCTGGGGCAACATCGTCTCGGCGACCCCGTCCGGCGGCTGGCTGCAGTCGTCGCCGACCATCCCCGAGCTCGGTTTCTGCCTCGGCACGCGCCTGCAGATGACGTGGCTCGAAGAGGGCGGCGCCTCCACCCTCGTGCCGGGCCGACGTCCGCGCACGACCCTGACGCCCACGATCGTGCTGCGCGACGGCGTGCCGGTCACGGCGCTCGGTTCGCCCGGTGGCGACCAGCAGGACCAGTGGCAGCTGCTCTACCTGCTGCGCACGATCGTCGGGGGCTACACCCCGCAGCAGGCGATCGACGCGCCGGCGCTGCACACCACCTCCATCGCGGAGTCGTTCTGGCCGCGCACCTGGGAGCCGGCGGGCGCCGTCGTCGAGGACCGCCTCGGCGAGGACGTCATCGCGGGTCTCGAGGCGCGCGGGCACCGCGTGACGCGCGCCGGCGAGTGGACGCTGGGAAGACTCAGCTCCGTCGGCCGCGACCCGCGAACGGGCCTGCTCTCGGCCGGGGCGAACCCGCGCGGGATGCAGGGGTACGCCGCCGGGCGCTGACGGGCGCCCGACGGTCAGGCCGTCGCGTCGACCGCGCGGCGGACGGCCGCGACCGTGCGGCCGGCTTCCTCGGCGTCCGTGAGCCAGTTGCTCACCGAGAACCGCAGCACCGCGCGCCCGTGCCAGACCGACGGCGAGGCGAGCGCCCGTCCGTCGGCCAGCAGCGCCCGACCGACCGCTCGGGTGCGGTCATCGGTCCCGAACGCCGCGCACACCTGGGTGTAGACGACGTCGTTGAGCACCTCGGCCCCGGGGATGCCGCGGATCCGGTCCGCGATCACGGTCGCGGAGTCCGCCAGCCGCTGCACCAGCCCGGCCACGCCCTCCCGTCCGAGCTGCGCCAATGTCGCGTAGACGGGCACGCCGCGGGCCCGGCGCGAGAGCTCGAGCACCCGGTCGGCCGGGTCGGCCACGTCCTCCGACGACGCGAGGTACGCCGCGTGCTGCGCCACGGCCCTGTGAAGCGCCCCGGGGTCCGCGACCGCCGCGATGCCGCAGTCGTACGGGACGTTCAACGTCTTGTGCGCATCCGTCGCCCACGAGTCCGCGCGCTCCACGCCGGCGGTGAGCGCGCGGAGCCTCGGGGCAGCGGCGGCCCAGAGTCCGAACGCGCCGTCCACGTGCACCCAGGCGCCCGCCTCGTGCCCGATGTCCGTGAGCTCCCCCAGCGGGTCGAACGCGCCCGAGTGGATGTTGCCCGCCTGCAGGCAGACGATCGCCGGCCCGCTCCCCTCGGCGAGCGCCGCCCGCAGTGCGTCGGGACGCATCCTGCCCTGATCGTCGGCGTCGATCACGCGGCCACGCCCGAGTCCGGCCACGAGGCCCGAGCTGTCCACCGAGCCGTGACGCTCGGCACCCACCAGGAAGCGGATGCGCGGACCACCCGCGAGCCCCTGCTCGGCCGGATCCCAGCCCGCGCGCCGGAGTACTTCATCTCTCGCGGCCACCAGGCCGACCAGGCTGGCGACCGTGGCGCCCGTCACGAACCCGATCTCGGTCGTGGCCGGCAGGCCGAGCAACTCGGCCAGCCAGTGGGCGGCCAGCTCTTCGGCGGCGACGACACCCGGCGTCACTGAGCGGAGTCCGGTGTTCTGGTCCCACGCCGACACCAGCCAGTCCGCACCGAGCGACACCGGCTGGGCGCCACCCATCACCCAGCCGTGGAAGCGCGGCGAGCCGATCCGCATGAGCCCCGGCTCGATCGCCTCCGCCATCCGGCGCAGCACCTCCGGCGCCGCCGGTCCGCGCTCGGGAAGGTCGCGGCCCAGCGCATCCTTGACCTGCTCCACGTCGGCGGTGGGCGGGATGGGCCCCTCGCGCACGCCGACGAGCCAGCGTCCCGCGATTTCGACGGCTTCGTCGAGGGCAGGGCTGAACGCATCCTGATCGCTCACACGCGCATGCTAGCGGCCACCCGGGTGCTCGTGGCAGCCGGGTTTCAGGCGCATCCTCAGAGCATCACCAGACGGGCGGGCGACGCTCCGACCAGCGGATGCGCCGTTCCAGTTGCGTGGCGAGCGACAGCAGCGTGCGTTCTCCGCCCGGCCGGCCGATCAGCTGCACGCCCATCGGCAGGCCATCTTCCGTCTGCGACACCGGCAGCACGATCGCCGGGAGGCCGGTGACATTGAGCATCGAGGTGAAGGGCGTGTACTGCACCTGCTGCTCGAAGTTGCGCTCACCGTCCTCCTGGTCGTACCAGCCGATGGGTCGCGGTGTCAGCGCCATCGCCGGCGTGAGCACGGCGTCGTACGACGACAGCTGAGCGATGAACGATCGCTCGTACGCCGTCAACGTCGACAACGCCTCGCTCAGCTCACGGGCGCTGAGGGCGCGGCCGCGCTCCACCAGCCAGGCGGTCAGCGGTTCGAGCAGATCGAGCACCTCGCCCTCGGCCGGGATGCGCGCAGCGCCGGCCTGCCAGATCGTCCGGAACGCGGGCGCGTACGTGTCGTCCGGAACGAGAGCCGTCTCCTCCACTCCGTGACCCATCGACGAGAAGGCGTCGACGGCCGCGGCGAGCGCGTCCAGCGCCTCGGTCGAGAGGGTGATGTCGTAGGCGCCGTCCCAGGCGGAGGTCGTCATCACGCCCAGCTGGAAGCGGCCCTCGCCCCGCACCGCCGTTCCGAGGAAGGGACCGTCGTCGTCGTAGGGGGCGCGGAGCGTGTAGTGGTGGTCGATGCGTCCGTTCCGCTTGGCGATCATCCCGTCGAGCAGCAGGGCGGCATCCGTCGTCGTGCGGGCGATGGGACCGTCGACGACGAGGCCCGCCAGCGAGGCGATCCCGCTGCCCGCCGGCACGAGGCCGCGCGACGGCTTCAGCCCGACCAGTCCGCACGCGGCGGCCGGGATGCGGACGGATCCCCCGCCGTCCGATCCGGGGGCGAAGGGCAGCATCCCGGACGCCACGGCGACCGCAGCACCGCCGCTCGATCCGCCGGCGCCTCGCTCCGGATTCCACGGGTTGCGGGCGGGCGGAGCCGCCAGCGACTCGGTGTAGGCGGGCAGCCCGAACTCGGGCGCGTTGGTCTTGCCGAGGCTGACGGCTCCGGCGTCGTCCAGCGTCTCGACGATCTCGTCGCTCGTCTCCGGCACGAACCCGGCCATCGCGCGCGACCCGAATCCGGTCGGGACGCCTGCGCGCATCCAGAGGTCCTTGTCGCCCGAGGGCAGCCCCCACAGTGGAGCCGTCTTCGGGACGGCGTCGGCGACGTGGTCTGCTCTCTCCAGCGCGCGGTCCCGGGTGACCGTGACGAACGCCCCCAGCTGCGGGTTGAGGCGCTCGATCCTGTCGAGGTAGTGGGATGCGAGCTCCTGGGGCGAGACTCGCCCCGACTGGAGCTCCTGCCAGAGTTCGAGCGCTGTCAGCTCGTGGAGGTCGGCCATGGGGCCAGGCTAGCCGAGCCGGTCGTCCTCCCGAGCGGGCGCGAGGAAGTCGATGACCGCCTGATTGAACGCCGCCGGGTCGACGTTGTACTCCCAGCAGTGCTCCGCCCGCGAGAGCTCGACGAGGCGGACCAGCCGCGGGTTGGCCATCGCGAACAGCACGGATGACGAGAGCGGCACGGACCGGTCGCCGTCGGAGTGGATCACCAGCGCCGGGACGGTCAGCCGGCCCGGTCGCGACCAGTCGAGCCGGTCGAAGTCGAGGGGTTCGGGAAGGCCAGCGCGGGCGCTGAGGCCGGGATCGGCGAGCGCCCGGATGGCGAGCGAACCTAACACTCGAGGCAACCCTCGCTCCGCCACGGTGTTCCGGATGGCGGCGCGCCAGTCGGTGACCGGTGCGATGAGCACCAGCCGGTCGATGGATGCGCGATGGGCGCCCAGCTCGGCGAGCTGCAGCGCGATGGTCCCGCCGAGCGACCAGCCGACGAGCACCACCCGCTGGGCGCCTCTGCTCAGGGCCCACGCGACCGCCGCATCCACGTCCTCCCACTCCCGGAGGCCCAGAAGGCTCGCGCCGGCCGGAACGGGCGGCCCCTCGCCGTCGCCGCGATAGGAGACGACCAGCGACGTCATCCCGAGCGAGTCTGTCGCGTGCACCGCCCCAAGCACGGTCACCCGCGGCGCGTTCTGCCCGTGGATGTGGATCGCCCACACGCCGGGACGCCGGTTCTCGCGAGGCTCGACGACCCAGGCGGGAGCGATACCGCCGGGAACCTCGATCTCGACTTCCTGGTACGGGCGCCGCAACGACTCGGGGCCGGCATGCAGATGCCCCGTCCACCGGCCCGACTGGGCGGACGAGAGGTCGCCGCTGACCTCCAGCAGTTCACGCGTCACCGTACCGGCCTCGCGGTCGAAGGCGGTCACGTGGCCGACGACCGCGTGGCCGTGGGTCGCGTGGCCGTGCCGGCCGAACCAGAGGCCGAATTGACCGCGATGCAGTGTGCGCCGGTCGGCGGCCAACGTGACGCTCGTGCCCGTGCTCGAGTGGATGCGCGTCGCCGGGCGCTGACGCGGTGACACCACCGCGCGCGCCAGCGCGACGCCCGCGCGGCGGAGCACCCAGCCCGCCGTCACCCCGAGCAGCGTGGCCGAGACGGCCACGACGACTATCCACGTCATACCCGTTAAGACCCCGCGCGCGGGCCGTTCATGACGCGCGAAGAGAACTCTTGACAAACCATCGGTCGACCTGGTTGGTTAGCTACATGAGTAATGAACCGGTGAAGCTCGGATGATCGACGAAGGCAAGCCGATCTTCGTCCAGATCGCGGAGCAGATCGAAAACGACATCATCGACGGGGTCTACCCCGCCGAGAGCCAGGTGCCGTCCACGAACGAGTTCGCCGCCTTCTACCGGATCAACCCCGCGACGGCGGGCAAAGGCGTGAACCTCCTGGTCGATGAGGGGGTCCTCTACAAGAAACGAGGGATCGGGATGTTCGTCTCCGACGGAGCGCGCGAACGGCTCGTCGCCAAGCGGCGTGACGCCTTCAGCGACGAGTACCTCCGCCCCCTGCTGACCGAGGCCGCAAAGCTCGGCATCGGTCCGGAACAACTCACCAGCATGATCCAGACGGCCGCGCTGCCCGCATCGGGTGGCGCACAGCCGGATGCCCAGACGAAAGGAGTGAGCGCATGAGCGCCGCCCCCGCCCCGATCTCCATCGCACCAGCGGTGCAGGTCTCCGGCCTGACCAAACAGTTCGGATCGTTCGCCGCGATCGACGACGTCTCCCTGACCGTCGAGCCGGGCCGGATCCACGGCCTCCTCGGCCGCAACGGCGCCGGGAAGACCACGCTGATGCAGCTCATCACCGGCCAGGACTTCGCCACGCGCGGCGACATCCACGTGTTCGGTGAGAAGCCGACCGAGAACGCACGGGTGCTCCAGAACGTGTGCTTCATCAAGGAGAGCCAGCGATACCCGGAGGACTTCCAGCCCAAGCACGTGCTCAGAAGCGCGCCCTGGTTCTTCGAGAACTGGGACGCCGAGTACGCCGAGCAGCTGGTCGATGAATTTCGACTGCCGCTCAACCGGCGCATCAAGAAGCTCTCACGTGGGCAGCTCTCCGCGGTCGGCGTCATCGTGGGCCTCGCCTCCCGGGCGCCGCTGACCTTCTTCGACGAACCGTACCTCGGGCTCGACGCGGTCGCCCGCCAACTCTTCTACGACCGCCTGCTGGAGGACTTCGCCGAGCACCCCCGCACGGTGGTGCTCTCCACCCACCTGATCGACGAGGTGGCGAACCTCCTGGAGCACGTCATCGTCATCGACCAGGGCCGCATCCTGATGGATGAGGACGCCGAGACGCTGCGCACGTCGGCCACCACCGTGGTCGGGCCGCGCACCGCCGTCGACGCCTTCGTCCGCTCGCGGGAGGTGCTGCACCGCGACGGAGTCGGCGGGTTCGCCTCCGTCACCGTCGCCGGGCTCGCCCCCGCCGACCGCGCGGAGGCCGCGAGCGCGGGCCTCGAACTCGCGCCGGTCTCCCTCCAGCAACTCATCGTCCGCAGGACCGAGGTCCGTGAAACAGAATTCGAGCAGAGCGCATGAGCATCGCATCCCCGTCACTGGCACTCGTCCCGCCGCCCGCGGCGTGGGACCGCGTTTGGCGCATCGTCCGGCTGAACCTCGTCAACAAGTGGACGGTCATCTGGATCCCGGCCATGATCATGTTCTTCATCTGGCTGGTCAACTGGCTGATCTGGTGGATCATCTGGGGCGCCACCTCGCCGGCTGACCGCGCGGACGCCATGGACGGCACGCAGTGGAGCGGCGGCGCCTTCTACGTCTTCGTCTACATGCTGATCGTGGGCATCCAGATGATCTCGGCGACCTTCCCGTTCGCGCTCGGCTACAGCGTCACCCGGCGCGACTTCGCGCTCGGCTCTGGGCTCACCTTCGTACTGCTGGGCGCGGGATGGGCGCTCGGCTTCACGGTGCTGTCCACCATCGAGGAGTGGACGAACGGCTGGGGACTCGGCGGCCACCTGTTCACGTCGGTGTACTTCGGCGGCGAGACGTTCTTCGGCCGGCTGTTCATCGTCTTCGTCGGGATGCTGTTCTTCTTCGCGGTCGGCGCGTTCTCGGCCTCGCTCTTCATGCGGTGGCGGATGAACGGCATCCTCGTCGCCGGGGCTGTTCTCGCGCTGCTGATCGTCGGCGCGATCGCCCTGATCACGTACACGCAGAGCTGGCCGGCCGTCGGCGACTGGTTCGCCGCGAACGGACCGCTCGGAGTGACGGCCTGGCTCCTTGTGCCGACCGCACTCGCGGCGGTCGCCGGATATGCCGTGCTCAAGCGGGCGACACCGCGGAGCTGACGCGCGCTCGCGCATGCGCCGCGGGCATGGACGTGGCCGGGAGCTTCTGCTTCCGGCCACGGTTTCATGCCATCGGCCTCACTCGAAGGGAGCGGTACACCACTCCGTCCGACGATGTAGGCGAGCCCAGGCTAGGCCGGTTCGGTGACGAGCGACAGAACGCGCAGCGAACTCATAGGGCGGTGCTCGGAGTCGCCGTTCGCTAGCGTGTGTCGCGTGGGCTATCTCTTTCTCGCGGTCGCCATCGCGACCGAAGTCGTCGCGACCACGTTCCTGAAATTCACCTCGGGCGAGAACCCGAAGTGGTGGGCCTTCGTCATCGTCGTGGTCGGCTACCTCGCGTCGTTCTTCGCGCTGTCGCTGGCGCTCGGACGCGGCGTCCCGCTCGGGATCGCCTACGCGATCTGGTCCGCCGTCGGCGTCGCCGCGATCGCGATCATCTCGTGGGTGTTCTTCAAGGAGTCGCTGACCTGGGTGCAGATCGCGGGCCTGGTGCTCGTGATCGGCGGGGTCGGCCTCCTCGAGTTGGGCGCGAAGCACCCCGCGTAGCCGAACGCTGCCGCTCGTCGCATCCGCCGCTGTTCGAGCAGGGGCGGATGCGACAAACGGCGGCGCTCAGATCAGGCGGATCAGGCGGAGCCGACGAACGCGGCGAGCGCCTCGTCGATGGTGCGCGCCGGGGGGATGTAGTCGTACCGTGCGCCCTCGCCGGAGGGGACGTACTCGCCCTCCGGCGTGATGGTCACCTCGCCGAGGAACCGGCCGCGGCCGAGTTCCGCATCCTCGTCCGGGAAGGAGTGGTCGTACACGTCGTAGCGTTCGCCGTCCTCGTAGACGGTCAGGTCTTCCAGCAGCGGCATCTCAGAACCTCCTCGTGAACGGCAACGGCTTGCGCATCCGGATGAGCAGAAGCAGCGGGACGAGCACGTACGGCCCGTTGTACAGCAGGAACACGATCGGGTTCGGCGTGCGCTCCCCCACCGGGCCGAAGAACTCGACGCCGAAGATGGGGATCGCGGTGAGGCTGATGATCATGGTGGCGTAGATGACGGCGAACAGCTGGATCCAGTTGAAGCCCTTCACCAGGGAGATCACCAGCAGCACGTAGAACGGCAGGTAGACGAAGGCGCTGGTGCCCGTGATGAACCGCAGCCACAGCGGCTCGTGCATGTAGAGCGGGTCGTACTGCGACGAGTACGTGTAGTTCCACTGCGCGAGGATGTTCGTCGTCGTCGCGGTCTGCGGGATGCCGAGCGTGGGGATGGCGTCACTGATGATGCAGGTCACGATGAACAGCGAGAACATCACGATGAAGAAGATGTCGACAGGGCGCTTGCGCAGCGGCAGGTTCGCGGGCACCGCCGGGGCGACGGAGGCGACCTGTCCGGTTCCGGGTGTCATGGTGGTCACGCCGCGAGCCTAGCGCCGGTCAGCCGCCGACGGCGGGAGCCCGTGAGTGAGAAGTTCTACTTCAGCGACTTCTGCATCAGGACCGTGCCCAGCCACCGGTCGAACTTGTAGCCGACGCGCCCCATCCGGCCGATCTCGGTGAAGCCGAAGTTCTCGTGCATCCTGATCGAGGCGTCGGCGCCCTTGTCGGCGATGACGGCGATGATCTCCTTGAGGCCTGCTGCCTTGGAGCGGTCGATCAGCTCCTGCATGAGCACAGGTCCCAGGCCCTTCCCGGTCGACGCAGCGCCCAGGTAGATCGAGTTCTCGACGGTGTAGCGGTAGGCGCGCTTCTGCTTCCACGGCTGCACCAGTGCGTAGCCGAGGATCTGTCCCTTCGGCGACTCGGCCACGATGAACGGCATCCCGAGCTTTTTCAGGTAGGCGAACTTGCTCTTCCACTCGCGCAGCGTCATAGCATCCTCGTCGAAGGTGACGGTGCTGTTGGCCACGTAGTGGTTGTAGATCTCGCGGATGTGCGGAAGGTCTTCCGGTCGCGCCTCGCGGATGGCGTACTCGAACGGCGTCTCCGCCGGCTCCTGCTTGCGCAGGTGCGGCGGCAGGACGCGACGCGGCTCGTATTCCTCTTCCAGCACGGCAACAAGCCTACGTCGCCCGTATTGCGTGCGGGTTACGGTTCGAGCGACCAGTCCACCGGCTTCTCGCCTGCGCGCTCGAGCAGGGCGTTCGCCCGGGAGAAGGGCTTCGACCCGAAGAACCCGCGGGAAGCCGAAAGCGGACTCGGGTGCGCCGATTCGATGACCGGGTTGCCGTCGAGCAGCGGCTTCAGAGTGGAGGCGTCCCTCCCCCAAAGGATCGACACGAACGGCCGGCCCCGGGCGACGAGCGAGCGGATGGCGTGCTCGGTCACCGCCTCCCATCCTTTCCCACGGTGCGACGCGGGCTCGCCCGGGCGGACTGTGAGGACGCGGTTGAGCAGCATCACGCCGTGGTCGGACCACGCGCTCAGGTCGCCGTGCGGCGGCGGGACCACCCCGAGGTCGTCGCGCAGCTCGCGGTAGATGTTCTGCAGGCTCCTCGGCAGCGGACGCACGTGGCGATCCACCGCGAAGGAGAGGCCGATCGGGTGCCCGGGCGTCGGGTACGGATCCTGGCCGACGATGAGGATGCGGACATCCGCAAGGGGTGCCCGGAACGCCCGAAGGACGGCGTCACCCGCCGGCAGGTACGGACGGCCCGCCGCAACCTCGGCGCGGAGGAACTCCCCCATCGCGGCGATGCGGTCGGCGACGGGTTCGAGCGCAGTGGCCCATCCCGGGTCCATCGCGCCGTCGGCGGCCAGCTCGGCCAGGGACTTCGGCACGCGCGGCCTCAGTGGGTCGCTGCGGTGACCGGCGGGAGCGCCGACCACGGGAACGTGATCCAGCGATCGGTGCGACGCCACACGAAGTCCGGCTCGAGCACGGTCCTCGGCTTCGAGTACAGGCACACGGTGCGGACGTCCGCGCCCGAGGCGGCGATCAGGTCGACCACCATGGCGAGCGTTCGACCCGAGTCGGAGACGTCATCCACCAGCAGGACGCGCTTGGCGTCGAGCGCGGCCGAGTCGAGCAGCGGAGGAAGCACGACCGGCTCCGGGAGGCGCGTGTCGACGCCGGTGTAGAACTCGACGTTCAGCGCGCCGCAGGCCTTGATTCCGAGGGCGTAGGAGATGGCGCCCGCAAGCAGGAGGCCGCCGCGCGCGATCGCCACGACCATGTCCGGTTCGAAGCCGGACTCGACGACCTCGCCGGCCAGGTGGCGGGACGCCTCACCGAACTCCAGCCATCCCAGTACCTCGCGTTCCGTCTCCTGGAGAACGTCTGCACCGGAATCGTCGAGTTCGCTGGCCATTGCTCTACCGTACCGGGGCCATGCGGGTGTTAGCATCCGCGCATGACCTCGGAGAAGACGTCGGCCCAACGCAGGGCGACCGTCGCGATCGGCGCGGCGGCGGGCCTCATCGGCTGGCTCGCCCTGGTGGAGCTGACCAGCGGCATCCTGCAGGGGTACTACGTCCCGCTGATCTCCGACATCGTGCAGCATCTGGGCATCCACGACGCCGACTACAACTGGTTCGAGGCCGCGCAGCTGCTGCTCTCGGCCCTGGTGGTGCCGGTGCTCGCGAAGCTCGGCGACATGTTCGGGCACAAGCGCATCCTGCTCATCGCCACCGCCCTCACCGCCCTCTCGACGTGGGCGCTCGCGTTCTCCGGCGACTTCGCCACCTACCTGATCGCGTTCGCGCTCCAAGGCTTCTACGTCGTCTGGCTGCCGCTGGAGGTGGCGCTGATCTTCGACCGGGGACGCCGGACGGGGAGCGCCGCGTCGGGGACCCGACGCGCGGCAGGGCTGCTCGTCGTCGCCCTCGAGGCCGGGGCCATCGTCGGCGCGATCGGGGCGGGCCTCCTGTTCGAAGCGTTCGGCGGCGACGTCACGCTGACGCTGATCGTGCCGGCGGTCGCCGTCACGCTCGTCTTCTTCGCGATCCTGTTCGGCGTGCCCGAGTCGGAGCCGGGGCCGGGCCGCATCCTCGACGGCATCGGGTTCACGCTCCTCGCGCTCGGCCTTCTGCTCATCACGTCGGGACTCACCTTCCTGCGCCTCAACGGAGTCGGCACCTGGTGGGTCTGGGCGCTCATCGTCCTCGGCGTGCTCGCGTTCATCCCCTTCGGCCGGTGGGAGCTGAGGCAGGCCGATCCGGCGATCGACCTGCGGGTGCTGCGCCGCCCGTCCATGTGGCCGGTGCAGCTCACGGCGGGCCTCATCGGGATCAGCCTGCTCGGCGCGCAGGCGCCCCTCAGCACCTACGCGGGGACCGACCCGGCCAACGGCTACGGGCTCGGACTCTCGGCCGGCCAGCGCAGCATCCTGATCGGCGCCTACCTGATCTCGATGATCGTCGGCGCGCTGCTGTTCCCGGTGGTCTCGTCGTGGCTGACGCCGCGGGTGACCCTGATCGGCGCGTCGTTCCTGGTCGCGATCGGCTACCTGCTCTTCCTGCCCTTCCACCTCGAGACCTGGCAGGTGTTCACCAACATGGCGATCGCGGGCATCGGCTCGGGCGCTCTGGTCGGCGCGCTCCCGGCCGCTGCCGCCGCCGCAGCGCCACGCGGCCAGACCGGCGTCGCCACTGCCCTCACGAACACCACCAAGACGATCGGCGGATCGTTCGCCTCGGCGGTGTTCGGCGTCGTGCTGCTCGCGGGCGCCGCGACCGTGACGGCCACCGCCGCGAGCCTCCTCGGTTACATGACCGTCTGGACCATCTGCGGCCTCGGCGCGCTGGTCGCCGCGGTGCTCCTCTTCTTCGTGCCGCGACTCGCCTTCGCGGACGCCGAAACGATCGAGCCCGGCGAGCCCGTGCTATCCGCCCAGGAGTGACATGAACGACCAGCTGCCTCCCGCCGTCGCCGACGCGCTCACCGAGTTCCTGCTCGAACAACGGCGCCGGGCGCCGGGGCTGGTCAGCCGTGCGGTCGTGACCGGCTCCGCCGCCACCGGGGACTGGCATCCCGGAGTCTCCGACATCGACGTCGTCTTCGTCGTCACCCGCGACCCGGTGAACGACCTCCCGGCCCTCGCCGAACTGCATGCGGCCTCGGATCCGCACATCGACGGCGTGTACCTGACCGAGTCGGAACTCGCCCGCGGGCCGGAGGTCATCCAGACCGCGCCGCAGGTCGTGGAGGGGGTGCTGGTGTCGCAGCTGGAGGGGGCGCAGCTTAGCTGGATCACCTGGCGCGAGCTGGAGTCGGGCGTGCAGGGCGTCGTCGACGGCGGCGACGTCATCTGGACCCCGGTGGCCGATCGCTACGCCGGGACCCAGGAGGGCGTTGTCGCGTTCTCGCGCCAGAACCTGCTCGACTACTGGCAGCGCATCGGCGAGAGCCTCGAGCAGGAACTGGCCGGGCGGGAGGAGGGATCGCCGCTCCGCCCCGAGACGGTCCGCTGGGTGGCGCTCGGCCCCATCCGGCTGGTCGCGACGATCGACACCGGCGAAGTGCTCTCGAAGACGGCCGCCGCGGACTACGCCGCCGAACGCTGGCCGGAGCACGCCGAACTGCTGCAGCGGGCGGTGCGCGATCGCGCCGGCGATCGCCAGGAGTTCACGGTGCGGGACGGGCGGCAGGCGCTGGAGCTGCTGCGCGCCTGCGTCGACGTGGCTGCGGAGTGAACCTGCGGCTCAGCCCCGGTCGTGACCGCTGTCGCGCGGGTGATTGCGTTCCCGTTCGGCGCGCAACCGCTGCGTGCGGTCGGTGAGGTAGCTGACGATCGTGGCGCTCGCAGTTCCGACGATCACGATCCCTCCGATCATCAGGACGACCGCGAGGACGCGCCCTTGGATCGTCACGGGGTAGTAGTCGCCATAGCCGACCGTCGACATCGTGACGCAGGCCCACCAGACCGAGTCGCCGAACGAGCGGATATTGGACCCGTGCGCGTACCGCTCGGCTTGGAACACGGCGAGCGAGATGACGTAGATGAACATCACGATGAAGCTGGCTGCGGTGATGATCACCCGCCGCCGGAGGTGCGATCCGGAATCGCCGCCGAGGGCCGGGATGCGATGCAGGCTCGTCAGCAGACGGAACGGCCGCGCCATGGGCAGGAACACGGAGAGCAGATCGACCGGGTTGTGCCGGACGAAGGACCCCTTGTCCTTCGACAGCATCAGCCGGATCACGAAGTCGCCGAGGAAGAACAGCCAGACGACGACCAGGATGGCGATCAGGGTGACGGTCAGTGCACGCGATTTGTGCTCCTCGAGGATGTTCCAGGAGTACGCGATGAGGAAGAGGACGCTCGCGGCGACCCCGGGCCAGGCGGTCGCCCGTTCCCAGCGGTCGCGTCTCGGGTTCACCTCCTCCTTCGCCATGTCAGTCCTTGACGCTGAGCTCGCCCTTGTGAAGCCGGTACGGCGCGGCCTGCGCCACCGGCTTCACGACGATCAGGTCGAGGTCGACATGCCGCGGAAGGGTCAGCGCGTGCACGATCGTCCCGGCGACATCTTCGGCCGAGAGCGGCTCGGGGACGTCCTCGTAGACCGCGTCGCGCCTCGCCTGGTCGCCCCCGAACCTCACGAGTGAGAACTCCTCGGTCGCGACCATCCCCGGGGCCACCTCGACCACCCGGATCGGCTCGCCGTTCAGCTCGAGGCGCAGCACCTCGGTGAGGGCGTGCTCGGCGAACTTGGCGGCGTTGTAGCCGCCGCCCCCGACATAGGCGGTGAGGCCGGCGATGGAAGTGACGACGCAGATGTCGGCGTGCCCGGTCTCCGCCGCACCCCGTCGGAGCAACGGCAGCAGCGCCGAGATCACCCGCTTGGTGGCGATGACGTTGATCTCGTACATCCAGACCCAGTCGTCGACGCTGGATGACTCCACCGAGTCGAGGCCGTGGGCGCCACCCGCGTTGTTGACGAGCGCGTGGATGCCGCCGGTCGCCGCCAGGTGGTCGCGCAGGGCGTCGACCTCCTCCTGCTTCGTCAGGTCGGCGACGAACACCTCCGCGCCGGTCTCCTCGGCGAGCGCGTCCAGGCGGTCCTGCCGCCGGGCGACGCCGACCACGTCCCAGCCCTCCGCACGGAACGTGCGCACGGCCGCCGCTCCGATCCCCGAACTCGCTCCCGTCACGACAACCCGTCTACCCATGAGCACATTGTGGCGGGTTACGGCGTGTTTCGGATACGTTGCTCCCGCGCGGGCCCCCGAATAGCCTGCTTGACGACAGCGGTGGCAGACCGCTTGCACACTCTGGACCTCACACCCGAAGGAGAGACGCCATGACCGATGCCGCCGACTGGCAGTTCGAAACCAAGCAGATCCACTCCGGCGCCGCGCCGGACCCGGTGACGAACGCCCGCGCCACCCCGATCTACCAGACCACCTCGTACGTGTTCAACAATGCCGAGCACGCCAAGAACCTCTTCGCGCTGGCCGAGTTCGGCAACATCTACACGCGCATCCAGAACCCGACGCAGGCCGTCGTCGAGGAGCGCGTCGCCGCGCTCGAAGGGGGCACCGGGGCCCTCCTCGTCGCGTCCGGCCAGGCGGCCGAGACCTTCGCGGTGCTGAACATCGCCCAGGCGGGCGACCACATCGTCTCCTCCAGCTCGATCTACGGCGGCACGTACAACCTGTTCAAGTACACGCTCGCGAAGCTCGGCATCGAGACGACGTTCGTGGAGAACCAGGACGACGCCGAGGAGTGGCGCCGCGCTGTCCGCCCGAACACGAAGCTGTTCTTCGCCGAGACCATCGGCAACCCGAAGATCAACATCCTCGACATCGAGCTCGTCGCCGGCGTGGCGCACGAGGCCGGCGTCCCGCTGATCGTCGACAATACGATCGCGACCCCGTACCTGATCCGCCCGTTCGAGCACGGTGCCGACATCATCGTGCACTCGGCGACGAAGTTCCTCGGCGGACACGGCACGGTCATCGGCGGCATCATCGTCGACGGTGGCACGTACGAGTGGTCGAAGAACGTCGAGAAGTTCCCGGGGCTCACCGAGCCGGACCCGTCGTACCACGGCGCCAGCTACACGGCTGCGGTCGGCGACGGTCTCGCCTACATCATCAAGGCGCGCGTGCAGCTGCTCCGCGACCTCGGTGCGGCCATCGCTCCGGCGAGCGCCTGGCAGCTCATCCAGGGCATCGAGACCCTCTCGCTGCGCGTCGAGCGTCACACCCAGAACGCGCAGGAGATCGCGGAGTTCCTCGAGTCGCACCCCGACGTCGCGACGGTGAACTACTCGGGCCTGCCGACGAGCCCCTGGTACGCCACCGCCAACAAGTACGCGCCCAAGGGCGTCGGCGCGGTGCTGTCGTTCGAGCTGAAGGGCGGTGTGGATGCGGGCGCGGCCCTCGTCGACAACCTCTCGCTGTTCAGCCACCTCGCCAACATCGGCGACGTGCGCAGCCTCGTCATCCACCCGGCGTCGACCACGCACTCCCAGCTGACCCCGGAGCAGCAGCTCACCGCGGGCGTCACGCCGGGCCTCGTGCGCCTCTCGGTGGGCCTGGAGAACGTCGACGACCTCAAGGCGGACCTCACCGCCGGGCTTGCCGCCGCCCGCTCGGTGGCGGAGGCTGCGCGCGCGTAACGTCCCTTCCTCACCCCATCCAGTACGCGAAGACTGCACGCGAAACTCCGGTTTCGCGTGCAGTCTTCGCGTATTCGGCGGCTCTCGTGGAGGATCAGCGCGTTGACACTACCGATTCCTTCGCCGGGCCGCCTGCCGAGACGAGCGCACCTCCAGCGATCGACCCGAGGACAGCGCCCAGGTCGATGCCGGTGAGGTCCTTCACGACCGCCGGCACCTGACTGACCACCTGTCCCACCGTCTTCGTCACCGCGGAAGCTCCGTCGGTGCTGATCACGGTCAGCGAATCGATGTTCCCGAGCGGCTCAGCAACAGCGCGGGTGATCTCGGGCAGCCGCTCGATGATCTCCGATGCAAGGCCGGCGTCACCCAGCTTCCGCAGTGCCTCCGCCTTGGCGTCTGTCGCGCGCGCCTCCGCAAGTCCCTCGGCCTCGATCGCCGCAGCTCGAGCCTCACCCTCGGCGCGCACACCCGTCGCCATCGCCACCTGGCGATCCCGTTCCGCCTCGCCCGCGAGCCTTACCGATTCTGCTGCGGCCTGGGCATCCTGAACGGCGGCGATCTTGTTAGCTTCTGCGATCGTCCGCCGCTTGAAGGCATCGGCCTCCGTGGCAGCGTTCGTCGCATCACGCTCGGCCTGCGCGCGCTGGACCGTCGCATACGCATCGGCCTCCGCGGGTTTCCGCACTTCGATATCGAGGCGTTCCTGCTCCACCTTCGCCTTCTCGGCGAGGGCTTCTCGCTCCTCGGTCGCGACGAGTCGCTCCTGTTCCGCCTGCGCCAACTGCCCGGAGGCGGCCGCTTCAGCGTTGGCGCGATCGGTCTCGGCCTTGATGGCCGCCTGCTTGAGGCTCAGGTCCTTCTGCCGCTCGGCGATCTGCTCGGCCGCCTCGATGCGTGCGAACTCGCTCTCCCTCGCCGTCCCGGCCTCCTTGATCTCGGCGTTCTGCCTCGCCAAGGCCGCCTCGGCACGGCCGAGATCGGCCAGATACGTAGTCCCCGGTGTGGAGATGTCGGAGATGTTGAGAAGGTCCACCTGAAGACCTTGTTCGGCGAGATCCATCTTGGTTGCCTCGACCACACCCTCCGACAGCGCATTTCGATTGGAGATGATCTCGGTGACCGGCATGTTGCCGATGATCGACCGAAGCGAGCCCTCCAGGGACTGCTGGATGATCTGGGTCAGCGAGTCCTGCTGGTCGAGGAACCGCTGGGCGGCCCTCCGGACGCCCTCCGGGGTTCCGGAGACCTTGAAGTTGACGCTCGCATGGATCGCCAGTTTGATGAAGTTCGCGTCGACACCCTCCACGACGATGCCGATCTGCCGCTGCTCGAGGGAGATTGAGAATCCCTGCTGCAGGATGGGCCAGATGAACACTCGTCCGCCGATCACGACCCTGGGGCCGTGTTCGTCCGCGGCGGTCGGACGGCCCGTTCCCCGGCCCACGACCACGAGCGCTTCGTTCGGCGCGACCCGGCGGATGCGTTTGCTGATGAAGATGAAGACGGAGATCACGGCGACGACGATCACGAGCACCGCGATCACCCCGATGTATGCATCCAATGGATTCAGTCCTTTCGGTGGTTGGTGAGGTCCAGCGCTTCGACCCGAACGCGAGACCCGCTCAGTGAGACGACCCGCACCAGTCCGCCCGCCGGGATGTCCTCAGCACTAGTCGCAAGCCGTGTCTCCAGCTCGTACGGGCCGTCCAGGCTGACCTCGCCTCCCTCACGGTAGACGCGGGTGCGGGCCACCCCGGTAAGGCCGGTCGGATCGTTGGTGCCGGTGTCTTCTGTCTGCTTCAGACGGCGGATGACTGTCTGCACGCAGACGAGCGTCACAATTCCCACAGCGATCGCCACAACGTATGCGACAACGACCGGCAAGGCGAGCGCGATAACGAGGACGCCCGATGCGCCGAAGACGGATAGCCCAGCACCGAGACCGGTGCCTGAAACGCCACCGTCGAGCAGATCGAAGAGTTCGCCGAAGACAGCCGCAAGCAACAGCACGGCCAGCCCGACAATGCCGATGGTGATGAAAATCAGCACAGGACTCCCAAATTTTCGATGAAACATCAGAGGTACCACGCCCGATGTGGGCGCCGCGGAGGCATGGCCGCAATGGCGTAGCGCGTAACACAGACCAGCAAGCGCGCCGGCTCCGGGAGAATGGACGCTATGGAGTGGCAGACATCCGCCGACACGGCGCCGTCGAGTTTCATCACGGACGCCCAGGCGCGGACGCTGCTCGGCAAGCCGCCCGCGAGCGGCGCCTGGAAGGAGTCGGACGCACCGGGTGACCGTCAGTTCGCCGGGATCGGCGCCTTCTCGTTCGAGAGCGGCGACAGCCTCCCGTTCGTCCGGGTCGCGTATGAGACCTGGGGCGAGCTGACTGCCGAGCGCGACAACGCCGTGCTTGTGCTGCACGCGCTGACCGGCGACTCGCACGCGGTCGGGCCGGCGGCCCGCGGGCACCGCACACCTGGCTGGTGGGAGGGCATCATCGGCCCCGGCAAGGCCATCGACACGGACCGCTGGTTCGTCGTGGCACCCAACATGCTGGGCGGCTGCCAGGGCACGACCGGTCCCGCGTCGCTCGCGCCCGACGGCGCCGAGTGGGGCGCGCGCTTCCCCTTCACGACCATCCGCGACCAGGTGGCCGCGCAAGCGGCGTTCGCCGACGCGATCGGGGTGGACCGCTGGGCGGCCGTCATCGGCGGCTCGATGGGCGGGATGCAGGCGCTGGAGTGGGCGGTCATGTACCCGGATCGGGTCGAGCGGCTTGCCGTCATCGCCGCTCCCCCGCATTCGACCGCCGACCAGATCGCGCTGAACTCGGTGCAGATCGAGGCGGTCCGCACCGACCCGCTCTTCCGCGGCGGTCAGTACTACGACGCCGGCGACGGCAACGGACCGCATCGCGGGCTCGCCCTCGCGCGCCGGATGGCGCTGCTGAACTACCGCAGCCCGTCCGAGCTGAACGTCCGCTTCGAGCGCGCCTGGCAGAGCGGCATCAGCCCGCTGGGCGGCGGCGGCCGCTTCGCCGTCGAGTCGTACCTCGACTTCCACGGCAACAAGTTCACCCGCCGCTTCGACGCCAACAGCTACCTCACGCTGGTCGAAGCGATGAACTCCCACGATGTCGGGCGCGGCCGTGGCGGGCTCGCTGCGGCCCTGTCGCGGGTGACCGCCCGCACCCTCGTCGTCGGGATCGACAGCGACCGGCTGTTCCCCGTCGAGGGACAGAAGCAGATCGCCTACCATGTTCCGGACACGCTGGACGGTAGAGTTCCAGTGGTGATCCGCTCGGACTTCGGCCACGACGGGTTCTTGATCGAAGACGACGCCGTCGGCGCCCAGCTGAGGCGGCTGCTCGCTGACTGACGAGGGATGGAGGGGCATGTCGCGCATCCAGAAGGAGCGTGACCGGCTCCTGGCGGCGACGGCCCGCACCGTCGGTCTGACAGCCACGGTCACTGCCCTGCTCTGCTTGAGCGTCCCCGGTTCGCTCCCGCTCCCCCTGTACCTCGCCTCCGTGGTGCTGATCGTGTGCCTCGGCGTCGCGCAATACCAGCTCGCCGCGCTGCTCCGCTTGACCCTGTGGATGTGGGTCATCGTGGTCTGCGGCCTCGCGCTCATCCTGCTCCACCTCCTCCCGGGCACGGCCCTCGGCCCCTCGGCGATCAGTGCGGTCGGCGTGATCGGTGCGGCGTCGGTGGCGTGCATCTGCGTGGTCGCCGTGACCTCCCGCGCCCGGCTGGTCCTGCTCGTCGCCTCGGCCGCCCTGACCGTTGCCGCGCTGGGCGTGACCCTCGGGATGACCGGCTCGCGGATGATCGAACCTCTTGTCTTCACGATGACCGGCTGGATCGCCCTCACAGCCACCGGCGTGTGGCTCTCGCGCACGGTCCCACGAACCCTCAAGCGCATCTCGACCATGAGCCGCGCGTACCGCGTCGAGCGCCAGGCGAGCGAGACCGAGGCACGGCGCCGTCAGAGCGCCCGCCTGCTGCACGACACGGTGCTTGCGACTCTCACCCTGCTCGCCCACTCCGGCGTCGGCGTCAGCCACGGCGCACTGCGCGAGCAGGCGGCGGAGGATGCGGCCCTCTTGCGGCAGTTGCGGCTCGGCTTCACACCCGACCCTTCGCGCTCGGGCGACTACAAGCTGAAGCCGGTGGAGGAGTCCACGCTCGGCAACACCCTCGAGTCGGTGAAGCAGCGCTTCCGCCGGATGGGGCTGGAGGTCAACTGGCACGGGGCCGGACAGGTGCTCCTCCCGAGCGACGTGCTCGACGCCTTCCTCCTCGCCCTCGGCGAGTGCCTGGAGAATGTCCGGCGGCATTCGGGCGTGAAGGAAGCGCATGTGACGATCACCGACGACGAGGCCAACGTGCGCGCGATGGTCACCGACGCCGGCAAGGGGTTCGACGTGGCGACGATCGACAGCGGCAGGCTGGGCTTCACGGAGTCGATCGTGGCGCGGTTGCGGGATGTCGGCGGCAACGCACGACTCTTCTCCTCCCCCGGCAGCGGCACGACCGTCGTGCTCGAGGTGCCGAAGTGACCCGCGTCGACGAGCGGATGGTCCCCCGCAGCTCGATAGGCCGCGTGGCTGCCGGCGACGAGCGGGATGCGCTCGGCCGGGCACGCCTCGACGTCGGCTTCAACGTCGCCACGGTGGCGCTGATCGCCTTCCTCCTGATCCTCTTCGGGCTGAACGTCTCCGAGTACCCGATGCTCGGGCTCTCCGTCGCGGCCTGGGTGCTCGTCGCCGTCACGCTGGTCGCCGCCCTGGTCCTCCGCTTCCGGCTGCCGGACGAGCTGCCCCTGTGGCTGTTCCTGGGCGCCCTCGCGGTCTGGGCGGCCGCGGTCGCGCTCGACATCGCAGGAAGTTGGCCGGTCGGGGGCGCCACCGCGCCCCTCACGGCTGCGGCGGCGGTCGGCCCCGCCCTGCTGCTGTGCGTGCCCGTGCGACCGGCGCGCGACATCGTGATCGCGGCCGGCGTACTCGGCGGCGTCCTCCTGGCCGTCGTGATCGCGCGCGCGATTCCCGACCCCCAGCTCCTCGGCCCCGGGCTCGTCACCGTCGCCATCGCCGTGGCGCCGCCGGTCGTGGGCGTCCAGATCGTGCGGTCACTGCGCACGCTCGTGCAACTCGAACTCGACCTGGTCCAGGTGCAGAGCACCGTCGTCTCCCCCGGTTACGCGATCGGGATGCTCGCCTCGGAGGAGCTCGCCCGGCTCGACCTCGCCGCCGAGCGCCTCCTCGACGGCGTCGCGACCGGACGCACGGCCCTCCCGCTCGATCAGGACACGGCGGATGCGGCGGCCAGCATCGCCACCGAACTGCGCCTCCATCTCATCCAGGGCCGCAAGGAGACCTGGCTCTACCACGCGGTCACCGAATCGGCCCTGCTGGGTCCGTCGGTCACCCTCACGGACCCCGACGGCCTCGCCGCCGGCCTCAGCCGGGACCAGCGCGACGGGCTCCTCACCGCGGTGTGGCTGCTGATCAGCGACCCCGTGCGGACCGGCGCCGGGCAGCCGCGCACGCTGACGCTCGACCTCGCACGGCCCGTCGGGACGTATCCCCGCACGTCCAATCCGCGCGCGACGATGACGATCGCGATCTCGACCAGCGGTGTGCCGCGAAACGGGGTAGACCCGGCGGCATGGCAAGCTATCCGTAAAGTAGGCCGCTACGTCGAGTCGTTCTCCGGATCGACACTGCACATCGAGATCACCACGGTGAGCGACACGTCAGCCGAGCTGATGTGACCCGGCTGGACCGGCAGAGAGAGAGGCACCCCATGGCTGAGGAACCGCCGATTCGGATCGCGATCGTCGACGACCACAAGATGCTCCTCGGAGCACTGACCGAGTGGATCCGCAGCGTCGCGGACGACATCCGCATGGTCGCGGCCGTCGCCAGCTGGCCGGAACTGCTGACGCATCCCGAGTTCCCGGTCGACGTGGTCCTGCTGGATCTCGACCTGAAGGACAACATCCCGATCTCGCTCAAGCTGTCGACCCTCAAGACGACCGGTGTGGCGACCGTGCTCATGAGCACGTACTCCGAGCCGGCGGTCGTGCGCGAGGCCCTCGCGGCCGGCGCCATGGGCTACCTGGTGAAGAGCGAGGATGCGGAGATGATCGTCGAGGCGATCCGCGCCGCCCGCAAGGGCGAGTCGTTCATCTCGACGGAGCTCGACCTCGCGCTGAACGCGGGTGAGGTCGGCGGAGCACCGAAGCTGAGCGCCCAGGAGCGCCGGGTCATGGCGCTGTACGGCGCTGGCGAGCCGGTCAAGGCGGTGGCGTTCCAGCTCGGCATCTCGGACGAGACGGCAAAGAGCTACCTGAAGCGCATCCGCGAGAAGTACCGGGTCGCCGGGTACGACGTCGGGACGAAGGTGGCGTTGCGGAAGCGCGCGATCCAGGACGGCATCCTGCTCCAGAACGACTGAGCGGCAAGCCGCTGAGCGGCCGTCGCCAGCCTTCGATGCTGCCGTGGGTGGGAGTCCGGGCCCGGCATGCGGGCCGCGAGCTCAGCGGACGCCTCCGCCGCGTCGTCGCATCGTACGCCGCGTCACTAACGATCGATCACCAGAACCATCCATTGGCGTCCGGCATCCCCGCTGAAGAGGGCAACGGCGCCGCGGTGGAGGTCGGAGAAGGCGCGGGCGCGCTGGGTGTCGGGTGGAGGGAGTCCAGGCGTTTCTGCACCCGGGCCTCCGCCCAGTCATCGATGGAGGAGTCGGTGGAGCACTCCGTGGAGACTCTGATAGCTACTTGTTCATTTGTGGCGGTGAGTCCGTAGTAGACACCGTCTGCGCGGGTGGCACGGATTGCGATACCGATGGTTCCCGAGGGGCTGGTCCAGTCGACGGTTCGCTCAACCGTGAACCCTTGGCTCTTCCAGTACGCGGTGAGCTTGTCCGCGATGGGGTGAGGGTCATGTTCGAACGCGAGGTGAGCAACTGAGTCATCGATCTGAGAGGCGTCATCCGAGCCGACGCTGGAGCACGGTGCCAGATGTAAGTCTTCAGAGGCCGGGTCCCACGGTTTGTGCTCCTGGATCGCACCGCTCATCCACCCGTCGGTGACGCCGGTGGCGGCGATGGCGGCCTCGGTGAGGTCCACGTACTGGGTGAGCAGTTGCGTGATCGCCTTCTGCGGGGTGCCCGGGCTTTGCATAGCGTGCGGGCCACTGACAGCAGGAACAGACATACAACCTCCAAGTAACGACACCGTCATAACCGTCACCACAGCCAGACCCATCGATTTCACGAAACGACCAACACTTGTTCCCGACGGGCCGCTCACCGGGTCGGCCTCGCCCCATCGGCGACCTCGCCCGGTCGACCGATCGACGTAAGCCCTGCGTTCCAGAGAGCCTCCGTGTCCGGGTCGAGGTAACCGTGGCCTTCTGGCGCGGTGCCGTTGAGCGGATCCGACCCGTTCGGTGTATCGCCCAGCGCACTGTGCCCCCGGGTTTGTTTCAACACCTCACCACCAGGCAGCACAGCGCCTTCTGAGGAGAAAGACTGCGCACCCGGCATCGACTTCGGCGGTTTGACCACGATCCCCGGCGCCAGAAGCGCACCCGGGGAATGGGTCGCCTCCGGGTTAGGCTCCGCACGCCCCGCTGTTGCCGAACCGAACGGGGCCAGGAAATCCAGCCTCGCCGCTGTGGTGTAGATCGCAGGAGACCCGCCCGCCTGCTTCACATGCAGATCCGTCAACGAGTGCACCACGCTCGTGTCAATTCCCGCGGAGCCCAGCATCGTGAACGAATCCACCTGATACTTCGTATGCGTCAACGCGTCCGCCGCCATCGTCGTCCCATACGAATGGGCCAGCACCGACACATACGGGACAGGCACTGCCCGGTTCGCCGCACGAGCAGCGTGCGTGCCATCCAGCTCGGTGGCGAACCGCCACGCCCCGTCCTGCGCCGACGCCGGATTGTTCACACTGACCATGTCTGGAGTGTCATACCCCAACCAGCCCACCACACCATGCGAACGACCATCCAGGCTGTTCTGCTGGTCGAACAGATTCCAAGCGGACTGGGACCAGCTTGTGGTGGCGTCGGCGGCATCGGACAGCATCCCCGGGGCGGCCCAGGTGACCGTGTCCGCAGTGTCCAGGTCCCCGTATCCGACGGCGACCATCGGCACGGACGCATCCAGGTTGAAGCACACCAACGATGCTGAGCCCTTGTTGAGCACCTTCGCCAACGCGTCGACCACTTTGCGCTGTTCCGCGGTGAGCTTTGCCCTGTGAGCTTGTGCGTCTCTGTACGCGGCCAGGTTGCAGGTGTTGCGGACTGAATACGGCAGCCCGGCCAGGTTACCCAGGATGCCTGGCACCGCCTTGATTAGCGCCGCCTTCGCCGGGGAATCGGCCGCACCGAGGCTGGACCACCACTTCGCGACCTTGTCCGGGGAGGGCGGGTGCTGCCAGAACTCCTGCAACAGTTTCGGGTCTTCCGCGACCAGCGCCGCCAGCTCGGCCGGGGTCAACCGGGTCAACGAATCCATCAGTACTGAGTTCACACTCGCCGACGGATCGATCGTGGCCAGTTTGCCGATCGTGGAGGTGAACGCCTTCAACTCCGGTTTCGAGGGATGCGCGAGAGCACCGTGATGGGTGGCATCCAGGGCATGAGCGAACGACTTCTCGCCGGCGTCGTACTCGTGTTTAGCCTGCGCCGCTTTCCGCTTCGCCCTCGCCAGACGCTCCTGCGCGTCCTCGAGCAAAGAGTTGGCGTGGACCAACCGCTCGTCGACAGCATGCTCTCGCTTCCGCGCCGCGGTCAGCTCGGACGCTGACGGAGCCGCTTTCCCGGGCGGCGGCTTCTCCGGCGACCGATACGCCTTCTCCACCGCACTCAACGCCGCAAGCAGCACAGCATGCTCAGCACCCAGTGCCATGACTGAGGCTTCCGCCGCCTCCACGTCTTCTAGCGCCTGCACCGCCTCGTGCAACGCCGCATCCGCCTCGCCCTGAGCGTCCTCCATCGAGGCGGCCCAGACACGCGTTGCAGCAGCACCTTCCGCGTGCCGTGCCGCCGTGTCCAGCGCAGCAGCCTTCACCGCCCGCAACCGCTCAGAGAACGCCTCAGCAGCCAAACCCGACCACGACGACGTCCCCAGGATCGTGTTCAACACCCGGTCCGCCTCAGCCGCCTGATGCATCAGCAAATCCGACACGGTGCGCAAATCGGTCGCCGCTATCCCGACCGTGTCGTGCTCCCCCGGCGTCGGGTCCTCATCGAACCCGACCGGAGACCAGTCCGACGCCCTAGAACCCAAAATACTCGCCCCCACCACTCCGGAAACGCTCAGCGTCGGCGGCATCACGCTGCTCACACGAATCCGCCGCAGCCTTCAGGGCATCCCCCAGCGCCGCAAAACTCTCCGTCACGGCCGAGACACCCGGAACCCAATACCGCTCGAACCCGTCGATCCCGCCCCGCGACACCCCCGCGCCGAACCCGTCCGAGTCGATCACGGACGGCCTATACACAGCGACAGCCGAATGCAACACCTTCGCACCCGCCCGCAACTGCCCAGAATCAACACCGACCGATCGCCCCACTGCTGCACCTCATCAATTCCAGATTCCTATAGAACCTGGTCAGCATAGGGGCGGGACGACACGGCCCGCTCAGCCTGACCGCTTTTCGGCGCCAACCGCGTCGTTCCCTGTCGATTCAGGTCAAGGTGCCGTCGGCGATGGCTGCGGAGACCCACATCACCCGGCCGGCGACGCGTCAGTCGACGCGCACTGGTTCCGGCCGCTGCGCCTGCACCGCGCCGGTGTTCACGCCGCGCCGGACCCGGGAACGGTCGATTCCAAAGGAGGCCAACGCGAGGCCGAGACCGGCGATCGCGAGGACCGCACCGACGACGACCGGTGACAGGTAGCCGAGGCCTGCCGCGATGGTCAGCCCGCCGAGGAAGGCGCCCGACGCGTTGGCGATGTTGAGCGCCGAGTGGTTGAGGGCCGCGGCGATGGACTGACTGTCTCGCGCCACATCCATCAGGCGGGTCTGGATGGTCGGCGAGAGCGCCGAGCACGCGCCCGACACGACGAAGATCGACACCATCAGCCCCACCATGCTGGCGGCGGTGAGCCACAGCACGCCGAGCCCGATCAGCAGGATCACGAAGAACAGCAGCATGCTGCGAGGGACGCTGTGGTCGGCGGCGCGTCCGCCGAGGATGTTGCCGACGGTCATCCCGAGCCCGGCGACGACGAGGACGAACGGCACGAAGGACTCCGGGTAGCCGGCCACGCTCGTCACGATCGGGGCGATGTACGTGTAGACGGCGAAGAAGCCGCCGAACCCGACGGCGCCGATGAGCAGTGCCATCCAGACCTGCAGCCGGGTGAAGGCGCGCAGCTCGTTCTTGACCGTCGCGCGGGCGTCACCCGCCTGCCACGGCACCAGGAACGCGACCGCTGCGAAGGTGAGGGCGAAGATCGCGGCGACCACCAGGTAGGCGATGCGCCAGCCGCTGTGCTGACCGATCCAGGTGATCGTCGGAACCCCGATGACGTTGGCGATGGTCAGCCCGGAGAGGACGAAGGCCACCCCGCGGCCGCGCTTGCCCGGCCCCATCAGGGAGGCTGCGACCAGGGAGGCGATGCCGAAGTAGGCGCCGTGCGGCAGCGCCGAGATGAAGCGGGCGAGAAGGACCAGCTGGAACGTCGGCGCGACCGCGGAGGCCACTGTGCCGAGTGTGAACGCGACCAGCAGCCAGAGCAGGAGCTTCTTGCGCGGCCACCGCGCGGCGAACGCTGCGATGGTCGGAGCGCCGACGACGACCCCGAGCGCGTAGGCGGAGATGATCCACCCAGCCTGCGCGTTCGCCTCGTTCTGGGAGGCCGCGTACAGCTGCGGCAGCAGGTCGTGCGCGATGTTGGGCAGCAGGCCCATCGCGACGAACTCGGTCGAGCCGATGCCGAAGCCGCCGAGGGCGAGCGCCAGCAGCGCAAGACGAATGCGGGCCGACGACAACTGCGTCGGCCCGTCGATAAGGGGGGTCACCCGCCAAGCCTATATCGAATCGTTTCGACCCGCGGCCCTCCACCCGGCTACGCTGCCCCCATGGCTGCCTGGGGCGACAGGGACCCCTCGCGGGTGCACTGGATGGAACTCTTCTTCGATCTGGTCTTCGTCGCCCTGGTCGCACAGCTTGCCCACGTGCTCCATGTGCACCCGTCGTTCGTCACCTTGGCTCTCTTCGTCGCCCTGTTCGCCGCGGTGTGGTGGGCGTGGGTCAACCTGACGGTCGTGGTGGACCTGTCCCCGCAGTTCAGCCGGCGGCGTCTCTCGGTCGTGATGCTGATCGCCATGCTCCCGATCGGGGCGATGGCGGTCGCTGCGCCCGAGGCGGCCGGCGACCGGGCCTGGCTGTTCGCGGCCGGGAACGGAGCACTGCGGGTCCTGCTCCTGTTCCTCTGGGTGCAGTCGTCGTGGGCGGCCGGCCCCGCGGCCCGCGTCCGGGTCCTGGCATACAACGGATTCACGGCGGTCCTCTGGCTGGTCTCGATCGCGCTGCCGCATCCCGCCGACTTCATCCTCTGGGCGATCGCGGTCGCGCTGGAGGTGGTGCTCCTGCTGTTGACCACGAGCCGCTGGTCGACCGGGGCGTTCGAGGGCGTCAACGTGGAGCACCTCGCCGAGCGGTTCGGGTTGCTCGTGATCATCGTTCTCGGCGAGTCCGTCCTCAGCGTCGTGGCCGCCGTGAGCAGCACCTGGACGATCGCATCCGGTGTGGTGGGGTTACTCGGGCTCGCCATCGCGGCGGGCCTGGCATGGTCGTTTTTCCTCTACGGTACGGACGCCATGCGGAGCGGCCTCGAGCGGCTGCTCGCAAAGGGCGACATGCGCGGCATCCGGGACACCGTCGGCTTTCTGCCGTTCCTCCTCCTCGCGGGCGTCACGGCGTTGTCTGCGGCGCTTGCGGCGGCCATCGCCCATCCGGCTGTTCCGCTCGTGCCCGCGCTCTCGGTGTCGCTCGGGGGCGGCATCGCCCTGTTCTACGTGACGAACGCTGTCATCGCGCGCCGGTTCGGAGACTCGTGGCAGACGGTCCTGCGCTGGGCGATCCCGGCGGTCACGCTCCCCTTGCTGCTGATGCTCGCCGGACTGTGGCTGCCCGCGTGGGTGTCGGTCGTGTGCGCCGTCGCGATTCTCGTCCTGGTCGTCGCGTCCTCCGAGGTGGCTTCGCGCCGGCGGTTGCGGGCCGAGCCGATCCTCCCGGAGGACAGCCCGTCTTAGCCTCGGTCGGTGGTGCCGGAGGCTGCGGCCGCGGTCTGCTCCTCGAAGAATTCGGCCACATCCACATCCCGGGTCTCCTCCGGGCGGCTGGTCCCGGCGCGCACGGCGCCCACGATCGCGACGATGACGCACCCGAGCAGCACGCCGGCCACCAGCACTGCCACGATCACGAGGAAGGGGCCGAAAGCGACGAGCAGGCCGAAGAACAGGCTGACCAGGGTGTAGACATCCACGTCAGTCGTCCTGCTCCAGCGCCGCTTCGAGCCGCTCGACTTTGCCGTCGAGCTCGCCAGAGTACCCGGGCCGGATGTCGGCCTTCAGCACGAGGGAGACCCGCGTGCCGTACCGGCCGACCGCCTCGGTGGCCCGGCGGACCACATCGAAGACCTCGTCCCACTCCCCCTCGATGGTCGTGAACATCGCGTCAGTGCGGTTCGGGAGCCCCGACTCGCGCACCACGCGGACCGCCGCGGCGACCGCGTCGTGCACCGATGCGTCCGCTCCTTCGCCGCCGCTCGGCGCAACGGAGAATGCCACCAGCATGTCTTCCTCCTTCTCTCAGCGTGCGCTGCCGCCGACCGGCTCCGGATGCGCATCCGGGGCCGAGCGGAAGGGCCACGCGTGGGCGGGCACCAGGTCGCCTGCCGCCTCCTGGCGGTGGCGGCGCCGCCACAGCGCGGCGATGCTCCAACCCAGTATCACGAAGTACATCACGTTGCGCACGGTCAGCACCGCGACCATCCCGGGTTCCGGCACGAGCAGCAGGTCGTAGAGGAACGGGTAGAACACCTGCGTGAGCCCGGCGGTGATCAGGACGAGCACGGCGGGCGTACGGAATCCGCGCCCCTGGTAGGCCAGCCCGATCACGACCGGGGCAGCCAGCCACACCACGTACTGCGGCGAGCCGACCTTGTTGAACGCGATGAACGCCGTCACGAGCGCGAGCGTCAGTTCCGGCAGGATCCGCGTGTACGGCGTCCCTCGGCGCAGCGCCCGGACACCGATCAGCATGACCACGATCGCCGTCAGGGCGAAAAGCGGATTCATCAGCGAGCCCGCGACCGCGGTCCCCTGCCCACTGACCTGGAACGTCAGCAGCTCGCGGTCGTAATAGACCTCGGCGCCTGGCACGCCGAACGCCGCCTGCCACATCCAGATCGTGCTCACCGGAGCCTCGATCTGCAGCCCACGGTCTGTCTGCATAGTGATGAAGCTCAGGATGTGCCACCCGGCCCCGAAGATCAGTGGCACCGCCGCGATCACGGCGGAGGTCGTCACGGCGACGAGGACGATATGCCACCGCGAGCGCAGGGCCACCACGGCCGCGAGCAGGATCGCTGCGGGCCAGACCTTGATCCACGTTGCGGCGGTCAGCACGACGACGGCGGCGCGCTCATGCAGCGTCAGCCAGAGCAGTCCGACGATCGCGAGCGACGCCGAGACGGCATCGAGCCGGCCGACCGCGATCGGTCCGAGCAGGAGCAGGAACCCGAGCCACCACCACGCCGCGATCAGGCGGCGCGGCTCACGACCCACGATCAGCACCGCGAAGGCCGCGGCGTTCAGCAGCAGCACCATGTTCAGCCACGCCCAGACGTAGCCGTCCGCACCGAACAGGAGGGGCAGCATGATCGGCACGATGGCGCCGAAGGGGTACACCCAGTCGGAGTTCACGCCCATGATCTGCGTGCCCTGCGCGGCGAGCTGCGCCCACGGCTTGTAGACCAGGAAGACGTCACCCAGGCCTTTGCCCTGATCGAGCGCGAGGCCGCTGATGATCAGGTGGACGGCGAGGAAGCCGATCCACAGCGAATACGGGCTGTAGAGGATCCCCCGACGGGTCGCCTGCTCGGCACGCGGAGTCGATCCGGCGCGGATCGGAACCGCTTCCATCCCCATAGCGCCACATCCTAGGGGACGGAGCGAAACGCCTGGCTGAATCCGGTCAGGCCCCCGAGCGCAGCAGGTCTCGCACCACCCCGGGCAACTCGCCGACGATGTCGAGGGCGACGATCGGGCCACCGTCCGACGCCCGTTCGCCGGCACGCCCGTGTACCCACGCGGCAGTGGCGGCGAGTGCGGCAAGGGCGCCGTGGCCGTCCTCGTCGATCTCCCGCGCGTGCGTGGCGACCAGAGCACCGAGCACCCCTCCCAGAACGTCGCCGCTGCCCGCCGTGGCCAGCCACGCGGGCCCCGCCGTCACCGCGATGTGCGGGCCTCCCGGAGCGGCCACGTACGTGGTGTGGCCCTTGAGGAGCACGGTCACCCCCAGGCTGTCGGCCGCACGTACGGCCCAGGCGGCAGGGTCGGCCGCGATGTCGTCGGCCGTCACGGCGTCGGAGTCGTCATCGGCGCCGGCCGCCAGCACGGTCGCCAGTTCGCGGAAGTGCGGCGTGACGATGACGGGCGCGGACGCCCGTCCGACCAGATCCAGCGCACCGGCGTCGATGACGAGCGGCGTGCCGTCGCGGAGCGCGGAGCGCAGGCGCTGTGCGTCGTCGTCTGGCCGGGATGCCGCATCCATGCCAGAACCGATGAGCCACGCCTGCACGCGGCCGGGTGCGGTGACCACCTCGGGTCTGCGCCGCACCACCTCCTCGGCCGGGCGATCGGCGCCCAGATAGCGGATCATGCCGACGCCCGTTCGGGATGCGCCCTCGACGCCCAGCACCGCAGCGCCCGGATAGCGGTCGGAGCCGGTCACCACGCCCAGCACACCGCGCGAATACTTGTCGCTCGACTCCTGGGGCACCGCGATCCACGACGCCGCATCGCGCTCCTCCCAGTCCTGCCATCCTCCGGTCACCGGCCGCCTCCGCTCCTCGTCGCCGTCAGGTCCGCATCGCGGCCCACGACCCATCGAACCCCTACCGCCCTCACGATAGGTTGAGAGCATGGCGATCAGCATCCCCGGAAAGGTGATCGTGTTCGACTACGGCGAGGTCATCTCGGTGACCCCGACCGAGGACGACCGCGCCGCCCTGACCGAAATCGCGGGCGGCGACGCCCAGGTGTTCTGGCCGGCTTACTGGCGGCACCGCAACCAGCTCGATCAGGGCACGCTGAGCATCCAGGCGTACTGGCGGGGCATCGAGCGCGAACTCGGCGAGAGCTGGGGCGACGCGACCATCCACCGCCTCTGGCTGGCCGATTTCCGCAGCTGGCTCACCATCGACCACGACACGCTCGACATCCTCCTCGACCTGAAGGCTGGCGGCACACGGATGGCGCTGCTCTCGAACGCCGGCCGCGACTTCGGCTCCTACTTCCGGCACGGCACCCTCGGTGACCTGTTCGAGAAGGTGTTCGTCAGCGGCGAGCTCGGCACCATCAAGCCCAGCGCCGAGATCTTCGAGCACGTCATGGGCGACCTGGGCATCACCGCCGAGCAGACGGTCTTCATCGACAACAAAGAAGAGAACGTTCGCGGGGCCGAGGCACTCGGGATCGCCGGGCATGTCTTCGCGACTCCGCAGGGGCTCCGGGCATATCTGGAAGGTCTGTCGTCTTAGATAAGAGCATGCCCACTCTTTTCGATCCCCTCACCCTGCGCGGCGTCACCGTCCGCAACCGCATCTGGACCTCGCCGATGTGCCAGTACTCGGTCTTCGACCAGTCCGGCATCCCGACCACCTGGCACCTGGTCCACCTCGGCAGCTTCGCCGTCGGCGGCAGCGGCATCGTGTTCAGCGAGGCCACCGCGGTGAGCCCGGAGGGCCGGATCAGCCCGCAGGACACCGGCATCTGGACCGACGAGCAGCGCGACGCGTGGAAGCCGATCACGGCGTTCATCGAAGAGCAGGGAGCCGTTCCGGCCATCCAGCTCGCCCACGCCGGGCGCAAGGCATCCACCTGGGGCCTTACGGGCGGCACCGGCACCGTTCCCGAGTCGGAGGGCGGCTGGCGCACGGTCGCGCCGTCCGCGATCGCCTTCGAGGGCTACGACCAGCCCCGCGAACTGGATGCTGCCGGGATAGACAAGATCGTCGACGACTTCCGCTCGGCCACCCGGCGCTCGCTCGAGGCCGGCTTCCGGGTGCTCGAACTCCACGCGGCTCACGGGTACCTGCTGCACCAGTTCCTCTCCCCGATCGCCAACCAGCGGACGGACGAGTACGGCGGGTCGCTCGAGAACCGCGCCCGGCTGCTGCTGCGCGTGATCGCGGCCGTGCGCGAGGAGGCCCCCGAGGCGCCCCTGTTCGTCCGGTTCTCGGCCAGCGACTGGACCGAGGGCGGCTGGGACGAGCACCAGACCGCCACGGTGGCGGCCTGGGCTCAGGACGCTGGAGCCGACTTCTTCGACATCTCCAGCGGCGGCATCCAGGCCGGGATCCGCATCCCGCTCGAGCCGGGTTATCAGGTGCCGTTCGCGCACCACGTGCGCAGCACTTCCGATGTGGATGTGAGCGCGGTCGGCCTCATCACGACGCCCCAGCAGGCGGCGGAGATCGTCGAGAGCGGGCAGGCGGATGCGGTCATGCTGGCGCGCGAACTGCTCCGCGACCCGCACTTCCCCCTTCGCGCCGCCCACGAGCTCGGGGTAGAGGTCGGCTACTGGCCGCCGCAGTACGTCCGGGCTCGCTGGCGCCGCTGAGGGCCGTCGGCGGGTCAGGCCGGCTGGGTCAAGCAGAGGTAATTGCCCTCGCTGTCCTTGAACCAGGCGGAGCGGCCCATCTCGTCCTCCGCGATCCCGTTCTCGGTTTTCAGGCCGGGGAAGTCGTAGTCCTCGAACACGACTCCCCGGTCTCGCAGGTGGGCGAGCGCTGCCTCGATGTCGGGCACCAGCCAGCACATGGCGGTGTTCTGCGCGGTACCGGCGTTACCGGTCTCGTACAGGTAGATCTTCGCAGCCGATCCGGTGCCGTAGAGCACCCCTTGGCCTTCTGTCCGCTCCGGTTCGAGCTCCAGCTTGTCGCGGTACCACGCTGTGGCCCGCTGCAGGTCGGAGGCAGGAAGGACGGAGTACGTGACACACGACTCCAACATGATGTTTCCTCCTTCATCCGGGCGCGATGATACGCGCGGTCGACCCGGGCGGGACTACTGGAACTGGGCGTCTACGAACAGACCTGCCGCTGGGAATCCGCCGCGGAAATCCGGGGGAATCGCGCATCCCGCGCCGATATACTGGGCGCCAAATGGACGACCCTCCCTCTTGTAGCCCATTCCGTCCCGTGAGCCCGCCTGCACGCGAGCGAGGTGACTGTCGTGCTCTCTGAGTGGATCATGCTGGGCGTCGGTCTGCTGCTCACCGTCGGCACCGGGCTCTTTGTCGCGAGCGAGTTCGCCCTCGTGAACCTCGACCGCGGCGACCTCGAAGCGCGACGCGACCGTGGCGAGTCGCGACTGACGATGACGATCGCGGCGCTGAAGATCACCTCGACGCACCTCTCGAGCGCGCAGCTCGGCATCACGCTCACCACACTCCTCACCGGTTACACGATGGAGCCGGCGATCAGTTCGCTGCTGCGCGGGCCTCTCACCGCGACGGGCCTGCCGGAGGGCGTGGTCACGCCCGTCGCCACCATCGTCGCGATCGCCGTCGCGACCCTGTTGTCGATGATCCTCGGCGAGCTGGTGCCGAAGAACTTCGCGCTGGCGCTGCCGCTGGCGACCGCCCGTCTCGTCATCCCTTTCCAGACCGTGTTCACGACCGTGTTCCGTCCGTTCGTGGCGCTGCTGAACGGCACGGCGAACGGCTTCCTCCGGCTGCTCGGCATCGAGCCGAAGGAGGAGCTGTCCGGCGCGCGCACCGCCGACGAGCTGTCCTCGCTCGTCCGCCGCTCCGCCAGCGCCGGCGTGCTGGAGGAGGACACGGCGACGCTGCTCAGCCGCACGCTCGCGTTCTCATCCCGCAACGCATCCGATGTAATGACGCCGCGGCCGCGCATCGAGGCGGTCCAGCGCACCGACCCCGCACAGGCGGTCAGCGATCTCGCACGGAAGACCGGCTACTCCCGCTTCCTCGTCATCGGCGACGACATCGACGACGTCCTGGGCGTGGTGCACGTCAAGCAGGCCGTCGCGGTCCCCCGGCAGCGGCGTGGCCGCGTCCCGGTCTCGGCGCTGATGACCGAGCCGTTGCGCGTCCCGGAGACGATGGGCCTCGACACCCTGCTGGGCGAGCTGCGGGCACGCGGCTACCAGCTGGCCGTCGTCGTGGACGAATACGGCGGCACCTCCGGCATCGCGACGCTGGAGGACCTGGTGGAGGAGATCGTCGGCGAGGTCGCGGACGAGCACGACCGCACTCGGGCAGGCGTGATCCGCGGGCGCGACTCGATCACGTTCCCGGGCATCCTCCGTCCCGACGAGCTGGAGGAGCGCGCGGACGTGACGGTGCCGGAGGAGGGTCCGTACGAGACCGTCGCCGGATTCGTCATGAACGAGCTCGGACGGCTGCCGAAGGTCGGCGACGAGGTCGCGATCGACGGCGGAACCCTGCGCGTCGAACGCCTCGACGGCCGGCGTGTGGACCGCATCCGCTACACCCCGGACCCGGTCGCCGTGGCCGGTGCCGATGTGAACGGCGAGGGGGCCTCCCATGAGTGACTGGGCCGGAATCGCCTGGCTGGTCGTGCTGCTGGCCGTCAACGCCTTCTTCGTCGGCGCCGAGTTCGCCGTCATCTCCGCACGCCGCTCGCAGATCGAACCGCTGGCCGAGCGCGGCAAGCGCAGCGCCAAGACGGCGCTGTTCGCGATGGAGCACGCCACGCTGATGCTGGCGACGACCCAGCTCGGCATCACCGTCTGCTCCCTGCTGATCCTGAACGTGTCGGAGCCGGCCATCCACCACCTGCTGGAGGTGCCGCTCCATGCGACGGGATGGTCGGAGGAGGTCATCGGCACCATCGCCTTCATCGTGGCGCTGATCGTGGTGTCGTTCCTGCACGTGGTGTTCGGCGAGATGGTGCCGAAGAACATCTCGTTCTCGATGCCGGACAAAGCCGCCTTGCTGCTCGCGCCTCCGCTGGTCGGGATCGGCCGGGCGGTCCGGCCGATCATCGTCGCGCTGAACGCGAGTGCGAACGCCGTGCTCCGGCTGTTCCGTGTCGAGCCGAAGGACGAGGCGGCGAGCACGTTCACGCTCGATGAGGTCGCGACGATCGTGTCGCAGTCGACCCGCGAGGGCCTCCTGACCGACCGCACCGGTGCGCTCACCGCCGCGTTCGAGTTCACGTCGAAGAAGGTTCGGGATGTCGCCGTCGCGCTCGACGCGCTGGTCACCCTCCCCTCCTCCCCGACGCCCGCGGATGTCGAGAAGGCCGTGTCCAAGCACGGCTTCTCGCGCTACGTCGTTCCGGACGCCGACGGCGAGCCCACCGGCTACCTGCACCTGAAGGACGTGCTCGACCTGGAGGAGACCGGCTTCGAGCTGCCGGTGCCGGCCAAGCGCATCCGTCGCCTGGTCACCGTGTTCGCCGGGAGCGACCTCGAGGATGCCCTGGCGACCATGCGCCGGTCGGGCAGTCACCTGGCGCGGGTCGTCGACGGCGAGGGCGCGACCGCGGGCGTGCTGTTCCTCGAGGACATCATCGAGGAGCTCGTCGGCGAGGTGCAGGACGCGACCCGTCGCTCGTGAGCCCGGCGGCGAGCGCCACCGTTCGTCACGTGCGCCGCTGCGCGTCCGGCCGCGCTCGTGACAAAGGGCGTCGGTCGTCGGTGTTGACATGCGAAAGAGAGTGAGTGTACAGTCACTCACATGGCACGAACACTCTCCACCGCAGACGACCGTCGGGAGACGGTGCTCGACAGCGCCATCGCCGTGTTCGCGGCGAGCGGCTACCTCGGCACCCCGATCGCGGCCATCGCCTCGGACGCCGACATCTCTCCCGCGTACGTCTTCAAGCTGTTCCCGAGCAAAGAGAGCCTGTTCGTCGCCTCCCTCGACCGCTGTTTCGAGCGAATCGAGGCGGCACTTGAGGCGGGGGCGCGAGCTGCCGACGGCGGCACCCCGGCGGCGATCCTCGACGCGATGGGCGGCGCGTACGCCGAGCTCATCTCGGACCGGTCACTGCTCATGCTCCAAGTGCATGCGCAGTCCGCGTCCGATGTCCCGGAGATCCGCGAGGCGCTCCGGCGGGGCCTCGCCCGCATCACCCGCTTCGCCACCACTCGCTCCGGCGCCGACGAGGATGCGGTCCAGCGCTTCGTCGCATACGGGCAGCTCTGCCACCTTGTCGTCACCGCCGGCCTCGAGGAGGTCCCCGAGACCTGGGCGCGCACGCTCACGCACGGCATCCGTCATCCCTGATTCACCCACTGCACTTTCCATCCATTCGCACCGCCCAAGAGTGATTGATCAATCACTCACAACGAGAGGAATCATCGTGGACAATCCCACCTCCACCCTCGCGGCCACGTCGGCGCAGCCCACCGGGCAGCCCACCCCGCAGACCACGCGGAGCACGCACCGCTGGTGGGCACTGGCCGTGCTCGCGCTGGCTCAGTTCCTGGTCGTGCTCGACGCATCCATCGTCAACATCGCGCTGCCGACCGTCGGCGCGGCCCTCGGGTTGAGCACAGCGGCGCTCGCCTGGGTGGTCACCGCGTACGTCCTGCCGTTCGGAGGGCTGCTGCTGCTCGGTGGGCGCCTCGCCGACCGTTTCGGTCACCGTCGCGTGTTCCTCATCGGCGTCGCCGGGTTCGCGGCCGCATCACTCGCTGCCGGACTGTCCGTGGACGGCACGATGCTCCTGGCGGCTCGCGCCGTACAAGGCGCTTTCGCCGCCCTGCTCGCACCGGCCTCCCTGGCCCTGCTGACCCAGCTCTTTCCCGACACCGCCGCGCGCGGTAAGGCGCTGGGACTCTGGGGCGCTGTCGCCGGGATGGGGAGTGCGGCAGGCGTGCTCCTCGGCGGCGTGCTGACCGCCGGCTTCGGCTGGTCGTCGGTGTTTTTCGTCAACGTTCCGGTGGGCATCCTGGTGCTGGTCGCCATCCCGCTGCTGATCAACCGCGACCGTCGGGGAACCGCGGAGCGGATGGACGCCGCCGGCGCCGCGACAGCGACCCTCGGACTCGCCGCCGCCGTCGCCGCCCTCAGCGAGGGAGGCACCCTCGGCTGGACCAGCCCGACCGTCCTCGGCCTCGGAGTCGCCGCTCTCGCCCTGCTCGCCGCGTTCGTCCTGATCGAGCGGCGCGCGGCGCATCCCCTTCTCCCCTTCGCGTTCTTCCGCAACCGGGACGCCCTCGCCGGCAACACCGTGATGCTCCTGGTCGGCGGGTCGACCGTGGCGCTGTTCTTCGCCCTGTCGGTCTACCTGCAGGAGGTCCTGCACCTGGATGCGCTCTCGGCCGGTCTCAGCCAGTTGCCGCTCGCGCTCGCCCTGGTCGGGATCGCGGGAGTCGTGCCTGCTGTCGTCTCCCGGCTCGGGCTGCGGCCGACGCTGACGGGTGCGCTCGTCGTGCTTGGGGCGGGAGTGGTCTGGTTCGCCCTGGCCGGAGGCACCGGATTCGTCGCGGGGTTCGTCCTTCCCACCATCGTCATCGGCCTGGGACTCGGCGCCACCTTCGTGACGGCGACGCAGCTCGCCGTCCGGGGCGTCGCGGAGTCGGACTCGGGTCTCGCCAGCGGCCTGGTCAACACGGCGCAGCAGATCGGCGGGGCGCTGGGCCTCGCGGTGCTGGGCGGGATCGCCTCGGCGCAGACCGCGGCGCTCCTCGCCGCTGGGAGCGGTGCGACGGCGGCGACGGCGGGCGGCTTCCTGCTCCTGTTCCTCGGCGTCGCGCTGCTCGCGCTGATCGGTGCGGCGGTCACCGCGCTGGTGCGCTCGCGCTGACGGCGCGGAGTTCGTGCGAGGGCGGTCCCGTGCGGGGCCGCCCTCGTGGCGTGGCCGCCTACCAGCTCACCGGCAGCGCCTTGCCCTCCTCGTAGCCTGCCGCCGACTGGATGCCGACCAGCGCCCGCTCGTGGAACTCCGCGAGCGTCCGCGCTCCCGCGTACGTGAACGAGCTGCGCACGCCGGTCGTGATCATGTCGAGAAGGTCTTCGACGGACGGCCGCAGCGGGTCCAGGTAGATGCGCGAGCTCGAGATGCCCTCCGCGAACAGTTCCTTGCGGGCCAGCTCGTAGGCGTCGAGCCGCTCGAAGCGTCCCTTGACCGCCTTCGTGGACGCCATGCCCCAGCTCTCCTTGTACAGGCCGCCCTTGCCGTCCCGGGCGAGCGCCCCCGGCGCCTCGATCGTGCCGGCGAACCAGGAGCCGATCATCACGGACGCTCCGCCCGCGGCGAGCGCGAGTGCGACGTCGCGCGGGTAGCGCACGCCGCCGTCGGCCCAGACGTGTGCGCCGAGTTCACGCGCCGCCGCACTGGTCTCGAGCACGGCCGAGAACTGCGGCCGCCCGACCGCCGTCATCATCCGGGTCGTGCACATCGCCCCCGGGCCGACGCCCACCTTCAGGATGTCGGCGCCGGCCGACACGAGGTCGCGCACCGCCTGCTCCGTCACCACGTTGCCCGCGACGATCGGCAAGCCGAGGTCCAGCGACTTGACCGCGTGGATCGCGCGGAGCATGCCGTCCTGGTCGCCGTGCGCCGTGTCCACCACGAGCACGTCGACGCCCGCGGCGGCCAGCGCCTTCGCCTTGCCCGCAACGTCGCCGTTGATGCCGACCGCGGCGGCCACCCGCAGGCGGCCATCGGCGTCGAGCGCCGGCGTGTAGATCGTGGAGCGCAGCGCGCTGCGCTTGGACAGGGTGCCGACGATCCTGCCGTGGTCGAGGACGGGCGCGAAGTCGATGCCCGCCGCATCCATCACCTGGAAGGCGGCACGACCGTCGGTGAGATCCTCGGCGTCGAGCGAGGTGAGCGCTCCGTGCAGCAGATCGCCGACCCGGGCGTCGGCGAGGGCCGAACCGAGCTGCACGGCGGCGAGGCAGCCGAGGTAGGTGCCGTCGCGGTCGCTCACCACGATCCCGTGCCCCTCGACGGCCGGGATGCGCCGCAGCACGTCGGCGACGCTCTCGTCGGGATGCGCCTCGTACGGGGTGTCGAACATCACCGGCTGCGCCTTCACCCAGCGGATCGCGTCGTCCAGATCCTGCAGGTGCATGTCCTGCGGGAGAACGCCCAGGCCGCCCCGGCGCGCGAGGGTCGCGGCGAGCCGCTTCCCCGTCACCGAGTTCATGTTCGCGGACACGATCGGGATGGTCGCACCCGTCCCGTCGTTTGGGGCGAGGGAGACATCCAGACGACTCGTGACGTTCGAGCGCGACGGCACGAGGAACACATCGGAGTAGGTGAGGTCGTGGCGCGGAGTCGTGGCATAGAACTGCATGGGAATAACGCTATCCCGCGAGGCTGATCGCCCGCACCGGAGTAGGGATGGGATTAGGCTTGAGGATCGGATGGAAGCGGGCGGTGCAAGGCCGCCCGGACGAAACGAATCGATGGAGAGAGTGGGCGATCGGCTGTGTCGAGCCAATTGACCGGAGTGGGAACCGAAGACGGCTCCGCGGGCGAATTCGGAGCCAACGAATGGCTCGTGGATGAGCTCTACGAGCAGTTCATCCAGGACAAGAACTCGGTCGACAAGTCGTGGTGGCCGACCCTCGAGAACTACCACCCGGCGGTGAAGGACGACTCGATCCCGTCGCCGGGTGAGACGCCCGCCCCCACCCCGTCGGAGCCGGGCGCACCAACCCCGCCGGAGCCGACGATCCCGAGCCCGGCCGAGCCCGGCATCCCGACTCCGTCCGAACCCACCCCGCCCGGCGCCTCGGAGCCGTCGGCGCCGGCCCCAGCGGCCGCTCCGTCCGCCGGTGGAGCGCCCGCGCCGCACCCGAACGAGCCCAAGCCGGTCACCACGCCCATCCCCATCATCGGCCAGCAGCCCGTCGCACGCACCACCTCGGTCGCGCCCAAGCCGCAGCCCGTGCCGGCCGACGCGCCTGTGACCGCGCCCAACGCGACCGTCGAGGCGGCGGAAGAGGACAAGGTCACCCCGCTGCGGGGTATGTCGAAGTCGCTCGCCACCAACATGGATGCGTCGCTCACCGTTCCGACAGCGACGAGTGTTCGCACCATCCCGGCCAAGCTGCTGATCGACAACCGCATCGTCATCAACAACCACCTCAAGCGCGCACGCGGCGGCAAGGTCTCCTTCACGCACCTCATCGGCTGGGCGCTCATCCAGGCGCTCAAGGAGTTCCCGAGCCAGAACGTCTACTACGAAGAGGTCGACGGCAAGCCGTCGGTCGTCGCCCCCGCCCACATCAACCTCGGCATCGCGATCGACCTGCCCAAGCCCGACGGCACGCGCGCCCTCCTCGTCCCGAGCATCAAGCGCGCCGACACGATGCGCTTCGGCGAGTACCTGGCCGCCTACGAAGACCTGGTCACCCGCGCCCGCAACAACAAGCTGACGGCGACCGACTTCGCCGGCACCACCATCTCGCTCACCAACCCGGGCGGCATCGGGACCGTGCACTCGGTCCCCCGCCTGATGAAGGGCCAGGGTGCCATCATCGGCGCCGGCGCCCTCGAGTACCCGGCCGAGTTCCAGGGCTCCAGCGAGAAGACGCTCGCCGGGCTCGCCATCGGCAAGACGATCACGCTCACGAGCACCTACGACCACCGCGTCATCCAGGGCGCCGGCTCCGGCGAGTTCCTGAAGATCGTGCACGAGATGCTCATCGGCAAGCGCAGCTTCTACGAGGACATCTTCTCCGAGCTGCGCATCCCGTACATGCCGATCCACTGGAACCCGGACATCAGCGTCGACCTGGCGAGCGCCGTCGACAAGACCGCCCGCGTCCAGGAGCTCATCAACTCGTACCGCGTGCGCGGCCACCTGATGGCCGACATCGACCCGCTCGAGTACAAGCAGCGCACCCACCCCGACCTCGAGATCGAGAGCCACGGGCTCACCTTCTGGGACCTCGACCGCGAGTTCGTCACCGGCCAGTTCGGCGACAAGCGCACCATGAAGCTGCGCGACATCCTCGGCGTGCTCCGCGACTCCTACTGCCGCACCGTCGGTATCGAGTACATGCACATCCAGGACCCGGCGCAGCGCAAGTGGTTCCAGAACAAGCTGGAGCGGCCCTACCAGAAGCCGACGCACGACGAGCAGCTGCGCATCCTCGGCAAGCTCAACGAGGCGGAGGCGTTCGAGACCTTCCTGCAGACCAAGTACGTCGGCCAGAAGCGGTTCAGCCTCGAGGGCGGCGAATCGACCATCGCGATGCTCGACGCCATCCTGCAGGGTGCAGCCGAGGCCGAGCTGGACGAGGTCGCCATCGGTATGGCGCACCGCGGCCGGCTCAACGTCCTGACCAACATCGCAGGCAAGACGTACGGCCAGATCTTCCGCGAGTTCGAGGGCACGCAGGACCCGCGCACGGTGCAGGGCTCCGGCGACGTGAAGTACCACCTCGGCACCGAGGGCACCTTCAAGGGCGCCGGTGGCGAGGAGATCCCCGTCTACCTCGCGGCTAACCCGTCGCACCTGGAGGCGGTCGACGGCGTGCTCGAAGGCATCGTCCGCGCCAAGCAGGACCGTCGCCCGGCCGGCACGTTCCTCACCCTGCCCATCCTCATCCACGGCGACGCGGCCATGGCCGGTCAGGGCATCGTGGCCGAGCAGATGCAGATGTCGCAGTTGCGGGCCTACCGCACCGGCGGCACCATCCACGTCAACATCAACAACCAGGTCGGCTTCACCACCCCTCCGGGCGAGGGCCGTAGCTCGGTGTACTCCACCGACGTCGCCAAGACCATCCAGGCGCCGATCTTCCACGTGAACGGCGACGACCCGGAGGCGGTCGTCCGCGTCGCAGAGATCGCGTTCGCGTACCGCCAGGAGTTCAAGCGCGACGTGGTCATCGACCTCGTCTGCTACCGCCGCCGCGGCCACAACGAGGGCGACGACCCGTCGATGACGCAGCCGCTGATGTACAGCCTCATCGAGGCGAAGCGCTCGGTGCGCCGCCTCTACACCGAGGCGCTCGTCGGCCGCGGTGACATCACCGAGGAGGAGTACGAGCAGGCGCACCGCGACTTCCAGGACCGCCTGGAGCGCGCGTTCATGGAGACGCACGCGGCGCAGACCAACTCGACACCCGTCCTGAACGCGGACGAGTCCGGCGACCTGGAGCAGGCAGCGCCTGTGGAGGACAACGTCGGCGAGCCGGAGACGACGGCGGTCAGCGAGCAGGTCATCCACATGATCGGCGACGCCTTCAACAACCCGCCCGCCGGGTTCACGGTGCACCCGAAGCTGCAGCAGCTGCTCAACAAGCGCAGCGAGATGAGCCGCAACGGCGGCATCGACTGGGGCTTCGGCGAGCTGCTCGCCCTCGGCACGTTGCTGGTGGAGGGCACCCCGGTGCGCCTCGCCGGCCAGGATGCGCGCCGCGGCACGTTCGTGCAGCGCCACGCCGTCCTCCACGATCGCGTCAACGGCCAGGAATGGCTGCCGCTCGCGAACCTCAGCGACAACCAGGCGAAGTTCTGGATCTACGACTCGCTGCTGAGCGAGTACGCCGCGATGGGCTTCGAGTACGGCTACTCGGTCGAGCGAGCGGATGCGCTGGTGCTCTGGGAGGCCCAGTTCGGCGACTTCGCCAACGGCGCCCAGATCATCATCGACGAGTTCATCTCTGCGGCCGAGCAGAAGTGGGGACAGCGGTCGTCGCTGGTCCTGCTCCTCCCCCACGGCTACGAGGGTCAGGGACCGGACCACTCCAGCGCCCGCATCGAGCGGTACCTGCAGATGTGCGCCGAGAAGAACATG
Organism: Leifsonia sp. RCC_180; assembly: GCF_058138205.1. Taxonomy (NCBI): domain Bacteria; kingdom Bacillati; phylum Actinomycetota; class Actinomycetes; order Micrococcales; family Microbacteriaceae; genus Leifsonia; species Leifsonia sp. RCC_180. The sequence goes on along the minus strand of NZ_CP200340.1, from coordinate 3,755,097 downwards.
ACCGTCGCGCGCCCGTCGACCCCGGCGTCGTACTTCCATCTGCTCCGCCGCCAGGCGTACGCCCGGCCGCGCCGGCCGCTGGTCGTCTTCACCCCGAAAGCGATGCTGCGACTCCGTGGGGCGTCGAGCAACGTCGAGGACTTCACGAGCGGCCGCTTCGAGCCGGTGATCGACGACAAGCGGATCACGGACAAGTCGAGCGTCAAGCGCGTCCTGCTCATGGCCGGCAAGCTGTACTACGACCTGCTCAACGAGCTGGAGAAGAACCCGAACCCCGAGATCGCCCTGGTGCGGGTGGAGCAGTACTACCCGCTGCCCGCCGCCGAGCTCAAGGCCGTGGTCGACTCCTACCCGGATGCAGAACTCGTCTGGGTGCAGGACGAGCCGGAGAACCAGGGCGCCTGGCCGTTCATGATCCTCGAGACCTCGAAGCTCGGCCCGCGGCCGCTCGGCGTGGTCTCCCGGCCGCCGTCGGCGTCGCCCGCCGCCGGCTCGGCGAAGCGCCACGCTCAGGAGCAGCAGGTCCTCATCCAGCGCGCGTTGACGCTCTAGCGCGACTGCGGCGCCGTGATACGGCGCCGCAGTCAGGCCGCGGAGGGGATCCTCTCCGACTGCCAAGCGACGGCCTCCGCCTCGGACATCACCTGCATCCCGCCGGAGCGGTCGACGAATCCGCGCAGGCACTCGATCCAGGCAGGATTGAGCGACGGTGGGCGCGAGCCTGAGAACACGAACGCCAGCGGGATCTCCCGGCTCACCCACAGGCTGATGCGGCCGCCACCGCGCTCGCGGGCAACCGACCAGTTCACGAGGAAGCTTTCGTGGCGACGGAGCTTGCCGACGATGGCGACCTTGAGGTGACTCAGCGTGCGGTCGTCCATGTCGTAGGACGTGCCGCCGCTGCCATAGATGAGCTTGCCCATGCGGATCTGGTCTTTCGTGAGCCGCGCCGTGCGCGGAAGCCATGTAGCTTACAGCTGTAAACTAAGGCTCGAGGATACGCAAGGATCCTGGACGGGTTCCGAACCCCGGCTGCGGAGAAGCTGGGCGAGCGATGGACCTCACGCGTCCGACCGGCGGACGAGTCCCGTCTCCAGCAGCGCGCGTACCGCGCGCAGGTCGCCCACGAAATCCCGCTCGCCCTTCTCGCGGAGCCACCGCATCCGCAGCCCGTCGAGCACGATCCCGACAGCTGCGACTGCCGCCGCCGGATCCTCGTATTCCCGTTCAAGGATGGGACGCAGCAGTTGCACGTTCGCGTCGAAGCGGGAGACGAAGTAGAGATGCGCGGGGTGCGTGGAGTCCATGACCGCTTCCGCTTCGAGCGCGTCGAAGCGGACGCGCTCTGCGGCCTGGGCGACGAACAGGTCGGCCGCGCGGTCGAGCACCTCGATGAACGTCAGCCGGCCGGGCGCAGCGACGAGGATGTCGGTCAGTTCGGTGCTGTCCCGCCAGGCGAGCACCGCCTCCAGCAGCGACTCCATCGTGGGAAAGTGCTTCGCCACGCCTGGGGCGCTCATCCCGGCCCGACGGGCGACTTCACGCAGGCTCAGGCGCCGGAACCCGAGCTCGGCCATCGCCTCCTGCGCGACCTGCACGATCTCGGCGCGACGCACGTCCGCGGGAAGTCGTCGAACCACTCGCTCCTCCTGTCGCGCACCGACGACCACATTACGCCGAGAGGTGGGCGCCCGGCCGCCGGCACTGGTGCGCCGTGGGCGCGCGCGGCGTAGCGTGAGCCCATGACCGTCGTGACGAACCACCGCCTCGGAGAGCCCTGCTGGGTCGACTACGCGAGCACCGACGTACCGCGCGCCCGCGACTTCTACACGAGCCTGTTCGGCTGGACCGCGGACACCGCGGGCGAGGAGTACGGGGGCTACGTGACGTTCCGGCGCGACGGGCGTGCCGTCGCGGGCCTCGGCCCGGTGATGGGCGACGCGCAGGGCGACAGTTGGCTCACCTACCTCCTGGTCGAGGATGCCGACACCGCCGAGAAGGCGGCGATCGAGGCCAGAGCCCAGGTGATCGCACCGACGATGACCGTCGGCGACCAGGGCAGACTGGCCGTGCTCGCCGACCCGGGGGGCGCCGTCATCGGCCTGTGGGATCCCGAGCAGCATCGCGGCTTCGAGCTCGTCGCCGAGGTCGGCGCGCCCTCCTGGCACGAACTGTACGCGCGCGACTTCGCGGCCCAGGTCGGCTTCTACACGAAGGTCTTCGGCTGGACGACGCAGGTGCTCGGCGACACGGCCGACTTCCGCTACTCCACGTTCGGCGATCCGGATTCACCCAGCGGCGGTGTCTACGACGCGAACGGGATGCTCCCTCAGGGCGTCCCCTCGCACTGGGTCATCTACTTCGGCGTGGCGGACGCGGCGGCAGCGGCCCAGCGGATCGTGGAGCTGGGCGGGACGGTGGTGCGCGACCCATGGGACAGCGAGTTCGGGCGGTTCGCCCAGGCGAGCGACCCGCTCGGCGGCCTGTTCTTCCTCCACGAGGTGGGATCCGGCAGCGCTGCCTGACCGCCACGCGGGCGAGCCCTGCGAACGGGCTCGGTGAACGCCGGTCTAGTGGACGCTGGCCTGGAACGAGCGGATGCGGAGCAGCACCTCGGTGCGGAGCGTCTCGGGCGCGGTCTCCTTGCACGCCCGCTGCACCACCTCGGTCAGCACAACGCTGAGGTGCGCCTCGTCGGAGCATCCGGCGCAGTTCGCCAGGTGCTCGCGCACGTCGGCAGCATCCTCGCTGCACAGCTCGTTGCGCAGGTACTCCTCGAGTTCGGCCTTGGCCTTGTCACAACCGCAGTCGGTCATTTCTTGCTCCTGGGGGTCTGCACGGCCCGGTCTCCCTGAACGGCGGAGAGCCCACGCTCGTGCGCGTAGTCGGTCAGAAGCTCCCGAAGCATGCGACGGCCGCGGTGGAGGCGGCTCATCACGGTGCCGATCGGGGTCTTCATGATGTCGGCGATCTCCTGGTAGGAGAACCCCTCGACATCGGCGAGGTACACGGCCAGCCGGAAGTCTTCCGGGATGGCCTGCAGCGCGTCCTTGACGGCGCTGTCCGGCAGGTGATCGATCGCTTCGGCCTCGGCCGAGCGGCTCGACGACGAGGACATGGATTCCGCGCCTCCGAGCTGCCAGTCCTCGAGCTCGTCGATCGTCCCCTGGTAGGGCTCGCGCTGCTTCTTGCGGTACGTGTTGATGAAGGTGTTCGTGAGGATGCGGTACAGCCAGGCCTTCAGGTTGGTTCCCTGCTGGAACTGGTTGAAGGCCGAGTACGCCTTCACGAACGTCTCCTGCACGAGGTCCTGCGCGTCGGACGGGTTTCTGGTCATCCGCAGGGCAGCCGCATACAGCTGATCCATGAACGGCAGGGCCTGCTCCTCGAAGAGGGGGCCCAGATCCTCGGTCTCGGTGGTGCTCATCACCGGCCAGTCTAGTTGCGCGGCCGGTGCTGCGCCCCAGGTCGAGGATCCGGCGGGGTCGGCGAACCGTCGGCTCGAGACGCGAGGTGCGTCGAGTACGGCGGTGGCGGCCACGGGTGGATCCTTCCTCATACCGGGAACACGGATAATCTTGACAACAATGCTGATCTCGAAATATTCCGCTCCGGACTTCGATCCGTACGGCGACAACCGGGCCGACGAGCCGAACACGCTGTGGCCCGCACCGGTCGCGGACGCCCCTGTGACGGCGACCGTCTCGCTTCCCGGGTCGAAGTCGTTGACCGCGCGAGAGCTCGTGCTCGCGGCTCTCGCCGACGGCCCTTCGCTCCTGCGCGCCCCTCTGCACTCACGCGACACCGCCAACATGGTGGAGGCTCTGCGCGCGTTGGGCGTCCGCGTCGAGGAGCGTCCGGGCGGCGGTGAGTTCGGCGCGGACCTGCTGGTGACGCCCGCGGAGGAGCTGCTCGGCAGCACCACGATCGAGTGCGGTCAGGCGGGCACTGTCATGCGCTTCGTCCCGCCGATCGCGGGCCTCGCGCTCGGGCCGACGATGTTCGACGCCGACGACTCGGCACGAGGCCGCCCGATGGGCGCGATCATCACGGCCCTCCGCGCCCTGGGCGTGGATGTGAACGACGACGGCCGCGGATCCCTGCCCTTCACCGTCCATGGCACGGGGACGGTCGCGGGAGGCGCGATCGAGGTGGATGCGTCCAGCTCCAGTCAGTTCGTCAGCGCCCTGCTGCTCTCCGCCAGCCGCTTCGAGAATGGCCTCGATCTCACCCACTCGGGCGAGCGCCTGCCCAGCCTCCCCCACATCGAAATGACCGTGGCGGCCCTCGCCGCCCGCGGTGTGAGCGTCGAATCGCCCGAGACGGGCCGCTGGACCGTCTCCCCTGGCACCATCGCCGCGCGCGATGTGGACATCGAACCGGACCTCTCCAACGCGGCGCCGTTCCTGGCGGCCGCCGTTGTCACCGGCGGCACGGTCACCATCACCGGCTGGCCGTCGGCGACCACTCAGGTGGGCGCGGACCTCGCCGACCTGCTCCCGCTGTTCGGCGCGACCGTCACCCGCGACGGTGACCGGCTCACGGTGAGCGGGCCCGAACGACCGAGCGGCGTCCTGCTCGACCTCTCCACGGGCGGCGAGCTCGCCCCCGCACTCGTCGCGATCGCCGCACTGGCCGACGGCCCCAGCGAGATCACGGGGATCGGGCACATCCGCCACCATGAGACGGACCGGCTCGCAGCCCTCGCCGCCGAGATCAACGGGCTCGGCGGCCGCGTCACGGAGCTGGCGGACGGCCTGCGGATCGAGCCGCAGCCGCTCCACGGCGGCGTCTGGCGCAGCTACGAGGACCACCGGATGGCGACGGCCGGCGCGATCGTCGGGCTGGTGGTTCCGGGCGTCGAGATCGAAAACGTCGCCACCACCGCAAAGACACTGCCGCAGTTCACCGAACTCTGGATGCGGATGGTGCAGAACGGGACCTCCCAGAGTGTCTGACAACTCCGGATCGTGGTGGGACGACGGGCAAGACGACGAGGACGAACTCGATCTCTACGACGAGTCCAGCATCCGGAGCCGCCCCAACCCGAAGGGCAATCGCCCGCGGACCAAGACGCGCCCCGAGCACGCTGACGCCGTCATCGCCCGGGTGCTGGGCGTCGACCGGGGCCGCTATACGGTGCTCCTCGACGAGGACACCGACGAGGAGCACGCTCTCACGGCCGCCCGAGCCAGCGAGCTGCGACGCAACCCGATCGTGACCGGCGACCGTGTCGCCGTCGTCGGCGACACAACGGGTGAGACGGGCACTCTCGCCCGCATCGTGCGCGTCGAGCCGCGGAAGACCCTGCTGCGGCGCAGCGCCGACGACACGGACGAGGTGGAGCGCATCGTGGTCGCCAACGCCGACCAGATGCTCATCGTCGTCGCGGCGGCCAACCCCGAGCCGCGCACCCGACTGGTCGACCGCTACCTCGTCGCCGCGTACGACGCAGGGATCGAGCCCATGCTGTGCGTCACCAAGACCGACCTCGCCGACCCTGCGCCGTTCCTCTCCAACTTCGCGGGGCTCGACCTGCCGGTGTTCACCAGCCGCGAGGACGACATCCCCATCGCCGAGATCAAGGACGCCCTCGTCGGGCACGACACAGTCGTCGTCGGGCACTCAGGTGTCGGCAAATCGACACTGGTCAACGCGCTCGTCCCCGGTGCGAAGCGCGCGACTGGGCACGTCAACGAGGTGACCGGCCGCGGACGCCACACGTCGTCGTCGACCGTGTCCCTGCGCGTCGAGGACGACCGGGGCCGCCACGGTTGGGTCATCGACACGCCGGGGGTCCGATCGTTCGGGCTGGGGCACGTCAACACCGACAGCATCCTGAAGGCCTTCACCGACCTGGCCGAGATCGCCGAGAACTGCCCGCGCGGCTGCACGCACCTGCCGGATGCGCCCGACTGCGCCATCATCGAAGCGGTCGAGGAGGGCAAGCTCGGCGAGACGGGGCGGGCACGGCTCGACTCCCTGCAGCGGCTGCTGGCGACGTTCGCCCGCTGACGGTTGGTGCTGACGGTTGGTGCTGACGACTGCTGCCGCGGCCCGGCGGAGCCCTGAGGATGCGAGGATGAGGACATGACTGATGTGCGACTCGAGGCGGGCGAGCAGGCTCCCGCGTTCAGCCTGACCGACCAGGACGGCAATGCGGTGTCGCTCGGCGACTTCGCCGGCAAGAACGTGATCGTGTACTTCTACCCCGCGGCGATGACCCCGGGGTGCACCACGGAGGCGTGCGACTTCCGCGACAACCTCAACTCCCTGAAGTCGGCCGGCTACCAGGTGATCGGGATCTCGAAGGATGCGCCCGCGCGCAACAAGGAGTTCCAGGAGCAGGAGGGCCTCAATTTCCCGCTGCTGTCGGACCAGGACCTCGCGGTGCATCAGGCGTACGGCGCCTACGGCGAGAAGAAGCTGTACGGCAAGACTGTCGAGGGCGTCATTCGCTCCACCTTCGTGGTGGATCCGGACGGCTCCCTCCGCCTGCCGCTCTACAACGTGAAGGCGACGGGTCACGTCGAGATGCTGCGGAAGAAGCTCGGGATCGACGCGTAGGGATCGACGGCTAGCGATCGTCGCCTAGGCGGGCAGTCGCGGCACAGAGGCGAGCAGCCGGCGCGTGTACGCCTCGCGCGGCGCGCCGAGCACCTCTCGTGTCGGCCCCTGCTCGACGACGCGTCCGCCCTGCAGCACGACGGTCTGGGCGCACAACGAGGCCACCACGCTGAGGTCGTGAGAGACCATCACCACGGTCATGCCCTCGGCACTCGCGAGCTCGGCGAGAAGGTCCATGATCTGGATGCGTGTGGTCACATCCAGGGCGCTGACCGGCTCGTCGGCGAGCAGCACGCGTGGACGGGAGACGATGGCGCGGGCGATCGCGATGCGCTGACGCTGACCGCCGGAGAACTCGTGCGGGTACCGTCGCCCGGCATCCGCCGGGAGCGCGACGGCCTCCAGCGCCCGGGCGACGCGGTCCCGGGCGTCGGCGCCGCTCGCGATGCCGAGCGAGGCCAGCGGCTCTCCGACGATCCGGGCGATGTTCTGCCGTGGGTCGAGGGAGGAGTACGGGTCCTGGAACACGGGTTGGACGCTTCGACGGAAGGTGCGGACCTGGGCGCGATCGCGCGGGTCGAGCGGCCGGCCGTCGAAGAGCACCTCGCCGCTCGTCGGGCGCGTGAGCCCGAGGAGGAGCGAGAGAGCCGTGGTCTTGCCCGCGCCCGACTCACCGACGAGCCCGAGGCTCTGGCCCTCCTCGACGGCGAACGAGACGTCGTCGAGCGCTGTGGCCGCCGCGCGGCGGTACCGGAAACCGGCCCCGCGGAGTTCGAGGAGCGGCGTCATGAGACCTCCAGGGCAGCATCCAGTTGGCGGGCGCTGCGCACAAGTTCGGCCGTGTACGGGTCCTGTGGCGCCGCCAGGAGGCGTGCGATCGGCCCCTCCTCCACCACGCGACCCTGGCGGAGCACGAGCGCCCGCTGCGCCATGCGCGAGACCACCGCGAGGTCGTGGCTGACGAACAGCAGCGCCATGCTGCGCTCCGCCACGAGCTTCTCCAGCAGGGCAAGCACGTCGGCCTGCACGGTCACATCCAGGGCGGTCGTCGGCTCGTCGGCGATCAGCAGACGCGGGCGGCACGCGAGCGCGGCGGCGATCGCGACGCGCTGACGCTGGCCGCCGGAGATCTCCCACGAGTACGCGCGGGCGATGCGGTCCGGCTCCGGCAGGCCCACCTCGGTGAGCGCCTCCCGCACGGCCCGCCGGAGGTCGTCACCCCGCAGCCCGAGGTGCCGCCGCAGGGGCTCCGCGACCTGCTGCCCCACCCGCATCAGCGGATCGAGGGCGGTCAGCGGCTCCTGGAAGACGGTGGATGCGACGCGCCCGCGCAGCGGGACGAGATCGCGCTCCCGCGCCCCGACGACCTGCACACCGTCGAGCACGACACTGCCGGATGCCGCGAGCCCCTCCGGCAGGAGACCTGTGAGCGCGAACGACGTCAAAGACTTTCCCGACCCGGACTCGCCGATCAGGGCCACGCGCTCCCCCGGCGCCAGCCGGAATGAGACACCGTCGACGAGCGGGACGCCGTCCCGGGTGGCGACGGACAGATTCTCCACTCCCAGGACGCCCTGAGCGTCCGTTGCGGCGCTCATCGCGACCTCCTTCGCGTCGGATCCGCCACATCCCTTAGGCCGTCGGCGATCAGATTGACCCCGATCACCAGGACGACGAGGGCGACACCCGGTGCGATCGCGCCGACGGGAGCCGTCGACACCGTGCCCTGGGCCTCCTGCAGCAGCCGGCCCCACGAGGCGTTCGGTGGGGGCGCGCCGAGCCCGAGGTAGGACAGGCTCGCCTCCGCCAGCACGGCGACCCCGAACTGCAGTGCCAGGTTGACGCTGAGGGTCGGCCAGATGTTCGGCAGGATGTGCCGGGCGATCACTCCCGCCCACGAGGTGCCCGAGGTTCTCGCCGCAGTGACGTACTGCTGCCCGAGCACGCGCTTGGCCAGCACCCGGGTGAGCCGGGCGACCACGGCCGACATCGCGAGCCCGATGGCGACGATCGCCGTGCCGAGGGAGGCGCCCTGCGCGGCGACGATCAGCATGGCGAGAAGGAGCGTCGGAAACGCGATCAGGATGTCGAGCACGGCCGAGAGGGTGTCGTCGAGCCACTTCGTCGCGAATGCCGCGTGAAGCCCGAGTGTCACGCCGATCACCGCGCCGATCGCCACCGAGCCGAGCCCGACGGCGAGCGCGATCCTGGCGCCGATCATCAGCTGGGTGGTCAGATCGCGGCCGAAGCGATCGGTCCCCAGCCAGTGGGCGGCGCTCGGCTGCTCGAGGCGCGTGCCGGACGTGTCGGCCTGGGCGTAGGGCAGCCAGACGAACGACACCGCGGCGATGAGGACGATGAGACCCACGAGGGTGAGCCCGATGCCCAGCGTCACGGAACGCCGGCGCCGCCGCCCGCCAGCGCGCCCGGCCGGCTCGGGCGCGACGGCCTCCGTCGCCTGCTGCACGATCGCGCTCATACGTTCCCCGAAATACTGCGGCGCAGCCGCGGGTCGACGAGACGCTGGGCGATGTCTGCGAGGAAGCCGACGATCAACACCAGCAGGGTGGAGACGAACAGGATGCCCTGGATGTTGGGGTAGTCGTGCTGCTCGATCGCCTTCAGCAGCATGCTCCCCAGCCCGGGAAGCGTGAACACGCTCTCCACGACGACCGCACCGAGGAAGGTGGTCGCCAGCTCGATGCCGAGAATGGAGATGACCGGCACAGCGCCGTTCCGGAGACCGTGCCGCCACATCGCCCGGCCGAATCCCGACCCGAGCGCGCGGGCGTTGCGCAGGTAGTCGCTGCCGATCACATCCAGCGTCGCGCTACGCACGTAGCGGGAGATCGACGCGCTCATCACGATCGCGATGGTCACCACCGGAAGCGCCAGCGAGGTCAGCGCCGACGCGGGATCGGCCCAGTCGTCACGCGGGAACCCGCCCGACGGGAACCAGCCCAGCGTGATCGCGAACACATCCACCAGCAGGATGCCGACCCAGAACACCGGCACGGCGATCCCCAATTGCGAGAACGCGGAGAGCACCACGCCGTACCAGCGGTCCGCCTTCCAGGCCGCCACGAACCCGATCGGGAGCGCGAGCACGAGCGCGAGGACGAACGACAGCAGGGTGAGCGGAATCGTCACGGACAGCCGCGCGGCGATCTCTGGGCCCACGGGCAGCGAGCTGATGAACGACTCCCCCAGGTTCAGCGAGAGCAGGCTGCCGAACCAGGAGAAGAACTGCTGCAGGATCGGCTGATCGCTCCCCACCTGCCGCTGCGCCGCCGCGATCTGCTCCTTCGTCGCGCCGACCGAGAGCAGGGCGTTCGACGGGTCTCCGGGGAGCACCCGCAGGAGGAAGAACAGCACCACCATGGCCAGCAGCAGCGACACCACGAGGAACGCGGTGCGACGCAGGAGGTAAGTAGCCATGGTCCAATCAGCGTAAATGCTCGCCGGAGCGGTCGGCTCCGGCGAGCATCCCGGGTGTGGAGAGTTCAGGTGGTTGTGGAGAAGTGCTACTTCTTCACGATGTCGTAGGCGAAGAACTGCGAGTTCAGGCCGTTCACCGGGTATCCGGTCACGCTGCTGTCGGCCACGACGATCTGCGGGTAGAGGTACAGCCAGGCGCTGGCCGCATCCTTTGCGATCTGCTCGTTCACCAGCTTCAGCTTCGCGGTCTGCTCGGCGGTCGTGCTCGACTGCTCGGCCTCCGCCACCCACTTCGTCACCTGCGGGTTGTCGTAGCCCCAGTAGAAGTCGGGGTTTCCGTACCAGACCACGTCTCGGTCGTTGACGTGCTCCTGCAGGGTCGCCTGGAAGTCGTGGTTGGTGAACACCTTCGTGTACCACTCGTCCGCCGAGATCGAGTTGATCTTCACGGTCACGCCGATCTTGGCGAGTTCGCTCTTCAGGAACTCGGCCACGGCGGGGTGCGGGTCGTACGTCGGGGTGTCGAGCGTGAAGCTGAAGCCGTCCGGGAGGCCGGCCTCGGCCAGCTCCTTCTTCGCCAGGTTCACGTCGTACGGGTTCACCTTCGTGAGGTTCTCGTACCAGGGGTCGCTCGGCGGCACCATCGAGCCGATGAGCGAGCCGTAGTCGCCCCAGATGGAGTTCAGCAGCTTCTTCGTGTCGATGGCCGAGTACACGGCCTTGCGGACCTCGACCTTGTCGAAGGGCGCCACCTTGTCGTTGAAGGCCAGGAGCTCCTTCGTCGTCGACTTGCCGTCGGAGACGGTGAAGTCCTTGTTCCCCTTGAATGTGGACAGCGCATCCGGGCTCTGGATGCTCGTCACGATGTCGACCTGCTTGGTCTGCAGCGCGTTCGAGAGAGCGGACGCGTCGGTGAAGTAGTCGAACTCCACCTCCTTGTTCTTGGCCTGGTCGCCCCAGTAGCCGCTCCAGCGCTCGAGGCTGAGCGAGCTGCCGCGCTTCCAGGTACCCAGCGTGTACGGGCCCGTGCCGTCCTCCTTGGTCTTGTAGGAGGAGGTTCCCGGGCCGTAGATCCAGACGTAGCTGAGGTTGTACGGCAGCGAGATCGACCGCGACGACAGGTTGATCGTGACCGTCTTGTCGTTCGGGGTGTCGATGGAGGAGATCACGGCGAGCTGCGACTTGCGGGCCGACTGCGAGTCCTTCGCGGTGACCCGCTCGATGCTGCGCTTCACATCTGCACTGGTGAGGGCCTTGCCCGAGTGGAACTTCACGCCGTCACGCAGGGTGAACGTGTAAGTGAGGCCGTCCTCGCTGGTGGTGTACTTCGTGGCGAGCAGCGGCTCGACCTTGCCGTCGTCGGTCAGCTTGAACAGGCCCTCGTAGACGTTGCCGTTGAGCGCCTCCGTGACGCCCTGACCTCCGCCCGCGGTGTTGTCCAGGTTGACCGGCTCGTACAGCGAGCCGATCGCGATGGTCGCGTCGCCGCCGCCGGCGGACGACGAGGATGCGCCCGCGCAGCCGGCGAGCGCCAGGGCCGAGGCCAGGCCGATCGCAAGCGTCGCGAACAGGGAAGTCTTTCTCACGGTGGTTCTCCAGTGCTGTGGGGGTGAAGGGTGGGTGGAGCTCGGGCGCGAAGCCTGGCTCAGTGCTGGGCGCCGCTGCGGAACGTAACGCGCTTCTCCCCTGCGGTGACCGCGACGGGGAAACGGTTGTTGCGCGGCGGCAGCGGACAGTTGTACTGGTCCGAGAACCCGCACGGCGGCACGAAGGCCCGGTTGAAGTCGAGGACGACATGATCGTCGGCGTGCTCCACGAACAGGAAGCGACCGGACGCGTAGGTGCCGTCAGGCCCGTCGGCACCGTTGGTCGGGTCACCGAAGACGAGCAGCAGCGTCCCGTCGTCGTCGAAGGCGCTGAGGGTGTACTCGACACCGTCGCGCTCGAAGGTGATGTCGCCCGGCACGACCAGTTCGCGCGTCAGGCCGTTGTCCCGGATGTGCTCGAACGGGATGGTGCGGTCGTCGCTGACGGGTGTGAACGTCGCCTCGATGACCCAGCTCGGATCGAACGGGAAGACGTCGATGCGCTCGAACTCGCGGATCGCGGGCGACTCGGCGTCCCAGAGGCGGATGCCGCGCTCGGTCTCGCCGGTCTCCAGGCTGCGGCGGGAGAGTTCCGTCGCCGTCACGGTCGCCGGAAGCCCGGCCAGGGCCTCCTCGGGCGTCGTCGTGTCGCCGGGCGCCAGCCAGCGTGTCTCGATCAGAGCGAGGTTGCCGGTGGCAGCGGTCACCGCCTGAAGGCGGCCGGCGCGCCAGGCCTCCCAGCCTTCGCGGGCACGGTCGAGGACCTCGGGAGTTGCGGGCGCGGTGGAGGTCTGTGTGGAGATATCAGTCACGATGTCGGACATAACCATCCGAGTCTCGGACTTGTTCCCATCCGGCGCCTATTCGTGTTGCTCTGTGTTGCGATCCTCAGTGTTGCGCGCCGTGGCCCGCACCACCGGCGGTGAGACGGCCAGCACCCCCGCGAGGACGGCCGGAATCAGGAGCGCCCAGCCCAGGCCCGGTTGCGCGTAGAGGCCTTGGAAGCATCCCACCGCGACCGCGAGCTGGAGGATCTGGATGGTGAACGTCGACGCGCGCGCCCATCCCCGTCGTCGAAGGAGGCCCACCAAGGTCGCGATCACCCATGCGGCGGCCACGAATGCCAGCACGACGATGGCGACGGCGGAGGCGTACGACTGGGGCGTCTGCGTCAGCAGATCGACGAGCAGCCATACGGCGAGTGCTGCGACCAGCAGAGCTTCGAGCGCCAGGATGACGCTGAGCACGAGGAGAAGGACAGGACGCGCGGATGCTTCCGGCTGCATGGATGGGGTGCGCCCGGGGGCATTCTGGGGGTCGGGCACTATAGCATCCTGACGTTTCCGGCTCGTGTTCTCAGCGTTATCCCATACAAAACTATTGATTCGGAATAACCGCTATGGGAGCATGTTCAACGGTCGAGTTAACGCTCACAGGGTCGTGGGCAGGTCTGATTCCCCACGGATCTAAGCACCCTGTCACTCGACTGCTTATCTGCATTCTATGGCCACCTCAGGTCAGGAACCCCAGTAAACAAGGAGCACATCTTCATGGATTGGCGCGACAAAGCCGCCTGCCTCACCGCGGACCCCGAGCTTTTCTTCCCGGTTGGCAACACCGGTCCTGCTGTCGACCAGATCGACAAGGCCAAGGCGGTCTGCGCACGCTGCACCGTTACCGAGATCTGCCTGCAGTACGCACTCGAGACCGGTCAGGACTCGGGCGTGTGGGGCGGACTCTCCGAAGACGAGCGACGCGCCCTCAAGCGTCGCGCTGCGCGCGCACGCCGCGCGTCCTGACGCACCACCCCGTCACCACCCGCTCCACCCGTCGGCGATCCGTTCGGATCGCGCACGACACCGCCGAGGCGGCGCTCACACACCTAGCATCGAGCGCCCCTCGGCTGTTTTCGTGTTCAGATCTTGGTGAGGTAGCGCAGCGGGACCTCGATGGTCACCTCGGTGCCCTGGCCCATCATGGTGTGCCAGTCGATGGCGCCGCCGAGCTCGCCCTGGATGAGCGTGCGGACGATCTGGGTGCCGAGTCCCGAACCCACTTTCCCCTCGGGCAGGCCGGAACCGTTGTCGACCACCTTCACGGTCAGCGACTCCTCCGAGCGGTTCGCGACGATCTCCACCTGACCCTCGCGGCCTGCGAGTCCGTGCTCGACGGCGTTGGTGACAAGCTCGGTGAGCGCCAGCGCCAGCGGCGTCGCATACTCGGACGGCAGCTTGCCGAACGTTCCGGACTTCTTGGGGTGCACCGTCGTGGTGTGACTCGCGGCGACCTCCGCCACGAGCAGCAGCACGCGGTCGAACACGTCATCGAAGTCGACGATCTGCGCCAGGCCGGTCGAGAGGGTGTCGTGGACGACGGCGATGGCCGCCACCCGCCGCATCGCCTGGCTGAGGGCCTCCCTCGCCTCCTCTGAGTGCGTTCGCCGCGACTGGATGCGCAACAGCGACGCCACGGTCTGGAGGTTGTTCTTCACGCGATGGTGGATCTCGCGGATCGTCGCGTCTTTCGTGATGAGCTCGCGCTCCTGGTGGCGCTGCTCCGAGACGTCGCGGCAGAGCACGATGGCGCCGACCCGTTCGCCGCGATTGCGGATCGGGATGGCCCGCAGGGACACCGTGACGCCGCGGGCCTCGATGTCGGTGCGCCAGGGCGCGCGACCGGTGACCACGAGCGGCAGCGACTCGTCGGCGATGATGGTGCCGGCGAGCAGCCCGATCGTCACGGTCGCCAGCGACTCCCCCTCTAGCTCTCCGGTGAAGCCCATCCTGTTGAAGGCGCTGAGGGCGTTGGGGCTAGCGAACGTGGTCGTGCCGTCGACGTCGAGCCGGATGAGGCCGTCGGCTGCACGCGGTGCGCCCCGTCGCGGTGCGGCGGGCGCCCCGAGGTCTGGGAAGTCGCCGGTCGCGATCATGTTGAAGAGGTCGTTCGCGCACTCGTTGAACGTCAGCTCCTGGCGGCTGGGCGTGCGCGCCTCGCTCAGGTTGGTGTGCCTGGTGATCACGGCAACCGGCTCGTCCGCGGTCTCGGGCGAGTGAACGGAGAGGCGGCGGATGACCGGGACTGCGCGCACGCGCGTCGGGGTCTCCTCGTACCAGTCGGGCGCCGACGTGTCGATGATCTGCTTGGACCGGTACGCGTCGGTCACCTGCTGCCGCCACTCGGGCTTGATGCGCTGCCCGACGAAGTCGCGGTAGAACAGGGTCGCCGCAGACGACGGACGTGCGTGGGCCACCGCTACGTAGTCGTCATCGGCCGTCGGGACCCACAGCACGATGTCGGCGAACGCGAGGTCGGCGAGCAGCTGCCAGTCGCCGACGAGCCCGTGCAGCCACTCGACGTCCTCTTCCGAGGAACGGCCGTGGGCGTGGACGAGATCGCTGAGCGTTGACACCTTCCCATCCTAAAGGGGCGTCTCAGAGCGTCCCCGAGTTATCCACACAGCGTTCGTGCCCTGGTCCGGTTGGCGGCGAAGTGCTTGGGTAAGGCATCGTACATATCACAGCTCTATTTCATCACGGGCCACCGACACACCGTCTCCAGGAGGAATCATGGACCATCACGCTCTCGCTCCCGCCGCCTCATCCGCGGCCGTCTCTCCGCTGCCGACGCCGTGGCACAGCCCCGATCACGATGACGCCCGACCCCCGGCCGGCAGGCCAGGGACGGTCACGGAGCTCACCGAGACCGGGGACCCGAACCCCGCGACGCTCTGCTCCAACCTGGCACGCTCCGTCGTCGAGATCCTGGCCGGTGCTCGCTCACTCGACCAGATCGGGCGTTGGGTGACGGATTCGGTCTACGTTCACTTGCTCCGCCGCACCATGCTGACCTCGCACGCGCGCGCCACCTCGGTGGAGGAGGTGCTGCGTCCGCGCATGCGGATCGGGGATCCCCTGCTCAGCTTCCCCTCTGAAGGCGTCGTGGAGGCGGTCGTCCTGGTGCATCAACCCGGGCGGTCGCGCGCGGTCGCCATCCGTCTCGAGCGTCACCGGGCGCGCTGGCGCGCGGCGGCGATCAACGTCCTGCGAGGACGGCTCGCAGACGAGAAACGGCGGCCCTCAGGGGCCGCCGTTCCGTCGTCGTATCCGCTGCTGCGGTCGTTGGTGTAGCGCTCAGCGCTTCTTGGCCTGAGCGCGGCGCTCGGCACGGTTGACCGGGGCCGCCTCGTCGGAGTCCACACGCTGCCCGAAGGCGCCGCGCTGAGTGGCTCCCTGGGCGGGCGGTGCGGCCTGTGCCGCCGGCTGCGCCTGCTGCTCCTGCGCACGCTGGGCGCGGGCGGTGGCCGCCTGCTCCAGCTGACCGCGCTGGTTGCGCACCTCGACGCCGCCCTGCTCGGCCGGGGCCGAGTAGCTCAGTCGGGTGTCGCCCTCGCCGCGTGCCAATCCCTTCGCGGCGACCGCGGGAGACTCGACCTCGCCCGGCGCCTGGTTGACCTCGACCTCCAGGTTGAACAGGAAGCCGATGGTCTCCTCGCGAATGGCGCCCATCATCTGCTGGAACATGGCGTAGCCCTCGCGCTGGTACTCGACCAGCGGGTCGCGCTGCGCCATGGCACGCAGGCCGATGCCGTCCTTGAGGTAGTCCATCTCGTAGAGGTGGTCGCGCCAGCGGCGGTCGATCACGGAGAGCACCACGCGGCGCTCCAGTTCGCGCATCGCCGGAGCACCGAGCGACTCCTCGCGCCGCTGGTAGGCGATACGGGCGTCGGACATGATCTCGCGACGCATGAACTCGCGGTTGATCTTGCCCTTGTTGCCGGCCTCCGAAATGACCTCGTCGATGCTCACGCCGATCGGGTACAGCGTCTTCAGCTCCGCCCACAGCGCGTCGAAGTCCCAGTCATCGCCGCTTCCCTCGCCGGTGTGCTGGTCGAGGATGTCGTCGATCACGTCGGTGAGGAACTGCTGCACGCGCTCGTGCAGGTCGTCGCCCTCCAGAACGTGACGGCGGTCGCTGTAGATCGCTTCGCGCTGGCGGTTGAGGACGTCGTCGTACTTCAGGACGTTCTTGCGGATCTCGGCGTTCCGGGCCTCCACCTGCGACTGTGCGCTGCGGATGGCACGGCTGACGACCTTGGACTCGATCGCCATGTCGTCGGGGACGCTGCTGCGGCCCATCAGGCTCTCGGCCGCGCCGGAGTTGAACAGGCGCATGAGGTCGTCGGTCAGGGACAGGTAGAAGCGGCTCTCGCCGGGGTCCCCCTGACGTCCGGAGCGACCGCGCAGCTGGTTGTCGATGCGGCGTGACTCGTGACGCTCGGTCCCGAGCACGTAGAGACCACCCGCGGCGACGACCTTCTCGGCCTCTTCCGCGACCTGGGCCTTGACCGCGTTGAACACGTCGTCCCAGGCGGCTTCGTACTCGTCCGGGGTCTCCACCGGCGAGAGTCCGCGCGCGTTCATCTCGGCGACCGCGATGAACTCGGAGTTGCCGCCGAGCATGACGTCCGTACCGCGGCCGGCCATGTTGGTGGCGACGGTGACGGCGCCGAGGCGGCCCGCCTGGGCCACGATCGCGGCCTCACGGGCGTGGTTCTTCGCGTTCAGCACCTCGTGGCGCACGCCCTTCTTGGCGAGCAGTCGCGAGAGGTACTCGCTCTTCTCGACCGAGGTCGTTCCGACCAGCACCGGCTGGCCCTTCTCGTGCCGCTTGACGATGTCTTCGACAACCTGGTCGAACTTGGCCTTCTCGTTCTTGTAGACGAGATCCGACTGGTCGATGCGCTGCATCGGCTTGTTCGTCGGGATGGCGACGACGCCGAGCTTGTACGTGCTCATGAACTCGGCGGCCTCGGTCTCGGCCGTACCGGTCATGCCGGACAGCTTCTTGTAGAGGCGGAAGTAGTTCTGCAGGGTCACGGTGGCGAGCGTCTGGTTCTCGGCCTTGACCTCGACACCCTCTTTCGCCTCGATCGCCTGGTGGATGCCCTCGTTGTAGCGGCGACCGACCAGGATGCGGCCGGTGTGCTCGTCGACGATCAGCACCTCGCCGTTCATGACGACGTAGTCCTTGTCGCGCTTGAACAGCGCGTTCGCCTTGATGGCATTGTTGAGGAAGGAGATCAGCGGGGTGTTCGCCGACTCGTACAGGTTGTCGATGCCGAGGTAGTCCTCGACCTTCTCGATGCCCGGCTCGAGCACGCCGACGGTGCGCTTCTTCTCATCCACTTCGTAGTCGACGTCGGGGGTGAGGCGCTTGGCGAGGTTGGCGAACTCGTTGAACCAGCGGTTCGCCTCGCCGGAGGACGGCCCGGAGATGATCAACGGGGTCCTGGCCTCGTCGATGAGGATCGAGTCGACCTCGTCGACGATCGCGAAGAAGTGTCCGCGCTGGACCATGTCGCTCGCCTGCCACGCCATGTTGTCGCGCAGGTAGTCGAAGCCGAACTCGTTGTTGGTGCCGTAGGTGATGTCGGCCGCGTACTGCTCACGGCGCTCCTCCGGCGTCTGGCCGGCCAGGATGACACCGGTCGTCATGCCGAGCGCGCGGTAGACGCGGCCCATCAGCTCGGACTGGTAGCTCGCCAGGTAGTCGTTGACCGTGATGACGTGGACGCCGCGGCTGGCGATGGCGTTCAGGTACGCCGCCGTCGTCGCGACGAGGGTCTTGCCCTCACCGGTCTTCATCTCGGCGATGTTGCCGAGGTGCAGCGCCGCGCCGCCCATCATCTGGACGTCGAAGTGACGCATGCCGAGGGTCCGCTTGGCCGCCTCGCGGACCGCCGCGAAGGCCTCCGGGAGGAGGTCGTCGAGCGACTCGCCGTTGCCGTAACGCTCCCGCAACTCGACGGTCTCGTGCGCGAGTTCCTCGTCGGTGAGTTCGCTGAAGTCGTCTTCGAGGGCGTTGACCGCCTTCGCGTACGCCTCCAGTCGACGGAGGGTACGGCCCTCGCCGACACGGAGGACCTTTTCAAGAACTGAGGCCACTGATGCACTCCACTTACGCTCGGTCGGGCCGTGGGCCCGGCGCCCCTGCGGACGCGCGCCGGACGGCACACTCCGCCGACGCTAGAGACATGCTACTTGTTCAGCCCCTGCATGCGGCCCGTACAGCCTGGGAGGGACCTGCGTCCTCCATGAGTACGCAACGGAGTGCGCCGATGGCGACCGCCGCCCGGGCGGCCGCCATCGGCGCTGGTGCTCGCGGCCGACGCGGTCAGCCGAGCTTCCGGGCGGCGGTCGCCACCTCCTGCAGCTCCTCAGCGTCCTCGTCGAGCGAGATCACGCCGTAGTCCCATCCTTTGCGCCGGTAGACGACGCTCGGCCGCTTGGTCTCCTGGTCGACGAACAGATAGAAGTCATGACCGACGAGCTCCATGTAGTAGAGCGCGTCGTCCACGGTCATCGGTACGGAAGCGAACACCTTCTTGCGGATCACGACGGGGCTGTATTCCTCTTCCGTCTCCGCCGGCTGCTCCGTTTCATCGGATGGGACCGGCGTCGAGCCGGTGCGGACCTGGTCGAGCACAGCGACGGGAGCCGCCGCCAGGCCGACGGCGCTGAAGCCGTCGGTGCTCGCCTCACGCAACGAGGTGGGCCTGTGCTGCCCGCGGTGGACCTTGCGGCGGTCCTTCGCGCGGCGCACCCGCTCCAGCAGCTTGCCGAGCGCGATGTCGAAGGCGGCGTACTTGTCCGTCCCCGTCGCCTCGGATCTGACCACTGCCCGCGGGCCGACCAGCGTCAGCTCGACGCGATCGTCGCCGTTCTGGGTGCCCAGCTTCTCGTTGTGCCTGCTGACCTTGATCTCGAACGAGATCGCCCTCTCGGCCAGGTGCGCCACCTTCTCGGATTTCTCGGTGACGTACTCCCGAAAGCGATCAGTGATGCCCAGGTTGCGTCCGATGATGTTGATGTCCATGGAAACCTCCCTGATCCGGCGCGACGACCGCCCGGGATCACGAAGGGCTTCAGTCGCGCCTTTTCGACAACCGTAGTGCGGTCGCCCCGGTTACGTAACCCGAAAACGCACGGCATCCTCGGTGGGTCTCCTGAGCACTCCCCGTGCGTCTGCACCACCGCGGAGCGGCGTCCGGGCGATGGCGGCGACGCCCGCCACCCTGCCCCCGACCGCCCGGATCGCGCGCGACGCCTCGAGGACCGTCGCGCCGGAGGTGATGATGTCATCGACGATCAGACACTCGCGACCGGCCAGTCGTGGCGAGGCCACGAAGCTCCCCTGCCGATTGCCCGAGCGTTCCGCCACCGAGAGCCCCGCCTGGTCGGCCGTCTGCCGCGACAGGCGCAGCGCACGCCAGAGCGGCGGGACCAGGATGTGCGCCCGTGCGAGCACCGATCGCGTCGGATGGTATCCGCGGTGCCGCCAGGCGGCGCGGGTCGACGGGATGAGCACGGGGAGAAGCGCCGCCCGGCCGGGGCTCGCCTCGTCCGCTTCCCCTGGCCTCGCCTCGCGCGCAACCTGCCGCTGCGCCTCGGCGACCGAGCAGCGCAGCGCTCGGGCGAGGGCGCGCGCCACATCCACTCGCCCACCGTCCTTGTACGCGAGGAGCACGCGCCGGGCGACCCCCTCGTACGCCAGAGCCGACCACACGGGGATCTCGCCCACGGCCTCCACCCTGGCGACCGGCCGCAGCTCCGCCTCACACTCGTCGCAGAGGGATCGGTCGGGGCGCCTGCAGCCGGCGCATCGGACGGGGAGGATGATCGCCGCAGCGTCGAGCAGGGATTCACGGACCAGGGTGTGTGCTGTCATGCTCCGAGCATCCCGGGCGCCAGGTGCCGGTGAGCCCGGCACCGCGGGATCGGTGGAGAATCGCGCGTCAGGCGCGGTTGTGGACGGCTAAGGCTGACCCTGCTGCACGGCGACGGCCGTCACCTTGTCGAGCTGCGCCTGCCATCCGGTGCCCGTCGGGGCGAGCAGTGTGCCGTCGTCGCTGAGCACGACGTACGGCGCCAGGCCCGCTGCCCCGACGATCGTCCGGCCGCTGGCGGGGCCGGACGTGGTCGTCTGCACACCGCCGACCGTCTGCTGCGCGATACTCGTCGCCTCGCCGTTCGTCGCGCTGAGCACGGCAATCGTGAGATCGCTGGTCCAGGCCGCGGAGCGCGGCGCCGAACTCGGAACGGCGAGCTCGATCGGTTCGGTGAGCGCGGTCGGAGCCGCGTTGCCGCCCCGGACGATCCCGGACGCCATCAACGAGTACCCGGTCGTCGTCTTGAGCAGTGCGGCGAGGCGGGTGCCGTCGCGCGACACGGTGAGCGACAGGATCGAGGTCGCATTAGGCCACCCGGCGGTCAGCAGGTGCGCGTCTCCCCCGCCTGCACCGGCGACCTGCACCGCATTCGGCGACCCAGCGGGCACCGACCACACCCAGCCGTTCGCATCCAGCGACGGCCCGATGAGTCCTGACCGTGCATCCACCCGGACCGGGTCGCCACTCTTCCGGACCGAGTAGACGCCCTCCTGCGAGAGCAGGGCCGCCTGGTCGTGGGATGCGCTCAGCGTGACCGCCGTGGGATGCAGCGCCGCGACCTTGTCGCCGATTCCGCCGAGGCTCGTCACCGTATCGCCCTCGAGCGGCCCGAAGACATCGCCGCGGGCGACGAAGGCGTGCGAGTCGACCGACGGATTCCGGACTGGAAGCGCCGCGGTGCTGAGCGAGGGCACCTGCTGGACGTTGCCCTCGATCGACAATTGCACACTCTGGGCGAGACTGCCGAGGGACTGCTCGAGCTGGTACTGCATCCGCTGCAGCTGCGTCGGATCGGCCTGGGACGCCTCCGAACTGAGGTCGACCTGGGCCACGCCGCCGGAGGTCGTCACGGACGGCACGACCAGCTGCGTGCCCTTCGGGAACGCGGTCGTCACCGCGCCGTTCAACCAGGGCGCGGGACCTGCCAGCACCGCGTTCGCCACCCGTGTCGCCGCGGACGCGACCCGGGCCGGGAACCAGCGGGCGTCCGGGACGAGGTAGGCGTAGCCGGGGCTGTAGAAGTAGAGCGTCTGCTGGGTGTAGACGGCACGGAAGGTGGGGTCGTCGATCACGACGCCGTTCGGCGCGACCGAGATCCGCCACTCGCCGTTCTCGCGGACGAGCTGATAGTTCAGGCCGACGGGGGCGGTGCTCCCCACGGGGTGATAGCTGCCGACGGCGTCCACGTTCGCGACCGGAGTCACATCCACCCGCCAGAGCGTGCCCTGGTCGTCGTAGCTGCGATTGCGCCCGTCGTCGACGGTGACGGACTCATCCGGGTTCCAGTTCGCCGCCATCGACCGCGTCAAGTATTCACGGGCGATGGCGAAGTTGTTCTTCGGGCTGGAGGCCGCGTCGATGAAGCCCTGCACGATCCGCTGCTGGCTCGCGCCCTTCTCGGGCTTCGACGGGTTGAAGTCCAGGTCGAGCGGGTCGTTGACCTGCGCGACCGGCGCGCCCTGGCGGACAGGGCCGGAGTCGGGGATGCTCGCGCACGCGGCGAGCGCCGTCAGCAGCAGCGCGGTCAGCGCG
The DNA here is from genome assembly GCF_058138205.1 of Leifsonia sp. RCC_180. Lineage (NCBI taxonomy): Bacteria > Bacillati > Actinomycetota > Actinomycetes > Micrococcales > Microbacteriaceae > Leifsonia > Leifsonia sp. RCC_180. The sequence goes on along the minus strand of NZ_CP200340.1, from coordinate 3,733,026 downwards.
GCCACCGCGGTCCGAGCCCGGAACGAGGTGCGCAGCGAGGCGCGGGATGTTCTGCGATGCGTCATGCGTGCGCCTCCCTTCCGGTCGGTGCGCCGGTGGCGTGCGGCTCGGTCGCTCCGGCATCCGCGGGCGGCAGCGGAAGCGGCGAAGCGGTGATCTCGCGGCCGGCGACTCGCGGCAGCGTGAGGCGGAAGCAGGATCCGGCGCCAGGCGCCGACCAGACCTGCAGCCAGCCGGAGTGGAGCGTGGCGTCCTCCAGGGAGATGGCGAGGCCCAGCCCCGTCCCGCCGAGGGTGCGCTTGCGCGACGGGTCGGCCCGCCAGAACCGGTCGAAGACGTGGCCGGTGTCCTGCGGATCGATGCCGATCCCGTAGTCACGCACCGTCAACGCCACCGCGCTCTCGTTGCTGTCGACTGTGACGACGACCGGCTTGCCGTCGCCGTGCTCGATCGCGTTGCCGATGAGGTTGCGCACGACGCGGCGGATGCGCCGAGGGTCCATCGGGACATCGAAGTAGCCGCCGGGGGCGTCGAGCGTGAGCTCGGACCCGTTCTGCTCGGACAGCGCCCGGAGCTCCTCGATGCAGTCCTCGGCGAGCCGGACCAGGTTCGTCGGCTCGGCGTCGAGCACGACGGAGCCCGCGTCGTAGCGACTGATCTCCAAGAGGTCCGAGAGCAGCCGGTCGAAGCGTTCGATCTGTGTGTGCAACAGCTCGGCCGTCCGCGCGGTCGCGGGCGCGAATCCCTCCCGCTGGTCGTAGATCACGTCGCCGGCGAGGCGGATGGTGGTGAGCGGGGTGCGCAGCTCGTGCGACACGTCCGAGACGAAGCGCTGCTGGAGTTGCGACAGGGTCGCCAGCTGGTTGATCTGGCTCTGCAGGCTGTCCGCCATCCCGTTGAAGGACCGCGCGAGCGACGCGAAGACGTCCTCACCACGCTCCGGGATGCGCACCGCCAGGTCACCCGCTGCGAGCCGCTCGCTGGTGCGCGCGGCGACGCGGATCGGCTCAACGACGAACCGGACGATGACCCAGGTGATCGCGCCGATCAGGAGGATGAGAGCGAGACCTGCGAGCAGCAGCGTGTTCTGGACGAACAGCAGCGTGTTCTCGGAGTCGCGCAGGTTGTACCCGATGTAGAGCTCGTACTTGCCGTAGGACGGGAGGATCAGCTGCGAGCCGACGACGATCCCGGGGTCGGTGTCGCCTGCGGACGGGAGCGCCACGGACTGGTAGTACTGCTTCGCTCCGCCTTTCTGCACCTTCTCACGCAGCTCAGGCGAGATGACCGAGTTGATGGCGGGGCTGCCGCGATCGGGCGGAGCCAGGATGCCGGTGTCCTGCCCCGGGACGCGGTACGCGGCGACCAGCCGGCTGGAGGTGGAGGCCTGGACGCTCTGGAGCACGGTGTTCAGCAGGTTCTTGCCCGCATCCCCGGAGGAGACGTCGGAGGCGTTCAGCGTCGACTGCGCGGTGGTGGTGGCGCGGCTGGAGTCGCGCAGCGCCTGATCGAGGCGCGACTGGTAGAGGTCGTTGCTGATGCTGAGGGACATGTAGACGCCTGTGACGAGGATGGCGACGCCAGTGAGGAGCAGCGTGATCGCCACCGTGCGGAGTTGCAGCGAAGTGCGCCACAGGCGCGCCAGACGGGACGGCGCCTGCCGCCACCCGTCCCGCGTCGGCCACCAGCGCATCCGAGGCTCCGCCGGTCAGGCTGCAGCGCCGGCGCGGTAGCCGACCCCGCGCACGGTCATGACGATCTTCGGGTTGTCCGGATCCTGCTCCACCTTCGCGCGCAGGCGCTGGACGTGCACGTTCACCAGGCGGGTGTCGGCTTTGTAGTGGTAACCCCAGACCTGCTCCAGCAGCATCTCGCGGGTGAAGACCTGCTGCGGCTTGGAGGCGAGGGCGAGCAGGAGGTCGAACTCCAGCGGCGTCAGTGCGATGCGGCTCTCGCCCCGGCGGACCTCGTGGCCGGCGACGTCGACGATGAGGTCGCCGACCGTCAGCTCGTCGGACGGCGGAGCGGCCGGTGTGGGGCGGAGCCGGGTGCGGATGCGCGCGACCAGCTCTTTCGGGTTGAACGGCTTGACCATGTAGTCGTCCGCACCGGACTCTAGGCCCTTGACGACGTCGGCGGTGTCGGACTTGGCGGTCAGCATGATGATCGGAGTGCCGGACTCTGCGCGGATCCGGCCGCACACCTCGATACCGTCCATGCCCGGGAGCATGAGGTCGAGCAGCACCAGGTCGGGCTTCGCCGAGCGGAACGTCTCGACCGCCTGCGCACCGTCTTCGCAGAAGACCGGGTCGTATCCCTCGGTGCGCAGCACGATGCCGATCATCTCCGCAAGCGCGGTGTCGTCGTCGACAACCAGGATGCGACTAGTCATGTGCGAAGTTCCCTGAACCCCTCTCGAGCGGCCTCGGGCCGTGAAGTGACATGACCAGCGTAATGGAGCAGCCTGCTACCAGCTTGAATGAAAGCATTACGTGCCCTGTGGACGGGGGCCACCGCGCCGCGAGCCGATGTGCCAGCATGGGATCACCGCACGACGCAGGGGGACGGAAAGGCACGGCGTGAGCGACGAACAGAACTGGCAGGCTCCCGGCTCCTCGGGTTCGGGGAACGGGGCGGACGACGCGCCGCAGCAGCCGCCGCAGTACGGGCAGCAGACTCCGTACGGACAGCCGCCGTACGGACAGCCGCCGTACGGACAGCAGCAGTACGGGCAGCAGGCGCCATACGGGCAGCCGCCGTACGGACAGCAGCCCCCGCAGTGGCAGCAGCAGCCGTATGGCCAGCAGCCCGGCGGCCCTCAGCCCGCCTGGACGCCGCCTCCTAAGCCCGGCCTGATCCCGCTCCGCCCGCTCACGCTCGGGCCGCTGCTCGCCGCACCGTTCCAGGCTCTGCGACGCAATCCGCGGATCACCGTCGGAGCGGCCCTGCTGCTGCAGGGCATCCCCTCGATCGTGGTCACCGTCGTCATCGCCGGAGCGATCGCGTTCCTGGCCGGGCGGGCGCTGTCCGGCGAGGTCGAGGATCAGCCGGCACTCCGTGCCGGGTTGATCGGCGGATCGATCGTGCTCGGCGTGCTCTCACTCGTCGTCACGAGCGTCTTCAGCGCGCTCCTGCAGGGTGTGATCGTCGCAGACGTCGCCCGGGAGTCCCTCGGCGAGAAGTTGACGTTCCGCGCGCTCTGGCAGGTTGTCCGAGGCCGGATCGGCGCCCTGATCGGCTGGACCCTGCTCTACGCGCTCGCCTGGATCGTCGCCCTCGCCTTGGTGGCCGCGATCGTCATCGCGCTTGCCACCCTCGGACCACCGGCCGGGACCATCGGGGCCGTGGTCGTCGGCATCGTCGGTGGGATCGGGCTGATCCCGCTGTACATCTGGATCAACACCAAACTCATCATGGTGCCGAGCATCATCGTGCTCGAACGGCTGTCGCTGAGGGCGGCCGTCGCTCGCTCGTGGCGGCTGACGACCGGGTACTTCTGGCGGACCTTCGGAATCGTCCTGCTCGTCGGAGTGATCGTGTACGCGATCACCCAGACGATCGCCATCCCCTTCGCGATCCTCGGCGGCATCGTCGGGGGTGTCTTCGCGCCAACGTCCGCCAGCTCGGCCGACCCGATGGCCCAGGCGCTGATCGCCCAGTTGGGCGTGAATGTGATCTCCAGCATCGTCACGGCGATCGTCGGCGCCATCGGCAGCGTCATCCAGACGGCGGCCATCGCTCTTCTCTATATCGACCTCCGGATGCGCAAAGAGGGGCTCGACCTCGAACTCGTGCGTTTCGTCGAGGGCCGGCAGACGGGTCAGGAACTTCCTGATCCTTATCTCCCGCCCGCGCAGCAGCCCGCTCAGCCTCCGGCCGGGTGGTCCGTCGGCTGATCGTGTTGCACTTCGACATCCCGGTCGACCCGAGCTCGCCGGAGGCGCAGGAATGGCTGCGCGAGGAATTGGCGCGCCCGGAATATCAGGCTGCGAAGCCGACCTGGTTCGATGTGGCGTCCAAAGCCGTGCAGGACTGGCTCGCGTCGTTGTTCCAAGGTCCGGGCGGAGACGCCGGACCGGTGCTCCTGCTGATCGTCGTCGTGGTGATCGCCGGCCTCATCGTGGCCGCATTCTTCATCTTCGGCCGGCCGCGAGTGAATCGCAGGTCGGCGCTCGCGCGACGCGCGCTCTTCGGGGCGGAGGATGCTCGCACCGCAGCCGATCTGCGCGCGGCCGCCCAGCGCGCCGCTGGCGCGGGCGACTGGGTCACCGCCGTCGAGGAGCAGTTCCGGGCAATCGCCGTGGCGCTCGACGAGCGGACGCTGGTGCACGTGACGCCCGGAACGACCGCCACGGAGTTCGCGCTGCGGGCCGCACGGGTAGCGCCGGACGAGAGCGACACCCTCCGTCGTGCCGCCCGCATCTTCGACGAGGTGCGCTATCTCGACCGACCGGGCAGCGAATCCGGGTACCAGCTCCTCGTCGCCCTCGACCAGCGGCTACAGAACGTCCGCATTCCTGTCCTCGAGGTGTCCGCATGACCGCGCCGGCTCCGATGCTCGACCCAGGGGCGTTCGATACGGAGACGCGTGGCGAAGACGCCATGCCCACTGCGGCGGCGACCTCGCTCACCGTGCGGCAGACCGCGCGCCGTGCCGTTCCGTGGATCATCCTCGCTGCGATCGCTGTGCTGATCGCCCTCGGAGGCATCCTCCTGACCGGCGGTCGGGCGGGCGCCGGCATCCCCCTCGATGCGGCGAACGCCGCGCCCGCCGGCGCCAAGGCGGTCGCGCAGGTCCTCACGGCACACGGCGTCGACGTGAAGGCTGCCACCACGCTGAACGCCGCGCGCGAGGCTGCGGCCGGCGACGCGACCGTGCTCGTCTACGACCCGGAGGGCAACCTCGCCGCCGACGGCTACCGCGATCTGGCCGGCGACGGCCACACGCTGGTGCTGATCGAGCCCGGCTTCCGCACCCTGCAGACCGTCGCCCCGGACGTCAGCGCCGCGGGAGCACCACGCGGAGTTGTGGATGCGGGATGCAGCCTGCCCGCGGCCGACCGAGCCGATCGGATCGACCCGCGCGACACCCCCGGCACCGAGGACATCGTCCTGCCCGGCACGTTCCGCGTCTCCTCCGATGGTGTCGGTGAGCGCGTCGCCTGCTTCGCCGACGCCGACGGACGGGCGTCGCTCGTCCGGACGAGCTTCGACGGCTCCCCGGTGTATCTCCTCGGCTCCGGCTCCCTGCTCACCAACGACGGCGTCGACCGCCTGGGGAACGCCGCTCTCGCCCTGAACCTGCTCGGCGGTGACCGCACGCTGGTCTGGTACCTGCCGTCCGTGGGCGATCGACCCGTCACCGGTCCACCCGACATCGCCGCGCTGACGCCGGGATGGGTGACGCCGGTCATGCTCCTCCTCCTGGTGGTCTTCGTCGCCGCCGCCGTCTGGAGAGGCCGGCGGTTCGGGCCGTTGGTCGTCGAGAACCTGCCGGTCGTGGTGCGGGCCGGGGAGACGCGCGAGGGTCGCGCCCGCCTCTACCAGCGCTCGTCGGCACGGCTGAGGGCCGCCGACGCGCTCCGGGTCGGCACCGTCGGTCGCCTGTCCGCGCTCGTCGGACTGCCGACGAGCGCCACCGCGATCGAAGTGGCCGACGCGGTGGCAGCGGTGACCCGTCGCGACCGGCTGGCGGTCCGCGACGTGCTGCTCGACCGCATCCCTAACACCGACCGAGAGCTGATCGCTCTCTCGGACCAGCTGGCGGAGCTCGAACGCGCCACCGCCGCCGCCGTTTCGCCCTCGACGGGCCCGACCGGAAGAATGGACGAATGACAGACGTCACGACGGGGACAGCGTTCCCCACCTCCTCCCCCGGCGCCGGCAGCGACGCCGCACGACTGCGTGCCGCTCTCGCGGGCGTCCGGTCCGAGGTGGGCAAGGCGGTGGTCGGTCAGGACGGCGCCGTCACCGGGCTCATGATCGCGCTCCTCACGCGGGGACACGTCCTCCTGGAGGGTGTGCCGGGCATCGCGAAGACCCTCCTCGTCCGGTCGCTGAGCCAAGCCCTGAGCCTTGACACGAAGCGGGTCCAGTTCACCCCGGACCTCATGCCCGGGGATGTGACCGGATCGCTCGTCTACGACGCCCAGACGGGCGGCTTCGTCTTTCGCGAGGGACCGGTGTTCACCAACATCCTGCTCGCCGACGAGATCAATCGCACGCCCCCGAAGACCCAGTCGGCTCTGCTCGAGGCGATGGAGGAGCGCCAGGTCAGCGTCGACGGCGTGAGTCGTCAGCTGCCCGACCCCTTCATCGTCGCGGCGACGCAGAACCCCATCGAATACGAGGGCACGTATGCGCTGCCGGAGGCGCAGCTCGACCGCTTCCTGCTGAAGCTGACTTTGGATGTGCCGGAGCGCGACACGGAGGTGGAGGTCCTCCGTCGCCATGCCGCCGGGTTCAACCCGCGGGACCTCACGGCCGCGGGTGTCACGCCCGTGATGGGCGCCGGCGACCTTCAGGCCGCCCGCGAGTCGGTCGCTACGGTGGGCGCGAATGCCGACGTGCTGGCGTACATCGTGGACCTCGCACGCGCGACCCGGCGCAGCCCCTCTGTCCGTCTCGGCGTCAGCCCGCGCGGCACCACGGCGCTGCTCGCCGCGGCGAAGGCCTGGGCGTGGCTCTCCGGGTACGAGTCGATCACGCCCGACCACGTGCAGGCGATGCTCGTCCCGGTCTGGCGGCACCGCATCCAGCTGCGCCCCGAAGCCGAGCTGGAGGGTGTCGGCGCCGATGCGATCCTGCGCTCGATCGTGCAGCAGGTCCAGGTTCCGATCTAGGCGCTGACGTGACCATCTCCGGACGCTTCGTCGCCCTGCTCGCGCTGGGGGCCGTCCCCGTCGTGCTGCTCGGCGGGAGCGAGGCGGCGGCGTACGCCGCCTTTGCCGGCTGGCTGCTGCTGTGCCTGCTGCTCGGGCTCGTCGACCTGCTCCTCGCGGGTTCGCCGCGAGCGGTCGCGCTCGAACGGACCCTGCCGGCCCGTGTCCGCCTCGGCGCGGAGGCGCTCTCCGAGCTGTACGTGACGAACACCGGACGACGCACCCTGCGCGGCACCGTCCGGGACGGCTGGGAACCCTCTGCGGCCGCCGAACCGACACGCACCCGCGTCGTGATCCCGCCACACGAACGGCGGCGGATCGTCGCCTCTCTGCGACCCTGGCGCCGCGGCGAGCGCCGGGTGCGCAGCGTCACCGTGCGCTCGTGGGGTCCTCTGCACCTGTGGGCCCGGCAGGCGACATTGGAGGCTCCCGGCCGCATCCGCGTGCTCCCGCCGTTCACGGCGCGCAAGCACCTGCCGTCGCGACTGGCGCGACTGCGCGAGTTGGAGGGCAGCACCAGCGTGCTGCTTCGCGGTCAGGGCTCCGAGTTCGACTCGCTGCGCGAGTACGTACGGGGTGACGACGTGCGGTCCATCGACTGGCGTGCGACGGCGCGGCGGCACGATCCGTCCGGCGGTCAGGGAGCGCGCGTCATGGTACGCACCTGGCGCCCGGAGCGGGACCGCCGGGTGATCATCGTGATCGACTCGGCACGGACGTCGGCCGCACGGGTCGCCGACGAACCGCGCATCGACACCGCGTTCGAGGCGTCCCTGCTGCTGGCGGCGCTCGCCACGCGAGCAGGCGACCGCATCGACATGGTGGCCTACGACCGCATCGTCCGCGGGCGGGTCCAGGGTGCGAGCGGCCCTGAGCTGCTTTCCCGGATGGTGGACGCGATGGCCGGCATCGAGCCGGCCCTCATCGAGATGGACTGGTCGGCCGTGCCCGCGCAGGTCGCTTCGCTCACCTCGCAACGCTCCCTCGTCGTGCTGCTCACCTCGATCGAGTCTCCGGGAGGATCACGCGGCCTGCTGAGCGTCCTCCCGCAGCTCACCGCGAAGCACCTGGTGGTCGTGGCGAGCGTGACCGACCCGGACACGCTGGAGGCGACCACCGAACGCCGCGACCGCGATCAGGTCTACCGCGCCGCCGCCGCCGAGCGATCCCTGCTCGACCTCAGCCGGGTGGCGGCTGCCGTACGCCGCCTGGGCGGGGATGTGGTGACCGGCTCCCCCGCTGACCTCCCGCCGGCGCTGGCCGACCGCTACCTCGCGCTCAAGGCCGCCGGCCGGCTCTGAGCCGTTCGGCGCTCCCTCGCGCGGACGCGCCCGCCAATCGGCCCGTCAGCCGGCGACGATCCGCCGTGCTCCGGCCTCGAACTCGGTGAGATCGCCGGTCTCCCCTGCCCGCACCGCCCGGCGCCCCAGCACCAGCATGTAGGCGAGGAACGCGGCCAGGGCGAGCGCCCCGATCGTGATCTTCGCCCACACGGGCAGCGACGACGGTGTCACGAAGCCCTCGATCAGGCCGGAGACGAACAGCGAGATCGCGCATCCCACCGCCACCGTGAAGAGGGCACGGCCGTCCTCGGCGAGCGCCTGCCCGCGCGTCCGTGCGCCCGGCGCGATCCAGGCCCAGAAGATGCGGAGCCCGGCCGCCGCCGCGACGAAGACGCTCGTGAGCTCCAGCAGCCCGTGGGGAAGGATGTACGAGAACATCACGTCGCCCCGGCCGTAGGCGAACATGACGCCCGCCGCCGTGCCGACGCCGATCGCGTTCTGGAGGAGCACATACGGCACGTAGAGACCCGTGATCCCGAAGGCGATGCACTGAGCGGCGATCCATGCGTTGTTCGTCCACACCTGACCCGCGAACGACGCGGCCGGGTTGTTGGAGTAGTAGTCGATGAAGTCGTGCTCGACGTAGTGACGCAGGTTAGCGTCGTCGCCGAGGTTGCGCAGCACATCCGGATTGCCGGTGATCCACACCGCGTACAGGGTCGCGATGATCACGGTCGCTACGGCGACGGCGAGGACGATCCACCGCAGCCGATAGAGAGCCGCCGGCAGCTGCAACAGGAAGAAGCGGGGCAACTGCGCGAACGGATTACTGCCGGCGCCGGTGAATCGGAGCCTCGCCGAGGACAGCGCGAGAGACAGCCGGTCGCCGACTGCGGTCGATCCGGCGCTGGTCTGAATTGCGGACAGATCCGCGGCGCCCGACTGGTACAGATCGATGAGCCGATCGGCCTCAGGGCCGTTCAGGCGTCGCTTCGCTGCCAGCCGGGAGAGCTCCTCCCAGTCGGCGCTGCGGGCGGCTGTGTAGGCGTCGAGGTCCATCTGCTTAGATGATATCTATGATGCAGGCCGGGGCGGGAAGCGTGTCGCAGGAAGACCGCGGGCTCGACCTCGGTTCGTACACCGGCGAGGCCGTCGCGCTCGATGTGAAGCCGGCCAGCTACATCCTCCGCGCCGCCGGCACGATCATCGACTGGCTGACGTACACGCTCGTGATGTTCGGGTGCATCATGCTGCTGGTCACCACCGGCGCGGCCATCGATGAGGCGCTCGCGCGGGCGCTGGTCGTGCTCATCCTGGTGTTCGGGATGGTGATCCTGCCGACCACGATCGAGCTGCTGTCCCACGGTCGGTCCCTCGGCAAGCTGGCGGTCGGCGCGCGCATCGTCCGCGACGACGGCGGCGCGATCGGCTTCCGCCACTCGTTCATCCGTGCGCTCGTGGGCGTGCTCGAGATCTTCATGACCTTTGGAGCGATCGCCGCCCTGACGGGCCTGCTCAACGCTCGCTCCAAGCGCCTCGGCGACCTGCTGGCCGGCACCTACAGCCAGCTCGTCCGCGTCCCGCGACCTCAGCCGCTCCCCCTCTATCTCGCGCCGCACCTGAGCGCCTGGGCGGCGACCGCGGACGTCGCCCGCCTGCCCGACCGGCTGTCGCGGCGGATCGCCCAGTTCGTCCGGCAGGCGCCCGAGCTGACGCCGGCCGCACGTCTCGGGCTCAGCACGGAACTGGCGCGGGAGGCATCCCCGTACGTCTCGCCGCTGCCGCCGGTCGACGCCGAAACATTCCTCGTGGCCGTCGCTGCGCTGCGCCGCGATCGTGACGCCCGCGGTCTCGCGCTCGAAGGGCAGCGGCTCGAGCGGCTGGACCCGGTGCTCGGCGCGTTGCCGCACGGCTTCCCCGACCGCTGACCCGCTCCACGCGCCACGCAGCACCCCGCCGCCCACCACCTTTCGCCCGCCCCGCCAGGAGGACACCGCCATGACGCCCGCCCGCCGCCGCATCGTCGATCTGAGCCACCGTATCCGCGCCGGGCTCGTCACCTACCCCGGGCTCCCCGCTCCGACGATCCAGCCGCACCTCACGCGGGAGGCCTCCCGCGCCGTCTACGCGCGCGGCACCGAGTTCGCGATGGACGTCATCACGCTGATCGGCAACACCGGCACGTACCTCGACAGCCCCTTCCACCGCTATGCGGACGGGCCGGACCTCGCAGGGCTCGAGCTCGACACTCTGGTCGGGTTGTCCGCCGAGGTCGTCCACCTCACGGATTCCGCCGACCGGGGAATCCGTGCGTCAGCCCTCGCAGGGCGAGCAACGCCCAGTTCGGCCGTGCTGCTGCACACGGGATGGGATGCGCACTTCGGCACCCCGGCCTACGCCTCCGGAGCGCCCTTCCTCACCGAGGACGGAGCACGGCTGCTGGCGGATGCGGGCGTCGCGCTCGTCGGCATCGACTCGCTCAACATCGACGACACGGAGAGCGGCGGCAGCCGCCCGGCGCACAGCATCCTGCTCGCCGCCGGGATCCACGTCGTCGAGCACCTCACCCGACTGGAGGAGCTCCCCGAGCGCGGCGCTCTGTTCACGGCGGCACCGCCCGCGATCGAGGGCTTCGGCACGTTCCCCGTGCGGGCGTTCGCCGAGCTGCCCGCCGAAGACTAGGCCCGCATCCCGCTCAGTCGTGCAGGATGCGCTGGAACAGCACGTGGTCCTGCCAGCGGCCCGCGATCTTCAGGTAGTTCGGCGCGACGCCGATCCGCTCGAAGCCGGTCCGCGTCAGCACCGACTGCGAGGCGTGGTTCGCCAGCAGCGTCGCCGCTTGGACCCGGTGCAGGCCGTAGCTGTCGCGGGCTGCCTCGATGACGGCCGACAGTGCACTCGACGCGAGCCCTCGGCCGACGTGGTCGCGGTCGAGCCAGTAGCCCACGTTCGCGGACTGGAAGGCGCCTCGGACGAGATGGCTGAGGGTCACGCCGCCGGCGATCTGGTCGCCGTCGGCGAGGACGAGCGGGAGGGCCGCATCCACCTCGCGTAGCGCGAGCAGTTCACGGGTCTGCGCGAGCTGCTCCTGCTCGGTGAAGAAGTCCTCGGTGCGCGTCGGATCCCACGGGGCGAGGTGCCCGCGGTTGCGCTGGTAGGCGGCAGCGAGCGCCGCGGCGTCCTGCTCTCTCCGCACCCGGAGGATCAGGCCGCCGGGGAGCTCCCGGTCGGCGAAGTCGAGTGCCATCAGTAGCGGTAGTGGTCGACCTTGTAGGGGCCGTCGACCGGCACGCCGATGTAAGCGGCCTGCTCATCCGTCAGGGTGGTCAGTTCGACACCGAGGGCGTCGAGGTGCAGTCGGGCGACCTTCTCGTCGAGGTGCTTGGGGAGCACGTAGACGCCGATGGGGTACTTCTCCGGCGAGACGTAGAGTTCGAGCTGTGCCAGCACCTGGTTGGTGAACGAGTTGCTCATCACGAAGCTGGGGTGCCCGGTGGCGTTGCCCAGGTTCATCAGGCGGCCCTCGGACAGCACCAGGATGCTGCGGCCGGTGGGCAGCCTCCACTCGTGCACCTGTGGCTTGATCTCGACCTTCTCGGCGCCGGGGAGCGCCTCGAGCGAGGCCATGTCGATCTCGTTGTCGAAGTGGCCGACGTTGGCGACGATCGCCAGGTGCTTGAGCCCCAGGAGGTGGTCGAGGGTGACCACGTTGAGGTTGCCCGTGCCGGTGATGAGGATGTCGACCTGGTCGATGACCGACTCCAGCCGTGCGACCTGGTAGCCGTCCATCGCCGCCTGCAGCGCGTTGATCGGGTCGACCTCGCTGACGATGACCCGGGCCCCCTGGCCGCGCAGCGCCTCCGCCGCTCCCTTGCCCACGTCGCCATAGCCGGCCACGAAAGCGACCTTGCCGCCGATCAGCACATCCGTCGCCCGGTTGAGGCCGTCGGGAAGGGAGTGGCGGATGCCGTACTTGTTGTCGAACTTGCTCTTGGTGACCGAGTCGTTGACGTTGATGGCCGGGAAGAGCAGCTGCCCCTCCTTCGCCAGCTCGTACAGGCGGTGGACGCCGGTGGTCGTCTCCTCCGTGACGCCGAGGATGTCGCTGGCGGTGCGGGTCCAGCGGTCCTTGGAGGCAGCGAGAGAGGCGCGGAGCGCAGCGAGGATGACGCGGTACTCGTGGCTGTCGCCGTCGGCGTCGTCCGGCACCGCGCCGGCGAGCTCGAACTCGCGGCCCTTGTGGACCAGCAGCGTGGCGTCGCCGCCATCGTCGAGGATGAGGTTCGGGCCCAGGTAGTCGCCGCCGTCGGCGGCGGCCTCAGCGGACCAGTCGAAGATCTGCTGGGTGCACCACCAGTACTCGTCGAGCGTCTCGCCCTTCCAGGCGAACACCGGCACGCCGGCGGGCGCCTCGGGCGTTCCCGTGGGGCCGACCGCGATGGCGGCAGCCGCCTCGTCCTGGGTCGAGAAGATATTGCAGCTGGCCCAGCGGACCCGGGCGCCCAGGGCGACCAGAGTCTCGATAAGGACGGCGGTCTGCACCGTCATATGCAGGGAGCCGGCGATCCGCGCTCCCGCGAGCGGCTGGGACTCGCCGAACTCGGCGCGCAGGGACATCAGCCCCGGCATCTCGTTCTCGGCGAGCCGGATCTGGTGACGTCCCGCTTCGGCGAGGGAGAGATCGGCGACCTTGAACGGAAGGGAGGTGGCGGTGCTAGCTGGCATGAGGACCATTCTGGCATGCGCGGTGGAGCTCAGGGCAGCGCGGAGCGATGCCGCGACCCCAGCGCCGAGGGAGCCTGCGACCGAGGTACGAATCTCCCGCCGGGATCAGCCCCGGATGAGCCCCAGCACCTCGTCGCGGAGGCGCGCCATCGTCGACTGGTCGGCGGCCTCGACATTCAGGCGCAGCAGCGGTTCCGTGTTCGACGGCCGCACCGAGAACCACCAGAACGGCTCGTCCTGGCCGACGCGTCCGGTGACGGTGAGCCCATCCAGCTCGTCGAAATCGGCGCGAGGGGTGAAGGCCTCGACGATACGGGTGAAGGCCGCAGGCACGTCGTCGACCGTCGAGTTGATCTCACCGGACATCGCGTACGGCGTGTAGCGGGCGGCGAGTTCGGACAGAGGGCGGTCCTGCGACCCGAATTCGGCCAGCAGGTGCATGGCGGCGAGCATCCCGTTGTCGGCGCTCCAGAAGTCGCGGAAGTAGTAGTGCGCCGAGTGCTCGCCACCGAAGACCGCGCCGGACTGGCGCATGGCGTCTTTGATGAGCGTGTGGCCGACACGAGTGCGCAGCGGGACGGCGCCGGCGGCCTCGATGGTCTCGGGCACGATGTTGGAGGTGATCAAGTTGTGGATGACCGTGATCTCGGCATCCGGGTCTTCGGCCCGGGCCCGTGCGATCTCACGCACAGCGACGATAGCGGCGACGGCGGACGGCGTGACCGCGGAGCCGCGCTCGTCCACGACGAAGCAGCGGTCGGCGTCGCCGTCGAAGGCAAGGCCGAGGTCGGCGCCGTGTTCGACGACGGCGCGCTGGAGGTCGACCAGGTTCTTCGGCTCGAGCGGGTTGGCCTGATGGTTCGGGAACGTGCCGTCGAGCTCGAAGTAGAGCGGGATGATCGTGATCGGAAGCGCCGGAAGGCCCACCGCCTGCTCCAGCACCGCCGGAACGGTCAGCCCGCCCATGCCGTTCCCCGCGTCCACGACGACGGTGATCGGGCGGATGCCGCTCAAATCGACCAGGGACCGCAAGTACGCGGCGTACCGCTCCAGCACATCCTCTTCGCGGTAGCTGCCGGGGCGATCGACGGCCGGGATGCCATCGGCGAGGTAGGCGGAGGCGCGGTCGCGCACCGCTCCGAGGCCGGTGTCCATACTGAGCCCCTGCGCGCCCGCCCGCGACAGTTTGATGCCGTTGTACGTCGGCGGATTGTGGCTCGCCGTGAACATCGCCGCGGGAGCCTGCAGCGAGCCGGAGGCGAAGTAGGACTCGTCGGTGGAGCACAGGCCGATCGAGACGACATCGGCGCCGCGTGCCCGCGCGCCGCGCGAGAAGGCCTCGGCGAAGGCGGGAGAGGAGTCGCGCATGTCGTGACCCACGATCACGTCGCGGCCGGCCGCATCCACTTCGTCGACGAACGCCGCCGCGATGGCCTCGACGACCTCGACCGTGAGGTCTTTCCCGACCAGACCGCGGATGTCGTAGGTCTTGACGACGGACTGCAGGCGAGGGTCACCGGTGATGCTCATGGCCCCTAACCTACCGTGACGGGAGGCTCAGATCTCGGGCACGCTGACGTGCCGGACGATCTGCCAGCCCTGCGGCGCGGAGAGGCGTTCGGCGTGGATGGCGCACAGGTCGTAGGAGTGCGGCTCGTGCTTCAGACTGAGCGGACCGAGCACCGCCATCGAGTCCGAGTACACGTACGTGAGCGTCTGCACAGCGTCGCGCGGACACGCGACTCGGGAACACGGACGACTCAACATCGGGCTCAGACTACCCGAGCACCGCCGACGTAGGATGGCGACATGCCCCGCAACCGCCGCACCAGCAGCCAACCGCCGGCGACGAGCCGCTGGAGGAGCAGGCACGGGCGGGGCGCCAGGGGGCCGGTGACCGGTCCGCACCTGCCGATGTTGCAGAACCGGATCGACTTCTTCGACATGACCGTGGCGTCGACGGCGGACTACCTGAAGGGCGTCTGGCCGGAAGAGCTGTCGAACGTGCACTTCGAGGTCGCGGCGACACCGATCGGCAACTCGGGCTCGGACGGCGTCGACCGCTGGCGAGTGGATGCCGCGCACCGGCGCATCGTGCTCTACCGCGTGCCCATCCAGCGCCTCACGAAGTTGCACCGCGACGACGAACTGCATCGCCGCATGTACATCGAGGGATGCGTCTTCCGTGCCGTTGCCGAGTTGCTCGGTAAGGACCCGTGGGATCTCGCGCCTGACCGCTACCGGCACTTCTGAGGGCTGTCGGCCCTCGGTTCGGGCCTGCCCTGAGTTCGGGCCTGCCCTCAGTTCGGGTAGACGGTGATCGGCGCCGCGAGCGCCCCGGGCGGTGCGAGCGTGAACGAGCTGGCACGCCCCTCGGCCGAGAAGCTGACACTGCCGTAGAGGGCGCCGGCGCCGGTGACGCGATAGCTCCCCGCCGCGACCTTGAGCGTGACTCCCCCTTCGGCGGGCACCGTCAGCTTGGACTGCTTGCCGCCTCCCGTGACGCCCACCACCGTGATCGCCTGGTCCTTCTCGCCCGGGTTCGCGAAGTGCATCGTCGCACTGCCGCCGGAGGGGACGGCCGCCAGCAGGCTCTTCTGGAGAGGCCGGGCGGAGGCGAACCACGTAAAGTCCCGCGTCTTCGCGCCGATGACCGAGGTGCGCGCGGAGGCGACGATCGGGACGCTGGAGTTCACCGTGACGGTGTAGTTGCCGTCCTTCAGGTGATCGAGCGGCACCTCCGCGACCGTGCCCGCCTTGACCGTGGTGGCGTACGACTCGCCTGCCGCCGTCCCGGCCTCGCCGACGGCTCCGATGGTCACCTGCGCGTCGGTGTCGCCGGGCACCAGCAGCCGAACGACGGGGAAGTCGACCCCGACACCCTCGGCGGATTGCGCTGCCTGGATCGCCGCCATGGAGGCGATCGTGACGCCCGGGAGGATCTGCTGGCGGGCCGGCGACCCGGTTCCTCCGGCGATCTCGGCCCCGCGCGGCTGGATGCCCTGCTCGTAGCTCTGCTGCAGGGAGGCGACGACCTCTCCTCCGCTCGTCTGCACCCGGACGACCGAGGCGGCGGCCGACGGCGCGAGTCCGGACAGTGGCACCACCTTCTGCGAACGGGCGGGGACGATGATGTTCGCAGCGCCCGGTGCGCTCACGACTCCGCTCTCGGTGTAGATGGTCAGATCGACGGTCGCATCCACTTCGCTCGGGTTGGCGAGCAACACCAGGCTGGTCTGTCCGAGCGACGTGGATCCGGCGGCGAGCCAGGTGTCCGCGGCCGGTTCGGCGCAAGCCGCGGCGGCGAGCCCGGCGAGGTCCTCCGTGGCGGCCGTCTGCAGCTGGGCGGCGGCGAACAGCGGAGGAGCCGAGGAGTCCTTCGGAGTGGAGACGGTTGCCACCAGCGGCGCTTCGTCTGATCCGGAGGAGTCGGCGTCGGGCTTCAGAGTGGTGGTGCGGACGGACGCGTCATCGGCATGGAAGGCGGTCTCGGGCGCTCCGATGGCGCTCGGCCGAGTGGCAGCACCCGCGTCTGCGGCGAGTTCCAGGAGCGGGCCCGGGCAGACGCGCTGCTGAGCGGCGGGAACCGGCGTGACGGTCTGCGAGGGCGCGCCGATCGCGAAGTCGGGCAGCGGAAGGAGCGTGGCGCCGGCGACGACGGCCAGAGCAACCCCGATGCCGACGATCCCGCCGAGCGTCCGGAAGCCGATGCGGGCGAGGCCTCTGCGGTCAGCCACGGTCGCCTCCGTCGGTGGTGCGTCGGGGTCGGATGATGGTCTCCTCGAGTCCGTCTTCGAGCGTGGTGGGTGCCGGTGGGGTGGTCACGCGCTCGGCGTCGCGGTCCTCCTCCGTCTTGCGCTCGACGGGCGGCTCAGGCTCGACGACCGGCTCGGGCTCGACGACCGGCTCAGGCTCGTCATCCTCCTCCACGGGCCGGACGACCGCGTCGGGCTCCCGCTCGGGCACGTCGTCCTCCGCGGCGGATTCGACGACGGCCTCGTCCTCCGGCTCCGCTTCGTACTCGTCGAGGCTCTCGTCCGCGATACCGTCCGCGGCGGGATCGGGTTCATCCGGTTCGTCGTCCGGTTCGACGGCCGCATCCTCTTTCCGCCGATGCGGACGGCGGGCGGAGAGGTCCGAGACGCGGTCGGCCGAGCGGGTGGTGGGGATCGCCATGAGCAGCGTCGCGCCGATCACCACACCCTGCACGATCAGCACGAGCATCCGCCAGAGACCACCGGCTCCCGCCGGGATCTGGGCTGCGGGCGGGACGACGGCCGTGCCGCGGTCGAAGGCCCACAAGCGGCCGTTCGTGGTCGCGCCGACCGGCGCGAGCAGCGGGTTCGCGTCCATCGCGATGCTTGCACGGGAGCGGGTGGCATCCGCGGCGGACGCATCCTGCTTCTCCAGAGCCGTCGCCGTCGGGGCGAGGAGCACGAAGTCGATGCCCAGCCGCTTCAGCTGCGGTGAGGCGTCGTAGCCGCTGCGGGAGGACAGGTTACCGGCGAGCAGGGCCAGGTTCCGCTGGGCGGCCGTGAGCGACCGCTCGGTGTCGGCCAGCGTGGACTGGTCCTCCAGCGTCTGACCGCTGCCGCGGACGATGTCCGCCCGGATGCCGCCGTCGGGCTGCGGAACGATCCGCAGGGTACCCGTGCGCGGCTGGGTGGCCGCTTTCGCGGTGACGACGGCCGGCATGGTCCGTCCAGCGCTCTCCTGGACGACCGCGTTGCCGTTCAGCGTGGCGATGCCGATCGGAACCGCGGCGACGGCCAGGGTGACGATGGCGACCCACGCCGGGTACACCGCGGCACGGCCGATGGCCGACAGCGCGAGCACGGCGGCGCCGATCAGTCCCAGCCAGTAGAGGCTCAGGCCGCTTCCGGCCCAGATCGGCACGACGGTCCCTCCGGACACGGCGACCTGGAGGTGCAGAGCGGTCACTGCGGTCAGGAATCCGGCCAGAGCGACGAGCAGCGCCACGATCGCACGGACGGTCCCCCGCAGGAAGAGCGCGAGGATCGCGAGGATTCCGAGCGGCGCGAGCAGGATCGGCACGATCAGGTTCGCCGAGGCCTCGGGGAGTTCCAGCATCTTCGCCAGCTGGTGCCAGCCGCCGAGCGTCCCTTCCGGGAAGCCCAACGCCAGCTGCCAGGCCGGCGTCTGCCGTGCATCCAGGGGCACGCCGGGGTCGGCGAAGATGGACAGCCACGCGCCTCGCGATGCCTGCTGCCAGACCAGCGGCGCGAAGAGCACGACGGCCGGAAGCGGGATGAACGCGATGCGGGCGGCACGGCGTCCGGCGAACGCGATCGCCGCGATCCACGCGATGACGAGCGCTGGGATCAGGATCGGCGCACAGGCCACGGTCGCCGCCGCGAGCAGGGCGGTGGTCGCGCTGGCCGCCCAGGACCGTCGGGCGGCCAGACCCGCGAAGAACAACCACGGAAGGAGGACGTGGGCGAGCACGGCCGCCGGCCGTCCGCCCTGCAGCGCGACCAGAAGGGTCGGGGCGAGGGCGTAGACGAGTGCGCCGAATGCACGGAGCGTCGGCCGCGTGGTCAGCCGTGCCGCCGCAAGCCAGGCGCCCAACGCAGCGAGGGGCAGCGCCAGCACCCAGAGCAGGACGAGGGACAGCGACGGCTGCCAGAAGGTCAGCGTGCCGAGCACGGCCAGCACCGCGGAGAACGGGTCGGCCGCCCCGGTGAACCCGAGGCTCACATCCCGCCAGCCGTAGCCGAGGTTCGCCCACAGCTGCCCCACCGAGGCATCCAGCGGCAGGAGGCCGCCGCCGCTCAGGGCTCCGGAACCGACGAGCGGAAAGAACAGGGCGACGCCGACCAGCAGGGCCGCGAGCACAGCCCATCCACCGCCGGTGCCGAAGAAGTCGAGATCCTGTCGCTCACCCTGCTGCCGGACCGTCGCGGCTTCGCGCTTCAGTGCACGAGCACGCCGCACCTCGGCGAACGGGACGCGCAGCGGCGCGACCGCCGCCCAGCCGACCTCCCGCGCGGAGGAGAGGCGGCGACGGGCGTTGCTGACCGCGAGGCCGGAGAAGGCGACGCGGAACGCCGCGCCGAGCTCTCCGCCGATCGATCCCGGCTCCTTCCGGAGCAGGCGCAGCAACCCGCGGAGGATGCCGAGGGGAACAAGGGTGAGCCAGTGCAGGAAGACCGCCCAGCCGGGCGCGTACGCCATCCGGCGGTGCAGCTGCGCCCGGCGGCGCTCCCCTGCGAGCCGGCGGCGCACTGTCCACTTCGGGGAGAGGTTGGGCCCGGCGACACCATCCCCCGCGATGGCGACGCGGGCCTGGGCGACCAGAGTCACGCGGAAGCCGGCGAGCCGGGCGCGGGTGCAGAAGTCTAGGCCGTCGTCGACGGTGGGGAGGGCAGGGTCGAATCCGTCGAGCCGCTCCCACAGCGCCTGGCGGACGAGCATCCCGGCGCTGGAGACGGCGAGCACGTCGCTGATGCCGTCGTGCTGCGCCTGATCGAGCTCGTTCTCCACGAGCGGCACGGATGCGCCGAACGGCGTCATCGTCTCGCCGAACTCACGGATGAGCGCTGGGTCGTCCCAGTCGACGAGTTTGGGCCCGACGACGGCGACGGATGGGGAGACCTCGAGCGCCGCGAGCAGGGCTTCAAGCGCCTCCGGCTCCGGCGCCGTGTCGTGTGCAAGCAGCCACAGCAGCTGCTCCGGGCCGGACGTGGGCGGAAGGACGCGGACCGCTGTGGCGACGGCGGCACCGAAAGCCAGCTTCTCCGGAACGCTGAGCAGCTGGGTGGGCTGGGCTTCGGAGAGGAGCCGGGTGGCGTCGTCGGAGGTCGCACAGTCGACGGCGATCACGGCGTCCGGTCGACGGGTCTGTTCCGCGAGGGCGTCGAGAGTGCGCTGCAGGTGGGGGCCGCCACTCTGGGCGACGACTATGGCGGTGACTCTCGGATACATCGCCAGTCAGCCTAAGTTGGGGCTGCGCCGATCCCGTCTTTGGCCCGGGCGCGGCGCGGATTGGATGGGCTCAGCCGGCGCGCTTGCGCAGCTTGCGGCGCTCGCGCTCGGACAGCCCGCCCCAGATCCCGAACCGCTCGTCGTTCGCGAGGGCGTACTCGAGGCACTGCGACCGCACTTCGCAGGAGGTGCAGATGCGCTTGGCGTCGCGGGTGGAGCCGCCCTTCTCGGGGAAGAACGCCTCCGGGTCGGTCTGTGCGCACAGGGCGTCGGTCTGCCAGGAGAGCGGGTTGTCGTCTTCGACCTCCGCCGTACGGACCCCGGGGACCCCGAGCTTGACCGGATCGATGAACCAGTCGTCGGGTACTCCAGAACGATATTCAGGAACTGGCATATCGGTCTCCCCACCCATGGACTGCTGAAACACGAGATTCCCGTGTAGCCCTAATTACACCGTTGTCATTCGCTCACGTCAAGTCGCGAATCGTAAAGCCTTGACCGCTGGTCGAGAGTTCGCGACGCGCCGGGGAAACACAACAATCCCGACACGCCCGGTCGGTTTTCGCCGGCCGGGGAGGTGTCAGGATGCCGCCTGGCGTGCTTCCCAGGCGCTGCGGACCATGTCGTCGAGCGTGTGACGCATCTCCCAGTCGAGATCGCGTGCTGCGAGCTCTCCCGAGGCCACGATCCTCGCCGGATCCCCCGCGCGTCGAGGCCCCACTTCTGGGGTGAAGGGTATTCCGGTCACTTCGGCCACGGTCGACATGATCTGACCGACCGAGACGCCGTCGCCGCTTCCGAGGTTGTAGACCGGCTCGATCGACTCGTGCGCATCAAGCCGCTTGGCCGCCGCCACGTGCGAAACCGCGAGGTCGGCGACATGGATGTAGTCGCGCACGCAGGTGCCGTCGGGGGTCGGGTAGTCGGTGCCGTTGATCCGCGGCGTCCGCCCCTCGACCAGCGCGTCGAAGACGAGCGGGAACAGGTTGTGGGGGCTGGTGTCGCGCAGCGACGGGTCGCCGGAGCCGACGACGTTGAAGTACCGCAGCGAGGCGTGGCGCAGGCCCACTGCGACGCCCTGGTCACGGAGCAGCCATTCCCCGATCAGCTTGGACTCGCCATACGGCGACTCCGGATTCTTCGGCGTCGCCTCGGTGACGATGTCGACGTCCGGCGTCCCGTAGACGGCGGCCGACGAACTGAACACGATCGCATCCACCCCGGCGTCCTGCATCGCTGCCAGCA
Source organism: Leifsonia sp. RCC_180 (assembly GCF_058138205.1). Lineage (NCBI taxonomy): Bacteria > Bacillati > Actinomycetota > Actinomycetes > Micrococcales > Microbacteriaceae > Leifsonia > Leifsonia sp. RCC_180. The sequence goes on along the minus strand of NZ_CP200340.1, from coordinate 3,711,947 downwards.
GCACGGCCGTCCCGGTCACGTTCTGCTCGTAGGTGTGGAGCGGACGCTGCACGGAGACCCCGGCGTACTTGAAGCCGGCCACGTGCACGACGCCCGTGATCGCGTTGTCGCTGAAGACCTCGGCGAGCAGCTCGCCGTCGAGGATGGTTCCCCGGTAGAACGGGACGCCCGCCGGCACGAACTCCTCGTGCCCGCTGGAGAGGTCGTCCACGACGACCACGTCGATCCCCTGGTCGCGGAACGCCCGCACGACGTGCGCTCCGATGTAGCCTGCGCCTCCGGTCACCAACCACGCCACGGGCGGTCCTCCTGCTCGTTCGTCACCACGGTCACGGCAACCCTACCGGGACCGCGCGAACAGGAAGCCGTCAGACGAACGCAGCCTGCCCCGTGATCGCGCGACCCACGATGAGGGTGTTCATCTCGCGGGTGCCCTCGTACGAGTACAGGGCCTCGGCGTCTGCGAAGAAGCGGGCGACGTCGTAGTCGAGCACGATGCCGTTGCCGCCGAGCGCCTCGCGGCACCAGGCGACCGTCTCGCGCATGCGGGCCGTGGCGAACGCCTTCGCGAGGGCCGAGTGCTCGTCCCGCTGCTCGCCGTCGTCGAGCATCTGCGAGACGCGGGTGCACAGGCCGATGGAGGCCGTGATGTTGCCGATCGACTTCACCAGGAGGTCCTGGATCAGCTGGTGGGAGGCGATCGGCTTGCCGAACTGCACTCGCTCCTTCGTGTAACGGAGTGCCGCCTCATAGGCTCCGACGGCGACGCCCACGGCTGCCCACGCCACCTCGGCGCGGGTCAGCCGCAGCACCTTCGCGGTGTCCTTGAAACTGTTCGCGTTCTGCAGGCGCAGCGACTCGGGCACGACGACGTTCTCGAGGGTGATGTCGGCGTTCTGCACGATCCGGAGCGACTGCTTGCCCTCGATCTTCGTGGCGGTGAAACCAGGCGTGGAATTCGGGACGATGAAGCCTTTCACCTGGCCGTCCTCGGCGCTCTTCGCCCAGATGACGGTGATGTCGCTGAAGGTGGCGTTTCCGATCCAGCGCTTCGAGCCGTTCAGGATCCAGTTGTCGCCGTCGCGCGTCGCGACCGTCTTGAGTCCCTGCGCCGAGTCGGAGCCGGAGGTGGGCTCGGTGAGTCCGAACGCGCCCAGCACTTCGCCGCTCGCCAGCTTCGGGAGCCACTCGGCGCGCTGTTCGTCGGAGCCGCAGACGCCGACCGCTCCGAGCGCGAGCCCGTTCTGCACGCCGACGTAGGTGCTCACGGAGGCGTCGATGCGGGCGAGTTCCAGCGCGACCCAGCCGCGGAACACCGCGGAGTTCTCGAACGCCGCGGTCTCAGGGAAACCGAGGCCGATCGCGCCGTTGCGGTGCAGCACGTCGATGATCTGGTGCGGGAACTCCGCCTTCTCCCAGTACTCGTTGACGATCGGCTTGACCTCCGACTCCAACTGCTCGCGCAGGGTCTGGATGAAATCCTTCTCGCGGTCGGTGAGGAGGTTCTCGAAGCCGTAGAAGTCGCCGGCGATGGTCTCGAAGGGCATGTCTGCTCCATTGCGTCCACGTGGATGGTCGGGCGCCCGTCAGCCTAAGGAACGCGCCTGGCCGGGACAAAGCGATTGGTAGTTTGGTCCAACGGAATGAAAGGGATGGCGACGGATGTTTGTGCGCATCGGCAACACCCCGCGCGACTACGCGTGGGGCTCCACGACCGCGATCGCCGGTCTGCTCGGGACGGAGCCGAGCGGCCGCCCGGAGGCGGAGCTGTGGCTGGGCGCGCATCCCGGCTCCCCCGCCCGCGTGCTCGACCCGGCGCTGGCCGACGGTGCAGACGACCTCGCCGCCTGGGAGCGGACGAGCGGCCTCCCGTACCTGCTGAAGGTGCTGGCGGCGGCCGGGCCGCTGTCACTGCAGGCGCATCCCTCCCCCGCGCAGGCGCGTGCGGGGTACGAGCGGGAGAATGCGGCGGGGCTGCCGGCCGACTCCCCGGACCGCAACTACAAGGATCCGTTCCACAAGCCCGAGCTGATCTTCGCGCTCAGCGACCCGTTCGAGGCGCTCTGCGGGTTCCGCGATCCGGCCGAGAGCCGTGCGGCGCTCGAGCGTCTGGCTGCCGCCGGCCCAGGCGGAGCGGTGCTCTCCGGCTTCGCCCGCACCCTGCAGGGCGAGCCCGGCGACGTCCTCCGGCGCGCCACCGAGTGGCTGCTCGGCGGCGACACGGACGTCGACCTGCTGGTGGCCGAGGTCGTCGCGGCCGCGCGTGCGCTCCCGCACGACAGGGATGCGGAAACGGTGCGGATGCTCGACGACGCGTTCCCCGGAGACCCGGGCATCGTTCTCGCACTGCTGCTCAACCGCGCGACCCTTCGCCCCGGGCAGGTGCTGTATCTCCCGGCGGGGAACATCCACGCCTACCTGCGCGGGCTCGGGATCGAGCTCATGGCGGCCTCCGACAACGTGCTGCGCGGCGGGCTCACCCGCAAGCGCATCGACGTGCCGGAGCTCGTGAGCGTGCTCGACTTCACGCCGATCCGGGCCACGCCGCTCGCGCCGGAGCACCCGGCGGCGGGTGTCGAGACGTTCCGGCCGGACGTCCCTGATTTCGCCCTCGAGCACATCGCTCTGGTCGACGGCGTGGAGAGCGCGACCGTCGCGCTCCCCGGCGCAGCCATCGCGCTGGTGACCGACGGGGAGGTCGAGCTTGCCGGCGCGACCGGATCGTTGCGCCTGCAGAGGGGTGACGCCGCGGTCGTCACCGACGAGAGCGAGCTGACGGTCACCGGCCGCGGAACAGTGTTCGTCGCGCACCCCAACGGCTGAGTGACGGGACGCCCGTGGCTCTGGGCGGGCGACAGGTCGGTTATCCTGCCGAAGTGACCACGCCGCGCCTGCAGCCGCCCGTCCGCCGCCGTAGCGGTGTCGACCCGGCCCGAGTCGACGCGGTGCGCGCAGCGACCGGCACCGGCGAAGCAGTGCTCGCCGCGGTCGTACTGTTCACGCTGTTCGCGGGCGACTTCTGGCGCAATCTGATCAGCTGGCCGGGATACTTCGTCCTCGCCGGGGTGCTCGGACTCGCCTGCATCGTCCTCGTCGTCCGCTCGCGGCCGCGATTCCGCTGGAGGACCACCCCGAAGACGTTGGTGCTCTTTCTGGCGCTGGCTGTGGCATCCATCGCCTGGTCCGCCTACCCGGGCGCGAGCGCACTCGGCGTGCTCGGCTCGTTGCTCACTGCGGCGGGCGGCGTGTTCCTGGCGCTGCGGCTCGGCTGGCCGGGCCTACTGAGCGCCCTCGGCAACGCCTTCCGGTGGATCATCGGACTGTCGCTGATCTTCGAACTCGTCGTCGCACTGTTCGTCCGGCACCCGGTGCTGCCGCTGACCCCGGTGAAGCCGGTGCCGTCCGGGACGCTCCCCCAGGCGTTCTACTGGAGCCGGGATCTGCTGTTCCACGGCGGACCGATCCAGGGAATCTCCGGCAACAGCAATCTCCTGGCGATGATCGCGCTGCTCTCGATCATCGTCTTCGGCATCCAGGTCGCCGACCGCACGGTCCGCCGCGGGTCGGCCGTCACCTGGCTGGTCCTGGCCGTGCTCACTCTCGCGCTCACGCGGTCCGCCACGGTCATCGCCGCTGCGCTCGTGACGGCCGTGGTCCTCGCGTTCGCGCTCTGGGCGCGCCGCGCGGGCCCAGAGCGCCGCGCCCCCGTCTACGTGGTCGGCATCGCCCTCGTCGCCGCGACGATCGTGCTGGTCTCCGTGTTCTCCTCGCGCATCCCCGCCCTCTTCGGCAAGAGCGAAGACCTGACCGGCCGGTTCGACATCTGGGAGGCGGTGACCCGCCTCGCGCAGCAGCGTCCGGTGTTCGGCTGGGGATGGGTCAGCTACTGGGCCCCCTGGGTGAAGCCCTTCGACGGCCTGGCCACGCGGAACGGCGTCGAATACCTGCAGGCGCACAACGCGTGGCTCGACGTCTGGCTGCAGCTCGGGATCGTCGGTCTCGTCGTCTTCATCCTCCTGGTGCTGACGACGTTCGGGCGTACCTGGTTCCTCGCTGTCGACCGGCCCCGCTTCACGATCGCCGACGACCAGCCGTACCGGGCGACGACGCTCCTGCCGCTGCTCCTCATCGCGGCCCTGATCGCGCAGAGCTTCGCCGAGAGCCGCATCCTGATCGAGGGAGGCTGGGCCCTGCTGGTCACATTGGCGGTCGCGACGAAAGCGAAACAGCGCTGACCGCTGGACGCGCGCAATGCCGCCCTCCCCGTAGTCTGTGAACATGGCAACACCCCGCCGGACCCTGGTGCCCCCCGCGGTGACCGAGTTCCTGGGCTCCGCCCGCTTCACGTCGACGCTCGCCCTCCTGGCAGTGATCACGGGGTTCTCCACGCATGCCATCCGGGGCCTCATCGGCTGGCCGGGGCTGATCGGCGCCCTCGCAGTGCTGGTCGTGCTCGCGGCGCTGTCGTTCGCCGCGCAATGGCGGCTGATCGAGTGGCACGGCCTGCTGCCGATCTCGGCGCTGCTGTTCGTCGGCTGGTGCGCCGTATCCATCTTCTGGAGCCAGTACCAGTGGGCGACGCTGAACGGTGTCGTCTACCAGCTCATCTTCGCGTTCCTGGCCGTCTACATCGCGCTCGTGCGCGACGCCATCCAGATCGTGCGGGTGGTCGGCGATGCTCTCCGATTCCTGCTGACCTTGTCGCTGTCGCTGGAGGTGCTGAGCGGCCTGCTGCTCGACGCTCCGCTCCGTTTTCTGGGCATCCAGGGCAATATCGCGGCGGGCGGTCCGATCCAGGGTCTGTTCGGCACGCGTAACCAGCTGAGCATCGTCGCCTTGATCGCGTTCGTCACGTTCCTCGTCGAGCTGCGCACGCGTTCGGTGCGACCGCCGGTCGCGGCCTACTCGATCACGCTGGCCGGGCTGTGCATCCTGCTCGCCCACTCCCCCGTGATCGCCGCGGTCTCGGTCGTCGTCGGCCTCGCCACCCTGGCGCTGTACCTGCTGCGGAAGGCACCTGTGCAGCAGCGTTCGTACTTGCAATGGGGGCTCGCCATCTTCACGATCGCGGTCCTGATCACCGCGTACATCTACCGCACCCGCGTCATCGACCTGCTGAACGCGCGTGCCGACTTCCAGGTGCGTTACCAGCTGTGGATCCAGATCTGGCAGCTGATCCCCGTCCAGCAGACCATAGGTTGGGGTTGGATCGGTTCCTGGCCGACCGGTCTCTACCCCTTCACGGCGATTCAGGATGCGACGGGCGTCTACCACTCGGACGGCCTCAACGCGTACCTCGACGTCTACCTGCAGGTCGGCATCATCGGCCTCCTGCTGTTCGTCGCGCTCATCGCGCTGGCGTTCAGCCGGTCGTGGCTGCTCGCCTCCAACCGCCGCAGCGTGGTCTACGCCTGGGCGCCGCTGGTGCTCGTCGCGCTGCTCGTCACCAGCGTCTTCGAGAGCTCGATCCTCGTCGAAGCCGGATGGATGCTCCTCGTCATCTGCACGGTCAAAGCGTCGCAGGGGATGAGCTGGCGGCTGAGATTACCGCACCGCGACGGGACAGCCAGGTAGCACCTCTGCCCTCTCGCTCGATCAGCCCATCCAGTTCATGACGTTCCAACCGGAGCCGATCTGTCGAGGGCTGCCCCATCCGGATCGCCCGGTTCCCGGGTAGAGAACCAGCGCGCCGGCCGCAGTGCGTCCCAGCACATCGTCGTGGCCGTCCCCATCGAAGTCGCCCGGAGAGACGATCGCGGTGATCCCATTCCATCCGATCCCCACCACGACCGGGGCCTTCCAGCCTGACGGCGTGTGGGCGTACAGCCACAGCCGACCGGAAGAGTCGCGCGCCAGCAGGTCGGCCGACCCGTCCCCGTTGAAGTCGTTGATGCTCACCACGGCCGTCATCCCGCCCCAGCCGGACCCGATCGCGGAACGTGCACGCCACCCGCCATGGCCGTCGCCCGGATACAGCCACAGGGCGCCGGACCCGTCTATGGCCAGCACGTCCGGCACGTGGTCCCCGGTGAAGTCGTTCACGCCGACCATGATTCTCATACCACCCCAGCCGGAGCCCACCAGCCGGCGCGCGCCCCAACCGCTCGCACCGTCCCCCGGGTACAGCCACAAAAGTCCGGCGCTGTCGCGCGCGACGACATCGTTGCGCCCGTCACCATCGAAGTCCCCCGGCGACAGAATCGTCATCCCGCCCCAGCCGCTGCCCACCTGAATGGACGCGGGCGTCAACCAGCCGCCCGAGCCGCTACCGCGATAGAGGAACAGGCCCCCCGTCGCGGAACGCGCGAGAACGTCGCTCTTCGCATCCGAATTGAAGTCGTTCTGCGTGGGCGCCGCGGCGTTGCCGGGAGCACTCAACGACGAGACCCCCTTCGGCGTTCCGAGTCCCGTCGGGCCGTCGTATCCCGGCGCAGCCGTGCAGAGGTAGGCGGGTGCGCAACCGGAGCCGTTGCTCCCCTGAGTCACGTCGTTGAGCGCTTCGGGATGCGCGTACGGGTACGACGCCGGGTACGTCCCCGCAGCGGGCACACCTGCCAGCGCGTACATGCCCGCGACGAGTGGAGCACTCACGCTGGTGCCTCCGAACACTTGCCACGCCGACGTGTACGGCGCTGTCGCAGTCGGCCCATAGCCGGCGACGCCTGTGCCCGGATCGGCCACGGCCGACACGTCGGCCACCGTCTTGCTGACGCATCCGGTGTCGGTCTGCCAGGCGGGCTTGACGCTGTACGAACTGCATCCGCTGCCAGAACCGCTCCAAGCGGCCTCACTCCAGCCACGATCGGTTCCTGCCGCAACCGACAGGCTGGTCCCGCCGACCGCGGTCACGAAACGGGAGCTGGCCGGGAACTCGGACCCGTAGCCGACATCCCCGGTGGAGGCGGTGATCGCCACTCCCGCGTGGTCGTAGTACGCGTCGTATGGGCTGAAATCCCAGCCGGCGTCGGCGATCCCATACGAGTTCGAGACGAACCGGGCGCCGAACTGCACTGCGGTGTTCACGGCTTGACCGAGGTTCGTGACCGATGCATCGTCCGCCTCGACGAGGAGGATCTTGCAGCTCGGGCAGGCCGCCGACACCATCTCGATGTCGATGGCGGTCTCCGGGCCCCAGGACCGCTGTGGGTCGATCGCCGGATAGCTCCCGCCGCCGCGCTGGTCCATCTTGCGGAAGCACCCGTTGGCGGTGGTGCACGCCGGCAGGCCGAACCGGGAACGGTAGGCAGCGAGGTCGGACTCGGCGGTCGGGAGGTCGTAAGCGTCGATCACCGCGACCGTCGCCCCCTGGCCGGCTCCCGCTGGCAGCGCGTAGGCCTGCTGGAGCTGACTCGGCGAATACCCGACGGGCGCCTGCCCGACCGCCGGGGCGGCAACGCCCTCGACGACCTCGGCGAAGCAGGCGGCGTGCCCGGGCTTCGGCGTGGAACAGGTGCGGCGGTGCGGGTGCCCCGCGAGTCGCGGATCAGCCGTCGGGCCGGTGCCGGGCGTCGGCGCAGTGCCGGGCGGTGCTGCGGCCACAGAGGATACTTCGGCGCTCGAAGGCGCCTGCACCGTCGCGGCCTCCGCCGGGGCCGCGACCGCGAGGCCGGCGACCACCATCGCCGAGAGCGCGATGAGCCCTGCTGTCGAACGTCTCGTCACGCGACCTCCCGTTTTCTCGCGTCACAGTATCAGCCGTCCACGCACGCCTCGTTCCTCCCCCGAACACACGTTGCGATGAACGCCGGCACCAACCTGCCCCCCGTATAGCATCGGTGTGCGACGGCAACTCCCCCGACGGAGTCCGCCGCGCTTGCATCCGAGCGGGGAGACGTCCGATGCCGCATAGAAAACTCCTGATCGCACTCACGACGGCTGTCGTCGCCGTGACGGCGTTGACCTGCGGCGACGCGCTTCCCGCAACCGCCGTCGACGGGCCAGGATCACCGACATCGACTCCGGTCGTGCCAACGGAGCCGGCGACCCCATCTCCCTCATCCGGCTCCACCGTCGCACCCACGCCGTCGCCATCGCCGAGCGCCTCATCCGCGTCCCCGTCGCCCGTCACAGGCGACGATCCGGATCTCGCCACCCAGAACCGCGCAGGAAACCACGCCATGGGCTCCACCATCCGTGCGTTCGATCCCGCCAGCGCACAGGCTCCTGCCACCGCCTCGCCCCGCTCCTTGGTGGCTTCGCCCAACGTCGCTCCGCCCGGGCTGCCCGGCCTCGATGTGAGCGGCTGGCAGACGAACATCAACTGGTCCCAGGTCGCTGCGAACGGCGCGAAGTTCGCGTACGTCAAGGCCACGGAGAGCACCGACTACCGCAGCAGCCAGTTCGCCAGCCAGTACAACGGCTCATACGCCGCCGGGCTTACCCGAGGCGCGTACCACTTCGCCATCCCCAACGAGAGTTCTGGCGCCGCGCAGGCGAACTACTTCGTGGACAACGGCGGCGGCTGGACCCAAGACGGACGAACCCTCCCGCCGCTCCTCGACATCGAGTTCAACCCGTACGGCGCCACCTGCTACGGGTTGAGCGCAGCCCAGATGGTGTCGTGGATCGCGGACTTCTCCAACACCGTGTACAACCGGACAGGGCGCTATCCCGCCATCTACACCAACACCAACTGGTGGGTGGCGTGCACCGGCAACAGCGCGGCCTTCGGTACCAACCCGCTGTTCATCGCGCGCTACCCGAGCAACGTCGCCTCCGGCGCGGGGACGTTGCCCGCCGGGTGGGGTGCCTACACGATGTGGCAGTGGTCCAATGCCGGCATCTTCCCCGGCGACCAGGATGTCTTCAACGGCGGGACGGCCGCGCTGCAGCTGCTGGCCACGACCGGCCGCACCATGCCGCAGCCGGTGGTGGGCGGAGGGGACCTGAACGGGGACGGCAAGCCGGACCTCCTCGCGCGCAAGCCGGATGGTTCGCTCTGGTTCTACGCAGGGATCGGGAAGACCCCGAATGGCGCGGGTTACCTCGCCGCCAAGAAGATCGCCTCCGGAATGGGCATCTACAACCAGATCCTCATCCCCGGGGACATCACCGGAGATGGTAAGGCCGACGTGCTCGCCCGACGGACCGACGGCGCCCTCGTCCTCTTCGCGGGCACTGGCATCATCGATTCCGGTCACAGCGGGCTCGCGCCGGCCGTCACACTCGGCTACGGCTGGGACGCGTACACCGACATCATCGCGTCGGGAGACGTGAACGGAGACCACAAGGCCGACCTGCTCGCCCGACGGCCGGACGGCTCCCTGTGGCGCTACTCGGGCACGGGGCAGGTCTCAGGAAGCGATGTCGGCTTCCTGAACGGTGTGAAGGTCGGGCTGTCCTGGAACGTGTTCACGCAGGTCGTCGGAGCGGGCGACCTCGATCACGATGGCTGGGCGGATCTGGTCGCCTTGCGACCCGACGGTTCGCTGTGGCTGTACCGCGGATCGTCCACCGGGTACGCGGCCGGCGTCACGGTGAGCGTCGCCGGTCTCAGCCCGAGCGACCTGCTCATCACGGCCGGCGACGCCGACGGCGACGGCTCGCCCGACCTCCTCACCCGAACGGCCTCCGGTGCGCTGTACTTCCACGCGGGAACGATCGCATCCCTCCCCGGATACGGCGCTCCCCAGACCGTCGGCGCCGGATGGCAGTCCTTCTCGACGGTTATCGGTGCCGGAGATCTGAACGGAGACGCCGACCCGGACATCGTCACGATCCGCGGTGACGGGACCCTGTGGAGCTATCGCGGCAAGGGGTCATCCGGTGGGGTGAACAACAGCTACCTCAGTGGAACCCTCATCGGATGGGGATGGTCCTCGTTCGTGCGTGTCATCGATGCCGGGGATGTGGACGGCAACGGGACTGGTGACCTGGTCGCCGTCCGCTCGGACGGGACCCTGTGGCTCTACCTGTCGACCGGCACGGTGGCCTCCGGCCAGCCGACGTACGAGGCTGGGCGCCTCATCGGGACCGGATGGACGGTGTTCGACAAGATCATCGCGGGCGATTTCGACGGCGACGGGAAACGCGACCTCCTGGCGACGCGGACCGACGGCTCCTTGTGGTTCTACCCCGGGATCCCCCGATCGAACGGATCCGGATGGTCGGGCCCGGGTGCGCTGGCCGGAGTCGGCTGGTCCGGCTTCACCGGATTCGTGACCTCCGGGGACTCGAACGGCGACGGCAAGACCGATCTCGTGGCCAAGAGGGGGGACGGCACGCTCTGGTTCTACGCCGGCCTGGGCAAGACCTCGACAGGGACTCCCGGGTTCCGAGCGGGTGTGCAGGTCGGGTCCGGATGGGGCACGTTCACCACGGCCACCGGAACTGGCGACCGTTCCTCCGGTCGATCGGGCGACCTCCTGGGCATCACTCCAGGGGGCGCGCTCCTCTACTACCCCGACAAGCCGGTAAAGGCACCAGGGTACGGGCCCAGCATCGTCGCAGGGACCGGATGGGGCATCTTCGGCTGACTCAGGCCGGCTGCAGGAGGTCGCGGACGATGTCCGCCCTCCCCCTGCTGGCGTAACGCGAATAGCGTCCGCCGGCGGCGATACGGAGCACCCCGGCCGGTCGCCGCAGCCGATTGGCGGGAAGGCCGGCACGCTCGGCCTCGAACCGGGCCTTCTCGCGCGCCGTCTCCAACAGCGCCGGCGGAACCCGATCGCCGAGGGTGGCCAGCCGGTCGGCCAGGGCTGCGAAGCGCGCGGCGAGCACGGCGTTCCTGCCACCCCGAGGCTCGAGGACACGCCTCACCTTGCGCGCCAGCGTTGGTGCTGCCACGCCGATCTGGTTGGCGTCGTGCTGGCGGTAATCGATGGTCGATTCTGGCAGCACCTCGACACGACCGACCGCTGCCGCGACGACGGCCAGCCACTCGTCGTGCACCCAGCCGTCCGCGAACGGCAGCGTCGACTCGAGCAGACGGCGGCGGAACACCACGGTGGCTCCGGTCGCCAGGTTGCGGCGGATGAACGTGTCGAAGGCCCGGCCGGCGAGTTCAGCGCCGAGCTCCTCGGGCGCGATCTCCAGCGATTCGAACAAGGTCCGGCCCAGCGGCACGCCTGCTGCGTCCACCAGGTCCGCGTCGGTGTGCACCAAGAGCAGCGCATCGTCTGACGCGAAGCGGGCGACGATGCGCTGCAGGCGGCCTTCGTGCCACACATCGTCCTGGTCGCTCAGCGCGATCAGTGCCCCATCGGCAGCGGACACGGCCCTCTGGAAGTTGCGCGTGACCCCGAAAGGTTCGTCGCCGGTGAGGACGACGACGTCGACTCCGTCGGCGAGGGAGGACCCGGCCAGCTCTTGAACGATTGCCAGCGTGCCGTCCGTGGACCCGTCATCCGAAACGATCAGCTGCGCCGGGCGCGGGACCTGGCGGAGGATGCTCTCGATCTGCGCCCGCACGAACCGGGCGCCGTTGTACGTGCAGAGCGCCACGCTCACCTGGAGGCCGGCCGTCATCTGCTGGAGGCGATCCCGGGAACCGCACGACCCGCGGTGTGGGCTTCCCACGCCGAACCGACGATCTCGTCGAGCCCGTACGTCGCCCGCCAGCCCAGCCGCTCCCTGATCTTCCCGGCCGACGCGACCACGACGCCCGCATCCCCGGCACGGCGCTCGACGACCTCGGGGACGAGGGAGGAGCCGGCGACCTCGACGATCTTCTCGATCATCCGGCGGACGCTCGTCCCCTCGCCCGTGCCGACGTTGAACACGTCGTGGTCTCCGCGACCGGCCTCGGTGCTGTCGACGGCGACGAGGTGCGCCTGGGCGACGTCGAGCACGTGGACGAAATCGCGGACGCAGGTGCCGTCCGGCGTATCGAAGTCATCGCCGAAGATCTGTGGAGGAAGTCCCGCGTCGATCCGCTGAAAAACCATGGGGACGAGGTTCGTCGTCGCGCGGTCGGCCAGGTCGGGTGTGGCGCTGCCCGCGACGTTGAAGTAGCGGAGACTCACCGCCGAGACGCCGAAGGAGCGCCCGGCGTCGCGGACGAGCTGCTCACCGACCAGCTTGGTGCGGCCGTACGGATTGACAGGCTGCGTCACGGCGTCCTCGGAGATCGTGGCCCCGCTGACCGATCCGTACACCGCCGCCGACGAGGAGAACACCAGCCGGGTAACACCGGCCTCCTCCATCGCCATCAGTAGGTTGGCGAGGCCACCGATGTTCTGCTGGAAGTACCACGCCGGACGCTCCACCGATTCCGCGACCTGCTTGCGGGCGGCGAAATGGAGAACGGCGTCGATGCGTTCCTCGCGAAGACAGGTCGCGAGCGGAGCTACAGCGTCCACCGATGCGAGGTCGACTCGCAGAACCCGGATCCCAGGGATGCGGTCGGCGTCACCGAAGACGAGGTCGTCGGCGACCACCACATCGTCGCCGCGCCCGAGCAGCAGCCGGACGACATGCGCGCCGATGTAGCCGGCGCCGCCGGTGACCAGTATCCGCATGTGGTCCAGTCTAGAAGACGCCGTTGCGCCGGGCCTCGTTGTCGACGGGCTCGCCCAGGTGAACGTCTTCTGCGTGCTCCTCCGGCTCCGCCGCAGCGGCCGGATCGGCCACCTCCCGGTCGGCGGGGCTCGGCGCCTGCAGGATCGCCAGCTGCCTGGCGAGGATGGTGATCTCGCGCTCGGTGGTGCGGTGGCGCCGCTGCATGAGGATCGAGTTGCCAGCGAACACCACGATGAGTCCGTAGAGGAGAAGATCCGTTCCTCTCCCGACCCCGACAGCGTGCGCGACCGCGGTCACAGCCGACGGGAAGATCACTGCCAGCACCACGAGGATCAGGAGAACCACCATCACCAGGCGGCGGATCGCGACGTGACGCTGCCCACGGCCGGGCAGCATCAGGAACACAGCGAACGCGGCGAGCACGACGATGAGGATGCCCTTGATCACGGTTTGTCCGGCGTCCATGGTGCACCTCCTATTTCACGAACAGATCGCTGAGGATGTTGACGGAATTCCAGACCGACTGCCCTTTCGCGCGGGAGTACGCGGTGTAGACGACGTGAACGGGCGCTTCGGCCCAGCGCAACTGATTCCGCGAGATCTCCGACACGATCTCCGAGGCGTGCGCCATCCGGTTCTGCGTGATCGCGATCGAGGAGGCTGCTCGGCGGTTGAAGGCGCGCAATCCGTTGTGCGCGTCGGTCAGGTGCAGCCCCGTGCTGCGCCGCTGGAACGCCACCGCCGTCTTCAGGACCGCCTTCTTGATCGGCGAGACCTTGGTGCGAGCGTCGAGGAACCGCGAGCCGATGACGACGTCGAGCGGCTGCGAGGCGAGCAGCTCGACCATCTTCCGCGCGTCGCCGACGTCATGCTGGCCGTCCGCATCGAACGTGACGAAGAACTCCGCCTCGGGGTCACCCAGCGCCCAGTCCAGACCTGTGCGCAACGAGGCGCCCTGTCCGAGGTTGATCGGATGCTGAACGACGACGGCGCCCGCAGCTCTGGCCTCCGCCGCCGACGCGTCGGACGAGCCGTCATCGACGCAGACGACCTTCGGGAACACCGAACGCGCGCCCTCGACGACGCCGCGAATCACCGGCGCCTCGTTGAAGAGCGGGATCACGAGCCAGGTCATGCTCTCGACAGCTGAAATGGGTCGTCTCCTGGTCGACTCGTTACGGAATTGCTGCTCCATAGTAGCCCGCCGGCGTGTGGAGGACCTGGGCGCGCCACGGAGTCCAGGGACCGTCCGCGTACCTCGTGATAGTTTCGATGCGCGCTGCTCGCCTTCTGGAGCGGGCGCCTCCCACTCTGAAAGGACGAACGGCGTTGGCATTCGTTGCACCAGGGGCCGATGTCTCACCCGATGCGTCGATCGGCGAAGGGTCGAAGATCTGGCATCTCGCCCAGGTCCGCGAGTCCGCGGTCATCGGGGAGAACTGCATCGTCGGCCGGGGAGCGTACATCGGTACGGGCGTCCAGATGGGCGACAACTGCAAGGTGCAGAACTACGCGCTCGTCTACGAGCCCGCGCGTCTCGGCCACGGCGTCTTCATCGGCCCGGCCGTGGTGCTCACGAACGATACCTATCCTCGTGCCGTCACTCCCGACGGTGAGCTCAAGGACGCGCACGACTGGACACCGGTAGGCGTGGTGATCGGGGACGGCGCGTCCATCGGCGCACGAGCGGTGTGCGTGGCCCCGGCGACGATCGGACGGTGGGCCACGGTTGCCGCCGGCGCCGTCGTCACGAAGGACGTGCCCGACTTCGCCCTCGTGGCAGGGGTGCCGGCGCGGCGCATCCGCTGGGTCGGCAAAGCCGGGGTGCCGCTCGAGCAGCACGGCGACGAATGGGTCTGCCCGAGCACAGGAGACCGCTACGTAGAAACGGACCACGGACTTACTGAGGTGAACGAATGACTGAAGCCCGAGCTTTCATCCCGGCGGCCAAGCCGATCATCGGAGACGAGGAACGCGCGGCCGTCGACGCGGTCCTGGCGTCGGGGATGCTCGCGCAAGGCGAGGAGGTCGCCGCCTTCGAGCGTGAGTTCTCCGCCGGACTGGTCGACGGGCGGCACGCCGTCGCGGTGAACTCCGGCACAGCGGGTCTGCACCTCGGCCTTCTCGCCGCCGGCGTCGGGCCGGGCGACGAGGTCGTCGTCCCCTCGTTCACCTTCGCGGCCACAGCCAACTCGGTCGCCCTGACGGGCGCGACGCCCGTGTTCGCAGACATCGACCCGGTGACCTACAACCTCGATCCCCGAGCGGTGGAGGCCGTCCTCACGGAGCGCACCGTCGGCGTCATGCCGGTGCACCTGTACGGTCAGCCCGCCGACATGGCCGGATTCGAGGACCTCACCTCCCGTCGAGGGCTGAAGCTGTTCGAGGACGCCGCGCAGGCGCACGGCGCGCAGTTCGACGGCCGGCCGGTGGGATCTTTCGGCACTTTCGGGATGTTCAGCCTCTACCCCACGAAGAACATGACCTCCGGTGAGGGCGGCATCGTCACCACGGGCGACGGCGACGTCGCACGCCGCCTCCGACTCCTCCGCAATCAGGGCATGGAGAAGCAGTACGAGAACGAGATCGTCGGCTTCAACGCCCGCATGACCAACCTCCATGCTGCCATCGGGCGCGTGCAGCTCACCAAGGTGTGGGGCTGGACAGAGCAGCGCCGCACGAACGCGGCCTTCTTCGACGCGCACCTGCGCGGGGTGGGCACACCGGTCGTCACCGAGAAGGCCACGCACGTCTACCACCAGTACACGATCCGTGTCCCGGAGGACCGCGACGGTTTCGCCGCCGCGCTGCGGGAGGAGTACGGGATCGGCAGCGGCGTCTACTACCCGATTCCCAATCACCGCCTTCCGTCGTTCGCACGCACGGAAGATCTGCCCGAGACCGAGCGCGCCGCACGGGAAGTCCTGTCGATCCCGGTGCACCCGTCGCTCTCCTCCGCGGACCTCGATCGCATCGTCGCGGCCGTGAACGCCCTCGCCGGAGCAGGTGCCTGATGGCCGACATCCGCATCGGCCTCATCGGCTTGGGGATGATGGGGCGGCACCACGCACGCGTCATCCGGGAGGTCGAAGGAGTCACCCTGGCTGCCGTCGCCGACCCCGCCGGCGACCCGCACAACGTTTCCGGCGAGCTCCCCCTGCTGGCGAGCGTCGACGAACTGATCGCGGCGCGGATCGACGCCGCGGTCGTGGCCGTGCCCACGGTGCACCACGAAACTGTGGCCACCGCGCTCGCGGACGCAGGCGTCCACGCGCTCGTCGAGAAGCCGATCGCTGGCGACATCGCCGCCGGTGAGCGCCTCGTCGACATCTTCGAGAAACGAGGACTGGTCGGCGCCGTCGGGCACATCGAGCGCTTCAATCCGGCGCTCCAGAGCCTGCGCCAGCGGATCGAGGCCGGCGATCTCGGCGAGGTGTACCAGATCGCGACGCGACGGCAGGGACCGTTCCCCGCCAGGATCGCCGACGTCGGCGTCGTGAAAGACCTCGCGACCCACGACATCGACCTCACCGCGTGGCTCGCTCAGAGCGAGTACGGGTCCGTCGCGGCCCACGTCGCGCTGCGGAGCGGACGCGAATTCGAAGACATGGTGTCCTTCACCGGACTTCTCCAGAACGGCGTCATCACCAACCACCTCGTCAACTGGCTCTCTCCGATGAAGGAGCGCGTGACCGTCGTCACCGGCGATCGCGGCGCCTTCGTGGCCGATACGATCAGCGGCGACCTCACCTTCTACGAGAACGGCACGACGACCACGGAGTGGGAGTCGGTCATGGCGTTCCGCGGAGTCAGCGAGGGCACCGTCGTCCGCTACGCGCTCACCAAGCGGGAGCCGCTTCGCCTGGAGCACGAGGCGTTCCGCGACGCGATCCTCGGCAAGGCCAGCAACGTCGTCACCATGCGAGAGGGCCTGGCGAACGTCAAGGTCGCCGAGGCCGTCCTCCGGTCCGCGCAGGATGCATCGACCGTTCTCGTCTCCGGGTGAGCCGGCGCACGCCGAGGCGTGTCATCGTCGCCTCCCGGCTCTACCCGCCTGAGGTGGGAGCGGCGGCGTTCCGACTGCGGGCGCTCGCCCGAGGACTGGTCGCCGAGGGCGCGCGCGTACGCGTGGTCACGACGGCGCCCCCGCGCCGCACGGCCCCGATGGAGCCCGACGACGGTATCGAGGTCGCCCGCTTCCCCGTCCTGCGCGACGCGGGCGGGAATGTGCGCGGGTACGTCCAATACCTCAGCTTCGACGTGCCGTTGTTCTTCCGCCTGCTGATCGCCCGCGGCGATCTGGTCGTCTCGGAGCCCCCTCCTACGACCGGGATCGTCGTCGCGATGACGAGCATGCTCCGGAGGCGACCGTACGCGTACTACGCTGCGGACATCTGGTCGGACGGGCTCGTCGCTCTGGGTGCCCCGCGCGCCCTCGTCCGCCTCATGCGGGCGGTGGAAGGCTTCGTTCTCCGGCATGCCGAGACCGTCGTGTCCGTCTCGGAGGAAGTGACCGAGAAGGTGATCGCCTTCGGAGCGCCGGGCTCCACGGTGGTGAGCGTAGGAAACGGTGTGGACACGGACGTCTTCACACCTGACGGGCCCACACCCGTGTCCTCGCATCCCACCTACGTCTACACCGGATCGATGTCCGAGTGGCAGGCGCCGGCCGTGTTCGTGGAGGCTCTGGCGATCGTCCGCGACCGGTTCCCGGATGCCTCGATCCGGTTCTTCGGGCAGGGAGTCGACGAGTCGCGGATCCGGGAGACCTCCGAGGCGCTGAACATCGCCAACTACGTCCACCTGGGCGGGGTCATCCCGGCTGCCGAGACGGCCACGTGGATCCGCGGGGCGACGGCCGCCCTGGCCAGTATCAGGCCAGGCATCGGCTACGACTTCGCGAGACCGACGAAGACCTACGCCGCCGCAGCGTGCGGCACTCCCGTCGTCTTCGCCGGGACAGGCGTCGGAGCGGCGCTGGTCGACGACAATGCGCTCGGCTGGAGCTGCGACTTCACCCCGCATGCCGTAGCCGCCGCGATGATCGCCGCGGCCGAAGCCGAGCTCGATGGGGAGACCGGCCGGCTGCGCAGCGAACGGGCCGGCTGGGCGAGAGAGAACGCCTCCCTCGCGGCAGCCGGTCGGCGGGCGGCGCGGCGCTTCCTCCGCGTTCCGGACTGAGCGGGCCGCTCCCGGTCAGCGTCGGCGCGCGGTGGTTCCGCGGGTCTCCAGCAGCTGCCTAGCCGTCGTCAGGAGTGCTGTGGCGTTGGCCTTGACCTGGCCCTCCCCCCAGAAGCGCTTCACGAAGTCCCGGTTCCGTGCGACCGCATCCGGACCGAGCGGTCGGGCCAAAGAGGATGCGTCGCGCAGCTCGGAGGTGGAGCACACCGCCACGTCCTCCCGGCGGAGGAAGGCGTACACCGGGTTCACCTCGTCGAGGATCACCTGAGCGCCCGACTGAAGTGCCATGCCGATGTTGCCGAGCGCTTGCTGTCGCCGGGTGTTGACGATCACGACGCCGCACCCGCCGACGAGTGCGTTGTACTCCTCCAGCGGGAGCCGCTCGACGAGCGGCACGAAGGCGTCTCCCAGAAGTCGAGCACCGTGCGCGACGACGGCGTCGCGGTACGACGGATCGCCATAGCTGAGCGGAACGACGACCCGTGTCGGACCGAGGTCGTGCTGGGCGAGCAGCTCGAACGCCTCGAGATGGTTGTTGGACGGTGTGGCCGAATTCCCGACGAGGATTCCCGGCCGGCCGGCATCCTGTGTCGTCGTCGCGGTGAACGTTTCTTCGAGGCTGGCGTAGCTCAGCTGCGTGAAGGCGCCGTGGAACTCCGGATATCTCGACCGGAAGACCGGTTCGTCCGTGGGGACCGGGGCCGAGAAGAAGTCGGCCCGGCCGGCGGCTCGGTGGACCAGGCTGCGAGTGAAGGCGTGCCAGGGCGCGAGAGCCCGGCGGAGCAGGGGCGGCCGCTGAGAGCTCGCACTGTGGAGGTCGTCCACCAGTTTCCGGGTGAGCGGTCCGAACAGGTCGCGGTCGCCACCCGCGTCCGAGCCGTAGTAGTCGTATCCCCACCCGCTCCAGACCGTCACCGACCGGGGAGTGGCGCGGGAGAACACGGCGGCAGCATGCGGCGTCATCGAATGGGCGATGATGACGTCGGCCTCGGGGCGATGCCGGAGCAGACGGAGCACGCCCTGCATGGAATTGGCGGCGACGACGACCTCTCCCCCGGGTGGAGGGTACTGGAGCGTCCGATCGCCGGAGCGATTCACGACGATGTAGTCGTTCGAACCAGGGGCGACCGATTCGAACGTCCGCGCAGCGAACTGGAGGAACTGCGAGTCCGGTCCGATGTGAAGCACGCGGATGTCGGCAGCGCGGCTCACGCTAGCGCTTCCGTACCGCAGGCACGCCTGCCATGAGTGATCCATCGTCCACCGAAGCGATGACGCAGGCTCCGGCGGCGATCACCGCGTCATCGCCCACCACGAGGGGGCTTCCCGGCAGGCCGTTGATGATGTTCGCACCGATTCCGATGAAGACTCCGGCCCCGATCTGAACGCGGCCAGCGACGTGGACGGCCGGAGAGACGGTCGAGAAGTCACCGACGACGGAGTCGTGGGAGATCGTGCAGCCCGCGTTGATATGGGCGTGCCTGCCGATCACGACATTCGTGGTGAGGACCGAACCGGGGAAGACGACGGCGCCGGGCGCGATGACAGCGGAATCCGAACGCTGGACGCTGGAGTGGACGACGGTCGCCGGCGTCGCTCCTCGGGCTTCCAGGTCGCCGGCGATGCGCCGGCGCGCGGCACTGTCGCCGACTCCTACGACGAAGCGCGAGTCCGCACCGAACTCCACTTCGTCGAGCAGCTGGACGCTGTGGCCGTCGACGAACGTGCTCGACCGGTACCGGACGTCGTCGACGACGAACCGGATCTCGGGGACCTCGCGCCAGGCGCTCCTCGCCACCCAGGCGATCTCCTGGCCGTGTCCCCCGGCGCCGAACACGTACAGGGTGGAGAAGCCGAGTTCAGCCTTCGAGCTCATCGCCCACCACGAGGACCCGGATCATGTCGGCGATCCTCTGGACGGCCGACTCGTCGACGGCGCTGCCCGTCGGCAGCACGATCAGTCTTCCCGCGACGAGCTCAGTGCTCGGCAGTGCTGCGCCCGCATCCGGGTCGATCGTGCGATACGGCTCCATCCGGTGGATGCCGGGCCAGAAGTACTTGCGGGCGAGGACGTTCTTGGAGGTCAAGGCGGCCACGATGTCGTCTCGCGACGTCGACGCCGCGTCGTCGACCTCGATGGTGATGTACTGGAAGTTGTTCGACTCCGCTTCGTCGAAGGTCGTCAACCGGACCCCCGGAATCCCCGCGAGGAAGCGCTGGTAGGCGTGGTAATTGCGGCGGTTCGTGTCGATGACCGCGTCTATCGACCGCAGATTGGTGAGACCCATCGCAGCGGCGACCTCGGTCATCTTCGCGTTCGAACCGGCGGAGATGACGTTGTCGGCCCCGGCGAACCCGAAGTTCCGCATCAACCGCGCCTGTTCTGCCACCTCGTCGTCGTCGGTGACGATCGCGCCGCCTTCGAAGGTGTTGAAGAACTTGGTCGCATGGAAGCTGAAGACCTCAGCGCGGCCGAAACCCCCGATCGGCGTGCCCGACGCGGAGACCGCGAAGGCGTGAGCGGCATCGAAGAGGAGCTGAAGTCCGTGCTCGTCGGCGATCCGCTGGAGCTCGGCCACCGGGGCGGGCCTCCCCCACAGATGGACGGCGAGGATACCGGTGGTGCGAGGCGTGATGGCTGCTCGCACGGATTCCGGATCGAGGTTGTGGGTGCGGGGGTCGATGTCGGCGAACACCGGCGTGATGCCCTGCCAGTGAAGCGCGTGGGCCGTCGCCACGAAGGTGTACGAGGGCACGATCACTTCCCCGGAGAGGCCGAGGGCCCGGATCGCGATGTCGAGGCCGGCCGTGCCGTTGCTCACGGCCACGCAGTGCTTCACGCCGGCACGCTCCGCGATCCGCTCCTCGAACTCCTTCACCAGCGGGCCGTCGTTGGAGAGCCAGCGACGCTCGAACATCTGGTCGACGTACGAGTCGAAAACGGCACGATCGCCGATGTTGGGCTGACCGACGTGAAGAGGGTTCTCGAATGCGGGGATCGACAGCCATGCATGCGACACCGGCGTGCCGCCCGTGCCCGGTTCAGATTCCATCCCGACTCCTCTTCCTGCCGCGGCGGGGAAGCCACGCCACGAAGCAGCTTACGTGACGTGCGCGACAGGCGACCGACGCAGCGGACGGCCTACGAGAGGCGGCCGTGCCGCTCCACGAGGACGTCGACCACCCGCTCGGCGGCGTGGCCGTCCCCGTACGGCGAGGCGTCGGTTTCGGCCGGCCAGGGACGCTGCACCGCCTCTGGCAGGGTCTGCAGAGCGGACCCGACCAGCACGTTCCAGCCCAGGTCGACCGTCTCCACCCATTCGGTCTCCGGTCGAACCGTCGTCGTGGGCACCCTCAGCAGGAACGCCTCCTTCTGCAGGCCGCCGGAGTCCGTCACGACTCCTCGGCTGCCCATCACCGCGGCGACGAGCTCTGGATACGCCAACGGGGCCTCCAGCTCGATGGCCCCGCGCTGCAACTCCACCCCGGAGGCGGACGCGGCTGCCACCAGCCGTGGATGAGCGAGGAGGCGGACGGGACGGTCGAGACCGGCGAGAGCGTCGACGATCGTGGCGAGTCGTCCGGGGTCGTCCGTGTTGTCGGGCCGGTGGATCGTCGCGACGTAGTAGTCGCCGGCCTGCGCGGCACCCCCACCCGCTAGCACCTGGTCGCGGACGGCGTACAGCACGTCGGTCATCACGTCGCCGACGAGCACGCTGCGATCCGCCAGCCCTTCGTCGGCCAGGTGGCCCATCGCGACAGCGGTGGGAGCGAGGAGCAGGTCGGCGGCGTGGTCGGTCAGCACCCGGTTGTGCTCCTCGGGCATCCTCCGGTTGAAGGACCGCAAGCCGGCTTCCAGGTGAGCGAGCGGCACGTGGAGCTTCACCGACGCCACAGCGGCGGCGAGCGTCGAATTGGTGTCGCCATAGACCAGCACCCAGTCCGGCGAGTACCGCTGAATCACCGGTTCGAGCGCCGCGAGCATCGCTCCTGTCTGCTCGCCGTGCGAGCCGGAGCCGATCGCGAGATTGACGTCCGGCGCGGGGATCCCCAGGTCGCGGAAGAAGACATCGGACATCAGCTCGTCGTAGTGCTGCCCGGTGTGGACCACGATGTGTTCCGCCCTGTCCGCCATGGCGGAAGCGATCGGAGCCAGCTTGACGAACTGTGGACGGGCGCCCACGACACTCAATACACGCACCACTCAACCCTATGCGCTCGCGCCTCGCTCGGGCCGGCGAGCGGTCGCGCACGGCCGACACTCGGGACGCCTTCTGTAAAATGGCCGGGACACCCGGCAGTCGACGGGTGCAGAGACGAGCCGTGATGATCCTGTTCCTGCCTCCGTCCACTGCTCAGCGGTGGGGCCGGCCCGAGCTGTGAAAGCGCTCGCGAGAACCCTCCGCGAGCTGGTGCCGCTGCTGCCGGCCGCCGGCCAGCGATACCTCAGGTTCTATTCGTGGTTCGTCGGACTCCTCGCCGTTCTGGACGCCGTCTCGCTCGGGCTCCTCAGCGTGGTGATCTCCCCGCTGCTGTCCGGCAGTTCGCTCACCCTTCCCGTGGTCGGGACGATCGACACCACCGGCCTGGTCTGGATCCTCGTCCTGGTGTGCGTCCTCGTGATCGTCAAAGGAATCCTCGCCTCGCTCATCCAGTACCTCGCAACGCGGCGGTTCGCCTCGTTCGAGCTCGGCATCGGCGACCGGCTGCTCACCGCCTACATGGCCTCTCCGTGGGTGGAGAGGCTCAAGCGCAACTCCGCGGATGTCGTGCGGCTCGCCGACTGGGGCATCGCCAACACGATCGCCGGTGTTTTGCTCCCCGCTGCGTCGCTCGTCGGTGAGGCGACCACCTTCATCGTGGTATTCCTCGTGCTCGTGGTCGCCCAGCCTGCGATCGCCGCGACGACAGTGGTCTACCTGGGCCTCGTGGGACTCGCACTCTACTTCTGGGTGTCACGGCGCTCCCAGGTCGCCGGGCGTGTCAACCGCGACTACTCCTACCGTGTCTCCCGGCTGCTCACCGAGATGATCGGCGCGCTCAAAGA
Organism: Leifsonia sp. RCC_180; assembly: GCF_058138205.1. Classification (NCBI taxonomy): domain Bacteria; kingdom Bacillati; phylum Actinomycetota; class Actinomycetes; order Micrococcales; family Microbacteriaceae; genus Leifsonia; species Leifsonia sp. RCC_180. The sequence goes on along the minus strand of NZ_CP200340.1, from coordinate 3,689,260 downwards.
GGTGACCCTGCGGAACAAGTCGGCGGAAGTCGCCGCCGTCGTGCACGCGAACCGGGTGCGGACGTCGCAGGCGCGTGCCAACATCCAATTCTTGAGCCTCGTGCCGCGATACATCCTCGAATCAGCGGTCATCGGTGGGATCGTCCTCGTCGGCGCCGTCGGATTCTTCGTCGGCGGTAGTTTGACCGCTGCCGTCACCGCCGTCTCGATCTTCAGTCTCGCCGGCTTCCGGATGGCGCCCTCGATCACGCGGTTCCAGGCTGTCATCGGGACGACGACGGCGAACCTGCCGCACGCCCAGAACGTGATCGCCGACATCAAGCTCATGGAGCGCCAGAACGAGCGATCCCGGAGCGGGATGGACTCCGGTCACCTGCCCGAGCATCCGACCACACTCGATCTCGAGAACGTGTCCTTCGCCTACTCGCCCGGCGGGCCGGACGCGCTGCGTGAGATCTCGCTCTCGATCCCGTTCGGTGCGACGGTCGCCTTCGTCGGGTCGTCCGGAGCCGGCAAGTCGACCCTGGTCGACCTGATCCTCGGCCTGGTCGAGCCCACCTCGGGTTCCATCTCGATCGACGGCACTCCCCTGCGTCACGTGTCGTCGGCGTGGCACTCCCGCGTCGGCTACGTGCCGCAGGATGTTTCGCTGTTCGACGGCACCGTCGGGCAGAACGTCGCGCTGACCTGGTCGGACGACGTCGACCCGGTGCGCGCCCGCGCCGCACTCGAGCACGCCCAGCTGTGGGATGTGATCGCAGGCCGCGAGGGCGGCCTCGAGGGCCTGATCGGCGAGCGCGGCCTCGCCCTCTCCGGCGGTCAGCGGCAGCGTCTCGGCATCGCGAGAGCCCTCTACGTCGAACCGTATGTGCTCGTCATGGACGAGGCGACCAGCGCGCTCGACACGGCCACAGAGGCCGCCGTCGCCAAATCGATCCGCGAGCTGCACGGCAAGGTGACGGTCATCCTCGTCGCTCACCGGCTGTCGACCATCCGCCACGCCGACCGCATCTACTTCATGGCGGACGGGCGCATCCGGGCGAGTGGCACGTTCGACGAACTCGTCAAGAGCGTCCCTGCGTTCGCCGAGCAGGCCGCGCTGGCCGGCATGATCGAGTAGCCGGCATGTCCCTGCTCGTCGATGCGATCGTCGCCGTCCACGACCCGTCCCGCCCTGTGGACCGGGCGGTCGCGTCTCTCACCCGTTCGGGGCTCCGCCCGGGCACCGAACTGCGGATCACCGTCGTGTGCCACAACGTCGCCGCCGATGCCTTCGACCGGCGATTGGAGCCGTACCGCTCGGACGGTCTCCGAGTGATCACCCTGGCCGACGGAATCCGCAGCCCGGCGGGTCCGTTCAACGCCGGCATCGACGCCGCCGCGGCGCGCTACGTCTCCATCCTGGGCTCCGACGACCATCTGGAGGACGGCGCCCTGGCTCACTGGCTCGCCCGCGCCGAGCGCGACGGAGCCGATGCCGTCATCGCTCCCGAGGCACACGCGAACGGCGGGGTGGTTCGTACTCCGCCGGTGCGGCCGTTCCATCGCGGGAGGCGTGATCCGATCAAGGACCGGCTGGCGTACCGCACTGCACCGCTGGGACTGATCGCGCGCTCCGCGATCGAACGGCTCTCGCTGCGTTTCACGCCGGGCCTCGCGACGGGTGAGGATCAGGCGTTCTCGGCCCGGTTGTGGTTCGAGGGCGGCAGGGTCAGCTACGCGAAAGGCGCGCCGCGCTACATCGTGGGTGCAGACGCCATGACCAGGGTCAGCACGAGTCCTCAGCCACTCGACGTGCAGTTCGCATTCGCATCGCCGTTGCTCGAAAGCGCCTGGTTCACCGCGTTGCCGCCGGCCGCCCGGAGGGCGATCGTCGTGAAGCTGTTGCGCGTCCACGTCTTCCCGGCCGCCCTGGCACGGATCGACTCCCCGGATTTCGCGGCGTCCGATCAGGTGATCCTCGCGGACCTCGTCCGGCGCATGCGTACCGCCGCGCCCGTGTTCGAGCGCTCGCTGTCGATCGCCGATCGGAGGACCGTGGACGTCCTCCTCGACCCCGGGGCAGCCGTCGAGACCGTCGGCCGCCTCGTCCGGGCGCGTCAACGCTACGGTCATCCGTCGACGGTGCTGACCTCCGACCCTCGCGGACTGCTCCTGCCCGACGGTCCGCTGCGGTTCATGGCCGCCTCCTGGCTGATGCGATGACGCCGCGGCCGACCCGACCCGTTAGATTCGTCGTATGGCGTCGTCCTTGCTGAGTCGGATGACCAGCCGGCTGGCGGGTCGCCGGAGCGAGCTGCCCCCGTGGCTCACCGGCATCGGGGAGCACGCGCTCGAGCGACCGGGCTCCGTCGCGGGTCGGCTGCTCTACAAGGCCTTGGGGGCCGACGCCGGCGAGGCGGACCCCAACCCCGAGTTCACCGCCTCGACCCGGGTGTACTTCGGTCCGCTGAATTACGCCGGCCAGGCGCATCTTTGGGCGCGCGCGCTCCGCGCCGACGTGCCGGACGTGGCTGCGGTCAATGCGGCGGTCGTCGCTCCGCGCTCCGCACTCAACTTCCCCTCCGACATCTCCATCCCGCTCCGCGTCTATCGCGGTTCCGATGAGTGGAGGGCGGAGCAGCGGCTCTATCTTCGGCGGTTCACTCACGTGGTCGCGGAGAGCGGCCGATCGCTCCTCGGCGAGCGCGTCGCCTCCGATCCGTTCGACGAGCTCTCGGAGCTGCGCAGCGAGGGTGTCCGGACCGCAATCATGCTGCATGGCACGGATGCGCGGCTGCCGAGCAGGCACCGCGCGACTCATGCGCACTCCCCGTTCCAGGATGCCGAGAGGTTTGCGGGAACGGAGCGCCGAGTGAGTCGGCTGCTGAGCGACCTGGAGAGCTTCGACGGACCCGTCTTCGTCTCCACCCCGGACCTTCTCGCCGATGTGCCGTGGGCTGCATGGTGCCCGGTCGCCGTCGACCCTGCGGTGTGGGCCACCGACTCCCGGCCGCTCATCCGTCCCACGCCGCTCGTGGTCCATGTGCCGAGCCGGTCCTCGGTCAAGGGCACGGAGCTCATCGAGCCGGCGGTTCGGGCTCTCGAAGCGGACGGGCTGATCGCCTACCGGAGGATCGAGGGCGTCCCTCCCAGCAGCCTGCCCGCGATGATCGCGGACGCGGACATCGTTCTGGACCAGTTCGCCCTCGGAAGCTACGGCGTGGCGGCGTGCGAAGCCATGGCCGCCGGCAGAGTGGTGATCGGCGACGTCGACGATGGTGTGCGTGAGGCCGTTTCGCGTTCCGGCGCCGGAGAGTTGCCGATCGTGCAGGCGCGGGCGGGCGAGATAGCCCAAGTCCTCCGCGGGGTCCTCGACGATCGTGAAGCGTACGCCGCACACGCGCGGCGCGGAGTCGACTTCGTCGCGGCGCTGCATTCGGGTCCCGGATCGGCAGCCCGGCTGGCGGACGGCCTCGACATCCGCCGCTGACTCAGGCGAGCGGATCCTCTGCGCCCACGTGGAGCATCGCGGCGATGGCGTCCGCCCACTGCTGCTGCTGCGACTCCGCGGAGAGGGGGCGGGCGGCGACATGGGAGGCGGCCTTCCAGGCCGCGACCTGCTCGGGGGTGATGCGCGCGATCAGTGCGCGCAGGGACTCGACCGAGAAGTCCGGGACCACCGCACCCAGCCCGTACTCCTCCAGGATCGTCACCATCTCGGGTGATGGGCCGATGATCAGCGCGAGCCGCGCCTGCACGGCTTCGAAGAACTTGTTCGGGAGGGCGTGCGCGAGATTGAAGTTGGTGGGCGGGAGGAACGTCATCGAGACGTCGTATTCGGCCAGCGTCTCCACGAGCCGGTCGTAGGGGACGGGATCGCGGAAGGTCAGGCCGGGCACTCCCTCCCCCATCGCCCTCAGCTCGGCCACGTAGTCCGGCTCGTTCGGCATCACGATCATGTCGAGGGTCACGTCGGCGGGTGCATCCTTCATCAACTCGATGAAGTTCTCCAGCTTCCGGTAGCGCTGACCGGCCGCGGAATGGATGAGACGGATCGGCGTGTGCACCGGCCTCGGCTCGCGCTCGGCGTACGGAGCAGCATTTGTGACCACTCCGACCTTGACACCGTAATCCGCCTCGTACCGGTCGGCGATGCCGCGTGCGACCGTGGTCACGGACACAAGCTTCGGAAGATAGTTGCGGCAGAGCCAGCGCATATACGGCGCGACGGCGAGCCGCCACCGGAGGTCGTCGTCCTTCTCCTTCGGCGCGAACTCGTGAAGGTCGCCGTGCACCCCGAACCTGGGCTCCAGCGCGAGAGCCAACGGAACGGCGGTGAGGTCGTTGGCGAGGATGCCGTCGAACCGGCGGCCCTCCAGCTTGGGTCGCGCGTCGGCGACCGCCGCGGTGCCCCAATACGCCCGCTCGTACCGCCGCAGGGCGATCGCGACCTTGTCGTCGACCCAGGTGCGCGCATCCGGCGCCACCTCGATGTGCTCGACGACGCCCTCCGGCGCGTCGCCGAAGCCGCACGTCGTCACGTCGTAGCGGTCCCGGAACAGCTGGACCTGCTTGAGGACGCGCGGATCCGAGCGGATGTTCGAGAACGAGAGGATCAACAGCGAGCGGCGAGCGGGCATGCGGCGTTCCAGCTTTCAGCGGGCAAGTGGCCCGGCGGTAGGCGTCGTCGAGCACGGCCCGGCGGTCGAGCGCGTGCATGTTCACCGTCTAGCTTCGCGCATCGTCCGCCGTTTCGCGCACCGGTGGCCAGGTAAGCTTTCCCAGTGCAAAGCTCGCGGACGGATCGATCGGATCGGTATCGATGGACCCTTCTCATCGCGACCCCCGTCTTCGCACTGATCGCACTGGTCATGTGGGCGGTCGCCACTCCGATCGGCTCCAGCCCCGATGACGACTTCCACCTGGCCAGCACCTGGTGCGCGCTGGGCGACCGGCCCGGTCTCTGCGAGCAGGTCCCCGGTCATCCGGAGGAGCGTGCGATCCCGAAAGGTGTCGCCCAGGTGCTGTGCACCGATCTGTTCCCCAGCCAGCTGGCCAAGTGCGACGTCGATCCCAGCCAGTCGGCACGAGACCTCATCCCGACAGCTCGCGGCAACTTCGGGGGAACATACCCGCCGGTGTACTACGCCGTGATGGGCGTGTTCGCCAGCCCGCAGTACGCGGTCTCCGCTCTGGCGATGCGGCTCGTCAACGCCGTCCTCTTCGTGGGGCTCACATCGCTGCTCTACTGGCTGCTCACCCCCTCCCGGAGACGGACGCTGCTCTGGGCGTGGGCGATCGGCATCGTGCCGCTGGGCGTCTCGCTCCTGTCGTCCAACAATCCGAGCTCATGGGCGATCATCGCAGGCGGGTCGCTCTGGCTCGCCGTACTCGGCTGGTTCGAGAGCAGCGGCCGACGGGCGATCGGGCTGGGAGCGCTTGCGGTGGTCTTCGCTGTGATGGGCGCCGGCGCTCGTGCGGATTCGGCGGTGTACACGGTGCTGGGCATCGTGGTGGCCGGCATCCTCGCCGTTCAGCGCACGCGCCGGTTCCTGCTGAAGGCGATCCTGCCACTCGGGCTGGTGCTCGTTGCGGTCCTCTTCTACTTCGGCGCCAACCAGTCCGTCGGCACAGGTGGGCTGACGGGCAGCCACGACGCCTCGACGCCTCTCACCACGGCGCAGTACGTGTGGAATTACTTCGAGGAGCTCCCCCAGCTCTGGGCGGGCAGCCTGGGCACCTGGCCCATCGGCTGGCTCGACATTCCGATGCCTGCCGTCGTCTCGGTCGCGTCGGTCGCGGTGTTCGGCGCGGTGACCTTCACGGGCTTGCGTTCCCGTTCCCTGCGCAAGCTGATCGCTCTCGGATTCGCCCTCGTCGTGATGTTCGCGGTGCCGGCCTACATCCTTCTCAAGAGCAAGGCCACGGTCGGGCAGGAGGTTCAGCCGCGCTACATCCTCCCGCTGCTCCTCCTGTTCGCCGGCGTGGCCATGGTCGAGGTCATCGGCGGTCGGGGCATCAGCTTCACCCGACTGCAGCGGGGCGTCGCAGCGCTCGCGCTGTCGCTCGCCGGCGCTTTCGCGCTCCACGCGAGCATCCACCGCTACGTCTCCGGCGCCGGTATCTCCGACTTCGACCTCGGGCACGGCGTGCGCTGGTGGTGGGGAGGGCCCGTCTCCCCGATGGCCGTGTGGGTCGTGGGGTCGCTCGCCTTCGCAGGCGCGATGTTCGGCGCGTTCTGGCTTGCACACCGCCGTGCAGAGAACGGGACACGCCTGGACGGGCAGCCCACCGATACGCGCGAGGTGGTCACGAGCCATGACTGACACCGCACCGTCCTCAGAGTCGTCGCCCGCGCATCAGCCGCTGTTCAAGCGCGTGTTCGCGCACTCCGGGGTACGCTATCTCGTCGCCGGAGGGCTGAGCTTCCTCGTCGACTTCGGTCTGCTCGCCCTGCTGCACGACGTCCTACTGTGGCCGGTGTGGCTAGCGAGCGGCGTGTCGTTCCTCCTCAGTTTCGCCTTCACCTACACGATCCAGCGCGTCTTCTCGTTCGGCTCTTCCGCGCCACATGGCCGCGCGGTCCTGCGCTACACGCTCCTGGTAGCCTTCAACACGCTCGCGACGATCGTCATCGTCTCGCTCATCAACTCGTCGGTCGTCGGCTGGGCGGGCGGCAAGGTCGTCGCCACCATCGTGACGACGACCTGGAACTACTTCGCTTACCGGTATTGGGTCTTCGCCGACCCCCAGAAGAACGAACCGAGCCCGGCGACCGGGCCGGCCGAAAGGAACTGAGCGTGTACAACGGTGCTCGCATCGCCGCAGTGGTCCCCGCCTACAAGGAAGAGGCGATGATCGCCACCGTCATCGCGACGATGCCGTCGATCGTCGACCACATCGTGATCGTCGACGATCACAGCCCGGATGCGACGAGCGATGTGGTGCGCAGTGTCGGCGACCCTCGCGTCTCCCTGGTGCGACACGAGGTCAACCAGGGCGTCGGAGGGGCCATCATCACCGGCCACCGCCTCGCGATGGAACTGGGCGCAGACGTGAACGTCATCATGGCGGGTGACGCCCAGATGGATCCCGACTATCTTCCGCCCCTTCTCGACGCCGTCACTTCGGGAGGCTATGGGTTCGCCAAAGCCAACCGGTTCTTCTCGCCGGAGTCGTTCCACGGCATGCCCGGCCATCGGGTGTTCGGAAACATCGTGCTCTCGTTCATGACGAAGCTCGCCTCGGGGTACTGGAACCTCTTCGACCCGCAGAACGGCTACACGGCTGTCCGCACCGAGATCCTCAAGCGCGTCCCGCTCGACAACGTCTCGAAGAGGTACAGCTTCGAGAACGACCTGCTGATCCACCTGAACATCCTGCAGGTTCCGGCGACCGACGTCCCGATTCCCGCCGTCTACGGCGAAGAAGTGTCGAGCATCCGGCTGTCGAAGGTGGTGCCAGAGCTGCTCAGCCTACTCACCCGAGGATTCTGGCGCCGCATCTGGTACCGCTACGTCCTGTGGTCGTTCTCGCCGATCGCTCTGCTGCTCTTCCTCGGCCTGATCCTGTTCGTCGCGGGGCTCGGCGTGGCCATCTGGGTGTGCTTCCAGGTCGCGGCGTCTGTCGTGGCCACCGCCGCGACCGTCATGCTGGCAGCGCTCCCGCTGATCCTCGGCTCGCAGATGTTGATCAGTGCGCTGCAGCTGGACATCCAGGCGAGCCCGTCGACACCCGGTCTTCCACCCTTCGAAGAATAAAGGACCCCGTACACCCCCCTCCGCCGCGCGGCGACTGAGGGGTATGCCTGTTGTATGCAGAATCAACAGGCGAGGATTCGGCGCGCTGACCTGAAGAACGCAAGCGAAGGCGCCACCGTCCGGATACCGCTGGGCCGCCGTTTTCTCGCCGCTGCCTACAGGCGCTGGGTGCCGCTCGCGCTCGTATTCGCGTCGTTGGTCTTGGGGTTCACGGTCACCGCTCATCACACTCAGGCGCTCTCGCCCATCGACGAGTGGGTCTATTCGGACTACCTCGACAAACTCCCCGGGCAGGTGTTCATGCCGCGCGGTCAGGAGATCGGGCCGCAAGCCCTTGAGCACATGGCCTGCGTCGGCGTGCGCGCGTACGGCCCCATGGGGCCGAAATGCGGGTCGGACTACTCCGCACACCTCGATAAGTTCCCGCAGGCCGGCATCACCTCCGCTGATGCGTACACGCCGCTCTACTTCGTGATGACCTGGGCGGGCGCAAAGGCGATCCAGCTCGTCACGGGCGTCTCGCTCCTCGAGGCGGCGCGCTTCACCGGTCCATTCTGGCTGGCCGGCGGCATGGTGCTCTTCTCCTGGCTGCTCCGCCTGATGAGGATCAGACCGGTCATCGTCTTCGGGCTCGGTCTTGCCGTGATCGCATCGCCCTTCGCATGGTGGACGTTCACCTTCGTCAGTACCGACGCTCCGGTGCTCGCCCTGGGAGCGTTCATGCTGATCGCAGCCATCAAGTACGTGCGAGGGCAGTGGTCGGGCTGGTGGTTGCCTCTGATCGCAGCGGTCGCGACGCTGTTCAAGATCACGAGCATCCTGGCGGTGCTGCTCGTGACGCTGTGGCTCGTGCTCGAATTCGTCGCCCGCCGAATACGGGAGAGACCGCGTCGTCGCGGCTTCTCGTGGCGGGAGGCACTCGGGGGACGGGGTGTGGACGGATACCTGATGATCGCCGCGTGCAGCGCGATCGCGGCCCTCATCGTCGAGGTTGGCTGGCTGGCCTTCCGGGCCGCCATCGCCGTGGGACCGGCCGCGAATCAGGGGGTGACGGGCCGGATGTCGCTCAAGGATCTCGGCTCGCAGTTCGTCAACTTCCTGCCCGGCACTGTGATCTCCAACGTCAACATCACCGGACAGACCGCTCTGGGGCTGCCCATCCCGCCCTTCATCGTGGAGCCGCTCTCGTGGATCACGATCGGCGGCGTCGTCGGGGCGGTCGCGATCTACACCTGGCGACGCGCGAACTCCACGCTGGTGTATTCGATCGCCGCGCTGGCGATCCTGGGCGCTCCGCTGCTCGCGATCGCACTCGACGTGCAGAAGACGTACTTCCCCATCCCACCGCGATACGGGACGGCCCTGCTGCCGGCGTTCCTGCTGTCGGCCGGGCTCATCGTCCGGAGCAGACTCGCGATGATCCTGCTCGTCGCGTACCCGGCCATCGTCTATTGCATTATTTTGGTGTTCTCGCCCGTGTTCAAGTGAGGCGAGGGGTTCCCTTCGGCGGCGGCCAGGCCTGAGGCCGTGCTCTCGGCGCGGCTGCGGACGATCCAGGCGCAGCTGATGCCGGCCGCGCCTACGAGGGCGAAGGCGATCCAGATCAGATTCGATCCGGGTGCGTGCCAGCTGGGATGCCGGAGGAACGAGAGCCAGGAACCGTCCATGCCGACGGCATAGCGGCGGAGCGTCCACGCGACGGCAGCCGCCTGGCCGACGGCCGCCAGGATACCGACGAGGATGACCGCACGCACCCGCAGGGCCGCCGGTACCGCCACCCCTGGTCGCCGCGAGAGCACGATGGCCACCGCCGAGATCACCAGGACCGCGGCGTAGGCGACAAGCGAGTAGCGGCCCTGCCAGATGTAACCGCTGCGCTGCACCGCCATGGCCTGCACGGTCGCAGGGACGAGGAAGAATCCGGCGATGGCGACGATCACCGCGGCCAGCAGGCGGCCGCGCGCCACCACGAGCGCGCCGAGCACCGTGCCCAGGGCCAGGAACGACCAGAGCAGATAGACGTATTCGGGCGCCGGGGTGTCGAGCCACCCGAACAGACCGATGATGCCCGGGTCGAGAGACTTGTCGGACAGCATGGTGACGAACGCGAGCGGGGGGCTGACTCCCGTCCCGGCGAACTCGCCCAAACTGGTCAACGTGTTCGTCATGAGGATCCACCAGACGGCGAAGCCCGCTCCGACCGCCAAGATCGCAAGGACGATCCACGATGCCGCGCTCCGGAACAGCAGACGGATGCGGCCGGGCTCGGCGGCGACGATCGCGATCACCGCGATCATCGCCATCCACAAGGGTGAGAGGCCCCGGGCGTTGGCGAGCAGCACACCACTGACGGCCACCAGAGCGAGTGCAGGCTCGGGCCGTGGGAGCGCCGGTCCGCGAACGAGGAGGAGCAGGAGCGAGAGGAGTGCGGCTCCTGCCGCGATCTCGACCGCATTGGGGTTGACCGATCCGCTGAGGAAGACCGTCGTCGGTGTCAGGATCGCGAGCGCGGCGAACCCGGTCACCGCCGAACGCCGGAGCGCGAAGAGGGCGCTGATCGCCACCGCGAAGAGGGCCGAACAGATCAGCGCGGTGAGGAGACGCATCGCGAAGACCGCCGCGAACGAGTGGCTCGTGATCAGGGTCGGCCAGCCGACGAGCACGTAGTAGACCGGGTTGTAGAGCCCTGCGGATGTCTCGACGGCGGTCGGCTGGGACGATCCTCCGCTGATCGTTCCCATGCAGACGGCGGAGGTCTCTGGGTGATAGGCGGGGCAGGTCCACGACCACGCCTTCGCGATGCCCTCCGGAACCGTGACCTGAGTGAATCCGGAGCGCTCGGTCGCTGTGCCGATGAGTTCACCGCGAACGACGGCTGCCGCCTTGATGATGTGGGCCGGTTCATCCGGGCTCGCGCTCAGCGGGGTGGAGACCGCCCAGGTGGCGGAAAGGACGAAGAGCCCGGCGAAGACGAAGAGACCCGAAAGCCATGTCGATCCGCCGATCCGCCCCAGCAGGGCGCCCATCAGGCGGCGACGCCGATGACTCGGTAGAGCACGCCCGGCCACGCATCCGCAGAGCTCACGCGGCGTCCGTCGATCAGAACCGCGATGCCCGGGAGGTCGGAGGGCCCGAGCTCGCGGTACGCGGCATGATCGGTCTGGACGATGGCGGCGTCGACCGGTTCGCCGAGGCTGTACGGACTGAATCCGAGCGCCCGAAGCTCGTCGTCCGAGTAGAGCGGGTCGTGGACGACCGGCACGGCGCCGCGGGCGGCCAGAGCCTCTACCAGGGGGAAGACGCCGGAGAACGCGGTCTCCTTCACTCCGCCCCGGTACGCCGCCCCCAAGACGGCGACCCGTGCGCCGCGGATGTCTCCGTAGGCGCCCTCGAGCATGCCGACCGCGTGGACGGGCATTCCGGCGTTGGCCTGTCGTGCGGCGCTGACGATGGTCGCGCCCGGGTCGTTCCACAGGTAGAGCCGCGGATAGACCGGGATGCAATGGCCGCCGACCGCGATACCGGGCCGGTGGATGTGGCTGTACGGCTGCGAGTTGGACGCCTCGATCACGTTGTAGACGTCAATTCCGGCGCGTTCGGCGTACTGGGCGAACTGGTTGGCGAGACCGATGTTCACGTCGCGATAGGTCGTCTCGGCCAGCTTGGCGAACTCCGCGGCCTCTGCCGAGCCGAGATCCCAGACGCCGTTGGGGCGCGCCAGATCGGCGCGCTCGTCGAAGTCGAGCACGGCCTCGTAGAACTCGGTGGCCCGACGGGCGCCGTGCTCGCTCAGGCCGCCGATGAGCTTGGGATACTTGCGGAGATCGGCGAAGATGCGGCCGGAGAGCACACGTTCCGGTGAGAAGACGACATCGAAGTCGCTGCCCTCGACGAGCCCCGAGACGGCCTCCAGTCGGGGTGCCCACCGTTCGCGGGTCGTTCCGACCGGAAGGGTCGTCTCGTAGGACACCAGCGTGCCGGGGGTCAGGTGGCGACCGACGGATTCGGTCGCCGAGTCCATCCACGCGAAGTCGGGGCGCGCGTCGCTGTCGACGAACAACGGCACCACGATCACCACCGCATCAGCGTCGGGGATGGCGTCGGCGTAGTCGGAGGTCGCCCGGAGCGCACCGGAACGCACCACGTCGACGAGCTTGTCATCCAGTCCCGCCTCACCCGGGAACGGCGCAGTCGAGGCGTTGACGAGGTCGACGACGGTCGAGCTGACGTCGACACCGACCACCTCGTGGCCTTTCGAGGCGAACTGGACAGCCAGGGGGAGGCCGATCTTCCCCAGCGCGACTACCGCGATCTTCATGTATTGGTGACTCCCGATTTCCTGCACAGCACGAGCCCGTCAATCCTACGGTGTGCCGTCGCAGCATCGGCGCGAGGTGCGATCGATCGACGCAGTTCCGGGCCTCCGGTGTCAGGCAGCGGGTCCAGTGGGAATCGCTGCGGCGAACAGTGGATGCACGTTGAGATACCCGGCGCCCTTGCTCAGCTCCTGGTAACGCTGGATGCTGCCGATCGGCCGCTTCTTCCCCCCGTCGAGGAGGTAGATCGAGCCATCCGGCGTGCGGATGAAGCTGGACGCCGGCGCGCCCGCCTTGAGCAGGCGGCAGGTGTACGTGTCGAGCGGGACATAGCTGAACGGGTACAACGCCTTGAGCGTCGGGTCGAGCTTGTGCACGCTCCCGCCCGCGCTGACGTAGTCGGTGGTGCCGCACGTCAGCCCGAATCCGAGAAGGGTCGAGGCGCGCGGATAGGCATCGATCCGCGCTTGGGTGGTGTAGCTGAACGCGGTGATGCCCGCTTCCGTCGCGTAGGCGAAGTTCGACATCGCGACCTTGCTCGTGACGCCGTTGATCAGGTACACGGTCGCATCGCTGGCCGACCTCACCAGCGTGTTCGTCGTGAGCGCCACCGGCCCCTTCGGCATGGCTGCGACGACCGCGTCTGGGACGGTCGTGATCACAGGTGTGCCGTTCGCCGACAACGCGACGAGCGACTCCCAGGCGCCGACAGGGAGGAGCTTGTCGCTCATCACCAGGTAGACGGTGGCCGAGCCGGCCGTCTTGACACTGGATCCGGCGGCGATCGTGCCCTTGCTCGGGTAGGTGCCGAGGAACGCCTGCGGTACCGGGACGGGGGTGAGCGTCGCCCCAGCTGCCTTCCAGACCAGGCGCCCGCCGTCGGCGAGGACCGAGACATCCGGCGATCCCGCCACGGACACGATCCCCGCGAATGCCGTCGGAGCAGCTGGGATCTTCGCGAGGCTGGCGCTGGAGAGCGACCCGGTGGATCGGCTGACCACCTGGGCTGCCGCGACGGTGCCGGCGGCGACCGGGTACCGCAGGCCGTTGCCGAGGTACGCGTAGGCGGACGAGCCGCGCTGCGCCGCGTACACCCCATCCCGCACGATCGGCGCACCGAGCGTCAGCCCGGCGACCGCGTCCTCGGTCAGCACGTTGTACCCCCCGGGGAGACCGGCGGCCGCCTGCGACGCGGAGTCCAGTATCTCCCGCTTGGTCCCTTGCGTGATGTAGTAGCGCGCTCCAGCCGTGGTGCCGAGAACCGGTCCCATCGCGGGTCCTGTGGCGAAGGCGGAGAGCTGGTCGTCCGTCAGCTCGACGTAGCCGTTGGCTGCACACTGCCCGCCGTAGTCGGCGACGAGTCCGCACGAACTGAACGGCAGCTTGATGCTGGCGTCGGTGAAGTAGATGGTGCCGCCGGGCGAACGCATGACCCGGCCGGCCACCTGCGCGGTGCTGAACGAGTCGAGGTAGCTCTGGGACACGTAGCCGATCGGTCCCAGGGGGGCATAGGCGGTGAGGATCGCCTGGCTGGCGATCGGATACTTGGCCGTACCCGAGATGATGTAGACCGTTGCGTTCGATGTGCTGCGCAGCAGCGAGCTACCCGCGGTCGTCGGGCCGAACCAGTCGGTGTAGATCCGCCAGAAGTTGCGGTTGCCGTACGCGCTGCAGCCGTCGCCGGTCCCGTAGAGATTGTTCAGAGCCGCGGCGTTCGGCTGGTAGGGCGTGTAGTTGTACAACCCGGCCGTCGCCAGGTTGTGGATGTAGACGTTAGAGGAGCCGCAGGCCGCGTTCGGGCTGTAGCGGATCGCGTTCACGCGCCCTGCCACGTGGTTCCAGCTGGTGGGGCTTGCCGCGTACCGCTTGAATTGGAGGGCCGCGTTGTACACCTGGTTGAAGAAGCCGAGGTACTGGCTGTCGCACGCCGCAGTGTCTGGGCAGGCGTAGCCAGTCGCCTTCTGGTACTGGTTGGCGGTAGGCCAGGTGTCCGAGACGAGGCTCTGCTCCTTCTCGAGCAGGACGATCAGCACCTTTTGGCTGATCCCGCAGGCCGCCCCCACCCGCGCGATGATGGTCGCGGCCGACTCGTTGGCAGCTCCGGTGTACGCGCTGCAGCGGTAGTCCACCGCCGCTTTGGTGGATGTCGACTGCCGATAGTCCTTGAGGCAGGTGTAGCCCGCGACGCACGTCGACACCTTGGACGAGAGGAACGTCTGCACCTGGCCGGCGGTCATGGCGCCCCCGTCGTAGAACAGGGCGTCGCTGATGATGTTGCCCGCGTCGAACTGCCGCCCGTCGGCCGCGGCCGCGGGAGCCTGAGCTTGCGGTCCGATCGGCGCGACCGGCGACAGCACGGCAAGTGCGAGGGCGATTGCGCCGACGACGGCGACCAGCGCGCGGCGGCTCACGGGATCACCAGGGTCGTCGACGGTGACGTGGAGGGCGCGCCCCCGACAGTCATCCCCACGGTCACCTCGTAGGCGCCGCGCTGGAATGAGGCGATGGGGACCTGGACCGTTCCGCATGACGTCGTCGACCTGTCGGGAGTGGCCTCGTGATCCACGGTGAACGACGATCCGTTCCGCGAGAACGTGAACACGCACGTGCCCTGATCCGTCACGACTCCCTGCACGTAGCCGGAGGCGGTCACGTTTCTGCCGTCGGCGTCGACGGCGGCGACCACCAGAACGGCCTCGGTAGCAGCGGCGGTCGAGTCTCCCGCACCCGGCGATGCCGTCTTCGTCGGGGTGGGGGATGCCAGCACACCCGTATCGGTGCGGCTATCGGTGACCGGCGCCGTGCACGCACTGAGAAGGGCGCTCACCACGAACGCCGTGGCTGCCGCAGCCGCGACGGATGGTGCGATCCTGCTCATTCGTGACTCCTGGTCGGGGAAGGTACGACAAATGTCGCTCGAGATGCGTTTCGGGTCGCCCTTCTACGATATCGGCACTGGGGCTCTCCGGGGCGGGTCGGCGCCGCCCTACTATGGGGGGCATCATCCGACGGCCGTTCAGGTGCGCTGGGTTAAGATGTACGCCATGACTTCAACCCAAGCGCAGGCCCGAGCTGCGCTGATCGCCGACGAGCCCCTCGTCGCTGTCGGCCAGAGCTCAGGACTCTTCCGCGGCGCCGGCGCCTCATGGAAGGACGTCTGGGACCACCGGCAGCTCCTCGGCCTTCTGTCGCGGCGCGAGATCAAGTCGCGGTACAAGGACAGCTCGCTCGGCCTCCTGTGGAGCCTGTTCCGCCCCATCGCGCAGCTGCTCATCTACTATCTGGCCATCGGTCAGGTCCTCGGTGCCGCCCGCGCAACCCCGGACTTCGCGATCTTCGTCTTCATCGGCCTCACGATGTGGGGGCTCTTCTCGGAGATCGTGCAGAGTTCCACCACCTCGATCCTGGCGAACGCCGGTCTCGTCAAAAAGGTCTACCTCCCGCGGGAGATCTTCCCGCTGAGCTCCGTCGGCGGCGCGGCATTCAACTTCCTGGTGCAGGCCGTCGTACTGGTGCTCGCCGTCATCTTCCTGGCGTCCGTGCCGTTCGACTGGGATGCCGACGTGCTGCTCGCTCCGGCGGCCGTCATCACGCTGGTGGTCTTCTCCACGGCGATCGGGCTCTTCCTCTCGGCCGTGAACGTGTATCTTCGCGACGCCCAGCACCTGGTTGAGATCGCTCTCATCATCCTGTTCTGGGCATCGCCGATCGTCTACTCGTACACGTTCGTGCACAAGCTCCTTCAGGGAAACTGGCTGGAACAGCTGTACCTGGCCAATCCCGTCACGATCGCGATCCTCGGCATGCAGCGCGCCCTCTGGTCCGCAGGCGACACGGCCACCGGTCCGATGGCCCAGGTCTGGCCTCCTGCGCTCGGACTCCGCCTGCTGATCGTCTTCCTCATCAGCCTCGTCCTCCTGTGGCTCGCGCAGCGTGTCTTCGCGCGGCTTCAGGGTAATTTCGCCCAGGAGCTCTGAGACAAACCCCCATGTCCTCCCCCATCATCGCCAGCGTCCACGACGTCTCCAAGCGCTTCGTCATGCACAAGGAGAAATCTCTCAAGGAACGGGTGGTCAACTTCCGCCGCTCCCGCCAGCACCGTGACGACTTCTGGGCCCTCCGCGACATCTCCCTCGACATCGGCACCGGCAGCACTGTCGGTCTCGTCGGCCACAACGGTTCGGGCAAGAGCACGCTGCTGAAGGTGATCGGCGGCATCGTTCAGCCCTCCTCGGGCACCGTGCGCCGCCGTGGCCGCATGGCCGCCCTCCTGGAGCTCGGCGCCGGCTTCCACCCCGACCTGACCGGTCGCGAGAACGTGTACCTCAACGCTGCCATCCTGGGGTTGTCGCGTGCCGAGACGGACCGGCAGTTCGACGAGATCGTGGACTTCTCCGGAATCGGCGAGTTCATCGACACCCAGGTCAAGTTCTACAGTTCCGGGATGTACGTGCGGCTCGCCTTCGCGGTCGCCATCCATGTCGATCCCGACCTGCTGCTTGTCGACGAGGTCCTCGCGGTCGGTGACGAGCCGTTCCAGCGGAAGTGCATGGAGAAGATCGCCCAGTTCCAGCATGAGGGCCGCACGATCGTCCTGGTCAGTCACTCGGCCGAGCAGGTCGGCTCGCTCTGCGACCGCGTCATCGTGCTCGACGGCGGCCGCGTGCAGCACGACGGCGCCCCCGGTGAGGGCATCCGCATCCTGCGCGAAGGCTACGAGGACGAGCGGAGGGCCGTGCTCAAGAACCCGGACGGGTCGCGCCGCAGGCTCGCCCTCGAGGTCGGCTCCTTCGACGTGGAGACTTCGGTCGACGAGAACGGCCTCCGGCTGGTCGCCCACCTCGGCGTCGACGTGAACGAGCCGGTGGAGGACTGGGGGGTCGGGTTCTCGATCGAGAGCTCGCTCGGAATGCGCCTCTACAACATGACGACATTCGACGATGTCACCCTCCCGACGAGTGTCGGACGTCACGAGCTGTCGTTCACTATCCCGGACATCCGGCTCGGCCCGGGCCAATACCTGATCAATGTGGGTCTTGGCGACAAGGCCGGCCGCAACTACGACCTGGCCACACCGGCGGGCACTTTCGAGGTGCCGGGCGACGACTACGGCAACGGTGTCCTGGCACTCCGGACCTCTGTCGAGGTGGAGGCGAGCGGAGCCGAGGCCAGGGCAGCGCAGGTGAAGCTCAGCTGAGGTCAGGCCCGCCGCCGTCCTGACCCTCCTCGGGTCACTTCGACGCGGGTGCCCCCGAGCGCTCGTGCTTCAGCTTGCGCTTATGCTCGAGCGAACCGGCCGTGATCGCGCCGTGGTCGTCCAAGTCGACCAGGGCCGAACGGCGATAGCTCCGCCACTTCAGGAAGTGGAAGGCCGGGTTGATCGTCAGCCAATAGGCCTTCCGCTTCCAAGAATACGCGCGGTCGCGAACGATCCGCACGCTGTCCCCGAGCGTCCCGTGCAACGTGTGCCGCAGTACCGCAGTGCGGCTGATCACCGGAAGATCGCTCGTGCCGATCTGGCGCAGCCCGACCGTCTCGTCGAAGATGCGGTCCTTGTACTCGGTCAGCGTGAGATCGTTGGAGTGCTCGACCATCGCGCGGGGGGCGTACGCCTTCGTGTAGCCGGCCATGATGAGGTCGTGACCGAACATCTGGTCCTCCGCGTAGCGGACGTCCCGGTAGGGGATGACGTCGCGGATGAACGTCCGGCGGACCGCGGAGTTCACGTCCGAGTAATAGGACATCACGTTGACGGTCGCCTCGTCCTTGAGCAGTTCGGGCGTCGCGTAGTACAGAGTCGTCCCGAAATCCGGGCCGAGATGGCGGAACATGCCATAGATCTCGTACTTCTGCAGGGGAAAGGCGCGCGGACGCGCCACTTGCTTTCCGAGCACAGCCATCACCTGGGGAAAACGCCGGAACGGGTCGATGAGCTCGCTCATCCAGTGTGCGTTGCTCGGAACCGCGTCATGGGTGAGGTACGCGACGAACTCGCCACGGGCGAGCTCTGCGGCGAGGTTGCGGGTTCTGCCGTGGCCGAACTCGGAATTGGGGATCTCGTGGAGCCTGACTTCGGGGAACGAGCGCACGATGTCGAGCGTTCGGTCGGTGGATCCCGAGTCGATCACGAGCACCTCGAAGGGCTCGGCGAAGTCCTGCTTCCGCAGCTTCTTCAGGATGCGCTCGATGTACTTCTCACCGTTGTAGGTGAGGACGGCGACCGTGACGATGGGAGCATCGCTCACAGGTTTTCCCCTTTCATTTCGGCGAACGTGCGGCGAATGCCCTCGTCGAGAGCCGTCACGTCCACGTCGCCGAACTCGCTTCGGTAGCGCGACCCGTCGAGCACGACGTGGTCGACGAAGGTCGCCGGTTTGTCGCGCTCCTCGATGTCGAAATCAATCGTCGTCACGCGGCGGAGCGCGTCCAGGACCTCGTTGACCGAATGGCCGGAGCCGCTGCCGATGTTGTACACCTCGTGCTCGGGTTCCCGCTCCACCATCGGGACGATCATGCGCACGAGGTCTTCCACGTAGATGTAGTCGCGCACCATCGTGCCGTCGCCGAACTGCACGACCGGCTTGCCGGAGAGAATCTGGCGAAGCGCGATCGGGATCAGACCCTGCTTCTTACTCGGATGCTGACGAGTCCCGTACGGATTGGAGATCCGGAGCGCGGTCGACTGCAGCCCGTGCGTGACCCGGAAGAAGCGCAGGTACTGCTCGATCGCGAGCTTCCCGATGGCGTACGGGGAGGCGGGGGCCGTCGGATCGTTCTCGGAGTAGACGGTCTTGCCCTGGTCGCCGTAGATGGCTCCGCCGGTCGATGCGAAGTAGACCCGGCGGACGCCAGCATGCACACTGGCCTCCAGCAGTTCCACGGTCTGCGCGAGATTGGTGCGGATGTCGAGCGTCGGGTCAGACTCCGCAGTGGCGGGCGTCGTCGTGGACAGGAAGTGGAAGACGTAGTCCTGTCCGGCGACGGCCGCCTCGATGTCCCCTCGGCTCAGGAACTCGCCGACCTGCGTCTCGGCCGGCGCGGCGAACGTCGGCCGGCGCGAACTGAAACGGTCGAACGCGCGGACGGTGTGACCGGCGGCGGACAGCCCGTCGACCAGGTGCGAACCGATGAAGCCGTTCGCGCCGATGACCACCGCCCTAGCCACGCATGACCCTTTCGAAGGCGGCGACGAACGCCTTTCCAGAGTCAGCCCAACTGGTGCCTGCGACCGATTCGGCGATGACGCGCGCGTGCTCGGGGGCATCCGGCCGGTCCACGACCTCCACCAGCTTGCGGGCGATGGCGATCGGCGACGCCGGCACGTACTCGATGTACGGATTGTCGGAGACCATCCGGTTGTTCGGCCCGTCGTTGACGACGGGCACGACGCCGCTGGAGAGCAGTTCGAGCGGCAGCAGGGACATGTTGGAGAGGGAGAGCACGAGGCCCGCAGCGCAGCGGTTGTACACGGCGTTGAGCTCGCTCAACTGGAGACTCGACAGGTTGTTGTACTCGAACGGAATCTCCCAGTTCGAGACATCCCAGCCCGCGAGGTTGATCGTCACGTCGGGCCGCTCCCGCGCGAAGTCCTCGAGTGCGACGAGGCCGAACTCGAAGGCCCGGCGCGGAGTCACCGGGCGTGCGTAGAAGAAGATCTCGTTGCGACGTTCCGTGTTCTCGAAACGGTAGAGCGAGCGGTCGACGGAGAAATCGAAGGAGTCGGTCGACATGCCGAAGTCGTCGTGCAGCTTATGCTTCAGCCAGCCACCAGCGGTGATCCCGTGGAAGCCGAATCGGTAGGTGTTCTCGGCGAGGAGAGCCTCCGAGCCGAGCGGGTAGAACAGCGGCTCGTAGTCCTGAACGAAGTAGAAGCGGCGAGCCCGGCTCGTATCGAGGAACGCGGGGTACGCGGTCTCCCAGCCGGTCGCGAAGATGGCGTCCGTGCCGTCGGCGACTCCCGTCGCGCGATCCCACACCCGGATGTCGCCCTCGATGTGCGGGTACGCCTCGGACGCGGAGAGCATGTCGCGCACGACCTGGAGGTCTACCGCGACCTCCCCCGCGTGGTAGAGGTAGACGTCGCAGCGATGCCCGGCGTCTTCGGCGAATTTGATGAAGCGGAAGAGATTCTGGTGCCCTCCGCTCTCCTTGCCTGGTGGGGACATGATCCAGGCGATGTGCGAGGGACGGTCGACGACCGTGATCGGATCGAGGATGCGGTCGGGAAGCTGCGTCCAGTCGACCGCAGCGGCGTCAGCGAGGTCGACGAGGAGGCGCGGCTTCTGCGCGCCGGTGACCTGTCCGAGCTTCGATCGGAGATATCCGGTCGTCGCGCGAAGACCGTGGTTCTTCAGCATCAGAAAGCCTGTCCGAAGCTTCCGGACGATGACGCGCGGTCCCCGTTCGACGGCCCGAGAAAGGAGTTTGCCTACAGATGCCACGTCGTTTTTCGTCTTCCTCGGTCTCGCTCTGGTTCGCGGTTGCTGGTCGCCTGCCGAGGGCAATCTTCCCACACCCCCATGGGAGCATCCCCCAGCGGGCATGAAGTACCCTGATGTGGTGCTCGGATCAGTTGAGGCGACGGCCGTCGTGACCGTCAGCTACAACTCCAGCGGGCAGCTGGACGCGTTCCTGTCGTCGCTCGACAACGAGATCCGGGCCGGCGTGCTCGTCGTCATCGCGGACAATGCGTCCTCCGACATCGAAGTGACCGAGCGAATCGCGCGAACGCATGGGTCGCAGGTGGTCACCCTCTCTGAGAACCTCGGCTACGGCGGCGCCGTGAACCGTGCTGTCGCGTCGCTTCCGTCCTCCGTCGATGCTGTCCTCGTGTGCAATCCCGATGTGCTCGTGGGGGACGATGCGCTCGAGACCCTGCGGGCGCGGCTCGACGCGGACCCGACGATCGGAGCGGTCGGTCCACGCATCCTCAACGAGGACGGCACACTGTACCCGTCGGCCCGGCGCATCCCCTCCCTGCGCACGGGGATCGGGCACGCCCTGTTCGTCCGGATCTGGCCGTCGAACCCGTGGACGAAGGCCTACCGCTCCGAGAACCAGGTCAGTGCCCGCGACGTGGGCTGGCTCTCCGGCGCCTGCTTCCTGATCCGGCGCTCGGTCTTCGACGAACTGGGCGGGTTCGACGAGGGGTACTTCATGTACTTCGAGGACGTCGACCTCGGCTATCGGATCGGCCGTGCCGGATTCCGCAACCGCTACGAGCCGACGGCCTCGGTCATCCACGTCGGCGGCCTGTCGACGCAGGCCGAGTCCAGCAGGATGGTGCGGGTGCACCACGCGAGTGCGTACCGCTTCCTTGCGAACAAGTACCAGGGGCCGCTGCTCGCACCCGTTCGGGCCGTGCTCCGTGCCGCTCTCGCCGCCCGGGCGTGGCTCCTGACGCGCAGGCCCTAGCTCTCCACCAGGCCCATCAGGTAACGCCCGTAGCCGCTCTTGACCAGCGGGCTCGCCAGCGCCGCCATCTCGGCGTCATCGATCCACCCGGCACGCCAGGCGACCTCCTCGATGCAGCCGACCTTGAAGCCCTGCCGGTCCTCGATGACGCGCACGTACTCGGACGCCTGCATCATCGACTCGAAGGTGCCGGTGTCGAGCCATGCAGTACCGCGGTCGAGCACCTGGACCTGGAGCCGGCCTGCATCGAGGTAGCGCTCGTTGACCGTCGAGATCTCGAGCTCCCCGCGGGCGCTCGGCTCGATGGTCTTGGCGATCTCGACGACGGAGTTGTCATAGAAGTAGAGTCCGGGCACCGCGAACGAGCTCTTGGGCTCTACGGGCTTCTCCTCGATCGAGAGCGCCTTGAAGTCGTCGTCGAACTCGACGACGCCGTACGCCCGCGGGTTGCTCACCTGGTAGGCGAAGATCAGCGCACCGTCGATGTCGTTGTGCTGACGCAGCGACGATCCGAGGCCCGTGCCGTGGAAGATGTTGTCGCCGAGGACCAGGGCGACGGACTCCTCGCCGATGAACTCCTCGCCGATGATGAACGCCTGCGCCAGGCCGTCGGGCGACGGCTGGACGGCGTACTCGAGGCGGATGCCGAGCTGCGATCCGTCACCGAGGAGGGCGCGGAACTGCTCGTTGTACTCCGGCGTCGTGATGATGAGGATCTCGTTGATCCCCGCCATCATCAAGGTCGACAGCGGGTAGTAGATCATCGGCTTGTCGTAGATCGGCATGAGCTGCTTCGAGATGCCCTTGGTGATGGGCCACAGCCGCGTGCCGGAGCCGCCGGCGAGGATGATTCCGCGCATAGGTGCTGGATTCCTTACTTCTTGTCGAGGGACGCGTAGAAAGCCCGGGCGTCGTCCCAGGTGGGGAGCAGCCCGCTCTCCGCCGCCTCCGCGAGGCCGGGCGCGTCGGTGTCCTTCGGGGAGAGCAGCAGCTCGTCGGCCGGGATGGGGAACTCCAGTGCGATGTCACCGTCGAGCGGGTTGATCCCGTGCTCGCGGGTCGGGTTGTACGCATCGGTGACGAGGTAGCTCACCGTCGCGTCGTCGGTGAGTGCGACGAAGCAGTGACCGACGCCTTCGGCGACGTAGATGGCGCGTCGGTCCTTGTCGTCGAGGAGCACCGAGTCCCACGCTCCGAAGGTCGGCGACCCGACGCGGATGTCGATCACGAAGTCGAGCACCGCGCCGTGCGGTGCCATCACGTACTTCGCCTGGCTCGGCGGGATGTCCGCGAAGTGGATGCCGCGCACGGACCCGCGCCGGGAGACGGACGTATTGCCCTGCTTCAGGTCGAGCGAGTGCCCGATGGTCTCCTCGAGACGATCGAAACGGTAGAACTCGAAGAAGAGGCCACGGTCGTCGGAATGCTGCCGAGGGGTGATCTCGTAGGTGTCGGGGATCGAAAGCTCACGGATCTGCACCACGGGAGTCTACCAATCGGTGACCTGTAGACTCTCAGGCGGTTTCCCGACAGAAAAGAGCCTGGACTCCTCATGAAGATTCTCGTCACTGGTGGCGCCGGTTTCATCGGCTCCAATTTCGTCCGTCGCACCCTGCAGGATGCCTACCCGGGCCTCGAGGGCGCTGAGGTGGTCGTGCTCGACGCGCTGACATACTCCGGCAACCTCGCCAACCTCGCGCCGGTCGCCGACTCGCCGCGCTACACCTTCATCAAGGGCGACATCCGCGACGGAGGCCTGCTCGACGAGCTCTTCCCGACAGTCGACGCCGTCGTCCACTTCGCCGCCGAGTCGCACGTCGACCGCTCGGTGCGCGACGCATCCATCTTCGTCGAGACCAACGTCCTCGGCACGCAGCAGCTGCTCGACGCTGCGCTGCGCAACAACCTGAAGCGCTTCGTGCACGTCTCCACCGACGAGGTGTACGGCTCCATCGCCGAGGGCTCGTGGGCGGAGGACCGCCCGCTCGAGCCGAACTCGCCGTACTCGGCGTCGAAGGCCGGCTCGGATCTCCTTGCCCGCAGCTACTTCCGCACCCACGGCCTCAACCTGTCGATCACGCGCTGCTCGAACAACTATGGCCCGTACCACTTCCCCGAGAAGGTCATCCCGCTCTTCGTCACCAACCTCATCGACGACAAGCATGTCCCGCTGTACGGCGAGGGCAACAACATCCGCGACTGGCTGCACGTCGACGACCACACCCGCGGCATCGCGATGGTGCTGGTGAACGGCCGCGCCGGCGAGATCTACAACATCGGTGGCGGCACCGAGCTCACCAACAAGGAGCTCACCCAGCTACTGCTCGACGCCACCGGCAAGGACTGGTCGTACGTCGACCGCGTCGCCGACCGTCTGGGCCACGACCTGCGCTACTCGGTCGACATCTCCAAGATCCAGTCGGAGCTCGGCTACGAGCCGCTGGTGCCGTTCCAGCAGGGCCTCGCCGACGTCGTCCAGTGGTACCGCGACAACCGGGCATGGTGGGAGCCGCTGAAGGCCCGCGCGGCGCTCGACAACTGATGCGCTACCTGATCGCCGGCGCCGCCGGGATGCTCGGCCAGGACCTCCAGAAGGCGCTGGCCGGCCGCGACGTCACCGCGCTGGCCCGGGCGGAGCTCGACGTCACCGACCGTGAGGCCGTGCTCGCAGCGGTGGCCGGCCACGACGTCGTCCTCAACGCCTCCGCCTACACGAAGGTGGATGACGCGGAGGCGCACGAAGACGCGGCCTACGCCATCAACGCCCTCGGCACCGAGAACCTCGCGGTCGCTGCGGCCCGCCACGGGGCGCGCCTCGTGACCGTGTCCACCGACTACGTGTTCGACGGCCACGCGAGCGAGCCGTACGCCGAGGACACCCCGTGGGATCCGATCAACGCGTACGGCCGCAGCAAGGCCGCCGGCGAGGAGCTGGCCCTCGCGGCGCATCCCGACGGCACTTTCATTGTGCGCACCGCCTGGCTCTACGGGGCGGGCGGCCCGAATTTCGCCAAGACCATGGTGAAGCTCGCCGCCGGCCACGACACCGTCAGCGTCGTCGACGACCAGCTCGGCCAGCCGACCTGGACCGGCGACCTCGCGGCGCAGATCGTGGCGCTGCTCGACGCCGACGCACCGGCGGGCATCTACCACGGGACGAACGCAGGGCAGGCGAGCTGGTACGAGTTCGCCCGCGCCGTCTTCGCCCAGGCCGGCCTCGACCCCGAGCGAGTCAAGCCGACCGACAGCTCGACCTTCCTGCGGCCGGCCCCCCGGCCCTCCTACTCGGTCTTGGGTCACGACGGCTGGGCGCGAGCGGGTCTCGAGCCGATGCGACCGTGGGAGGATGCCCTGGCCGCCGCCACTGAGGACGGCCTGTTCGAGGAGCACTAGATGGGAGCAGCATGACCACCCTCCGAGTGATCGTCGACGAGTTGGTCGGCGACACGCCCCGCGGTCTGCGCCGCTACACGGAGGAACTCACCCGCCAGCTGATCGCGACGGCTCCCCGCGACTGCGACGTCGAGGCGATCGTCTCGAACGTGAGCGACCAGCAGGTGCAGGAGCTGCGTGACAGGCTCCCGGGCGTCGGCACCGTCACGCGGCTTCCGCTCGCCCACCGGGAGCTGACGCTGGCCTGGCAGTCGGGTGTCCCGGTCGGAGGCCCGCCCGGGATGCTGCACGCGCCGACCCTGCTCGCCCCGCTGCGCCGCCACGGACACGCGGAGGAGCATCAGCAGGTCGCGGTCACCATCCACGACACCCTCGCCTGGACCCACCCGGAGGCACTCGGCCCGACAGCGGCCATCTGGACGAAGGCCATGGCGAAGCGCGCGCGGAAGCACGCGGACGCCGTCGTCGTACCCACGCACGCCGTGGCGCACCGGCTCAGCGACTTCATCGACTTCGGCGACCGCATCCGGGTGATCGGCGGAGCCCCGGCGACCACGCTCCGGCTGCCACCTGACGCGGAAGAGCGTGCCAAGCGGCTAGGGCTGCCCGAGCGCTACGCGTTCACCGTGGGCACGATCGAGCCGCGGAAGGGTCTTGCTCCGCTCATTCGCGCGATCGCGCGACCCGAAACCTTGGGAATCCCGCTGCTGATCGCGGGTGTCGACCGCGTCGGGGAGCGCTCGGCCACCGGCGTCGCGGCCGCCGCAGGCCTGCCGGAGGACCGCGTGCGCGCCCTCGGCCGGCTCGACGACGCCGACCTCGCCGTGGCGCTCGACCGTGCGACGCTCTTCGTCTACCCGAGTTCCGGGGAGGGCTTCGGCCTGCCGATCGTCGAGGCGTTCAAATTCGGGCTTCCCGTGATCCACTCCGACGACCCGGCGCTCGTCGAGGTGGCGGCTGGCGCGAGCCTGGTGGTGGAACGTCCGGGCGCGGGCGAGGGCGACGACGCGTTCGCGGAACGCCTCGCGGCCGCCATCGGGCGTGTGCTCACAGACCCCGAACTCAGCGCACGGCTGGGCGTGCTGGCCTCAGACCGCGCTCGCGCGTTCAGCTGGCGCGACTCCGCCGAGCGGGTGTGGCAGCTTCACGCCGACCTCTGAGCAGGCTCCTTGGCCCGGTCACCGGCGTCGCGGCGCTCCGCCGACTCCTTCTCCGCCTCGTCCTCACGGCCGAACCAGGTGCGGTAGCGGTCGGACGCCCACTGGCCGGCGGCTTTCGACCAGCCGTGGCTGCGCTTTTCGATCAGCCAGGTGAAGGCCACCGCCACGAGCACTGCGAGCGGGATGCCGAACAGCGGTCCCACGTACCAGGGCTGGTCCGCGAACAGGTACGTGCTGAAGATCAGGATCGGCACGTGCACGAGGTACAGGCTGAACGAGATGGTCCCCGAGAACTGGATGGGCCGCGTCTCGAGCACCGCCCGGAGCGGCTTCCAGCCGAGGGCGCTGACGACGAGCCCGGCAGCGGCCAGCGGCACCAGTCCCTTCAGCGCCGGCTCCAGCTCGGGGATCTCGCCGACATTCGGGCCGACGAGCCACGGGGCGATGAGCAGCAGGAGGCTGGCGACGGTGAGGCCCGCCCACAGGGGGTGGCGGTACCAGTGCGTGTTGATGCGTTCGGCGACGTTGCGCACCGCCTCCAGGCGCACCGCGATGACGGCCCCGACGAAGAACGCCGGCAGGTACGTCATGGCGCCGGAGTCGGCGTGGACGCCCAGGTAGGTGAGCGCGCAGGCAGCGGCCAGGCCGCCGATCCACCACTTGCGCACCGCCAGCGCGGCCACGGCGAAGACGGGCAGGGCGAGCGAGAAGATCAGCTCCCAGCGCAGCGACCACAGCGGGTTGTTGATCTGTCCGTCGCCGCCCAGCAGGTCCCAGGCCTTGAGGATGTACTCCCACCCGAAGTTCGGCGTCGAGGAGTTGCTCAGCCAGGTGCCGTCGGGCTGCGTCGAGCGCTGCGGAATGGCCATCACCCACACCGCCGCGAGTACCACGGACGCCATCACCGGCACCAGCAGCCGCACCGCACGGCGCGGGAAGTAGGCGACCCAGTCGAAGTCGCGGTGCCGGATGACGGGCAGCGTGACGACGAGACCGGACAGCACGAAGAACACCACGACGGACTCCACGCCGGCCGTGAACAGCTTCAGCGGCGTGTAGCTGATCCACCACATCGCCGACCCCGTCGGCGCTGTGCCGCTGCCCGGCGCCCCTGGGAAGTCGGGATTCGTGTACATGGCGTGGTGCAGCAGGACGACCCCCGCGGCGATGCCGCGCAGGCCGTCCAGCGCGGCCAGCCGGCCGCCTGTCGCCTGTTTCGTCTTGTCTGCCACGTTTCCACCTGTACCCGTCATAAGGGGGCGACGGTACCCAGGGGGCCTGAACAGTTCCTGTGACCTGTTCAGGGGACAACTGGATGCGGTGGCAGGCATCGCGTGTCGACGATGCGGCCCGCACGGCCGCGGCGCGGCGTGGCGGGCATGGCCTCCCGCAGGCCTCGATCTAGCATGTGCGTTATGCCCGCAATAACGTCGCCGCTCGTCTCCGTCGTCATGGGCTCCGACTCCGACTGGTCGGTCATGGAGGACGCCTCGCGGCTCCTGACCGAGTTCGGAATCGCGCACGAAGTCGAGGTCGTCTCGGCGCATCGCACTCCTGAGAAGATGATCGCCTTCGGCAAGGAGGCCGCTGGGCGCGGCGTCCGCGTGATCATCGCCGGGGCGGGAGGCGCCGCGCACCTCCCCGGAATGCTCGCTGCGGTCACCACCCTCCCGGTCGTCGGTGTGCCCGTCCCGCTCGCGCGGCTCGACGGGCTCGACTCACTGCTGTCCATCGTCCAGATGCCGGCCGGCGTGCCCGTCGCCACGGTCTCGATCGGGGGCGCCCGCAACGCCGGACTCCTGGCCGTCAAGATCCTGGCGACCTCCGACGAGTCGCTCACGGCGGCGCTCGCCCGCTTCGCCGCGGACCTCGAGGCGGGCGTCGAGCAGAAGAACCAGGCCCTGCAAGCCCGACTGTGAGAGCCGCGCCATGACGATCGCCACGCCGCTGCGTCACCCCGACGCCACCTCTCGGCACACGATGACCAAGCGCGGCTGGTGGCTCGTCACCATGAACGTGCTGCTGCCCGGCTCGGCGCAGGTCGTCGCAGGCAACCGCATCCTGGGCCGGGTCGGTGTGCTGGCGACCCTTCTGCTCTGGCTGCTCGCCGTCGTCACGCTCGTCGTCTATCTGGTGGCGCCCTCCGCGATCTACACGCTCTTCACCCAGACCGGCAGCCTGACCCTCGTCCAGACCCTGCTGATCGCCTACGCAGTGCTCTGGGTCGTCCTCACGCTCGACACCCTGAGGCTGGTGCGTCTCGTGCGTACCACCCCGCGTTCGCGCGGCTGGATCGCCGCGTTCGCGGTCCTCGTGCTGGTCGGCGTCACGGGCACGGCAGGCTACGCGTCGATGGTCGCAGGCTCTGCCCGCGGGGCGCTCGGCGACATCTTCTCGGCCGGTCCCTCGCAGCCTCCTGTCGATGGGCGGTACAACATCATGCTGCTCGGCGGCGACGCCGGACCCGACCGCGACGGACTGCGCCCGGACAGCATGTCGATCGTCAGCATCGACGCGAACAGCGGCCAGGCCGTCACCATCGGTCTGCCACGCGACCTCGACCCGGTACCCTTCCCCGCCTCCTCGCCGCTGCACAAGGAGTACCCGGACGGGTACGGCCACGACGGCCGCTGCGACGTCGATGTCTGCCAGCTCAATTCGATCTACACCGAGGTGGAGCTGTACAAGGCGGACCTCTACCCGAACGCGAAGAAGGACAAGAGCGAACCCGGGATCGAGGCGATGCGGGACGCCCTCGAGGGCGCGACCGGGCTGAAGATCCAGTACTACGTGCTGATCGACATGCAGGGCTTCGCCGACCTGGTGGATGCGCTCGGCGGCGTCGAGATCACGGTGAAGGACCGCATCCCGATCGGCGGCGACGAGAACCTCAACGGCGTCGTGGAGTGGATCGAGCCGGGCAAGCAGCACCTCGACGGGTACCACGCCCAGTGGTACGCCCGGGCCAGGCACGGCTCGAGCGACTACGACCGGATGGCACGACAGCGCGAGCTGCAGGACGCCATCCTGAAGCAGGTCAATCCGGTGAACGTCGTGTCCAAGTTCCAGGGAATCGCGTCGGCCGGCGCTCAGGTCATGAAGACGGACATCCCGCAGTCGATGCTCGGCTACTTCGTCGACCTCGGGATGAAGACGCGGAAGCTGCCCGTGCAGCAGCTCGAACTCGTCCCGCCGACCATCCACCCGGAGAACCCGGACTACGCGCAGATCCAGCAGCTCGTCCGGCAGGCCGTGCACCCGGCGACGGCGAAGCCGAAGGGCTCCTAGGCAGGCTCCTGGCCTCTGCTCCTACCCCTCGAAGAACGCAGCGGCGGCCCGCGCGCGGTAGACCACATCGTCGAGGTCCTCGCCGCCGACGACGGTCACGTGACCGACCTTACGGCCGGGCCGCGGCTGCTTGCCGTAGCCGTGGAACTTGGCCTCGGGATGCGCAGCGAGCGCCGCCGGGTAGCGGTCCTGGAGAGTGCCCTCAGAGGGCCCGCCCAGGATGTTCACCATCACCGACCAGTCGGCGCGCGGCTCCGTCGACCCGAGCGGCAGGTCGAGGACGGCGCGCAGGTGCTGCTCGAACTGGCTCGTGATGGCGCCCTCGATGGACCAGTGGCCGCTGTTGTGCGGCCGCATGGCCAGCTCGTTCACCAGCACTCGCCCATCCGTCGTCTCGAACAGTTCGACGGCGAGGACGCCCGTGACACCGAGTCCCTCGGCCACGCGTCGCGCGATCTCCTCGGCGACCTCCGCCACACGACCCGACGAGCCGGGAGCAGGCGCGAGCACCTCGGCGCAGACGCCGTCGCGCTGGACCGTCTCGACGACCGGCCACGCGGCCATCCCACCGGAGGGCCGGCGGGCGATCAGCTGAGCGAGCTCGCGGCGGAACGGCACCAGTTCCTCCACGAGGAGCGCACCGCCGCGGCCGTCCTCGGCGAGCGCGAGGAACCAGTCGTCCGCGCCGCTCGCGTCCGTCACCACGCGCACGCCCTTGCCGTCGTATCCCCCGCGGGCCGTCTTCACGACAGCGCGGCCGCCGTGGTCGGCCAGGAACACACCAAGCTCGTCGGCCGACTCCACCGCCGCCCAGTCGGGCACCGGCAGCCCCAGCTCGCTGAGCTTCGATCGCATCTGCAGCTTGTCCTGTGCGTACAGGAGGGCGTCAGGGCCGGGGTGCACCGGGATGCCGCGCGAGACGAGCTCCCGCAGGATCGCCTGAGGCACATGCTCGTGGTCGAAGGTGATGACGTCGACCGTCTCGGCGAACGCGAGGACGGTGTCGAGGTCGCGGTAGTCGCCGACTCCTGTCGCCGCGAGGTCGGCGCTCATGGCGGGCGCCTCTTCCAGCACGCGGATCTCGATGCCCAGCTCGACGGCCGGAGGGATCATCATCCGGGCCAGCTGGCCGCCGCCGATCACTCCGATGATATTGCTCGTCATGGGCAATCCGCTCCTCTGATACTTTTCATGCTTGCCGGGGGGACTCACAGCAACGCGAAACCTGATCCGCGTACTGTAACGAAGGCACTGACCATCTTTCCGCATCTCCAGGCAGGGGCATGACGACCGACACCCGAACGCCGGCGCACAAAGCGCGGCTCCTCCCGCAGCTGATCAAGTTCGGCGCGGTCGGAGCTGTGGGCTTCGTGGTCAATCTGCTGGTCTTCAATGCCCTGATGGTGCTGGTGCTGGTGAACGTGCCGCACAAGACGCTGTTCTCGACGGCGATCGCCACCCTCGTCGCCATCGGCACCAACTGGGTCGGCAACCGCTACTGGGCCTTCTCGGGCAACCGCAACGAGAACGCCACGCGCGAGGGCATCGAGTTCCTCATCGTCAGCCTCGCCGGGATGGCCATCCCACTGCTCTGCGTCTGGGTGTCGCACTACCTGCTCGGCTACCAGAGCCTCCTGGCCGACAACATCTCCAACAACGTGGTGGGCCTGGCGCTCGGCACGGTCTTCCGGTTCGCGTTCTACCGCTGGTGGGTCTTCTCCCCCGAGCGCAGCGCGGCCCGGGCGGCCCGTCGCGGCGCGATCTCCCCCGGTGCGCACGTCCCGGCTCGAAGCACCCGCGAGAAGGCGCCGATCAGCGGTGCGCCGCTAGCGGGTGCCCCAGACCGTGGTCTCGTCGGAGACTGACTCCGACTGCTGACGGCGCACCGCCACCACCGTCTGGGAGTGGTCCATGAGCTCGGAGAGCGCGCGCTGCACCTGATCGGCCTTCGGCACGTCCTTCAGCACGACCGGATGCTCGAGCCCCGAGTTGATCAACACGTCGCCGGAGCGGAAGAGGCTCTGCAGCCAGGTGCGCCGGATCGCCACGTCGTAGCCGCGGCTGTGCAGCAACTCCTGCCGCACGCGCACGAAGAAGCCGTGGCGGATGATCAGGCGCCTGTTCGTGATCACGTAGCGCCGGCTCAACCACGCGGTCAGTGGCAGTAGGAAGAGCAGCAGAACGACGGCAGCCGCGGACGACCACAGCAGCACGATCTCCCACACCTGCGAGACGCGGCCGACGAAGAAGCCGACGGCGCCCGAGACCGCGATGAGCACCAGGCTCGGCCAGAACAGCCGGCGAGCGTGGGAGCGCAGTCGAGCGATCACGCGCTCGGGTGGCTGGGCGGGCTGAGCGGAAGTCCCGTCCATGGTGCTGCTCATGCTCAATTAATACCGCAGGTGCGTCACGTCGCCCGCCGCTACCGCGGTGCGGCCGGTTTCCGACTCCACGATCAGCCGGCCGTCCTCGTCGATGCCCACCGCCGTGCCGAGCAGATCCTCACCGGACGGCAGCTGGACACGGACCGAGCGGCCGATGGTGTGGCAGGCCTCTGCGACCTCGTCGCGCAGGGCACTGCGCAGCGGGTCGCCGCCTGCCGCCAGGAAGTCGCGGTACAGGGTGGTGAGCTGGATGAGGTACGCCGAGAGCACTGCATCCGGATCGACACCGTGTGCGCCGGCCAGGGCGAGCGACGTGGAGGTGTCGGTCGGCAACTCCTCGCGGGTCTGCGCGAGGTTCACTCCTGCCCCGATCACCAGCCCCGACATCCCGGGGAGCAGTTCGGCGAGGATGCCGCAGACCTTGTCCCCCTCGATCAGGACGTCATTGGGCCACTTCACCTGCACCCCGCCGGGCACGAAGCGGCCGAGCGCCCGGCTCATGGCGAGCCCCGCGAGGAGGGGGAACCAGCCGAACGAGGCAGGCGGGAGGCCGACGGGCTTGAGCAGCACGGAGATCGCCAGGGCCGTGCCCGGCGGGGTCACCCACTGGCGTCCCAGCCGTCCGCGTCCCCCCGTCTGGTTGTCGGTCACGAGCACCGCGAGGTCGGGGAGGTCGCCCGCGCGGGCGCTCAGGACATCGTTCGTCGATCCCGCCTCGGGGAGCACCTCGAGGACGGGGACGATGGAGCGGCTGCGTCGGAAGTCCGTGGGGTCAGTCTCGTGCACTGGCCCAGTCTGCCAGCCTGAGGGGTCGGATTTGTAGGGTTTCGTCAACGGCATGGCCGTTCGGCTGGCCGGTAGAGTGAACGGCGTGACCGACACCGAACCCCGTCAGAGCGACCAGCTCCCCGACCTGACCACCACCGCCGGCAAGCTCGCCGATCTGAAGGAACGGTTCCACGAGGCCGTCACAGCGAGCGGTGAGGCGGCGATCGAGAAGCAGCACGCCAAGGGCAAGCTGACTGCCCGTGAGCGCATCGAACTGCTCCTCGACCACGGCTCTTTCGTCGAGCTCGACGAGTTCGTACGCCACCGGACCCACGCGTTCGGGATGGAGGCGAAGCGCCCGTACGGCGACGCAGTGGTCACCGGCGTCGGCACCATCCACGGCCGCAACGTCGCGGTGTTCAGCCAGGACTTCACCATCTTCGGCGGATCGCTCGGCGAGGTCGCCGGCGAGAAGATCATCAAGGTCATGGACCACGCCCTGAAGACCGGCGTCCCCATGATCGGCATCCTCGACTCGGGCGGCGCGCGCATCCAGGAGGGTGTGGTCGCCCTGGGGAAGTACGGCGAGATCTTCCGCCGCAACACGGCCGCGTCCGGCGTCATCCCGCAGATCTCGATCGTCATGGGTCCAGCGGCCGGTGGAGCCGTGTACTCCCCCGCGCTCACCGACTTCGTGATCATGGTCGACAAGAAGAGCCACATGTTCGTGACCGGGCCGGACGTCATCAAGACGGTCACCGGAGAGGACGTCGGCTTCGAGGAGCTCGGCGGCGCGCTGACCCACAACAAGGTCTCCGGCGTCGCGCACTACCTCGCCAGCGACGAGGAGGACGCACTCGACTACGCGCGCACACTGCTCAGCTACCTCCCGCAGAACAACCTCGCCGACCTGCCGACCTTCCAGGCGGAGCCGGAGCTGGAGATCACCGACGCCGACCGCCGGCTCAACACGCTCATCCCGGACTCGCCGAACCAGCCGTACGACGTGAAGACGGTCATCGAAGGGATCGTCGACGACGGCGAGTTCCTCGAGATCCAGCCTCTGTTCGCGCCGAACATCGTGATCGGCTTCGCCCGCGTCGAGGGACGCTCGGTGGGCATCGTCGCCAACCAGCCGAGCGCGATGGCCGGCACGCTCAACATCGACGCCGGCGAGAAGGCGTCGCGGTTCGTTCGCTTCTGCGACGCGTTCAGCATCCCCATCCTCACTCTCGTGGATGTGCCCGGATACCTCCCCGGGACCGACCAGGAGTGGACGGGCGTCATCCGGCGGGGCGCCAAGCTGTTGTATGCGTACGCGGAGGCGACGGTGCCGCTGGTGACGATCATCACGCGCAAGGCCTACGGCGGCGCCTACATCGTCATGGGCTCGAAGCAGCTCGGCGCCGACATCAACCTGGCGTGGCCGACCGCGGAGATCGCGGTGATGGGTGGCCAGGGTGCGGTCAACATCCTGTACCGCGGCGAGATCAAGCGTGCTGAGGAGGCCGGCGAGGATGTCGCCGCCGTCCGCACGAAGCTTGCGAACGAGTACACGTACAACGTCGCCAGTCCCTTCCTCGCCGCGGAGCGCGGGGAGCTCGACGGCGTGATCGAGCCCGCGGCGACCCGCGTCTCGGTCATCAAGGCGCTGCGGGCGCTGCGCACCAAGCGTGCGTCCCTGCCGCCGAAGAAGCACGGGAACATCCCCCTGTGAGCGACGGCGCCCAGGCGACGAGCGGTCCGCTCGACCCGTCCCAGCTGCGGTTCGTGACGCGCGGCGTCACCCCGGAGGAGATCGCGGCGGTCACCGCGGTGCTCACCGCCGCTGCAGCCGAGCAGGCCGCCGCGGCCAGGGAGGCGCGGACCGAGCACGGCCCGGATGGCTGGGCCCGCACTCAGCGTTCGCTGCGTGGCGAGCTGCGTCCGGGGCCTGGGGCCTGGCGCTCGTTCTCGGGCTGAACGTCGCGTCAGGAGGACCGCTGAGGGGCATGTACCCCGATTGGGGAGCCCCCCGACTGCGGGACACGCGTAAACTCGTGAATGCACCTCGAAAGGGGGTCGTTATATGTCCCCCAGGTGTCCTCCAAAATGACGACTATGTATTTACTGGGAGCCCCGCCAATATGGTTATTGCTAGGTGTCTCTCCTCGTGAGTCACACCGCCAATCACTCGCCGACTAGGGTAAGCGGGCGAGTGCTTTGGGGGCGAGTCAGGGCGATATTCGGGTTGTCGCCCTGACTCGGGGTTTGAAAAGGGGCCGACAATTCGGGTGTCGGCCCCTTTCCCCTTTTAAGGCGCGCGCAGGCGTGGGATTCGGCACGAACGTGCCCTTCCGGCGGCGTGAAGCCACGATTCGGCACGAATTGCGACTCAGACGGGGCGCGGGATCTCCAGCCAGAGATCGACCTCGTCGTCCTCCGACTCCGCGCCGAGCGCATTCGCCGCGCCGTCATCCGACATGCGCAGGCCCACTACTGTCACGGCCGTCTTCGACGATCGCGGGACCGTTCGCACGATCAGCTTGTCGGTGGTCGTCCCACGGATCGCTTCCGCCAGCCGGTGCAGTACAGCCTCGAGCCCTCGCTGGTCCAGGTCGTCGATGCCGCCCTCATCGAGGAGGCTGACGACGACGCCACGTCGGCGCGCATCCATCACCTCGCGCCTGACATCGTCATTGAGCAACCGACGGCCGCGGATCTCGTCGCGGATCGCGCCCTCGAGGTAGCGGCACTCCCGGCGCTCAGCCTCGGTAAGGTCACCCCCGCGGCGCACGATCTCGGCGAGCATCGGCGCCGCCACGCGGTACGTCTGACGGAGGCGCAGCTGCCGCTCCATGACGTGGGCCTCCTGCGCCGCCTGCCACTCGGTCGCCTCCCGCTCGGCCCGGGCGAACTGCAGGGCGTCTCGGCCGGCCTTGGCCAACGAACCGGAGATCACCACGGCGACGCCCACCCAGACGACAGAGCCGATGACGCCGATGCCGGCGAGCGCGCCGAGACCCGCCCACACGACCGTCTGAACGGCGAGGAAGCCAACACCGGCCCAGGCGACCACCTGCTGCCGCCGCACGGCGCAGATCGTCATCAGCGTTCCCACCGCCGCGACATACCAGGTGGCGTACCCGTTGTCCTTCGCAGGATCGAGTTGGCTGGTCACCAGGATCGGGATCACCACGCAGACCGCCAGGTCGAACGCGGCAAGCCACAGCGGCATCTTGGTCGGACTGGTAGGCCACAGGCTCGCGACCGTCGCGATCCCGTACAGGACCATGGCGACGATCACCGGACCGGCTGCGCTCGGCGTCGACAGCGACGACAGCGCGAGGAACACGTGGTACGCGGAGAACAGCGCACCGAGGCTGAGGAAGAGGACGCGGTTGAGGGTGATCACTCGACGGCCCCCACATCCCGAGGGAACGCCACGCCGGACTCACCGAGGGCGGACCCGACGGGGGCACCGACGGTGTGCTGCTCCGCCGACGGCCACAGGATCGTGACGGTGGTGCCGTTGCCCGGCTCCGACTCGATGCGGGCGCGGCCCCCTACCTTGGCCAGACGGTCCCGGATGCTGATGCGCAATCCCAGACGCTCGGCGGGAACCTCCGCCTCCGTGAAACCACTGCCGTCGTCGCTGACGACGATCTCGACGGTCGCTGCGGGGCCGCCGCCGCGGATGGACACGTTCCGGTGCACCTCGGGGCCGCCGGCGTGCTGCATGCTGTTCACCATCGCCTGGACGGTCGCCGAGTACACCGCCTCCGCCACGTTCACGGGAAGGGTGTGTACCTCTACATCCCGCACATCCACACCGAACGGGGACGAGAAGGCGTTGGCGGAGGTCACCAGGCGCTCGGCGAGCCTGTCGAGCCCCACGAGAGTCTGGTCCTCCGGAGTAGCCGCCTCGGCCGCGTGGAGGTGCCCGATCGCGTCGGAGGCCATCGCGGCGGCCAGCTCCTTCTGCTCCGGGCTGCGGGCGGAGGCGGCAGACAGCAGGGTGGTGAGCACGCTGTCGTGGACGATCGCGTCGACCTGCACACGCTCCACCTCGGTGGCGTGCTGGCGCACGGCGTTGGCGTAGCGAGCCAGAGCCTGACTCTGGGCGGTGTCCACAGCGCTCGACGCCTGACGCATCATGGCGATGATCGAGAGGATCACGCCGCCCAGGATGATGGCGTAGATCGCGTCGAGGGCTCCCAGCTCGAACCCGACGCCCCCGCCCGCCGGAAGGGCGCGGACGATGCCGTAGGCGATCGGTGCGACGAACGTGTACGCCACCGCCAGCCACAACGGGTAAGCCACCGCCGCGAAGGCGGTGAACACCGAGCACAGGAACCAGACCCACGGCTTGTCCGAGCTGAAGGCGCTCCCATCCTCCACCAGCAGTGGCCAGGTGATGATCGCAGCGAGGTAGACGACGGAGAGGACGCCCATGGCGATCTTCACCCCGCGCTGGACAACCGCGAGAATGACGGTGAGCGCGAGGCCGCCGAAGACGGCGATCATCCACGCCGCGCCCCACGGCTCCCGGAGGGCGCTGAGCTGGCCGAGCGCCGTCGGAAGGGTCTGGAGTCCGAAGACCAGGCCGAAGGCGGAGACCGTGCGATCGGAGATCCGCTCGATGCGAGCCCGGCTGAGTGGGTTGCGGGGCTTCGCCGCCTCCAGCGGCAACCCCGGGCGAACCCCGCTAGGAGCGCTCATTGCCTGTCTCCGGGTCGAGCCCCGGAAGGATGCCGTCCTCCACCGCGCGGCGGAGCAGGTCCACCTTCGTCGGCGCCGGTCGACCGACCTCCACGTATTTCACGCGGATGCGGTCCAGGTATTCGCGAGCCGTGGAGTTCGCGATGCCCAGCTGCGCGGCGACCGCCTTCAACGGCAAGCCGGAGGCGTAGAGGTGGAGCACATCCCGCTCGCGCCGGCCGAGCTGCGCCTTCGCGAAGTCGCTGTCAGCGTCGATGGCCGTCGCCCACTCCAGGTTGTTGAGCACGTCGCCGCGCGCGACGGTGGCGATCGCGCTGATCACGGTCGTGGTCGGCGAGGACTTCGGGATGACGCCCGCCGCACCCGCGGCGAGGGCCTCGCGGACGCTGGCGACACGGTCGGCGATGCTGTGGACGAGGACGGCCGCGCCGGTCGCCTGCGCGCGCTTGACGTTGTCGGTGACCTTCGAGCCGTCGCCGAGCGACAGGTCCAGCACGACGACATCGCATTCCTGCGCGCCCAGCTGGGCGACGAAGTCGTCCACCGTCGGAGCGGTGACGACGACGTCGTAGCCCGCGTCCTGACAGGCGGCCTTCAGCCCCAGACGCACGGACTCGTGATCGTCAACGATTGCCACCCGCACCATGTTGACCATCGTAGGGGGTGAATGCGTCACGGAGGGCCGTCGGCGGTCAGCGCGTCAACGTGGCGACGGCCTCGACGTGGTGGGTGTTCGGGAACAGGTCGAAGGCGCGCATCCCCGTCATCGCATACCCGTGGCCCGCGAAGAACGCCAGGTCGCGGGCGAGGGCGACGGGATCGCACGCGACGTAGACGATCTGCGCCGGGGCGAGGGATGCGATCGAGTCGACGACCTCCCGGCCCGCGCCCGAGCGCGGCGGGTCGAGGACCACCGTCGCCGCCCGCAGCCGGGCGCGCTCCGCCGCGGAGGCGTCGGCGGCGAGCCGTGCGACGTACCGCTCGACGCGTTCGGTGAGGGCGGACGCGCCGACCCACTCGGACAGGTTCTCCGCGGCGTCATCGGTCGCCGCTTCGTCGCTCTCCACCGAGGTGATCCGGAGGGTCGACCCGAAGCGGTCGCCCAGCGCGGCTGCGAGTAGACCGACTCCGCCGTACAGGTCGAGGTTGGCCGCCCGCGGGTCGAACAGCGCCTCGTCGACCGCGGCCTGCACCGCCTGCGTCAGTGTCTGAGCCGCCCCGCGGTGCACCTGCCAGAAGCCTCGCGCATCCAGCCGGAACTCGCGGTCGCCGACCCGCTCCCGGATGGGGACCGGCTGCCGGTGCGGCCGTGCTTCGCGCGGCGCGCGCGCCCTGCGGTCTCCTCGCCCCCGGCCCTTGCCGGCCCCGCCGCGCGTGCCGGTTCGAGTTCCGCCGCGGGTGCCGGTTGGAGCGCCGTCGCGCGGGCCGCTGCGTGCAGGAGCGTCGTTGACGAGGACGTGTGCCGTTCCGAGACCCGTGGCGACGATGTCGACCGACTCGGCCCCCGGGAAGAGCTGACCGAAGGGCGTCGCCGCCTGAACGGCTTCGGTCGCCAGGGGCAGGTCCGTCACCGGGATGACCGTGTGGGACCGCGAGGCAAAGGGGCCGACTCGGCCTGCGTCGTCGACCTGGAGCCGGACGCGGGTGCGCCATCCTGTCCCGTCGGCCGTCTCCCCTTCTACGGGTTCGACCAGGATCGGGCGTCCGTCGACGCCTGCCGTCGCGATGGCCTCCGCGGGCAGTTTCGCCGTCCGCTGCAGCGCATCCTCGATCACGCGGCGCTTGAGTTCCCGCTGGTGCTCCAGGCGGATGTGGCCGAACTCGGCGCCACCCGCACGCTCAGCGGGCGGACGCTCGAGGGCGGCGGCACCCCAGACGTGGGCGCGCCGCTCGGGCGATGCCTCGACCACGTCGAGCACCTCGCCGCGCCAGAACCGCTCGTGGCTCGTGTCCGCGATCCGCACGCGCACTCGCTCGCCGGGCATCGTGTCCGGCACGAAGACCACGCGCCCCTCGTGCCGTGCGACGAACACGCCGCCATGGGCGACGTTGGTAATGTCGAGCTCGACCTCGTCTTTCTGGGGCATCCTTCGAGCATCCCACAGGTGACCATGCGCCTCTACCTCGCCTCAACCTCTCCCGCCCGCCTCGCGCTACTGCGCGCTGCGGGCGTCGAACCGGTGATCGTGCCGTCGAACGTCGACGAGCCGGCCGCCGTCGCCGCAGCGGAGGCGGAGCACGGCCCGCTCGATGCCGCGACGATGGTCCAGCTGCTCGCCCGCGCGAAGGCCGAGGCCGTGCGGGGTGAGTTGGATGGCGAGCCGATCGACGGACTGATCCTGGGCGGCGACTCGGCTTTCGCCATCGATGGCGCCATCCATGGCAAGCCGCACCGCCCTGACGTCGCCCGCGAACGCTGGCTTCAGCAGCGCGGTAGCACCGGAATGCTGCACTCCGGCCACTGGCTCATCGACCACCGCGGTGGACGCGAGAACGCCGCGGTCGGCGCCGCCGCGGTCGCCGCGGTGACGTTCGCCGAGGTGACGGACGAGGAGATCGACGCGTATGTCGCCAGCGGCGAACCTCTCGAGGTGGCCGGCGCCTTCACGGTGGACAGCCTGGGCGGCCCGTTCATCACCCGCGTCGACGGCGATCCGAGCACGGTGGTGGGGCTCTCGCTTTCGACCCTCCGCGAGCTGGTGCGCGCCCTGGGCATCTCGTGGACCACGCTCTGGAACCGCACCGACTGAATCGGACCGTTGTAGGCTGCCGGAGCTTCCGGTCGTCCATTTTTGTGAGGTTCGGCCAAAACTCCTTCGATATCGAGCAATAGGCTAGGGAACTGTGCCACGTATCACCAAGGTTTTGATCGCCAATCGCGGAGAGATCGCCGTCCGTGTCATCCGTGCAGCCAAGGACAGCGGGATCGCCTCCGTCGCCGTGTACGCTGACCAGGATCGCGACGCCCTCCACGTTCGCCTCGCCGACGAGGCGTACGCGCTCGATGGCACCACGAGCGCAGAGACGTACCTCGTCATCGACAAGCTCCTGTCGGTGGCGCGGCGCTCCGGCGCGGATGCGGTGCACCCCGGCTACGGGTTCCTCGCAGAGAACGCGGACTTCGCCCGTGCCGTCATCGCCGCAGGTCTCACCTGGATCGGCCCGTCGCCCGAA
Organism: Leifsonia sp. RCC_180; assembly: GCF_058138205.1. Lineage (NCBI taxonomy): Bacteria > Bacillati > Actinomycetota > Actinomycetes > Micrococcales > Microbacteriaceae > Leifsonia > Leifsonia sp. RCC_180. The sequence continues at coordinate 3,648,920 of NZ_CP200340.1, read as the reverse complement.
GCGATCGAGCGGCTCGGCGACAAGGTCTCGGCGCGCCACGTAGCCGAGAAGGTCGGCGCCCCGCTGGCCCCCGGCACTCTGAACCCGGTCGCGGACGCGGCCGAGGTCCTCGACTTCGTCGACGTCTACGGGCTCCCGGTGGCGATCAAGGCGGCCTTCGGCGGCGGCGGACGTGGCCTCAAGGTGGCCCGTGCACGCGAGGAGGTGGCGGAACTCTTTGAGTCGGCCACCCGCGAGGCGATCGCCGCATTCGGCCGCGGCGAGTGCTTCGTCGAGAAGTACCTGGACCAGCCGCGCCACGTCGAGACACAGTGCCTCGCGGACGCCTACGGCAACGTCGTCGTCGTCTCCACTCGCGACTGCTCGCTGCAGCGACGTCACCAGAAGCTGGTGGAGGAGGCTCCGGCACCGTTCCTCACGCCGGAGCAGACCGAGAAGCTGTACACGTCGTCGAAGGCGATCCTCAAGGAGGTCGGTTATCAGGGCGCCGGAACCTGCGAATTCCTCATCGGTAAGGACGGCACCGTCTCCTTCCTCGAGGTGAACACGCGCCTCCAGGTCGAGCACCCGGTCTCCGAGGAGGTCACCGGCATCGACCTGGTGCGGGAGCAGTTCCGCCTCGCCGAGGGTGGCGAGCTGGACTACGACGACCCCGCCCCGCGTGGTCACTCCTTCGAGTTCCGGATCAACGGCGAAGACGCCGGCCGCGGCTTCATCCCCTCCCCCGGGCCGGTTCATGTGTTCAAGGCCGCCGGGGGCCCGGGCGTTCGGGTCGACAGCGGCATCCAGGCGGGCGACGTCATCAGCGGCGCCTTCGACTCCATGCTCGCCAAGCTGATCGTCACCGGAGCCAGCCGCGAGGAGGCGCTCGAGCGCTCCCGCCGCGCCCTCGACGAGTTCGAAGTCGCGGGACTCCCCACCGTGCTCCCGTTCCACCGGGCCATCGTCCGCGATCCGGCCTTCGCACCGCAGGATGGCGAGCCGTTCTCGGTGTACACACGCTGGATCGAGACCGAGTGGGTCAACGAGGTCGAGCCCTGGTCGGGTGAGCTGAGCGACCAGCCGGCCGCCGACCGCCGCAGCAGTGTCGTGGTCGAAGTCGAGGGAAAGCGCATCGAGGTCTCCCTCCCCGCAAAGCTGCTCAGCGGCGGAGCCGGTGAGCCGGCCGCCTCACCTGCGCCGCGGCGCCGCGGTGGATCCCACGCGGTCGACACGGCCACCGGCGACTCCGTCACCGCCCCCATGCAGGCGACCATCGTCAAGGTGGCTGTCGCGGACGGCGATCCCGTGGTGAAGGGCGACCTCGTGCTCGTTCTCGAGGCGATGAAGATGGAGCAGCCTCTGACCGCCCATAAGGACGGGACCGTTTCCGGTATCAATGCTGCGGTCGGCGAGACGGTCTCGTCGGGCCACCTGCTGTTGAACATCGTCTAGGCCGCTTTTCGCTCGAGCAGAGCATCAATCGTCTCGACGACGACTGGCCACTGCTCGAACACTTGGCGTGCGGTGAACCGCACGACGGGTGCGCCTCGCAACCGCGCCCGGGAGTCTCGCATCCGATCGTGCTCGAAGGCGCCGTTCGAGCCGTGGGATGCACACAAGCCGTAGCTCCGTGCCGCCGAACTCGCGGTGAGCCGCCCTCCGATGCGGACCGCGGAGACGGCACGGGGGTCGGCATTCACTGCGGCGTAGTGGGCGCGGCGGACGCGGAGGATGCTGCCCTCACGGACAGCGGCCGCAAGGTGATCCGGGTGAGCGCCGCTGCCGATGAGCTGCCCGCGAGTGGCGATGCCGGCAAATCGTTCGAGGATTCTGTGGAGGGGTTCCGACTGCATGGTTCAAGTCTTGGTGCGGGCGGACACTGACGTCGGCGAAGCTCTGCATCTGTGGAGAAGCTGGCGCCCCGGTGTGCTGTGAAGATATCCGCGCGTCCTGTTTTCAGGAGATCTGACGGGGGTGGTGCAGCTATGTCCTGAATAGAGGGCATGGCTGCATGCGTCAGCCGGTCGCCTCCGTGGGGTCGCCCTTCAGGTCGATGCTGATCTCGTCCGCGTCGAGGTTGCTGAGGGCGCCGGCGAGCACGTCCGCGCTGAAGGTTCCCTCGTCGCGGGCGTCGAGCAGGGCGGCGCGCTGAGCGCGCAATCGGGCCAGTCGAGCCGACTTGAGCTGGGCGAATGCTTCCGGGGTGCGCTCGGTCATCTCGGGCTGAGGAACCGACTTGCCCGCCTCGTAGAGCAGCTCAAGAAGCCGGCGGCGCTCGTCCCGCTCGGACTCCGGGTCGGCGCCCGACGGCTTGACCGCCTTGAGGACCAAGCCGAGGGTTCCGCCCTGGAGCAGCAGCGAACCGGCTGCGACCAGGAACGCGATCAGCACGAGGACCGACCGGCCGGGCGTAGTGGACGGCAGAGACTGCGCCGCGGCCACCGTGACCGCACCGCGCATCCCGGCCCAGACCACGATGGTGCCCTCGCGCCAGCCGAGGGGTGCGCCCGTGAAGTACTCGATGTCGGCCAGCATCCGACGGAGCCGGGTGCCGAAGCGGGTCAGATTCGCGACCGTAGGGACGCCTCGTCTCGCCAGCTGCCTCCGCCGCCGCTCCGCGCGTTTCGGCGAGACCTTCCGGCCGCCGGGCTCCGGGGCGGAGTAGGCACGGTCCGGGAACGCGGGATCCGGAAATACCACGTTTGCGGCCGCAGAATCCGCCTCCGGCACCTCGACCCCGGCCCCAGCACCGGATTCGTCGGCCTCGCCGTCCGCTTCGCTTCCGGCAGCCAACGCGCGCTGGTCGCCGGTCCCGCCCAACCGCTGCGCGATCCCCCGCTGAACCGCCTCCGGGTCGGTGAGGTGCTCCTGCAGCTGCTGCAGCCTCGGGCGCATGCGCTGAGTGCGTCTGCTGCGCCGGGCGAGCAGTGCGAGCAGGGGGGCCACGAAGGCCGCGCGCACCAGGATCGTCAGCAGCAGCGCACCCGCGGCCACCCCGATCGCCGGCGCGACACCGGAGTGGTCGGCCTGCACCTTCTGCACGATGCCGAAGAGCTCCAGGCCCATCGTGAGGAAGATCAGCCCTTCGAGGATGAGTTCGACCGTCCGCCAGTTCTGTGCATCAGAGAGTCGGTGCTCGGGCGACAGCACGCGCGGAGCGCGACTGCCCGTGACGAGTCCGGCGACGACGGCCGCCACCAGGCCGGAGGCGCCGAGCGCCTCAGCGGGGATGGATGCGAGGAACGGCACGGTGAACGAGATGACCGTGTTGACCGTCGCATCCTTCACCCGTGCCCGCACGAGCAGGTTGAGCCAGCCCACCAGCACGCCGAACACGATGGCGATGACCACGGAGTAGATGAACGACACCGTGACCGCGCCGACGGTGAACGAGGCGGCCGCCGCCGCTACGGCTGCGCGCAGCAGCACCAGGGCGGTCGCGTCATTGAGCAGACTTTCGCCCTCGAGGATGGCCACGACCCGAGGCGAGACGCCGGCCCGCTTCACGATCCCGGTCGCCACGGCGTCGGTAGGGCTGACGATGGCGCCCAGCGCGATTCCCCAGGCGAGACCCAGTCCGGGGATGATCCAGGCGAAGAAGAGGCCGAGCAGTACCGAACTGACGATGACGAGCACCACCGAGAGCCCGCCGATCGCCCCGAACTCGCGCCGGAAGTTCATGGCGGGCATGGAGACCGACGCCGAGTACAGCAGCGGCGGAAGCACGCCCGCGATGATCCATTCCGGCTGGAGCTCGAGCGCCGGGACGAAGGGCAGCAGGCTCACCAGGATGCCGACCGCCACGAGGATCAGCGGAGACGCGATCCCGAACTTCGGGCCGAGGGTGGTCGCCGCCGCGATGGTGAGCACGGCGAGCACGCCGATGACGAGCCCGACCTCCATCACAGCAACCCCCGTCAGACCACGATGTGCATGGCGCGCGCGGCGTCGGTGATGGACCCGGACAGGGAGGGATACACGGTGAACGCCCGTGCGACCTGATCCACCGTCAGGCGCTGCTCCACGGCGAGCGCCAGCGGGAAGATGAGTTCGGAGGCACGCGGGGCGACGATGACGCCGCCGATCACCGTGCCGGAGCCGGTACGTGCAAACAGCTTGACGAAGCCGTCACGGATCCCGAGCATCTTTGCCCGAGGATTCGACTTCAGCGGCAGCTTGTAGATGTCGCCCTGCGCGATCCCCTCTTCGATCTGCTTCTGGCTCCAGCCGACCGTGGCGATCTCGGGCTGCGTGAAGATGTTGGAGCTGACGTTGCGCAGCTCGATCGGGTTCACCGCGTCGCCCATGGCGTGGAACACCGCGGTGCGCCCCTGCATCGACGCGACCGAGGCGAGCGGCAGCGAGTCGGAGCAATCGCCCGCCGCGTAGATGTTGGGGATGGAGGTACGGGCCACCCGGTTCGTGCGGATGCTGCCGTCGTGGGTCATCTGCACCCCGGCCTCCTCGAGCCCGATCCCGGCCGTGTTCGGCACGGACCCGACGGCCATAAGACAGTGCGAGCCCTCGATCGTGCGGCCGTCGGTCAGCGTCGCGACAACCCCGTTCTCCGTGCGGACCACGGACTCCGCGCGCGACTTCGACAGCACCTGCATGCCGTTGCGCTTGAACACGTTCTCGATCACGCGGGCCGCATCCGCATCCTCGCCCGGCAGCACTTGATCGCGTGACGAGATCAGCGTCACCTTCGACCCCAGCGCCGTGTAGGCGGACGCGAACTCTGCGCCCGTCACACCCGAGCCGACCACGATGAGGTGCGACGGCACCGACTGCAGGTCGTACAGCTGGGTCCAGGTGAGGATGCGCTCCCCGTCGGGCACCGCCGACGGCAGGATGCGGGGGCTCGCGCCGACGGCGACGACGATGGTGTCCGCCTCGATCCGGTCGAAGTCGGTGCCCGAGTCGCCCGGCGACGTGGAGACGATCACCGCGCTCGGCCCGTCCAGCCTGCCCTCACCGGTCACGATCCGGACACCGGAGCGCACGAGTTCGGCCCGCATGTCCTCCGACTGCTGTCGTGCCAGGCCGATCAGCCGCTTGTTCACCGCCGCCAGGTTGACGGCGATCTCGGGCCGGACCGGCTTGCCGGTCTCGCCGCGAGAGAAGAACTGGACGCCGAGGTCCGTCGCCTCCCCGAGCGAATTGGTCGCCTCGGCCGTGGCGATAAGGCTCTTGGAGGGCACCACGTCGGTGATGACTGCGGATCCGCCGACTCCGGAACGCTCCACCAGCGTCACATCCGCCCCCAGCTGAGCGCCCGCCAACGCCGCCTCGTAGCCGCCGGGGCCGCCGCCGAGGATCGCGATGCGCTGCTTACGCTCGAATTCATACGCCATGTCTCCCATTCTTCCGTATGGGGGTGCACCGATGCGCATCCCATCGTGACCCTGTGGAAAGCCGCCCTCAGTAGAGTTGCCTCATGCTGGAATCCATCACCAATCCGCTCGACGACCCCGCGGCCGACCCCTTCGAGATCGCACGGGAGGCCGCCGGCCAGCTGGCCGAGAAGACCGGCGTCGAGCGTTACGACATCGCGCTCACGCTCGGGAGCGGCTGGGGCAAGGCCGCCGACCTGATCGGCGAGACCGTCGCTTCCGTCCCCGCCACCGAGATCGTCGGCTTCAGCAAGCCGGCGCTCGAAGGGCACGTCGGCACGCTCCGCTCGATCCGCCTCGCCAACGGCAAGCACGCCCTGGTGATCGGCGCCCGAACCCACTACTACGAAGGTCACGGCGTCCGCCGTGTCGTCCACAGCGTCCGCACCGCCGCGGCCGCCGGGGCGACCACGATGGTCCTGACCAACGGCGCAGGCGGCATCAAGGACCACTGGAAGCCGGGCACGCCCGTCCTGATCAGCGACCACATCAACCTCACCGCCGACTCCCCGCTCGAGGGCGCGACCTTCATCGACCTGACCGACCTGTACTCGAAGCGACTGCGCGACCTGGCCCGCACCGTCGAGCCGTCCCTCGACGAGGGGGTGTACACGCAGTTCCGCGGCCCGCACTACGAGACGCCGGCCGAGGTCCAGATGGCAAAGGCCGTCGGCGGCCACATCGTCGGCATGTCCACCGCCCTTGAGGCGATCGCTGCGCGCCAGGCAGGGATGGAGATCCTCGGGATGTCGCTCATCACCAACCTCGCGGCGGGCATCCAGAAGACCCCGCTCAGCCACCAGGAGGTCATCGAGGCCGGCCGCGCCGCGGAGCCGGTGATCAGTGCCCTCCTCGCCCAGATCGTGGAGGCCCTGTGAGCCAGACGGACACCCCGCAGCTGCTTGCCGAGGCCCGTGCCTGGCTGGCGCAGGACCCCGACCCGGAAACCCGTGACGAGCTGGATGCGCTCATCGTCGCCGCCGAGGCGGGCTCGGCCGACGCCGTCGCCGACCTGCACTCGCGTTTCGACGAACGCCTGGCCTTCGGCACCGCTGGCCTCCGCGGCGCTATCGCCGCCGGCCCGAACCGCATGAACCGGGTGCTGGTCGCGCAGGCCGCGGCCGGTTTCGGCCGGTGGTTGCTGGAGCACGCCGAGGGCGGCACGCCGTCGGTCGTCATCGGCTACGACGGCCGCAAGAACTCGGACGTCTTCGCCCGCGACACCGCCGAGCTCATGGCCGGCGTGGGCATCCGCGCGATCCTCCTCCCCCGGCTGCTTCCGACGCCCGTCCTGGCCTTCGCCGTGCGGCACCTGGCGGCAAGCGCAGGCGTCATGGTGACCGCCAGCCACAACCCGCCGAACGACAACGGCTACAAGGTGTACCTCGGCGGCGAGGATCACGGTTCGCAGATCGTCCCGCCTGTCGACGCGGAGATCGCTGGACACATCCTGGAGGTGGCGGAGGGTAGTGTCGCCGACCTCCCGCGCTCCGACCGCTACGAGGTCGCAGCGGATGACGTGGAGCAGGCGTACATCGACGCGACGGTGGCCGTCGCCGCCGCTCAGACGCCGCGGGATGCGGTGTCGTTCGTCTACACCGCGATGCACGGCGTCGGCTGGCGCACCGCTCGCGAGGTCTTCTCGCGAGCAGGCTTCGCCACCCCGACCCCGGTCGCCGCTCAGATCGACCCGGATCCGGCGTTCCCGACCGTGGCCTTCCCCAATCCCGAAGAGCCGGGTGCGATGGACCTCTCCTTCGCCACGGCGAGGGATGCGGGCGCAGACCTGATCATCGCCAACGACCCGGACGCAGACCGGCTGGCCGTGGCCATTCCCGACACCACGAGCCCCGACGGCTACCGTCGGCTCTCCGGCAACGAGGTGGGCGCGCTGCTCGGCTGGCGTGCCGCCGAGCTCGCCACCGCGCGGACCGACGAACGCGGCGCCTTCGGGACGCTGGCCTGCTCGGTGGTCTCCTCCCCCGCTCTTGCCGCCGTCGCCCGGGAGTACGGGCTCGACTTCGCGGACACGCTGACCGGCTTCAAGTGGGTCTCCCGGGCGCATGGTCTCGTCTACGGTTACGAGGAGGCCCTCGGTTACCTCGTGAACCCGGAGACCGTCCGCGACAAGGACGGCATCTCGGCGGCGGTCGCGTTCCTCGACCTGGCGAACGGTCTGGCGGCCGACGGCGTCACCATCTCCCAGCAGCTGGATGCGTTCGCCGAGCGGTTCGGGTTCTTCGCCAGCGACCAGATCTCTCTCCGGGTGACCGAGCTATCGCGCATCGGCGAGATCATGGCCGCGCTCCGGTCGACGCCCCCGAGCCACCTCGGCGAGGTGCGGGTCTCGCAGATCGACGACCTGCGGGACGGGTTCGGCGACCTGCCGCCGAGCGACGTCCTGCGCATCCTGCTTGAGGACGGCTCCCGCGTCATGGTCCGCCCGAGTGGCACCGAGCCGAAGCTGAAGATCTACATCGACGCCTCGAGCGACGAGGGCACGATCAGCGAGCGCCGCGAGACGGCGACCGCCCGGGTCACCGCCCTCGCCGACGCGATGCGGGCGCTCACCGCCTGAGGGTTCTCACGCCGCCACCGCGCGCGGCGCTCGCACAACGTATCCGAGGAGGAACGCGACGAGCGCCGCGACGGTGACGACCGCCCCTGCGAGCGGCACGGCGACCGCTCCGCCGGCTGACAGCGCCAGCGTCCCGATCGGCGGTGCGATCGCGATGCCCACATACATGGCGGTCGAATACCACGACAGCGCGACCGCGGAATTCTCCGGTTCGACGTGCACCAGGCGGTGCTGCACGGGGATGGCGATGGCGAACGCCGCGACACCCCAGAGGCCGAAGACGACGATGGATGCGACGAATGACGCCTCGGCGAAGGCCAGCACGGCCAGCGTCAGCGCCTGCCCTGCGAGCGCAATGACGGCGACGGAACGGCTGCCGAAGCGATCGGTGAGCGGGCCGGCGACCGTGTTGCCGGCCACGCCTGCGACACCGTAGGCGAGCAGGAGGATGGCGAGGAGACCGCCCGATCCCCCCGTGGACGCGTGGGTCACGGCCGCCGAGAAGATGTAGACGATGTTGAAACCGGCGACCATGAGCAGCGTTGTCCCGAGCGGAGCGACGATGCGGAGGTCGCCGAGGGGCGCCAGCCGTCGACGCAGGGACACGGCGGGAGGGACTGGCACCCCTCGCACCACCAGCGGGATCGCCACGATCAGCAGTGCGGCGATGCCGACGATGCACCAGAGGGCGAAGCGCCATCCGGCGACTCCGCCGAGGGCGGTGCCGAGCGGGGAGCCGACGGCCGTCGCCAGCGTGAAACCGGCGCCGACGATGGCGAGCGCTTGTCCGCGCTTCTCGGGTCGCGCCAGCGACGCCGCCGCGGCGGTCGCCGTGGGGACGAGCGCCGCGCCACCGAGGCCGGAGAAGGTGCGGCCCGCGATGAAGAAGCCCAGGTCTGGGGCCAGGGCGGAGGCGGCCGTCCCGAGGACGAAGACCGCCAGGCCCGCGGCCATGAGCGTCGCTCGTGGAACCCGGGGCAGAAGGATCGAGACGGCCGGCGCCGCCACCGCGACGACGAGCGAGTAGCTGGTGATCGACCAGCTCACCTCGGTGGGGGTCGCGCCGAGTCCGTCGGCGACCTGAGGGAGGAGGCCGGCGATCACGAAGGCGTTGGTACCGACCACGAAGAGCGCCAGCGCAAGCACGAGGAGCGCGGGAAGCGATCTGCGGTACGATTGTTCGACGAACGTCATACCGTTACGATACGACCATTGTTCGATGGTTGTCAAACAATTGTGGTGATCATGACCGACTACCCCACCCCCGACATGGGCGACGTGCAGCTTGTCGACGTGCTGCGCGCCGTCGCGGACCCGATCCGTCTGCAGATCGTCCGCGTCCTCGCCGACGGGCGGCCGCATCCCAAGTCGATGACCGAGTGGGGGGTCGACGTGCAGAAGTCGACCATGGCACACCATTTCAAGACGCTGCGCGAGGCGGGCGTCACCCGCACCATCGTCTCGGGGCGCACCCACGAGATCCAGCTGCGCCGGGACGAACTCGAGGAGCGCTTCCCGGGCCTGGTCGCCGCGCTGCTCAGCGATTGAAAGCCTCGACCTAGCCGAGGGCCTCGTCGAGCTTGCGCTCGAGCTCCTCCAGGTCGAAGTAGTTCTGCACCACGATCACGTCGGCGTTGGTCCGGCCGATACGGTCGACCAGCTCCGGCGAGGTCAGGACGACCTGCGCATCCGCTGCTGCATCGGCAATGTGGGCGGCGTCCGACGCTGTGACGTCGGCGTCGATCCCCAGCCGGTCGAGCACGCGCTCGGCGTTGACCTTCAGGATGCCGGACGTGCCGACGCCGACCCCGCAGATGGCGACGATCTTCACCGGTCGGTTCCTCTCACCTCGACGACTCCTCGCTCAGCGTGAGGATGCGCTGGACATCGGCCACGTCGGCCGCCGCTGCGAGGGCCGGGATGGCCTCCGGGTCGTTGAAGACGTTGGCCAGTTCAGCCACGCTCGTCACGTGCGCCTCGGGCGTCGAGACGGCAAGACCGAGGACCACCGAGACGGGGTCGTTATGCGGGTGCCCGAAGACGACCGGCTCGTCGAGCGTGACGACGGACAGGCTGTCCGAGTTCACGTCGGGGCCCGGCCGGGCGTGCGCCAGAGCGAGGCCCGGAGCGATCACGATGTAGGCGCCGAACTCCTCGATCACCTGGATCATCCGCTGCGCGTAGCCCTGCTCCGTCGCACCGGAACGGGCCAGTGCCTCGCCCGCCAATTCCACGGCCTGACGCCAGTCGACGGCGTGCGCGCCGACGGTGATGGCGGAATCAGGCAGCGGTGGCAGTGACATATCTTCAGCGTAGCGCCAGGCGCCTTACGAACCCTCGAAACCTGCTGTGATGATCTCCGCCAGCTCCTCGCGCTCCTCGAGGGGCAGGAAGGCACCGGCGGCAGCGTTCAACTGGAAGATCTCCAGATCGGTCCGGTCGTAGGCGAAGGCGTCTGCGAGGATGCTCAGCTCGCGCGTCAGCGTCGTCCCGCTCATCAGGCGGTTGTCGGTGTTCACCGTGACGCGGAAACCGAGCTGGTACAGCAGATCGAAGGGGTGGTCGAGGATGTCGTTGCCCCAGGCCGCGATGGCCCCGGTCTGCAGGTTCGATGTCGGGCTCGTCTCGAGCGCGATCTCGCGGTCCTTCACCCACTGCGACAGCGTCCCGAGGGTGACGTAGGTGTTCTCGTCGTCCTGGCGCTCCACGGTGATGTCTTCGGCGAGGCGCACTCCGTGGCCGAGGCGCAGCGCGCGTCCGTCGAGGATGGCACTCCGGATGCTGTCCAGGCCGTCCGCCTCGCCTGCGTGGACGGTCGCAGGGAAGAACTCGGACGCCAGGTAGTCGAAAGCCGCACGGTGGTTGGAGGCAGGGAAGCCCGCCTCAGGGCCGGCGATGTCGAAGCCGACCACCCCGCGGTCGCGGTGCCGCACGGCGAGCTGCGCGATCTCGAGGCCGCGGTCGTTGTGGCGCATCGCGGTCACGAGTTGCCCGACGCGGATGCGGCTTCCGGACGCGCGCACGTCGTCGATGCCCTGGTCGATGCCGTCCTGGACCGCCTCGACCGTCTCGTCGAGGGTCAGACCGCCGCCGAGGTGCTGCTCGGGAGCCCAGCGGACCTCGCCGTAGACGACGCCATCCGAGCCGAGGTCCTGAACGAACTCTCTGGCGACGCGTGCGAGGCCCTCGCGGGTCTGCATGACGGCCGTCGTCAGGTCGAAGGTCTTGAGGTACTCCACCAGCGAGCCGGAGTTCGACTTCGCTGCGAACCAGCGGCCCAGCTCGGTCGCATCCTGTGCCGGCAGCTCCAGGCCGATGGCCTCGCCCAGTTCCAGGACGGTCGCGGGCCGCAGCCCGCCGTCGAGGTGGTCGTGCAGGGAGACCTTCGGCAGCGGCCGGATCTCGGTGCCGTCGGCCAACGTGTACTCGTTCCAGGCGTCGCTCATGATTCCAACCCTAGGCGATGCGGTCGGCGATCAGCGGGCCGCGCTCGAAGGGAGTTCCGGGCGGCGCGATGCGGTAAGCGCCCTCCAAAGCCTCCAGTGCACGCTCGAAGCGGGCGGGCTCGTCGGCGGAGAGGGTGAACAGCGGCTGACCCTTCCGGACCTCGTCGCCGGGCTTCGCGTGCAGGTCGATTCCGGCGGCGTGCTGCACCGGGTCCTGCTTGCGTGCGCGACCGGCTCCGAGACGCCAGGCGGCGATGCCGAAGGGCAGCGCCTGCTGCTCCACCAGGACGCCGTCCTGGTCGGCGACGACCGTGTGGGTGTCCGTCGCGACCGGCAGCGCCGCATCCGGGTCGCCGCCCTGGGCGCGGATGACCTCGCGCCACTTGTCCATCGCACGGCCGTCCTTCAGGGCCGCCTCGACGTCCTCGTCCGGGCGTCCGGCGAGGGCGAGCATCTCGCGGGCCAGCGCCACGGTCAGCTCGACGATGTCGGCGGGCCCGCCGCCGGCGAGCACCTCGACCGACTCGCGCACCTCGTTCGCGTTGCCGATGGCGAGGCCGAGCGGGACGTTCATGTCGGTGAGCAGCGCGGAGGTCGCGACCCCCGCATCGCGGCCCAGCTCCACCATCGTGCGGGCGAGCTCGCGCGAGCGCTCGATGTCTTTCAGGAACGCGCCGGAGCCGAACTTCACGTCCAGCACCAGGGCGCTGGTCCCCTCCGCGATCTTCTTCGACATGATCGAGGAGGCGATGAGCGGGATGGCCTCGACCGTCCCGGTGATGTCGCGCAGGGCGTACAGCTTGCCGTCCGCCGGCGCCAGCCCGGAACCGGCGGCGCAGATGACGCCGCCCTCGTTCTGCAGCTGCGCGAACATCTCCGCGTTGCTGAGGTTGGCGCGCCAGCCGGGGATGCTCTCCAGCTTGTCGAGCGTCCCGCCCGTGTGGCCGAGACCGCGGCCGGAGAGCTGCGGCACGGCGACGCCGAACGTGGCCACGAGCGGCATCAGCGGGAGGGTGATCTTGTCGCCGACACCGCCGGTGGAGTGCTTGTCGGCGGTCGGCTTGCCCAGCCCCGAGAAGTCCATCCGCTCGCCCGACGCGATCATGGCGAGCGTCATGTCCTTGATCTCGCGGCGCGTCATCCCGTTGAGGAAGATCGCCATCGTCATGGCCGACATCTGCTCGTCGCCCACGTAACCGCGCGTGTACGCGTCGATCAGCCAGCCGATCTCGGCAGTGCTCAGCTCGCCACGGTCGCGCTTCGTCCTGATCAGGTCGACGGCGTCGAACGCCTCGACCTCTCCTGCAAGGTCGGTCACGGGATGTGCTTCCTGTTCAGTCGTTGTCGTGCTCGGCCGCGTAGGCGGCGAGCTGGCGCGGCCCGAAGGCATCGGGCAGCACCTGGTCGATCGTGCGGATCCCGGAGACGGTCTCCAGCAGCATCCCCTCGGCCGAGTGCTCGTAGAGCAGCTGGCGGCAGCGGCCGCAGGGCATCAGGATGTCGCCGTCGCCGTTCACACAGGTGAAGGCCACGAGATGGCCGCCACCGGTCATCGCCAGCGACGAGACCAGCCCGCATTCGGCGCACAGCGTCACCCCGTAGCTGGCGTTCTCGACGTTGCAGCCGCTGACGATCCGGCCGTCGTCCACGAGCGCCGCGGCGCCGACGGGGAACTTCGAGTACGGCACGTACGCGTACGTCATGGCCTCGGTCGCGGCCTCGCGCAGCGCCTCCCAGTCGATCGCCTCGCTCATGACTTGATGTAGGGCTTGCCGTCGGCGGCGGGCGCGCGGGACAGGCCCACGAGTCCGGCCACCGCGAAGATGGTCACGATGTACGGCAGCATCAGCATGAACTCGCTCGGCACGGGCGAGCCGATGATGCTGAGCACGTTCTGCAGGTTCGTCGCGAAACCGAACAGGAGCGCAGCGAGCGTGGCGCGGATCGGGTCCCAGCGGCCGAAGATGACGGCCGCCAGGGCGATGAAGCCCTGACCGGCGGTCATCTCCTTGGAGAACGCGCCGACCGAGCCGAGCGTGTAGTACGCGCCACCGAGGCCGGCGATCGCGCCGGCGAGCGACACGTTCCAGAACCGCGTGCGGTTGACGTTGATGCCGACGGTGTCCGCGGCCTCCGGGTGCTCGCCGACCGACCGCAGGCGCAGGCCCCAGCGGGTCTTGAACAGGCCGAACCAGACCAGGAACACCGCGATGTACATCAGGTACTCGATGATCGACTGGTCGAACAGCACCTTGCCGATGACGGGAATCTCGCTGAGCACCGGGATGGGCCAGTTCGGCAGTCGCGGCGGGTGGTTCAGCAGCTGCGGGTTGCCGGCGAGCACCTTCGAGTAGAGGAAGCTCGTGAGCCCGATCACCAGCACGTTGAGCACGACGCCGACGATCACCTGGTCGACCAGGTACTTGATCCCGAACGCGGCCAGCAGGAACGAGACGAGAACGCCCGCGATCATCGCGGCGACCAGTCCGACCACCCAGCTGCCGGTGAGCGTCGCGGTCATCGCCGAGACGAACGCGCCGGCGAGGAGCTGGCCCTCGATCGCCACGTTGACGACACCGCCACGCTCGGAGACGACGCCTCCGAGCGCGCCGAACACGAGGGGCACCGCGAGGGAGATCGTGCCGAGCAGGAGGCCCGTCACCGGCACCGGGTACGGGCTGCCGGAGTCGGCCCAGGCGAGGAAGGCGATCATGAAGAGGAGCGAGAAGACGATGACCAGCCAGATCGGCGTCTTCCGAGCACGGTACGACAGGTACGCGCTCCACGCCGTAATGGCCAGAAGCAGGATGGTGACCAGGGTGGTCGTCACGAAGGTGTCCACAGTGACCGTGGGCAGCTTGATCGCATCCGAGTTCTCCGAGAACCGGAAGGTGCTCTCACCGTGACGGCCGAAACCGAAGAACAGGATCAGGCTGATCAGGACGAAGACGCCGAAGGCGATCGGGGCCTTCCAGGACCGGATCTCCGCCTTCTCGAGAACGATCGGCGAGGAGTCGGGAACGACGGGGGCGGTGGTGCTCACTTGGCCTCCACCTCCTTCGTGACGATGGGACGCGGTCTCCGGGGCGAACTCCCGGGCGCCGGCAGCCGGAAGATCGCCCGGACGAGCGGCGGGGCCGCGACGAAGAGGACGATCAGCGACTGCAGGATGAGGACGATGTCGATCGGGATGTCGTTGGCAGCCTGGATGGTGTACCCACCGGCCTTGAGAGCGCCGAACAGGAGGCCCGCGACGAACACGCCGCCCGGCCGGGAGCGACCGAGCAGGGCGACGGTGATGGCGTCGAAGCCGAGGCCCGCATCCACCCCTGAGCTGATGCCCTGCGGGAATACGCCCAGCGCCTGGCTCGCACCGGTGATGCCGATCAGGCCACCGGCGATCAGCATCGCGTAGACGTACATGTTCTTCACGTTGATGCCGGCGACGCGGGCGGCGTTCGGGTTCTCGCCGACGGCGCGGAAGCGGAAGCCGAGGCTCGACCGGTTGATCAGCCACCAGACGAAGACGGTCGCGGCGATGACGAGGACGAACGCCCAGGTCAGGTTGTACTGCTCGCCGAACAGCGGCGGGAAGACGGCGTTGGGGTGGATCGCGGGCGCCTTCGGGTTGTTCGACCCCGGCGCCTGCAGCAGCCCCTTCGTACGGAGCATGTACGAGATCAGGTAGAACGCGATGTAGTTGAGCATGATCGTCACGATCACCTCGTGCGCACCGGTCCGTGCCTTCAGTAGGCCGACGATGCCGGCCCAGACCGCTCCGCCGACGATGCCCGCGATCACCGCGAGCACCAGGTGGAGGACGGGCGGCAGGTCGAACGAGAATCCGACCCAGGCCGCGGCCGCGGCGGCGATGAGGATCTGTCCCTGACCACCGATGTTGAACAGGCCCACGCGGAAGGCCAGCGCGACACCGAGACCGCTGACGATCAGCGGTGTCGCGAAGGCGAGCGTCTCGGTCAGCGGGCGGATGCCGGCGGAGAACGTCGGCCGGCGGAAGTTGTAGATCGCGCCCTGGAACATGGAGACGTAGGCGTTCGACACCGACGACCAGATGGCCGAGAACGTGTCACCCGGGCGGGCGAAGAAGTACCCGGCCGTGCGCTGGACCTCGGGGTCCGTCACCGCGATGAGGACGGCTCCGACGATCAGCGCCAGCACGACGGCGAGAATGGAGATGACCACCGGGCCGCTCATGATCTCGCGGACCGCCTGGTTCCAGCGCGAGGGCTCCTCGTCGTGCCCCGGTGCGGGCGCCGGCTTTCCCGGCTCGACGGGCTGGGCCGGCGCCGTGTCGGTCCCGGTCATGCTGCTGCTCCTGCCTGCTCCGGCGACTCGCCGGCCATCATGAGGCCGAGGACGTCACGCGACGTGTTCCCCGGCACGATTCCTACGATTCCACCGCGGTACATCACGGCTATGCGGTCTGCGAGCGCGGCCACCTCATCCAGCTCGGTCGAGACGACGATGACGGGCACGCCGGAGTCGCGCGTCTCGACGATGCGCTTGTGGACGAACTCGATCGAGCCGACGTCGAGGCCGCGGGTCGGCTGCGCCGCCACGAACAGGCGCAGCTCGCGGCTCAGCTCGCGCGCGAGCACGACCTTCTGCGCGTTGCCGCCCGAGAGACGACCGACCTTGGTGTCGATGGATTGGGTGCGCACGTCGAACTCGCGCACCTTCTCGGTGGCGAAGTCCTTCAAATACGAGAACTGGATGTTGCCGTTCTTCACGAACGGGTCGCCCGTCGAGCGGTCGAGCATCAGGTTCTCCTGGATGCTGAACTCGCCGACCAGGCCGTCCTCGTTGCGGTCCTCCGGGATGAACCCGACGCCTTCGTCGAGCACCCTGCGGACGCTGTGACCCTGGATGGGCCTGCCCTCGAGCAGGATCTCGCCCTGGACCCGCGGCTGGAGCCCGATGATCGCCTCTGTCAGCTCGGTCTGGCCGTTGCCCTGCACGCCCGCGATGGCGAGGATCTCCCCCGCGCGCACTTCGAAGCTGACGTTGTTGACGACGATCTGCCCGATGGCGTCGATGACCGACAGGTCTTTCACGACGAGTGCTGGCGCACCCGGCGTCGCCGCCTGCTTCTCGACCGTCAGCGACACCGCACGGCCGACCATCATCGAGGCGAGCTCGACGTTGGTCGCGGTGGGCTCGGCCTCGCCGATGACCTTGCCGAGGCGGATGACCGTGATGCGGTCGGCCACCTCGCGCACCTCGCGCAGCTTGTGCGTGATGAAGATGATCGCGGTGCCCTGCTCCTTGAGCTGGCGCATGATCGCCATCAGCTCATCGGTCTCCTGCGGGGTGAGCACCGCAGTCGGCTCGTCGAAGACGAGCACCTTGGCGTTCTGCGACAGCGCCTTGATGATCTCCACGCGCTGCTGCACACCGACCGGCAGGTCTTCGACCAGTGCATCCGGGTCGACGTCGAAGCCGAAGCGTGCGGAGATCTCGCGGACCTGCGCGCGGGCGGCGTTCAGGTCGAGGCGCCCGCCGAACTTCGTCTGCTCGTGGCCGAGCATGACGTTCTCGGCGACGGTGAAGACGGGGATCAGCATGAAGTGCTGGTGCACCATCCCGATGCCGGCCTTCATGGCGTCACCGGGGCCTGAGAAGCGCTGGACGACGTCGTCGAGCAGGATCTCGCCCTCGTCGGCCTGGTAGAAGCCGTAGAGCACGTTCATCAGCGTGGACTTGCCTGCGCCGTTCTCGCCGAGCAGACAGTGGATCTCGCCGGGTTCGACCGTGAGATCGATGTGGTCGTTGGCGACCAGGGCACCGAACCGCTTGGTGATGCCGCGGAGTTCGAGCTTCATTCGGGTGGGCTTCCTTCTCTACTCGCCCGTGGTGAGCACAGGGTCTGCTTCACGGAGAGGGCGCGCGGGTCGGCTCGTGGCCACGATGCGCACCATCACATTACCTTTTTGCGCATTTGTCAGTGTGTGCATAAACGAGCACGAGGCGCTGGGGGAACGGAACAGGGAGGCCAGCCGTGGCTGACCTCCCCGTCGGATCGTTCTCGTCGCTGGTTACTGCTTGGGCGACGAGGGCGAGGTGACCTTGATCGAGCCGTCGATGATGCCGGCCTTGATCTTGTCCAGCTCGCCCTTCAGGCCCGCGTCGACCTTCGACTCGAAGTCGTGGAACGGTGCGAGGCCCACGCCGTCGTTCTTCAGCGTGCCCACGTACGGGGTGCTGTCGAACTTGCCCTTGGCCGCCTGCGTGACGACATCGTTCGTCGCCGGCTTCATGCCCTTCATGACCGAGGTGAGGAGCAGGTCCTTCACGGTCGGGTCGGACTGGAAGACGTCGGCGTCGACACCGATCATCGCGATCGGCTTGCCCGAGTCCTTGATCGCCTGAGCGGCCGACTGGTAGATCGGACCGCCGACCGGCATGATCACGTCGGCGTTCTGGTCGATGATGCCCTGAGCGGTGTTCTTCGCCGTCTCGTTGGCGTCGAACCCACCGGTGAAGGAGCCGTTCTGCTTGTCGACGTCCCAGCCGACGACCTTGACCGACTTGCCCTTCTGGTCGTTGAAGTACTTCACGCCATCGGCGAAGCCGTCCATGAAGATGGTGACCGTCGGGATCTGCATGCCGCCGAAGGTGCCGACGATGCCGGTCTTCGAGTAGCTCGCGGCGCTGTAGCCGGCGAGGAACGCGGCCTGGGCCGTGTCGAAGATGATCGGCTTGACGTTCTTCGCCTGGATCTCGTTGTCGTCGATGATGGCGAAGTTGACGTCCGGGTTCGCCTTCGCGGCCTTCTCCGTCGCGTCCTTGAGAAGGAAGCCGACCGTCACGATGAGGTTGCAGTTCGCGTTGACCATGCTGTCGATGTTCGGAGCGAAGTCGTTCTCGCTCTTCGACTCGGCCTGCTTGTACTTCACGTCGAGCGACTTGGCGGCCTGCTGCAGCCCCTCGTAGCCGAGCTGGTTGAACGAGTGATCGTCGAATCCACCGGAGTCGGAGACCATGCAGGGGGTGAAGTCGCTCTTCGCGGCTCCTCCGGACGAGCTGTCCGACGGGGCAGCCGAGCACGCAGCGAGCAGCGACATGACGCCGATCGCCGCCAGGCCGACGAGGCCGGCCTTACGGGCTGTGATTGTCAAGGTTGTTCCTCCAAGATGCGTTGCCTCCGCGGGTAATCGGGGCAATCTGCGGTTCACGTTACCGAATGTGACGAACCACGCCGTTCGAAAATCCGGCTTCTTCATGCAAGCGTTACAAACGCTCACCCGAATGGCACGTGCTCATTCGAGCAGTGCGTACCCCGTTCGGGAGGGGGCGTCAGAGCCAGCCGCGCCGCTTGAAGATCGAGTAGAGCAGCCCGCTCAGTCCCACCATCGCCAGAACCGCGAGCGGGTAGCCCAGCGGCCAGCTGAGCTCCGGCATGTGTGTGAAGTTCATCCCGTAAATGCTTGCGATGAGCGTCGGCGCGAACAGGATGGCCGCCCAGGAGGAGATCTTCTTGACCTCCTCGCCCTGACGGTTGCTCGAGTGCGCCAGCCGGGTCATCTCCTCGTTCTGGCGCTCGGACACCAGTGTGGAATTCACGGTCAGGATGTCGCGCAACAGGTAGCGGAACCCGTCCACCCGCTCGTTCACCTGCGTGAGGTGGTCCGCCACGTCGCGCAGGCGGCGTTCGAGCTCCTGCGTCACCCCGTACTTCGCCGACCCGCGTTCCAGCGCCAGCATCACCGCCGAGAGGGGATGCGTCGCGCGCTGGAAGTCGATGACCTCGCGCGACAGCTCGTATATACGGCGGGAGACGAGCGCGTCGCCGCCGAATACCTGCGTCTCGATCTCGTCGATGTCGTTCGCAAGGCCCGCGACGACGGGGCTGTACGCATCCACCACCGCGTCGATGATCGCGTAGAGGATCGCCTGCGGGCCGAGGGCGAGCAGCTCGGGCTCCCCTTCCATCCGCTGGCGAACGTGCGACAGGTCGGGCGATTCGCTGTGGCGGACCGTGATGACGAAGTTGCGGCCGACGAAGAGGTGCAGTTCGCCGAAGTCGACCTCTTCGGGCACGTCGAGGTAGTTGGCGGCCTTCAGCACGACGAAGAGGACCGTGTCGTAGCGCTCGAGCTTCGGCCGCTGGTGGGCGACGATGGCGTCCTCGATCGCGAGGGGGTGGAGGTTGAACTCCTCCGACAGCGACAGCAGCTCCTGCTCGGTCGGCCGGTAGAGGCCGATCCAGGCGACCCCGCCCGGCGTGCGGTCGAGCGCCGCGTAGGTCTCCGCCAGGTTCGTCGGGGAGGCGACCCGCACACCGTCCGCGTAGATGGCGCTGTCGACCATGCTGGCCCGCCTGCCCGCAGCAGGGGCGGGCGTTGCGACCGTGGAGGGAGGCTCGACCCGGCGAGTGCGCGTCACGAAGGGCATCGGGATGCCGCGTCGGTTCATGTTGGCCATCGGTCACCTCCAGGGTTCAGAGGACGGGTGCGAGGAGCAGGACTCCGGTGGCCCGCTGGGGCCACCTAACTGTACGCTCGCGAACCCGCGACCGGCTGGACACCGGGCGCACCGGGCGACCCGGCGTCTGCGACAGCGTTCAGGATGACGCGTTCGTAGTGACGCAGGAGCTCGCCGCAGACGACCTCCCAGCTGCGGCCGAGGACGGCGCGCCGACCCGCCTCGCCCATCCTGCGGCGGAGCGCCCCGTCGCTGACCAGCATCGACACCGCCGCGCGCAGCGACCGGTCGTCGGACGGGCGGATCAGCAGCCCGTCGACACCGTGCTCGACCAGGTCGATCGGGCCGCCTGCGCGGGGCGCGACGACGGGGAGGCCGGAGGCGTGCGCCTCCTGCACGGTCTGCCCGAAGGTCTCCTCCGCGCCCGTGTGGGCGAACACGTCGAAGGCGGCGTACGCGGCGGCGAGCTCCTCGCCGCCGAGCCGCCCGAGCCAGGTCACCGGGATGCCGCGCAGTTCGCGCGCGACCGCGTCGCGTGACGGACCGTCTCCGACGATCGCGAGCGACACTCCCCCGATCCCGCGTAGTGCACGCAGGCGCTCCACCTGCTTCTCGGGCGCGATGCGTCCGACGTAGCCGACGACCGTCTCGCCGTCGGGCGAGAGCCGTTCGCGGAATGCCGCCGCAGCCGGCGTCCTCCTCTTATTGGGGTGGTACCGCTCCAGGTCCACACCGCGTCCCCAGCGGGCCACCCTCGTGACGCCGGCGATTCGCAGGTCGTACTCGCTCGCGGCGGAGGGCGCCAGCGTCAGGTCGGCGCCCTGGTGCACCCAGCGGACGTACTTCCAGGCGATGGCGGAGGTCATCCCGAGGCCGTTGCGGCGGGCAAAGCCCGCCACGTCGGTCTGGTAGATCGCGACGGACGGCACACCGAGACGGTTTGCCGCCGCGATCGCCTGCGCTCCGAGGAGGAAGGGGGATGCGGCGTGCAGCACGTCCGGACGAAAGCCGGCGAGGATGCGCTGCACCTGCGGGCTCGGTAGCCCCACCGGGAACTGGCGGTACGCGACCGACGGCACCTGGTGGATGCGGAACCCGGCGTACTCGGCCGGCGCCCCTGCATCCGGGCAGACCACGATCGCCTCGTGCCCTTCGGCCGCCAGCTGGTCGAGCACCCGCAGCACGCTCGTCGTGACCCCGTTGACTGTGGGGAGGAAGCTCTCGCTGACCACCGCGACCCGCATGACCCCACGCTAGGAGCCCCCGGTGTCGTGACCGTGAACAACCGGTGTCCGGGACGGCTCGGTATCCTTTCGGCATGACTCAGAAGCGCAGGATCAGCCAGGGCACGCCCATCGAGCGCTTCTATAGCGTGATCCCGGCCGGCGGCATCGGCTCTCGGCTGTGGCCCCTGTCGCGGGCGGACGCGCCCAAGTTCCTGCACGATCTGACTGGGTCGGGCCAGACGCTGCTGCGCGACACCTGGGACCGGCTGGCCCCGCTCTCGGGCCAACAGCGCATCATGGTCGTCACCGGGCGCGCCCACCGTCTCGCGGTCGAGCAGCAGCTACCTGATCTGACCGACCCGAACGTGGTGCTCGAGTCGGAGCCGCGCGACTCCACCGCGGCCATCGGTCTGGCCGCCGCCATCCTGGAGCGCCGGGAGCCCGGGGTCATCATCGGATCGTTCGCGGCCGACCACGTCATCAACAACCTCCCGCTGTTCCAGTCGGCGGTGCGCGAAGCGGCCGCGGCGGCCGAGGCCGGCTACATCACGACGATCGGCATCCAGCCGACCGAGCCCGCCGTCGGCTTCGGCTACATCCACTTCGGCGACCGCCTCGATGTCGCCGGCGCGCCCAGCGCACTCACTGTCGACTCCTTCAAGGAGAAGCCGGACCTGGCGACGGCCGAGCGGTACGTCGCCGACGGCTCCTACCTCTGGAACGCGAGCATGTTCATCTCCCGCGCCGACCGGCTGCTGGAGGAGATCGGGCGCAACAAGCCGGAGCTGCTGGCGGGTCTCCTGGAGCTCGCGGAGGCCTGGGACGATCCGGCCACCCGCGGGCCGGCCGTCGACCGGATCTGGCCGGGCCTGGAGAAGATCGCGATCGACTACACCGTCGCCGAGCCGGCGGCCGCGGCCGGCCGCCTCGCCGTCATCCCCGGGTACTTCGACTGGGACGACATCGGCGACTTCGCGTCGCTCGCCAAGCTGAACTCCGGCGGCCGCAAGTCGGATCTCGCGATCCTCGGCGAGAACGCCCGGGTGCTCTCGGACGCGTCCACCGGGATCGTGGTCAGCCACAGCAACCGGGTGATCAGCCTCATCGGCGTGAAGGACATCGTCGTCGTCGACACACCGGACGCGCTCCTCGTGACCACGAGCGAGAACGCCCAGCGGGTGAAAGCGGTGGTGGATGCGCTCAAGCTCACCGGCTCCACCGACGTACTCTGAGCCAGTCCGGCCGGGTCACTCCGTGACCGACGGACCGTTCCGGATCTCGGCGACGAGCTCCGCGACCCTCTCGTCGGTGAGCGCGATGCCGACCTGGTCGAGCCGCTCCCTCAGCAGCGGCTCTGGCTCCTCGGAGTCCCGCAGCTGGACGTCCGCCCGCACCTGCTCGACGATGCCGGCGACCTTCGATTCGTCGCTCGCCTCGGTGCTGCCGTGCATGATCGGTTCGTCCTGTGTCATGGGCTGGACGGTACGCCGCGGGCTCGCTGGCGTACAGGGCGGGTTATCTCGACGTCGAGATAACTGAGGCCACCCTAAGAGGCGTTCGCCCCCTCCCCGGCATAGACTTGCGCTGCGCTCACCGCGCCCCGATGAAGCGATTTTGCAACCAGGGAGGGTTGTCCCGTGTCAGACCAAGCGACAGGGACGCTGCAGCCGGCCAAGTCCCGGCCCGGCGGCACTCTGTACCGTGGCCGTGAGGGGATGTGGTCGTGGGTCCTCCACCGCATCACCGGTGTGGCCATCTTCTTCTTCCTTCTCGTCCACATCCTGGACACCTCGCTCATCCGCGTGAGCCCCGAGGCCTACAACGCGGTGATCGGCACCTACAAGAACCCGATCATGGGGCTGGGTGAGATCGCCCTGGTGGCGGCCATCGTCTTCCACGCGTTCAACGGTCTCCGGATCATCGCGATCGACTTCTGGAGCAAGGGCGTCAAGTACCAGAAGGTCATGTTCTGGATCGTCATCGCGCTCTGGGTCATCCTCATGGCCGGCTTCGTTCCGGTGCAGCTGATCCACATCTTCTCGGAGGTGAACTGACGTGACGACCATCGAAGCGCCGCGCACCCCCGCCGCCCGCTCCTCCCGCGGCAAGAACTGGGAGAAGTGGGGCTGGATCTACATGCGGGCCTCGGGCCTGGTGCTCGTGATCCTGATCTTCGGCCACCTGCTCATCAACCTGGTGCTGGGCGAGGGCGTCAAGCAGATCGACTTCGCCTTCGTGGCGGGCAAGTATGCGACGCCGTTCTGGCAGGTCTGGGACCTCCTGATGCTGTGGCTGGCGCTCATCCACGGCGGCAACGGCATGCGCACGCTGATCAACGACTACGCATACAACCGCACGATCAACCGCATCCTGAAGTGGGCTGTGCTCGCCGCGGTCGTCGTGCTGGTCGTGCTCGGCACGCTCGTGATCTTCACCTTCGACCCGTGCCCCGCGGGTGCCGCGGCGTCCGACCTGCCGTCGTTCTGCCCCGCACGCTGACCAGACCGCATCCTGACCCCTGCGACGAATCGACACGGAAACCCTGTGACAACAGAAGCTACTGAATCCACCGTCATCGACGGCGTCCACTATCACGAGTTCGACATCGTCATCGTCGGCGCCGGCGGCGCCGGCATGCGCGCGGCGATCGAAGCGGGGCCGCACGCCCGCACCGCCGTGATCTCGAAGCTCTACCCCACGCGCTCCCACACCGGAGCGGCGCAGGGCGGCATGGCCGCTGCGCTCGCCAACGTGGAGGAGGACAGCTGGGAGTGGCACACCTTCGACACAGTCAAGGGCGGCGACTACCTCGTCGACCAGGACGCGGCCGAGATCCTCGCCAAGGAGGCCATCGACGCGGTCATCGACCTCGAGAACATGGGCCTGCCGTTCAACCGCACGCCCGAGGGCAAGATCGACCAGCGCCGGTTCGGCGGCCACACCCGCGACCACGGCAAGGCGCCGGTCCGCCGCGCCTGTTACGCCGCCGACCGCACCGGCCACATGATCCTGCAGACGCTGTTCCAGAACTGCGTCCGCCTCGGCATCAACTTCTTCAACGAGTTCTACGTACTCGACGTGATCATGACCGACGTGGACGGGGTCCCCCAGCCCGCGGGCGTCGTCGCCTACGAACTCTCCACCGGCGAGCTGCACGTCTTCCACTCGAAGGCGATCATCTTCGCCACCGGCGGCTTCGGCAAGATCTTCAAGACCACCTCCAACGCCCACACCCTCACCGGCGACGGCGTCGGCATCATCTGGCGCAAGGGCCTGCCGCTGGAGGACATGGAGTTCTTCCAGTTCCACCCGACCGGCCTGGCCGGGCTCGGCATCCTGCTCACCGAGGGCGCCCGCGGTGAGGGCGCCATCCTCCGCAACGCGTCCGGCGAGCGGTTCATGGAGCGGTACGCGCCCACCATCAAGGACCTCGCTCCTCGTGACATCGTCGCCCGCTGCATGGTGCAGGAGGTCGCGGAGGGCCGCGGAGCCGGCCCGCACAAGGACTACGTGCTGCTCGACTGCACCCACCTCGGAGCCGAGGTGCTCGAGACGAAGCTCCCTGACATCACGGAGTTCGCGCGCACGTACCTCGGCGTCGACCCGGTCGTCGAGCCGGTCCCGGTCATGCCGACCGCGCACTACGCGATGGGCGGCATCCCCACCAACACGGCCGCCGAGGTGCTGCGCGACAACACCACAGTCGTCCCCGGCCTCTACGCCGCCGGCGAGTGCGCCTGCGTCTCGGTGCACGGCTCCAACCGCCTCGGCACCAACTCCCTGCTCGACATCAACGTCTTCGGCAAGCGCGCGGGCAACAACGCGGTGGAGTACGTCAAGACCGCCGAGTTCGTCCCGCTGCCGGAAGACCCCGCGGGCGCTGTGCGCGGCCTGATCGGCGAGCTGCGCTCCTCGACCGGCACCGAGCGCATCGCAGCGATCCGCAAGGAGCTGCAGGACGAGATGGACCGGAACGCACAGGTGTTCCGCACCGACGAGTCCCTCGCCCAGGTGACCGAGACCATCCACCAGCTGCGCGACCGCTACCGCAACGTGCAGGTGCAGGACAAGGGCAAGCGCTACAACACCGACCTGCTGGAGGCCGTCGAGCTCGGCTTCCTGCTCGACCTCGCCGAGGTCGTCGTCTACTCCGCGCGCAACCGCAAGGAGTCGCGCGGCGGGCACATGCGCGACGACTTCCCGAAGCGCGACGACGAGAACTACATGAAGCACACCATGGCCTACCTCACCGGCGACCCCCACTCGTCCGACGCGGCAGACCACATCACGCTCGATTGGAAGCCGGTCGTCGTGACCCGCTACCAGCCGATGGAGAGGAAGTACTGATGTCGAACGCCGTGCTCGAGACTCCCCCTGCCCCTGAGGCCCCGGTCGAGTCGTTCACCGTCACGCTGATCATCCGCCGGTTCGACCCGGATGTGGACACCGAGCCGCGCTGGCAGGACTTCGACGTCGAGCTGTACCCGACGGACCGCATCCTCGACGCCCTGCACAAGATCAAGTGGGAGCAGGACGGCTCGCTGACCTTCCGGCGCTCCTGCGCCCACGGCATCTGCGGCTCCGACGCCATGCGCATCAACGGCCGCAACCGGCTCGCCTGCAAGACGCTGATCAAGGACCTCGACATCTCGAAGCCCATCTACGTCGAGGCGATCAAGGGCCTGCCGCTGGAGAAGGACCTCATCGTCGACATGGAGCCCTTCTTCGAGAGCTACCGCGAGGTGCAGCCGTTCCTCGTCGCGAACTCGAAGCCCGAGAAGGGCAAGGAGCGCGTCCAGTCGGTCGCCGACCGCGCCCGCTTCGACGACACCACCAAGTGCATCCTGTGCGCCGCGTGCACGTCGTCCTGCCCCGTGTTCTGGACGGACGGCCAGTACTTCGGCCCGGCCGCCATCGTCAACGCGCACCGGTTCATCTTCGACTCGCGCGACGACAACTCACAGGTGCGGCTCGACATCCTGAACGACAAGGAGGGCGTGTGGCGCTGCCGCACGACCTTCAACTGCACCGACGCGTGCCCCCGCGGCATCCAGGTGACCCAGGCGATCGCCGAAGTGAAGCAGGCGATCATGCGCGGCAAGCGCTGATCGGCCGCTGCCTTCTGGGAACGGCCCGTCCTGCATCGCAGGGCGGGCCGTTCCTGCATCTCCGACCGCCGTGCCCGGTCGCTATCCTGACGGCGTGGCCAAGAAGACCAAGGGCGCCTCGCTCCAGCCGGATCCCGCGCTGCAACGCGCCGAGGGCTCGGTGGAGCCCGAGCCGGAGGAGTCGCTGAAGGAACGGCTGCTCGAGCGCGCTGATCCGCTCCGACGGCGGTTGCGCAAGCCGGTCGCACGGGTCTCCCGGTGGGCGAAGTGGGTGCAGTCGTTGCGGCCCTATCGCGTCTACATCAACTTCTCGCACTCCGACGGCAACCTCCGCGCCGCCGGGATGGGGTACCAGTCGCTCTTCGCGGTGTTCGCCGCGATCTGGGTCGGGTTCTCGATCTCGAGCTACTGGCTCGCCGGCAACGACAAGCTGTTCGACGCGCTGGTGACCCTGCTGAACCGCGCCGTACCCGGCCTGATCGCGACCTCGACGTCGCCGGGCATCATCCCCGAGTCGCAGTTGCAGGGCGCGACGTCGTTCGGGTGGACGGGCGTCATCGCGGCCATCGGCCTGATCTGGACTGCGATCGGCTGGCTCTACTACACCCGCCAGGCGGTGCGCGCTGTGTTCGGGCTCAGCCGCGACACGACCAACTACGTCCTCCAGAAGATCCGCGACTTCGGTCTGGCGGTCGTCTTCGGCGTGCTGTTCGTCATGTCGGCGGTCATCAGCATCCTCAGCACCCAGACGCTCACCCTGCTGCTGGAGTTCGCGGGGTTGAGCTCCGAGTCGTTCTGGACGAACGCCGCTGCGCGATTCTCCGGCCTGGTCGTCTCGGTCGTCCTCAACATCGTCACGCTCGGCGCGATGTTCCGCATCATGTCGCGGGTCGCCATCCCCTGGCGCAACCTGTTCTTCGGGGTACTGCTGGGCGCGCTCGTCCTCGCCGGGCTCAGCGCTCTCGGCGGACTGCTGTTCGGCGCCGCCTCCACCAGGAATCCGCTGCTGGCGACCTTCACCGTCTTCATCGGGCTGCTGCTCTGGTTCAACCTGATCTCGCGGGTGATCCTGCTCTCCGCATCCTGGATCGCGGTGGGGATGTTCGATCGGGGGATCTCTCCGCGCGCAGTGACCCGGGAGCAGGCGGCGGCCGAGCAGGCCGCGGCGGAGTACGAGGCGCGGGTGCTGGTGTCGCGCTCCGAGCTGCTGCACGCCCAGCAGGAACTCGACGAGGCGCGGTGGTTCGGGCGCATCCCGGCGCAGCGCCGTGCGGCCCGTGCGGAGCAGCGCCTCAACGACCTGCTCGACGAGGGCGCTGTCGGAAGCCCCCGGTAGGCTGGAGGCATGCCCTCGAGTCGCTTGCGCATCGCCACGATCAACGCCAACGGCATCCGCGCCGCCTTCCGCAAGGGCATGGGCTCCTGGCTCGAGGGGCGCGACGTCGACATCCTCGCGATCCAGGAAGTGCGCGCCTCCTCCGAAGACCTGCAGGCGCTGCTGGGCGACGAGTGGGACATCGTGCACGACCCCGCGACGGCCAAGGGCCGGGCGGGCGTCGCGATCGCCAGTCGCCACAGGGCATCCATCCACCGAGTGGAGCTGGGGCCGTCCGAGTTCGACAGCGCCGGCCGCTGGCTCGAAGCCGACTACGAGGTCGACGGAACCGTGATCACGGTCGTCAGCGCGTACGTCCACTCGGGTGAGGCGGGCACTGAGAAGCAGACCGAGAAGTACCGCTTCCTCGACGCCATGGAGGAGCGGCTTCCGGAGCTCCAGAAGCACAACGAGCTCGCCGTGGTGATGGGCGACCTGAATGTCGGGCACCGCACGCTCGACATCCGCAACTGGAAGGGCAACGTCAAGCGCGCGGGCTTCCTCCCGGAGGAGCGCGCGTACTTCGACCGCATCCTCGGTGCGGAGGACGACCCGGCGTACAACAGCGGAGCGGGGCTCGGCTGGGTGGATGTCGTGCGCAAGCACGCGGGCGAGGTCGACGGCCCGTACACCTGGTGGTCGTGGCGCGGTCAGGCGTTCGACAACGACACCGGCTGGCGCATCGACTACCAGCTCGCCAGCCCCGCGCTCGCGGAGCGCGTCACCGGCTACGCGGTCGACCGCGCGGCGGCCTACGACGAGCGATGGTCGGACCACACGCCTGTGGTCGTCGACTACGCACTCTGACGGCCCTCCGCTCCCGCCTCCCACAGATTTCGAAAGCAGAACCATGACTGAACTCCCTCGCCTCTACTCCGGCATGCAGCCGTCGGCCGTCTCGCTGCACCTCGGCAACTACATCGGTGCTCTCCTGCAGTGGAAAGAGCTGCAGAGCACCCACGACGCCTTCTTCTCGGTCGTCGACCTGCACGCCATCACGGTCGCGCAGGATCCCGCCGAGCTGCGCGAGAAGACCCGCCGCACCGCCGCCCAGTACATCGCGGCGGGGATCGACCCGTCCGCGTCGACGCTGTACGTGCAGTCGCACGTGCCCGCCCACGCGCAGCTGGCCTGGGTGCTGAACACCATCACCGGGTTCGGCGAGGCATCGCGCATGACGCAGTTCAAGGACAAGTCGCAGAAGCAGGGCGCCGACGCGACCTCGGTCGGGCTGTTCGCGTATCCGGTGCTGATGGCCGCGGACATCCTGCTCTACGACACCGAGATCGTGCCCGTCGGCGACGACCAGCGCCAGCACGTCGAGCTCACGCGCGACCTCGCCGAACGATTCAACAGCCGCTTCGGCCAGACCTTCGTCGTCCCGCAGGCGATGATCCTCAAGGACAGCGCGCGCATCTACGACCTGCAGAATCCCGAGTCGAAGATGTCGAAGTCGGCCGAGTCCGGAGCCGGCATCGTGTGGCTTCTCGACGAGCCTGACGTCACGCGCAAGAAGATCATGCGCGCGGTCACGGACACCGACGGCGTAGTGTCGTTCGACCGTGCGGGCAAGCCCGGCATCTCCAACCTGCTGAGCATCTTCTCTGCGCTGACCGGCCGCTCCATCGAGTCGCTCGAGCTGGAGTTCGAGGGCAAGGGCTACGGCGACTTCAAGAAGGGCCTCGTGGAGGTGGTGGTCGAGGAGTTCGCGCCCATCCGGCAGCGTGCGCTCGATCTGCTCGCCGACCCAGCGGAGCTCGACCGCATCCTCGCCGTCAACGCCGACCGGGCGAGCGAGGTAGCGGAAGCCACCCTGGCGAAGGCGTACGAGCGGGTCGGCCTGCTCCGACGGGCCCGCTGATGCCCGCCCCGGTCGTGCTCTCCGGCGAACGGGTCACGCTGAGCACGCCGACGCAGCGCGACGTGGACCGGATCGCCGAGTTGTGCGCCGACGCCGCGGTCGCGCGGTGGACGACCGTGCCCTCGCCGTACCGCCGCGAGAACGCCGTGGGCTTCGTCCGCACGATGGTTCCGGACGGGTGGGCCAGCGGGCGCGAGTGCACGTGGGCGATCCGGACAGAGCATGTGCTGGTCGGCATGATCAGCATCGGCGACATCCACGATCACCAAGGCGAGATCGGATTCTGGCTGGGGGCGGAAGCCCGCGGCCAGGGCGTGATGTCGGAGGCGGCCCGGCTCGTGATCGAGCACGGGTTCGCGCCGGCTCCCGACGGGTTGGCCCTCCAGCGCATGGTGTGGCGGGCACTCGCGGGTAACGCGGCCAGCGCCGCCGTCGCCCGCCGCGCCGGGTTCCGCTGGGAGGGCGTCGTACCGCTCGGCGCCGAGCAGCGCGGCGAGCGGTTCGACGAGTGGCGCGGAGTCCTGCACCGCAACGATCCGCGGGAGCCCGCGAGCGGCTGGCCCGACGTCTCGTTCGTGCAGGCCGCAGTATGACGCCACCGCGCGTCGTGCTGTTCGACCTCGACGACACGCTGTTCGCCCACAGGGCGGCCGTCGAGTCCGGCATTCTGCGTTATGCCGAGACCCTCGGCGCGCCGTACGGCGCCTCAGAAGCCGACGAGCTGGTCACGGTCTGGCACGACCTCGAAGAGGAGCACTACCACTCCTATCTCGCCGGCCGGCTCGATTTCGAGGGTCAGCGCCGGGCGCGCGCCCGCGACTTCGCGGCGCGGCACGGCGTCGCGTTGAGCGACGACGAGGCGAGCGCCTGGTTCGCCGACTACTTCGAGCACTACGTCGCCGCATGGTCGCTGCACGACGACGCGGTGCCGGCGCTCGACGCGCTGGAGGCGACCATCCCGGGCGTCCGCTTCGGCCTCATCACGAACGGCGACCTGGCGTTTCAGCGCCGAAAGGTGGAGGCGGTCGGGCTGGATGCGCGCATGGAGCACCTGATCGCGTCCGGCGAAGTGGGCGTGGCCAAGCCCGACGCCGCGATCTTCCGCGTCGCATGCGAAACCTTCGGCGTGCGCCCGGACCAGGCCGCCTACGTCGGAGACCGCTTGCGGACGGACGCCATCGGCGCCGCCCGCGCGGGTCTCACCGGCGTCTGGCTGAACCGTCGGAACGCCGTCCCCTCCCCCGACGACGAACTGGACGCCGTCACCTCCCACGTCCACGCCATCCCCACCCTCGCCGACCTCCCGCCGCTACTGACTTCGGGTTGACGCAACACGCCGTCGGCGGCCTTGCCCGGACGGCGTGTCGTGTCAACTCGGCGGGGCATAACGCCGGGAACGGCGAAGCGCCGCCCGGCGGTGCCGGGCGGCGCTTCGTAGAGGTGGTGTCAGGCGTTGCGCACGTCGTCGTCGACCCAGTCGAACGTCTTCGTGACAGCCTTCTTCCAGAGGCGCAGCTGACGCTCGCGCTCCTCCGAATCCATGTTCGGCGTCCAGCGGCTGTCCTCCTGCCAGTTCTTGCGCAGGTCGTCGAGGTCCGACCAGAAGCCGACCGCGAGGCCGGCCGCGTACGCGGCGCCGAGCGCGGTGGTCTCCGCGACGACGGGGCGGACGACCGGCACACCGAGGATGTCGGCCTGGAACTGCATGAGCAGGTTGTTGGCGATCATTCCGCCGTCGACCTTCAGCTCCTGCAGGTCGACGCCGGAGTCGGCGTTGACCGCGTCCAGCACCTCGCGCGTCTGGAAGGCCGTGGCCTCCAGGACCGCACGGGCGATGTGGCCCTTGTTGACGTAGCGGGTGAGGCCCACGAGGGCGCCACGCGCATCCGCGCGCCAGTACGGCGCGAACAGGCCCGAGAACGCCGGCACGAAGTACGCACCGCCGTTGTCGTCGACGGTCTTGGCGAGGTCCTCGATCTCCGGCGCGCTGGAGATGATCCCCAGGTTGTCGCGGAGCCACTGCACCAGCGAACCGGTGACGGCGATCGACCCCTCCAGCGCGTAGTGCGGCGCCTCATCGCCCAGCTTGTAGCCGAGCGTGGTCAGAAGACCGTTCTTGGAGTGGACGATCTCCTCACCCGTGTTGAAGATGAGGAAGTTGCCGGTGCCGTACGTGTTCTTGGACTCGCCCGGATCGAAGGCCGCCTGCCCGAACGTCGCGGCCTGCTGGTCGCCGAGGATGCCCGCGACGGGAACCTCTCGCAGCAGGCTGGACGACTCGACCTGGCCGTAGACCTCGGAGGAGCTCTTGATCTCCGGGAGCATCGACTTCGGCACGCCGAACACTTCGAGGATGTCGTCGCGCCAGGTGAGCGTCTCGAGGTCCATGAACATGGTGCGGGAGGCGTTGGTCACGTCGGTGGCGTGCACGCCGCCTTCGGGACCGCCGGTCAGGTTCCAGAGCACCCAGGCGTCCGTGTTTCCGAACAGCAGGTCGCCGGCCTCGGCACGCTCGCGTGCGCCTTCGACGTTCTCCAGGATCCAGGTGATCTTGGTGCCCGAGAAGTAGGTCGCCAGCGGCAGGCCGACGATCGACTTGAACCGCTCGACACCGCCGTCGGCCGCCAGGCGGTCGACGATAGGCTGCGTGCGGGTGTCTTGCCAGACGATGGCGTTGTAGACGGGCTCACCGGTGTTCTTGTCCCAGACCACCGCGGTCTCGCGCTGGTTGGTGATGCCGACGGCCGCGATGTCGTGGCGGGTCAAGTCGGCCTTGGAGAGCGCCTGCCCGATGACCTCGCGGGTGTTGTTCCAGATCTCGATCGGGTTGTGCTCGACCCATCCCGCCTTCGGGAAGATCTGCTCATGCTCCAGCTGTCCGCTCGAGACGATCGATCCGGACTTGTCGAAGATGATCGCACGGGTGCTGGTCGTGCCCTGATCGATGGCGACGACGTAGTCGGCCATAGGTAACTCCTTTGTTCTTTGGGGGCGGAACGGGGAGGGCCGGCCGGGAGTCCCGGCCGGCCCTCATGTCACTTGATGAGCGGCAGGAGCACCAGCGCGAGCCAGCCGGCGATCAGACCACCGATGATCGGGCCGACGACCGGAACCCACGAGTAGGACCAGTCGCTGGTCCCCTTCCCCCTGATGGGCAGGATCGCGTGGGCGATGCGCGGGCCGAGGTCACGGGCCGGGTTGATGGCGTACCCCGTCGGACCACCGAGGCTGGCGCCGATGCCGATCACCAGGAGAGCGACGGGCAGTGCACCGAGGGCGGCGAGACCGGGGGCCTGGCCGGGCTGGTGACCGAACGCGATCACGACGAACACCAGCACGAAGGTGCCGATGATCTCGGTGACCAGGTTCCATCCATAGCTGCGGATGGCCGGGCCCGTCGAGAAGACGCCGAGCTTGTTGGCCGGGTCCGGCTCCTCGTCGAAGTGCTTCTTGTACGCCAGGAAGGTCAGCACGGCGCCGATGATGGCACCGATCAGCTGAGCCAGGATGTACAGCAGCACCGTGATGAAGTTGACCGGCACCAGCGTGTGAGCTGCCGCCGAGCCGAACGCCTTCGCACCGTTGGCAACGAGGCCGAGGGTCACAGCCGGGTTGAGGTGTGCGCCCGAGTTGTAGGCGACGACCACACCCGAGAACACTGCGATGCCCCAACCGAAGTTGACCATCAGGAACCCGCCGTTGAAGCCTTTGTTCTTGATGAGGGCGACGTTCGCCACGACACCGGTACCGAGCAGGACCAGCATCGCCGTTCCCACCAGCTCGGACAGGAAATCTACACCGATATTGTCCACGTTGACCTTCCAGTTGTTCAGTTGACCCGCACCCTGTTGTGCGATCTGGTGTGACTCTCGTCAGGGTGGGCCCTTGAACGCTATTGCGGTCGCGCTCACCTTGACAAGAACCGTGTCATGCACGTTCGTGCATTATCGAACCGCGGCGGCTTCGCTCCCGTCCCCCGACTTCAGGTGCACCCGATGGGCGTCGGCGAGGTCCGCTAAGAACGCATCTTCCTCCTCCGTGCGCTGATTTGGCGACCATCCGAGCGCGTTTGCCGCGATTTCGGCGATCTCGTGGACCAGCGGCACGGTGACAGCGCCGGTGAAGGCGAGGCTGGTGCGGCGCAGGAAGATGTCGGCCAGGTGGACGACGTGCTCGCTGCGCACGAGGTGGTCGATCTCGGCGCGGGAGTACGTGGGGGCGGCGGCGAGCGCGACGTCCTCGCCGTCCCAGCCGGAGATCGCGTCGATGACGAAGGCCGCCTTCGTGCCGTACCGGTGCAGGAGGGTCGCGGCGCGCTCCGGTCCGACATCGGCGCCGTACCGGGCGATCCAGTCGCGCTCCGCCTGCGGCGTGGTCGGGAAGCCGGCGCCTCCGCCGATGGGCAGGCCGAGGGTCTGGACCGTCCGCTCGACTCCGAGCACCTTCAGCGTCTCGTTGGCGAGGTGCTCGCTGAGCGCGCGGAACGTCGTCCACTTGCCGCCGACGAGGCTCAGCACCGGGGTGTCGCCGAGACCGGCAACCGTGCCAGGCACGATGCGGTAGTCGCGCGACACGAAGCCCGGGGCGGTGTCGTCGTGGTGCGGTAGCGGGCGCACGCCCGAGAAGGTGTAGACGATCTGCTCGCGGGTGACCGGGATGGATGGGAAAACGTGCGAGACGAGTTCGATGAAGTAGTCGATCTCGTCCTCGGTGATCACCGCGCGCTCCGACATGTCGGCGTCGATGTCCGTGGTGCCGATCATGACACGGCCCTTGAGCGGGTAGATGAGCACGATGCGTCCGTCGTTGTTCTCGAAGAACATCTCGCGCCCCTGGCAGGCTTCCAGCAGCTCGGGGTTGTCGACCACGATGTGCGAGCCCTTGGTGCCGCCCATGTAGCGGGTCTCGTCGCCCAGGGCCCCGTTGGTGAGGTCGGTCCACGGGCCGGAGGCGTTCACGACCACGTCGGCGGTGATGCTGAACTCCTCGCCGGTCTCGCGGTCGCGCACCAGCACTCCGCCGTCGCGGGCGCCGATCGCCTCGACGTAGTTGACGGCACGCGCGTGCGGGCCGGCGGCAAGGCCGTCCGCGAGCACATCGAGCGCGAGGCGCTCCGGGTCGTGCACGGAGGCGTCGAAGTAGGTGGCCGTGTACTTCAGGCCCGGGTTCAGGGCCGGGAGGGTCTGCAGCGACTTCTTGCGGCCCTGGAAGGTGTGCCGGGGCACGCTTCCGCCGTCACGCGAGAACGCGTCGTAGATGGTGAGGCCGGTCTTGATGAGGAACGCGCCGCGCTCCTTCGGCTTGCCCTGCTTGTGGGTGAGGAAGCGGAGCGGAGCGGCGAGGATTCCGGAGAACGTGGAGTAGATGGGGATCGTGGTCTGCAGCGGCTTCACGTAGTGCGGGGCGATCTTGAGCAGACCGTTCCGCTCGGTCACCGACTCCTTGACGAGGCGGAACTCGCCGTTCTCGAGGTAGCGGATGCCGCCGTGGATCATGTGGCTGGAGGCGGCCGAGGCGCCCGATACGAAGTCGTTGCGCTCGACGAGCACGACATCGACCCCCTGCAGCGCGAGGTCGCGGAAGGTGCCGAGACCGTTGATGCCGCCGCCGACGACGAGCACCTGTGCTCGCGGGCGTTCGCGGAGTCGCTGGACCTCGGTGCGTGTGGTCGACGTGGTGCTCACGATGTTCTCCTGATGCTGCTGGTGTCGGGTGGTGCTGCAGCTATAGTTTTCGTGGCGGCACAACTTCGATCAAGCTCGATGCACATACGTGCACCACCCCCGCTTCGCTTGAAGAGAACGCGCTCGAAGAACGCACTGAGGAGAAGAGGCCCCGAATGCCCCAACCCGAGACGGAGCACCTGCCCGACAAGGTGCGCGACGCCCTCAAGGCCGGTCACCTGTATTACATGCAGGACCTCACGATGGAGGCGATCGCGCACGAGATGCACACCTCCCGCTCCAGCGTGTCGCGGCTGCTCAGCTACGCCCGCTCGTCGGGTCTTGTCACCATCCAGATCGCCGAACCGCACGAAGGCGCGACGCGCATCCAGCAGGTGATCCACGAGCGTTTCGGCATCGCCGCGCACATCGTTCCCATGCCGAGCGCGATCAGCGATGTCGACCGCCTCGAGCGCGTCGCCATCTCCGCTGCACGGATTCTCGACCGCTTCATCGACTCCAACCAGACCGTCGGCGTCGCCTGGGGCTCCACGATGAGCGCACTCAGCCGCCACCTCATCCCGAAGGAGCTGCACAACGTCGAGTTCGTGCAGTTGAACGGCGCCGGCAACACCTACACGACCGGCGTGCTGTACGCCTCCGAGATCCTGCGCCGCTTCGGCGACACGTACTCGGGCACGATCCAGGAGTTCCCCGTCCCCGCCCTGTTCGACGACCCGCAGACGAAGGTCGCGATGTGGCGCGAGCGGAGCACCCGGCGCATCCTCGACATCCAGGAGCGGATGGATGTGGCACTCTTCGGTCTCGGCTCCCCCTTCTCCGAGGTGCGCTCGCACGTCTACGCGGGCGGCTACCTCGAACCGGCCGACTACACGTCGCTCGATGAGTCGGGCGTCGTCGGCGACGTCGCCACCGTCTTCTTCCGCGAGGACGGCAGCCATCACGGCATCCCCCTCAACGAGCGAGCCAGCGGGCCGGACATCGACCTGATCAAGCGCGTTCCGCGCCGCGTCTGCATCGTCTCCGGCCCATCCAAGGTGCACAGCCTGCGCGGGGCGCTGGCGGCGGGCCTGATCACAGACCTGATCGTCGACGAGGGCACCGCTCGCGCGCTCGTGCAGCTGACGCAGCCGGTCTCTCCTGTCGAGCCGGACTCCGCTGAGACAGCACCCATCGGCTCGGTGACCGGGACGGTCGCCGCGTAACCAGGCGTCGCATCCACTCAGGGAATAGACGGCGCAGCGACGCGTTGATCTAAACTCGACAACGAAACACGTGCTCCGGGGTCGGTGAAAGTCCGAACCGGCGGTGATAGTCCGCGAGCGGGACGCCCAGGCGCCCTGCTGAGCCGGTGGAATTCCGGCACCGACGGTAATGCGTCAGGCGAGAGCCTGCCGCTCAGTCCGGATGGGAGGAAGCACGGTGGGCAGCCCGCATGGGCTGGCGCCCACGCGACCCCGGCGACACGTCTCGACGACAGAGACAGGATGGCAACGGGATGACGTGGGAAGCCCCCATGCGCACGGCGCTCGAACTCGCGGCGAACGGTCCTGCGACCGGCATCAACCCGCGGGTCGGCTGCGTGCTCCTCGACGCCGACGGGCGCATCCTGGCCGAGGGCTGGCACCGCGGTGTCGGCACCCCGCACGCCGAAGTGGATGCACTCGGCAAGCTTCCCGAGGGTGGAGCCCGCGGCGCGACCGCCGTCGTCACCCTGGAGCCGTGCAATCACTGGGGCCACACCGGTCCGTGTTCGGAGGCACTGCTCGAGGCGGGCGTCTCGCGCGTCGTCTACGGAACCGACGACCCCGGGCACCACTCGGGCGGCGGCGCGGAGCGACTCCGCGAGGGCGGCGTCGAGGTGATCGGCGGCGTGCTGCGCGACGAGATCGACGTCTTCCTGGGCGACTGGCTCACGGCCGCGCGACTCGGCCGGCCCTACATCGTCGTCAAGTGGGCGAGCAGCCTGGACGGCCGTGCGGCGGCCGCCGACGGAACCAGCCGCTGGATCACCGGCGCCGCGGCGCGGCAGCGGGTGCACGAGCAGCGGGAGGCGTCCGACGCGATCATCGTCGGCACCGGCACCGTGCTCGCCGACGACCCGAGCCTCACCGCCCGCGGCGATGCCGGCGAGCTGATGGGCACCCAGCCGACGCCCGTCGTGATCGGCACCCGTGCCATCCCGAAGGATGCGGCGGTGTTCCGTCACCCCAACCCTGTCGTCTTCGAGGGGACCCACGACCTCCACGAAGCGGTCGCCGACCTCCATCAGCGCGGGTTCCGCCGCGCCTACGTCGAGGGCGGCCCCACGCTCGCCAGCGCCTTCGTCGCCGCCGGCCTGGTCGACGAGTACGCCATCTACCTGGCGCCGACACTGATCGGAGGCCCGCGCGTCGCGCTCGGCGACCTCGGCGTCGAGACGATCGGCGAGCAGCGGAGGCTCCGCATCCTCGACGTCGAACGCCTCGGCGGCGACCTCCTCATCCGCGCCGTCCCCGTCCCCGACGGCGCCCCCCGCACCGGCGACCACACACCCGTCGACGTCGCCGGCGCCGACATCTTCCCCGACAGCCAGGAGGGCTGACCACCATGTTCACCGGAATCATCGAAGAGCTGGGCGAGGTCACTGCCGTCGAGCGCACGGCCGATGCCGCCCGCGTCACCGTGCGCGGTCCGCTCGCGGTCAGCGACGCCCGGCACGGCGACTCCATCTCGGTCAGCGGCGTCTGCCTGACCGTGATCGACAAGGACACCGAGAGCTTCACGGCGGATGTCATGGCCGAGACGCTCGCCATCAGCACGCTCGACGGCGTCGAGCCCGGCCGCCGGGTCAACCTCGAGCGCGCGGCGCAGGTCGGCGATCGCCTCGGCGGGCACATCGTCCAGGGCCACATCGACGGCACGGCCACCGTGCTCTCGATCACCGACGGCAGCGCGTGGCGGGTCGTTCGGCTGAGCCTCGACCCGGAGCACGCTCCGCTCGTCGCACGCAAGGGCTCCATCGCCATCGACGGAGTCTCCCTCACGGTCAGCGAGGTCGGCGGCGGACGTGAGGACGCCTGGTTCGAGGTGTCCCTCATTCCGGAGACCCTCGCAGCCACGACGCTCGGCGACCGCGTCGCCGGCGACCGCGTCAACATCGAGACGGACATCCTCGCCCGTCATGTCGAGCGCCTGCTGGCGCTCGAACCGGCACTGAGCGAACGGAGTGCGTCATGAGTCTGGCCACCATCCCCGAGGCCCTCGCCGAGCTGCGCGCCGGCCGCCCCGTCATCGTCGTCGACAACGAGAGCCGCGAGAACGAGGGCGACGTCGTCCTCGCCGCCGAGCTCGCCAGCCAGGAGTGGATCGCCTGGACGGTGAAGAACTCGTCCGGCTTCATCTGCGCTCCGATGACGAACGAGATCGCCGACCGGCTCGAGCTGCCGGTCATGGTCGCCAACAACGAGGACTCCCGTGGCACCAACTACACCGTCAGCGTGGATGCGGCCGACCGCCTCTCCACCGGCATCAGCGCCGCAGACCGC
Source organism: Leifsonia sp. RCC_180 (assembly GCF_058138205.1). Classification (NCBI taxonomy): domain Bacteria; kingdom Bacillati; phylum Actinomycetota; class Actinomycetes; order Micrococcales; family Microbacteriaceae; genus Leifsonia; species Leifsonia sp. RCC_180. Next base: position 3,610,295 of record NZ_CP200340.1, on the reverse strand, counting down.
GCTCACACCCTCCGCGTGCTGGCCAACCTCGACTCCAGCCCCTCCAGCCTCCACCGGCCGGGCCACATCCTGCCGCTTCGGGCGGTCGAGGGCGGCGTCCGCGAGCGCGACGGCCACACGGAGGCGGCGGTCGACCTGCTCAAGCTGGCCGGCATGACGCCCGTCGGGGCCATCGCCGAGATCGTCGCCGACGACGGCGAGATGATGCGCCTCCCTGGGCTGATCGAGCTGGGCCAGCGGGAAGGCGTCCTCGTCATCACCATCGAGACGCTCATCGCCTACCTGCAGGAGTTCCACTGCGACCAGCCGCTGGAGACGGTCACGCCGATCCCGGAGACCTCGCGGGTCATCTTCGAGGTCGAGACCACCGTGCCGACGACGCACGGACCGTTCCGGATGCGCGCCTACCGCGACCGCATGACCGGAGCCGACCACGTGGCGATCGTCGCGGGGACGCCCCAAGCGGAAGGCACGCTGGTCCGGGTGCACTCCGAGTGCCTGACCGGTGAAGCGTTCGGTTCGCTCAAGTGCGAGTGCGGGCCACAGCTCGACGCGGCGCTCGACACCATCCAGCGCGACGGCGGCGTCGTCGTCTACCTGCGCGGGCACGAGGGTCGCGGAATCGGCCTCATCAACAAGCTCCGCGCCTACAAGCTGCAGGAGGAGGGGCTCGACACGCTCGACGCGAACCTCGCCCTGGGGCTCCCTATCGACGCCCGCGACTACGGCGCGGCCACGTCCATCCTGCAAGACCTGGGGATCGAGTCGGTGCGCCTGCTGACCAACAACCCGGAGAAGGTGCGGCAGCTCGAAGAGCACGGCATCGAGGTCGAGGAGCGCGTGCCGCTCGTCGTCGGTGTCGGCGCCTTCAACGAGGGCTACCTGGAGACCAAGCGCGACCGGATGGGTCACGCGATCGGGGACATCGATGCGGTGTCCGCAACGGAGACGACCGCGGCACTCGCGGCGGAGAGGACCACACGATGAGCGGAGCGGGAGCCCCCAACGCGCAGGAGCGAGTCGACGGGAGCGGCCTGAACGTGGTCATCGTCGCGGGCACCTGGCACGAGACCATCAGCGACGGCCTCATCGCCGGGGCCCAGCGCACCCTCGACGACGCGGGCGCGAGCCACACGCTCGTGCGGGTGCCCGGCAGCTTCGAGCTCCCCGTGGTCAGCAAGGCGGCGCTTGAGGCCGGGGCGGATGCCGTGGTCGCCCTCGGCGTCATCATCCGCGGCGGCACTCCGCACTTCGAGTACGTCTCGGCGGCCGCGACGGATGGCCTCACCCGCGTTGCGCTCGACACCGGCAAGCCGGTCGGCTTCGGCGTGCTGACCCTGGAGGACGAGGCGCAGGGCATCGACCGCGCAGGGCTCCCCGGCTCCAAAGAGGACAAGGGCGCCGAGGCGGCGCACGCGGCGATGGCCACGGCGCTCACCCTGCGCGGCCTGCGGGGCTAGAGGCCGGTCGGCCGCCACGGCATGTGCTGCAGCGTCCAGGTGTTCCCGTCCGGGTCGGCGAACCAGGCGTAGAAGACTCCGCCCATGTCCTGAACGGGGGCGACGTCGACGCCGCGCGCGACGAGGTCCGCTCGGGCGGCCTCGATGTCGGCGACCACGAGGTGGAGGCCGCGCAACGAACCCGGTGGCGTCTGCGCGTCGGCCAGGCCGGTCGACATGGTGACGGAGCAGTAGGAACCGGGCGGCGTGAGCTGGACGATGCGCACCCCTTCGGCAGGGGTCACATCCACATCGACCGTGAATCCGACCTGGTCGCGGTAGAACTCCTTCGAACGGTCGATGTCGCTCACCGGGAGCATCACCAGTTCGAGCATCATCGCGCCCGGCGTGACGGGCGCTGTCGGGTTCTCAGCCATGGTGGTGCCTCTCGTTCAGTGGAGCGGTCCGGCCAGGCTACGGCTTCCAGACCATGAGCACCACGACGGCGAGCAGCAGGAGGCTGGCCACACCCGACCCGGCGGCGATCGCCGGGTAGCGGGAGGCTGTGCCGTCGCGCAGCGACTCGGCGGCCCGCCGCATCGTCGGCACCACCAGGAACAGGGTGAGCGCCAGGGCGATGACGTACAGGATGATCGACCACAGGATCCAGGGCGTCGTGATGCTCAGGTCGTACTTCTTGTCGGCCAGGCCCATGACCCCGAACCCGAACAGGACCACCAGCAGCGACAGCAACGCGAGCAGGTTGGTCGACTTCGCGAGGGTGCTCACCTGCCCGGCGTCACCCGCGCGGACGGCTCGCATCGCCGTCATCGGGAGGATGGCCATCGGGCCGACGATGAAGACGGCGGTCACCACGTGCAGGACGGCGAAAAGTGTTTCCATGAGAACACCCTAGCGAGGCCCGATTCGGCACGCCCACGGACGGCGCATAGGCTAGAAGGTGCGCCACAAGCGCTCTCCGACTCCCCGCCACGCGCGCCTTCCGCCCGACCGACGCCGCGCACGCCCCGCGGTCTCGCCTCTCTTTCCGGAAGCTCTGCACACGCATGTCTACGACGGCCCCCGTCATCACCCCCGCGCCCGCGAACACCCGCGGCCGCGTCATCCTCGCCAGCCTCATCGGCACGTCGATCGAGTTCTACGACTTCTACGTCTACGCGACCGCCGCCGTGCTGGTGTTCCCTGCACTTTTCTTCACCAATGAGGACCCGACCACGGCGTTGCTGTCGTCGTTCGCCGTGTTCGGCGTCGCCTTCATCGCGCGACCTGTCGGCTCCATCCTGTTCGGCCACTTCGGCGACCGGATCGGCCGCAAGGGCACCCTCGTCGGCTCGCTCCTCACCATGGGCATCGCGACCGTCCTGATCGGCTGCCTGCCGACGGCGCAGGTGCCGGGCTGGGAGTTCTGGGCGCCGTTCCTGCTCGTCGTGCTGCGGTTCTGCCAGGGCCTCGGGCTCGGCGGTGAGTGGAGCGGCGCGGCGCTCCTGGCCACGGAGAACGCCCCAGCGGGCAAGCGCGCGATCTACGGCACGTTCCCGCAGATGGGCGCGCCCATCGGCTTCATCGTCGCGAACGTGCTGTTCCTCATCCTGAGCCTGACCATCTCGCCGGACGCATTCGCCGCCTGGGGCTGGCGCATCCCGTTCCTGCTGAGCGCCGTGCTCGTCATCGTCGGACTGTACGTCCGCCTGAAGCTCGTGGAGACCCCGGCCTTCCAGAAGGTCGTCGACACCGGCGAGGTCGCCAAGCTGCCGCTCGCGCGCGTCTTCCGCACCAGCTGGCGCCAGATCGTGCTCGGCACCTTCATCATGCTCGCGACCTACGTGCTCTTCTACCTGATGACCGCGTTCACCCTCACCTACGGCACCACCGCCGCGACCACCGAGCAGGCGCAGGCCGCCGCCGAGAAGGCCGGCAAGGCGTTCGCGGCCGGCAGCTTCGTGCCCGGCCTCGGCTACAGCCGCAACGACTTCCTGATCATGCTCATCATCGGCGTGGTGTTCTTCGGGATCTTCACGCTTGTCGCCGGCCCCCTGGCCGAGCGCTTCGGCCGCCGCAAGACGCTGATCTGGGTGACCATCGGGATCATCGTCTTCGGTCTCCTCTTCGTGCCGCTCTTCGCGGGCGGAACGATCGGCGTCATGGCGCTGCTCATCATCGGCTTCACCCTGATGGGGCTGACGTTCGGCCCCATGGGTGCCGAGCTGCCCGAGCTGTTCGCCACGAACGTGCGGTACACCGGCTCGGCCGTCGCGTACAACCTCTCAAGCGTGCTCGGCGCGGCGGTCGCGCCGACGATCGCAGTGTGGCTGTGGTCGATGGCGGGCGGCAGCACCGTCTGGGTCGGCGTCTACCTGTCGGCGGCCGCGGTGCTGACGCTCATCGCGCTGCTGCTGTCGAAAGAGACGCGCGACGTCGACTTCACCGACAACGTGAGCTGACTTGCACAGGCTGCGCGCTCAGTCGAGGAACAGGGCGCGCAGCCGGCGGGTGGTCAGGATGAGGCCGAGCACGATCATGACGACGAAGTACAGCACGTGCCACAGCATCCCCGGGTACACGTCGCCCGTCGTGAGTCCGCGGACCAGCTCGACGCCGTGCCACAGCGGCATCGCTTTGATGACCACCTGGATCGCCTCGGGGTACACGGTGATCGGGTAGAAGGTCGCCGACAGCAGAAACATGGGCAGCAGGATGAAGTTGATCCAGTCCATCTGCTGGAACGTCTTCATGTAACTGGTGATGCCCATCCCGAAGCTGGCGAAGCCGAACGCGATCAGCAGCACCGCGGGAAGGGCGAGCAGCGCCCACCACGACAGGTTCAGTCCGAGCGCCTGCATCACGAGCATGAAGCCGACGGCGTAGAGCGCTCCCCGGAGCAGCGCGAGCAGGATCTCCCCGAGCGCCACGTCGAGCGGGCCGAGCGAGGTCGCCAGCATCCCCTCGTACAGCTTGGCGAAGTGCATCTTGAAGAAGACGTTCCACGTCGAGTCGTACACGGCCCCGTTCATCGCCGCTGTCGCCAACAGCGCAGGGGCGATGAAGGCCGCGTATGGCACTGTTTCACCCGACGTCGTCTGGATGTCGCCGACCAGCCTCCCGAAGCCGATGCCGAGCGACAGCAGGTAGAAGATCGGCTCGAAGAAGCCGGAGACGATAACGAGCCAGTTGGTGCTGCGCGTGGCCGACCAGCCGCGCTGCATCACCGAACGCGCGTTCCCGGCGTAGAGAGCGCGCATCGGCCGCATCCGCGGGGCGGAGTCGGCGGTGCGCTGATCGGTGGCGGTCACTTGTTCAACCTCTTCGCGGCGATTCGCCGGCTCCACATCCAGAAGACGATGAAGAGCGCGAGCAGGTACACGACGTGGACGACCGACAGCCAGAGCGGCTCGCTCATCCCGTACGAGAAGACCCGCGACAGCTCGGTCGAGTGCCAGAGCGGTGAGATCCAGCCGATCCACTGGAGGAACCACGGCATGCTCGCGAGCGGGAAGAACGTGCCCGAGAACAGGGTCATCGGCAGCAGCACGAAGCGCATGAGCATCGCGATCTGACCGGTGTCCTGCTCGAGCGTCGCGACGTACGCCATGATCGGCACGCCGAAGGCGAGCCCGCCGAGAGTGGCGACGAGGATGCCGACCCAGCCCCACGGGCTCGGAACGGCACCGAAGAGCACCATGAACGCGAAGTAGACGATGCTCGTGCCGACCAGCCGCGCGATCACCGAGATCAGCACGCCGTCGATGATCTGGCCCGGCGCGATCGGGGAGGCGTTGATGCCGAAGAAGGTCGGATTCCACTTGAAGCCGAGCATCACCGGATAGGTGAACTCCTCGCTCGCGACGGTCACCGCTGCCGTGCAGATCAGCGCCGGAGCGACGAACTCGAGATAGCTCACGCCGTCGACCGCGTTCGGTCCCATGTTGGCGCTGACGAGGCTGCCAAGACCCAGACCCATCGCGAGCAGGTACAGCAGCGGGTTGCCGAACCCGGTGACGAGCAGCGTCTGCAGGTACGACCGCATCACCCGGAAGCGGTGCTCGGCGACGTACCAAGCGCCGAAGCGTCGGGGACGGACCGCTGCCGCGAGCGCCGCGCGCGCATCCTCTCGCCTTTCGGGCCCGCCGCCCGGCGCGCCCGCAGCGCCCGAAGGCCCGACTGCCACGCTCATTCGATCAGGCTCCGTCCGGTGAGCCGAAGGAACACATCCTCCAGGCTGGAGCGCCGCACGAGGCTCGTCAGCGGGTGGAGTCCGCGCTCGGTGATTCGCACGAGCTCCGCTTCGCCGTCGTCGCTGTAGACCAGCACGCGGTCGGGAAGAACCTCGATCCGCTCGCCGATCCCGTCGAGGCCCTGGGCGACCTCAGCATTGCGCTCGGAGCCGAACCGCACCTCGAGCACCTCGCGCGTCGAGTACTCGCGGATCAGCGCGGCCGGCGACCCCTCCGCCATGATCGTGCCCTTGTCGACGACGACCAGGCGGTCGCAGAGCTGCTCGGCCTCATCCATGTAGTGCGTGGTGAGGACGAGCGTCGTGCCCTGCTCCTTGAGACGGAAGAGCCGATCCCAGAGGATGTGGCGCGCCTGCGGGTCGAGGCCCGTCGTGGGCTCGTCGAGAAGCAGGATGCGCGGGTCGTTGATCAGCGCCCGCGCGATCGTGAGCCGGCGCTTCATCCCGCCGGAGAGGTCGTCGACCTTGGCCTTCGCTTTGTCCTCGAGCTGGGCGAAGGCGAGCAGCTCGTCAGCCCTCTTGCGGACCCGGCCGGACGGGAGACCGAAGTAGCGCCCGTACACGATCAGGTTGTCGCGCACGCGCAGCTCGGTGTCGAGGTTGTCCGCCTGCGGCACGACGCCGAGCTGCGACCGAATCTCGGGACCGTACCGGTCGGGGTCGAGCCCGAGGATGCTCAGGTCGCCGCCGGTGCGCGTCGAAACAGCGCCGATCATCCGCATCGTGGTCGACTTGCCTGCGCCGTTCGGGCCGAGCAGTCCGAAGGACTCCCCCGGCTCGACCTCGAAGCTGATGCCGTCGACGGCCGGGAAGTCTTTGTACTTCTTCACGAGCTCACGGGCGGCGATGACGGGCGTCGGCATAGTTCAGCACTGTAGCCGCGACCGGCGACATTCGAAGAGGTGAGCTGTCAATCCAGGTTGACGGTTCGGACGACGTCAACTATGGTTGACGACATGGACAGAGGAACCCTGCACACCCTCGCCGGCGACGCCGACTCGGACGACCCCATCGCGGCCCTCCGCGCCATCCACAAGCTGCACCGGGAGCTCGACCAGCTCGAAGCCGTAGCCGTCCGGCGGGCCCGGAATGCCAACGCGACGTGGCAGCTCATCGCGCTCGCCCTCGGGGTCAGCAAACAGGCAGTTCACAAGAAGTACGGTCGGAGTTAGCGGCATCCGCCGCCCGACGCCCCTCCTCCCCCGATCGGAGACATCGTCATGTCCACCACCACCGCCCCCGCTCCCGCGCGCCGTCGTCGCGGCTTCGGGCGTGCCGCCGACGACGCAGGGCCGCGCGCCCGCTTCTCGCAGCTCCTCCCATACCTCCTCGAGCACAAGCGCGTGCTGTCGGTGGTCGTCGTCCTCAGCATCCTGGGTGCGGCGGCGAGCCTCGCGCAGCCGCTGCTGGTCAGCCAGGTCATCGCGATGGTCGGCAAGGGCGAGCCGCTGAACGGCCTCGTCTGGGGACTCGTCGCGCTGGTGGTGGTGTCTGGCCTGATCTCGGGCTACCAGCACTACCTGCTGCAGCGCACCGGCGAAGGCGTCGTGCTGTCGTCGCGGCGCAAGCTGGTCGGACGGATGCTGCGACTCCCGATCAGCGAGTTCGACACCCGGCGCACCGGCGACCTGGTGTCGCGCGTCGGCTCCGACACGACGCTGCTCCGGGCCGTCCTGACTCAGGGGCTCGTCGAGGCGATCGGCGGCGCGCTCACGTTCATCGGCGCCCTGATCGCGATGCTCATCATCGACCCGGTGCTGCTCGGCCTCACGGTGCTGGTCGTCGCGATCTCGATCGTGACCGTCGTGCTGCTCTCCGGTCGCATCCGAGTCGCCAGCCAGAAGGCGCAGAACAAGGTCGGCGACCTGGCGGCAGCCGTCGAGCGCGCGATCAGCTCGGTGCGGACGATCCGTGCGTCGAACGCGACCGAACGCGAGATCGCCGCGGTGGATGCGGACGCCACGGGCGCCTGGAAGATGGGCATCCAGGTCGCGAAGATCTCGGCTCTGGTTGTTCCCGTCGCCGGCATCGCGATGCAGGTGTCGTTCCTCGTCGTGCTCGGCGTCGGCGGATTCCGGGTTGCCAGCGGGGCGCTCACCATCGCGAATCTGGTCGCGTTCATCCTGTTCTTGTTTATGATGATCCTGCCGCTCGGCCAGGGGTTCGGCGCGATCGCCGCCGTGAACTCGGCCCTCGGAGCGCTCGGGCGCATCCAGGAGATCCTCGATCTGCCGACGGAGGACCAGCGCGACCGCGAGATCGCGCCGCTCGCCCTCACCGTCGGCGCGGCGAACGAAGGTCTCGCGCCGGAAGCACCCGCGATCGAGTTCGTGGATGTGCGGTTCGGCTACCCCGATCAGGCAGTCCCTGAGGCGGAGGATGGCGAGGGTCGCCGGAGCGAGGCGCCGACTCCCGAGCCGACACGCGAGCGCCTCGCGTTCGAAGCATTCACCGGAGCGGATGTCGTGGCGGAGGCGGAAGCGGCGGCAGGGGCCGGTCACGACGAGGGCCCCCTGCGGCACGGCGGCGTGCTGCACGGGGTGAGTTTCCGCGTCCCGCGGGGCAAGCGGACCGCGCTGGTCGGGCCGTCCGGCGCCGGCAAGTCGACCATCCTCGCGCTCGTCGAGCGGTTCTACGACCCGCAGGACGGCGAGGTACGCTTCGGCGGGATGGACGTGCGAACGCTCGACCGCGTCGCGCTCCGTTCGCAGATCGGGTACGTCGAGCAGGATGCGCCGGTGCTGGCGGGCTCGCTCCGCGACAACCTGACCCTGGCGTCGCCGGACGCGACCGACGAGCAGTGCGTGGACGTGCTGCACGCGGTCAACCTGACCGAGGTGCTGGAGCGCAACGAGCTCGGGCTTTCAGCGCCGGTCGGCGAGGACGGCATCATGCTCTCCGGCGGCGAGCGCCAGCGTCTCGCGATCGCCCGCGCCCTGCTCGCCGCACCTCCTGTGCTGCTGCTGGACGAATCCACTTCGAGCCTGGACGGTCGCAACGAGCAGCTGATGCGGGAGGCCATCGACGCCGTCGCGGAGGACCGCACGCTGCTCGTGATCGCCCACCGTCTGTCCACGGTGGTCGACTCCGACCAGATCGTGGTGCTCGACCACGGCCGCGTCGTCGGTACCGGCACCCACTCGGAGCTCGTCGAGACGACGCCGCTCTATCGCGACCTGGCCAAGCACCAACTCCTCGTCTAACCTCTTTCCCCCACTCCCAAGCCAACAGCTCCTGAGTTTTTCCGCTCGAATCGCCGGGTTCGTGCGAAAAACTCAGGAGCTGTTGGCTTGAAACAGCGTCAGGCGCGCAGGTGGTAGCGCAGGGAGGCGAGCTCGGCGCGGAGCGCGGCGGGGACGCGGGAACCGAAGCGGTCGAAGAACTCCTCGGTGAGGTCGCACTCGGCGAGCCAGCTGTCCGCATCCACCTCGAAGAGCGCCTCCACGTCCGCGGCGGGGAGATCGAGCCCCCGCAGGTCGAGCTGCTCGACGACGGGCAGGTGCCCGATCGGGGTCTTGACGCTTCCGGCCGTCCCTTCGACGCGGCGCGCGATCCACTCGATCACCCGCGCGTTCTCGCGGAAACCGGGCCAGAGGAACCGGCCGTCGTCGCCGGTGCGGAACCAGTTCACCTGGAACACGTCGGGCGCGTTCTCGCCCAGCTGCTCCCCCATCTCCAGCCAGTGCGCCCAGTGGTCGGCCATGTTGTACCCGCAGAACGGCAGCATCGCGAACGGGTCGCGCCGGAGCTCGCCGACCGTGCCCTCGGCCGCCGCCGTGCGCTCCGACGAGACGGTCGCGCCGATGAACACGCCGTGCCGCCAATCCCGCGCCTGGGCCACGAGCGGCACGTTCGTCGCACGTCGTCCGCCGAACAGGATGGCGTCGATCGGCACGCCGTCGAAGGCATCCCAGTCGTCGGCGATGGACGGGCACTGCGCGGCGCTCACGGTGAAACGGGAGTTCGGATGCGCGGCCGGGCGACCGCTTCCGGGCGTCCAGTCGTTCCCCTCCCAGTCGATCAGGTGCGCAGGTGGCTCGTCGGTCAGCCCCTCCCACCAGATGTCGCCGTCGTCGCGCAGTGCCACGTTCGTGAAGATGGTGTTGCCCCAGAGCGTGTTCACCGCCGTGCGGTTGGTGCTCTCCCCGGTGCCGGGCGCGACGCCGAAGAACCCGGCCTCCGGGTTGATGGCACGCAGGCGGCCGTCCGGACCTTGACGCAGCCACGCGATGTCGTCGCCGATCGTCTCGACGCTCCAGCCCGGGATACTCGGCTCGAGCATCGCCAGGTTGGTCTTCCCGCACGCCGACGGGAACGCCGCCGCGAAGTGGAAGATCCGGCCCTCCGGCGAGGTCACCTTGATGATCAGCATGTGCTCGGCAAGCCAGCCCTCGTCGCGGGCCATGACGGAGGCGATGCGCAGTGCGAAGCACTTCTTGGCCAGGATGGCGTTGCCGCCGTAGCCGGAACCGTAGGACCAGATCTCCCGCGTCTCCGGGAACTGGACGATGTACTTCGTCGTGTCGCACGGCCACGGCACGTCGTCGCGCTCCTGCCCGTCCGCATCCACGAGCGGGTAGCCGACGCTGTGGACCGTCGGCACCCACGGCTGCCCGGCCGCGATGAAGTCGAGCACGGTCTCGGTGACGCGGGTCATCATCCCGAGGCTGACGGCGACGTAGGCGGAGTCGGTGAGCTGGATGCCGACCTGCGACAGCGGACCGCCGACCGGTCCCATCGAGAACGGCACGACGTACATGGTGCGTCCGCGCATGCTGCCGGCGAAGACTCCGCGCAGTTCGGCGCGCATCGCATCCGGCTGTCTCCAGTTGTTGGTCGGGCCTGCGTCGACCTCGTCCTCCGAGCAGATGAAGGTGCGGTCCTCGACGCGGGCGACGTCGCCCGGGTCGGTGCGGGCGAGGAAGCTGTTGGGGCGCCACTCGGGGTTGAGCCGGATGAGTTTGCCCTCGGCGACGAGCTGCTTGGTGAGACGGTCCGCCTCCGCCAGCGACCCGTCACACCACACGATCTCGTCGGGCCGCGTCAGGGCGGCGATGCCGTCGACCCAGGCGCGCACCGCGGCCATTCCGTCGGACGGGGCGGCGTCGGTGAGGGGCAGCTCGGCGATGCTCATGGGGAGTCCTTCTGGTCGGTAAGAAGTGGCGATGCATCCAGCATCCGGGACGATCAAGCCTTCTCGACTGGAAAATCCACTGTAAGAATCGGCATTCTTTCGCTAACGTGAAGCCATGAGCACTCCAGTGGACTCGGGCGACATCGACGTCGCGACCCTCGGGCACCGCATCCGTCACTTCCGGACCCGCCGCGGGATGACGCTAGACGCTCTGGGCTCTGCCGCCGGTGTCGCCGCCAGCCAGCTGTCGCTGATCGAGAACGGCAAACGCGAGCCGCGGATCTCGCTGCTGAGCGCCCTGGCTTCAGCGCTGGGCGTGCAGCCGGCCGATCTCCTCTCCGCCGAACCGCCGGATGAGCGCGCGGCCCTCGAGATCGAACTGGCCCGGGCGCAGCGCGGCTCGCTCTACGCGTCGCTCGGCCTGCCCGCCGTGAAGCCAACGAAGGGCACGCCGACCGAGACCCTCAGCGCACTCGTCGGGCTGCATCGCGAGCTCAGCCGCCGGGCCAGTGAGGCGATCGCGACGCCGGAGGAGGCACGGCGGGCGAACACCGAGCTGCGCGAGCGGATGCGCGCGCAGGACAACTACATCCCGGACATCGAAGAACTCGCCGAGCAGCAGGTCCGGGCCTCCGGTCACGTGCGCGGAGCCCTCACCCACCGCGAGGTGAGCGTCATGGCCGAGCGGCTCGGCTTCGAGCTGATCTACGTCAACGACCTGCCCCGCTCCGCCCGGTCGATCACCGACCTCGAGAACGGTCGCATCTACCTGCCGCCCGCGTCGATCCCTGGCGGCCACGGCCTCCGCTCGATGGCGTTGCAGGCGATGGCGCACCGACTGCTCGGTCACACCCGGCCGGAGTCGTACGCCGACTTCTTGCGGCAGCGGCTGGAGATCAACTACTTCGCAGCCTGCTGCCTGATGCCCCGGGATGCCGCCGTCGCGTTCCTCCAGCAGGCGAAGAAGGACAAGGACCTCGCGGTCGAGGACTTCCGGGATGCGTTCGGCGTGACGCACGAGGCCGCCGCCCTTCGACTCACCAACCTGGCGACCAGTCACCTCGACATGACGATGCACTTCCTCCGTGTCGGCGACGACGGCGCCCTCTACAAGGGGTACGAGAACGACGGCCTCCCGCTTCCGACGGATGTGACGGGATCCATCGAGGGCCAGGTCGTCTGCCGCAAGTGGGGCGCCCGCACCGCCTTCACGCACACCAACCGGACGACCGAGCTCTACCAGTACACGGACACCCCCGTGGGGACCTACTGGTGCGCCACGCAGACGGGGACGACCGCCGAGGGCGGCTTCTCGATCAGCATCGGGGTGCCGTTCGATGAGGCCAAGTGGTTCCGCGGCCGCGAGGCGACCGACCGCGCGGAGTCGCGCTGCCCGGACGAATCGTGCTGCAAGCGGGCGCCGGCCGCGCTGTCCGGCCGCTGGGCGGGCAAGGCGTGGCCGAGTGCGCGGCTGCACGCGCACATCCTGTCGCCACTCCCCTCCGGCTCGTTCCCCGGCGTCGACGACTCGGACGTGTACGCGTTCCTGGAGGCGCACTCCGGCGCGTGATTCGTGCCGAATCTGCGGGGTTACTTGGGCTGCATGCGGATCGCACCGTCGAGGCGGATGGTCTCCCCGTTGAGCATCGGGTTCTCGACGATCGCACGCACGAGCGCCGCATACTCCGCCGGCCGGCCGAGGCGCGAGGGGTGCGGCACCTGCGCGGCCAGCGAATCCTGCGCCGGCTGCGGCAGCCCCGCCATCATGGGCGTTTCGAAGATGCCCGGCGCGATCGTCATCACCCGGATCAGGTTGCGCGCGAACTCCCGCGCCAGCGGCAGCGTCATCGCCGCGACCCCGCCCTTCGACGCCGAGTAGGCGGGCTGCCCGATCTGCCCGTCGAAGGCCGCGACGGAGGCCGTGTTGACGATCACGCCCCGCTCCTCGCCGACCGGCTCTGTCTGCGCGATCGCGGCCGCCGCCAACCGAACGACGTTGAACGTGCCGATCAGGTTGACGCGGATGACCCGCTCGAAGTGGTCCAGCGGGATGAGCCCGTCGCGCCCGATGACCTTCTCGGCCGTCGCGATGCCCGCGCAGTTGACGACGACCCGCAACGGGGCCAAGCCGGATGCCGTGTCCACCGCCTCCTGCACCTGCTCCTCGTCGGTCACGTCGGCCGCGACGAAGCGCGCGGTCGGTCCGAGGGCGATCGCCGCCTTCTCGCCTTCGGAGCTCGGAAGGTCGAGGATCACGACGTGCGCACCGGCATCCGTGAGGGCGCGCGCGGTGGCGTTGCCGAGCCCGCTGGCTCCGCCGGTGACGAGGGCTGAGCATCCGTCGAGCTGCATGGTTCTCCTTCTCTCTGGGTTGGTCGGTGTGCGTGGCGTTCGCTGCGCCGTCAGCGCAGCACTTCGATGAGGGTCGCGTTTGCGGTGCCGCCGCCTTCGCACATCGTCTGCAGACCGTAGCGGCCTCCTCGCGCCTCGACCTCGTTGAGGAGCGTCGCGAGCAGCCGCGTGCCTGACGATCCGAGCGCGTGCCCGAGGGCGATCGCCCCGCCGCGCGGGTTGAGCCGGGACGGATCCGCGCCGAACTCCTTCCGCCAGAGCAACGGGATGGGTGCGAACGCTTCGTTGACCTCGTACGCGTCGATCTCGTCGAGCCGCACGCCGCTGCGGTCGAGGAGCTTGCGGGTCGCCGGCAGGATGCCGGTGAGCATGAGCAGCGGATCGTCCCCGGCGACGGCGAACGAGTGGAAGCGGGCGCGCGGGCGCAGCCCCAGCCGTTTGGCCGCGTCGGCGCTCATGATCAGGGCGGCCGATGCACCGTCCGTCAGCGGAGACGAGTTGCCCGCGGTGATCCGCCACTCGAGCTGCGGGAAGCGCTCGGCCAGCCGGTCCGTGCGGAACACCGGCCGCAACTGCGAGAGCGCCTCGGCGGTCGTCCCCGGGCGGATGGTCTCGTCCGCCACGACACTGCCCGAGTCGGGTGTCGGCACGCCGACCAGCTCCCCGTCGTACGCGCCGTTCGCCGCCGACCACGCGGCGCGGCCGTGCGACTCGGCGGCGTAGTCGTCCAGCTGGGCGCGGCTGAAGCCCCAGCGGTCGGCGATGAGCTCCGCCGAGACGCCCTGGTTGACCAGACCCTCCGGGTAGCGCGACTTCAGCAGCTCACCGCCGACGGAGGCGCCCTGGAGACTCGAGCCCATCGGCACGCGGCTCATCGACTCGACTCCGCAGGCGATTACGACGTCGTAGGCGCCGGCGATGACGCCCTGCGCGGCGAAGGCGGCCGCCTGCTGGCTGGACCCGCACTGCCGGTCGACCGTCACGGCGGGAACGCTCTCCGGGAAACCCGCGCTCAGCACCGCCGTTCGCGTGATGTTGCCGGCCTGCTCGCCCGACTGGGTGACGCATCCACCGATCACATCGTCGATGATCGCCGGATCGATCCCCGTGCGTCCCACAAGCTCCAGAAGGACCCCGGCGAGCAGGTCGGCCGGGTGGATGTCGGACAGCTCGCCGTCCGGCTTGCCGCGCCCCGACGGAGTGCGGACGACGTCGACGATGACCGCTTCGGCGCGCGTCATGTCACACCCCGAACGGGTTCGGCGTCAGGGTGTACTTGGTGTTCAGGTACTCGTGGATGCCCTCCGGGCCGCCCTCGCGCCCGAGCCCCGACTGCTTCACCCCGCCGAACGGCGCCGCCGCGTTTGACACGACCCCGACGTTCAGCCCCATCATCCCCGTCTCCAGCCGTTCGATCATGCGCTGGCCCCGGGCGAGGTCCTGGGTGAAGACGTAGGAGACCAGCCCGTACTCGGTGTCGTTCGCCAGGCGCACCGCCTCGTCTTCGTCCGAGAACCGGATGATGGAGAGCACCGGCCCGAAGATCTCCTCGCGCAGGATCTCGCTGCCGGCGCGAACGTCGGTGACGACGGTGGGCTCGAAGAACGTTCCCGTTCCCTTGACGCGGGAGCCGCCGGTGAGCACCGAGGCGCCGCGGCTGACCGCATCCTGCAGCAGCGAGGCCGCCTTCTCGATCGCGCCCTCGTTGATGAGCGGTCCGATGGTGACCCCGTCCTCCGTCCCGCGGCCCACCCGGAGACCGTTCACCCGTTCGGTGACGCGGCGGGCGAACTCGTCGGCCACGGCCTCGTGCACGATGAACCGGTTCGCGGCCGTGCAGGCCTCGCCGATGTTCCGGAACTTGGCGAGCATCGCGCCGTCGACCGCCTTGTCGAGATCGGCGTCGTCGAACACGACGAAGGGCGCGTTGCCGCCCAGCTCCATGGAGGTGCGCAGCACGTTCTCTGACGACTGCTGCAGCAGCTTCTTGCCGACCGCGGTCGACCCGGTGAACGACAGCTTGCGCAGGCGCGGGTCGGCGATGATCGGCGCGGACACCTTCCCAGACGTCGTCGTGGTGACGACATTGAGCACGCCCGCCGGGAGGCCCGCATCGGCGAGCAGTTGCGCGAAGTACAGCGTGGTCAGCGGCGTCAGCTCGGCCGGCTTGATGACGACCGTGCAGCCCGCGGCGAGCGCCGGCGCGATCTTCCGGGTCGCCATCGCCAGCGGGAAGTTCCAGGGTGTGATGAAGAAGCACGGGCCGACGGGATGCTGCGACACGATCATCCGCCCGGTGCCCTCCGGGTTGCTCCCGTAACGGCCGGAGATCCGCACCGCCTCCTCCGAGAACCAGCGCAGGAACTCGCCGCCGTAGGTGACCTCGCCGTTCGCCTCGGCGAGCGGCTTGCCCATCTCCAGCGTCATCAGGAGCGCGAACTCGTCCCGGCGCTCCTGCAGCAGGTCGAACGCGCGGCGGAGGATCTCCCCCCGCACGCGGGCGGGCGTCGCGGCCCAGTCGTCCCCGGCGGCGACGGCGGCATCGAGGGCGCGGATGCCATCCTCCGGGGAGGCGTCGGCGATCTCCTTGATGCGATCACCGGTCGCGGGATCGAACACCGGGAACGTCCCGGCCGAACCGGGCGTCCACTCGCCTCCGATGTACAGTCCGTCGGGCACACGCTCCAGCAGAGCCTTCTCGTCCATCAGCCGCGTTCCTCCTCATTCATCTCTTCGTCATCGTCCGGCGTCACCGCCGCCTGAACCAGGGGCACCGCACGTAAGTCGATCTTCGTCGCGAGCGCGATCACCGTCGACGTCCGCATGATCCCGGGGTCGCTGACGATGCGGTCGATGACCCGCTGCAGGTCGGCGTTCGACCGCGCCACAGCGCGGATCATCAGGTCGCCGGCGCCGGTGATCGTGTGCACTTCGAGCACCTCGGGGATGGCCTGCAGATGCTCGACCACGCTCACATCCCAGTCGCCCTGGGATATCTCGGCGGTCACGAAGGCCGTCACCGGGTACCCCAGGCGGACGGTGTCGACGGTCGGCGCGAAGTCACGCACCACACCCGACCGCTGCAACCGGTCGAGCCGAGCCTGCACCGTCCCGCGTGCCACGCCCAGCCGCCGGGAAGCCTCGAACACGCCCAGCCGCGGCTCCGCGGTCAGCAGCGCGATCAGATCGGCGTCGAGCTTGTCGACCATGCGGCCTCCTTCGGTCCTCGCACATCGTACGTCGCACGGTACCCGCCTACGGCACGCTGACCGAAGCTCCCAGGAACGGCAGGGCAGCCTGCTTGAAGCCACGGGCGATGAGGGTCGTGACATGGTTGCGCCGGGGCAGCACGACGAGTTCGGCGCCGAGGAGGCGGGCCGCCTCGTCCGCACCGTCGGCGACCGGATCGGCATCCCCGACGACGAGCATCGTGGGGACGGAGCTCGACAGCGGTAGGGGATGCGCGGCCATGCCTGCGGCGCAGGCGGCAAGGGCCTCGCGATCGACGCCCGGCGCCTGGCGCAGGGAGGCGAGCAGCGGCGCAAGCGGGCTGCTCGCATCGAGTGCGGACGGATCGTCGCGGAGGGCCGCCTGCACGGCGGAGACGCCCCAATGCCCGAACTGCTCGACCGTCCCCACTCCCCCGACGACAAGCCTGCGCACCCGGGAGGGCGCCAGGCCGACGAGAGCGAGCGACACCCAGCTGCCCATGGAGTAGCCCATCACATCCACTCGCTCGACGTCCTGTTCGTCGAGCACGCCGAGCAGATCCTGGGCGAGGAGTTCGGGCGAGTAGGAGTCGGCGTCATGCGGGGCGTCGCTTGCCCCGTGTCCGCGGAGGTCGGGGACGATCGCGCCGCGGCCGGCCTCGGCGAGCGCACCGACCCATCCCGTGGCCTCCCAGGTCATGGCACCGTTCGACGCGAAACCGTGCACCAGCAGCACGGGGTCGGCGCCGGGATGCCGTTCGACGTGGATGTGCATGCCGGTCAGTCCGTGAGGCTCGAGCGGTCGCGGCGGGGTTCCGCCCACACGCGGCGCTGCCCGTGCAGCAGGGGAATCGGATCGGAGAAGGGGAAGTCGAACAGCGCTTCGGCCGCTCGTCCGCCGAGCACCGCGGCGTCCTCGCGCACCCGGTCGGCGAGGTCGCCCGCGGCGTCCGCGACCTCGGCGAAGAAGTCGTCGTCGACGCTCCCGCTCTGCCGCAACTGCTCCTCCGCGAGGGCGAGCGGGTCGCGCGCGAGCCCGGTGATCGCCTCGATGACGGTCGGGCCGCCGCCCCGCCGGGCGCGCTCGATCGCCTCGGTCGTGGCGTCGTAGACCGCGAGGACGTCGTTTCCATCGACGCGAACGTCGGGCATGGCCCTGCCGTTGCTTTGGCAGAAGAAGATGATCGGCAGCTGCGAACCGACGGCGGTGTCGATGGCCTCGCGCAGGTCGCCCTGCGAGCCGGCGCCTTCGTCGACGTACGCGATCGCGACGCCGCCTGTGCGATCGAGCTTCGCTCCGAGCGCCCATCCGACCGCGTGCGTGACCGCGCCGTCCACCTCTCGGTTCGTCGCGAACACGACGTCGCGGCTCGGGTCGAGGGCCGCGGCGCTGCCGACCTGGTTCGCATCAAGCCCGCGCACGATCTCCTCGAGATCGAGCCGCCGGAGAATCGCCATGGTCCGGTACAGACGCCGAAGTAACACGCCACGATCAGACCACGGCGCAGTGGCACGCTCGGTGGCGGTCACGGCCAAGGTCATGGCGCCACTTTCGCGCACAGCCCGCAAGTGAGCAAGTCGCATAGCGACTACTGATCATTTTGATCGCTCAGGAAGACAATTCGGCTCTTTCACTGTGCGTTTTGTCACGTCCGAGCGTGGAGGGCCACCAGATGCTCCGGCCGATGTCGTACGACGCCGCCGGCACCAGCAGCGACCGCACGACAACGGTGTCGAGCAGCACCCCGAACGCCACGATGAACGCGATCTGGACCAGGAACAGGATGGGGATCACGGCGAGCGCCGCAAAGGTCGCCGCCAGGACGACACCCGCTGACGTGATCACGCTGCCGGTGAGACCGAGACCGCGCAGGATGCCGGGCCGCGTCCCGATGCGCAGAGACTCCTCCCGCACGCGCGTCATCAGGAAGATGTTGTAGTCCACGCCGAGTGCGACCAGGAAGACGAACCCGAACAACGGCACCGCCGCATCCGCGCCGGGGAAGCCGAACACGTTGTTGAACACCAGCGCCGAGACGCCCAGCGCCGCCGCGTACGAGAGCACCACGCTGCCGATCAGCAGCACCGGTGCAACGATCGAGCGCAGCAGCAGCATGAGGATGACCAGGATCACCGCCAGCACGATCGGAATGATCTTCATCAGGTCGCTCTGCGCGGTCTCGTTGGTGTCCAGTGCGATGGCCGTCACACCGCCGACGAGCACGGAGCCGTCGTCGGACAGTGACCCACGCAGGTCCTTGACGACCGCCTCGGCCTGCGTCGAGTCCGGCTCTGAGGCGAGCGTCGCCTGGATGAGCACGTGCCCGTCCTTCACAACCGGGTCCGCGGGGACGCCTGCCTGCGGACGTCCCCCACCCGTGTAGAAGGCGGCCGACGCCACACCATCGGTCTTCTCCGTCGCGGCGAGCACCGCGTCTCCTTCGGACTCCGGTGCGACGATCAGCACCGGCGAACCGGAGCCGGCGTCGAAGTGCTTCGCCACGACCGCCTGCCCCTCGACGGCATCGGACTGCGACAGAATGACGTCGGTCTGCTGCACGCCGTTCGCCTTGAGCTGGGTGAGGCCCAGAGCGCACGCCGCGAGCAGCACCAACGACACGATCCAGGTGACGCGCGGACGGCGCGCGATCAGTCCGCCGACCCGTCGCCAGAGCCCACTGACGCCCTCGAGCCCGGTGAGCGTGGCAGCTTCGGCGTGCTTGTGCTGGTGGCCGCCGACGACCGGCCGGAACGGCCAGAACGACGCCCGCCCGAAGATCGCCAGGAGCGCGGGCAGGAACGTGAGCGCCGAGAACAACGAGAAGACGATCCCGATTGCCGCGATGGGGCCGAGGCTCTTGTTCGAGTTGAGGTCGGAGAACAGCAGGCAGAGGAGCGCAAGGATGACGGTCGCTCCGGAGGCGAGGATCGGTGCGAATGACGCCCTCCACGCCCGGAGGATGGCGACCCAGCGCGACGGGTCCGTCTCGAGCGCTTCGCGGTACCGGGCGACCAGCAGCAGCGAGTAGTCGGTCGCCGCGCCGATGACGAGGATCGACAGAATGCCCTGGCTCTGGCCGGACAGCTTGATCCAGCCCCACAGGGCGAACAGGTAGACGAAGAGGATGGCCGCGCACAGAGCGAAGATCGACGTGAGAAGCACCAGGAACGGGAGGAGCAGCGCGCGATAGACCAGAAGCAGGATGACGAACACAGCCGCCACTGCGACGAGCAGCAGGATGCCGTCGATCCCCCCGAACGCATTGACCAGGTCGGCCGTCAGGCCGGCCGGACCGGTGACCCACGCTTGGGCGCCCGCGGGCACGCCCTCGTCGGCGACCGTCCGGAGGTCCGCGATGACGGTCTTGACCTCATCGGAGTCGGCGACGGGAACGATGTACTGGACCGCGCGGCCGTCCTCCGACGGGATGGGTCCGGCGACGCTGGAGGTCTCGCCCTCGGGAGCCGCCTGCACCCCTGGTACCTCGCCGAGCTTCGTGCCTAGGTCGGCGTAGGTGGTGCCGAGCGCGCTCTTCGGGATGCTGTCCTCGGCTTCCACGACGACGATGGCGGGGATGGAGCCGGAGTCGGTGAAACGCTTCTGCCAGTCCTGCACTTCGGTCGACTCGGCGCTGGCCGGGAGGAACGCGGCCTGGTCGTTGCTCGAGACACCCGAGAGCTTGCCGAAGGTGGGGCCGCCGATGCCGGCGACCGCGAGCCAGATCAGTACGAGGACCGTGGGAACGACGATGCGCAGCCAACGCGCGGGCTGCCGCACGTCTTTTGGCCGGTCTCCGGCATCCTTCGACACTTCGCCTCCTGATTACTAGATGAGCTAGCAATCAGACTAACGCGGATGCGCGATGGCGTCCACGCGTTGGGCCACGACCTCGGCCGGGTACCTCACGCGACGAGTTCAGCGCCCGCCTCGGCGAGCTCGGCCAGCGCCGCCTCCGACGACTCGGGGGCGACGCCCGCCACCAGCGAGGTCAGGACGCGGACGCGCTGGCCGTGCGCAAGCGCATCCAGAGCCGACGCGCGGACGCAGTAGTCGGTGGCGATCCCGGCGACATCGATCGTGTGGATGCCGTGCTCCTCCAGGATCTCGTGCACCGTCGTGCCCGACTGCGTGCGCCCCTCGAACAGCGAGTACGCCGGCTCGCCCTGGCCTTTGTGGACGTGATAACCGACCGGGGCGGTGTCGAGCGCGGGGTGGTAGTCCGCGCCAGGGGTGCCCGCGACGCAGTGCACCGGCCAGGTCTCCACGAAGTCCGGCTCGGCCTGGGTGGCGAAGTGGCCTCCGTTGTCGTTGTCCGCGTCGTGCCAGTCGCGGCTCGCGACGATGACCGCATAGTCATCGGCGTGCTTCCGGAGGTAGCCCGTGAGGCCCTGGGCGACCGCGGCACCACCCTCTACTCCTAGCGCGCCTCCCTCGGTGAAGTCGTTCTGCACGTCGACGATGAAAAGCGCCTTGCCCATGCCATCCTCCCGGGGGTCGTGGTCCGCTGCGGCCGATCAGCCGTTGGAGAGGTTGTCTCCGCACTTGTAGAAGCCGGCCACCAGGCTGTCGATCGCCTGCTTCGCGTTGTCGCCGACATCCCCCAGTGCGAACACGGCGAAGGTCAGCGGTGTTCCGTCGGCCGCGTTCACGATGCCGGACAGGGTGTAACCGTGGTCGATCCAGCCGGTCTTGGCGAAGACCGCGCCGCGCGCGACGGAGCTGGAACCGGTGAACCGGTTGTAGCCCGGGCCGAGCGTGCCCGACTTACCGGCGACCGGGAGACCGTCGTAGACCACTCCGAGCCCGTTCTGCCGGTTGAGCACCTTGATGAAAAGCTGCGTGAGGTAGGACGGCGGAACGGCGTTGTCGCCGCTCAGCCCGGAACCGTCGGCGATGTGGATGCCGGCGGTGTCGATCCCGTAGCCCTTGAGTCCCGCGAGCACACCCGCATTGAGCGCGTCGAACGTGTTGCCCGACCCGTTCTTGATCGCCACCAGGCGAGCCAGCTCCTCCATGATCGTGTTGTCGGAGACGCGCATGGCCTGGTCGATCAGAGTCGTTACCGGCTGCGACTGCACGGCTCCCAGCTGCCGGGCGCCCGCGGGCGCGACGCCCTGGCTGACACCGACGTTCGTGCCGAGGTACTGCTGGAAGTACTGCACCGCGCGGCCGACCGGATCGGTGCTGCGGGGCGACTCCACTGCGGTCGGGTCGTCGCGGTCGCCGTCGACCATGAGTGCGGTCATGTACGGGGTGGAACCCTCCACCACCCGCTCTTCGTGCTCATCCCAGCTGGGCTGCCAGAACGGCGCACCGAAGAGGGAGGCATCGACGACGATCGACGTGATCGGCTGCCCGCCCATGGCCTGCTTCACCTGGTTGGCGAGGTCCTGGATCTTCGGGGCGCCGGTGTAGAACGACGCCTGGCCGTCGGGCAGACGCGACAGGGTGACATCCCCGCCTCCGACGATCACCACCTGGCCGGGAGTGCTGCCGGCGACGACGGTGGTCGCTACGCGGTAGTCCGGTCCGAGGGTCGCGAGGGCGGCGGCGGAGGTCAGGGTCTTCAGCACGGATGCCGTCGGGCCGGGCTTCCCGCCGTTGCGGTCGAAGAGGGTCGCGCCGGTCTTGGCGTTGACGACCTGCGCCTCCAGGCTTCCGAGCCTGCCGTCGGCGGCGAGGCCTCCGACCGAGCAGGTGCGGATGCGCGTGGCCGCCGGCTGGTTGGCGGGCACCGGCCGGGCCGGGTCCACCGTCGGAGTGGGCGTCGGTGTTGGCTTTGCGCTCTTGGTGGGCGTGGCGGTAGACGACGGGATGCCCGCCGCAGAGGCGGGCGAGCCGACGGTCGCTCCGAGCGCGACGCTGCCCGACGCGAGCAGCAGGAAGACCGCGGCGGCGGCCGCCGCCAGCCAGGCCTTGGGGTGCGTGCGGATCGTCGCGAGGATCCCCGCAGAGATGCCCGCCGCCGACTGCTTCGCCGAGCTGCTCTCGGCCGCCCGACGTGCCGCCCTCGTGGACGCGGTGTCAGGAGAGGCGGTGTCAGGAGACGCAGCGTCGCTGGGCAGGCCGGTGTCCGGCTCGTCCGAATCGTGCATCCGGGTATGTTACCTGGCGTTTCTGAATGACTCTACGTCGCCAGGGCTCAGGGGACGGCGACGACCAGATAGTTGTCGAACCGCACGGTCACCGGGGTGTTCGTGGCGGAAGCCGACAGGTAGGCACGCAATCCGACGCTCCCGGTCGACTGAAGCCCGGCCGTCGAGTCCGTCGCGGTCGCCTGCCACGCGGCCGGTTCGGCGCCGGTCGCCGGCCACAGCTTCGCTTGGATCGTCGTCGGGGAGGTGCCCACGACCTGGACGCGGAGGTTCAACTGCTGCCCCGCGGTGTAGGTCAGCCCGCCGACCGGGACGGCCTGCAGCGTGTTCCCGTTGACGAGCAACTGCACCTGGACTGCGCCGCTGGCGCTCAGCCACGCACGTCCCTCATACGCCGCGGAGCCGACCTGGCGGCCGATGGCCGAGACGAAGACCCCACCGCCCGACGGCGCCACGTCGGTCGTGAAGGTGACCGTCGAGTCCGTCCGGCTGTTGGAGACACCGCCAAGGGTCTCGGTCCGGGTCGTGCCGGCCGGATCGTTCATCCGTCCGGTGCCCGAGGCGACGGAGTAGAAGGATGCCGCGCCGGCGCCCGTCCAGGCGCCGCCCGTGTCTGCCGATCCCCATCCGCTGGCCACGCTGCGTTCGAACGCGTCCTTGGCGAGCGTGTTGCCACTCGTGGGGGCGACCGTGACCTGCCTGGTCGTCGTCGCGGTTCCGCCGACGTTGTCGGTGACCTTCAGCGTGATCGTGTACGTGCCAGCTGCAGCGTACGTGTGGCCCGCCGAGACACCCGACGCGGTCCCGCCGTCATCGAAGGTCCAGGCGTACGAGGCGATCGTGCCATCCGGGTCGCTCGACGCGCTGGCGTCCACGGCCACCGCCAGGCCGTTGACCCCCGCGGTGAAGGATGCGGTCGGCGGCTGGTTAGCACCGCCCCCGGCGATCACGACCCGGTTGCCCACGCGCGAGATCCGGTTGCCGTCCGGGTCGGTCACCGTGAGCGTGTACGTGTGGGCGCTGCCGCCGGCGAGGCCCGTGTCGGTGAAGTTCATCGCCGGGCGGTTGTAGAAGACCGAGGAGCGCGTCACCTGGAACACCGGGTGCGCCGTGTCTCCGTCGCGGGCCAGCGCGTATGTCAGCGAGACGTTGTCCTGGTCGTACGTGGCCGTCCAGCTCACGTTCGCCTGCCCCACGACGCTGGAGGTGGCGTTGGGGGTGAGCGCCGTGTTGTTGTTGGGTCCGGTCGTGCTGCGCACGACCGAGTCGTTCGCGAAGCGGGTGAGTCCGTACTGAGCAGTGCCGTTGACCGCGGGGAACTCGCCGCCGACGACCAGGTACCGGCTGTCGCCGGCGAGACTCCACGCCGCCTGTCCCTGGCCGGTGTACGACCCGGTCACGTAGTCCGGGAACCAGTTGAGCTGCGTGGGCGAGGGCTGGCCGCGGAAGTTCGCGTAGTTCGGGTTGCCGTCGTTGGTCAGCGTCCCGGTGCGAGCCTTCGAGAAGGCGATGGTGTGGTGGAACGTGCGCGGGTTCGTCTCGGGGTAGCCGCCGACGTTGCGGCAGTCGTGAGGGTGGCCGGCCGCGTAGAGCGCGTCGCCGAGAGGCACTACAGAGTACGTGTCGCCGTGACAGTCCTCCATCCAGATGAGGGAGCCGGTCACGCCGTCGGCCGCGAAGCTGCCCTCGAAGTTACCGCCGGAGCCGAAGACGTAGCCCGAGCCGTACACGCGGTCGGAGGTCGCGACCAGGGCGGTGATGCCGGCCTGGGTGCCGGCGTCACGGATGACGCTGTTCGCCGGGAAGGCCAGATTCGTTCCGGTGGACCCGGTCAGCATCGCGAGGCCGTAGTGAGCGGTGCCGCTCATGTTCTTGAACCGGCCGCCCGCGTACACGCGGTTCCCGTCCGGGCTGACGGCCAGCGCATCCACGACGTAGTCGGCGGACGCGGTCCACGACGTCATCAGCGAGCCGTTGGATGCGTCGATCTTGGCGATGTACCCGCGGCCGGTGCCGTTGACGCTCGAGAAGGTACCGCCCGCGTACACGGCCGTGTTGGTGGCCGCGAGCGCTCGCACCTGACTCTCCATGACCGGCCGGAAGGAGGCGATCGGCTGACCGGTGGCCGTACTGATGGCGACGATCCGGTAGTAGCTGGCTCCGCCGGCCGACGTGAAGTCGCCGCCGAGGTACACCCGCGAGCCGTCCGGGGAGGCCGCGATGGCGAGGGCCTGACCATTCAGTGGGACGTTGATGCTCGTGATGAGCGCGCCGGTGGTGATGTTATAGGCGAGGAAGTTGCTGCGCGGGGTCGTGTTCGACCCAGCCGGCGACCCCGCCGGACGAGCCGTGCCGAACTTGCCGGCGACGTACACCGTGTTGCCGACGACCACCTGCGCCCAGGCCACCCCGTCGATCTGCACGGTCGGCAGCGCCGTCGCGCCGACCGTCGGAGGAGTCGCGGGGTTCGTCGGATCCGGTGGCATCGTGTCTGCGGATGCGGGCCCGGCCAGACTGAGCCCACCTCCGACGAGAAGCAGTGCGCTCAGCACCGCGGTGAGCAACCCGAGCGCGCGCGCCCGGCGGGTTCCCGTCGTTGAATTCATGACAGCCTCGATAGACCTGATTAATTCTCATTTTCCCGCGTGTGCTCAGGCTACTCTCCGAACGGGATGCGCGCACGGTAGAAGCGCGGGTTCAGGTATTGCGAGGACACCAGGCATCCCGAACTCGTAAGCGGTGGGGGCTCCGATTCGAGCATCGGGGTAGGCTACCCGGGCTTCTGAATGCTGCAATTTTCCCGGTGCCCGAAAATGGAACCATCCGGGCCGGTCCGGACAGTAGAGGGTATGAGCAGGGATGATTTCGACGAGGCCGCGGCCTGGTCGGCGGCACGCGGTGGGAACGGTCCCGCGTTCGCGTCGCTGTTCGACCGCCACCGCGACCGCGTCTTCGGCCACGCGCTGCGGCTGGTGCGAGAACGGCACGACGCCGAGGATGTAACCGCTGTCGTCTTCCTCGAAGCGTGGCGCAAGCGCGAGTCCGTGCGCCTGGTCGACGGGTCGATCATCGGCTGGCTGCTGGTGACGACGAACTACGCCGCCCGCAACTACACCCGCGGCCAGCGCCGGTACCGCACCGCGCTCGCCAAGATCCCGGCCCCGGCCCCGCAGGAGGACCATGCTCCCGCGGTGGACGAGTCGCTCGACGGCGCCGGCCGCGATCGCGCGGTGCGGGACGCGTTCGCGAATCTCAGCAAGCGCGACCAGGACGTCATAACGCTCTGCGTGCTCGAGGAGCTCACCACCGCACAGGCGGCCGACGCCCTCGGAGTGCCGGAAGGCACCGTCAAGTCGCGCCTCTCCCGTGCCCGCAAGCGGCTCACCGAGCTGGCCTCGCCGCTCGCCACCGCAACCGATACCGACTCCACGATCCTCGAAGGAGGTGCACGATGAGCACCACGGACTTCACTCCCGAGCGCAGCGCCGCCATCCGGCAACTGCTGATCGACACCGTCGCCGATGAGCCGCGCCGCCGCAAGCATTTCCAGATCCTGCTCACCAGCCTGCTCTCCGGCGTCGCGATCGTGCTCGCCGGTGGAACGGCCGCGCTCGCCCTCACCGGCATCATCCACCTCGGCGGCGACACTCCGCCCGCTCCCGTCCCGACGCCCACCCGGACCGTCACGCCGACTCCGACGCCGACTCCGACGCCGGCTCCGACGCCGACGGCCCCGCCGCTCGTCGATTCGGGCGTCATCGAGCCCCATGACGTCAACAACCTGCGGGCGACGACCCGCTGGTCACTCGACTTGCCCGGCGTCACGGACTGCACCGGAATCAGCACCTTCACCCTGAGCGACGCGCGCGCGGTGCTGGTCTCGGGCATGCGGCCGAAGGAGTACGAGGGCGGCGGCGACTGCGGCAGCCAGAAGGACGAGGACTACGGCGTCACCCTGGTCGACACCTCGAACGGCACCGTGCTGTGGCAGCGCGAGTGGCGCTTCACCATGGAGACACTCGACTACCGGGCCGGCTTCACCGTCCTCGGCACCTCCGGCCGGGCCGCGTTCGTCAGCCCGTATCCCACGGCGGGGCCGCACGACGTGCTCGATCTCGCGACAGGAGCGACCGTCGCGTCGTTCCACCCCGGTGGCGACAACTTCGATCCCAGCCGGGACATGCAGGCGGTGCCTGGCGACTCCGGCGACGTGCTCGTTCTGACCCACAAGCTGGAGGCCGACGGCCGGGAGATCGAGGACACGGTCACGCGGGTTCGCCCGACCGCGCCGGCCGAACCGGTGTGGTCGACCTCACTCGGGAAGGTCGAATCGTGGCTGGACGAACCGGTGCCCGGCTCGTCCGTGGTAACCACCCAGGGCTGGAACCTGGCGAACGGCACGTACCAGGCCTCCTTCATCGACCTGGAGACGGGTGAGCCGACCACCGTCTCGGGCCAGCAGGTCAGCACGATGAGTCAAATTCTGGTGGGACAGCCGTATGGGTCTCAAGGGACGTCCTTCGATCTCACGGGGTTCGGACTGGACGGTCGTCCGGTGTGGACGAAGAGTCTGGCGCCCGGTGGCTCCTTCTTCACTGCCTCCGCCCCCGGCGACCAGGTGCTGGGCTCACCCGATACCGGCCAGTTCTTCGTCGCGGACGGGGCCACCATCACCCTGTTCGACCAACAGACGGGCGATCAGCTGTGGAGCGTGCCGACACCGACGACCTGCATCACGAACGGCTACGGTCCGGAGCGGGCGATGCTGGACGCCGCCAACGACGCCTTCGTGCTCTGGTCCGGAACCGATCACTGCGAGCTGAGTCGAGCCACAGGCGCCGCGGTCGGGAACTTCCCCTCGGCGTCCACGGGCATCGAACTGTTCGGACTGACCAACGTGTACGCGTACGCCGGTTATTCGGAGCCAGGCGCCGCCTACGACCTGGCGACGGGCACGAAGCTCTGGTCGATCGAGCGAACGGGCTGGCCGAGTTGGAAGTTCATGGGCGGATACCTCGTCAGCGTCAGCGGCAACCACGTCGACTCGATCGGCTGACACAGACCAGGGGGAGAGAAAAAGGGGGAACAACGGGGGACGGCGAACGGCCCGCGGATCGGGGGACCCGCGGGCCGTTCGTCATTTCCTCTTCTTATGTAGTGCGCCCGGCTTGTGCACCCGCCTTTTTGCCGCTCTTGCCGCTCTTCACGAGGTACTGCGGGTTGTCCTTCGACGCCTTCACGCTGCGGCCGGCCGACTCGGTGTCCCGGTGATCTTCTTCTCGACCTCGCCCGACATATCCACCCCGTGGGAGGACCACTCGACCAGGTCGGGGCGCGGGGAGCGAAAGTGATGATATGGAGCCGCCCAAGGGAATCGAACCCTTGACCTTCTCATTACGAGTGAGATGCTCTGCCGACTGAGCTAGGGCGGCGTGGGCAGGGCTTCCGCCCGGCGCACAGTCAGATAGCTTACCCGATCCTGCGCGGGCGTGAGTACAGGGACGAACGGCGGCTCAGCGGACCTGGTTGCCGAGGGCGGCGAGCTGTTCGAAGGAGCTGCGCAGACGGTCGGCGAGGGGCTCGACACCCCCGTGATCGGCCCAGCACGACCAGGCGTGCCGCATCCCCGCGAAGGCGACGTAGGTGACCAATCTGGCCCGCTGGTGGAGCGCCTCGGGATCGTCGGCCAAAGCCGGATCGTCGTGCGCCAGGCGCCGCTGCACGACGCCGCTCAGCGCATCCTCGAACGAGTGCATGCTGGCCATCCGCAACGCGAACAGTTCCGGGTTGTCCTTCAGGAGCGCCCGGCGCAGCGTGTGCAGCTGCTGCATGCTGACGGGACCGGCATCCGTCTCCCCCGGGCCACTGCCTCCGGTGTCGCCGACGTCGATCGACGCGGTGAGGAGAATGCTGATGCCTGCGAGGATGGGCTCGGCCGGGCCGGCCGCGATGAACCTCTCGATGCTCTCCTCGTCGGGGAGCTCGGGCAGCTCGCCGATGATGGCGCTCTCCTTCGACGGGAAATAGTTGAAGAAGGTGCGCGGCGACACGTTGGCGACGTGGCTGATCTCATCGATCGTGACGCGGTCGAAGCCGCGCTCGCTTGCGAGCTCGACGGCGGCGAGCTGGATGGAACGGCGGGTCGCGATGCGCTTGCGCTCGCGGAGTCCCAGCTCGCTCAGTGTGGAATCGGGGGCCACTGACACGCCTCGATTATTTCATTCTCTGCAAAATTGCACCACTCTACCGGGGTGCGGTCAGCAGGTCTTTCCCTGCGCGGGAAGAGTTCCCTCGACCAGGTAGGCGTCGACCGTGTCATTGACGCACGAGTTGGACTTGTTGTACGCCGTGTGCCCCTCCCCCTTGTATGTCAGGAGGTGGCCGTTCTGGAGCTCGGAGGCGAGGTTCTTCGCCCAGACGTACGGCGTCGCGGGGTCGTTCGTGGTGCCGACGACGAGGATGGGCGCGGAGCCGTCCGCCGAGATGGGGCCGCGCTGGCCGGTGGCCTTGTAGGGCCAGTTCGCGCAACCGATGTCGCCGTACGCCATGTACGGGCCGATCACCGGGGCCGCCTTCGCGAGCTCTGCGGCCTGCTGACGCATCAGGGCCGGGTCGGCGTCGTAGGTGTAGTCGAGGCAGTTGATCGCGACGAACGCTTCGGTGGAGTTGTCGGAGTACGTGCCATCGGATGATCGGTTGTTGTACGTGTCGGCGAGCGTGAAGGCCACCGCGGCGCTCCCCTTCATGACCGTTTCGAACAGCTTGTCGAGGTACGACCATGCTGTCGCGTCGTACAGCGGGGTGATGATCGCGGTGACCAGGGTGTTCGCGCCGAGCTCGCGGCCGTCCGAGTTGCGGATGGGGCTCTTCTCCACGGCGGCCAGCAGCTGCCCGACGGTACCCATGGCGTCGTCGACCGTCCCGCTGAACGGGCAGTCCTTCCGGGTCAGGCAGTCGGTGAGGTACGCCCGCAGCGCGCTCTCGAATCCCTTCGCCTGCACTTCGGTCACCTCGAAGTTGGAGGCGGCCGGGTCCAGGGCCCCGTCGAGCACGAGTCGCCCTGTCTTCCCCGGGTACAGGCCGGCGTACACGGTGCCCAGGTAGGTGCCGTACGAATAGCCGAGGTAGTTCAGTTTCTTGTCACCCAGGGTCGCGCGCAGCAGGTCCAGATCACGGGCGGCGCTCACTGTGTCGAGCTTCGGCAGGGGCGCACCCGTGTTCTTCTGGCAGGCCTCCCCGAAGTCCTTGGCGATCGTCGTGTTCTCGGCGATCCACTGGTCGGACCCCCGCTGGCCGGGCGTGATGCCGTAGAGGTACTGGTCCATCTTCTCGGCGTCATAGCACTTCACGGCGGTCGAGCGCCCGACACCGCGGGGGTCGAACCCGACGATGTCGAAGTGCTTCTGCAGGGTCTTGTCGGCGACGAAGTCGACCGAGTCCTTCACGAAGTCGAAGCCGGAGGCTCCGGGGCCGCCGGGGTTCGTCAGCAAGGACCCCTGCTTGGTGCCTGTGGCGGGCTGGCGGATGAGGGCCAGCTTGATCTCGCCGGCACCCGGGTCGTTCCAGTCCAGCGGCGCCCGTGCGGTGGCGCACTGCTTGCCGTCCGAGCAGTCGGTCCAGGTGAGCACCTGGCCGTAGTACGGCTGCAGGGCGGCCGGAACGTCGTCACGCGTGGGGGTGGAGGTGGTGACCGTCTTCTGCGGGAGGAACCAGGTCACACAACCGGTGAGCGTCAGTGCGACGATCGCCGCGAGCGCGACGACGACCGTGCGTGCGGCGTGCCGGCGAGCCGGGCGGCCGGGTCGGGTGATCACAGGTCGGTCCCCTTTCGCGCGTTGGTCCCGCGCAGGATCGTGGTCAGCATGGCCTCGAGGGCGAGGGCCGGAGCGACGTTGCCGTCGATGCGTTCGCGCGCGGTCGCCACAGCATCCATCGCCGCGAGCGTAGCGGCCGGAGTCGTGCGGGCGCTGAGAGCGTCGAGTTCACGTCGCAGCTCGCGGTTGACCAGCTCGCTCTCGCTGCCCAGCTGGATCATCATGACGTCGCGGTACAGGGAGAGCAGGTCGACCAGGATGCGGTCGATCCCGTCGCGGAGGCTGCGGGTGGCCCTGCGCTTCTGGTCGTCCTCCAGCTGCCGGAGCTGCCCGCGAAGGGCCGGCGGGATCGTTCCGCCGGGCTCGATGCCCAGGGAGCGCAGCGCGTGCTCGCGCTCCTCCGCGTCGCGCTCCTCCGTGATCGCCTTGGCGTCGGCGCCCGCGATCTCAAGCAGCGTGGCGGCTGCGAGGACCGCGCCGGACACCGAGCGGATGCCGAGGGCCAGTTCCAGCGTCCGGTCGCGGCGGCTCCTGGCCTCCTCGTGGGTGGCGAGCCGGTGCGCCATGCCGATGTGGCTCTGCGCGTGCCGCGCGGCGCGTTCCGCCGTCTCGGCGTCCACCCCGTCGCGTCGTTCGATGAGGCGGGCGACGTCGCCGACGGTCGGGACGCGGAGGCGCACCGTGCGGACCCGGGAGCGGATCGTCGGCAGCAGGTCGGCGTCGCTCGGCGCGCAGAGGATCCAGACCGTCCGCTCGGGCGGCTCCTCGAGGGCCTTGAGCAGGACGTTGGAGGTGCGCTCCGTCATCCGGTCGGCGTCTTCGATCACCATCACCCGGTAGCGCCCGACCGACGGGGCGAACTGGGAGCTGGCGACCAGCGAACGCACCTCGTCGATGGAGATGATCACGCGTTCCGTGCTGAGCACGGCGAGGTCGGGGTGGGTGCGTGCCTGCACTTGGCGCGCCGCGGCGAGGTCGCCCTCCGGCGTCCCGGGGCTGAGGAGCGCCGTAGCGAATGCGTAGGCCAGGTTCGAGCGGCCGGAACCGGGCGGCCCCGTGATCAGCCAGGAGTGGGTCATCCCGCGGCCCGGCGCACCACCGGAATCGCCGGCGCCCGAGCCTTCTGCGGCAGCGCGGACGACGTCGATCGCCTCGTCCTGACCCGTCAGGTCGTCCCACACCGTCATGGTCTCCAGGCTAGCTGGCACCGCGGACACCATCGCTCCGCGGGTCAGACGCGGGCGGCGAGCCGGTCGCGGATCTCGGCCGCGATCTCCTCGACCGGCCGTCCGGCGTCGACGACCAGGAAGCGGTCCGGCTCCTGCTCGGCCAGCCCGAGGTAGCCGGCTCTGACGCGCGCGTGGAAGTCGGATCGCTCCGCCTCCAACCGGTCGTAGCGGGTGCGGGCGGTGTCGAGGCGGGCGCGTGCGGCATCCTCGTCGAGGTCGAGCAGGATGGTCAGGTCGGGCAGGAGGCCTTCGGCCGCCCAGAGCGACAGGTCGCGGATCTGCTGCGCGTCGAGCACCCGCCCGGCGCCCTGGTAGGCGACCGAGGAGTCGATGTAGCGGTCCTGGACGACGACCTCGCCGCGCGCCAGCGCCGGCCGGACGACGGTCGCGATGTGGTGCGCCCGGTCGGCCGCGTAGAGCAGAGCTTCCGCCCGCGGAGCGATGTCGCCGCGGTGGTGCAGAACGATCTCCCGGATCTCGACCCCCGCGTCGGTCCCCCCCGGTTCACGGGTGCGGATGACGGTGCGGCCGAGCCCTCTCAGCCACTCCTCGAGCAGGGCGGCCTGGGTGGACTTCCCCACGCCGTCGCCGCCCTCGAGTGTGATGAAGAGGCCCCCGCTCACTCGGCGGTCTTCTTCGCGGCGGGCTTCTTCGCAGCCGGCTTCTTGGCGGCCGGCTTCTTGGCCGGGGCGGCTTTCCTGGCCGGCTTCTTGGCTGGGGCCTTGGCGCGCTTGTCGGCGAGCAGCTGGACGGCGCGGGCGAAGTCGACCTCGTCGACGGTCTCGCCGCGCGGAATCGTCGCGTTCGTCTCGCCATCGGTCACGTACGGGCCGAAACGGCCGTCCTTGACGCGAATGGGCTTGCCACTGACCGGGTCGGCCTCGAACTCCTTGAGCGCACTGGAGGCACGACGGTTGCCGTACTTCGGCTGAGCGAAGAGTTCCAGGGCGCCCGCGAGGTCCACCTCGAAGATGTCGTCCTCGCTCGGCAGGGAACGGGTGTCCGTCCCCTTCTTCAGGTACGGACCGTAGCGACCGTTCTGCGCCTGGATCTCGTCTCCGCTTTCGGGATCGGCTCCGACGACGCGGGGCAGGTCGAGCAGCTTGAGTGCGGTGTCGAGATCGATCGAGCCGAGGTCCATCGACTTGAAAAGGGATGCGGTGCGCGGCTTCGCCGCTGCCGCCTTCTTGGTGCGCTTCGCCGGTTCCGTCACCTCGCCGGTCTTGGCGTCGGCGGTGGGCTCCTCTTCCGGGTCGGCCTCCGTGACGTAGGGGCCGAAGCGCCCGTCCTTGGCGAGGACGAGCTTACCGTTCTCCGGGTTCGCACCGAGCACGCGGTCGGTCTGCACCGGGGCCTCGATGAGTTCGTGCGCCTTGGCAGGCGTGAGCTCGTCGGGGGCGAGCTCCGGCGGGATGTTGACCCGTCGCGGCGGGGCATCGGGACCCGCTTCGGGGTCGGCGACCTCGAGATACGGGCCGTACTTGCCGATGCGGAGCGTCACGCCCTCGTCGATGGCGATGGAGTTGATGCTCCGCGCGTCGATCTCGCCGAGGTTGTCAATGACCCTGCGGAGGCCCTTGTGCTTGTCGCTTCCGAAGTAGAAGCTGTTCAGCCAGTCGACCCGTTCTGCCGCGCCGTCGGCGATGCGGTCGAGGTCGTCCTCCATCTCGGCGGTGAAGTCGTACTGGACGAGGTCGCCGAAGTAGTCCTCCAGCAGCCGCACGACCGAGAAGGCGACCCAGCTGGGCACGAGCGCCTGGCCGCGCTGGGTGACGTAGCCGCGGTCGATGATGGTGGAGATGATGCTGGCGAACGTCGAGGGCCGCCCGATCCCCAGCTCTTCCAGGCTCTTCACCAGGCTCGCCTCTGTGTAGCGGGGCGGAGGCGTGGTCTCGTGGCCGTCGGCCGCCACATCCTGAACGCTGAGGGGCTGCTTCTCGGTGAGCGGCGGCAGCTTGGCCTCTGCCGCGTCGGACGCGTTGCGCTCTTCGTCCTTGCTCTCTTCGTAGGCGTTGAGGAAGCCGCGGAACGTGATCACCGTGCCGCTCGCCGTGAACTCGGCGACCGAACCATCGAGCGGACCGTCCGTGACGCGCGCCTGCACGGTCACCGAGGCGGTCTGCCCCTTGGCGTCGGCCATCTGGGAGGCGACCGTCCGCTTCCAGATCAGGTCGTAGAGCCTGAACTCCGGTCCGCGCAGCGAGCGCTCCAGCTCGGCCGGCGTGCGGAACGTCTCGCCGGACGGACGGATCGCCTCGTGGGCCTCCTGGGCGTTCTTGCTCTTGGAGGCGTAGGTGCGCGGCTTGACCGGAACGGTCTCGGGACCGTACAGCTTCGCTGCCTGCGTCCGCGCCGCGTTCGTCGCCTGCTGCGACAGCGACGCGGAGTCGGTGCGCATATAGGTGATGTAGCCGTTCTCGTACAGGGTCTGTGCGACGCTCATCGTCTGCCGGGCGGAGAAGCGGAGCTTGCGCGCCGCCTCCTGTTGGAGGGTGGAGGTGGTGAACGGCGCTGCCGGCCGGCGCGAGTACGGCTTGGAGTCGACTTTCGAGACGGCGACGTCGGTGCTGGGCTGGCGGATCGCCGCAGCGAGCGCGGTCGCGGATGCCTCGTCGAGAGTGCGTGCCCCAGAGGTGAGACGGCCGTGGTCGTCGAAGTCGCGGCCTGTTGCGACGCGGTCGCCGTCGAGCCGGGCGAGCCTGGCGTCGAACGGGTTGGCACCCTCGGGTGCGAGCTGGGCTGTCAGCCCCCAATACGACGCCGGCACGAATGCGAGGCGTTCACGCTCCCGGTCGACGACGAGACGGGTCGCAGCGGACTGCACGCGGCCCGCGGACAGGCCGGGGCCGACCTTTCGCCAGAGCACCGGTGAGACCTCGTAGCCGTAGAGCCGGTCGAGGATGCGACGGGTCTCCTGCGCGTCGACCAGCGCGGTGTCGATCTCGCGGGTGTTGTCGCGGGCCTGCTCGATCGCTTCGCGGGTGATCTCGTGGAACACCATCCGCTTGACGGGAACGTTCGGCTTCAGGACCTCGACCAGGTGCCACGCGATGGCTTCGCCCTCGCGGTCCTCATCCGTCGCGAGGAGGAGTTCGTCGGCGTTCTTGAGCGCGCGCTTCAGGTCGGCGACCGTCTTCTTCTTCTGGTCGGATACCACGTAGTAGGGCTCGAACTCGTTCTCCACATCAACCGAGAACTTCCCCAGCGACCCCTTTTTGAGCTCCGGGGGCAGGTTCTTCGGCTCGATGAGGTCGCGGATGTGCCCGACCGAGGCCATGACCTCGTAGCCGTCGCCCAGGTACTGGGCGATCGACTTCACCTTGTTCGGTGACTCGACGATGACGAGCTTCTTCGTGTCAGACACCTGACTCCTCTTAATATGCACGCACTGTGTCGCCACAGCTGACTGTGTCGGGTTCCGACCGGACGGCGTGGCGCGCTCCCCCTGCAGACGCCGATCCACTCGAGACGTGGTCCGTGCGGCCGACAGGCAAACCATACACACCTTCACCGCTTGTCCGCCTAATCGAG
Source organism: Leifsonia sp. RCC_180 (assembly GCF_058138205.1). NCBI lineage: Bacteria > Bacillati > Actinomycetota > Actinomycetes > Micrococcales > Microbacteriaceae > Leifsonia > Leifsonia sp. RCC_180. The sequence goes on along the minus strand of NZ_CP200340.1, from coordinate 3,575,239 downwards.
TCATCGACGTTCGCCGTGGGCGCAGAGTTCGCAATTCCGCGGCGTCCGCGCCTCAGAGCCGCGGGAGCACGACCCGAGGTCTATGCCGCGTCGACGCTCCGGAGGACAATAAGGGCATGGCAACGACGACGACGTACACCGCCAAATTGATCGACGGTCCTCTCGAGGGAAAGACGATCTCGACCGGTTTCCTCGATTCCGGAGACGCCCGACCTCGCTTGGAGATCTCCGCTCTACAGGGCTCGAAGCACTACCTCTATATCCGCGCCTCGGGTGCCGAACTCGAGTTCGCATCCGACGACGGCCACGGCCGGGGACCGACGGCCGTCTCGTACCGCTACCTCGAGACCGTCTTCGACTGACTCCGGGCCCCACGCACGTCACCCGGGACTCCATTCGGCTCCGCGGGGCGGTCCCGCTCGCGCGGACACGGATGCGCTGAGACCGGCATACGGCACGGCCACGGTGACTGTGACGACCACACCCGCCTGGTCGCAGGCGGCGAGGCCGGCGCCGTTCGCCTCCGCGATGGATGCTGCCGTGTCGCACGGCACGCCCGGAGCGCGTCCGCTCACGATGTCGGCGGCGGCGAGCGCCGCGAGGTCGGCAGCGGCAGCCGCCCGAGCGTGTGCCGCCCCTGCGCCCACCACCAGGAAGGCCCCGGCTGCCAGCGTGAGCACGGCGCACAGTATGCCCAGCGCCAGGACAGACCCGCTCCCCCGGTCGTCGAGGATCGTTGCGCGTGCAAAGCGCCGGAGGCGGCTCTCGGTCACCGTGCACCTCCTTCGTCCAGCGCGCACGCCCGAGCGCTCAACCGAACGCCGATCCGGCTGAGGGTCGCGTCTTCTGCCGCCGTCAGTCGCACGCAGACCGTGCTCCCGGCCCGTTCCACGCCCATCCCCGCTCCGCCCGGGATGGGGGCCGCCGCCGGATCGTCGCCCCGGCCCGCCAGCCGGGCTGCCGCTGCAGCACCGGCTGTCAGCGCACCCAGCTGAGCGGAGCCGGACACAGCGCCAACGCACAGTGCGAGACAGGCGAGCACTGCCGGCAGTGCGACGGCGAACTCGGCGGTCACACTGCCGCGGTCGGAGCGCCACCTTCGCCGACGCGTTCTGTGACTCATCTGCGGCTCACCCACCGGAGAGTGCACGATGCACCAGCTCGGACAGGATGGCTTTCACCTCGTCGCCCTTCAGCAAGGCGACCAGGAGGCCTGCGAAGCCGACCGCGGCGAGGATCGTAATCGCGTATTCCGCCGTGGCCGCGCCCCGATCCTCGCGCAGCCGCCGCTGCATACTGCGTACCTTCTCGATCACCTGGACCATGGGAGCCCCTCTCGTCGTTCTGCTTCCGTTTCCATCCTTCGTCCGGGCCCGCCGGCAGAGAGGGCATCCCCTTCATCTGTGCAGAAGTCACCAGAGGCCCGTCGTTGTGGACGAGAGCAGCGACAGCACCAGCGGCGCCACGGCGAGGAGCAGAAAGCTGGGCAGCACGCAGAGGCCGAGCGGGAGCAGCAGCCTCACGCCCAGCGTCGCCGCAGACCGTCGAGCGTCGGCGCGGGCGGAGCGTCGCTGCTGGCGCGCCGCCGCTGTCAACAACTCCGCGGCCGGTGCGCCCGCGGAGGCTGCGAGGTCGATCACCGCCCGTACGGGACCGTCGTCGTTCGCGGGGAGCCCCGCAGCGGCCGTCGCCGCCCGTGCGGTCTCGATCGCGGCCTCTGCGGACGCGCCGCCGGCGAGTGCAACGGCGACGAGTTCCTCCAACTGACCGGCCGTGTGCTTGCGGGCAAGCGCGCCGACCACGAGTGCGCGCATCCACCACCGCCCGCCGAACAGGAGCAGCAGCCCCGTCCCGACCGCCAGCGCACCGGCAGTCGACGTCACGGTACCGATGAGGTCGGCACCCAGCGCCACCGTCATCGCGACTCCGACCGCGGGAAGCCACGAGATCAGCCGCGCGGTCGCACGCGGTCCGCTGAGTGCCACGTCGGCCTCCCGCTCGGCTTCCGCGACATCGCGCAGCGTCTCGCCGACCGTCCGCAGGGCGTGCCCGAGAGGCGCGCCGGAGCGCTCCGCGACCCTCCAGGCGGCAGCGATCATGCGCACGTCCTCCGTGCTCGCCGCGTCGAGCAGCGCACGCGCGCACGACGGCTGACTCGCCAGCGCGCTCACCACGCGGGCCGCGACGGGATGCACGCGATGCGCTGCCGTCGCTGTCCATGCCGATCGCGGGCTCAACCCCGCGTCGAGTAGCACTGCGAGAGACTCGGCCAGCGCTGCCGTCGCGTCGGCTGCCTCGCCGGGCTTCTGCCGCTTCACGGTCCGCACTCGCGACGGAATCGGCCTCCCCGACCCTCACCCGGTGTCTCACTCACTCCGAGGCCTTGCCCGGGGCGTCCACCGTGACGGTCAGCCGCCCCTCCCGGTCGAGGCGCAGCCGGCCGAATCCCGAGAGGCGCCGGACACCGTCCACTCGCTCCAGGTGGACCACGAGCCCGATCGCGCTGACCGCTTGACGCGCGAGCGCCTGTTCGCCGAGCCCGGCGAGCGCGCCCAGCGCCTCGAGCCTCGCGGGCACATCCTCGAGCGAATTCGCGTGCATCGTGCCTGCGCCGCCGTCGTGACCGGTGTTGAGCGCTCCGAGGAGATCGCGCACTTCTTCTCCTCGGCACTCTCCGAGTACCAGGCGGTCGGGCCTCATCCGCAGCGCCTCACGGACCAGACGTCGCAGGTCGACCCCTCCCGCGCCTTCGAGGTTCGGCTGGCGCGTCTCGAGCCCGACCACATGCGGGTGCTGGATGCGGAGCTCGGCGACATCTTCGATCACGACGATCCTCTCCCCCGGCGGTGCATTGCCCAGCAGCGCCGCAAGCAGGGTCGTCTTGCCCGCTCCGCCGGCGCCGGTGATGAGCAGGTTCGTCCGGGCGCGCACGGCCGCCAGGAGCCGGTCACGGCCGGCCGACGGCATCCCGCCGCCCGCGACGAGGTCGTCGAGAGACGGCTGACTGCGCCGGGGCACACGAATCGACAGGAGGGCTCCGCCGGTCGACACGGGTGGGAGCACGGCGTGCACGCGGACTCCCCCTCGCAGGCGAACGTCGACGAACGGCGTCGCCTCGTCGATGTGCCGCCCGCCCGCCGCGATCAGGCGAACCGCCAACTCCCGGGCCTCCTGCGGGCCGGCACGCCACCCGTTCTCGCGCCGCAGGCCGTCAGGCGGCCCGTCGCTCCACAGTTCGCCCCCACCGGTCAGGAACAGGTCCGTGATGCCCGGGCGCAACAGGTACGGGGCCAGCGGCCCGAAGGTGCGCCAGAGCCCCGGCTCGCGCGACTCGTCGCCGCTCTCGTCAGTACTCATGCGGTCAGTAGTCATGCCGTCAGTAGTCATGCGGCGAGGCTACGAAGGGAGACGGCCGGCCGGTCGTCATCACCGAGAACGGTGGACAACCGAGCAGATCGCTGACCTGTGGACGAGTCACAGCGCGGAAATCCGCGTTAAAAAGAGGGGGGCCGCACCTATTGGGGGGAACAGGTGCGGCCACTGCGGCGCAGGATTGGGGGGAATCGATTGCGCCGCACGCACGAATTTACATTCGGCCGGGGTCCAGTTTACGCAGAATCGATGCAAACGCAAGTCTTCTGGGGCGGCCCTCACAGCAGGTTGTAGAGTCAGGCATTGTCGCGCCACGACTCGAAACGACCGCATCGCAAAGGAGCGAAAAGACTCCCCATGAGCAACACAATCGACAACCTGCTCCACGAAGCCCGCCGATTCCCGCCGAGCGACGAATTCGCCGCCGACGCGATCGCCGACGCCGGCCTCTACGAGCGCGCGGCCGCGGACCGCCTGGGCTTCTGGGCGGACCAGGCACGCGAGCTGATCCACTGGCACACCCCCTTCACCCGCACCCTCGACTGGAGCGAGCCTCCCTTCGCCAAGTGGTTCGACGACGGCGAGCTCAACGTCGCATACAACTGCCTCGACCGCCATGTCCTCGCCGGCAACGGCGACCGTGTGGCGATCCACTGGGAGGGCGAGCCAGGCGACTCGCGCTCGATCACCTACGCCGAGCTGACGGCCGAAGTGAAGAAGGCGGCCAATCTGCTCACGAGCCTCGGCATCCGCGCAGGGGATCGCGTCGCGATCTACCTCCCGATGATCCCGGAGGCCGTCATCGCGATGCTGGCCGTCGCCCGGATCGGCGCCGTCCACTCGGTGGTCTTCGGCGGGTTCAGCGCCGAGAGCCTGCGGTCGCGGATCGACGACGCGGAGGCGAAGCTCGTCATCACCGCGGACGGCGGCTGGCGCAAGGGCCGCGTCTTCCCGCTCAAGGACGCCGTGGATGCAGCCCTCACCGGCGAGGCGACCACCGTCGAGCACGTGCTCGTCGTGAAGCGCGGCGAGAACGAGGTCGCGTGGACCGAGGGCCGGGACCTGTGGTGGCACGACGAGATCGCCCTGGTGGATGCCGACCACGTCGCGAAGGCGTTCCCGGCCGAGCAGCCGCTGTTCATCCTGTACACCTCCGGCACGACGGGGAAGCCGAAGGGCATCCTGCACACCTCGGGCGGCTACCTGACGCAGTCGTCCTTCACGCAGAAATTCGTCTTCGACCTGCACCCGGAGTCGGACGTCTACTGGTGCAGCGCCGATGTCGGCTGGATCACGGGGCACACGTACGTCGTCTACGGCCCGCTCGCGAACGGCGCGACGCAGGTCATGTACGAGGGCACGCCCGAGACCCCGCATCCCGGCCGCTGGTGGGAGATCATCGAGAAGTACAAGGTCTCCATCTTCTACACCGCCCCGACCGCGATCCGCTCGTTCATGAAGATCGGCCGGCAGCACCCGCAGAAGTTCGACCTGTCGAGCCTGCGCGTGCTGGGTTCGGTCGGTGAGCCGATCAATCCAGAGGCGTGGATGTGGTACCGCGAGGTCATCGGCGGCGATCAGACCCCCATCGTCGACACCTGGTGGCAGACGGAGACCGGCGCGATCATGGTCTCGGCCCTGCCCGGAGTGACCACGCTGAAGCCGGGCAGCGCACAGGTGCCGCTGCCCGGAATCTCCATCGACATCCTCGATGAGACCGGGACACCCGTCGGCAAGGACCAGGGCGGCCTGCTCGTGGTCACCGAACCGTGGCCGAGCATGCTCCGCGGCATCTGGGGCGACCCGGAGCGCTTCAAGGAGACCTATTGGTCGAAGTTCGGCGACAAGTACTTCGCCGGCGACGGCGCCCGGTACGACATGGACGGCGACATCTGGTTGCTGGGCCGTGTGGACGACGTCATGAACGTCTCCGGACACCGCCTCTCCACGGCGGAGATCGAGTCGGCGCTGGTCGCGCATCCCTTCACGGCCGAGGCCGCGGTGGTGGGCGCCAACGACGAGACGACCGGTCAGGCCGTGGTGGCGTTCGTCATCATCAAGCAGAACCAGCTGGAGCAGGCCGGCGCGATGGATGTGGCAGCCGAGCTGCGCAAACACGTCGCCGAGCAGATCGGTGCGATCGCCCGCCCGCGCGACATCTTCATCGTCACGGAGCTGCCGAAGACCCGTTCCGGCAAGATCATGCGGCGCCTGCTGCGGGATGTGGCGGAGGGTCGCGAGGTCGGCGACACGACGACCCTCGCCGACACGGCCGTGATGAGCTCGATCCAGGCCAAGCTCTCGTAGCGAGCTGCGGGCACGACGAAGGGGCGGCGCCAGCGGTGCCGCCCCTTCGTCGTTCGTTCGTGCGGCGCGTCAGTCGACCGCGAGCACCAGCTCCACCTCGACCGGGGAGTCGAGCGGCAGCACCGCGACGCCCACCGCCGATCGCGCGTGCACTCCGGCGTCACCGAAGATCTCACCGAGCACCTCCGAGGCGCCGTTGATCACGCCGGGCTGACCGGTGAACGCGGGGTCGGACGCCACGAACCCGACGACCTTCACCACGCGGCGGACGCGGTCGAGCGACCCGAGGACGCTCTTCGCCGCAGCCAGGGCGTTCAGCGCCGAGATGCGTGCGTACTCCTTGGCATCGGCGGCCGAGACGAGGCCGTGCCCTTCGCCGACCTTGCCGGTGGCGGGCAGCGCGCCCGACACCATCGGGAGCTGCCCCGACGTGTACACGTACGAGCCGTCCAGGACCGCGGGGGTATATGCGGCTACGGGCGGGACGACGTCGGGCAGTTCGATCCCGAGCTGCGCGAGACGCGCCTCCACGTCGGCCATCAGGCCTGCTCCTCATCCTGCAGCGGGCGCTTGAGGTAGGCGACGAGGCCGCCCTCCGGGCCGGTGACGACCTGCACCAGCTCCCATCCCTCCGAACCCCAGTTGTTCAGAATCGCTGCAGTGTTGTGGATCATCAGCGGGGTGGTCAGGTACTCCCAGCGCGGCATCGTGCTCCTCGAATCGGGGGATTTTGCAGGTTCATCACCTACTCTGATCCTATGTCTGCGCAAAAACCACAGGCTAGAGGTGTGCTCGGCGCCGCCGGTGCTTTCATCGGCATGAGTGTTGTGGCCGGTCTTCTGGTCACCGCCGCCGTCACCCCCGCGATCGCGGTCACGGGTATGGCCGCCAATAACAGCATCGGTGTGTTCGAAGGTCTCCCGGAGTACCTGAACATCGATCAGCTCGCCCAGCCGACCACCATCTATGCGAAGAACGGCGACCAGGATGTGCCCCTGGCGACCTTCTACTCCCAGAACCGCCTCCCGGTCGCGTTCAACCAGATCTCCCAGGCGGCCAAGGATGCGGCCATCGCGGGTGAGGACCCTCGCTTCTACAGCCATGGCGGCGTCGACATCCAGGGCACCGTCCGCGGTGTCCTCTCGACCGTCGGCGGCGGCAGCGTCCAGGGCGGATCCTCGATCACCCAGCAGTACGTGAAGAACGTGCTCCTGCAGAAGTGCGAGGCGCTCCCGGTCAAGTCCAAGGAGCAGAAGGCCAAGTACCAGGACTGCGTCACCGAATCGACCGGTGTCTCCCCTGACCGCAAGGTCAAGGAGATGAAGTACGCGATCGGCATCGAGAAGAAGTTCACCAAGGACCAGATCCTGGTGGGCTACCTGAACATCGCCGGATTCGGCGGCTCGGTGTACGGCATCGAGGCGGCTGCGCGCTACTACTACAACACCACCGCCGCGGCGCTGACTCCCGCTCAGGCGGCGAGCCTGGTCGCGATCGTGAACGAGCCCACGAGCCTGAAGATCGACAGTCCGGACTCCAAGGACAACGGTGCGGCCAACGGCTACGCGAAGAACAAAGAGCGTCGCGATTACATCCTTCAGAAGATGTACCAGTACAAGAAGCTGACCAAGACGCAGTACGACGAGGCGGTCAAGACCCCGATCCAGCCGGTCATCACCCCGTCGGTGCGCGGCTGCCAGACCGCGGGCGGGTCGGCGTACTTCTGCGACTACGTGCAGAAGACCATCCTCAACGACCCGACCTTCGGCGCCGACGAGGACACCCGCGCGTCCAACTTCAACCGCGGCGGCTTCAAGATCTACACCTCCCTCGACCTCCAGCTGCAGCAGACCGCCGAGGAGACCATCGCCTCCTACGTGCCGCCGTCGTACGACAGGGCCAACCTCGGTGGCGTGCTGACCGGCGTGCAGCCGGGCACCGGCCGTGTGCTCTACATGGCGCAGAACAAGAAGTACAGCCAGGACCCCGACGTGCTGAACACCAGCACCGACTACACCTCGGTGAACTACGCCACCGATCAGGCCTACGGCGGATCCAACGGCTTCCAGGTCGGCTCGACGTACAAGGTCTTCACGCTCGCCGAGTGGCTGAAGCAGGGCCACTCGCTGAACGAGAGCGTGAACGCGAACGTCCGCACCTACGACCAGTCGAGGTTCAAGGACAGCTGCCCGGGAGCCGCCTGGGGCGGCCCGTGGAAGCCGACCAACGACTCCGGCGGCGAGGAAGGCATCCGGAGCGCCCAGAACGCGACCACGAACTCGATCAACACCGCATTCGTCGCGATGGCGTACCAGCTTGACCTCTGCGAGATCAAGAAGGATGCCGAATCCTTCGGTGTCCACACCGCGACCGGTGCCCCCTTGGACAGCAACCCTGCCTCAGTGCTCGGTACGAACAACATCGCACCACTCACCATGGCCACCGCCTTCGCGGGCATCGCCAACAACGGCCTGACCTGCACCCCGATCGTGATCGACAAGATCATCGACGGCACCGGCAAGGAGGTCCCACCGCCGGCCACGAAGTGCTCCCAGGCTGTCGACCCCGCCGTCGCGAACACCATGGCGAAGGCGCTCCAGGGCCCGCTCCAGGGCGGAACCGCCGCGGGGATGAACCGCACCGGCAAGGACATGCTCGGTAAGACCGGCACGACGGACGGCAACGAGCAGCTCTGGCTGGTCGCCGCCACCACGAAGGTCGCCGGTGCGTACTGGGTCGGCAACATCACCGGCCACGTGGACATGCGCCGGATCTTCCCGACGCACGGCACCACTCCCGCCATCGCTCGTACCGCGGTCATGCGGAACATGATGACCGCCGCGGTCGCCAAGTACGGCGGCGACGACTTCCCCGCGGCGCCCGACAAGCTCACGCGCGGCGTACAGGTCGCCATTCCGGATCTGACCGGCAAGACGCCCGACGAGGCGAAGTCCATCCTCACCGGCCTGGGTCTCGACTCGGCCGACGGCGGACCGCAGGACTCGGTGGCGCCGGCGGGAACGATTTCCGGAACTGATCCGGGGCCCGGCACCCAGGTGAGCAAGGGCACCCCGATCACGCTCTTCACGAGCAACGGGTCCCTTGTCGCCGTGCCGAACGTGGTCGGTCAGAAGTACGGGGATGCGCTGGCCGCACTCACGGCGGCGGGATTCAAGGTCAAGACCGCGGGCGGCAACAGTCCAACGGCGACCGTGCAGTCTCAGGACCCTGCGGGCGGTTCGGCCGCGAAGCCGGGCAGCCAGGTGACGCTGGCGCTCTCAGCGGCCAGCGGTGCGCCGACCCCGGGCGCGGGCGGCTAGTGGCTCGCGGAGGTCTTCATCCCGCGGCGTCCGCCCTGGCCCTCGTGGCGGGGGCGGGCGCTGCGGCGTTCGCGTACGGTTCGCTGGTCGAGCGTCGCGCGTACACCCTGCGAGAGGTGAGCGCGCCGGTCCTCCCTGCAGGCGCCGAGCCCATCCGCGTGCTGCACCTCTCCGACCTGCACATGGCTCCGTGGCAGCGCGACAAGCAGGAGTGGATCCGCTCCCTCGCCCGCCTGAAGCCGGATCTGATCGTCGAGACAGGCGACGTGCTCGGCCACGAGCACGGGCTGGAAGGCGTCCGAGCCGCTTACGAGGGCTTCCAGGGCATCCCCGGCGTCTTCGTCCACGGCTCCAACGACTACTTCGGACCGCAGTTCAAGAACCCGCTCAAGTACTTCCTGGGGCCGTCGAAGAAGCGGCCCTCTGTCGCGCCGCGACTCGACACCGCATCGCTGACCGCGTTCTTCCGCGATCTCGGCTGGCTGGACCTGGACAACCGGGCCGCGGCGCTCGAGGTCCGAGGCACCTACCTGGAGTTCTTCGGCGTCGACGACCCGCACATCCGCTTCGACCGGGTGGAGGCCATCCCGGGCGCACTCGATGAACTGCGCGAAGACGACCCGTTCTCCGACGACAACACCTGGCCGGACGAGGGGCCTCGCCCTGAGCGGCAGACCGTCACGCTCGGCGTCGTCCATGCGCCGTACCGCCGGGTGCTCGATGCGTTCGTGACCTACGGCGCCGCCATGATCTTCGCCGGGCACACGCACGGCGGACAGGTGTGCGTGCCCGGGTTCGGCGCACTGGTCACGAACTGCGACGTCCCGCGCAGCCAGGTCAAAGGGTTGAGCGTCTGGCGTCACGCCTTCCGTTCGGCCTACCTCAACGTGTCGGCGGGCCTGGGCACCTCGATCTTCGCTCCAGTGCGTTTCGCCTGCCGGCCGGAGGCGACGCTCGTCACCCTGACCGCCGCACCCTGAGCCCAGTTCAGCGGTCGCTGTGGTCATGAGCGGCGCTGCGCTCGTGTATCCTGGATGAGGCCTTCGGGGTGTGGCGCAGCTTGGTAGCGCGCTTCGTTCGGGACGAAGAGGCCGCAGGTTCAAATCCTGTCACCCCGACGTAGTGAAAAAGCCGGTGGGCACGAGGATCGCGAAGCGATCACGTGCCCACCGGCTTTTTTCACTGCTCGCTGCTGTCTAATGGGGTCCCCGCAGCGGCGTTTGGGGAGCGCGCGGGGCGCACCCGACCATGCATCCTAGAACGCGTCGGGACGAGCGAACTCGGGCTCCGGGAACCGCGACGCGTCGCTGTCCGAGCGGATCAGCGGCAGGGTGCGCGAGACCGCCGTGTCGATGCGGTCGCGGAGGTCCTGCGAGCTGATCTCGTAGTCGGCGAAGTCGCTTTCGGCCGCGTAGATGCCGAGGGGCAGGGTCAGCGACTGGAAGAAGCCGAACAGGGGCCGCATCTGGTGCTCCACCAGGAGGGCGTGGCGATCGCTGCCGCCCGTGGCGGTGAGGACGATCGGCTTGTCGACGAGGGCGTACTGGCCGACGTGGTCGAAGAACAGCTTGAAGAGGCCGGTGTAGGTGGCCCGATACGCGGGTGAGCCGACGACGAGGATGTCGGCGTTCTCGACCGCCTCCAGCGCCTCGATGACGACTGGGCTGAGGCTACTGCGGAACGGGCCCGCGCCGAGTTCCGGCAGCAGGGGCGCGAGCCGGATCGTGCGCGAGACCCCGCCGACGGCGTCGGCGTACGAGCGCGCGACCTCATCGACCAGCACGGTGGTGCGCGACGGGTGGGTGGGGCTTCCGCTCACTCCGACCACGTTGAGTGGATGCGACATGTGGGAACCGCCTTTTGCTCGGGACGGGGATGTGGCCCAACGGTACCCGGCGAGGCGCACCGCCGCGCGGTCGACCGTCACGGTCCGTCATGCTGCGGGGTACAGCTCCCGGACGATCTCGAGCGAACGGATGCGGCCCTCCACGGTCGCTGCCCCCGACGAGACCATCAGCTCGTCCACCTGGGTCGACGCCAGCAGGGAGTCGAGCCGGGCCTTCACCTCGTCGGGGGTCCCGACGGCCTGGCGCGCGTTCCGGTTGGCGATGAACTCCTCCTCCAGGGGGCTGAACTCGTAGGCGAGAGCCTCCTCGACGCTGACCGGCTCGGGCTTCAGCCCTCGGCGCATCCGCAGGAACGACAGCTGGCCCGGGAGGGACAGCGCGCGCACCGTCTCAGGGTCGTCGTCGGAGACGACGTTGACGGCGATCATCGTGTGCGGTTCGGCGAGCAGGTCGCTCGGCTCGAACCGCGAACGGTAGAGGTCCAGCGCCGCCTCGGTGTTCTCCCCAGCGAAGTGGTGGGCGAAGGCGAATCGGATGCCGAGCGCCGCAGCGACCTGAGCGCTGTATCCGCTCGAGCCGAGGAGCCAGATCTGTGGGGCGTCGCCGAGGCCCGGGATGGCGGTCACACCGTGCAGCGGATTGGCGTCGCTCACCCCGCCGTAGAAGAAGCCGAACAGGTCGAGCAGCTGCTGCGGGAAGTCTTCGACGCCGAGCCCCTCGGCGCTGCGCCGGAGCGCCATCGCGGTCGCCCCGTCGGTCCCGGGCGCGCGCCCGATTCCGAGGTCGATGCGGTCGCCGTACAGGGCACGGAGCGTTCCGAACTGTTCTGCGACGACGAGCGGGGCGTGGTTGGGCAGCATGACGCCGCCGCTGCCGACCCGGATGCGCTCGGTGGCCGCTGCGACTCCGGCGATCAGCACCGCCGGCGCGCTGGAGGCGATGGCCGGCATTCCGTGGTGCTCGGCGACCCAGAACCGGTCGTAGCCGAGGCGCTCAGCGGCCTGCGCGAGCTGCACGGTGCCGGCGACGGCGTCGGAGTTGGTCCCTCCGGCCGGACGGCTGGCGAGATCGAGGACGTTGAGGGGGATCCTGGTGGCGCTCACTCCAGGTGTAACGCACTCCTCACACAGTGATTCCCGGCCCGGCCACGAAGGCCGGACCGGGAATCATCGATAGTGGTGTCAGGACGCCTTGACCTTGCGCACCCAGCCGACCACCGCGAGGGCGATGAGGCCCAGGATGACGAGCGAACCGCCCATCCAGGCCGCCCAGGTGGCGACGACCGAGCCCGTGTGGGCGAGTCCGTCTCCGGGGTCGAGGACGGTGCTGGCCTGGTCGGCCGGCAGGACGGTCAGCGAGGCGGGGCACTCGTGCCCGCTGGACTGGCCGACTCCGACGACGCTGTAGGTTCCGGACGCATCCGCGGGGAGCGTCACGGTCAGCACGTCGCTGCCGTCAGCGTTGGAGTGCTTGGTGAATGCGAGGCTGCTGGTCGCGGTCTTCAGCGATGCCAGCTTGAACTGGGCACCGTTCTGTCCGGTCACGGTCCAGTTGATGGCCTCGCCGGGCGACCAGGTGCCCGGGATGCAGACGAGTGTTGCGGTTCCGCCTGCCTCCACGACGCTGACGTCGAACTTGCACTGGGCGCCGTCGGTGTAGTTGACAGCGTTCGCCGCCGCGGGAGCCGCAAGCAGCAGCCCCGCGGTCACGGCGACTGCCGCCAGGATCTTCTTGAACATCGGCCCGCCTTTCTGTAGGGGCCCGGCTCACGGTCGGGTTATCAGTTGAGTAATCTTCACTTTACGACCGTTGAGCACTGAACGACAATGGGCGCGACGGCATTTCCTGCCCCCACATCGGGGGTCGTACCGTCCCCGGGCAGCGTGGGCGTGGTCACGACGCTGAGATCGGATGACGTCTGCCGGTCATTCAGGAACTGCACCGTGACCGTCCTCGACTCCCCTGGCGCCAGCTCGACGGTGTAGAGGCTCACCGGGCGTGAGCGGTCGACGCCTGCGACGGTCGTGTAGTTCTCACCGTCGCTCTGGGTCGCTGCCAGCAGCCCGCCTGCCGGCCCGTAGACCGCCACCCGCGTACGGATGTTCCCGGGATGGACGCCGTAGGTGCCGCCGCCGGTGACGTAGCGCGGAAGTGCCGTCCCTGCGTCGGCCGGCGCCTTGTTCGTCAGCGTCACGCGGACGACCGTCGACGGCTTGCCGTCGGCACGGCACACTGCGGACCCTGCCGCGACGGAGGTGCCGAGGTAGTAGTCCATCTTCGCGCCCGTAGCGTCGTTGAAGTAGACGCCGATCCCTGCCGTCGACAGGTCGGAGAGGGGAAGACTGCCCGCGAGGGTCGTCTGCCCGAGGATCTTCTGATCGTCGTCGTGCGTGCTCCAGATCAGCACTCGCCGGGATTCGCCGGCGTCGGCCAGCGCGGTCACCAGCTTCTTCGCGTCCACATCACCGGACGACATCCGGTCGAACACCGCACTCGCGGCGGAGGCGAAGAACGCATCCTGCTGGGCCGGGTCGGTGTATCGCTGGTAGACGTCGCTCAGGAGCAGCTTGACCGCGTTCGACGAAGTCAGCCGATCTCCCGACGGAAGCGTCACAGGACCGGTCGACTTCAGCAGCCCGCTGAGGACCACCGGATCGACCGCGACGACACCATCGACGGTCCCGCCGTACATGGTGGTCCACATCCGGGAGGCCGTTGCCGCCGCGAGCGGGAAGTCCGGCGTGAGGTTCGCATCCTGCAGGTAGCGTCCGACCAGCGGACCGTAGAGACCGACGGTGTTCAGGGGGACGTCGGCAACCGGCGTCGGCCAGGGACCGATCGATGTCCCCGCGGACTGACGCTGCAGCGTGACCGCCCCGTTGTCGGCGTGCACGAGGGCGACCGCCCCGATCAGCCCGCCGGTCGCGCGGAGCTCGGCAGGGTTCTGAGCGGCGAGCAGGTAGTCGCGGGGGCCGTCTGCCCCGAGCATCGACGGCAGCAGGCGCACGGCATTGCCGATCGCGTCCATCTCCGGAGCTGCACGGTCCAGCACGTCGTGGAGGCGGTCGACGCCGCCCGCGATCGGACTGATCAGTGCGCCGGTCTCGATCGTGGCGACGCTCGCCCGCGCGGCCGTGAAGGCCTTGCCGGCCTTGGCGACCGCCGGTTGCGCGGCCGTGAGGGGAGCGAGGTCGATCCGGCCGTTGCGGATCGCCAGCGCCCGCAGGTCGACCGCCGCGCCGGCGGCGACCAACGGCTCGACGACATGGGAGGCCACCTCGTCGGATGCGGCAGCGGCCGTCCGAACGGCGGTGAGGTTGGGTCCGATCCACGGCACCCCCTCGGCCGTCAGCCAGACGGGATCCGAGGTGAGCGTTGCCGCCTGGTGCGTCTTCCGGCTCAGGGCGTCGGCCGCCCGGCCTGCCGCTTTCAGGTCACCGGACCCGATGGCGGTCTTGACCTGCTCCGCAGCCGGGATGGCATCGGTGAGCGCTCGTTGCGCCAGGTAGCCGCGGGCGCCGATCCACACGATGGCGAAGAGGAGAACGACGCCGATGCCGACGAGGATGCCGATGGTGACGGGATGGCGCAGATGCAGCCGGAGCCACCACCGACCGCGCCGGGGCGCGTTCGACGGCGCATCCGCGGGACGCGGCGGCGCGTCCGGCTCCGTGAGACCTGTCGCCATACGACAAATCTAACAAATCCTCACTTTTTTGGCGGCCCCCAAATGGGGCGAGTTTGCGAGGCGATGAACGCGCTGTGAGCGCCGGGTCAGCGACCGAGCCCGCGGTACGCCCACCCGGCGGCGCGCCACGCGGCGGGATTGAGCGAGTTGCGCCCGTCGATCACCGTGCGGTGCGCCACCAGTTCGCCCAGAGCCTCGGGGTCGAGGCCCGTGAACTCCGGCCACTCGGTGATCAGCAGGACGACATCCGCATCCCGCACCGCTTCTTCCGCGGTCTCCACGAACGACAGCGCCGGCGCGCGGCGGCGCGCGTTCTCCACAGCCTGCGGGTCGGTGGCGATCACCACTGCACCCGCCTCGGCCAGCCGCATCGCGATCTCGAGGGCCGGCGAATCACGGACGTCGTCCGAATGCGGCTTGAAGGCGAGGCCGAGCACACCGACGCGAACGCCCTCGAGACGACCCGCTTCCTCCCGGACCATCTCGACCACGCGTGCGCGGCGACGCAGATTGATCTTGTCGACCTCGTCGAGGAACTGCAGCGACTCCCCCACCCCGAGCTCCCGTGCCCGGGCGCTGAACGCGCGGATGTCCTTCGGCAGGCAGCCGCCGCCGAAACCGACCCCTGCATTCAGGAAGCGGCGGCCGATGCGGGCGTCGTGACCGATCGCGTCGGCGAGCTTCGTCACATCGGCTCCCGTCACCTCGGCGATCTCGGCCATGGCGTTGATGAAGGAGATCTTGGTCGCGAGGAACGCGTTGGCGGACACTTTGACGAGTTCCGCCGTCGCGTAGTCGGTGACGATGATCGGAGTGCCCGTCGCGACCGCAGAGGCGTAGACCTCGTCCAGCAGCCGGGCGGCGCGCTCCCCCGCCTCGCCCTCCGGCACGCCGTACACCAGCCGGTCGGGGCTGACCGTGTCTTTCACGGCGAAGCCCTCGCGCAGGAACTCCGGATTCCAGGCCAGCGTCGCACCCGGCTGGCGCTCGGCCACGAGAGCGGCCAGCCGTGCGGCCGTCCCCACCGGGACGGTGCTCTTGCCGACGATGAGGTCGCCGGGCTTCGCATACTCGAGGAGGGTGGCGAAGGCCGCGTCGACGAAACGCATGTCCGCCGCATCCCCGTCCGCCGCCTGCGGGGTGCCGACGGCCACGAAGTGCACGTCCGCCTCGGCGGCGGCGGCGAAGTCCGTCGTGAAGCGCAGACGGCCCGAAGCGGATGCGCTTTGCAGCACCTCAGGAAGTCCGGGCTCGAAGAACGGAGCGCGCCCGGCCGAGAGGGAGGCGATCTTCGCCTCGTCGACGTCGATGCCGACGACCTCATGACCCAGGTGAGCCATGGACGCGGCATGCACGGCCCCGAGATAGCCGCAGCCGATCACGGAAATTCTCATGTGTCCAAATCCTTCGCAAGGGGTCGGGCCGTCCAGTGGTCGGACCAGCAGGTGAAGCGCCTCAGGTGAAGCGGTGCCTCAGGTGAAGCGGTGCCTCAGGTGAAATCGGGGTCCGGCTCGTCGACATAGGCGGGTGCCGCATCCACAGGCCAGTGCCGACGGCCATTGTTGAGGACACCTCGGCTTTCCTGAAGGTAGCAGTTTCCGCACAACGACTCGTAAGAGACCGACGCTCCGTCGATGGCCACCTGGTCGCCGTCGAAGACGAAGACGCCGTCGATCTTCCGCGCGTTGAAGATCGCCTTGCGGCCGCAGCGGCAGATCGTCTTCAGCTCTTCGAGGCTGTGCGCGACCTCCAGCAGGCGACGGCTGCCCGGGAAGGCGACCGTCTGGAAGTCGGTGCGGATGCCGTAGGCGAGCACCGGGACGCCGTCGAGCAGGGCGATGCGCAGCAGGTCGTCCACCTGCGCCTCGGTGAGGAACTGCGCCTCATCCACCAACAGGGCACTCACGTCGGTGTCGAAGCGCTTGATGGTGCGCTCGCGATGCCGCTGAAAGGCGCCGTATGCGTCGGTCTCCGGGGTGATGAGGAAGTCGACCTCACGTGTCACGCCCAGCCGGGAAAGGATGCCGAGGTCGCCCTTGGTGTCGATCGACGGCTTCGTGAGCAGGACGCGGTGGCCGCGTTCCTCGTAGTTGTACGCGGCCTGAAGCATGGCCGTGCTCTTGCCGCTGTTCATCGCGCCGTAGCGGAAATACAGTTTTGCCACGCATCGATCCTATGTGGACGGGACGCCCGGACGTCGCGGCACGTCAGGTGAGGCGCGTCAGGTGAGCGCGTCAGGTGAGGTAGCCGTCCTCCGCGGCGCGGCGGATCAGGTCCGCGCGCGAACTCGTCGGACGCCCGGCCTTGCCGTACTTCTCCCGCACCCGCCGCAGGTACGTCTTCGCCGTCTCGTACTGGACGTTCATCGCGCGCGCCACCTCCGAGGTGGTGCGACCATCGGCATACAGCACGAGCGCCTGCCGCTCACCGTCGCTGAGGCGGGGTCTCGCCGACTGCGGGATGAGCGGCTTGGGGCGCCAGGCGGTCTGGGCCGGAGCGGTGCGGCCCGCGCCGCGTCCCGCAGCCGCAAGGGCGGCCGACAACAGCTCCGAGATCGGCTGCGACTTGGTGACGTACGCCAGAGCGCCCGCGGCGAGCGCCGCATCCCGGTCTTCCGGCGTGTCGACAGCGCTCAGAACGACGACCTTCGCACCCGCCGCCCTGCATGTGCGCACGCGCGCGCCGATGGAGACCGACTCCTTGAGCTGCAGGTCCATGATGACGAGGTCCGTGGGGAACGCGTCGCTGTGGACGAGTTCGAGCCAACTGCTCGCGCGGAGGACGAGGTCGAAATCCGGCGCGTTCTTCTCGATCCAGGAGGCCAGGCTGTCGAGGAGCAGCTCATGGTCGTCGAGGATAGCCAGCCGGATCGGCGGCTCGGCGTGCGGACCACCGGCGTGCGGGACCGTCACCTGCGGACGCTCCGAGTGGATGCTGCTCATCGTCTCCTCCCTCCGCGATCGTTCGAGCCCCCTCCAGGGTAGGTGAACCTGACGGCCAGGTCGCCGGCGCGCAGGCGCAGCGTCGCCTGCATGGCCACCGAATTGAGTGAGCTGACCAGCGGAAGCAACTCACGACGGAGGTCCGCGCGGGGCTCGACGACGTGCGCCTCCAGCAGGAATCTCGGTCGCTCGGGGTTGCTCGCCGTGACGCGCAGGCTCTCGGGGTCGAGTCCCGGACGGGCCGCGACGGTCGCGATGAGCGCGCCGACGATGGCCCGCTGGTCGGCGGTGAGCACGCGTTCCAGGCGGTCGGGGTCGTCCACGTGTGCCTGAGCGGGGCCTACGGTGTCCACGGACGCCGACTGCACGAGTCGGGGCGCGAGCGCGAGATCGACGGTGTCCTCCAGCCAGCTGCGCGCCACAGCGCGGACCGCTGTCCCGCGCAGGCGATCGGCGATCGCACGCGCCTTCGTGACGTCTTCGCCGGTGACGGTTCCGCTTCGCAGCAGTGCCGTCAGGAACGGCACCGCCTCGACGTTCAGTGCGGTCATGCGCTCCTGCGCGATCATCCGCTCGGCCGCCTGACGCAACTCCCCTTCGAGCCGCTGCTGACCCTCGCGGGCCACCTCGCGCCACCGCAACGTCTCACCCGTGATCGTCCACGCGTAGCCGGCGCCGCCTGCAGCCAGCGCGAGGATGGGAGTCGCAGAGACCGTGGCGTACACCAGCGGGCTGTTGGCGATGACGAGAGAGTGCTGCGCCGCGGCGAGACACCCGAGCACTACGGCCGCGACGATCGCCGAGCCGGCGACCTCTCCGATGGGGCGGTACAGGGGCATCGCGACCAGGAGTAGTGCGACAGCGATCTGACCCCAGTCGTCCTGGATGCGCTCGTTGCTTCCCCACACCGACGCAGTGAACACACAGGCCGCAGTGAGCGTGACGCCGATGATCGAGAAGTGCGACCATCGCCCGAACGGGGCGAGACCCGGATGCGTGCGGATCGCCGCCACAAGGACGGCGAGGAACAACACGACGATCGCGACGATGCCCATCGAGAGGTCGCGGATCTGTCCGGCATGCCGGATCGTGGAGAACAGGGCATAGGCGAGGGCCAGCGCCCCCAGGAGCGGGACGAGCAGCCAGGCCGACTGGGCGCCGAGCGGATCCAGCCGTTGCGGTGTGCGCTCAATGGCGACGGATCGCGCACCGACGATCGTGCGCTGGTTCAGGGCGGTCATCCGGCTCGGCCCCACGTCTCAGCAGCGCCGGGGACCATCGGCACGGTCATGATGACGGTCGTGCCCACATCGGCGCTCGAGTAGATGTCGACGGTGCCTCCGACACGGGCGATGCGGTCACCCACGGACTGCCGCAGGCCCAGCCGGTCGGCGGCCGGCGCGGACACCGGGAAGCCGCTGCCTCCATCCACCACCATGACCGACACGGATCCGCCCCCGGCCGACAGGGCGACCTCGGCGCTGGGGCTGCCGGAGTGGCGGACGACATTGACCAGGCACTGACGCACCGCTAGGCCGAGCGCGCGGCGCGCATCCTCGCTGAGCCGCACGTAGGGCGCGCGGTCGCCGGAGATGTCGACGGTGAGTCCCTCGTCGCGGGCGGCCTCGATGGCGCGGTGGAGTTCGCTGTCGTACCAGGGGTCCGCCTCCGCGTGCGCGGGCTCGCTCTCGGCAGCAGCTCCCTCGTGGGCGCCCGTTCCTAGGCCGCGGAGGTCGGCCTCGATCCGGCGGGCGAGTCGCTCGTCGAGCGGTCCGGGCTCCGACGCGGCGACCGCGACGAGCTCGCTGAGGACCGTGTCGTGGAGATCGGCGGTGGAGGCGGCCACGAGTTCGCGACGCAGGTCGACGAGCCGGGCGTCGCGCACTGCACGGTGCAGGGCGGTCTGCGCACGCGACCGGGTTCCACGTGTCAGCCCGTCGAAGGCGAGCACGCCGACGAGGAGCAGATAGGCACCCAGTGAGATGGCGTCGGGGATGTAGACGCGGTCCGTCGTCGCCGCTCCCAGGATGACCGCCGCCTCCGCCAGCGCGAAGCCGGCCGTGGCCCAGAGGATGCCGACGAGCGCCCCCGTGCCGGTTCCGCCGACCAGGGTCATGGCGACGACGGGGAGTGCGATCACGAAGAGATTCGTGTCGTGGTAGGCCGGCGTACCCGTGAGCAAGGCGACGACATAGAAGTATGTGCATACCGTGCCGACGAGCAGGTACGCCATGGTGAGCCCGACCGTGCGACCGCGCGACAGGGCTAGAAGAAGCGCGACCATCGGGACCAGCACGAGCAGCGTCACCCAGGAGGTGACGTTGCCGTTGCTCAGGCTCGACGTCCCGACGTTTACGACGGCTGCTCCCAGGCAGACCAGGCCGGCCCAGCGGGCTGCCGCGGCGAGGGCGCGGGAGTTCGCGGGTCGCGCCAGGTGGCTGGGCAGACCGAGCGACACGTCCTGTCCCTTCCGGATCCGAGCATGTCTCGGTCCCTTCGGGATTATGGCATCCGCCGACGCCCCTGTGTACCCCGGTCGTGTGCGCCCGTGTGTACCCCGCGTCAGAACAGTGTCGGCTGCACCCCCAGCCCCGTCAGGGATGCGCTCACGATCGACGCCGCGTCCGGCGCCTCCGCCCCCGCGGTCGCCCGCACCGCCGAGCCTACGCTCTGCCGTTCCCCCTCGTCATTGCGCAGCATCCCGAGCGCACTCGACCGGACGCCTCCCGTTGCCGGATCCTCCTCCCCGCGCTCCAGCCCGTATGCGCGGATGAGCGGCTTGATCCGCCCGGCCAACCACCCGCGATACTCCTTCGGCGCGTACCTACCGCGCCCGTACATCTGCCGGTACTGCGGCAGGAGTTCGGGATGCTCGCGCCCCAGCCACAGATAGAACCACTCCTTCACGCCGGGCTTCAGGTGGAGCGCCGAGTACAGCACCGAGGTCGCCCCGGCCTCCTTCGCCTGGCGCAGCGCCTCATCGAGATGGGCCTTGGTGTCGGTGAGGTACGGGATTATCGGCATGAGGAACACCCCACAGTCGAGCCCGTGCTCGCGGACCGCCGTCACCGTGGCGAGACGCGCCTTGGTGGTCGGGGTGCCGGGCTCGACGGACTGCTGCAGCTCGTCGTCGTACACCGCGATCGACATCGCGAGGTCGACGGGCACCCGCTTGTTCGCCTCGACCAACCGGTCGAGATCGCGTCGCAACAGCGAGCCCTTGGTCAGGATGCTGAACGGCGTGCCCGAGTCGGCGAGCGCGTCGATGATCCCGGGCATGAGCGAGTAGCGGCCCTCCGCCCGCTGATAGGGGTCGGTGTTGGTGCCCAGCGCTACGGGATGATGCCCCCAGCTGGGCTTCGACAGCTCTTTCCGCAGAACCTCGGCGACATTCACCTTCACGATGATCTCGTTGTCGAAGTCTTTCCCGGAGTCGAGGTCGAGATACGTGTGCGTCGGTCGCGCGAAGCAGTACACGCAGGCGTGCGAGCACCCGCGATAGGGATTGATGGTCCAGCCGAACGGCATGGGCCCTCCCCCGCCGGGGATCTTGTTGAGGGCCGACTTCGCCAGCACCTCGTGGAACGTGATGCCGGCGAAGTCGGGTGTCCGCACGGAGCGGACGAGGTTGTTCAGGCGGGCGAGCCCAGGCAGCGCGGAAGGCTCATCGACCGACAACTCCTGACCACTCCAACGCATGGAACTATTCGAACATACGTTCGAATCTTAAGCAAGGTGCACCGTCTCCCCCTTCCAGCCGGAGCGCAGCCAGCGGTCGTGGCTCGCGACGACGACGGCCCCCGGGTACGCGCCGAGCGCCTCCTCCAACTCCGTGGCAAGCCCGAGCGAGAGGTGATTCGTCGGCTCGTCGAGCAGGAAGAGATGCGGCGGGCGGGCGATGATCAGCGCGAGCGCCATACGCCGCTGCTGACCGACCGAGAGGGTGCCGACCGACCGGTCCGCGTCGCGCGGGGCGATCAGACCGAGCGAGGTCAGAGGCACCGACTCCGCCCGGCGTTCGCCCACGACGCTCTCGTAGATCCGCCTCGGTGATGCTGCGGGGTCGCCGAACCGCACATCCTGCTCCAGCAGCCCAACGCGCAGCCCGCGCCTGCGCTGCACCGACCCCGCCTCCGGCTCCAGCCGGCCGGCCAGCACGGCGAGCAGCGTCGACTTGCCGGCACCGTTCGCCCCCGTCACCAGGATGCGCGCATCCCGGGCGACCGAGAACTCGCCGACGTCCAGGCGACCGGGGATCCGCACCCCTCGGGCCTGCACCAGCAGTCCCGCGTCGTCGCCGAGCGCCTGGAACCCCGATGGGATGCCGGCGAAGCCGAGCCGGGCGGGAGGCTTGCGCACCTGGGTGCTGCGCAATTCCTCCAGCCGTCCCTCCGCGTTGCGGATCCGTCGGGAGATCTGTTTGTCGAGCGCGTTTCCTTTCACCGACTTGACGAACTTGTCGTTGTCGCGGATCTTCCCCGACCAGGCGATCGAGCGGGCCGTCACATCGGCGGCATGCTTCAGCGCCTTCAGTTCCTCCTGTTCGTCGGCATGCTGCTTCTCCCAGCGCGCGCGCTCAGCGGACTTCTCCGCCAGGTAGTCGCTGTACCCGCCGCCGAACACGGTGGTCCCGGAGCGGGCGGGATCGAGATCCAGCAGCCCGGTCGCCACCGCATCCAGGAACGCGCGATCGTGGCTCGCGAACACGACCGGCCCCGCCCAGCCCCGCAACTGCCGCTCCAGGAAGGCCGCTGCTTCGTCGTCCAGGTGGTTGGTCGGCTCGTCGAGCAGCAGGGCATCGGGTCGCCCGAGCAGCAGGGCTGCGAGGGCGAACCGGCTCCGCTGGCCGCCGGACACCTCGCTGAGCCGCCGGGCCAGCGGGATGCCGGCCACGCCGAGCCCGTCGAGCAGCTCATCGCGACGCGCGTCCACCGTCCAGATCTCGGCGCGCTCCGCGGCGGCGAGAGCGACGTCGTAACGCGCCTCGGCGTCCGCATCACCGGCGCCCAGTGCGGTGGCCGCGTGCTGGAGCTCACGCTCGATCGCACGGACGTCGGCCAGAGCGTGCTCGATGAGGGCGCCGAGGGTGTCACCCGGCTCGAACCGTACCTCCTGCCAGAGGAAGCCGGTGCGCGCCGGCCGGGTGAAGACGCCGGTGTCGGGCGTCTCCGCGCCGGCCAGCATGCGCAGGAGCGTCGACTTGCCCGCACCGTTCTCGCCGATGAGGCCCAGCCGGGAGCCGGGGGCGACGGTCAGCGACACGTCGCTGAGCACCCGCCGCTCGCCGTAGGTGACCGAGACGCCGTCGGCGCGGAGAGGTGTGAGAGTGATCGTTGGCATGGGAACCGCCTTTCCGGGCGCTCCACAAGGAGCAGGTTCCCGCCGGGCGGTCTCCGTCGTGAGCGGCGCTGGAGCGCCCAGGTGCCTGACCGGGCAGCGCAGTGACCGAAGGGTCCTCACTCACATCGACGGCGCCTCAGGCGCGGGACGTCTGGAGGTTCTCACTTCATAGCGTTGACGACCATAACAGGTCGCCCACGCAGCTGTCCAGCGCCCTACTGCTGGAGCTGCAGCGTTCCGGCCGTCGTCTCGAGTACGCGCTCGGCCTCGTCCGGCTTGTCGTTGAGCGTCGTCCCGACCGTCGGGATGAGCTCCTTGAGCGTCGGTAGCCAGGCGGAGAAGCGGTCGGGGAAGCAGCGCTTCAGCAGGTCCACCATGATCGGTACGGCGGTGGATGCGCCGGGCGAGGCCCCGAGAAGGCCCGCGATCGAGCCGTCCTCTGCGGCGACCACCTCGGTGCCGAACTGCAGCACGCCGCCCTTCTTCGCATCCTTCTTCATCACCTGGACGCGCTGGCCGGCCGTGATGAGTTCCCAGTCCTCGCTCTTCGCGGTCGGCATGAACTCCTGCAGCGCCTTCATCTTCTTGGCGCGGTTGGCGAGCAGCTCGCCGACCAGGTACTTGATGAGCGCGAAGTTGTCCCGAGCGACCGCCAGCATCGGGCCGAGGTTGTGCGCACGGATGGATCCGGGCAGGTCGAACCACGATCCTGTTTTCAGGAACTTGGGGCTGAAGCCGGCGTACGGGCCGAACAGCAGGGACGCCTGGCCGTCAACGACGCGGGTGTCGAGGTGCGGCACCGACATCGGCGGAGCGCCGACGGCCGCCTTGCCGTAGACCTTGGCCTGGTGCTGGGCGACCAGCTTCGGGTCGGTGGTGCGCAGGAACTGGCCGGAGATCGGGAAGCCACCGAAGCCCTTGATCTCCGGGATGCCGGACTTCTGCAGCAGGTGCAGCGCTCCACCGCCGGCGCCCACGAAGACGAACCTTGCGGTCGCGACGTGCGACGTGTGGCCGACCTCGTGACGAACCGAGAGCCGCCAGAGACCGTCCTTGGTGCGCTTGATGCTGCGGACGCTGTGGTTCAGCGCGAGCTCGGCGCCATTCTCGACCAGGTTGTCAATGAGGGAGCGGGTCAGCGCGCCGAAGTCGACGTCGGTGCCCGAGGTCTGGCGGGTGGCGGCGATGCGCTGCCGGACGTTGCGCTTCTTCGTCAGCAGCGGCGTCCACTCGCCGATCACCGCCGGGTCCTCCGAGTACTCCATGCCGGCGAACAGCGGCTGGTCCTTCAGGGCCTCGTAGCGCTTGCGGAGGTAGCGGACGTTCTCGCGCCCACGCACGAACGTCATGTGCGGCGTGGAGTTGATGAAGGTATTCGGCTCGGGGAGGTCTCCCGCCGCGACCAGGCTCGCCCAGAACTGGCGGCTGAGCTGGAACTGCTCGTTGATGCTGATCGCCTTGTCAGGGTCGACGGTGCCGTCGGAGGCCTCGGGCATGTAGTTCAGCTCACAGAGCGCGGCGTGGCCGGTGCCCGCGTTGTTCCACGGGTTCGACGACTCCTGGGCTACTTCGCCCAGGCGCTCGTAGATGCGGATGCTCCAGTCGGGCTGCACACGCTGGATCATTGCCCCCAGAGTGGCACTCATGATGCCGCCGCCGATGAGGACGACGTCGATGGGAGGATTGCTCACCCGACAATCCTATGATGCCCCGGCGCGCCGGGGGTCCCGCCGGCCGGCGGCTACGCCCGGCAGCGCGAAGTTGTCTCGATATCGAGACAACTCAGCGCTCGCGGGTCGCTCGTGCGGATCAGGCGGTGACGGGGTTCGACAACCGCTCGGCGACGAGCTCAGCGATCTGAACGGCGTTGAGCGCTGCACCCTTGCGGAGGTTGTCGTTGCTGATGAAGAGAGCGATGCCGCGGCCCTCCGGCGCCCCCTCATCGGCGCGGATGCGGCCGACGAAGCTCGGGTCGCTCCCCGCCGCCTGCAGCGGAGTCGGGACGTCGGTCAGCTCCACGCCCGGTGCGTCCGCCAGCAGTTCTGCGACACGCTCAGGGCTGATCGGTCGCGCGAACTCGGCGTTGATCGAGAGCGAGTGGCCCGTGAAGACCGGGACCCGAACGCACGTGCCGCTCACCAGGAGCTCGGGGACGCCGAGGATCTTGCGCGACTCGTTGCGCAGCTTCTTCTCCTCGTCGGTCTCATTGAGCCCGTCGTCGACGATCGAGCCGGCGAGCGGGATGACATCGAACGCGATCGGGCGGACGTACTTGACCGGCGCTGGAAGCGTCACGGCCGAGCCGTCGTGGACCAGGTCGAGGAGGTGCTCGTCGGCGACCGCCGCACGCGCCTGCTCGGCGAGCTCTTCCGCCCCGGCGAGCCCGGAGCCGGACACAGCCTGGTAGGTGCTCACGATGAGCCGCGTCAGCCCGGCCTCGTCATGCAGGGGCTTCAGGACGGGCATGGCCGCCATGGTGGTGCAGTTCGGGTTCGCGATGATGCCCTTGCGCGCCTCGGCGATGGCGTCCGGGTTCACCTCGGAGACCACGAGCGGGACGTCGGGGTCCATCCGCCAGCCGCTGGAGTTATCGATCACGATGGCGCCCGCCTCGGCGAACCGCGGGGCGTGCGCCTTCGAACCGGTGGCGCCGGCCGAGAACAGGGCGATGTCGATGCCGGAGACGTCAGCCGTCGCGACATCCTCGACCGTGATCTCCTGGCCCTTGAACGGCAGGGTCGTGCCCGCCGAACGGGAGGAGGCGAAGAAGCGGATGCTCTTCACGGGGAAGGCGCGCTCTTCCAGCAGGCGGCGCATGACGCTGCCCACCTGGCCGGTCGCGCCGACGACGGCCAGCCGCACGCCGTTGCTGTCGAAATCAGTGAACTGGCTCATGTCAGCCCCTTCGGGTCGTTTGGAGAGGTGAACCGCCGGTGGCCGGCGGCCATTCCCAGAGGTGTGGATCGGCCTAGCGACCGGTGCCCGCGTAGACGACGGCCTTCTCGTCGCCGTCGAGCCCGAACGCGGTGTGGACCACCCGGGCGGCTTCCGCGACCGTGTCGGCGCGGGTCACAACCGAGATGCGGATCTCGCTCGTCGAGATCATCTCGATGTTGATGCCCGCGTCGAACAGGGCCTCGAAGAGCTTGGCCGAGACGCCGGAGTTGGTTCGCATCCCGGCGCCGACCAGGGCCAGCTTGCCGATCTGGTCGTCGTACTGGAGCGACTGGTAGCCGACCTCGTCGCGCTCCGCGGTGAGGGCGGTCAGCACGCGCTGGCCCTCCGACTTCGGCAGCGTGAAGGAGATGTCGGTGAGGCTCGTCGCCGCAGCGGAGACGTTCTGCACGATCATGTCGACGTTGGCGTTGGCCTTCGCCACGATCTTGAAGATCTGCGCAGCCTTGCCGGGGACGTCGGGAACGCCGACGACGGTGATCTTGGCCTCGCTCAGGTCGGTGGCCACGCCGGAGATGATGGGCTCTTCCACGGTTCCATCCTTCTTGGCGGCCTCGGCGGCCGCGGCTTCGTTGAGCACGTACGTGCCCTCTTTGTTCGAGAACGACGAGCGGACGTGCAGCGTCACGTTGTGGCGGCGCGCGTACTCGACCGCGCGGATGTGCAGCACCTTCGCACCGGCGGCGGCGAGCTCCAGCATCTCTTCGCTGGTGATGCGGTCGATCTTGCGCGCGAGCGGCACCTGCCGCGGATCGGAGGTGAACACGCCGTCGACGTCGGTGTAGATCTCGCAGACCTCGGCGTTCAGCGCGGCCGCGAGGGCGACCGCCGTCGTGTCCGACCCGCCGCGGCCGAGGGTGGTGATGTCGCGCGACTCGCGGCTGAAGCCCTGGAAGCCGGCGACGATCGCGATCGCGCCCTCGCTCAGCGCATCCTGGATACGGCCGGGCGTGACGTCGACGATGCGGGCGGAGCCGTGCTGCGCGTCGGTGATCATGCCCGCCTGGCTGCCGGTGAACGACCGGGCGTCGTAACCCATGCTCTTGATCGCCATCGCGAGCAGCGCCATCGAGATGCGCTCCCCCGCCGTCAGCAGCATGTCGAGCTCGCGCGGCGCCGGGATGGGCGTGACCTCGTGTGCGAGATCGAGCAGTTCGTCGGTCGTGTCGCCCATCGCGGAGACGGCGACGACGACCTCGTTGCCGGCCTTGCGCGTCTCGACGATGCGCTTCGCGACGCGCTTGATGCTCTCAGCTGTCGCGACGGACGAACCGCCGAACTTCTGGACGATGAGGGCCACGGACACTCCTGAACTCACGGGCTTCCCATCCTACCGGCCGGGATATCACCGTTCCTTCATGTGACGACCGCCTGTGGAGAACGCCCGGACCGTGGAGAAACCGCTGGAGTCGAGCGGGGTCAGGAGACCTGACGACGACCCTCGAAGGCGCGGCCGAGGGTGACCTCGTCGGCGTACTCGAGGTCGCCGCCGACGGGGAGGCCGGAGGCCAGCCGTGTGACCCGGACCTCGAGCGTGGTGAGCAGCCGGCTCAGGTAGGTCGCGGTCGCCTCGCCCTCGAGGTTCGGGTCGGTGGCGATGATGACCTCCTGCACCGTACCGTCGGCGAGGCGCTGCATGAGCTGACGGATGCGCAGGTCGTCGGGCCCGACGCCGTCGATCGGGCTGATCGCGCCGCCGAGCACGTGGTACAGGCCGCGGAACTCGCGGGTGCGTTCGATCGCCACCACATCCTTCGCCTCCTCCACCACGCAGATCAGCGTCGGGGTGCGGCGCGGGTCGCGGCAGATGGAGCAGGTCGCCTGCTCGGAGACGTTGCCGCAGATCTCGCAGAAGCGGACCTTGTCGCGCACTTCGAGCAGCACCTCGGCCAGGCGCGTGACGTCGAACGTCTCGGTCTGCAGGATGTGGAATGCGATGCGCTGGGCGGACTTCGGGCCGATGCCCGGCAGGCGTCCCAGCTCGTCGATCAGCTCCTGGACGATTCCTTCGTACACCGGGCTACCTCATTCCCGGGGTCGGAGGCGCGGGCTGCTCCTCGATGAAGGTGGCGCCGAGGATCTCGCGCACCACGGCCTCCCCGTAGCGCTGGGGCTGCTGGAAGGTGGGCGTGCGGGAGCCTGCGGCGGGTGTCGCCGTGGGGCGAGACGACCGGGAGCCAGCAGGCTGCGCGGCAGCAGGCTGCGCGGCAGCAGGCTGCGCGGCAGCAGGCTGCGCGGCCGTGGGCTGAGCGGCGGGTGCGGCCACTCGGGCCGGCGCCGCAGGACCGTCACTCCACTCGTCGGACGGCTCCTCCGGAACCGGCGGCTCGAACGGGGGCTCGGTCTCGGGCGGCGGGACGTCGTCGAAGGGCGGCTCGTCGATTGCGGGGGCAGGCGTCGGAGCAGTCCGCTCGACGACCGCCCGAGTGGACTCTGCCGGGCGCTCCATCGTCGCCACCGCGGCGGTCGCGACCTCCGCGGCAGGCTCGGCCGTCGTGGACGGGATGGTCACCGTGGCCCACTCGGTCACCAGCGCGGCTGGGGCACTGACGGAGGTGGTGTCCTCCCCCCGGGTGGCCGGGGTTTCACGTCGGGCCGGCGTCCCAGCGGGCGTCCCCGCCTCGGCGGCCGCTGACGCCGTAGCCGGGGTAGCCGTCGCCGGGGAGGCCGATGGCTCGGCGCCCGGCCAGGTCTCGGCGGTCGGTGCGGTCGGAGCACCGGCCGACGGTCGGGGAGATCCGCCGGACCCGCCGGCCGAGTCGGCGCGGGCGATGAACTTCACGCGGATGCCCAGCACGTCGACGATCGCCTGCCGCAGGTACTCGCTGACCCCCAGCGATCCGCCCGCGTCGGGCTGCCGGAAGCTCTGCACGTCGTTGTCACTCGGGAAGGAGAGCGACAGCACGTCTCCGTTCAACGAGCGCACCTGGGCCGTGAACACGACCATCCAGGCGCTCCGCTTGGCCTTCTGCACGGCGTCGAGGATCTGCGGCCACGCATCCTTGACCTGCTGCGTCGTCACCGGCCCGACCGGGGCGGCGGTCGCGGACGCCTCAGAGGTGGATGCGACCGGCGCCACGGGCTCGTCGGCCGGCGGAGCCACCGGCTCCGGCGAAGGCGCGACCGGCGCTGCGGAAGCGGGCGCGACGGACGGTTCGGCAGACGGAGCAGCCGCCGCGGCAGGCGCGACGGGCTCTCGCTTGGCGGGCGCCGCAGGCGCACGCGGCGGCACGGATACGGCGGGCGCCTCCACGGCATCGCTCACGCCGACCCTGCGCTCCAGCCGCTCCACGCGCGCCAGAGCACCCCGCTCGCTCTCGTCGCTCGACGGCACCAATACGCGGGCGATCATGAGTTCCAGATGGAGGCGCGGTGAGGTGGCGCCCGTCATCTCGGTGAGGGCCGCATTGACGATGTCGGCGGCCCTGCTCAGCTCGGCGGCGCCGAACTTCATGGCCTGCACGCCCATCCGGTCCAGTTCGTCCTGCGGGACTCCGCGAAGCACTGCTGCCGCTCCCTCGACACTCGTGGCGGCGACCACGATGAGGTCGCGCAGGCGTTCGAGGAGGTCTTCGACGAACCGTCGCGGGTCCTGTCCGGTCTGGATGACGCGGTCGACCGCGGCAAAGGCGCCCGCCGCGTCCCGAGCCGAGATGGCGTCGATCACGTCGTCGAGCAGCGCCGCGTGCGTGTACCCGAGGAGAGCGACCGCACGCTCGTACTCGATCGCGTCGCCCTCCGAGCCGGCCATCAGCTGGTCGAGCAGCGACAGCGTGTCGCGCGGCGAACCCCCGCCCGCACGGACCACGAGCGGGAGGACGCCCGGCGCGACCGTCATGCCCTCGCTGTCGCACAGCGACTGCACGTACTCGAGCATCTGGGCAGGAGGCACGAGCCGGAACGGGTAGTGGTGCGTGCGCGAGCGGATCGTGCCGATGACCTTCTCGGGCTCGGTGGTCGCGAAGATGAACTTCACGTGCTCCGGCGGCTCCTCGACGATCTTGAGCAGCGCGTTGAAGCCCTGCGGCGTCACCATGTGCGCCTCGTCGAGGATGAAGATCTTGTACCGATCGCGGGCAGGCGCGAAGATGGCGCGCTCCCGGATGTCGCGCGCGTCGTCGACGCCGTTGTGACTGGCCGCGTCGATCTCGACCACGTCGAGGGAGCCGCTGCCGTCACGGCTCAGCTCGATGCAGCTCGAGCACTTGCCGCACGGGGTGTCGGTGGGGCCCTCCGCGCAGTTCAGGCAGCGGGCCAGGATGCGCGCGGACGTGGTCTTGCCACAGCCGCGAGGACCCGAGAAGAGGTAGGCGTGGTTGACCCGGTTGGTGCGCAGCGCGGTCATCAGCGGATCCGTCACCTGGGACTGGCCGATCATCTCGGCGAAGGTGTCTGGCCGATAGCGGCGATACAGGGCGGTTACCACTTACTCATGCTACTTGTCGCCGCTGACATTCGGTTGGGGGCGGGGTCCTCACGGTCCTCGAACATTCAGTGCCCGTCCGATGGCCGACCACAGGGCCACCCGGGCGTCTTCCGTGGGCTGCGCCTGCGGGCCCGGCGGCAGATCCAGCGGCGTGTACGGCGGGAGGTAGAAGGTGTGCGTCGCACGCGGCGCCCGCACGTACGCGTCGCCGCCGCGCGCCGGTCGGACAGCTGCCGCGGCCTCCAGCCAGCGGCATCCATTGCCCAGCTGCTCGTCCTGACCCGCGCATCCCAGCACCACCGGTCCGGGGATGCGATCGAGCGACAGAACGGCGGCCGGGGTCACCTCCCTGGTGCCGCTCACGCACGGCACCCAGGCCCCGCCGACCGTCACCGCCGGCCCGGGGACGGGCGACGGGCACACGAGCCCCGTCGTGCCCGCCGGCGCGATCGCGCCGTACACCAGCTCGGGATGCGCGACCGCAGTCCAGAGCGCCAGCTGCGCTCCCCGCGAGGTGCCGAACACGAACACCCGTCGCCCGTCAACGCCCGGCTGCGACCGCAGCCAGTTCAGTGCGGCCACGACCCGCTCCCCCGGAAGCGTGCGCACCGGTCCCAGCTGCCCCGCCGAGCCGTAGGTGGAGAGGGCGAGCGCCGGGTATCCCATCGCCGAGAGGGTGGATGCGGCCAGCACCCCGGTCTGCACGTCCGGCTCCGTGCCGTCGAACACCAGGACGGCCGGTCGGAGCGCTCCGACCGCCGACGCCGGCTGGAAGTAGTCGCCGGTGATGCCGTCGTCGAACACCGCCCGCGACGGCGCGACCGACGACAGGCCGATGCGGTGCAGTCGCCTGGCCGCGACCCTCCGGCCGTCCACGATCGCATCCAGGTCGACGGTCACGGTGGCGCCGCCCCACTGCTGCGGCGACGTCGCCTCAGCGCCCTGGTCGCTCCGGAGGGACCAGAACAGCCCCATCCCATCCGCCCCCGCGAAAGGCGCCTCCACCGGCACTTCGCGGTCGAGGTCGACGACGCCGGTGGACGGCACGACATAGACAGCCTGCGAGCTCCACGTGTCCTGCTTCGCGCCCGGCGGCGTCGCCGGCCGTGCGCTCGCGCGCACCGTCACCCTCCCTCCGGGCGGCAGCGACACGAGCCGCAGGTGGACAGGCTCCCACAGCCCGCTCGGCTCCTCGGTCACCTCGATGTGCGGCCCTCCGACGCTCGGCGGCGCGCTGCAGGCAGCGAGCGCGACCAGCACCGCCGCGAGCACCGCTCCCACCACGCTCCGCCTCACGGCCGGATCGCCCCCGTCAGCTTCGCGATGGCGGTCTGCCAGAACGCCACGCGCGCCGCCTCGGTCGCCTGGGCGGTTGCCGGCGGCAGGTCGCTGAGGCCGATCGGGAGCTGCGGCGGCGTGGTGATGTCGTGCCCGGCGCCGTCTGCGTACAGGAAGGCGTCGCCGTCGGCGCGACCGCGCACCTCCTCCCCCGCGCGGGTCCAGTCGCACGCCGTCGGGAGGAGCCGGTCGGCGACGCCGCACGCCAGCACGAGCGGACCCGAGATGCGCTGCAGCGGCAGGATGTCCGTCCCTGCGATCGTGCGCTCCGGGTTGGCGCACGGCAGCGCCCGCCCGTGCTCGATGAGGAGCGGGCTGCCCGCCGCGGACGTGCACTGCAGAGCTGTGGCCCCTGCGGCCGCGAAAGCGCCGTGGATGCGGTATGGGTCGTTGGCGGCGAACCAGAGCGCGAGCGACGAGGCGCGGCCCGTTCCGTAGACGAACACCCTCCCCTCGTCCACCACCGGGAGGGAGGCGAACCAGCTGAGTACGGCGTCGAACGTCTCCACCGAGAGCGCGGCGGAGCCGGGGATCCGACCGGCCGGAACGAACGCGGGCAGCACGAAGACGGGGAACCCGGCGGTGGCGATCATCCGTGCGGCGAAGGCGCCAGAGGCGCCACCGTCGTCGCCGTCGATGATGATGACGCCCGGCCGGAGGTTCACCGGCGTCGGGTTCGAGTCGATCAGCGCGCCGACCCGGGCGGTGGGGGCGAGGCCGGACGCCTCGGGGTCCCCGGTCGCCTGCAGGTCGCTGCCGGTCACATCCCGGGCGACCGTCCCTGTCGCCAGCGGCGCCCGGTGCAGCACGTCGGAGGCGACCAGCCGACCCTGCTGCTCGGCGGAGAACCGGACGTTCATGCCGCGGAACACCCATTGCTCCTCGAGTTGCTGCTGACTCAGCGACGGACCCGTCATGCTCCACAGGAGGCCCGAGCCGTCCGGCTGCGCGTACGGCGCGGCGAGCGGCTCCTCTGTCCACAGCCGCACCCGCCCACTCGGAGGGACGGCGTACACGGCACGGGATGACCACCAGCCGGCAGCCGTATGCGCCCGTGCTGTGAGCACCACGGGCTCACCCGGTTCCAGGCCCGCCACCTGGATGCCGACGGGTTCGGTGATGCCGTCCCCGAAACGGCTCAACACGAACCGGGCGCCTCCCCCGCCGGTCGGCGCGCAGCCGGAGACGAGCAGGGCCAGCATCGCGACGAGCACGGAGGCCCGCAGCATCGGTCGCCCGCCCCTCGACGGCCGGGTCATTCGAGTACCGCCCGCAGGATGGCCCGGCCGACCGCGTTCCAGAACGCGATGCGGGCCTTCTCGGTCGGCTGCCCGCCGGCGGACGGAAGGGCGAGCGGCAGCCCGGGAGGCACCGACACGGGATGCGTGGCGCCCTCCGCATAGATCGTCACGTCGCCGATCCGCGGGCCCCGCGTTGCGGCGAGCGCCCGCTGCCAGGCGCAGGCGTTCGTCAGCACGTCATCCCGGACCCCGCAGGCGAGGACGACCGGACCGGAGACGCCATCGACCGGCGGGATGGAGGACGGCACGACGGTGCCGGCATCAGACAGGCAGGGCAGCCCGGTCGAGTCTTCGAACGCTGGGGCAATCCGAGCGGCGGGGAGGCAGAGCAGCGCGGGGCTGCCCCCGGCGACGAACAGCCCATGGACCAGCGACGGGAAGCGGGTGGCCGCCCAGACGGCGAGCTGCTCGGCGACCCCGGTGCCGTAGACGAAGACGCGATCATGCTCGATGTCCGGGCGCGCCTGGAGCCAGTCGAACACCGCCTGCACCGTGGTGTCCGAGATGATGCCGGTCGAGCGGATGCCGTCGGCGGCAGCTGGCACCGGAACACGCAGCACCGAGGCACCGAACGCGGCGATGAGCGGTGCCGTATAGTCAGCCGACGCCCCCGGCGTCGGATCGTCGAACATCAGCACGGCCGGCACCCGGGGCCTCTCCAGGCTTGCTGCGCTGTAGAAAGTGCCGAGGGGGACGTCCTCGTGCGTCTGCCGGGGCAGCCGCGGGTCGATCGCCGGTCGCAGGTCGCGGGTGTAGATCGTGCGGACGGCCAGGGATGCGGCGAGCCCCGACAGCTCGAACCGCCGCGAGGCGACGACCCGATCGCCCTGCGAGGCTCTCACCGTCACGTGGGTCGTCTCCCGCATCCACTGGCGTGCCGCCGCCGGATCGGGGAGCCGTGGTCCGCGCAGGGACCAGAACAGTCCGGCGGAATCGGGCTCGGTGAAGGGGGCGAACTGTGGCCGAGCGCTCGCCAGGTCGAGCGTTCCGGACGCGGGGACGGTGTAGGTCGCGGCCGACGTCCACGACCCATGGGACGTGGTCAGCTCCGAGGTCAGCCGGAGACGTGCGCCCGGCTCGGCGCCCACCAGCTCCAGCGGCACCGGCCAGAGCACGGCCGAGTAGCGGACCAGTGGCGGCGTCTCGAAGTGGGGTCCCGCGGCCTGCCCGACGGAACTGCACCCCGTAAGTACGGCGGTCGCAAGAAGAAGGGATGCGCTGACAGCCGCCATGAGTCCGGCGAAGGGCGCACGGGCGGGCGGTCGCGGCATCCCGTGCCGTTCGCCTGTGCCGCGCCGTCGCCGCATGGCTCCGCTCCTGTCAGCCTCCGCTGGTCGCCGTGGTTCCTGTCCCGCTGCTTCCAGTGTCGCCCCGGACGGCCTGCAATGACTGCCGGGAGATCTCCAGCTCCTCGTTCGTCGGCACCACCAGCACCGTCACGGCGGAGTCGTCGGCGGAGATGACGCGCGCCTCGCGCGACGAGCCGGCGTTCCGCTCGGGGTCGAGCCGGATGCCGAACACTTCCAGTCCGGTCAGGACCTCGGCGCGCAGCGGCACGCTGTTCTCGCCGACGCCGGCGGTGAAAGTCAGCACATCGAGGCCGCCGAGCGCAGCCGTGTACGCGCCGATGTAGTGCTTCAGGCGGTGGACCGTCACATCCAGCGCCAGCCGGGCGGCCTCGTCGCCGCTGTCCGCCGCCTCGCGCACGTCGCGCATGTCGCCGCGGCCGGAGAGTCCGAGCAGCCCGCTCCGACGGTTCAGCAGCTCGTCGAGGTCGTCGGTGGTGAGGTGCGCCCGCCGGGCGAGGTGGATGAGCACCGCCGGGTCGAGGTCGCCCGAGCGGGTGCCCATCACGAGGCCTTCGAGCGGCGTCATCCCCATCGAGGTGTCGACGGACCGGCCGCCGTCGATCGCGCACGCCGACGCTCCGTTGCCCAGGTGCAGGACGATCTGCCGCAACTCGCCGAGGGGACGGCCGAGGAACGCCGCTGCCGTCTCGGACACGTACTTGTGCGACGTTCCATGGAAGCCGTAGCGGCGGACCCGGTGCCGCTGCGCCAGGTCGGCGTCGATCGCGTACGTGTAGGCGGCCGGCGACAGCGTCTGGTGGAATGCCGTGTCGAAGACGGCGACGTGCGGGACGTCGGGGAACGCCCGCTTCGCCGCACGGATGCCCTCCAGGTTGGCCGGATTGTGCAGCGGCGCCAGGTCGGAGAGGTCCTCGATGTTGATCTCGACGAGCGGCGTGATGATGGTCGGCTCGAAGAAGCGCTTGCCGCCGTGCACCACCCGGTGGCCCACCGCATCCAGAGGGTTCTCGTCGAGGCTCGGCCCTTCGGCGGCGAACGCGTCGAGCATCGCCCGGAACCCCGCCGTGTGGTCCGGGATCTCGAGCGTGCGCTCGGTCGTGCCGTTCGGTCCGCGGTGCTCGGTGCGGCCGCTGGCCTCGCCGATCCGCTCCACCAGGCCCGAGGCGAGCGACTCCTCGGTGTCGCTGTCGATCAGCTGATACTTGAACGACGACGATCCGCTGTTGACGACCAGGACGGCGCTCACGACAAGGCCGCCTGGATCGCCGTGATGGCCACCGTGTTGACGATGTCGTCCACCGTCGCACCGCGGGACAGGTCATTGATCGGCTTGCGCAGTCCCTGCAGCACCGGGCCGATGGCGACGGCGCCGGCGCTGCGCTGCACCGCTTTATACGTGTTGTTGCCGGTGTTGAGGTCCGGGAAGATGAACACGGTCGCGCGCCCGGCCACCTCCGACCCGGGCATCTTGGCCGCGCCCACCGCCGCATCCGCCGCCGCGTCGTACTGGATGGGCCCGGCGACCGCGAGCTCCGGCGCGCGTTCCCGCACGAGCTCCGTGGCGGTCCGCACCTTCTCCACATCCGCGCCTGCGCCCGAGTCGCCGGTCGAGTACGACAGCATGGCGACGCGGGGCTCGATCCCGAACTGGTCGGCCGTCTTCGCCGAGGAGATCGCGATGTCGGCGAGTTGCTCCGACGTCGGGTCCGGGATGACGGCGCAATCCCCGTAGACGAGCACGCGGTCGGCGAGCGCCATCAGGAACACGCTCGACACCACGGAGACCCCGGGCGTCGTCTTGATGATCTCGAAGGCGGGCCGGATGGTGTGGGCCGTCGTGTGGGCGGCGCCCGACACCATCCCATCGGCGAGCCCCAGGTGGACCATCATCGTGCCGAAGTACGACGCGTCGGTGACCGTGTCCGACGCCTGGTCGACCGTGATGCCCTTGTGGGCGCGCAGGCGTGCGTACTCGGTCGCGAACCGCAGCCGCAGCACGTCGTCGAACGGGCTGACCACCTCGGCACCGGACAGGTCGAGGCCCAGCTCGATCGCCCGAGACCGCACCTCGAACGGCTCGCCGAGGATGGTCAGGCGGGCCACCCCGCGCGCGAGCAGCGTGTGCGCGGCGCGCAGGATGCGGTCGTCCTCACCCTCCGGTAGCACGATGTGCTTTTTCGCGGCCCGGGCCCGCTCGATCAGGTCGTACTCGAACATCAGCGGGGTGACCACATCGTGGCGAGACACGTTGAGGCGCGCGAGCAGCGCGGCCGCGTCGACGTGCCGCTCGAACAGCGCGAGGGCCGTGTCGTACTTGCGCTGGGAGTCGGCGGCGAGCCGGCCCCGGGCATGGGTGATGCGGACCACCGTCTCGTAGGTGTCGAGGCCCGTCCGCACGATCGGCAGCGGCGAGCGGAGGCCCGCGAGCAGGCGCTCGATCGGCTCCGGGAGGTCGAAGCCGCCGTTGAGGACGATGCCGGCGATCGACGGGAATGTGCCCGACGCGTTGGCCATGAGCACCGCGAGCAGCACCTCGGTGCGGTCGCCGGGGACGACGACCACCGCGCCATCCACCAGCCGGGGCAGCACGTTGTTCATCGACATCCCGGCGACGACGACGCCGAGCGCCTCCCGTGCCAGCAGCGCCTCCTCGCCCGCAAGCAGGGTCGCCCCGGTCTCCTCCATGATCGAGCGGATGCTCGGGGCGACCAGGAACGGGTCCTCCGGAATCGCCCACACCGGCGGCCGGTCGGAGCTTCCCGCCGCAACGGCGGCGGCACCGACGACCGAGCCGACCGCCGTG
The DNA here is from genome assembly GCF_058138205.1 of Leifsonia sp. RCC_180. Lineage (NCBI taxonomy): Bacteria > Bacillati > Actinomycetota > Actinomycetes > Micrococcales > Microbacteriaceae > Leifsonia > Leifsonia sp. RCC_180. The sequence goes on along the minus strand of NZ_CP200340.1, from coordinate 3,538,290 downwards.
ACGATCTCGTCCAGCATCCCGCCGTCCGCCCGGTTGGCGACGACCGCGAGCAGGCTCGCGTGCTCGGCCCGCAGCTCGGCGACGGCGATCTCGGCGAGCTGACGCAGCTCCTCGGCCGAGCGCGGGTCCGCCTGGCCGAGCCGTTCGCCGAAACCCTGGCCGATCCGTCCGCCGAGCACCAGCAGCACCGGCGCTCCGAGGTTCGCGGCGATGCGGGCGTTGTAACCGAGTTCGGTGGGGCTGCCCACGTCCGTGTAGTCGGAGCCGAGGATCACGACGGTGTCGCAGCGCGCCTCCACTGCCCGGAACCGCCGCACGATCTCGCCGAGCGCGATGTCGGCATCCGCGTGGACGTCCTCGTAGGTGACGCCCAGGGCCTCCTCGTAGGTGATGCCCGCGGTGTTCCGCTGTAGCAGAAGCTCGAGCACGTAGTCGCGCTCGTCCGTCGACCGCGCGATCGGACGGAACACGCCGACGCGACCGACCGAGTGCCGCAGCGACTCCAGCACGCCAAGGGCGATGGTCGACTTGCCCGTGTGCCCCTCGGCGGAGGTGATGTAGATGGAGCGCGCCACGTCAGGCGATCCGCTCGATCGCCGGGATCGCGTACTGCCCGTCCAGCACGTCGTCGCCAGGCAGGTACAGCCTCAGGACGGGGCGGAAACCGCCGGCGGGCGCCGGAAGCCAGTTGGCCGCCGCCTTCTCGTCGTCAGGTCGGGTGGCGCTCATCGTGATGGTCAGTCCTCCGTCGTCGTCGTACACGAGCCCGCGGGTCCGGTCGCCCACCGAGTACCGGTCGATGGGATTGCGGACCAGGTAATAGCGCGGAAGGTCGTACATGGTCAGCGACCAGAACGCCTTCACCGGCGGCGTCGGGCTCAGCCGCAGCCGGTAGGTGTGCTCGCCGTTCAGGGGCTGGCCGTCCGCATCCTCGTAGGTCATGAAGTAGGCGGCCTCATACGCGTGGTTGCCCCACAGCCCGCCGAGCGCAGCGGCCGCGCGCTGGGCGTACCGGGTTCGCGGCTCGCTCAGCTTCCACTCGGGGGCGTCGATCGCGCCGAGCTCGAAGAAGTCGAGGTTGTAGTCGAACACGTGCAGGTTGACCAGCCAGTGGTCGACCAGCGCGCCGGAGGTGCGGAGGGCGGATTCGAGCGCCTCCTTGCCGAGCGTGTACCCGGCGACGAGCGCCTCGCGGACACCCTCCGGTTGCTCGGCGATCGTGTACGGGCTGACGAGGCCGAGCGGAGCATACGACTCGAGCGCCGCCCGGTCGCGTTCCGCGGGCGGGAACGCCTGCGACCACACACGCAGCTTCTCGAAGAAGTCGAGCGCCTCGCCCTCACTGGGGCCGACGGCGGGGACCCCCTCCGGCGAAGCTGCGTCCGCAGTCAGGGGCGTCAGGGTGAGCGCATCCTGCAGAGCCCGCACCGCGGGAAGATCGTCGGCGCCGTCAACGGCCCAGCGGCCCACGATGGTGGCGACGCGGGTCGGGAAGCGGATGGTGCGCACCGCCGCATCCGCGTCGACGTCTGTGCCGGTGTCGCCCTCGCTGTCGGCGTCGGGCGGGAGCAGCAGGAACTCGGCCGCTGCTCCCCCGGTCGCTCGCGTCCCGAGGTACGCGAAGTTGTTGCTCCACGCGTCGACGAACTGCAGGACGTAGTAGCGCTCGCCCGCCTCCGGCACGCTCAGCCGCACCGGTCCCCCGCCGAGGTCGACCTGGGCGATCGAATAGACGGTGTCGTTGTTGATGGACACGAACTCGTCGTCCGGGCCGGCTAGCTCACGCGCATGCCCGAAGGTGTTGAACGGCGTCGGAGCGATCGCACCGACCCCGTCCTCGGCGAAGCGCACCACCTGCTCCAGGTCGAACACCAGGGGAAACCCGACGACGTACGCCTCAGTGGCCAGTTCGGTCAGTTGCTCGGACACTGCGACACCCGTCCATCCGTGATCCAGGGAAGGCTGGAATCATTCTACAAGACGTAGAAGACCCGGCGTTGCTGGCCACAATATACGCGGTGCGGATGACGCAGGGCTGGACATGACAAGACTCCCCACGCACCCGCCAGAGCCCGGTTACCCTTGCTGCGTTTCCGCCCTGGGGGAGTTGGCCTGGATGGCGCCACGTGGGGAGCCGGAAACCAGTGTAGCGGGTGCGGCCGGGAGGTGGGTGCGCTCGGGCCCCCCGAGGATCAAGTAGGATACTGTGAGCCGCCGGCCGCGACAGCGGAAGGCGAGCCCAGGAGAATTCGCCTAGTGGCCTATGGCGCACGCTTGGAAAGCGTGTTGGGTGCAAGCCCTCGGGGGTTCGAATCCCCCATTCTCCGCCAGTTTCTTCTTCCGGCAATTGCGCCGCGATCCCAGTGGTTGCGGGGAAGTTCGGCGCTCCAGGGTTCATTTAGTCGTCGCTGCGCCCACACTTTGCCCACATTTTTCTGACGGCCTCCGGCATCTAGGCGCATCGCAACCGCATCCAGGTGATCATCGAAGAGGTCTGCATAGGTATCCAGCGTCATCGCTGCGGACTTGTGTCCGAGCATCCGTTGGACAGCTTTCACGTTCGCTCCTGAACTGACGGCGAGGCTCGCGGCGGTATGGCGGAGGTCGTGCGGTGTGAGCCGCTCCAGGCCCGCTTGGGTGCGAGCGTTCAGGAACCAGGACCGCCTGTTGTTGCTGGCGCTGGGACGCCTCAGGAAGCCGCCGAAGCGGTCCGCGAATAGCAGATCGTCGGGCTCCTTCCGTTCGCACAAGCGCGCTAGGGGTTCAGCGAGAACCCTTCACTTACATGTCGTGCTTCCGCGCCCGCGTTGGCAGGAACGTCGCCGGCTGCCGACCCTGGCTCGTTCCGGCGCTGAGAACAACACGCGGCTCGGCTTGCAGTCGTCGGCTCCTGATCCGCAGCGTCTTAGCCCACCGCTGTCAGCTGGTCGCGGTTGAAGCGCACGAGGTAGCCGCCCGCGAAGCACCATGAGCCGGGATCGGCGGCGGTCGAGCTCCAGAGCTTCGTGCCGTGCTGTCGGTCATACGCCGAGAGGTCACCACTTGGTGCGTTCGTGAATACGTATGTGTTGTCTGGGCCGAATAACAGCCCCGACCCGCTCGGCACGTCCGGCAGCGGCTGAGGTGCTCCCGTCGACGCCGCGAAGGTACACGTCTTAGTGACGTCGTGGACGACGATGACGGCGTCGTGCTCGGTGTCCAGGTAGACAGTGGCAGAAGGCGAGGAGCCGCCGAACCGTGCGGTCAGCCCGCATCGTGTAGCGGGAGCGGCCCAGCGTGTCACCCCAGAGCCGGCGTCGACGATGCTGAGCTCGGAGATGGACACGACAGCGATGAGATCCGTTGCGCCGGGGTGGCTGACTTCTGCGCCGGGGACACCAGTCAAGGAATGGACGACTGACACGTCGGAGTCCGATGAGATCTGCCGGGTCCACGTCGTCGCTCCGGAACGGTCGAGACCGTTGAGTTCCGCGGGCTGTCCCGAACCGTCGTACCGCGACACCACCGCCGGATGGGCCCCGGTGCTGAGGAGGGCAGTTTCGCTCCATCCGGGGTCCAACCGTCCGGTCTGGAGGTCGATACGCGCGGACTCATACGGGCTCCCGTCGGGACCGGGCGCCTTCAAAGCGATGCTGACGGGAAGGAAATCCGTGTCTCCGACCATCGGGAATACCGACGCGGACTTGCCGGGGATGTCCGTCGACCACCGAGGATGTTGCGCGTCGCGGGGGTCCACCCGGACGATCGAGCTCGGAGTCGTCATGACGATGTCGCCCGAATCGCCCGGGACGGCCTGCGCGTTGAGCAGGATGTCGGCCTTCTCGCCGGCGAAGGCCGCCAGAGTCCGACCGGTGGCAAGGTCGATGACGTCGTGCGGTCCGCCTCCCAACGCTTGGTCAACGACGAGGATCCGTCCGGACGTGCCGAGCACCAAGACGCCGACGTCGTACAGTGGCGCAGCGTGCCAGGACCATTCGCGTGTCCAGAGGGCGGTGCCCTGTCGCGTGTCGACGAGGGACACGGAGACGTGCTGCAGGTCATCGTTGCAATCCGGGCTGCCGTCGCCGACGACATGAGCCCCGAGCTGAACAAGAGCGAGGCCGTCGGCGATGTCGTAGACGTGGCGCTGCTCGCAGGACCGTCCCGTACCGGGGAGGTCCAGCGACCACGGCGCCGCTCCCAATTCGCTGACGTCATGCCGCTGGATCGGTGTGGTCTGAACTGCGAGGGGCCGACTAGACGGTGTCGACGTGGGCGTCGGCGTTGGCGTCGGGGCCGGCGTGGAGGTGATGCTCGGTGTCGGAGCCGGCGCGGGCGCGGGCTCCGACGGTCCGAAGTGCAGGGCGCCGCTGAGTGCCAGGGCGGCGGTTCCCCCCGCGAGGAGGACGGCCGCTGCGACGAGACCGCCGACGAGAGCGAAACGGGTGCGCGTCGGTCGCGCCGGCGCTTTGGCGACGGTCTCGTGGAGGATGTCGCGGAGGATGGCGCTGCGCGCCGGATCGAAGACGGGGCCGGTGGCGGTCATTCTGCACCTCCTTCGAAGGCGGGCTGGATAGGTTCGGAGGCGAGCGTGAGATCGCCGAGGCGGCGTTTGGCGCGGGAGAGCCGGGACTTGATCGTCCCGACGGGAACGCCGAGGGTGCGTGCCGCTTCGGCGAGCGGAAGCTCCTCCAGCACGCAGAGCGTGATCACGTTCTGATCGGCGGTCGACAGGCTGGCGAACGCGTCCCGAACGCGTCGGTCCCGTTCCTTGTTGTCGAGGTGGTCCGCGACGCCGTCGGCGTGGTCAGGCTCGAGACCGGGTTCGGACATGCGGGCGAGCGCCCTGCGGTGACGGCGGCGACCGCGTTCGAGGTTGTGCACGGTGTTGTTCGTGGTGACCAGCAGCCAGGCGATGATCGAGCCGTCGACAACGCGGACGGCGTCGCGGCGACGCCAGGCCTCCAGGAAGACCACGGCAGTGACGTCCTCTGCGTCGTGCGGCTGACGGACTAGTCGCAGCGCGTGACCGAAGACGCGGTCGCGATGCTTGTCGAACAGGGACGTGAACGCGTCAGGATCCCCGTCTCGCGCCAGGGACCAGGCGTCCGCCTCGTCCGATCCAACGTTGCTCATATCCCCTAGTGTCCGATCGGCCGGAAAGGTTCCAACATGTACCAGTCCGTCCTGCCCAGCCCGTCTCCAAGCTCAGTTTGGTTCGCGGGACTCTGCAAAGTGAGGGGCTCCACCGGCCGAAGAGTCTGGCGATCTTTAGCGCTGCTGGCGCACACCCCTCTGGTTGCGAGATGGCAGCGGCGACAAGCGGCAAGTGATCACGTGAATGGTGACGCCAACGGTGCGTGTTGCAGACGGCCGATGAAGTCCGTGCCCACACTTTGCCCACATTTTTCTGAAATCGCACGCGATCGCTGTCATCACAAAGCTCTCTAAATGCCCGGAACTCCGGGGATCTTGGCGGCTTCTCGGGCCATTAGAAGGCCTGCGTGGGGGTTCGAATCCCCCATTCTCCGCCATTTTTTCGAGCTCTTGAAGTGCTCAGAATCCCCGTGATTCCGGGGAAGTTGACACTTTCCAGAACGGGTCATTCGGCCCGATGACCAGGTGCGAACATTCAGATTGAGAGTGTGGCGTCCTTCGATCGAGTGCTCCGGGAGCGTGGTGGACTCGGACAGCGGTACTCGCTGCGGCGTGGCCCCGTACTGAAAAGCGCCCCAGGGCTCCACGCATCGTTCCCTCCGCATGGGTGACCAGAACGTTGTCGACACCGAGGTGGAGGGCAGCGGGTCGGCGTAGTCGATGGGACCGAAAGGGTAGAGCGCGTTATAGGTGCCGCTGCCAGCGCCCAGGGTCGTTGCTGTCTCCGCCAACTTGCACGACTAGCCTCCAAGTGCAAAACTACACTCTATGGCCTCAAGTGCAAGTTCCGTACGAACGCGCCGCAAGGCTGAAACGACCCGTGCCCTGAAGGATTCGGTCCGGCGGCTGACGATCGAGCGAGGCCTGCACGGCTTCACGATCGAGGAGGTGTGCGACGAGGTGGGCGTCTCCCGGCGCACCTTCTTCAACTATTTCGCCTCGAAAGAGGACGCCGTGATCGGCGTACCCGTCGATCGTGACGAGTCGGGAGCCGCCGAACGATTCGCCGCCCGCGGTGCGCGCGGTGTGGAGTCCCTCATCGATGACCTCGTGGACCTGCACCTGGATCGGTGGTCCTCGGGAGCGGTCACGTCGGAGGAGGTCGCGCAACTGATCGAGGCCTTCGATCGCGAGCCGCGCCTGATCGGTCACATGCTGCAGGTCGCCGGCGCAGCGGAGCGCGACGACGTCCAGCTCGTGGAACACCGGGAAGGCTTAGCCGTCGGCGACGAACACGCGGCCGCAGCAGTACAGATCGTCGGCACCGTCATCCGCAGCAGCATCGAAGCACTGTTCCAGCCCGACGCCACCGACGACTTCGCCACCATCGTCCGCCGCCGAGTCGACGCCATCCGTGGCCTCTTCCACTGACCCGGCACCCGGCCGACACCTCTGACAGGAGATCATGACCACGACACTCGCCCCGGCTCCGCTGCTTCTGACCAAGCGGCGCATCTGGATCATCTTCAGCGCGCTGATCGCGGGGATGCTGCTCTCGAGCCTGGATCAGACCATCGTCTCCACTGCCATGCCTACCATCGTGGGCGACCTCGGCGGCGTCGAGCACCAGGTCTGGATCACCACCGCCTACATTCTCGCCACCACGATCGTCATGCCTGTCTACGGCAAGCTCGGTGACGTGATCGGCCGGCGCTGGCTTTTCATCATCGCCATAGCCATCTTCACCGCCGCCTCGGTCGGCTGCGCCTTCGCCGGAGACTTCTGGAGCTTCGTCGTCTTCCGCGCCATGCAGGGTCTGGGCGGCGGCGGTCTGATGATCCTCTCCCAGGCGATCATCGCCGACATCGTGCCCGCCAACGAGCGCGGCAAGTACCTCGGCCCGCTCGGCGCCATCTTCGGCCTCTCGGCCGTGGCCGGTCCACTGCTCGGCGGCTTCTTCGTGGACCACCTCACCTGGCAGTGGGCGTTCTACATCAACATCCCGGTCGGCATCGCCGCGCTCGTGATCGCGATCTTCGCGCTCACCCTCCCCACCAAGCAGGCAACTCAGCCGATCGACATCCTCGGCATCCTGTTCCTGTCCGTGGCGACCACGTGCCTGATCTTCTTCACCGACTTCGGCGGCGACAAGAGCTACGGCTGGGGGTCCATGGCCACCTGGGCGTGGGGCATCGGCCTGGTGCTGGCAGCAGTCGCGTTCGTGATCGCCGAGGCACGGGCGAAGGATCCGATCATCCCGCTGAGCCTGTTCAAGAACCCGATCTTCATCAACGCCACCGCCATCGGCCTGGCACTCGGCATCGGCATGTTCGCCGCGATCGGGTTCGTTCCCACGTTCCTGCAGATGTCCTCCGGCACCTCGGCCGCCGCATCCGGGCTGCTGATGATCCCGATGATGGTCGGACTCATCGGCACCTCCATCATCTCCGGCATCGCGATCACCAAGACCGGCAAGTACAAGCTGTTCCCGATCCTGGGCACGATCATCACCGGCATCGCCATGGTCTGCATGACCACGCTCGCCGCGTCCACGCCGATCTGGCTGATCTGCGTCTACTTGTTCGTGTTCGGCGCGGGCCTGGGCCTGATCATGCAGGTCGTCGTCCTCGTGGTGCAGAACGCCGTGCCCGCCGCACAGATCGGAACGGCCACCTCCACCAACAATTACTTCCGCGAGGTCGGTGCCGCGCTCGGCACCGCGGTCTTCGGCACGCTGTTCACCACCCGCCTGACCGAAAATCTCACCGAGGTCTTCACCAAGGCCGGCGCCTCCGCCTCCGCCGCGGCCGGAGCCACCTCGACGCTCAGCCCCGAAGCACTGAACCGACTGCCCGAGGCCGTGCACACCGGCGTGGTCAACGCCTACGCCGACGCTCTCGCACCGGTCTTCTGGTACCTCATCCCCTTCATCGCTGCCGCTTTCCTACTGGCGCTGTTCCTGAAGCAGATCCCACTCTCCGACCAAGCCGGGCTCGTCGCCCGAGGCGAGGCGATCGGCGGCGAGGAAGCGGAAAGACTCGAAGCCGAACAACGCGCGAAATCAGCCCTCGACAGCACTCCAGCCAACGCAACGGGAAGCTGAGCCTGAGAATCGTCGGCCTTCCCTCCATTGGCGCAGCCCAACCGATTTGAACGCATCATCGACACGCGAGGCAGGAGAAGCGCCGCCCGCGTGCCCGCCGTGGCTGAGAGGATGCGGGGGTGGGAAAAGGCGAACTCGATATCGTGAGCGGGCCGCAGTTGGAGCGGCGTCCTGAAGTTCCAACTCTTGGCATCCGCGAGACCGTGCCGTTTCGTACGATGCTCTCCAACCGAGACCGATTGCTTGCCGAACTGATCGAGTGGCTGGCGGACCACGACGTCGAACCGGACGGGCCCTTTTTTCTGCGCCTCCACGTCGTCGACATGTCCGATCTCATGGACATCGAGGTCGGAGTCGTCGGTGCGGCCACTTCCACCGATGCGAGGGTTCACCCGGGTGCACTTCCCGCTGGAGACTACGCCGTGCTGGCATATCGGGCTAAGTCGATGGCAGCGAACCGCTTGCTGCACCGCTGGGTGCAGGAGCAGGGACTCGTTCTGGATACACGACCAGCTGCTCATGGCGAAGCGTTCGCTTCTCGATGCGAGATCTATCTGACGGATCCCCGCACGGAGAAGCGGAAGACGCGATGGGTCGTCGAGCTGGCATTCCTGACCGCTTGACTTCAAGCGCTTGAAGTCTGTTCTGATGGACACATGACCACGTTGACCATCCAGGACGTCTCCCGTCAGAGCGGGCTGAGCGAGCCGACGCTGCGCTACTACGAGGACGTCGGACTGCTCGGCCCGATCGCCCGCGACGACCGCAGCGGCCACCGGCGGTACGCCGAGGGCGACCTCGACGCCGCCCAGGTGCTCGCCTGCCTGCGCGCAATGGGCGTCGGGATCGAGGACATGCGCACGTACCAGGCGAACCGCCGCCGCGGGCGCGAGGCGGCCAGTGAGCAGCGCGACATCCTGCTGCGTCACGCCGTACGCGTCGAGGAGCAGATCGCCACGCTGCGAGTGCACCTCGAGTACCTGCGGGTGAAAGCCGCCCTCTGGGATGCGCGCGATCAGGCGGACACCGCCGCCGAGGCTCAGGCGTACGCCGAGCTCGAATCCATCCTTCCCCGACTCGAGGAGACCTTCCGATGACCACAACCGACCCGACCATCCTCGTCACCGGCGGGACCGGCTACCTCGCCACGCGCCTTCTGGCCGACGTGCTCGCGTCCGGCGTCGCCGTCCGCACCACCGTCCGCACGCTCGACCGGGCCGACGAGGTCCGCGAGGCGGTCCGCCGGGCGGGCGTCGACGACGCCGGTCTGTCGTTCGTCGCCGCATCCCTCACCGAGGACGGCGGCTGGGGCGACGCACTCGCGGGCATCCAGGAGGTGCACCACACCGCCTCGCCGATGATCCAGACCACCCAGCCGGACGAGGTCGTCGTCCCCGCCCGCGACGGCGCCCTCCGAGTACTCCGCGCCGCACGGGATGCCGGAGCGCGACGCGTCGTGCTCACGTCATCTTTCGCCGCCGTCGGGTACTCGCCCAAGCCCGTCCGCGACTACGACGAGAGCGACTGGACCGACCCCTCCACTCCCGGCCTCCCTGCCTACCCGCTCTCGAAGGCAGTCGCCGAGCGCGCCGCATGGGACTTCATCGAGCGGGAGGGCGCAGGCCTCGAGCTGGTCGCCCTCAATCCGACGTGGATCGCCGGCCCGACCCTGACCGCCTCCGCGCGGTCGTCCCTCGCCCTCTTCACCGGGATGCTCGACGGCACGATGACGGCCGTCCCCCGGCAACGCTTCGGCATAGCGGATGTGCGGGACGTCTCGGCCGCCCACCTTGCGGCCATGAATACCCCGGCCGCCGCGGGCAACCGCTATCTCGTACTCGCCGACGGCCCCACCATGACCTTCCTGGATGTGGCGAACGTGCTGCGAGCGCAGCTCGGCGACCTCGCTGCCGACGCCCCCACCGAGGAGTTGCCCGGAGACGAGCCGGCGCCACTCGTCATCCACAACGAGCGCGCGAAGCGGGAGCTGGGCCTCCGCCCGCGTCCCGCCGTGGAAACGATCGTCCAGACCGCCGAGAGCCTGCGCGACCTCGGGCTGCTGGCGGACCGCTCCCTCCGGTAGGCAGCCTCAGACCGGTCAGCGGAGCAGAACCGGCCCGGCGTCGATCTTCACCCGGAACAGCGAGTACGGATACTCCCGCAGGTCTTCGCCGCCCTGGTACTTGGCCTGCCGCTGCAGCTGGTTGGCCGTCACGTACAGGTACCCGTCGGTCGCAACCGACATCGTGTCGGGCCAGAGCAACCGCGGGTCGTGCACGAGCGTCTCCATGGTGCCATCGGGGAGGCGCCGTAGTACCGCGTTGTGCTCCCAGTTGGTGGAATAGAACCGCCCCTGGTCGTCCGTCTCGAGGCCGTCGGCGGCCCCTCCCTTGTCGCCTTCGTCGCGCACGAGCTCAGCAACCTGGGAATCGGGGAGGTCGCGGTCACGCAGAGCCTCGGTCGGCACGCTGTACCAGCGTCGCGACAGCAGCGGGCAGTACCAGAGCCGCTCGCCGTCGGCGGAGATCGCGATGCCGTCGGAGCCCATGGTCACCGGCTTCGGCGGGCCATCGGCCGGCCGCTCGGCGAAGACCCGTCCCTCCACCACCGGTGTCAGCTCGGGCGGGGTGAGTGCCTTGGTGGAGGGATGGTCGTGCAGCCTGCGCCACGCCTCCCCGCTCTCCAGGTCGACCACGATGATGCCGTTCGGACCCTGGTCCGACGAGTCGGTGATGTAGGCGACACCATGCCGCAGGTCGAACCTCACGTCATTGACGTACGTGGTCGGCAGGGCGACATCGGGTTCGAACACGATGGTCGTCGCCACGGTGTCGGTCTGCAGGTCGACGCAGACGAGCTTCGGGCCTCCCCGCTTCACCGGCTGCATCAACGGACTGCCGGTATCGAGGATCCAGAGCCGGTCGGCGGGATCGACGACGATGCTCTGCACCGACACCAGTCGTTCGGGATCGTCATCTCCCCGCGGCTGGTTGATCTCCTCGCTGGGGAAGGGGACCGGATGCCCGCCCTTCAGCTCCACCACCGTCGCCGGCACCTCGTCGCCCCACTTGGGGAAGTTCACGAAGATGCGGCCCGTGTGCGAGACGCTCACGCCGGTCGGCATCGGGCCGTCGTCGAAGCTGTGGACGAGCTCGAGCACACCGGTGGGCGTGTCGACGGGGTACGCGGTCACTGGGGGGTTGGTGTCGTGCGGATCGGTCATAGGAGTCCTCCTTCGTTCGCCGTCGCACCCACCCGACGCGGCCCGTCACCGCGCGTCAAGGGGTGCCACCCGATCCGGCGACGTATCGCCGGATCGGGACAGTGGACGCGTCAGGTGAGGTCTTTGCGCCAGCGCGCGCTGTAGCTGACGGGACGGAAGCCGACCTCCTCGTTCACGTCGAGCATGGGGCGGTTGTCCTCGGCATTCATCGTTTCGACGCTGCGAGCGCCGGGGAACCGCGCGGCCAGTTCGTGCAGGTTGGTGAGCTTCAGCAGCATCCCGAGTCGATGGCCCCGATGGTCGGCGAGAACCAGGGTGTCCAGCTGGTCCACCGGGCGATCCATGGTGGGCGGCACATCCAGGTCGGTGTATCCGGCCGGCAACCCCGTGTCCTCGTGGATCGCAATGGTCGTGAGCACGGTGCGGGGACTCTCCTCCCAGAGGTCGTCGACCGATCTCACGCGGTCCGCCGTCCACACGTCCTCGGTCTGCACGATGCCGGCGTTCGGCGTGTCGGTGCTCATCCTGGTGCGCATGAGGGCGAGGTCGTCCACGCGCGCATCGGGAGTACGTCCCTGCCAGCTCTCCGTCCGATATCCCTGCGCCGCGACGGTCGCCCCGGCGAGAAGGGAGGACAGCCGTCCTGCATCCAGCGGCAGCGGGATGCTGCTCAGGCGTCCCACCTGCTCGAGCGAGAATCCGTACCGCTGGAGGAACCGCGTTGAGGCCAGCGCGAGCGGTACGGTTCCGAAGCCGGTGGGCGCCGCGACGCTTGCGCCTCCCACTCCCGCGGGGAAGTCGATCTGCGTCTGGATGATCGTGCGCCCGAAGTGCAGCGCCTGCCGCTCGAGCTGTTCGTAAAGCGCCGGGCCGATGCCGCGACCGCGGAACTCGGCCAGCACTCCGACCGCTCCCCAGCATTCGCGCGCGCCCACCGGCAACGCCAGATTGCCTCGTCCGACGACACGACCGCCGACCTTGGCGACGAGCCCCCACATCGGATGAGTCTCGTCCTTCCAATTCGGCAGAAGTTCCGCCGCGGCCGAGTTGCGGTCATTCGAGTGCTCGTGCTTCGAGCCGCGCAACTCGGCTTCGACCACGGCTCTGACCTCGGCCATTCCGATGAAGTCCGAGGCGTCAGGCGAATCGAGACGTTCGGGAACGACCAATTCGGAGAGGGAAAAAGCTGGATGGGTACTGGTGTGATGTGAAGTAGACATACGGAAGTCCTTCGTGCAGGCAGGATCGATCACCTCACCTACGGCGTAGGGAGGACGGACAATCACTGCTAGCGGATCACGGGGGCAGTCTTCCACAGCGCGCTCAGAGCAGGCAAGGTGGCCTCGTGAGCGACGACGCCCTCCCCTCTCGGATTCGCACGGTGGTCATCGGGGCCGGCCCCGGCGGCCTGGCCGCCGCCGCCGAACTGAAGCGCGCGGGCGTCGAAGCCGTCGTCATCGACAAGGCCGACCGGGTCGGGGCGAGCTGGGCCGGCCATTACGACCGTCTGCACCTGCACACCTCCCGCGGGCTCTCGGGGCTGCCCGGCTTCCGTATCCCCCGCCGCTACGGTCGCTGGGTTGCGCGCGACGACGTGCTGCGCTACCTCGGCCAGTACGCCGCCGTGCACGACCTCGACGTCCGCTTGGGGGTCGCCGCTTCGGCTGTCGAGCGCGTCGAAGGCGACTGGCAGGTCGCCTGGAGTCGAGGCGACGAGCACGGGGTCATCACGGCCGACGCCGTCGTCATCGCGACGGGCTACAACCACAGCCCCAAGACCTCCGGCTGGCCCGGGCTGGACACCTACACGGGCACGGTCCTGCATTCGAGCGCATACCGGAACCCCGACGCCCTCGGCGCCCGCGACGTGCTCGTCGTCGGCCCGGGCAACAGCGGAGCCGAGATCGCGGCCGACCTCGCTGAGGCGGGTGCCACTGTCTCGTTGGCGGTGCGCACACCGCCGAACATCGTGCGCCGAGCGGTGGTCGGCGTCCCCAGCCAGGCCCTCATCCTGTCGATGGCGCCACTGCCACTGAAGGTGCAGGATGCCCTCGCCGGCGCGCTGCAGCGAGTGGCCGTCGGCGACCTGCGCAGGTACGGCATCCCGAAGGCGCCGCGCGGAATCGCCACCCAGCAGGCCCGTGACGATGTCACGCCGACGCTCGACGTCGGTCTGCTGCGCGCCCTGAAGGCCGGTCGTGTCACGGTCGTAGCGGCGGTCTCGAAATTCACCGCGGATGCCGTCGTGCTCGCCGACGGCACCGAGCTGCACCCCGACGCGGTCGTGCTCGCGACCGGGTTCCGGCGCGGCCTCGAGCCGCTGGTCGGCGCACTCAGCGTTCTCGCCCCCAACGGTCGTCCGCTGGTCAACGCGGAGGCGCAACTGCCTGCGCACCCCGGCCTCTTCTTCCTCGGGTACTCGAATCCGCTGACCGGCAACCTCCGCCAGCTCGGAATCGACGCCAAAAAGATCGCGATCGCGATTTCGCCCACGTCCACGAGGCAAGGGGCGAAGCTAGGGCGGTGACACTTCTCCGGCTGAGGCGGTCGATCTCGCTCGCGATCATCGCGATGCTGACCATGACTCTGATGCAGGGGTGCGCCTGGTCGGAGGCGGCACCCGCGTCGACCGCAAGTGCCGCCGCCCGAGCGGCCGCGACTCCCCCGATGGGCTGGAACAGCTGGAACCATTTCGGATGCTCCGTCACCGAGGAGGACGTCAAATCCGCGGCACGCGCTCTCGTGGATGACGGTCTCCTGGCGGCGGGTTATCGGTATGTGAATCTCGACGACTGCTGGCAAGCATCCCACCGGACCAGCACCGGTGAGCTGACCGCGGATCCCGTGCGGTTCCCCCACGGGATCGCCGCGCTGAGCGCGTACGTTCATGGGCTCGGCCTGAAATTCGGCCTTTACGCCACTCCCGGCCGCTACACCTGCGGGAATCTGTACAACGACTATCCGGGCCGGCTGGGCAGTCTGGGCCACGAGCAGACCGACGCTCGAACCTTCGCGCGCTGGAAGGTGGACTACCTCAAGTACGACTGGTGCAGAGCCGACCGCGACGGCGTGCGCGCTCAGCACGCTTTCACACTGATGCGGCGAGCGCTCGACGACACCGGACGCGCCATCGTCTTCAGCATCCACGCCGTTCCCGAAGTGCCCGTCTCCTCGTGGAGGGCCGGCACCGCCGACCTCTGGCGCACCACCCGAGACATCAAGGACGACTGGGCGTCCATGATCTCGATCGCCCACACCAACCTGCCTCTGGCCCGCTTCGCCGGCCCCGGCCACTGGAACGACCCGGACATGCTGGAGGTGGGCAACGGCGGGATGACGGAGACGGAATACCGGACGCACTTCAGCCTGTGGTGCATGATGGCGGCGCCGCTCCTCCTCGGCAACGACCTCGGACACATGGACCCGGCAGCCCTTCGGCTGGTCGGCAACCGTGCCGCCATCGCGGTGGATCAGGACCCTCTGGGTAGCAAGGGGCACGTGGTGGAGCAGAACCGCTCGCACTCGGTGATCGTGAAGCCGCTGGCCGACGGGGATGTGGCGCTCTCGATCACGAACGAGTCCGCATCCACGCAGACAGCGTCCCTGGCCCCCGGAGAACTGGGCTTGCCGAAAATCCCGACCCGCATCATGGACCTGTGGATGGGAGACAGCAGCTCCTGGAGGAGCGGACCGTTGACCGTGACGGTGAAGCCGCATGACACGGTCATGTACCGAATCTCGGGCGCTGCTCGACACTAGGGCGCTGTGCGAACCGCACAGCGCGGCCGTAATCTCGTGCGCATCGCACATTCCAAGGGCGAACCGGGGTGAATACGGTTTTCGCAACCCGTCCCCTTTCCACCCGTCAGAAGGACCCCAAATGGCACGCACAGCTCATGCCGACGACTTCGCCCTCTCCCGTGTGACCCCCGACGCGCGCAAGCCGTGGTTCGGGATCGCGGTGCAGCGCTTCGGCCAGGTCTCGGCTCTCTCGCAGTTCCTGCTCGGGGCGACCCTGGGCTACAGCATGACGTTCGGGGAGGCGGCACTCGCACTCCTCCTCGGCTCGATCATCCTCGAGGTGCTCATGTGCATCGTCGGCATCATCGGGCAGAAAGAGGGGCTGAACACCGCTCTCCTCGCCCGCTGGACCGGCTTCGGCGAGATCGGCGCCTCCCTCGTCGGCCTGGCGATCGGGATCAGCCTCATCGGCTGGTTCGGCATCCAGTCCGCCATCTCGGCCCAGTCGCTGGACGTCCTCATGCCGGGCGTGATGCCGACGTGGTTGTGGAGCCTCCTCTTCGGCCTGGCCGTCACCGCCATCGTCGCGTACGGATTCGTCGGGATGCAGTGGCTCGCCAACATCACCGTCCCGCTCTTCCTGATCCTCGTCGGGTGGTCGATCATCAGCGAACTGAGCAAGCACTCGCTCGGCGAGCTGATCACGTCGCCCGCGCCTGGCCCGACCATGTCGGTCTGGCAGGGAACGGGGATCGTGGCGGGCGGCCTCATCGTCGGCGCGATCATCACCGCCGACATGACCCGGTTCAACCGCAGCCGGGCGGACGTCGTGAAGCAGACCGTGCTCGGCGTGACGCTCGGCGAGTTCGTCATCGGCCTGGCCGGGGTGCTGCTCGCCCACGCGGCTGCCAGCGGCGACATCGTCGCGATCGTGACATCGTCGATCGGCTTCGTCGGACTGATCATCGTCATCACGGGCACGCTGAAGATCAACGACTGGAACCTGTACTCCTCGACGCTCGGACTCGTGAACTTCATCTCCACGGCGTTCTCGAAGAACCTGCACCGTGTTACCACGACGATCGTGCTCGGCATCGTCGGCTCCGTACTGGCCGCGGCGGGCATCCTCGCACAGTTCACCGGCTTCCTCACGATCCTCGGCGTCGCCTTCCCGCCCATCGCCGGGATCATGGTCGCCGAGTACTTCTTCGTCCGCCGGTGGCGGGGCGACCTGGACTCCACCCGGGCGAGCGGACGTCTGCCCGAGCACGCACCGCGCATCGTGCCCGTGACCCTCGCGGTATGGCTGGTCTCCTCCGTCGTGGGCTACTTCGTGACCTGGGGCATCCCCGCGATCTGGTCGCTGCTGCTCTCGATCGTCCTGTACACGGCCGCGGGCAAGCTCGGCTGGGTCCGCGGCGTCGGCCGGGCGACCACGATCCAGCCGCCGGCCGATGCGACCATCGCCGAGGACGGCTCGACGGCAGCCGCGGCCGACGACCCCACCGGACCCGGGGCCCTCGCCTCCAACTGACACCACCTCTCGACCCGCACCAGCACAGAAAGCGACACAGAATGCATATCGGCATCGACGTCGGCGGCACCAACACCGACGCGGTCCTCATGGACGGCCGCACCACCCTGGCCGGCGTGAAGAACTCGACGAGCCCCGATGTCACCAGCGGCATCGTGAGCGCGATCGAAGCTCTGCGGGAGGCGCAGGACTTCCGGGGCGATGAGATCCACGCGGTGATGATCGGCACGACGCACTTCATCAACGCGCTCGTCGAGGCCAAGCGGCTGGCGCCCACGGCGGCCCTCCGTCTCGGCCTGCCTGCAACCAGGGCCCTTCCCCCTCTGGTGGACTGGCCGGAGTCGCTGATCGCCGCGATCGGTGGCCGAGGCTACCTGGCGCACGGCGGCTACGAGTTCGACGGCCGCCCGATCTCGCCCATCGACGTCGCGGAGCTCAAGGGCATCGCGGCGGACATGGCGGCGAACGGCGTGCGTTCGGTCGCGATCTCTTCCGTCTTCTCGCCGGTGAACCACGACGTGGAGACGCAGGCCGCGGCCATCCTCGCCGACGAGCTGGGCGACGGTGTGGCCATCTCGCTCTCGCACGAGATCGGGCGCATCGGGCTGCTCGAGCGCGAGAACGCGACCATCATCAACGCGGCACTGCGCGAGCTCGCGTCCGAGATCGTCGACGGCCTCACCTCCGCAGTGCGCGCGCAAGGGATCGACGCGCCCATCTTCCTCAGCCAGAACGACGGAACGCTGATGGATGAGGACTACGTGCGCCTCTACCCGGTCGCCACCTTCGCGTCCGGACCGACCAACTCGATGCGCGGAGCCGCACTCACCAGCGGACTGGAGACCTGCGCGGTCGTCGACATCGGCGGCACGACCGCCGACATCGGTCTCCTGGTGAACGGCTTCCCCCGCGAGACGGCCAACGAGGTCAAGGTGGCCGGCGTCCGCACCAACTTCCGGATGCCGGACGTGCTGTCGATCGGCATCGGTGGAGGCTCCATCGTGAACACCGAGACGGCAGAGGTGGGGCCGGAGTCCGTCGGATACCGGCTGACCAGCGAGGCCCTGGTGTTCGGCGGCTCCACGCTGACGGCGACCGACATCGCGGTCGCGGCGGGCAGGGCGGTGGTCGGCGACCCCGCCCGGGTCGCGCACCTCGACCCCGCGTTCGTGCAGCGCGTGCTGGGCCGCATCGCCGAGCGGGTGGCGGAGGCCGTCGACCGGATGCGCACATCCCCCGACCCCATCCCCGTCGTCGCGGTGGGCGGCGGATCCATCCTCCTGCCGGATGAGTTGCCGATCTTCGGCGCCGTTCACCGGCCAGAGAACTACGCCGTCGCCAACGCGATCGGCGCATCCATCGCACAGGTCGGGGGCGAGATCGACAAGGTGTACGCCATCGAGCCCGGCCGTCGCGAAGAGGCCATCGCCGCCGTTCGGGCGGAAGCGGTGGACAAGGCGATCGCGGCCGGCGCCTCCCCCACGTCGGTCGCGATCGTCGACTTCGACGAGGTGCCCATCCCGTACCTGCCCGGTAACGCGACCCGCATCCGGGTCAAGGCGGTCGGCGACCTGGCGATGGAGGTGCGGGTATGAGCTGGACGCTGACCGCCGAGCTGATCGGCGAGCTGGCGCGCGGAGCCGCCGTACTGGGCACCGGAGGCGGCGGCGACCCCTACATCGGGTCGCTGCTCGCCAAGCAGGCCCTCGCCGAGCACGGAGCGGTGACGGTCGTCTCCCTCGACGAGGTGCCCGACGACGCACTGGTTCTCACGGTGGCGATGATGGGGGCTCCGACCGTCATGGTCGAGAAGCTGCCCAGCCTCGACGAGGTGATCGCGCCCGTCCACGCGCTCGGCACCTACCTCGGCCGGCCGGTGACGCACGTGGCGTGCGCCGAGATCGGCGGGGTCAACTCCACCATCCCGGTCGCCGCGGCCGCCGCGCTCGGACTTCCGCTGATCGACGCGGACGGCATGGGCCGCGCGTTCCCCGAACTGCAGATGGTGCTTCCGACCCTGTACGGCGTCACCGCGTCACCGCTCGCCTTCGGCGATGAAAAGGGCAACGTCGGTGTGCTGAACACCGTGGACAACCACTGGACCGAGCGCATCGCCCGCGTCGCGTGCGTCGAGATGGGCTGCTCCATCATGATCTCGGGCTTCCCGATGAGCGGCGCGGTCGCCCGCGAGGCCCTGGTCCCCGGTTCTCTGCAGCACTGCCTGTCCATCGGGTCCGGAATCACGGCGGCGCGTGCGGCCAAGACGGACCCGGTCTCCGAAACCGTCGAACTGCTCGGCGGCCGGGAGTTCTTCTCCGGCAAGGTGGTGGATGTGGAGCGCGGCACGACCGCCGGATTCGCCCGCGGTCGCGCCGCCATCGAAGGGGCTGAGGCGACGCTCGACCTCGCCTTCCAGAACGAGCACCTGATCGCACGATCGGGCGACGAGGTCTTCGTCACCACTCCCGACCTCATCATCGTGCTCGACGCGGAGAGCGGAGAGCCGATCACCACAGAAGGCCTGCGCTACGGCCAGCGGGTACGGGTGATCGCCGCCCCCAGCGATCCGCGCTGGCACAGCGCCGAGGCACTCGCCATGGTGGGTCCGGGATACTTCGGCTACGACCTGCCGTCCCACCGTTTCGACGGCACCGCGGAGCGCACCCTCGAGGAGGTGGACGCGTGAGCTGGGTGCTGACGGCGGCCGACCTCCCCGACCTCGCCCGAGGGGCGACCCTTCTCGGGACGGGCGGAGGCGGCGACCCGTACATCGGGCAGATGCTCGTCGCGCGCGTTCTGCAGGATCGGGGCCTCGACGGCATCACCATCCTCGACCCGGACGACCTGGCCGACGACACGTTCGTCATCCCGACGGCCCAGATGGGCGCGCCGACCGTGATGATCGAGAAGATCCCGGCAGGCACCGAGCCGACGCTGGCCCTGCGGACCCTGGAGGCGCACCTCGGCCGGCGCGCGGACGCCACCATGCCGATCGAGTGCGGCGGGATCAACTCGATGATTCCCCTGATCGTCGCGGCGGAGACCGGACTTCCGGTGGTGGATGCGGACGGCATGGGCCGCGCGTTCCCCGAGCTCTCGATGGAGACCTTCGCCGTCTACGGGGTACACGGCTCCCCGCTGGCATTGGCGGGAGAGCGCGGAGAGACCGTGGTGATCGACACCGGCGACGACGACCGGCAGATGGAATGGCTGGCGCGCGGCGTCACCATCCGGCTCGGCGGCGTCGGGCACATCGCGGAGTACGCGATGAGCGGCGCCGACGTGAAGCGGACCGCTGTGCCGCGCACCCTCTCGATGGCGCTCGCCCTCGGCCGGGCCATCCGGGAGGCGCGGGAGGAGCACCGCTCCCCGTTCGAGGCGATCGCTCGGACCCTCTCCACCACCCTGTACCCGGAGGTCCGGGAGCTCTTCGCCGGCAAGGTCACGGATGTGGAGCGCCGCACCACCGAGGGCTTCGCCAAGGGACGCGCCACCATCTCCTCGCTGGATGGCACGGGTTCGGGCGCCACCCTCGAGATCCGGTTCCAGAACGAAAACCTCACCGCCCACCGCGACGGCCGGCTCGTCGCGATCGTGCCGGATCTGATCTGCGTCACGGACATCGAGTCCGGAGAGCCGATCACCACGGAGGGTCTGCGCTACGGACAGCGTGTCCGCGTTCTCGGCATCTCGACGCCGGAGATGATGCGGACGCCCGCGGCGCTCGCCGCCTTCGGTCCGCGCGCCTTCGGGCTGAGTGAGGAGTTCGTGCCGGTCGAGACCTCGCGGGCCTTGGTCTGACGCCGTCGCTCCGGCGGTCTCCGCCCAGTCTGCCTCCGCCTACCCTGTGGCCGCCTAGTCTGGTGGGCATGAGAACTCTCGGCCCGGAGAGCCTCACGGCTCTCGCCCGGGGTTTCTCCCTGCTCGGCTCCGGGGGCGGCGGCGCGACCACGATGCTGGAGCTCATGGTGCAGGATGCCCCGGTCTGGCCGATCACGCTGCGGGAGCCGCATGAGTTCACGCCGTCCACCCCCTGCGTCGCCGTGGCCTTCGCCGGCTCGACCTATCTGCTCACCGAGCGCCTCCCCGCAGCTGACGCGTTCGGGCCGCTGCTGGCCGCAGCGGAGCGGTGGACGGGCGTGCGCGCCAGTGCGGTCTGCGGTCTCGAGGGTGCCGGGATGAACGGGCTCAGTCCGCTGCTCCTGGCGGATCGCCTGGACCTCGTGGATGCGGACCTGATGGGCCGCGCGCTGCCCCGGCTGGACCAGGTCTCGCTGCTGGTGGACGACCTCCCGGGCGTGGTGACGGTCTGCGACACGGGCGGCGGGGTCGTGGTGATCGACACAGCTCGGCGGGCGGATGTGGAGAGCCAGGTGCGCTCCGCCATCGTGCAGGCCGGCGGCGCTGGAGCGGTCCTGATCGCCGGCTTCACGGTCGGCGACCTCGCGGCGCACGGGGTGCTCGGCACCGTGACACGTGCCCTCGGACTCGGTCTGGCCGCAGCCGACCGCGCCCTCGCGCCTGCCGCTCTCGCCGAGGCGCTCGACGCGCGGCTGCTCGGCACAGGCCGGGTGACCGGCGTCGAGGCGTCGGTCGAGGATCCGTACGTGAGCGCCATCCAGCTGGACGACGACGACGGCGCGCTCTTGCGGCTGGTCGCCCGCTCCGAACTGCTGGCCGTGATGCGCGACGGCCGGACCACCGCCGCGAGCCCGGAGATCATCGTCGCGCTCGATTCGGTGTCGGGAGACGTGCTGCAGGTCGACGAGATCACCCTCGCCCGCAACGTGATCGTGCTGGCACTGGCGGCCCCGACCTGGTGGACCTCCTCTCCCGACCGAGAACGGCACATCACCCCGGCCGGATTCGGACTGGCCGGGCTGGAGGTGGACGCGTGAGCGACGGACTCGACCTCGGCGCGCTGTTCGCGCATCCTGCGAACGGTGGACTGCGCGGCGTCGCAGGGGCGGAGCCGTCGATTCTCTGGCGCGAACTGGTCGTCGCCGCTGCCGAGGGCGGACTTCCGGACCGGGGCGACGGGAGGCTGGCGGTGCTCACGGTCCCGCCGCCCGCCACGCCGTGGCAGCAGGACGCCTTGGTGCGGCGGGTGCGCGACCGCGGGTACCGCGGGCTGGTGCTCCCCGAGGCGGAGGGGTTCGGCGCCGGAACGCGCTCGCTCGCCGTCCGCCTGGGTCTGGCCCTCCTCAGCGCCACGGACCCGATGGCGCTGGCACGAGCCGGGTGGGAACTGCGTGAGGGGCGGGATGCCCTGACGCTCGGGTACGTGCGTCGCGTCGCGCAGTCGATCGAGTACCACGCGGACAACCTCGCGGACCTGCTGCGGCACCTCTCCGCCAGCGTCGGTCACGGTGTCGCCCTGATCGACGCAGAAGGGGTGCTGCTGGAGGCCGGCGAGCCGCTTCCTCCCTCGGTACATGCCGCTGTCGACTTCGGCCCGTGGATCAGCACGGTCGAGCTGCCGGAGGGCTCCGCCGCCTCCGTCCGGGTGGACAGCCCCAGCCGGGCGGGCCTGCGCCTCGCCGTCTTCGGGAAGGGTCTCGGCGTCGTGCAGCTGAGCGCCCTCGCCGTGGCCGCCGAAGTGGCCATGCCCGCGGTCGCCGCGCGCATCCTCATCGACGAGGTCGCCGATGTGAACGACGCGGCGGTGGCCTCCGGCCTGCTGCGCGACTTCCTGGAGCTTCGCGATAGCCGCGATTCCGAGCTGGAACAGCGGATGCTGGAGCGCGGCTGGCGTACGTCGGGATACCACCTCGGCTTCCGGCTGGTCGGTCGCTCCCGTGTGGACACGCTCCAATTGCTGCGATTGGTCGCCCGCGAGCTGACGTCGCTGCCCGTCGACTCCCACGCCGCCACGAGCGGTCGCGGTGTGACCGGGTGGCTCAGCTTCTCGACGCCTCCTCCACCGAGCCGCGTCGAGGAGAGCGTGCGTGCGCTGTTCGCGGTGCACTCGGCCGCACGGCGGGTCTTCAACGTCGCGACCGGCGTCGGGACGCTGGAAGGCGGCGCCACCGGGCTCGTCGCCACGATCGACGGCGCCGCGGACGCCGCGCGCATCGCCGCCGGACGCTCCGCGACCGGCTACTTCGTGCGGATGGATGCGCTCGGCCTTGAGCAACTGCTGCTGTCGTGGACCGAGAGCGACACGTTCGTCCCTGCTGCCGAATCCCTGCTCGCCCCGCTGATCGCGCGCGGACCCGAGCTCGTCGAAACGCTCGCGGCCTACCTCGATCACGAGTCAGGTGTGGCAGCGACCGCTCAAGCGCTCGGCCTTCACCGCAACACCGTCTCCACGCGGGTCATCCGCGCCCAGGAACTGCTCGGACTCGACCTGGGCGACCCGGAGACCCGGCTTGCCGTGCACCTCGCGTGCCGGGCTCTGCGCCGTTGACTCTTGCCAGAATTACTTAATTAAGTAATTATGAACGCGTGACCACCACGCGCAGCTATCGATCGACCGAAGAGCGACGACGGGAAATCGTCGACGCCACCATCCGGGTGCTCGCCGAGCACGGCTTCGCCGCGACGTCCTTCGCCCGCATCCGGGAGATCGCAGAGCTCAGCAGCACGCGGATGATCTCGTATCACTTCGCCGACAAGGCGGCGCTGATGGGTGCCGTGGTCGAGCACGTCGTCCAGAAGGCGGCGGCCGTCATGGTCCCCGCGATGGAAGCGGAGACCACGTGGCGCGGCAAGCTCGCCGCCTACATCCGCACGAACCTGTGCTTTCTCGCCGAGAATCGCCTCGCCGCAAGGGCCGTCATCGAGGTGATCAGCAATGCCCCCCGCAGCGACAACGGGATACGGGAAGACACGTCGGCTCTCCTCCTGTCCGTTCTGCTGTCCCAGGGGCAGCAAGCGGGAGAGTTCCGCGCATTCGACCCTCTCGTCGTCGCCCGGTCCATCCGCGCGTCGATCGACGCATTCGCCACCACCATGCCGGCGACCGACGAGGCCGCCGAGGCGGCCATCGGAGAGATCGTCGAGCTGTTCGACCGTGCCACCCGACCAGAAGGAGCCTGATGACCACCCTCACCGAACCCCGCGAGCGCCAGGAAGTGCGGACCACCTTCGGGCTGGTCTCGCGGCTGTGGATGCTCTGCGCCGCTGTCTCACTGCTCACGCTGGGGGCAGCCGGTGTCCTCACCCTCGTAGCGCCCGCCGAAGTCAATTGGGTCGTCTGGCTGCGCGGCTCGGTCGTCGTCGTCGCGAGCCTGGTCTTCGTCATCGTCACCCGCGCCGCCGCTCGCGGCAGTCGTCGCGCGTACTCGCGGATGCGCTGGATCTCGATCCTCGCGCCGATCGGAATCTGCCTGATCATCGTCGCACCCGACTCCGGCTACCCGGTGTGGATGAAGGTCGAGCAGGCGATCGTCGGGGCGATCATCATCGCGATCGCCGTCCTGCTCAACCGTCGTGTCGTTCGAGCGGCCTTCCCGAAGACGAAGTGATCCGGCCATGAGCCGGGCGGCCTTACGCGGACGCCCGGGTGTGAATGCGCGCACCCTCCGCGTTGAAGAGGCAGAGCACCTCGAGGACCTCGGGGCCCGGGTTTCCGAAGCCATGAGGGACGTTGGTGTCGAACTCGGCGGCCTCGCCGGCCTCCAGGATGAGGTCGTCGTCGGCGAGGAGCAGGCGCATCCGGCCGGAGATCACGTAGATCCAGTCCCAGCCGGGATGCACCCACTGAGGGATGTGCTTGTCGGGCGTGGGCGGCAGCACCTGCTTGAACGCCTCCCACGATCCCGCGCCGCCCGACAGCGGAACGGTGACGACACCATCTCGGACGCGCGGCTTCGGATGGATCCTCGGATCACCCAGGGACGAAGCGCCGACAAGGGTGTCGAGAGGCTGACGGTAGAGCCGGGCGAGCGGGAGCAGATGCTCCAGCTGCGGGCGCCGGGCACCGGACTCCAGGCGCGAGAGGGTGCTGACGGCGATGCCCGTGGCATCGCTGACCGCCCGAAGCGTGAGCTTCCGCGACTCCCGGATGGCCCGCAACCGACTACCGATCCCCGCCAACTCGTCCTGGCGCATCATCGTTCCTCCGGCGTGTTGACAGCATGGCAAAAGTCGTTGTCAACTCTACGCGGACCCCGGCACGATGAACCCATGAACAGCATTCAGAGCGACGTCAACACCGATGTGGTCATCGTGGGTGGCGGACCGGCCGGCCTCAGCGCCGCGCTTTCGCTGGGCCGCGCACGTCGAGACGTGCTGGTCGTGGACCAGGCGCGACCACGGAACAGGACAGCGCCCCACATGCACGGTGTGCTGGGGCACGACGGGCTCCCGCCTGTGGAACTGCTCGAGAAGGGTCGGAGAGAGCTCGCGGGCTACGGCGTGCGCGTGGTCGTCGACGACGCCGTCTCCGCGCGAGCGGGCGCGGAGAGCGTCGAGGTCACGACCGCCACCGGTGTCATCCGGGCGCGTCACCTCATCGTGGCGACCGGCCTGACCGACGAGTTGCCCGAGATCACGGGCCTGCGCGAGCAGTGGGGCACAGGGGCCGTGGTGTGCCCCTACTGCGACGGTTGGGAGCATCGTCATGACGTCATCGGGGTCGTCGCCACTTCACCGCAGAGCGTCGGGCAGGCGCAGCTGCTGCGTCAATGGTCGGATCGCGTCGTCTACTTCCCCAACGTCGTCGGTGAACCCGACGAAGCGGAGGCGGACGCTCTCGCGCGTCGCGGCATCCGGGTGGAACGGGGTGCCGTCGCGGAGCTGGTGACCGCGAACGGCCGACTCGAGGGCATCCGGCTCGAACAGCGGACCGTGCCCGTCGATGTGGTCTTCACCGGTCCCACGCTCAGGCCCAATGACGCCCTCCTGCGGTCGCTGGGCGCGGAAGCGACGGATGGCCCCGCCGGCTCGTGGATCGAGGCCGACCGGGACGGACGGACCTCCGTTCCCCGGGTGTGGGCGGTCGGGAACGTCGTCGAACCGCGCGCGAACGTCTCGGTCTCGCTCGGGCTCGGCTCGCTGACCGCCGGTGCGGTGAACGCGGAGCTCGTGCAGGAGGACATCGCCCATGCGCCGGCGGCGGGATCGACGCCTCTGGCGTCCGCGATCCGTCGCTGACATTCTGGAGGAGCGGGAAAGGTGGTCATGATGACCGAGACCTACGTCGAATGGCGGCCATCACCCGCACTGGCCCAGGTTGTACGGACGATCTGGGTCCAACGAACTGGTGACACGGTCTATCTGCAGCGTCATCTTCCGACGGGAGGCATCGAACTCCATATCCCGCTCGGTGGGTCCCCGACCCTCGCTGGGCCGCTGACCGGACACTGGTTCGAGCCGATACCACCGCACACGACCATCGTCGGGGTCCGTTTCCTTCCGGGTGCCGCGCCCCCGCTTCCCGTCATGCTTGACGAGCTCGTAGACCAGCGCATCCCACTCGCCGATCTGTGGGGAGGACTGGCCACTCGCCTCGCCGATGCTATGGCGGGGGCTTCCGAGCGGAGCGGCCGTCCCGAACACGCCGTCGCCGTACTCGAGGCGGTTCTGCTCCGGGAATTTCGCGCCGCTCAGCACGTGGATCGTCTGATGCGCGAGGCCGTCGCGGTGCTCATGCCGTGGCGGCCGGTCGACGTCGGTGCGGTCGCCGCACACGTCGCGCTGTCCGAGAGCCAGTTACGCCGCCGCTCCCTGCAGACCGTTGGCGTAAGCCCGAAGGTCTTGCAACGAACACTCAGGTTCCAGGGGTTTCTCGCGTTGGCCCAGGCGGGAGTCGCAGCGACCGGCCGACGCGGCAACGATGGGATCGCCGGGCTGGCGGTGGACGCCGGTTACTCGGACCAGGCGCACCTCACCCGCGAATGCGTCCGCCTCACGGGGGTGACGCCGCGGACGCTGTTGCACGGCGACCTGGAGCGCTGCGCGTGCGGTCACGACCATTCGGCCTCTTACGCGCCGTTCCTGGCGAGCCGGACATCCTCGCCCGCCGAGGGACCCTGGCCTGCCAGATAGGAGTGCACCTCCGAGACCACCACGGATCCTTCGCCGACAGCCGAGGCCACTCGCTTCACCGAGCCGGCCCGGATATCCCCCACGGCGAACAGGCCCGGCACCGACGTTGCGTACGTACCCTGCGTCTCGACGAACCCTCGCTCGTCGAGTTCCACACCGGCTGCCCGCAACCACTCGGTGTGAGGAACCGCACCGATCATGACGAACAGGCCGCTCGCCGCGATCCGCTGCTCGCGTCCCGTGCTCTCATCCCTCCACGTGACGGCGTCGAGCCGGTCGTCCCCCTGCGCCGACACGAGCCGGGACTGCGTGTGCACCGCGATCCTCTCGTGTTCGACCAGCCGCCGCTCCAGGTAACTCGACATCGTTTCGGTCAGACTCTGCCGGCGGACGAGCAGGTGCACGTGCTCCGCGTGCGAGGCGAGGAACAGCGCGGCCTGTCCCGCCGAGTTCGCGCCACCGACGACCACGACGGTGCGACCGAGGCACTCGCGCACCTCCAGCTCGGTGGCCGCGTGATACACACCCCTGCTCTCCAGCTCGGCGACGCCCGGCACGTCGAGACGGCGGTACTGCACGCCCGTCGCCACGACGACGCTGCGGGCGGACACGTCCGTCTCGTCGTCCAGCCGCACCCGGAACCCGTCGGGAGTCCGGGCGAGCGCGGTCGCCGAACGGGGCGCGACTATCCGCGCCCCGAACTTGACGGCTTGCAGGGTACCCGCCCGAGTCAGCTCGCTGCCGGAGACTCCGTGCGGGAAGCCCAGATAGTTCTCGATGCGCGACGAGGTGCCGGCCTGACCGCCGAGGCCGAGCTCTTCCACCAGGAGCACGTCCAGCCCCTCCGAGGCGCCATAGACCGCGGCTGCGAGCCCGGCCGGACCGGCCCCGACGATGAGCAGATCGTAGTGATCCTGCCCCCGCGGTCTCCCGAGATCCAGTCCGAATGCGACCGCGAGTTCCCGGTTGGTCGGACGGACGAGAACGCGCTGCCGACCCGTCACCACGCAGGCGCCGTGCTCTGGCAGCTCGCAACTGGCAGCCAGGGTGCGCCACGCCGGACCGTCGGTGCGCAGCACGGTTCGGTAGGGGATGCCGTTGCGTTCGGTGAATGCGCGCAGCCTGTGGAGGTCGGGATCGCCCTCGTCGCCGGCAAGAACAACTCCGCCCTCACCCCCGAGCACCAGCAGGCGCCTGCGCGCATCGAACGCATTCAGCAGCACGTCGCTCACAACGCTCGAGGTGGCCATGAGGCGTTTCAGACTCATGATCGGCACTCGAAGCAGGATGCTCTCCGGAGCCGCCTCGCCCGCGAGGAACGCCGGCTGACCCATCAGCATTCCGAGCTCACCGACGAAGTCGCCCGCCTCCACCACGAAGACCACGCGACGCTCTCTCCGATCGATCAAGAGAATGCTGCCCTCGAGCACGAGGTAGAGGTCGTAGGGGTCCCCTGCCTCCCACAGCACCTCGCCGGCATCCGGACGGACGACTTCTCCCGCCGCAGCGAGAAGCGATCGCTCCTTCTCCCCCAGACGGGGCCATGAGGCCTCATCGACCCGCTGCTCCACCCTCGAGGAGTAGGCGGTTCGATCGTCGAGCACAGGAATGCGGTTCACACGATCACGTCCCGGTCTTCAGCGAGAGAAAGGGGGCGAAGGTGCGGACCGGAGCGTCCTCCAGCTGCGCTGCAAGATCACTGGGCAGGTCACCCAGAACCTCACCGGAGAGCTCGCCCGTGCCGGCGATCGCCGCCATCAGCTCCGGGCCGATGTTGGCAAGATGCTCTTGGAGCGCTCGCGCATCGGTGTATTGCTCGATGACGATGGCCTCCGTCCTGTCCGCGTTGAGGTAGATGTCGTAGCGGAGGGTCCCTGTGTCCTTCTCCCGGACGATCTCCATGCATTGTCGTGACAGGCGTTCGAAGTCGTCGGCTCGTCCCTCGTGGAGGGCGAATCGTCCGATTCCCATCAGTTCGCTCACCTGTCGCTCCGTCTCTGATCGGTTGCTGTCGTCGGCATCGGCTTCATCGGGAGTTGGCCTTACGCCATCCCACGTAGTGCGCGATCGCGCTCTCGATGTCGAACACCGGCTCGAAGCCGGTCTCTTGCCGCAATCGCGTGATATCGAGGTATCCGTCGTCACCGCGGGCGTCGCGCCGGCCGTCGATGAGGGGGACCTGTGCAGACGGGATCGCGTGCGTGATCGCGTCCGTGACCTCTCGATGCGTGTACCGGGAGCCGTTGGAGATGTTGTAGACCTCGTGGCGCAGCTCGCCGACAGTGATGAGGAGGGCGATCGCGCGGCCGATATCGAGCGCATAGCCAAAGTCGCTGCCCTCGTCGGCGTAGAGGGGGGCGGGCTGCTCGCCGCGAAGGAGGGCGCTGACCAGTGGAGGGATCGGATTGAACGCGGACTCCGGGTCCATCAACGGCCCCCACGTGCTCCCGATTCGCAGGATCAGAGGATGGACGCCCGTTCCGTGCAGGGCGTTCAATGCGATCGGCTCGGCGGCTTTCTTGAACGCGACGATCGGATGCGGCAAGGGGACCGTGCGCAAGGGCAGCTCCTCCTTCCAGGGTGGATCGTCCTGGCCGGTATACACACTGATGCTGCTTGCCACGGCGAACCGGCGGACTCCCCAGCTGATCGCGGCGTCGAGCGCGTTCACCAGACCGCTGGTTTCGGCGCGGAAGAACGCGGCGGAATCGGCGCTGGGAATGCTTCCGGCGAGGTGGACGATGTCCCGGATGCGGTAGCGACGTCCGAGGGCGAGGAACTCGTCGCGATCAGTGGTGTCGAGGTGCTCGACGACGACACGGCCGCTGAGGATAGAGGGCACCCGGGTCGTACGGTGGCCGGTGACGATGACCTCGTGACCGAGGTCTGCCAGAGCGGCAGCCGTGTGGGCACCGATCATCCCCAGTCCGCCGGTGACGAGGATCACCGTTCCACCTCGTAGTGGAGGTGCGTGACATCCGGTGCTGAGACGACCTCGACGATGCGGAGACGGAGGCGCTTCGGCAGCTCGTGGAAGAAGCGCCGACCCGCGCCCAGCAGGACCGGTACCTGGTGCAGGATCAACTCGTCCACCAGCCCCGCCTTCAGCGCCTCGGTGACGAGAACCCCGCCCATGAGCCCCACGTCCTTCCCTCCCGCGGCTCGCTTGGCCGCTTCCACGGCATCCACGACCCCGGTGTCGACGATGGTCTGGCGCTCGTTCGCCGGCGGAAAAGACTCGTGGCTGAGCACGATGAGCGGAGCGGTCGGGTGCGGGGCGCCGCCGGCGAAGTCGTTGGAGTCGGTGTAGGTGGTGTGCCCGGCCACGGTGGCGCCGACGCGGGATGCGAGCGCATCGAAGACACGTGCGCTCGCCTCCGTCAGGTGGAAGCCCTCGAACACCCGGCTGGGCACCGTGCCGCTGCTGTACCAATCGAACAGGACGCCGCCGTCGCCGAGCCCTCGGCCGGGCCCGGGGTTGCGGCCGGTGATGTAGCCGTCGACCGAGACGGCCAGGCCGCAGATCACTTTGCTCATGAGGGGACCTCTTTCGTCGTGTCTACGTGGTGGTCGGCAGCTTTCTCGATGGGCGCGGGCCGGATCGCCTGCGGGAAGTC
Source organism: Leifsonia sp. RCC_180 (assembly GCF_058138205.1). Lineage (NCBI taxonomy): Bacteria > Bacillati > Actinomycetota > Actinomycetes > Micrococcales > Microbacteriaceae > Leifsonia > Leifsonia sp. RCC_180. The sequence goes on along the minus strand of NZ_CP200340.1, from coordinate 3,508,003 downwards.
GAAGAACCGGTCCGGGTCGTACAGCCGCTTGATGGCGGACAATCGGGGCCCATTCCCGGCGTGGTAAGCCCACAGCGGGTCGCTCAGCGCTGCGTCCGGGAAATTGGGGTAGACCCGGCCGGACGCCTCGGGATGCGCGGTCGACCATGACGCATCGACCCACGCATCGTCCGGTGCGCCGACGTGCTCGAGCATGAAGCGCTCGTTGCGGTGGGCGAACGCCGTCGCATCCTCGGCCGGCCGGTTGTATGCACCGTCCATGGCAGTGAACGTGAGCCGGCGGTGCATCGCCCCTTCAGGTCCGCTGAGCAGCGCGACGACGGAATCGGTCGCGCGTTCACTCATCGACCGCGAGAAGAACTCCGACCGGATACGGATCGGGTCTTTCGCCGATGACCGGCCGCGGTCGACCAGGCCGTCCTTCAGGGCGGAATATGGGAGCGGACCTTCCGTCCGTAGCCGCGCCGGTCTCGACGCGATCGTGGAGAAGAAGTCGTCAAGGAGCAGGTTCGTCTTCGCCTCGGAGACGACCGAAGCACCGAGGAGGGTTGCTCGCGGCGCTGCGCCTCGCTGGCGCTCGAGCGTCAGATCCAGCGTCAACTCGTCGGAGGCGCTTGGAGCCCAGGCCTGCCAAGCGGCAACGAGGGCGGCAGGTTCGGCCGGCGTCCACTCGGCCTGGATGCGGTACATCAGCGGCTCGGGGACGGTATCGAAGCGCAGAGACGTCACGACGCCGAATTGGCCGCCCCCAGCACCCTGAAGTGCCCAGAACAGCTCCGGCTCGCGGTCACCGTCGCACTGCACGGTACGTCCGTCGGCGAGCACGATGCGTGCGGCACGTAGCCGGTCGCAGGTGAGTCCGTACGAACGACCGAGAAGCCCGATGCCGCCGCCGAGGGTGAGACCGGCGATCCCGACAGAGCTTCCGCAGCCGGCCGGGAGAGTCCGCCCAGCGGCATGCAGCGAACGATATACGGCGCCGAGCCGTGCTCCGGCGCCGATCCACACGCTGCCGTCGGCCTGCATCGTGATCTCGTCGAGGGGAGACACATCGAGGACCAGGTCGCTAGAAGAGGAGCGTCCGGCGAAACAGTGGCCGCCGGCCCGCGGCGTCGCCCGCATCCCGGCCGCGGCGGCGTACGCGATGCTGCGTGCGACATCCGCCTCCGACCGGCAGAGCACCACCGCTTGGGGACGCACACCATCGAAGGCAGAGTTCTGCGGGAGGCGGACCCTCTCATATCCAGGAGACTCGGCGGTGAACAGTTCGCCGTCCAGCGACACTCGCAACTGCTCCAGCCCGGTCATGTCCCGACCTTACGAAGGGGCCCCTCGCCGTCTCTTGAACAAATCCCGCATCGGCGCTCTGCCGTCGTGACCGATCGCGCTACTTCGCGAAGTCCGCGAGCGTGTCGTTCGCCAAGGACGTCCGTAACTGCGCGAGGGCAGCCTGGTCGACGTTCACTATGGACTGGCCGTCGGCCGATGTGCCGGTCCCGGCGGTCGGGAGCGTGAACGTGTGAATGCTGGAGAGACCCGAGAGCCGCATGCTGGCGGCTAGCCCGAGCATCGTCTGCAGCCCGAAGCCCTGGTCCACGCTCACGTACGAGCCGGTGGTTGCGGCGAAGGCGGTGAGCTTTCCGGGGTCGGTGAGCAGTGCAGCGCTCACGAGCTTGGAGCCGAAGGCGCGCATCAGGGCTTGCTGGTTGGTCACACGCTGGTAGTCCGCGGTGGGGAACGCGTACCGCTCCCGGGAGAAGGCCAGGGCCTGGTCGCCGTCGAGGTGGTTCATTCCCTTGACGAAGCTGTAGTGCGGCGATTTGACGGTGGTGAAGGCGACAGGACTGTCCACATCCACCCCTCCGATCGCGTTGGTCATGTCCTTGAGGCCGGTGAAGTCGATGATCGCGACGTGGTCGATGCGCGTTCCGAGCAGTTGTTCCACCGTCTGGACCACGAGCGGAGTGCCACCCCACGCGAGCGCGGCATTGATCTTGGCCGTCCCGTTTCCCGGGATCGGCACCCACAGGTCGCGCATGATCGACATGACGTAGACGTTGCGGCGGTCGGCGTCGACGTGCACGAGCATCATGGTGTCCGCACGCTGATTGGAGACGCCGGTTTCACCGACACCCGTGGGCGCTCCGCGCGAGTCAGACCCGAGAAGCAGGATGTTCATCGCACCGGTCGAGGTGACCGCCGGGCGCGTCGCAGCGGCCGGGAAGGCACGTTGGATGTGGGTCACGTGCGAGTCGAACGACGACGCGACGGAGCCGGCGTAGATCGCCCCGCCGCCCACGACCACTGCGACCACCGCCGCTACGGCGATGACGACAGCGGCCAATGCGACGAACCACCAGTGGTGGTGGCCTCGCGGCGTGTGGTGGTTGTGGTGAACGGCGTAGGAGACCATGACCCTCGCCCTCCTTCGCGTCTGATCGGGGACGCATCGTCAGGTGTTGAGGTGAGCTTTGCTCATCTATTAGTTAGGGTACGACTGTTTTCGGGATTTTGTCCGTGCTTTGGAGGACATATTTGTACCCCAATTCACGGGTCAGCGCCGACGGCACGATCGGCGCCTGGCGAGGTCCGGGGTCGATAGACTCGATGCCATCCCCTATCCCGGAGTGACATGTCATCGCGCGGCGTTCGTGTAGCTCGCGGTCTGGCCGCGGCCGGATTCGCGACGTTCGTCGCTGCGCTGTTCCACGTCGCCGGGGGCGGCCTGCCGCCGAGTGCCCTGGCTGTGACGGTCAGCCTGACCTTCTCGGGGCTGGCGTGCATCGCCCTCGCAGGGAAACACTCTTCGTGGTGGCGGCTCATCAGCTCGGTCGTGATCAGTCAGTTCCTGTTTCACGCGCTGTTCGTCCTGAGCCCCTCCGGTCATTTCGCCGGGCCTGCGGGCCACCTCCACGCGGGTGCACAGTTGACGCTGGTGCCGGGGCCTGCGATGCCGATGAGCCCGGACGGCGCCGGCATGTGGGGTTCGCACGTCGTGGCCGCGTCGCTGACGATCGCAGCCATCCGGTACGGGGAGCGTTCGTTCCGTGCGGTGTGCGAATTCACCGCGTTCCGGCTGCGCCACCTGTTCAGCGGCGCCCGCATCGGTCCTGTCCGAGTGCTGTCGCGCCGTTCGCGCATCGACACCGTTCCGGTGACCCTGCCCGCTCCGGCGGTACTGCTCGGCCGGCTTCGGCATCGGGGTCCGCCCGCTGTGGGGTCTCCCGTCTGAGCCGTCGGGCTCGAAGCGGGAGAAGAGTTCGAAACCGAGTCCATCCATAGGTCGACTCGGTGTTCTCACCCCTTGCGTACCCGGCCGCTCGACGCGGCCGAGAATCGGATCATCACTCATGAACAAGCGTTTCCTGACGCGCGCGGCTGTCGCCTCAGCCGCCGCCGTTGTCCTCGCCCTCTCCGCTCCACTGGCTGCCAGCGCGCACGTCCGCGTGGACCCTGACCAGGCTGCGACGGGCAGCTACGCCACCCTCACCTTCAAGGTGCCCACCGAATCGGTCACGGCCGGCACGGTCAAGCTGGAGGTCGACCTGCCCACCGACACCCCGCTGGGTTCCGTCTCCTACCAGCCGCTGACCGGATGGAAGACCCAGGTGGTCACCGAGAAGCTCGCCAAGCCCGTCAAGACCGATGACGGCACCGTGACAGAGGCCCCCACCAAGGTGATCTGGACAGCCGACCCCGGCGTGCAGATCGCCCCAGGCCAGTTCCAGCAGTTCGTCATCTCCGCCGGAGCGATGCCCGACACGGGCAGCATCCTGCTCCCGACCCACCAGTACTACTCGGATGGAACGGTCGTGGACTGGGATGAGAAGACCGCGGCGTCGGGCAAGGAGCCGGAGCACCCGGCGCCGACCGTGTACATCACCGACGCTCCCCCGGCCGGCGAGGGCACCCTGGCGACGCCGAGCGTGACCGCGGCTCCTGCCGCTGCATCCACGTCGTCGAACTCGAGCGCGAGCGACGCGGTCGCGATCGGCCTGGGGATCGCCGGACTGGCGCTCGGCGCGATCGCGCTGGTGCTCGCCGTGTTCGCGGTCACCCGCCGCGGCCGGGCGACACCGAGCGCGAACAAGTAGCCGTGTTCGCCTCGATCCACCCGTCGCGGATCGGTCGAAGCATGCTCCTCGCTGCCCTCGGGGCGGCGGTCGTCGGTGTGCTGGCGTTGGCCCCCGCGGCCAGCGCCAGCGCGCACGACTACCTGGTGCAGAGCTCACCAGCCGCGAACTCGACCCAGACGACGCCGCTGGAGACGGTGTCGCTGACCTTCAACGACCGGGTGCTCGACCTCTCCGGCGACGGTTCGTCGGCGCTCGTGCAGGTCATCGGTCCCGACCAGGAGCACTTCGAGACCGGATGCGCGTCCATCCTCGACCGCACGGTGAGCGCGCCGGTCGCTCTGGGTGCCGCCGGTGCCTACGAAGTGACGTGGCAGATCGTCTCGGCGGACGGGCACACCGTGTCCGGCTCCTTCGGATTCGGCTACGCACCGCCGGCCGGAACGACCCCCGCCGAGGGCCGGGCGAGCCCGCCGGCTTGCGGAGGAGGCACGTCGTCAACGACGGGAGCGTCCCCCTCAGCATCCGCACCCGCATCCGGTGGGGACGGGTTGGGGCTGGTGATCGGCATCGCCATCGGTATCGGCGTGCTGGCGGTCGCAGGCGTCGTTGTGGTGCTTGTGACCGCCCGTCGCAGCTCCCGAGGGCCGTCGCAGTCGCCCCCGGCGGACGGCTGAACCTCAGGCGCCGGCAGGGACATTCGGGCTGTACGGCACCCGCAGGCTGTCGGCGAACCGGGCGAAGAGGGATGCGTCACCCTCGAGTTGCACGGCGCCCGAGGCCACAGCCGTGTCCGCATCCAGCTCTCCGGCGAGCAGGTCGCGGATCTCGGGACCTGCCGTGACGATCAGGTCGGGCGCCTCTGCGGCGCCCGGCCCGACCGTGATGACGCCGTCGTGCATGAGCACGTGCGCCTCGATGTCGCCGACGCGAACCGTGTACGCCGTCTCCCAGTCGTCGGGCACCACGCCGTCTCCGGCGGCCACGCGCAGGGCCGCGGTGATGGATGCGGTGGTCACGATCTCGCCCTCGCGCGGTGTGCGCATCCCGCCGGCGCCCCAGCGCGAGAGCGCATCCAGAGCCGGACGCAGCTCGTCGCCGCGCGGCGTGAGCCCGTAGACGACGGCGCGCTCACCAGCGGTGGGGGCCAGTCGCGCGATCAGCCCCTCCTCCTCCAACTCTTTCAGGCGGGATGCGAGTGTATTCGTCGGGATGCCGGGAAGGCCGGCGACCAAGTCGGAGTAGCGCCGCGGCTCGACGCTGAGGTCGCGCAGGATCAGCAGGGTCCAGCGCTGGCCCACGATCTCCGCTGCGCGCGCCAGTCCACAGAACTGGCCGTAGTGCTGGTTCGTCATAGATCTCACTTTACCACTTGACTTCATTAATTGCAGTGTGCTTTATTTTTTGAAGTAGACAGAATCGAAGGAGACCGACATGACCGACACCATCGACCAGGCGGAGCTCACCGTCGAGCGAGCACCGGCCCGGGATGCCGCACGAAACCGGACCGCGCTCGCCCTGCTTCTCGCCGCCGTCTTCGTCGTGTTCCTCAACGAGACGATGATGGGCGTCGCGCTCCCGCGCATCCAAGAGGCCCTTCACATCGACGCCACCCAGGGGCAGTGGCTGACGACGGCCTTCGCGCTCACCATGGCCGTGGTCATCCCGATCACCGGCTGGCTGATGCAGCGCCTCAACACCCGGCCGGTCTTCGCCGTCGCGATGTCGAGCTTCACGATCGGCACCCTCGTCGCCGCGCTTTCGCCGACGTTCGAGATGCTCGTCGTCGGCCGCGTCATCCAGGCGGTCGGCACCGCGATCATGATGCCGCTGATGATGACCACGGTGATGACGATCGTCGCCGCCGAGCAGCGGGGCCGCGTCATGGGGCGCGTCTCCATCGTCATGTCGGTGGCGCCCGCGGTCGGTCCGATCGTGTCGGGCGCGCTCATCCAGGTGCTGCCGTGGCAGGGGCTGTTCTGGGTGATGCTGCCGATCGCGGTCACGATGCTCGCGATCGGGCTGCGCAAGGTGCCGAACGTCTCGGAGACCCGGAAGGTCCGGCTGGACACGCTGTCGGTCATCCTCTCGGCGGTCGCGTTCTCCGCTCTCGTCTTCGGCCTCAGCCAGATCGGCGCCGCCGCCGTCGGCGAGGCGGCCGTGCAGCCATGGATCCCCATCGTCGTCGGGCTGATCACGCTGGGCTTCTTCGGGTGGCGGCAGGTCGTGCTGCAGCGGACGGATTCGGCGCTGCTGGATCTGCGGACGTTCCGCTCCCGCGACTTCGCCGTCTCCATCGCCATGATGACGGTCGCGATGGTGTCGCTGTTCGGCGCGTTCATCGTGCTCCCCCAGTTCGCCCGGTACACGCTCGGCCTCGAACCGCTCTGGGTGGGTGCCATCCTCCTGCCGGGCGGCCTGCTCATGGGCCTCGCCGGCCCGACCGTCGGCAAGCTCTACGACCGCTTCGGTCCGCGGCCGCTGGTCGTACCCGGGTCGATCGGCCTCGCCGTTTCGCTCTGGACGTTCGCGCTGGCCCTCGGCGAAGGCTCGTCCTGGGTCGTGCTGCTCGGCGCTCACGTGCTGCTGATGCTGTCGCTCGCCTTCCTGTTCACGCCTGCCTTCAGCTCCTCCCTCGGCTCGCTCCCGCCGAAGCTGTACTCGCACGGCAGCGCCACGATCGCGACGCTGCAGCAGGTCGCGGGCGCCGCAGGGACGGCGATCTTCGTCGCCCTCTACGCCACGGGCGTCGCCGGAACCGGGGACGCGAACCCCGACCTCCCGTCTGCCGCCGCTGCGGCCGCGGGCTCGCACCTCGCGTTCCTCGCCGGCGGCATCCTGTCGCTCGCGGTGATCGTCCTCGCGCTGTTCGTCCGCAAGCCGGGCGCTCCGGCGGACAGTGCGGAGTCCGCCGAGGCAGCGGAGGAGCCGGTGCACTGAGCCGGACCATCCCTGCGCACTGCGTCCGTCCGGACACCCGCGCAGGGGGTGCGTCCCGTGCCCAACCGGGTTATCGTCGCCACATGTGCCGCAACATCCGCTGCCTTCACAATTTCGAGCCGCCGACGACGGAGGACGAGGTGCGCGAGGCCGCGCTCCAGTTCGTCCGCAAGGTCAGCGGATCCACGCACCCCTCCCGCGCGAACACTCCCGCCTTCGAGCAGGCGATCGACGAGATCGCTGAAGCGACGAGGCGGATGCTCGACCAGCTGGTCACCAACGCACCGCCGAAAAGCCGCGAGCTCGAGGCGGTCAAGGGACGCCAGCGGCACGAGAAGCGGATGGAGCGCGAAGTGAGGATCCGCACCGCCTCGGTCTGATGGCAACCGTGCCCCGGAACGGAGCAGTTTCGGAGAAGCCGGCGGGAGGCACCGAGCCCTAACGTGTGGGTATGACGAAGTCGAACGAGACCACAAGCACAGCATCCGCCTTCACCGAGGAGGAGCGCGCCGCCATGAAGGAGCGCTCGAAGGAGGTCAAGACCTCCCGGCGCGGCAAGGGCACGCGTGAGCAGGACACCGCCGACCTGCTCGCGAAGATCGCCGAGCTTCCGGAGCACGACCGCCGGCTGGCGGAGCGCATCCACTCGATCGTCACCGAGACGGTCCCGGAGGTGTGGCCGAAGCTCTGGTACGGGCAGCCGGCGTACGCGATCGACGGTAAGACGGTCCTCTTCTTCCAGCCGTCGTCGAAGTTCAAGACCCGGTACTCGACGCTCGGGTTCAACGACCCGGCGAAGCTCGACGATGGGAGCATGTGGCCGGTGGCCTTCGCGATTCTCGAGCTGACCGAGCAGGACGAGCAGCGCATCCGCGAGCTGGTCGGTCGCGCAGCAGGCTGACGCTGGTCGCGCCCTGGCGCTTGCGTCCGCAGCCGCGCCCCACGAACGGGTGTCCCCCAAAATGCCGCTACCGGGCGCCCCGATGATCGGTCAGGCTCATGAGGTGAGTGAGCAGACCGACGTGGACAGGGATTCGGGATCAGCCCGTGAGACCGTCCTGCGCCCGCACCGTCATCTGTTCATGCGCGGGATCGTGGCCGTCCTCGCCCTCACCACCCCTGTCTTCGCCGTGGTCTACTGGCTGACCATCCCGTCGAACGCCTGGCCGTTCGTGCTGGTCGCCCACCTCGTGGTGATCGCGGCGACCGTCATCGGCGTCGCGTCGTTCCTGAACACGACCATCATCGTGAGCCGTGCCGGAGTTCGTGAGCGCGGTTTCTTCGGTCGGACGGTGCGGGTCGCCCCGGGCGAGGCGGGCGCCGTCATTCTCGTACAGGTCTACGAGGGCAGCACGCTCGATGTGCTGCCCCAGCTCTTCGTGGCGTCGCGCCAGGGCCGGCTGCTGATCCGCATGCGGGGCCAGTTCTGGTCGGTCGACGACATGGAGCGGGTGGCGGAAGAGCTGGATGTGCCGCTCACCCGGCCGGAGGAGCCGATGACCCTCAACCAGCTGCGGCGCGCCTGGCCGCGCCTGCTGTACTGGTTCGAACGCATCCCGTTCGATCGCTGACGCCCTGGCGCCCTGACGCCCTGGCGCCCTGGCGGCCGCGTCCCGTCGTGGCAGGATGGCTGCGTGACCACGCGCAGCGACGCCGAGCCGCGCAGCAAGGGGCTGCTCACTCCTGAGCGGACGATGCCCGGCCTGGGCGACGCGCCCGTGACCATCACGCGACGTGCGCCGGGTGAGGCCGCCGCGGCGTTCGTCCGCCACTACTGGATGCCGCGCTGGCAGCTGCCCGCCGACGGCAGCCTGCGGCAGGACGTCCTCGAGTACCCGACCGCGAACCTGGTGGTGGAGGCCGACTCGGCTGCCCTGTACCGTGCGCAGCGCGGCCTGACGTCGCGCACACTGGAGGGCTCGGGATGGGCGTTCGGCGTCCTCCTGAATTCAGGAGTCGCACGCGGGTGGGCCGGCGCCTCTGTGCGCACGCTGCCCTCCGCCCTCCCGGTGGACCGGCTGCCGCTCGCCGGGACGGCGGGGATGGTCGCAGCAGTCCGCGATCGGATGGCGCAGGGCGAGGAGTCCGGCGCCGTCGATGCTTTCGAGAGCTGGCTGAGCGGCCTGTCCGAGCCGGATGACGACGCTCGGCTGGTCGACCGCATCGTCGCCGAGGTCGAAGGCGACCGCTCGCTGCTCCGCGTCGAGCAGCTGGCCGAGCGCTTCGGGCTCGGCATCCGCCATCTGCAGCGGCTCGTCGCCGGTCACATCGGGTTCGGTCCCAAATGGCTGATCCAGCGGTACCGACTGCAGGAGGCGGCGGCCGCCCTGCGCTCGGCCGAACCGCCGCCGCTCGCCGCCCTCGCCGCCGAGCTCGGCTATGCCGACCAGGCGCACTTCAGCCGCGAATTCGTCGCGGTCATCGGCTCCACCCCGGGCGGTTACGCCGGGATGGGGCGGTCGTGACCGGCGCGGATGCGGCGCTCGCGCCCTGGCGCGAACGCTGGCGGCTCGAGGCAGACGGCGACGCGTTCGCCACGCCGTCGAGCATCCTCCAGCCCGTGCGCCGCGACGACGAGCCGCTCTACCTCAAGGTCGCGACCTCGCACGAGGAGCGCGCGGGCAACACGGTGCTCGCCTGGTGGAGTGGCGGCGGAGCGGCCGGCGCGATCGAGCACGAGGGCGACGCCGTGCTGCTGGAGCGCGCGGACGGACCACGCGACCTCGTCGCGCTCGCCCTGAGCGGCGCCGCCGGCGATGATGCGGCGACGCGCATCCTGTGCCGCACCGGCCTGCGCCTGCATACCGCGGGTTCGGGACCGAGACCCGACGGGCTGTTCAGCCTGAGGCGGTGGTTCCGTGACCTGCTCGACGAGGGCCACCATCCGGCAGGAGCCTCGGCCCTCTACGCGGAGGCCGCGACGGTGGCGGAGGAACTGCTCGCGCATCCCGCCGGCGACGTGGTGCTGCACGGGGATCTGCACCACGGCAACGTGCTCGACTTCGCGTCGCGCGGCTGGCTGGCGATCGACCCGAAACCACTGCACGGAGACCCCGGATTCGACGTCGCCAACATCCTCTGCAATCCGGATGCGGCGATCGCGCTCGCGCCCGGGCGGCTGGAGCGGACGATAACCGTCGTGTCGGACGAGACCGGGATGCCGGTGCGCCGCGTGCTGCAGTGGACGTTCGCGTGGAGTGCGCTCTCCGCGATCTGGTCGGAGCAGGCCGGAGCGGACGCCTCGCCGGCGGCCGGTGTCGCGCAGCGCGCCCGGGCGCTGCTGACCGGCTGAGCGCGACTACTACATCGCGGAGCTAGCGCCGGCGCCGCGTCCCGAAGATGCCCTCGACGACGCTGCCCAGGATGTCGCGCGTCGCCTTCGAGCCCAGCACCTGCTCCAGCACGGTCTTGTCGCTCCCGGATGAGGACGACGAGGACGAGGTGCGTCGCGCTGTCGTGCGCGGAGCGGTCTGACGCAAGATGCGTTCGTACTCCTTCTGCGCCTTCTCCGCCGCCTTCGCCGCTTCCGCGTCGGCCTTCGCCGCCGCCTTCGCCGCGTCGGCGTCCGCTTTCGCCTTCTCGGCGGCGGCCGTGGCGGCGCTCGCCTCGGCCGCTGCCGCATCCAGTTTGCGCCCGAGCATCTCGCGGGCCGAGTCGCGGTCGAGCGCTGTTCCGTACTTCGCCTGCAGCGGCGACGCGGCGATCGTCGCTTCCACCTGCTGCTCCGGCGCGGGCGACATCGACCCTTGCGGCGCGCGGAGCCGTGTCCAGGCCACCGGCGTCGGCGCCCCCTTCTCGCTCATGACGGTGACCACGGCCTCCCCGGTCCCGAGCGATTGCAGCACCTGTGCCAGGTCGTAACCGGAGGTGGGATACGTGGACACGGTGGCCTTCAGCGCTTTGGCGTCGTCAGGCGTGAAAGCGCGGAGCTGGTGCTGGATGCGGGAGCCGAGCTGGGCGAGCACGTCAGACGGCACGTCCTTGGGCGTCTGCGTGACGAAGAAGATGCCGACGCCCTTCGAGCGGATCAGGCGCACCGTCTGCGTGATGGACGCCAGGAAGTCCTTCGACGCATCCCGGAACAGCAGGTGCGCCTCGTCGAAGAAGAACACGAGCTTGGGCTTGTCCAGGTCGCCCACCTCGGGCAGGTCGTTGAACAGGTCGGCGAGCAGCCACATCAGGAACGTGGAGAAGACCGCCGGCTTGTCCTGCACGCCCGGCACTTCCAGCAGGCTGACCATCCCGGTGCCGTCGGGCGCCAGCCGCAGGAACTCGGCCGTGTCGATCTCCGGCTCGCCGAAGAACGCCTCAGCGCCCTGGTCGGCGAACGCGATCAGCTCGCGCAGGATGACGCCGACGGTCGCACCGGACAGGCCGCCGAGCCCCGCGAGCTCCTGCTTCCCCTCGTCGCCCGCGAGGTAGGTGAGCAGCGCGCGGAGGTCGGCCAGATCGAGCAGGGGAAGACCCTCCTGCTCGGCGTAGTGGAACACCAGCCCGAGGCTCGACTCCTGCGTCTCGTTGAGTCCGAGCACTTTCGACAGGAGCAACGGCCCGAAGCCGGCGACGGTCGCCCGGACCGGGATGCCCCGGCCGACACCTCCGAGCGAGAAGAACTCGGTGGTGGCGGCGTGTGGCGCCCAGTCCTGACCGATGCCGCGGGTGCGCTCCAGGAGCTTGTCGTTCGCTTCTCCCGGCGTCGCGATTCCCGACAGGTCGCCCTTGATGTCGGCTGCGAAGACGGGGACGCCTGCCGCCGCGAGCTGCTCGGCCAGCACCTGAAGGGTCTTGGTCTTGCCTGTCCCGGTCGCGCCTGCGACCAGGCCGTGCCGGTTGGTCATGCCGATCGGGATGCGGATCGGTACGTCGCTGACCGCGTCGCCGTTCACCAGCGCGCCCAGCTCGAGGACCGCGCCGTCGAAGGCGTAGCCGGCGCGCACCGCATCCACTTGGGCCGGATCGAGGGGGCCGGCGGGCGTCGGCGGCTCCGTGGTCGGTGTAGGCGCCGCGGCCAGGGCCTCCGCCGCGGCGGACGCCTCCTGCGCCTTCCGCACCGCCTCCGCGGCCTCGGCCTGAAGCCGCTCGGCCTCCTCGGCCGCCGCCTCGGCCTCAGCCTGCGCCGTCGCCAGCGCGTCCGCGTCGCTCATGCGGCACACTCTACTGGCGCGCGGTACGGGCCAGGAAGAACGGATGCGGTTCCGCCGCCTCGTGCGCCAACCGGTGGGCGAGCGGCGTCCAGACGATGACGGCGATGGCAGCGCCCAGCAGGAGGCCGCCGATCGTGTCGCTGATCCAGTGCGCCCCGAGGTAGGTGCGGCTCGCGGCCATCAGGAGCGCCCAGGCGACCCCGAGAACCCACACCCAGACGCGCGGGAAGAGGATGCCGAGGACGACCACCATGGTGGCCGCGTTGGCCGTATGCCCCGACGGGAATGAACCGGTGTCGGCGTGCACGAGAATCTCCGTCGGGCGCGCTCGACCCACCGTGTGTTTGATCAACTGCACGCAGATCACGGACACGATGCTGGCTATGGCGAAGAACGCGGCGCCCCACGGTCTCCGGAAGGCGAGGAGCGCCAGGAAGATGAGCAGCGGGATGACGATGGAGCCGAAGATCGTCCCACCCGCGTAGTTGAAGAACAGCGCCGGACCAAGCCACAACGGCGAACGGTGCTCGACGATCTCGCCCATCCACTCGCGGTCGACGGCGAACGGCTCGCCTGGGCGAAGCGCGAGGATGACGCCGAGGCCGACGACGAGCAGCACGGCGACCGATCCGGCGATGACCGGCCACCTCCGGGTGACGCGAGCGGCCTTGACGACGTCGTGGCCCTCGGCGTCCTCCGGTGGGACGGCGGCGGGATGCGGTTCGGTCATGTCGTCAACGTACCCGTCGCGGCATGCACCTACTAGGGACGGCCCGGGACGGCTCAGTGCGCGAGTTCGGGGACCGTACGCGGGCGGACGACGATCCAGAGCGACGCGATAGAGATCAGGGCGCAGATCGCCATCACAGTGCCCATGGGCGCCGCGCTTCCGACGCCCAGGATGCCGACGACCGGCGAGACGATGCCGGCGATGCCGAAGTTGAGCGCCCCCAGCAGGCTGGCGGCGGTCCCCGCTTCATGCCCGTGGCCGGCCAGGGCGAGCACCTGGACGCACGGGAAGCCGAAGCCGCACGCGGCGATGAAGAACCAGAGCGGGATGACGATGCCGAGGAGTCCGACGTGGGCCTGGTCGAGCGCGACGATCGTCGCAGAGGACAGGAACATCACGATGGTCGAGCAGGCCAGGATCCACTGCGGTCCGACATACTTGGTGAGGCGCGCGGCCGACTGGACGCCGATGATGATGCCGATCGAGTTGATCGCGAACAGCAGTCCGTACTCCTGCGCGTTGAAGTGGTAGATCTCCTGGAAGATGAACGAGCTCGACGACAGGTAGGAGAACAGTCCGGTGAAGTTGGCTGCTCCGACGATCGCGATGCCGACGAAGACGCGGTCGCTGAGCACGTTCTTGTAGCGCTGCCCGACGGTGGAGTGCCCGGCGTCATGGCGCCGTGCCTTGGGAAGCGTCTCCACGATCCAGAGGGCGACGCAGATGATCACGAACAGGCCGTACACGGCGAGGACGACGAAGATGCCCCGCCACGGCATGACCAGCAGCAGGGTGGAGCCGAGCACCGGCGCGAGCACCGGCGCCAGGCCGTTGACCAGGGCGAGGCGGCTCAGCATCCGCACCAGGGGGCGGCCGCCGAAGAGGTCGCGGACCATGGCCATCGCGACCACACCGCCGGCCGCTGCGCCGATGCCCTGGAGCGCGCGGGCGACGCCCAGCAGTTCGACGTTGGGCGCGACCGCGGCGGCCAGGCAGGCGATGATGTGCACGCCGGTCGCCACCATGAGCGGGGTGCGGCGACCGATCTTGTCCGACCAGGGCCCGACGAGCAGCTGACCGACGCCGAAGCCGATCGTCGTGGCCGTCAGCGTGAGCTGGATCGCCGCGGTCGACACATTGAAGTCGCCCTGCAGCGTCGGCAGCGCCGGGAGGTAGGTGTCGATCGTGAACGGACCCAGTGCGGTCAGGGCGCCGAGGATGAGGATGTAGGCGAGGCGCTGGCGGCCGGAGAGCGAGTCTCCGGGATGCACGACGGTGGTCACGAGAAGGGTCCTTGGCAGATCGGGGCGGTGAGGGGCCGCGTCCGCCGTTGGACGCACGAGCGCCACCTCGACGGGTGGCGCGGAAGCAGCACGACCTCGAATCGATTCGATTGATCGGCTACAAGGATCTTATACGCACCAGCCCCGGAATGTGAACGTGCGCATTCGTATTGCGGCCATCGAAACCGGGCCGGCCCACCACAGTGCGACCGGTCAGGATGCCGGCGAGGCCAGCAGCGGACCGAACGCCAGCTCCGCCGCACCGATCATGAGGATGTCCGAGCCGAGTCCGGCACGCACGATCGCCAGCCGCTCTGCGCTCGCGGCCAGCGCCTGCTCCCCCACCAGCCGCGGCAGCCGCTCCGGGTCGAGCGCGTGCAGCGCCCCGAGGAACCCGCCCAAGACGATCAGCTCCGGATCGAAGACGTTCGTCGCGGTCCGCAGGGCTGTCGCGAGGAACCCGATCTGCCGATCCGCCTCGGCGATCACAGCAGCATCGCCCGCGGCGACCGCCGCGGCCAGAGCCCTGTCCAGTTCTTCCGGGTCAGCAGCATCCATCCCGAGCACACGCAGCAGCGCGCTCTGGCTCACCTCCGTCTCCAGGCACCCGATCGCGCCGCAATGGCAGCGGACGCCCGCCGAGTTGACGAGGGTGTGGCCCAGTTCGCCGGCGTACCCGCTGATGCCGGTCAGGGGCGCACCGCTGACGATGACACCCGCGCCGATCCCCGACGCGCCGCCGTTCAGGTAGACCAGGTCGCTCGCGCCGCGGCCCGCACCGAAAAGGCGCTCGGCGTTGGCGCCGAGGCTCGCATCGTTGGCCGCGAGCACCGGGTAGCCGGTCGCCGCGGCGAGGTCGGCCGCGAACGGCTCCTCCGCCCATTCCAAGTGCGGGGCGAGCCGGACGACGCCGTCGCTCTCACGGACGAGTCCGGGAACGGCCACGCCGATCCCGACCACGCGGGTCAGCCCGGCGAGGTGCGGACGCAGACCGTCGATGACGGCGGCCGCGATCGCCACTGCCTCGGCGGCGGTCGGGATGTGACCGGTCGGATAGCGCACGCGGCGGTGCACGGTCGCATCCAGTCCGACGACTCCGACCGTCACCGCGTCGATCTCCGGGTTCAGCGCGATCGCGACGACGCGTCCGTCCGGTGCGACCAGCGGAGACGGACGGCCCACGCGATTGCTCAGCCCGGGCTCGCGCTCCTGCACGAGACCGAGCTCGACGAGTTCGCCCACCAGGGCGCCGACGGTCGAGCGGTTCAGCCCTGTCGCGGTGGTCAGCGCCGAGCGGGCCAGCGGCCCCTCACGGTGGACGAGGCCGAGCACGGTGGCAAGATTGTGCCGCCGCACCGTGTCGAGGTTCGTCCCCGTCGCCCTGCCGTCCATTTTCCCCGTAACTGTACCGTCGAGTCGGGCTCCCGGTGGTGCAGGCGCCAGGCGAGCACCCGCACCACCGGCTGCGGGACCGGAATCAGTCGAGCGTCGCCGTGCCCGACACCGATTCCGCCGTGCGGCCGCTCACGGCATCCCGGAGTGTGAAGGGATGCGCAGCCGGCCCGGTCGCGGTCAGCGATGCGCCCGAACGCGTCACGGTGTACTCCGCGACCTCTCCCCCGGGAGTCGTCACCGTCACCGTCTTCTCACCGTCAGGCCCGGGATGCACCGCGAGGGTCAGCCCGTCGCGGTAGTCGTAGTCCGGTCGGTCGTCGCGACCGCCGACCGGAAGCACCGCGCCCTCGCGCACATAGAGCGGGAGGCTGTCGAAGCCATGCGTCTCGCGCAGCCAGCGTCCACCCTCGACCGTGCGCCCGGAGAAGTACTCGGTCCAGATGCCCGCGGGCAGGTAGAACTCGACCTCCGACGGCGAGAACACCGGTGCTACCAGGAGGTCCGCGCCGAGCATGTACTGCCGGTCGAGGTAGTCGATCGCCGGGTCCCCGGCGAACTCGAGCTGCATCGGCCGCATCACGGGCGTCCCGGAGGTGTGCGCCTCCTGTCCTGCGGCGAAGAGATACGGCATGAGCCGCAGCTTCAGCTTGGTGAACAGTCGGGTGACCTCGACGGCCTCCTCATCGAACGCCCACGGCACCCGGTACGAGTTGCTGCCGTGCAGCCGCGAGTGGCTCGACAGCAGACCGAACGCCGTCCAGCGCTTGAACACGCCCGCATCGGGCGTCCCTTCGAACCCGCCGATGTCGTGGCTCCAGAAGCCGAAGCCGCTGAGCGCCAGCGACAGTCCGCCGCGCAGCGTCTCGGCCATCGACTCGTAGCTGGAGGTGTTGTCGCCACCCCAGTGCACGGGCAGCTGCTGGCCGCCCGTCGTCGCCGAGCGCGCGAACAGCACTGCTTCGCCTTCGCCCTTCGCCTCCTGCAGCACCTCGAAGACGGCCTCGTTGTAGAGCTGCGTGTACAGGTTGTGCATGCGCTCCGGCGACGAGCCGTCGAAGTACGCCACCTCCAGCGGGATGCGCTCACCGAAATCGGTCTTGAAGCAGTCGACGCCCTGGGCGACCAGCGCCCGCAGCTTGTCCTGGTACCAGCGGGTCGCGTCCGGATTCGTGAAGTCGACCAGGCCCATCCCGGCTTGCCAGAGGTCCCACTGCCAGACATCGCCGTTCGGCCGCGTCACCAGGTACCCTGCGGCAGCCGCCTCGGCGAACAGCGGCGAGCGCTGGCCGATGTACGGATTGAGCCAGACGCAGACGCGGAGGTCCTTCTCGTGCAGCCGCGCGAGCATCCCCTCGGGGTCCGGGAAGGTGCGCGGGTCCCACTCGAAGTCGCACCAGTTGAACTCGCGCATCCAGAAGCAGTCGAAGTGGAACACCGAGAGCGGGAGGTCGCGCTCCGCCATCCCGTCGATGAAGGAGGTGACGGTCTCCTCGTCGTAGGCGGTCGTGAAGCTCGTGGACAGCCAGAGCCCGTACGACCAGGCCGGCACGGAGGCGGGGCGGCCGGTCAGCGCGGTGTACCGCTCCAGGATCTCCTTCGGCGTCGGGCCGTAGATCAGGTAGTACTCCAGGCTCTCCCCCGGCACCGAGAACTGCACGCGCTCGACGGACTCCGAGCCGATCTCGTACGAGACGTGACCGGGATGGTTGACGAGCACGCCGTAGCCGCGGTTGGTGAGGTAGAAGGGGACGTTCTTGTACGCCTGCTCGCTGGAGGTGCCGCCGTCGGCGTTCCAGACGTCGACCACCTGGCCGTTCTTCACCAGCGGGCCGAAGCGCTCCCCCAGGCCGTAGACGAGCTCGCCGACGCCGAGCGCGAGCTGCTCGTGCATGTACGTGCCGTCGCCGGCGACGGTCATGTGCCCGAGGGACTTGTGACCGCTGGAGGTGAGCACCCGGCCGCCCGCCGAGAAGGTCAGCGACCAGGGTGCGCCGCGCTTCACCGTGGCGGTGAGGCCGCCGGTGGTCAGCACGCCCGCCTCGTCGTCGACGGACACGGTCGCGTGTCCCTCCTCCACCCGCAGGTCGAACCCGCGCTGCGGCCGGACCCCCTGCCAGTGGTCGACCTTCACGCCGACGATCCCCGGCAGCGGAGAACTGAGCGTGACGGTCAGCGTCGGGCGGTTGAGCGTGTCGCCCCGGCGCTCAATGACCTTGGCGGGCGCGGTGATCGTGATGCTGTCGTCGCCGGCGGACACGTCGTACGCCTCCTGGGCGTAGATCGGCGTGACGCCGTCGCGCAGCATCCAGAAACCATCGGTGAACTTCATGAAGGGGATGCTCCGGTTACTTGACCGCGCCGGCGGTGATGCCGCGGGTCAGGGTGCGCTGGAAGATGAGGAAGAAGATGAGCGTGGGGATGAGGCCGAGGAGCGCCGACGCGGAGGTGGTGGTCACATCCATCAGGCGGTCGCCCTGCAGCACGCTGATCGCCACCGGCACAGTCTGGTTGTCGTTCGACACCAGGAAGGTCAGCGGGATCAGGAACTCGTTCCACGTCCAGATGAAGAAGAAAATCAGGAGGACGCTGAGCGTCGGACGCGAGATCGGCACGACGACCCGCCACAGGATGCGCCAGCGTCCTGCACCATCGAGGGATGCAGCCTCCAGCACCTCCTTCGGGAAGGTGCCGTAGACGCTGGAGAGCAGGTACGTCCCGAACGCGCTCTGGATCACCGTGAAGATGATGATGACCGCCCACACGTTGTCGTACAGGCCGACCTGCTTGAACATGAAGTACAGCGGGTACAGCAGGGCCTCCTGCGGCAGCATGTTCGCCAGCAGGAACAGCACGATGATCCAGGTCCGCGCCTTCACGCGGCCGATGCCCAGCGCGTAGGCGTTCAGCACGGAGAGCACGACCGACAGGATCGCGACCATGCCGGCGATGAAGAACGAGTTCCAGAGCTTCTCCGGGAAGTTCACCCGGTTCCAGAAGTTGACGATGCCGTCGGTGTAGAAGGATGTCGGCAATTGCAGCGGGCCGCCCGCGTTGTAGTCCGCCGGGCTCTTGAACGAGTTCAGCAGGATGAGCAGGAACGGGAACGCGATGGCGACCCCGATCACGATGGCGACGATCAGGATGACCCAGTCGGTCACGGTCTTGCGTGGCTTCTGCCGCTTCAGCTTGCGCGGTTCGGTCGTCGTCGCTGGGGCGCTCGGGCGGGTGAGGGTGGTCGACATCAGATCTCGTTCTCCCTGCGCTCGGCGCGGTTCTGGGCGATGATGAAGAGGACGGAGACGGCGATGATGACCACCGTCAGCGCGGTCGCGATCGTGGCGCCGTATCCCACCTGCTGGCTCTGGAAGAACTCGCTGTACGAGTAGACGCTGGGCACCATCGTCGCGTTGCCGGGGCCACCGCGGGTCAGCGTGTAGACCGGGCCGAAGACCTTGAGCGCCGCGATCGTGCAGGTCAGCGTGACCACGAAGATCTCCGGGCGGATGATGGACACGGTGATCGAGCGGAAACGCTGCAGCCAGTTGGCCCCATCCAGCTCCGCCGCCTCGTACAGTTCGGGGTCGACCCGCTGCAGGGCCGCCATGAAGATGACGACCGGGTAGCCGAGCTGCACCCAGACCATCACCGCCATGATCGAGGGGAGCGCCGTGTCCGGGCTGCCCAGCCAGTTGTGGGCGAACTGCCCGAGTCCGACCGCCTGCAGCATGGTGTTCAGCGCGCCGTTGTCGGGGCGGAGGATCCAGCCGATCACGATCGCCGCGATGACGACGGGGAGGATCTGCGGAAGGTAGTAGGTGGCCCGCAGGAAGCTGGCCAGCTTGCCGCCGAACTTCTTGCCGATCAGGTCGAACAGCATGGCGGCGAGGATCAGGCCGACGAGCGTCGGGATGACGACCATCGCGATGACCATGGCGATCGAGTTGCCGAACGAGGTCCAGAACTTGTCGTCGCCGAACAGTCGGACCCAGTTGTTGAGCCCGATGAACTTCGGCGGACGGATGCCGCGGTAGCTGGTGAAGCTGAGGTAGATGTTCCACAGCAGCGGTACGAGGACGATCACCGTCAGCAGGACGAATCCCGGCAACAGGTACCACCAGAACCGGCCGTGCCCCCCTCCGGGCATCAGCGACTCGCTGCGCCCGCGCTGCCTGCGCCGCTGCGGCGTCCGCTCCTGCGGCGCCGCCACGCTCACGTCGACCATGCGTTGCTCCTTACGTTCTCCCTCCGCCATCCGCTCCGGACTTTTTCGGGCCGACACGCGGGTCGGGGGGCGAAAAAGTCCGGAGCTGACGGCTTGGGGCTGGGGACTTCGGTTACTGGTTGACGATCTCGTCTACGCCGGACTGGTACTCGGAGCCGAGTTCCTTGTTGACGTCCGCCGGCGACTTCGTGCCGTTGATGAGCTCCTGCAGGCCGGCGTTCAGCTGGTCGTAGAAGGTGGGCGTCGGCCAGTCGGGGTAGTACGCGATGCCGTCCTCACCCGTGAGCGTGTTGAAGTTCGCGATGAGTTCCTTCGACTTCTCGTCGGTGATGTCGCTGGTCTTCGCCGCGACGGGGACACCGCCGTTGTTGCCGATCAGCGCCTGGATCTTCGGGGTCATAGTGATGTCGATGAACTTCTCCGCCAGACCCTTGTTCTTCGCCTTCTCCGGGACGACCCACATGTTGCCGGCCGAACCGGGCGACAGCTTCGTGCCGGGGAACAGGAACGTGCCCCACTGGTAGTCCTTGATCTCGGTCTGGAAGCGGCCGTACCACCAGCTGCCGGAGAAGAAGATCGGGTACTTGCCCGAGATGAACGAGGTGCCGGCGTCTTCGGCCTTGAGGCCCGACGCATCCTTGGAGATGTAGCCCTTCTGCACCCAGTCATCCACGGTCTTGGTGGCTCCGGAGAGCTCGCTGCCCTGCCAGTTCACCTTGCCCTTGTAGAGCTGGTAATCGTCGACGAACTTCCGGTCCGCCTTGTTCAGGGCGAGCTGGTACCAGAGCTGGCCGAGCGGGTACTCCGCTGCCGACTCGGCGAGAGGCGTCACGCCGGCGTCCTTGAACTTCTGCAGGGCGGCGACGAACTCCTCGTAGGTCTTGGGGACCTCGACGCCGTACTTCGTGAACATGTCCTTGTTGTAGTAGACCTCGACGTACTCGCCGTAGTTCGGGATGCCGTACCACGAGCCCGAGCCCATGATGCCCTTGTCGTCGTACTTGGCCGTGGTCTGCAGGCTCGGGGCGAGCTTCTTGTCCCAGCCGTACTTCTTGACGGCATCATCGAGGTTGGAGAGCAGGCCCTGGCTGGCGAGAAGGCCGGCGGTGGCATTGCCCTTGTTGTACTCGAGGATGTCGGGGGCCTGGTCGGAGTTGAGGACCTGGGAGGCCGTCGAGCGGATCTGCTCGAACGCCTTCGCCTCGAACTTCACCTTGGCGCCGGTCTCGGCCTCGAACTCCTTGATGGCCTCGTTCCAGGCCTTGCCCATGGCGGAGTCTTCGCTCTCGAAGTGCCACAGCGTGAGGGTCTTGCCTTTTCCGTCGGTGCTGTCGGACGACGAGCCGGACGTGCCCGAGCAGCCGGCGAGCAGCAGCGCACCGGCGGCCAGAACGGCGCCGATCGCGAGGTGCCTCTTGCGCATCTGTTACCTCCTTGTAGTGGAGTGGACGCGCGTCTGCAGGCCTCGCAGCCACTCCGATGCTATTTGTTGACGATCACAACATAAGTGAGGCTGGATGCGATTGCAAGTTGTTTTTTGGATGCGATGTCCGGTCATCACAGGCCGGATGGGTTAGTTCGGGGCGGCAACAATCGCGCGCCCAGCGCACGAAAGCTCAGGCGGCGAGGGCCCGTGCCGGATCCGCGATGAGCTCGGAGAAGACGAGTTCTGCCGCGCCGATCAGCAGCTGATCGGCCCCCAGCTCCGCCTCGGCAACAGAAACGCCCTCCCGCGAGGAGTGCACGACGTCGGCCAAGAGGTCCGGTGCGCCGTGCGCCCGCGCGCCCCGGTACAGCGCGGCTAGGAAACCGCCCAGCACCAGGGACGACGGATTGAAGACGTTGACGGCGTTGCGGGCCGCAACCTGCATGAGCGCATAGTCGCGCTCGAGGACCGCGAGGGCCGCCGGGTCGTCCGTCGCGACGAGGCGGTCGGCGAGCGAAGTCGCCTCGGTGGACGTCAGGCCGACTGCGCCGAGAAGCTCGGCCTGGGTAACCTCGGCCTCCAGGCACCCCCGCGATCCGCAGGAGCAGTGCCGGCCGTCGGAGCGGACGAACGTATGCCCGAACTCTCCCGCATACCCTGCGGCGCCGGTCAGCAGCCGTCCACCGCCGACCGCCCCTCCGCCGATTCCGGAGGCGCCGCCGATCATGTACACGAGGTCGTCGACCCCCCGGCCGGCCCCGAACGCGCCCTCCGCCCGAAGCCCGAGCACTGCCGCATTCGCCGCCCACACCCGGTACCCGGTCGCCTCCGCGAGCATGCGCCCGAGGGGCTCGTTCACCCAGCCGAAGTGGGTCGCCTCCCGGACCATGCCGTCGGACAGCCTCACCTGCCCCGGCACCGCGACCCCGAGCCCGGCCACACGGATCGCCGTCTCGCCCGCGAGCATGCCGGCGATTCCGGCGGACGCGAGCGTCACCGTCTCAGCGGCTGACCGCGCCGAGGCGGTCTCGATGCGGACGCGCTTGAGCACTCGGCCACCCAGGCCGACGAGACCGACGATGATCGCATCCACCTCGGGGTTCACCGCGACCGCGGCGACGTTGTCCGAGGCGCGCACCACCGGGCTCGGCCGGCCGGCTCGACCGCCGCCGGGCGTCTCGTCGACGTCGACCAGCCCGAGTGCCGCGAGCTCGGTGACCAGGTCGCCCACGGTGGAGCGGTTCAGGCCGGTCAGCCGGGTCAGGTCGCTGCGCGACAGCGCGCCTTCGCGATGGACGAGCCCCAGCACGGTCGCCAGGTTGCTGCGGCGCAGCGCATCCGTCGCCCCGCCCGAGGAAGGGCGGACCGTGCTCAGGTCGGATACGGACATGCAATGACCATAACGCGCGTCGTGCGCTCCCTCGTCACCAGGTCTCGGGACGCGCCCCCAGCGGCACCGGCGCCGGCCGCTCGACCGTCGACGTCAGCTCGACCACCGTGTGCGTCGCACCCGCACGCACGACGGACTCCATGATCTCCAGCACGTGGAACGCCAGCTCGCCGGAGGCCCGGTGCGGCCGGTCGGTCTCGATCGCCCGTGCCATGTCTGCCAGGCCGTAGCCGCGGCCCGCGTCCGCGTACCCCGCAGCGACCGGCACCTCGTGGAAGTCGCGGTCCGCCGCCGTGGCGACCTCCACAGGATCCGAGAACATGTTCGGGTCAGGGACGGCGATGGTCCCTTCCGTGCCGTACACCTCGAACTTCGGCGTGCGCGTCGCCCAGACCTCGAACGACACGGTGACGGTCGAGACGACGCCCGAGGCGTGCTCCAGGATGGCGGTGACGTGCGTGTCCACATCCACCGGGATGGTGGATCCGGCGAGCGGGCCGGTCGCGACCGTCCGCTCCCGGGTCGAACGACCCGCGGTCCCCGATACGCGGACGACCGGACCGAAGAAGCTGACCAGGCTGGTCAGGTAGTACGGCCCCATGTCGAAGAGCGGGCCGCCGCCGGGCTGGTAGTAGAAGGCGGGCGCGGGATGCCACAGCTCGTGGCCGGGCGCGCTCCACGCGACCGCGGCGGCGACCGGGTCGCCGATGCGTCCCTCGTCGAGCAGCGCGAGGGCCGTCTGAACCCCGGTGCCGAGGACGGTGTCGGGGGCGCTGCCGACCCGCAGGCCCAGCGAGGCGGCGCGTTCGAGCACCGGCCGCGCCTCCGCGGTCGACAGGGCCAGCGGCTTCTCCCCGTACACGTGCTTGCCCGCGGCGAGCGCCCGCAGGGCGATGTCGGCGTGCGCCTTCGGGATGGTCAGGTTGAGCACCGCATCCACTCGCGGGTCGGCGAGCAGGTCGTCCACCGAGAGAGCGACGACGCCCTGCTCGTCGGCGACGGCCGACGCGCGGTCGAGGTCGAGGTCGGCGACCGCGGCGAGCCGCAGGTTCGGCAGCTGGGGGAAGTGCTCGAAGTATTGCCGGCTGATGACGCCGACTCCGATCACGCCGATGTTCAGCGGGACGCCCACAGCATCCCCCTCTCGATGATGGTGCGGACGGGCTGGCTCTCGACGATCTCGAGCCGGTGGCCGGGAGCCGAGACGAAGATGCGGCCCTTGCCCCACTGGCGGGTCCAGATCGCGGGCGCGGTCACCGGGCGGTTCCACGCATCGAACGGGCGCGCTTCCTGCGTGGTCGTCGCCAGCACGTCGTTGTACTCGTCGCTGAGCACCCAGTACTGCTCGGTGACCAGGTCGAAGTCCTCGATTCCGGCGGTGATGGGATGCGTCTTGCCGTACTCGGTGATGTGCACGGTGTACGGGATGTAGTTGTCCGACTGGTCGCCGACACGCTCGGCCGGATCCTTGCCCGCGTGGTGGGCGAACTGCCCGCCGATCATGTGGAGATAGTCGGCGTTGTTGCGGTACGAGTCGGCGATGCCGCCGTGCCATCCGGCCATCCCGGTGCCGTTCAGGACCGCGCGCTGCAGCCCGCGGAACTCGTCCGATTCGATGGTGTTCATCGTGTTCACCTGCACGACGAGGTCGACGGAGTCCATGACGGCGTCGTCCGCGTACACGGCCGACCCCTCCTCCACCCGCACGTCGAATCCGTACTCACGGAGGAACGGAACGAAGAGTTCCGTCGTCTCGACGGGCATGTGCCCGTCCCATCCTCCGCGGACGATCAGTGCCTGCTTGCTCATGCTTCCTTCCGGGTTGCGGGGATCGCGGTCCAGGCGCTGCCGGTGGCGGCGCTGCGCTCGACGGCGTCGAGGACGCGCTGGATGTGGAGGCCGTCGGCGAACGACGGCTCCGGGTCGGTGCCCTCGCCGATGGCGGTGACGAAGTCGACGACCTCGTGGCTGAACGAGTGCTCGTAGCCGATGGCATGACCGGTCGGCCACCAGTTGGCCATGTAGGGATGCTCGGGCTCGGTGACGATGATGCGGGTGAACCCCTGCTCGCCCGCCGGGGCGGTTGCGTCGTAGAACTGGAGCTCGTTCATCTCCTCCAGGTCGAACGCGATGGCCCCGAGCGAGCCGCTCAGCTCGATGCGCAGGGCGTTCTTCCGTCCGGTCGCGTAGCGGGTCGCCTCGAAGGCGCCGATCGCGCCGTCGGCCGCTCCCCCGTCCAACCGGGCGGTGAACCAGGCGGCGTCGTCGACGGTGACGTGGCCGCGCTCGGCCGAGGCCGTACCGGAGAGTCCGACGCCCTCGCCGAGCAGCGGGCGCTCCTCCACGAAGGTGGTCAGCGTCCCGGAGACGCCGCTCAGGCTCGAACCGGTGAGGTGCTCGACCAGATCGATCGCGTGCGCGCCGATGTCGCCGAGGGAGCCGGACCCCGCGGACGCCTTGTCGAGCCGCCACGTCATCGGGCCGTCCTCGTCGCGCAGCCAGTCCTGGAGGTAGAGGGCCCGGACCTGGCGGATGTTGCCGAGGCGGCCCTCCTGCACCAGGGTCCGGGCGAAGCCGATCGCAGGGACCCGACGGTAGCTGAAGCCGACCATCGAGCGGATGCCGCGCTCGGCTGCCCGCTCGGCTGCAGCGGTCATCGCCTCGGCCTCGGCGACCGTGTTCGCGAGCGGCTTCTCGCAGAGGACGTGCTTGCCCGCATCCAGGGCCGCGATAGCGATCTCGGCGTGGCTGTCGCCCGGCGTGCAGATGTCGATGACGTCGATCTCGGGGTCCTCGACCACCGCACGCCAGTCGGTCTCGGCGCGCTGCCAGCCGAACCGGCGACGCGCATCCTCAACACGGGCGGCGTCACGGCCGACGACCACGGCCATGACCGGCTCGCCGGGGAGGTCGAAGAAGCGGGGTGCGGTGCGCCAGCCCTGGGAATGGGCGGCGCCCATGAACCCGTAGCCGATCATGGCGACCTTCAGCTGCGGCTTGTCGTCGGTCATCGTCGTCCTCACGTCTGGCTGTACCCGTGCGACGGTAGTTCGGCATCCCGGAGGCATGCAAGTTTCTTCAGGCGGTTGGAAAACTTTCGCTAGGGGCCGGCGCGGGCGTGGCCGGCGGGGCCGTCGATCCACGCTCGATCAGGGTGGTCGCCAGCTCCAGCCGGGTGCTGTCGACCTCGCCCGCGCGAAGCCGCAGCGCCAGCCTCGTCGCCTCCTCCGCCATCTTCTGCAGCGGCTGGTGGATGGTCGTCAGCGGCGGGCGCGCCCACGCGGCCGACGGCGCGTCGTCGAACCCGACGACCGAGAGGTCGCGCGGCACATCGAGTCCGAGAGCGAACGCGGCGTCGTACACGCCCAGCGCCTGCATGTCGTTGCCGCACACGATCGCGGTGGGGCGCTCAGCGGCCTCCAGCAGCCGCCGCGCCTCCTGCTCGCCTGCCGCGCGGGAGAAGGCGGCGCTGCGGACGGCGTCTGGCGCCACCGGGACGCCCGCCTCCTGCAGCGCCGAGTGGTAGCCGGCGATCCGCGCCCGGGAGCACATCAACTCCTCCGGACCGCCGATGGCGGCGATCCGGCGGTGGCCGAGGGCCAGCAGATGACGGGTCGCCGTCACCCCGCCCGCCCAGTTGGTGGCGCCGATGGCGGGGACCTCCGGCGGAGGATCGCCGGCGGGGTCCACGACCACGAAAGGGATGTTGCGGGTGCGCAGCTGACGCCGGTGGTCGGCCGTCAGATTCGAGAACTGCAGCACCATCGCGATCGGTTTGCGTCGGAGGACTCCGGTGATCAGGTCGTCGCCGACCGCGTGATAGTCGCCGATCGTGGAGAGCGTCATCGACAGGCCGTTCTCGCGGGTCACCCGCTCCACTCCGCGGATGACCTCCACCGACCATTCGCTGGCCAGGTTCTCGATGACGAGCTCGACCGCGTCGCCGCGCTCAGCATCCACCCCGCGGCGCGCATACCCGGAGTCGTGCAGCAGCTCCTCGACCCGGCGACGCGTCGCCGACGAGACGCCGGGGCGGCCGTTCAGCACCTTCGACACCGTGGACAGCGAGACGGACGCCTCACGGGCGATCGCCTCCAGCGTCGGTCGGGCGGGAGCGGGCATGCAGCCACTGTCGCACATGCGACGCCGCTCACCCTCACGTGCTCGTGGATGCTGTGCCACAATGACGGCCAGCCGCCTCCGATCCAGCGCGATCCACTGCGATGCACTGCGATCCACGTGAAAGCCGTTCTGAAAGCGAGTCCGATGCCGCTCACCGACCTGACCTACGCCGAATTGCTCGCCTTCCGCCCGGAAGTGCAGGAGCCGGCCGATTTCGACCAGTTCTGGGCGCGGACGATCGCCCAGGCCCGGGCGGCAGGCGGGGTCCCGGAGCTGACCCCGGCCGACTCGCCGGTTACCCAGCTCCTGATCGGTGACCTCGTGTTCCCCGGGTTCGGCGGCGAGCCGGTCCGCGCCTGGGTGTCGCGCCCGCTGAATGCCGACGGGCCGCTGCCCGCGGTGGTGCAGTACCAGGGCTACGGCGGCGGGCGCGGGCTCGCCGGCGAGAATGTCCAGTGGGCGCTCGCCGGATACGTCCACGTGTTCGTCGACACGCGCGGCCAGGGCAGCGGCTGGGGCAGCGGCGGCGACACCCCAGATCCGCACGGCTCGGGGCCGGCGACGCCGGGAGTGATGACCCGCGGCATCCACTCGCCGGAGACGTACTACTACCGGCGGGTGTTCACGGATGCTGTGCGCGCGGTCGACGCGACCCGATCGCTGCCGTTCGTGGACGGCGAGCGAATCGCCGTGACCGGCGGCAGCCAGGGCGGCGGGATCGCGCTCGCCGCCGCTGCGCTGGCCGACGGCGTCGCGGCGGCGATGCCCGACGTCGCGTTCCTCTGCGCCTACCGGCGGGGTGCCGAGGTCGCGTCGGGAGGTCCGTTCCTCGAGCTTGCGACCTACCTGTCGGTGCACCGGGATGAGGTCGCCGACGTCTTCCGGACGCTCAGCTACTTCGACGGCGTCAACTTCGCCCGCCGCATCCACGCGCCCTCGCTGTTCTCGGTCGCGCTCATGGATACCGTGGTGCCGCCGTCGACGACGTTCGCCGCGTACAACCACCTCGCGGCGTCCGACCGCGCGATCGAGGTCTATCCGTTCAACGACCACGAAGGCGGCGGCGGCGCGCACTGGCGCGCGCAGGCGGCGTGGCTGGCGGCGCGGTTCGGGTGACGACTGCGTCCTGTTCTCAGGACGCGGTGCGCTTGCGGCGTCCTGAATTCAGGACGCGGCTTGCCCCGCGGTCGGGCTGCTCACACGGTCCCGCGCGGGCTGCGCCCAGAACACGATGAGCACGATGATCCCCGCGATCGGCACCAGCAGCCAGAAGATGTGACCCCAGCCGTACCCCGCGTCGCGCAGCCGTCGGACGCCCAC
Organism: Leifsonia sp. RCC_180; assembly: GCF_058138205.1. Lineage (NCBI taxonomy): Bacteria > Bacillati > Actinomycetota > Actinomycetes > Micrococcales > Microbacteriaceae > Leifsonia > Leifsonia sp. RCC_180. The sequence goes on along the minus strand of NZ_CP200340.1, from coordinate 3,479,958 downwards.
AGCGAGCGTCGGCAACAGCACCGCGATGCCCCACAGGCTCGACAGGATCGCGCCGAGCGACGACGTCTCGCCGATGCGGATGACGCCGAACACGTTCAGCGCGCTCGCGACGAGGACGTAGAACAGCATCCACCACCAGAATTCGGGGCGCGACGCGCGTCCCCCGAACTCCGCGTACTTCCGGAGTACGGTCCGGATCGCCTCACCGAACGTCATGGCGCCAGTGTAGGGCGCGCTTCCCGCGTCCTGTATTCAGGACTTTGCGCGCCTGAGCGGCGCCGAAGGGTAAGTAGTTGCGCGTATCCCGGGCGAGTTGCGACAACTACGAGCACCTCGGCGGCGGCGCGGTCCTGAAAACAGGACCAGCGCATCAGGCAGGCGCCGCCGTCGTCGCGCGACGCACCAACCGCGTCGGCAGGCGCAAGTGGATGCGCTCCGGCGTCTCCCCGCCCATCAGCGAGACCAGCAGATCGGCCGCCGCCGCCCCGAGGCTCTGCATCGGTTGGCGCACCGTCGTCAGCGGCGGGTTGTACTGCGACGCCTCGGGGACGTCGTCGAACCCGATCACCGACAGGTCGCGCGGCACGTCCAGCCCCAGCTCCGCCGCCACCTCCATGACCGCGATCGCCGAGATGTCGTTGGCGGCGAAGACGGCCGTCGGCCGATCCGCCCGGGAGAGCAGGGGCAGCGCGACCTCCCGAACCGTGTCGTGCTCGTACCGCCCCACGGCCACCAGCGACGGATCGAAGGGGATGCCCGCCTCGCCGAGCGCGCGCCGGTATCCCGCGTCGCGCAGGTTCGACGACCGCAGGTCGGGACGTCCGGCGACGAAGGCGATCCGGCGGTGTCCGAGTCCGATCAGGTAGGTGGTCGCATGGCGCGCCCCGCCGAAGCTGTCCGACTCCACCGTCGGAACGTCGGCACGACCTGTGTGCGGGTCGATCGCGACGATGGGCACGTCGGCGTTCGCGTTCACGACCGTCGGCGTCACCATGATCACCCCGTCGATCAGCGTTCCGCTGAGCCGGCTGAGGGAGCGCCGCTCCCATCCTTCGCTCGACGGCTGCCGTGATCCGCTGTACGCCAGGAGGTCGTAGCGGGAGTCGCGCAGGGCTGCACCGACGCCTTTGAGGATCTCGGCCGAGAACGGCTCGAAGTCGGCGACGAGCACGCCGATCACGCCCGTGCGGCGCGATCGCATGCTGCTGGCGACGAGGCTCGATTCGTACCCGAGCTCCTGAACCACCTGCAGAACGCGCTCCACCGTGGAGGTCGCCACGCCGTATCGGCCGTTCACCGCTTTGGACACAGTCGCGACGGAAACGCCGGCCGCTTCGGCCACGTCATTGATCGTCGGACGCCGTCCCATGGAGACAAACCATAGCGTAGAAAAGGTTTTCGAAAACGTTTGACACGATCGACCAGCGCTTGCGACACTTCCGTCGTCCCCACCTCAACGAAGAGAACAGGTTGGAATCACATGAAAGGCACCAAGCTCCTTACCGGGGCCGCCGTCGTGATGGCCGGCGCGCTCGCCCTCACCGGGTGTAGCGGCGGCTCCGACAGCTCCAGCAGCAACGGCAAGGTCAACATGACCCTCTGGCAGAACTCCACCACTGGCCCCGGCCAGCAGTTCTGGAAAGACGCCGTCGCCGCTTTCGAGAAGGCGAACCCGAACGTCACCATCAAGGTTCAGTCCATCCAGAACGAAGACCTGGACGGCAAACTGCAGACCGCGCTCAACTCCGGCGACGCACCCGACATCTTCCTGCAGCGAGGCGGCGGAAAGATGGCGGCGATGGTCAACGCCGGCCAGTTGATGGACATCACCGGCAAGGTGTCGTCCGAGACGAAGAAGAACATCTCCGAGGGATCCTTCAAGGCGGAGACCTACCAGGACAAGGTGTGGGCGATGCCCATCGCCGTGCTGCCGGGCGGGCTCTTCCACAGCCAGGACCTGTTCAAGGCCGCCGGCATCACCGAGGCACCGAAGACGATCGACGACCTCAATGCAGACGTCACGAAGCTGAAGGCCACCGGGGTCGCCCCGATCGCCCTCGGCGCCAAGGACGCCTGGCCGGCCGCTCACTGGTTCTACTGGTTCGCACTCCGCGAGTGCGCCGGTTCGACCATGGAGAAGACCGCTGACTCCAAGTCGTTCAGCGATGGATGCTGGCTGAAGGCCGCTGAGGACCTCCAGAAGTTCTCGGACACCAAGCCCTTCAACGACGGCTTCCTCACCACCTCCGCCCAGCAGGGCGCGGGCAGCTCCGCCGGCCTGGTCGCGAACCACAAGGCCGCGATGGAGCTCATGGGCGCCTGGGACCCGGGAGTGATCGCGTCCCTCACCCCCGACCAGAAGCCGCTGCCCGACCTGGGCTTTTACCCCTTCCCCGAGGTTTCCGGCGGCAAGGGCGAGCCCGGCTCGATCATGGGTGGCGTCGACGGGTACTCATGCTCGGTCAAGGCTCCGAAGGAGTGCGCCGACTTCCTGAACTTCATCGCCACCACGGACCAGCAGGAGGCCTACTACAAGGCCTTCAACGCTCCGCCGGTGAACTCCGAGGCGCAGAAGGTCGTCACCGAGCCCTACCTGAAGGATGTGCTGAAGGCCTACAACGCGGCCCCGTACGTCTCGCAGTGGCTGGACACGGTCCTCGGACAGAACGTCGGCAACGCCCTGAACGTGGCGGTCGTCGACATGCTGGCCGGCAAGAGCGACCCGAAGCAGCTCATCCAGGCGGCCAACGACGCCGCCAAGAAGGGCTGAGGACTGAGCTCGTGAGCAACACCCGCGAGAACACGTCCACCGGCATCGCGCCGCAGTCGGACCTCGCGCAGCACGACGGGAGCGGCGCAGTCGCGTCGCTCCCGTCGCGGCCGCGCCGCAAGCGCAGCAGCTGGGGGATGCGCCTGGAGATCCTGCTGCTCGCCGGTCCTGCGGCGATCGTCTTCCTGGCGTTCGTGATCTTCCCGGTCGTGATCGCCGCCTACTACGGATTCTTCCGCTGGCAGGGCTACGGACCGGCGACGGATTTCGTCGGACTGCAGAACTACGTCACCATCCTCCAGGACTCCGCCTTCCAGCAGGCGCTGATGCACAACGGGCTGATCGTGATCGGCTCGCTGGTCCTGCAGGGGCCGGTCGCCATCCTGCTGGCCCTCCTGCTCAACCGCAAGATGCGCGGACAGTCCATCATCCGCGTCCTGATCTTCGTGCCGTACGTCATCGCCGAGGTCGTCGTCGGCACCGGCTGGAGCCTGATGCTCGCCACGAACGGCGCGCTGAACGGGTTCCTGAAGAACATCGGCATGGGCTTCCTCGCCCACGACTGGCTGTCCGACCCGAGCATCGCGATCTGGACGCTGCTGGCCATCCTGACCTGGAAGTACGTCGGCTTCGCCGTCATCCTCTTCCTCGCCGGGCTTCAGGGCATCCCCGAGGAGCTGTACGAGGCGGCCGCGCTCGACGGCGCGTCCTACTGGCAGATCCAGCGCCGCATCGCGCTGCCGCTGCTCGGCCCGACGCTGCGCATCTGGGCGTTCCTGTCGATCATCGGAGCGCTGCAGCTCTTCGACCTCGTCTACATCATCTGGGGCCAGTACGTGGCCTCGACCGCCGGCACCTCGACGATGGCGACCTACATGGTCGCCAACGGCCGCAACGCCGGCAACTTCGGCTACGGAAACGCCGTCGCCGTCGTGATCTTCCTGATCTCCCTGATCGTCGCGCTGTTCTACCAGCGGTTCGTGCTCCGGCGCGACACCGAGGGCGCGATCACGGGCGACAGGCGCAAGGGAAGGAAGAACCGATGAGCGCGATGGTCGTCATCCCGGACGCTCCCGACGCCCCCGGCGTCCTGGATGCCCCGGATCGCAAGAAGGCGAAGTCGCTGCCCTGGGGCTCCCCCAGCGTCTACTTCATCGCCCTCGTCGTGATCGCGCTGATGCTCACCCCGATCGTGTACATCGTGCTCGGCGGCTTCCGCACCAATTCGCAGATCACGGTGGACCCGGCCGGGTTCCCCAATCCGTGGAACGTGCAGAACTACATCGGCGTCCTCACCGGCGGCACCTTCTGGACCGAGGTCGGGAACTCGACGATCGTCGCGGTCGTCACCACGCTCGGCGTCATCGTGCTCGGGCTGATGGCCAGCTACGTGCTCGCCCGCTACCGCTTCCGCGGCCGCGGCATCCTGTACGCCCTGTTCGCCGCCGGCCTGATGTTCCCGATCACGGTCGCCATCACGCCGCTCTACATCGTGGTGCGGAACCTGGGGCTGATGAACTCGCTGACCGGCGTCATCCTGCCGCAGATCGCGTTCGCGCTGCCGACGACGATCATCATCCTGGTGCCGTTCCTGCGGGCGATCCCGGATGAGATCCAGGAGGCCGCGTTCATCGACGGCTGCAGCCGGCTCGGCTTCTTCTGGCGGATGGTGCTGCGGCTGTCGATGCCCGGCGTCATCACCGTGGGCATCCTGGCCTTCATCGCCAGCTGGAACAGCTACCTGCTGCCCCTCTTCCTCCTCAACAACGAGGCGACGTTCACGCTGCCGCTCGGAGTGCAGGCGTTCTCGTCGCAGTACTCCGTCGACACAGCCAAGGTGCTCGCGTTTACGTCGCTGTCCATGATCCCGGCGCTGATCTTCTTCAGCCTGTTCGAACGCCGCATCGTCGGCGGGCTGACCGGCGCCGTCAAGGGCTGACGCCCGACCATCTCGAGAAGTGTGAGATCGACATGACCGAATCCCTTCCGCGCCCTTCCGCGCCCTCCGAGCGCGTCCGCGGGATCCTCGCCGACATGACGCTGGATGAGAAGCTCGCCCAGCTGGTCGGCTTCTGGGTCGACAAGGGCGACGAGCTGGTGGCGCCGATGGCCGGCGAGATGGGCAACCCGGGCGCCTACGCGGATGTCACCGCGCACGGGCTCGGGCAGCTCACGCGGGTCTACGGCACCCGGCCCGTCGACCCCGCCGAGCGCGCAGCCTGGCTATGGGCGGAGCAGCGCCGCCTGAAGGAGGAGACGCGGCTCGGCATCCCCGCACTCGTGCACGAGGAGTGCCTCACCGGGCTCGCCGCGTGGAAGGCCGCGACCTTCCCCACTCCGCTGGCGTGGGGCGCGTCGTTCGACCCCGAACTCGTGGAGGAGATGGCCGGCCTGATCGGTCTCTCGATGCGCGAGCTCGGCATCCATCAGGGCCTCGCGCCGGTCCTGGATGTCATCCGCGACCCACGCTGGGGCCGCGTCGACGAGTGCATCGCCGAGGATCCGTACGTCGTCGGAACGCTCGGCACCGCGTACGTCCGCGGGCTGCAGGGCGCTGGCGTCCACGCGACACTGAAGCACTTCGTCGGCTACTCCGCGTCGCAGGCCGGACGCAACCACGCCCCGGTCCACGCTGGGCCGCGCGAGGTGCGCGACACCCTGCTGCCGCCGTTCGAGATGGCGCTCCGGGATGGCGGGGTGCGGTCGGTCATGAACTCGTACGCCGAGATCGACGGCGTCCCCGTCGGGGCGAGCCCCGAGTACCTGACCGGCATCCTCCGCGACGAGTGGGGATTTACGGGAACGGTGGTCTCCGACTACTTCTCCGTCGCGTTCCTGCACACGATGCACGGCGTCGCCGCCGACCTCGGCGAGGCGGCGGAGCTGGCCCTCGAGGCCGGGATCGACGTGGAGCTGCCCACCGGCGACGCCTTCCTCGAGCCGCTCGCCTCCCGCATCCGCTCGGGTGAAGTGGATGAGGCACTGGTCGACCGCGCGGTGCTGCGCGTGCTTGCGCAGAAGGAGGAGCTCGGGCTGCTGGATGCGACCTTCGACGAGCCGCCGACCTCCATCGACCTGGACACGCCCGCCCACCGGGATGTCGCCCTCCGCCTGGCGGAGGAGTCGCTCGTCCTGCTGACCAACGACGGCACCCTGCCGCTGGCGGACGCACCGAAGCGGATCGCCGTGCTCGGCCCGAACTCGGACGCGCCAGAAGCCCTGATGGGCTGCTACTCGTTCGCGAACCACGTGCTCGCCCATCACCCGGAGGTGCCGCTCGGGTTCGAGCTGCCCTCGGTGCTGGAGGCGGTGCGGGAGGAGTTCTCGTCGGCGACCGTCTCGCACGAGCGCGGCTGCGCCGTCGAGGGCGACGACCGCTCCGGGATCCCCGCGGCCGTCGCCGCGGCGAGCGCCGCCGATGTCGCAGTGGTCGTCGTCGGCGACCGTGCCGGCCTGTTCGGCCGCGGCACCGTCGGCGAGGGCAACGATGTCGAGAGCCTGGAGCTTCCGGGCATCCAGCGCGAACTGGTCGAGCGGGTCGTCGCGACCGGCACCCCTGTGGTGCTCGTCGTGCTCTCCGGTCGCCCCTACGCGATCGCGTGGGCGGTCGAGGGGGTGACCGCCCCCGCGGCGGTGCTTCAGGCGTTCTTCCCGGGCGAGGAGGGCGGCCGCGCCTTGGCTGCGGTTCTCTCTGGCCGCGTGTCGCCGTCCGGCCACCTCCCGGTGTCGCTCCCCCGCTCGGCGGGCGCGCAGCCGTACTCCTACCTGCATCCCGTACTCGGCGGTCCGAACGAGATCACGAGCGCGGACAGCACCCCGGTGCTGCCGTTCGGGCACGGGCTCTCGTACACGAGCTTCGAGCACACCGAGCTCACTGTAGAGCGGGAGGTCGCGGCCGGCGGGACGTTCAGCGCGAGCGTGCGCGTCCGAAACACCGGCGACCGGCCGGGAACCGACCTGGTGCAGCTGTACGCACGGGATGTGCACGCCAGTGTGACGCGTCCCGTCGCCCAGCTACTCGGCTACCGACGCGTGGAGCTGCAGCCCGGCGAGGAGGCGATCGTGCGCTTCGCGGTGCCGACCACCCGCCTGGCCTTCTCGGACCGGTCGCTGCGCCGCATCGTGGAGCCGGGACTGGTCGAGGTGTGGGCCGGGCCGTCGTGCGACCTTCGCGAGACCTCCGACGAACTGACCATCACCGGTCCGGTGCATCACGTCACCCCGTCGGACACCCGCCTGGTGACCTCGGAGGTCGAGGCGGCTAGCGTGGGTGCCGTCTTCACCGACGCGCTCTGAACCGGGACTCGCGCAGGACGCGAGACTGCGGTATAAGTTTATTGAAACAACAAATCACCGACGACGCTGAAGGAAACACCATGAGCCTCACCCCCACCCGCGCCGACAAGTTCTCGTTCGGTCTGTGGACCATCGGCTACAACGGCACCGACCCGTTCGGCGGCCCCACCCGTCCCCAGCTCGACGTGGTCGAGGCGGTCACCAAGCTGAACGAGCTCGGCGCCTACGGCCTCACGTTCCACGACGACGACCTGTTCGCCTTCGGCTCCACCGATGCTGAGCGCCAGAAGCAGATCGACCGCCTCAAGCAGGCCCTCGCCGACACCGGCATCATCGTGCCGATGGTCACCACCAACCTGTTCAGCGCCCCGGTCTTCAAGGACGGCGGCTTCACCTCCAACGACCGCGCCGTGCGTCGCTTCGCGCTGCGCAAGGTGCTCCGCAACATCGACCTGGCCGCCGAGCTCGGCGCCAAGACGTTCGTCATGTGGGGCGGCCGCGAGGGCGCAGAGTACGACGCCGCCAAGGACATCCGCTCGGCGCTGGAGCGCTACCGCGAGGCCGTCAACCTGCTCGGCGACTACGTCACCGACAAGGGCTACGACATCCGCTTCGCCATCGAGCCGAAGCCCAACGAGCCACGCGGCGACATCCTGCTCCCGACGCTCGGACACGCGCTCGCCTTCATCGAGTCGCTGGAGCGCCCCGAGCTTGTCGGCCTCAACCCTGAGGTCGGCCACGAGCAGATGGCCGGGCTGAACTTCGCCGCCGGCATCGCCCAGGCGCTGTACCACGGCAAGCTCTACCACATCGACCTCAACGGGCAGCGCGGCATCAAGTACGACCAGGACCTCGTCTTCGGTCACGGCGACCTGCAGAACGCGTTCGCTCTCGTCGACCTGCTCGAGAACGGCGGCCCCGACGGAGGCCCGGCCTACGACGGCCCGCGCCACTTCGACTACAAGCCGTCGCGCACCGAGGACATCACCGGCGTGTGGGAGTCGGCCGCGGCCAACATGCGCACGTACCTGCTGCTGAAGGAGCGGGCGCAGGCGTTCCGCGCCGACCCCGAGGTGCAGGAGCAGCTCGAGGCCTCGCGCGTCATCGAGCTGACGCGTCCGACGCTGGGTGAGGGCGAGTCGTACGACGACCTGCTCGCCGATCGCAGCGCCTTCGAGGACTTCGACGCCAGCGCGTACTTCGGCGGCAAGGGCTTCGGCTTCGTCCGCCTGCAGCAGCTCGCCCTGGAGCACCTGCTCGGAGCACGCTGACCCGCATCCCCTCTCCCATTTCCGCGAGGTGCTCGTAGGTGCTCCCCCGACCGGCGTGTCGGCGGCACCTGCGAGCACCTCGATTCTTGAAAGGACACCCGCGTGACACTGGTCGCCGGCGTCGACTCCTCGACCCAGAGCTGCAAGGTGGTCGTCCGCGACCTCGAGACGGGGGCGCTCGTGCGCTCGGGGCGCGCCGTGCATCCCGACGGCACCGAGGTCGACCCCGCCGCCTGGTGGTCCGCGCTGCAGGAGGCCCTGGAGGCGGCCGGAGGGCTCGACGACGTCGCGGCGATCTCGGTCGCCGGCCAGCAGCACGGGATGGTGGTGCTGGATGCGGAGGGCCGCGTCATCCGCGACGCCCTGCTCTGGAACGACACCCGCTCGGCGCAGGCCGCCCGCGACCTGATCGACGAGGTGGGAGCGGACGAGTATGCGGCCCGCGTCGGCGTGGTCCCGGTTGCCTCCTTCACCGCGACCAAGCTGCGCTGGCTGCGTGACGCCGAGCCGGAGAACGCCGCGCGCGTCGCGGCCGTCGCGCTCCCTCACGACTGGCTCACCTGGCGCCTGCGCGGGCACGGGCCGGTCGGTGAGAGCGAGCTCGGGCCCGACCTCGAGGCGCTGACCACCGACCGCTCCGACGCCAGCGGCACGGCCTACTGGGGCGCGGCGACCGGCGCGTACGACTTCGACCTGTTCGAGCGCGCCCTCGGCCGTCCGGGAAGGGAGGCCGGTACGCCTGCTGACGGTTCGGTTGTGCTGCCGCGCGTCCTCGGTCCCTCCGAAGCGGCGGGACGCACGCCGTCCGGCGTCCTGGTCGGCCCCGGCGCCGGCGACAACGCGGGAGCCGCCCTCGGGCTCGGCGCCGCGGAAGGCGATGTGGTCGTCTCGATCGGCACCTCGGGGACCGTCTTCGCGGTCACGGATGCGCCCATCGCGGACGCCACCGGAACCGTCGCCGGCTTCGCCGACGCGTCAGGCGTGTCCCTCCCCCTGATCGCCACCCTCAACGCGGCCCGGGTGCTCGGCTCCATCGCCGGACTGCTCTCGGTCGACCACGACGGACTCTCCGCCCTGGCGCTCTCCGCCGAGCCGGGGTCGGGCGGCGTGGTGCTCATCCCCTACTTCGAGGGCGAGCGGACGCCGAACCTCCCCGACGCGAAGGCCGCCATTCACGGCCTTACCCTCGCCTCGACGACCCCGGCCAACCTCGCGCGCGCGGCGATCGAGGGGATGCTGTGCGGGCTCGCTGACGGGTTGGATGCGGTGCGCTCCGTCGGCGTCCGTGAGCGGCGCATCCTGCTCATCGGCGGTGCGGCGCAGAACCCGGCCGTGGCGCAGGTGGCCGCGCAGGTCTTCGATGCGCCGGTCGAGGTGCCGGTGCCGGGCGAGTACGTCGCCGACGGCGGCGCCGTGCAGGCCGCCTGGGCGTTGACAGGCTCGCGCCCGTCGTGGAACGTCGAGACTTCGGCCGCCCTCCCGGTCGACACCCGCTCCGTCATCCGCACCCAGTACGCCGCCGCGCGCCCCTAACCCGGCGCACCCGCCGCCCCGCCCCCAAGCCAACAGCTCCTGAGTTCTTCCGCCGACGCGCCGCGTGTCGCGGGAAAAAACTCAGGAGCTGTTGGCGTGTGAAGGGGGGCGGGGTCAGAGGGCGTCGGCGGCGCGGGCGGCTAGGGCTGCGGGCGCTTCGGCGATGTCAAGGGTGAGGTGGTGCTCGTCAGGGCCGGGCGGCTCCAGGATGTCGAGCTGCGACTGCAGCATCCCCGACTTCATGAAGTGGTGCTCGCGCGACGCCAGGCGCTCGGCCAGCAGGTCCGGTGAGCCGGTCAGGTGCAGGAACATCACCTCGTCGCGACGAAGCACGTCGCGGTAGCGCCGCGCTAGGGCGGAGCAGGCGATGACGACCGAGCGGCCGGCCTGCAGGCGCTCGTCCATCCAGGCGGCCACGGCGGTGAGCCACGGCGCGCGGTCGTCGTCGGTGAGCGGGATGCCCGCCCCCATGCGCTCGACGTTCGCCGCCGGGTGGAGGGCGTCGCCCTCCAGCAGCTCCCAGTCCAGGCGCTCCGCGAGCAGCTCGGCGACGGTCGACTTACCGCACCCCGCCACCCCCATCACGACGACCGCGCGGGCGCTCACCCCAGGCCGCCCACGAACAGGCTCAGCAGCAGAACACCGGCCAGTCCGACGAGCGAGATCAGGCATTCCAGCACGGTCCAGCTCTTCAGCGTCTGCGGGATGCTCAAGCCCAGGTACTCCTTCACCAGCCAGAACCCGGCGTCGTTCACGTGCGAGAAGAACACCGAACCCGCGCCGATCGCGAGCACCATGAGGGAGACCATCGGCGTCGACAGGTGCTCGGTGAGCGGCAGCAGGATGCCGGCGGCGGTGACGGTCGCCACCGTTGCCGACCCGGTGGCGACACGGATGAGCGCCGCGACCGTCCACGCGAGCAGCAGCACGACGATGCCACTGGCGCCCGTCGCCCAGCCCGCGATGACCTGCCCGATGCCGGTGTCGACGAGGACCTGCTTGAACCCGCCGCCGGCGCCGACGATGAAGATGATCCCGGCGATGGGCGGAAGCGACGCGCCGAGGCTGGTCGAGATCGCCTTGCGGTCCATCCCGCCGCCGACTCCGAGCAGCAGCAGACCGGCGAGGACGGCGACGGTCAGCGCGATGACCGGCGTGCCGAGGAAGTCGAGCACGACCTTCCACACGGGCGAGGCGGTCGGCGAGGCGATGTCCGCGACGGCCTTGCCCAGCATGAGCACGACCGGCAGCAGGATGCTGACCAGCGCCGCCGCGAAGCTCGGGCGCCGGCGGGTCTCGCCCTCCTCGGGGACGAACAGCGCGGGGACGCCGACCGGCACCCACCTCGCCGCCACGCGGCTGAAGAGCGGGCCGGCGATGGCGATGGTCGGGATGGCGACGATCACGCCGAAGGCGAGCGTCAGCCCGAGGTTGGCGCCGAGGGCGCCGATCGCGACAAGCGGCCCGGGATGCGGCGGCACGAGGCCGTGCATGGCGGACAGGCCGGCGATGGTTGGAAGCGCGATCCGCATCAGCGGGAGCCCGGAGCGGCGGGTCACCAGGATGATGACCGGCATGAGGAGCACGAGGCCGACTTCGAAGAACATCGGCAGGCCGATGATCGCTCCGACCGCGCCCATCGTCCACGGCAGCAGCCGTGCGCTGGTCCGCGACACGAGCGTGTCGACGATGCGGTCGGCACCGCCCGAGTCGGCGAGCAGCTTGCCGTACATCGCGCCGAGGCCGATGAGTACGCCGACGCTGCCCATCGTGTTGCCGAAGCCGGTGATGAAGCTGGCGACAGCCGCATCCGCCGCCATCCCGCCCGCGATGCCGGCGACCAGGGAGCCGAGCAGGAGCGAAAGGAAGGGGTGCAGCTTGAGCCAGGTGATGAGCACCACGATCACGGCGATACCGGCGATCGCGGCGATGATGAGCTGCCCCTCGGGGGCCGTCGGCTGGGGTGTGGGTGTGGGGGCCGCTGCGGTCAGCAGCGTGAGCATCGATGTAGTCATGAACGTCCTCGGTCGTGATGCGGGTAGGGCACGAACACTCTAGGAATAAATCTGATTTGTGTCTAATCAATGAACGTATTAGCTGACGTATCGCGACGGCGAGCCGCTTTGACCCGACGTGTCCCGCCGTCGATAATGAGGTGTGACCCAGCCAGCGCCCGGCTCCCTGCACGAGCAGGCCATCGCGTCGCTGGGCGCCCGCATCGTCTCCGGCGACATCCCGGTCGGAACGGTCCTGACGCCCGAGGGACTGGGCATCTCCCGCACCGTCCTGCGCGAGTGCATCCGCGTGCTCGAGTCGCTGGGCCTCGTTCAGGCCCGCCGCCGTCGCGGCACGGTGGTCATGCCCGCCGGCCAGTGGCAGGCACTCGACCCGCGCATCCTGGGCTGGCGTTTGGCGGGGCCGGACCGTCTCGACGCGCTGGGCGACCTCAGCGAGCTGCGGCTCGCCGTCGAACCCGTCGCCGCACGGTTGGCGAGTTCGCGGGCGACTCCCGACCAGTGCGGCGCCCTCACGGCGGCGATCGTCGGGATGTCGGCGACGCAGCGCTCCGCCGACCGGGACGAGTACCTGGCGCACGACCGCGACTTTCACCGGATCCTGCTGGAGGCATCCGGCAACCCCATCTTCGCGGCGCTCAACAGCGCGGTGGCGGAGGCGCTCAACGGACGGACAGCCCACGCCCTCATGCCCCACAACGCCAACCCGGAGGCGATCCGGCTGCACGAGGAGGTCGCCGGCGCCGTCCGCCGGGGCGACGCGACCGCCGCGGAGGACGGGATGCGGGCCATCGTCGAGGAGGCGGACGCCGCGGTGCAGCGGCTGGCGCGCTGATCCGGCAGTCGTCGATTCAGACGCCCACGCGCAACCCGCGCCCGGCCCTCAGCGACGCCGCAGCCGCGGACCGATGACCCAGGCCGCAAGGCACAGCACCGCCGCGACGGCGAACGCCCCGGCGAACGGCCAGCCCCCGGGAAGCCCGCGCAGGGCCGCGAACACGATCGCCGTCGCGGCCAGAGCCACCGCGGATCCGGTGGCGTCGGCGATGGACAGCGCCGAACTGTTGAAGCCCTGATCGTCAGGGTTCGAGTACTCGAGGGTGAGCACACCGAGCCGCGGGTACAGGATGCCCATACCGGCCCCGGCGAACGCCCAGCCGACCACAACGACCGCCGGGTTCAGATGCCACACCGCCGTGGCGATGAGGGAGGCGAGCGCGATCGTCAGACCGAGTGCGCCGAGCCGCGCGGCCATCCCATTGCGGATCCCCGGGAACCGGCCCTGCACCCATGACGCGCCCGACCACGTCAGCCCGGCTGCGGTCAGCGCGAGCCCGGCGATAGCCGCCGACAGTCCGTACTGGGTGACCATGATCAGCGGGACGTAGACCTCGGAGGCGAAGAACGTGCCCGCGACGACGGCGCGCATCAGGATGACGCTGGGCAGCCCCCGGCGGGCGAGCAGCGTTCCGCGCGGGATCAGCGGCCGGATGGCGAAGACGGCCACCGCCGCGGCGAGGACTGGCACGATCCACTGCACCGGACCGGTGGCCTCCGCCGCCAACGTCAGCGCCAGCACGGCGCACGCCAGCAGCACCGCCCAGAGCAGCCGGCCGATCCGGAACGGACCGCCGTCCCCGCGCGGTAGCACGCCGCGCATGACTGGGACCACCATCAGCATCGCGAGGGCCACCAGTGCGACCACGCCGAGGAACACCCACCGCCAGCCGACCGTCTCGCTCAGAATGCCGGCGATGAAGGGCCCGATCAGCGACGGGATCACCCACGCCGCGGCGAAGCCCGCGAAGATCCGTGGATGCAGCACCGGCGGGTAGACGCGGGCGACGATCACGTACAGCACCACCGTCAGCGCTCCGCCGCCGAGACCGTGCACGAGGCGCCCGGCGACGAACACGCCCATCGTCGGGGCCGTCCCGGCGATGAGGAGCCCCGCGGCGAACAGGACGACCGAGGCGATCAGGGCGGCTCGCGGACTCCCCCTGTCGGCCCAGGCGCCCGCCGACACCATCCCGACCACGCTGACCGCGAGAGGGCCGGCGAAGGCGAACGCGTAGAGCGCGGCGCCGTCGAGCTCGCGGCTGACCGTCGGCATGATCGTCGTCACCGCCAGCGCCTCGAACGCGGCGAGCATGATCAGGAGGCACATCCCTATGCTCGTCCAGCGGTACCGCGGGCTCAGCACGCCGCCCGGCGGCACGAGGTCCTGGGATGCGGAGTCCGCGGATACCGAATCCAGGTCGCGCGAGCTCATGGGGAACAGCCTAGGCCGCGCCACCGACGTCAGCAGGGGCGTCTCAGGCGCGCGGGGCGGTGGAGGCGCGCACGATGAGATCCGGCAGCAGGCTGACAGCCTTCGGCTCCAAGCCGCCCTCGATCTCGGAGACCAGGCTCTCGACACTGCGCCGCCCGAGGTCGGTGAAATCCTGCAGGACCGTCGTGAGCGGCGGCCAGAAATGGGCGGCCTCCGGGATGTCGTCGAAGCCGACGACGCTGACGTCCCCGGGGATGCTCCTGCCGAGCTCGTGCGCCGCGTGGTACAGCCCGAGCGCCATCTGGTCGTTGGAGGTGAAGACGGCCGTCACACCCGGATCGCGGAGCACCCGCAGACCGATGCGATAGCCGGACTCGGCCGTCCAATCCCCCTCCGCGGCGGACTCGGGCTCGAGCCCCGCTGCGGCCAGCTCGGCGCGGTAGCCGTGGACGCGGGCCTGGGCCTCGAACCACTCGAGCGGTCCTGAGATGTGGGCGATCCGGCGGTGACCGAGCGAGACGAGGTGACGGACGGCGGCCCGCGCGCCCGCCACCTGGTCCACGGTCAGCTCGCGTTGAACGGTCGACGGCCCGCCCTGCAGGGTCACGTAGGGGACGTCGAGGGCGGCGGTCTCGAGCTGCTCGATCACCACCTCCTGCGGTGCGATCACCACGATGCCCTCGACGGACTGGGCGAGCAGGTGGTCGAGGCCGGCCGCGATCGAGTCGCCGCTCAGGTCGGCCAGCTGCGACACCGCGACGTAGTAACCGGCCGCACGTCCGGCGTCCTGGATCGCGTTGATGCTGGACACCGGACCGTAGAGGGCGGCGGCCGAGGTGGAGAGCACGCCGATCGTTCGCGAGCGGGCCGTCACCAGGGCGCGGGCGGCGCGGTTGGGGCGGTAGTGAAGTTGCGCCATCGCGTCGCGCACCCGCTGCCCCGTGGATTCCCGGATGTTGGCGTGCCCGTTGATCACACGGGAGACGGTCTGGTGCGAGACGCCCGCAAGCGCCGCGACGTCGCGCATGCTGGCGGCGCGCGCATGCTCGGTCACTGCGCCCCCTCTCTGCATCGCGGCCGTCCGGCCGCGCCGTCGCGGCCCCGGCGCCGCGACTGCCCCCATTATGCGGGATCGGATGGGGCGCGGTACCGGGGTGCGCCCTCACCGTCCTTTGAAGTACCTGAACAAGGCCCGCTCCCGGATGGAACACGTCGCGGCAGCGGCGGCGCAGACACTGCAGAGGGCTGCCCCGACCACCAGGAGAAGGGCGCGAGCCAGCAGGGGCAGGCGGTCCTCGTCCTCCAACGTGAGGATGGCGAGCGACGCCGCAAGAGAGGCCATGATGCCGACGATCGCCCAGATCGCCGTTTGTACGATCTGCGTGATCACCTGGGCGAAGCGACCGACGCCCGCGTGGCGGTCGGAGGCGATCGATAGCCGACGCCTGAGCACCTGGGCGGTACCGAGGATGAAGCCGATCGCGGCCGCCGGAGGGGTCGCCGCCGAGTGGTCGAAGGGAACGTCCGTCGATGACCGATTGCCTTTGGTCTGATTCAGTTGTGACAGCGCGGGCCTCTCTTCGCCGCCGTCTGCAGGAAGCACGGATCGGCCGATCGTAGCGACCGCGCTTTCATCTTGAGGCCAGATCGTCACCCAGCAGGCGTCGAAGGTGTCATCCGCTGAGGGCACCACCTCCAAGACCGAGAAGGCGAGCAGGGAGTCCCGGCCGTCGTCAGGGTAGCGAAAGAGAGAGGCCACGGCCGCTTCGCCGCGGCTCGTCGTCAGCCGGTCTCCGACGCGCAGGCCGAGAGTCGCAGCGGCGTCATCGGACAGGCTCACCCCGCTGCGCCTGGCGCCTTCGCCCGTGGAAACCACATCGATGAATCCCGGGCTCACCGCGAACGACGAGACAGGCGTCTGCGGAAGCGTGGCGGCGTAGAGGGGTTCGCCGGTCTCACGCAGGGCCCCAGCCGCAACCACATTCTCTTGAGACCCCAGTGCCTCGCACGCTCGACCGTCGATCCGATCGTCGGCCTTCATGACGAACGTGGCCGATCCGGCGGCCACGTAGGCCCGCGCCTCAGTGATCGCTCTCATGACAGAAAGATCCGCCCCAAGTGCAAGTCCACCCACCAGCGTGGCGAAGAGGAGGGCGAAGGTGGTCGTCCAGCCGGCTCCGGAGCCGACATCGCGGAGAGCTTCGCGTATCGCTTCCCGTGCCTGCATCACACCTGCCGCCTAATGCCGAGGTCCAGGAGGCGGTCGCATGACTCCTGGGTTCCCGCATCATGTGTCGCGACCACCACCGCTGCGCCGCGCCCAGCGAGACGGCCGATCACTGTGTTCACCTGGGCTGCGGAGTCCCGATCGAGCTGAGCCGTGGGCTCGTCGATGAGAAGGAGATCTGGCCTGGTTGCAGCGGCGCGGGCGAGCATCAGTCGCTGGGCCTCGCCTCCGCTGAGGGCGGCGAAGGGAACAGCGGCACGGGCCCCGAGGCTGAAGGTCTCGAGGAGCAGTCGGGCCTCCGCATCGGCCTCCTTCCGCTGATGACCGCGTGCCAGGAACGGAAGGCTGACGTGATCGAGCGCCGAACGCCGTGCGACACCATGCGGGTTCTGGAAGACCCAGGCGCACCGCTCTCGTTCCCGATCGACGCGTCCCAAGGTGGGGGTCACCATTCCGGCGATGATCGCGAGAAGGGTCGACTTGCCGCATCCGCTCGGGCCGACGATCCCTGTGATGCTTCCCGGAACGAATGCGTGGTCGATCGGAGCGAAGAGTTGAGCCTCGAACGCGTGGCTGACGCCGACGAGGGTCACCGGCATGAGCGCCCGGTCGGCGGCCGTATCCGCACGGCTCGGATCGGTGCATCACCCCCGGTGGCCACGAACGATTGCCCCAGGTCCGACCCGAGCAGCCTTACGAGCCGCGGCTTGCCTGTGACGGGCTGAATACACGCCGTCCCCTCTCGGACGTCCCACAGCGAGGCGGGCGGAACCACCAGCGTCGAGACAGGAGTCGCGAGCTCCCAACTCATGGGGAGTGAGGGATCATCCCTTCCCGAACCGACCGCCGCCGCGAACTCGGGAAGTGCAGCAATCGTGCTCAACGCGTCGTCACCCGCCACCGCTCCTCTCTCATCCACGGGGACCATAGCGTTCCCCGACCGCACCATGCGCGGTCCGGGCACCGCGGCGCGGGGTACAGCGGAGATTTGCGCGGAGACGATTCGGACAGGAAGGCGAAGGAGGACGTCCCCGTCCGCGACGGGGGCGCCGACCGCGGCGTCGCATCCGCTGATCCGCACCTCCGGATCGGGGATCCACAAGAAATCCCTGGGATCGACCGTCGGCGATGGGTCCGCAGGAAGGTCCAGCGCGCTCCTCAGTGCCGCCAGGGCTCGGAGCGTCGACACGCCCATCACACCGTCCACCGCCCCGGGATGCCCGAGACGCCCCAACTCAGCCTGCAGCCCTGCCACGTCGTTTCCCGTGTCGTCCAGAACGATCGTTCGCCACAACGGAGCATCGGTCGAGAGGGCGATCAACCGCCTGCCGTCCACGGCGATCGGCGCCGTTCCGGATTTAAGGGCGTCTCCGGCCCTGCAGTCCAGCGCGGTGAGCCTCCCGTCTCGCGGCGACGTGATCAGGCGAGGCGCTCCGGTGACGATGTTCAGTTGCACCTGACGCCGATCGTCGAACGGTCGTTCGGTCACGATCGCTTTGTCCGCTGGATGGGCCGATGCGAGCGTCGCGGGCGCCTGCGCCGGCAACGCGAGGGTGACGACCGCCGCCGCCAGACTTCCGGCGATGATCGTCGAGAGACCCACGACAGACGGACGAAACAAGCGCGGCCTCACTCGGTGAACCAGAGACCAAGCGGATCGGTCGAGCACCGGATCGCTTCCTTCGATGCCGCATCGAACGGAAAGTCATCCTTCTCGTTGTCTCGGGCCCAGCGTTGCTTGCTGTAGGAGGCGTCGACCAATCCGGCGGAGGCGAGACAGGCCACTTGGATGCCGGCTTCGTCCTTCTTGTCCGGATTGCGCCTCACCTGCTCGAACAAGTACAGGATCGACCCGGTCCACTCGGACTCGCACTGCTGCAGCACGGGGTCCGATCGTTCGAAGAAGTCGTCGGGGTACGACCCGGTCTTCGATCCCAGTTCGAAACCGCCGCGCTCGTCCCACGCGATGCTGTATCCGGAATCGTCGAGGCAGGAACGAAGACGGTTCTTCGTCTGCTCGTACTCCGCCGGCGTCACGACGCCATCACGAAGCACGCCTTTCTCGTAGCTGCTCCTGGATTTCGCAAAGGCCGTTTGGAACTGAGCAGCCCATGGGCCCTCAAGCGGAATCAATGATGTCGCCGGTGCTTTCTCGTCCAGCGTCGAGCAACCGGCCAGTCCGGCTGAGATAACGAGAAGCACCGCTACGCCGGCCCTTTTCCGCACCCTCATGTGTCAGGCCTTCAGCGAGTACCCGAACGAGACCACATTGGCCCAGCAGGAGGACTGCTTCGACCATTGGCCCGCTGACGCCCAGTTGCCGTACTTCGAGGCGGAGTTCTTGATGGCATCCCAGTGCCTGGCCGGGACTCCGGCGCACTTGTTGTACGCCTGCCACGTCGTCACGCTCTGAACGCATTCGACGGCGGACGCTTCTGGAGCCCGCGCCATGTCGGCGCCCACTCCGAGGACCACCACAGTCGTGGCTGCTGCTACTAGCGCGATGATGCGCATACTCATTCTCCGGTCCCGGGGAGAGGGCTCCCCGACACAGGCAACGCTATGGGCCGGAATCAGAAATGCATAATTTATACAGGTATTAGCTAGTGCCGTTCAGTGACCGCCTGCGCCGCGCGATGACACCGACCACGAGGGCGATGAGAGCGACGCCCGCCGGGAACACCAGGTGCCATCCCGCCAGCACCAGAAGCCCCGCCGCCAGCACACAGGAGATCAGCGCCATCCACCATCCTGCTGAGCGGACGGGCAGCAGACGGAGTGCCGAAGCGACCCCCAAGCCGTAGACGGCGGCCGCGATGCTGGTGTGCACGAGGATGAACGGCGGCAGGTCGCCGCTCGCGAGCACGACGACCGAGTAAAGCGCCATGACGACCGCGGAGAGCAGCAGCCCCCGCCGGGCGACGGCCCCGTTCTCCACACCGCGGCCGAACCAGGCGGGCAGGTCGCCGTCGCGTCCCATCGCCGCTCCGAGCTTGCTGAACGCGGCGAGATAGGCGTTGAAGACCCCGGTCACGACGATCGCGGCGATGACCGCGACCACCACACCGCCGCCGGAGCCCGTCGCGACCTCGACGAGGTCGAGCAGCGGGACCGCGCTCGACGCGGCGCCGTCGCCGAGCACGGCGACGGTGACGGTCTGGATGGCGAGGTAGGCCACCGACACGATCACCAGGGCGAGCACGGTGGCTCGCGGGATGTCGCGGCGCGGGTTGCGGAACTCGCCGCCGATCCCGGCCACGGCCTCCCACCCGGCGAACGCCCAGATGTAGAGGCTCATCGCGAGGCCGACGCCGCCCCACCCGTGCGGGAGCAAAGGCTGCAGGTTCGCCGGTTGCGCGTGCGGTGCGGCCGCCGCAAGGACGAACACGAGCACGGCGATCAGCGCACCGGAGAGGACGAGCTGGACCGACGCGGCGAACCGGACGCCGAACGCCGTGACCACGATCGGGATCACCATCAGCCCGACCGCGATGAGGGTGGTGCTCACCGCGTCGCCGCCGATCACGGCGACGACGTAGCGCGCCGTCATCAGGGCGGCGATCGGAGCGCCGATCGGGGTGCCGAAGAAGAACCAGTAGCCGATGATGCGCGCGGCGTCCGGCCCGAAGGCCCGGCGAGCGAAGGTGGCAACGCCTCCTGCATCGGGATGCCGCCGGGCGAGGGCGGCGAAGGTGGCCGCCAGAGGGATGGAGATGAGCGCCAGCGCCGCGACCGCGATGATCGCGCCAGGCCCTGCCGCCGCGGCGGCGAGGGCGGGCAGCACCAGGATGCCGGTGCCGAGCACCGCCGCGATGTACAGCGCCGCCCCACCCGCGACCCCGAGGCGCCCGTGCGGCGCCTGTGGCACCCGCGGATCGGGCAGCTCGGGCTCCGGACCGGGGGCGCGCGTGGTCGAGGGCCCGCGTTCCGTCATGTCCCCATGATGGCGCGGACCCCCGACATTGGCGCGGCGGTGCCAGCGGTCACTGCGTCAGGTCGTAGACCGTCACCCCGTCTACCGTCTGCGCGGTGAACGTGTCCGCCACCCAGGTCGCGATCGCACTCGACGCGCTGCTGCCGCCATTCGCCTGACCGCCGACGCCTCCCGCGATGAAGTAGTGGATGCGGCCGTCGGTCACGTACTCCTTGAACTGCGCCAGCGTGGGCGACGGGTCGGACCCGTTGAAACCGCCGATCGGCATGACGGCCTGCTGCGTCGCCAGCTGGTAACCGGCGGCGGAGTTCGATCCGACGGCTGCGGCCACCCAGGTGTAGTCCGACGCGTCCGTCGCGAGCAGCGCCGCCAGCTTCGAGCCCACGGCCCCGGCCCCGAGCAGCGAGCCCATCCCGCCACCCGCGGCAGCGCCCGTCCCGCCTGTCGCCGTCCCTCCCGTCGCTGTCCCGCCGGGCGCCGTACCCGCACCCGGCGCACCGTTCGGCGGCGTGCCGCCTGCCGCACCCGTCCCTCCGGGCGCGTTCGCCCCGCCCGGCGCCCCGCCGCCGAAGCCGCGTCCGCCTCCGGGCCCGCGCATAGCCCCCGCGACGGTGGGCCCGGCGGTCACGATCGAGCCGGTGTGCGCGGTGGTCACCGTCTGCACGGTGTACGCCAGCGGCCCGAGGAGTGCCGAGACGAGGGTGGCCCCGATAGTGACCGCCGCCAGCACCCGGCGCGGCGGGAGCAGCAGCAGCGCCGCGGCGATGACCGACGCCACCAGGACGACGACCTTCAGCCACGGGAGCCAGTCGGCAGCCCGATCCAGGAGCACCCAAGCCCACACGCCCGTCCCGAGCACGGTGGCGGCGGAGAGGATGCGGACCGCAAGGAGCCGACGCGCGCCCCACGCAGCCGCGGCACCGATCGCGACCGTCCCGGCCAGGGCCGGAGCCAGAGCGACCGTGTAGTACGCGTGGAAGATGCCCGCCATGAAGCTGAACGCGAGGGCGGTGACGACCAGCCAGCCGCCGAAGAGCAGCAGCGTGGCGCGCCGGCCGTCCGTCCGCGGCCGTCGCCGGCCGAGCACGAGCGCCAATGCGAACAGCACGAGGGCTGCGGGCAGCAGCCACGAGATCTGGCCGCCGACCTCGTTCTCGAACATGCGCAGGATGCCGGTCGAGCCCCACATCCCACCGCCCGCCTTGGCGCCGCCTCCGCCGGTCACCGAGCCGGTCTCGTTGCCGGTCAGCCGGCCGAGCCCGTTGTAGCCGAAGGTCAGCTCGAGGAAGCTGTTGGTCTGCGATCCGCCGATGTACGGGCGCATCGACGAAGGCACGATCTCCACGATCGCCACCCACCAGCCGGCCGAGACGATCACCGCGCCGAGTGCTGCGAAGAGGTGGCCGAAGCGCTTCCGCCACGACAGCGGCGCCGCCGCCAGGTACACCCCGGCGAGCACGGGCAGGATGAGGAAGGCCTGCAGCTGCTTGGTGAGGAAGCCGAAGCCGACCGCCACCCCGGCCCAGACGACCCAGCGGATGCGGCCGCTCTCGATGCCCCGAAGGGTCAGGTAGGTGGCGAGCGTCAGCAGGAGGACGAGCAGTGCATCCGGATTGTCGAACCGGAACATCAGCGCCGCCACCGGGGTGATCGCGAGCACACCGCCCGCGAGCAGGGCGGTCCGCGCGGGGAAGTGACGACGGACCGTCGCGTACACCAGCGCGACGGTCGCGACGCCCATGAGCGCCTCCGGCACGAGGATGCTCCAGGAGCTCAACCCGAACAGCCGAACCGAGAGCGCCATGATCCAGAGGCTCGCGGGCGGTTTGTCGACGGTGATGGAGTTGGCCGCGTCGCTGGAACCGTAGAAGAACGCCTCCCAGTTCACGCTGCCCGCCTGCACGGCGGCGGAGTAGAAGGAGTTGGCGTAGCCGCTGGCCGCGAGGTCCCAGAGGTAGAGGAGCGCTGTCACGGCCAGCAGGCCGAGCAGCGCGGGTCGCTCCCAGGCGGCGGCGCCCTCCCGCCCACGGACGAGCTGGCGGAGCCCGGAACGCAGGCGGCCGGGAGGCGCACCCGTGTTGGCGGCGGTCGGAGGGGCTGAGGGAGTCACGGTGGTGGACATGGCGATCACTCGCTTTCGGTGGAGGTCAGGGACAAAGGGCTGGGTTCGGACGAACCGAGCGGAGCGGATGGGCCGTCCGTCGGATGCCCGGCCGCGGCCGATCGCGGCGGTCTGCGGAACACCCACAGCCGCAGCAGCACGAACCGGATCAGGGTGGCCGCGAGATTGGCGGCCGTGAGCACGAGCAGTTGCACCTGGGCGGAGGCCTGCGGAGCGGCGGCATGGAGGACGGCGAGCGACCCGCTGGTGAGCGCCCAGGCGATACCGAAGACGACGAGGCCCTGGAACTGGTGCCTCACCATCCCGGGCCCGTTCACGCCGAAGGTGAAGCGCCGATTCGCCCCGGTGTTGGCCACCGCCGTGATGAGAAGCGATGCCAGGTTGGCGACCTGCGCGGTCAGCACCCCCTGGAGGAGGAGGTAGAGCAGGGCGTACGCAGCTGTGGAGAGCACCCCGATCACGCCGAATCGGAGCACCTGCCCGAAGAAGCCCGGAGGCGTCGGCGGCGCGAACGGCCGCCGCCCGAGCTCCGCGTAGACGGCTTCGAGCGGGATGCGCCCCCGGGCCAGGTTGGTGCCGACCCGCAGTATCCCCTTCATGTCGTCGGTGGCGGTGCGCACGATGTCCACCGAGCTGTCGGGGTCGTCGACCCAATCGACCGGGATCTCGTGGATGCGCAGTCCGGCACGCTCGGCGAGGATCAGCAGCTCGGTGTCGAAGAACCAGCCATCGTCCTCCACCAGCGGGAGGAGGCGCTGGGCGACATCCCGCCTGATCGCCTTGAACCCGCACTGGGCGTCGCTGAAACCGACCGACATCGTCCGCCGCAGCAGCAGGTTGTAGCTGCGAGAGATGAACTCGCGCTTGCCTCCGCGGGCCACGCGGGAGCTGCGGCCGAGCCGGGTGCCGATCGCCAGGTCCGAGTGGCCGGAGAGCAGCGGCGCGACCAGCGGGGGAAGCGCGGCGAGGTCGGTGGAGAGGTCTTCGTCGAGGTAGACGAGCACCTCGGCAGGCGACTCGCCCCACACCTGCTTGAGGGCGCGCCCGCGCCCTTTCAACGGCAGGTGCACGGCGGCGACGTTCGGCAGCTCCGTCGCGAGCGCGTCGGCGAGCGCGGGCGTCGCGTCCGTGCTCGCGTTGTCCGCGATCGTGATGCGCCAGCTGTAGCGGAGCGCGCCGGAGAGGTAGTCGTGGAGCCGACGGATGGACGGGTCGAGGGTCGCCTGCTCGTTGTAGACGGGCACGACGACGTCGAGCGCCAGAGGCGGCGCCGGTGGGTGGGAGGGTTCGTGCGTCATGCCGACACCCTCGCGTCGTTACCTCTTCGTGACCTTTTCCGTGTCTATGCGCCCCGCATGCCTTTCCCGCGGGATCCCTATGCCCTGCACATCCGCCCCCTGAGGGTTACGGCCCACCCGCCACCGCGGGAGGATGTGTCAGAAGGAGGTCCAGTGCTCGGACTCGAACTCGTGGTCGTGATCGGCGTCACCACGCTGCTGACGAAGGTCATCGCCCGCAAGACCGGGATCGCCCAGCCGCTGCTCCTGGTCGGCATCGGCATCCTGATCGGCCTGATCCCGCTCTTCGGGAAGGTCGAGCTCGCGCCGGAGGTGGTGCTGTTCCTGTTCCTTCCCGCGATCCTCTACTGGGAGAGCCTCACCACCTCGCTGCGGGAGATCAAGTCGAACCTGCGCGGCATCATCCTGATGAGCACGCTGCTCGTCGTGCTCACTGCCGCCGTGGTCGCCGTGCTCGCTCACGCGCTCGGACTCCCGTGGGGTCCGGCCTGGGTGCTCGGTGCCGCGATCGCTCCGACCGATGCCACCGCGATGACGTCCTTCACCCGCGCCCTGCCGCGGCGCAACGTGACGATCCTGCGCGCCGAGAGCCTGGTGAACGACGGCACGGCCCTCGTCCTCTGGTCGCTGGCGGTCGGCTTCACCGTCGGCGACGCGGATGTGAGCTTCGGAGGGGTGACCGTCACCTTCCTGATCGCCTACCTCGGCGCTGCGGCGGTCGGCGCACTCATCGCCTGGCTGGCGATCCAGGCGCGCAAGCGGCTGCGCGACGCCATCACGCAGAACATCGCGATGCTGCTGACGCCCTTCGTCGCCTACCTGCTGGCGGAGCTCATCCACGCGTCAGGGGTGCTCGCCGTGGTGGTGGCGGGCCTCATCATCAGCCAGGTCGGCCCGCGGATCGGCGTGGCAGAGGGACGGCGGCAATCCGACGCTTTCTGGTCGTTCTCCACGTTCCTCCTGAATGCGAGCCTGTTCGTCCTCGTCGGCATCGAGCTGCCGCGTTCGACGAGTGAGCTGGCGCTCCGCGACCTCGGGATGGGA
The DNA here is from genome assembly GCF_058138205.1 of Leifsonia sp. RCC_180. NCBI lineage: Bacteria > Bacillati > Actinomycetota > Actinomycetes > Micrococcales > Microbacteriaceae > Leifsonia > Leifsonia sp. RCC_180. The sequence goes on along the minus strand of NZ_CP200340.1, from coordinate 3,455,176 downwards.
CTGGCCGCCATCGTCGCCGTGACCCTCGCGATCGTGGCGGTGCGGTTCGCCTTCCAGTTCGGATCGGTCTTCCTGATCCGCCTCCTCGACCGCCGCCCCCAGCAGAAGGCGCGGCGGATGAGCAGCCGCTGGCGCGTGGTCAGCAGCCTGTCCGGTTTCCGCGGCGCCGTCTCGCTGGCCGCCGCCCTGGCGGTGCCCGCCACCATCGGTTCCGGTCAACCCTTCCCTGAGCGGGACTTCATCGTCTTCGTCACCACGGGCGTCATCGTCGTGACGCTCGTGGTCCAGGGCCTCATCCTGCCCGCCGTGGTGCGGTGGGCGAAGCTCCCGGCCGACGAGTCGGTCGGGCACGAACTGCGGCTCGCCGAGACGAGCGCGACCCGCGCCGCCCTCGACGAGCTCCCTGAGCTCGCCCGCCGGCTGGGCGTCGACCCCGAGCTCAGCGAACGCATCCAGGGCGAGTTCGAGGAGCACCTGGAACTGCTTGACGCCGAGGACGAGTCGAAGGAGGGCGAGGACGCCGTCGAGCGCAGCCGTCAGGACACCGAGCTGCGCCTCGCGCTGCTGAACTGCAAGCGCGAGGAGGTCCTCCGCCTGCGCGACGAGGGCGAGATCGACGACATCGTGCTGCGGGATGTGCAGCGCCGGCTGGACGTGGAGGAGGTCCGGCTGACCGGCCGCGAGCCCGGGGAGTAGCGCAGGGAGTGAGCCGGGCCCCTTTCCCGCGCCCGACCAGCCGTCTACCATCGCGCTCAGAGCATCCACGGAAGGGGCGCACCATGAGCGACGCCAAGGAGAACTGGCCGGAGACCGCCTCGGGCGAGCCGGTCGACACCGACGCCATCGCCGAGGGAGGGGATGCGGGGCCGTACGACGCGGACGGCGTCTTCGAGCCGGAGCACGACGAATACGATCCGCTGGAGGACGACAGCGGCAACTGATCCGCCGCACCTCTTGTCCCCCGGTCGTGTACCCCGCTAGGGTCGTGCGTAGACAGGCCGCACCAGGGGAGGAAGTGCAGCGTGACGACATTCGAAGCACCCATCGGGAACGTTCCGAAGGCGGGCCAGGACGTGCACTTGGTGCGCTGGATCCGTTCGGCCGACGGCTGGACGAGTCAGACACTGTTGTGCACCTACCTGGGCTGCACTCCGGATCACTGGATCGTGGACTCGCGCGGCGAGCAGGTCTCGCTCGCCCGTGACGAGTGGTCGCAGTTCGCTTTCTGAGCGTGCCGCTGGATGCCGACTCCGGTCGGTTGTCAGAGTCCCGCCTGCCCGGCGAGCACCTCCACCGCGACCCGCCAGTCGGACGCGGGGATGCCGTCGCCCGCCTCCTCCTCGCCCGGAAGGCGGGCCACGAACGCCGGCCACAGCTCGCCGGTGCTGTGCACCTCCTCGATGAGCCCGAGGTACTCGCCCCCGTAGTACACCTCCCAGGCCGCCGTCGCAGTCGGGCTGTACATCAGGGTCAGCGGTAGCGAGCCGTAGGTGTAGACGGCGTGCTGGTGGGCGAGCTCCTTCTCCGTCATGACCGCAGAATAGGCGCGATCCAGCACGCACGGAAGGGCGCGTGAACCTGCGTGACCGGCGTCCGCCACAACCGCTGCCCGGGCGTCATGCGACGACTTGGTCGTCGTCCTCCGACTGCTCGTGCGTGGCAGCCACGGCGAGCGCGACGACGTCGCGAATCCGCCCGCGCTTGCCGAATGCCGCACGCTGACGGCCCGCACCGCCGCCGGTCGTATGGATGCGCGCCAGACCCTTGCGGACGAGCGCCAGGTCGCCGTTCGCCTCCAGCGCCGCCCAGGTATGCGCGAGTAGCGCATCCACCGCTTCCACCGCGGAGACCTCCCGCCAGGTGACGGGATGCGGAAGCGAGCCGGCGACGCCGGTCAGCGCGGCCTGCCATTCGGCGAGGCGCAGCGCGGCGGAGGGGACGGGCGCGGGTTCGACTCCCGCACGCCACTCGTCGGCGGCGGTATCGACCAGGGCCCGGACCAGCGCGGCGATCACCGCGGCGTCGCGAGCATCGAGGCACACATCGGCGACGCGGATCTCGACCGTCGGCTGCTTGTGCGACACGCGCGCGTCGAGGTACAGCATTCCCGTGTCGAGGATGACGCCGGTGTCGACGAGCAGGCGCTCGAACCGGTCGTACGCTTCCACCGAGCCGAAGACGTCGGTGGGGCCCGCGCTCTGCCATTGGTGCCACGCGGCGAAACGGTAGCTCGCGTGACCGGTGTCGGCCCCGCCGAAGTACGGCGAGTTCGCGCTCAGCGCGAGGAGCGTCGGAAGCCAGGTGCGGATGCGGTCGATGACCCCGACCCCCTCATCCCGCGAGTCGATGCCGACGTGCACGTGGTACCCGCAGACCAGAGTCCCCCGCGCCGTGAGCCCGTAGCGCTCGATCATCTTCGCGTACCGCGGGTCGTCTGTGACGTGGGGCCGCAGCCGCGTCGGCGACATCCCGACCGCGATCGCGCGCGCCCCGTGGAGTTGCGCCAGGCTGTCGGCCAGCTCCCGTCCCCCGACGATGTCGAGCAGGAGATCGCGAGTCGTCAGTTGCGGACGCGTCTGCGTCTCGATCATCTCCTGATTGAACTCCGCGCTGACCGACGGGCCGTCGACCACCGGCGGCGCATCCGCGAGCACGAGCGGAGCCACCGGCGACGCCACACCCCGCGCGTCGACCAGGAGAAGCTCCTCCTCCACCCCGAAAGTCCTCACCGTTCCACTATCGGTGCAGGCGGACGAGCGGACAATACCTGCTTCGCCGTGAATGTCCCGTGTGCGGCTGGGGCGGCCAAAAGCTGATCCGTTGCGGCATAGGCATTCGAGAGCGGCGAAAGGAGTCGTATACCATTTGCCGCGCGCCGATCCATGTCCTATAACTGTCTCTGCGGCGCAAGAAATCGTCGCAACGCGTCGGAGCGAGACACGAGGAGTCGCCATGTGGGATACGAAGGCCCGGATCCCCTTCGATGCGTCACTCCTCACCGAGCGCAGCGACCCGGCGGCGCGCGATCGGCTCCTGACTCTCATCGCCGAGCGGCCGGGTATCACCGTGGAGGAGCTGCACAGTCTGCGGCTGCCCGGCCTGTTCGCCGACCTGCGCGCCTTTCACCGCGACGGCGTCATCCGTACCTCGACCGAACCGCCGCGCTTCTTCGAGCGCAGCACTCGTATATATCGCGCCCTCGACTGACCCGAGCCCTCACGCCACCGTGAGGGTCCCGTCCTCCGCGATCGTCCACCCCGGGTTGTACGCGACCTCCCAGACGTGGCCGTCGGGGTCGGCGAAGTAGCCCGAATAGCCGCCCCAGAACACGCGCTCGGCCGGTTTCAGGATGTGCGCGCCGGCCGCCTCCGCCTGCTCCAGCACCCGGTCGACCTCCGCCTCCGAGCGCTGGTTGCAGGCGAGGGTGATGCCGCTGAACGTGCCATCGATCGGCAGTCGTGCATCCTCCGCCAGGTCGTCGCGACCGAACAGGCCGAACGCCATTCCGGGCAGCTGGTAGAACACCACCCCCTCTGGCGCGTCGGCCGGCCGCCAGCCGAGGCCTCCCTCGTAGAAAGCGCGGGAGCGGTCGAGGTCGGCGACGCCGAGCGTCACGAGGCTGATGCGTTGGTCCATGCGCCCGAGGCTAGCGCCGACTACCGACGCAGCGCCTGCTGCACGTCCTCCAGCAGATCGTCGACATCCTCGATTCCGACCGACAGCCGCACGATGTTGTCGGGCACCTCGAGCGGCGTCCCGCGGACCGAGGCGTGCGTCATCTCCGACGGGTAGCCGATCAGCGACTCGACCCCGCCGAGCGATTCGGCGAGCTGGAAGACGCTGGTCGACTCCGCGAACCGGCGCGCCGCCTGAGCACCGCCGGCCAGCGCGACCGACAGCATCCCGCCGAAGCCACTCATCTGGCGTGCGGCGAGCTCGTGGCCGGGGTGGTCCGGCAGCCCCGGGTAGTACACGGTCTCGATCGCCGGATCGCCGACGAGCGCCTCGGCGATGGCCTGCGCGTTGGCGCTGTGCTGGCGCACCCGCACCTGCAGGGTCTTGATCCCGCGCGTGGTGAGCCAGGCATCCATCGGGGAGGACACCGCACCTGCGGCGAACTGGAGGAACTGCGCCTTCTCGGCGAGCTCCTCGTCGGCGAAGATCAGGGCGCCGCCGATGACATCCGAGTGGCCGCCCAGGTACTTCGTGGTCGAGTGGACCACCACATCCGCGCCGAACGACAGCGGCTGCTGCAGCGCCGGCGAGGCGAACGTGTTGTCGACCACGACCACCGCGCCGACCGCGTGGCCGAGCTCCACGAGGGCCGCGATGTCGCTGATCTTCATCAGCGGGTTGCTCGGTGTCTCGATCCACAGCATCCGCGTGCCGTCGGTGCCGAGCGCCGCGCGGACGGCGTCGAGGTCGGCCAGGTCGACCGTGGTGTTGCGGATGCCCCACTCGCTGTGGATGCGGTCGATCAGCCGGTGCGTGCCGCCGTACGCGTCGTTGCCGAGCACGATGTGGTCGCCGGGCCGGAGCGCGGCGCGCAGCAGCGCATCCTCGGCGGCGAGCCCGGAGGCGAAGGAGAGCGCCCGCACGCCACCCTCGAGGGACGCCAGCAGCGTCTCCAGCGAGGTCCGCGTCGGGTTGGCGGCGCGCCCGTACTCGTAACCGCCGCGCAGGCCGCCGATGCCGTCCTGGACGAACGTCGAGGTCTGATAGATGGGCGGGATGATCGCGCCGGTCGTCGGGTCGAACTCCTGACCCTCGTGGATGGCGCGCGTCGCGAAACCGTGTGTCATTGTCGTCTTCCTGTGTGGCCGTCGTGCCGGCGGCGTCAGTCGCTGAAGTAGTTGAGCAGGTCCTGCCGGGTGAGCACCGCGACGGGCTTGCCGCCGTCGGTCACCAGCAGGGCGTTGGTCGTGGCGAGCGCGGCGCGCGCGGCGGTGACCGGCTCGTTCACTCCGATGAGTCCGAGCGGCTCGCCCAGGTGCTTGCCCACCGAGTCGCTCATCTCGGCGTGCCCGCTGAACACCGCATCCACCAGCGAGCGCTCGTCGAGCGCCCCGGCGACCTCGCCCATGACGACGGGCGGTTCGGCCGTCAGGACGACGAGCTGCGAGACGCCGTACGTGTTCATCGTCTGGATGGCGTCGCGCACGGTCTCGGACGGGTGCGTGTGCACCAGGTCCGGCAGCGCGCCGCTCTTCGTCTTGATGATGTCGTGCACCGTCGACTCGTCGGGGACCTCGCTGAAACCGTAGGACTGCATCCACCGGTCGTTGAAGATCTTCGCCAGGTAGCCGCGGCCGCCGTCCGGGAGGATCACGACGACGATGTCGTCGGGCCCCAGGTCCTTCGCCGCGCGCAGGGCCGCCTCGACGGCCATGCCGCTGGAACCGCCGACGAGGATGCCCTCCTCGCGTGCGAGACGCCGGGTCATGCGGAACGCGTCGGCGTCGCTGACCGCGATCACCTCATCCACCACGGCGGGGTCGTACGCGCCCGGCCAGAAGTCCTCGCCGACGCCCTCGACGAGGTATGGACGGCCGGTGCCCCCCGAGTAGACGGAGCCTTCGGGGTCGGCGCCGATAATCCGCACGCCACCTTCCGACACCTCCTTGAGGAAGCGCCCGGTGCCGGTAATTGTGCCACCGGTGCCGACTCCCGCGACCAAGTGCGTGATGCGGCCGTCGGTGTCGCGCCAGATCTCCGGACCGGTGGTCTCGTAGTGGCTGCGCGGACCGTTCGGGTTGAAGTACTGGTTGGGCTTGAACGCGCCCGGGATCTCCGCCGTCAGCCGGTCGGACACCGAGTAGTAGGAGTCGGGATGGTCGGGCGGCACCGACGTGGGCGTCACCACCACCTCCGCGCCATAGGCGGTGAGGACGTTGATCTTGTCCTCGCCCACCTTGTCGGGGAGGACGAACACGCACCGGTACCCGCGCTGCTGCGCGACCAGGGCGAGCCCGACTCCGGTGTTGCCGCTCGTCGGTTCCACGATGGTGCCGCCGGGCTTCAACAGCCCCTCGCGCTCCGCAGCGTCGATGATGCGGGAGGCAATGCGGTCCTTCGACGAACCTCCGGGGTTCAGGTACTCGAGTTTGACGAGCACCGTCGCCGCGATCCCGTCGGTCAGCCTGTTGAGCTTCACGAGCGGGGTGTCGCCGACCAAGTCGATGATGGTCTCTGCGTACTTCACCCGACCCACCTTAACAGCGCCGGTCGGCCAGGACGACTGTGTGACGGCCGCCCTAGAATCGCGTCATGCCCGTGTCCGACCTGTCCTCCGTCGCGCAGGACTACCTGAAGATCATCTGGTCGGCGACGGAATGGTCCGACGGGCCGGTGACGGTCAAGCTGCTGTCCGAGCGGATGGGTGTGCGCGCGGCGACCGTGTCGGACGGCGTCCGACGCCTCTCCGAGCAGGGACTCGTGGAGCACGAACGGTACGGCGGCGTCGCCCTGACCGACGCCGGTCGGCGCCACGCCGTCGCGATGGTGCGGCGCCACCGCCTGATCGAGACGTTCCTGGTGGAGGAGCTCGGCTACGGCTGGGACGAGGTGCACGACGAGGCGGAGGTGCTGGAGCACGCGGTGTCGGACGAACTGGTGGAGCGGATGGACCGCAGGCTCGGCTTCCCGGCGCGCGATCCGCACGGCGACCCCATCCCGACCGCCGATGGCACTCCCCGGCGGCCGGATGCGGTGCCGCTGCTCGAGGCGGAGGCCGGCGCGATGCTGACGGTCGTCCGCATCTCGGACTCCGATCCGGCCGTGCTGCGCCTGCTCCGCGACCTCGGGATCGGCCTCGACACCGCCGTGACGGTCGAGGCGCACGGCCCGTCCGCCGACCCCGTGACGGTGCGTGTCGGTGGTGCGACGGTGTCGCTGAGCGCGGCCGCCGCCGCGGCTCTGTGGGTCGCGGCGCACCCGCGTCCGTGACCCTCCAGCGAGCGCCGCTGTTCGGAACCTGCGCCGCCGGTCGCGCAGCGGCGAATGTGACGCGCGGTCGCCCTCACCGCGGAGGGGACCTCAGGCGCCCGTCACCGTCAGGACGACCAGGGCGAGGTTCAGCACCACGACCAGCGCCGCCACCGTGCCGCCGAGGATGCGCACCCACAGCCGATCGGCGGACTCCCCCATCACCGCACGGGACGCGGTCAGCCGGAGGAGCGGGATCATCGCGAACGGGATGCCGAGGCTCAGGAACACCTGCGACAGCACCAGCGCCCAGGTGGGATCGACACCGAGGGCCAGGATGGCGATCGCCGGGATCAGCGTGACGACGCGTCGGACCAGCAGCGGAACGCGGAACTTCAGCAGGCCGCCCATGATCGTGGCTCCCGCGTAGCTTCCCACGGACGTCGAGGCCAGCCCGGAGGCGAGGAGTCCGACAGCGAAGACCACCCCGACCGCAGGTCCCAGGGCGGAGGAGATCGCGACGTGGGCGCCCTCGATGGTGTCGGTTCCGTCGACGCCGCGCAGCGCGGACGCCGCGACGAGCAGCATCGCGATGTTCACGGCACCGGCGAGGACCAGCGCGAGCACCACATCCACTCGGGTCGCCTGGAGGAGGGTGCGGATGCGGCCGCCGTCCCCCGGTGCGCCGTGGCGGTCGCGTGCGAGCGCCGAGTGCAGGTAGATCGCGTGCGGCATGACCGTCGCGCCCAGCATGCTCGCCGCGAGCAGCACGGTCGGGGCGCCGTCGAAGCGCGGCACGAGTCCGCCGACGGCTTCCCCCCAGTTCACCGGGCTGACGAACAGTCCGGCCAGGAAGCCGATGGCGATGACGGCCAGAAGCCCCAGGATGACCGCCTCGAACGGACGCTGACCACGGCGGGATTGGAGGGAGAGGATCGCGATGGCAACGATACCGACGATGAGCCCGCCGAGGGGGAGCGGGAGGCCGAAGAGCAGGTTGAGCGCGATGGCGCCGCCGATGACCTCGGCGATGTCGGTCGCGGCCGCGACCAGTTCGGCTTGCACCCAGTACGCGCGGCGGGTTCCGGTGCCCAGCCGCTCGCCCAGCAGCTCGGGAAGGCTCCGGCCGGTGACGATGCCGAGCTTCGCCGACTGGTACTGCACGAAGACGGCGATCGCGTTCGCGGCGACCAGCACCCAGACGAGCAGGTAGCCGTACCGGGCGCCGGCGGTCAGGTTCGCGGCGACGTTGCCCGGGTCGACGTACGCGATGGCCGCGACGAAGGCGGGGCCGAGGAGGAGCAGCAGACGCGCCGGCGCGGCGCGGGACGGACGCTCGCGGACCTCGACGCTCATCGCACCTCCCGGACCGGAAGTTAGACCGGCCTAACTCTGTGGAGTCTAGCCCTGTGGGCGCGGTGGCGGGAGGTCTGCGGGACGGTCACCCCGCGAGCAACGTCCGCAGCGACGCGATGCGCCCGTCGCGCACCTCGATCACGTCGACGCCCCGGGCGACCGGCTCGCCCTCCGGGCCGAAGGTCCACGCGAGTGCCCCCGAAGCCGCCCCGAGGTACACGGGTCCGACATCGGCGAATACGAACGATTGCGGTGCGCCGTCGAGGAGGCCGGCCGCTTTCGCCTCCAGCGCATCCCACCCCGTCACCTCACCCTCCGGGTCGGCGAACACGACGTCCTCGGTGTACGTGCGCTCGATCGCCGCACGGCGCGAATGCGCATCGCGGTTCCCGAATACCTCGATCAGGTTGGCGGACAGCAGTTCGGTGATCGTCGGCACGAAGATCCTTTCGTCGGATGCGTGGGAAGCACGGAGTCCGTCACTCCTCAACGACAGCGCTCTCGGACTGCTCGCGGTAGAGCCGCGAATACACGCCGCCCTCCTCCAGCAGCTCGCGGTGCGTCCCGCGCTCAACGACCTGCCCGTGGTCGATCACGAAGATGACGTCGGCGGCGACGATGGTGGAGAGCCGGTGGGCGATGGCGATGGTGGTGCGTCCACTGGATGCGGTGTCCAGCGCCTGCTGCACGACCCGTTCCGAGATGGTGTCGAGGGCGCTCGTCGCCTCGTCGAGGATGAGCACCTCCGGGTCCTTCAGCAGCACCCGAGCGATCGCGATGCGCTGCTTCTCACCGCCGGAGAGCCGGTAGCCGCGCTCCCCCACGATCGTGTCGTAGCCGTCGGGGAAGCTGACGATCGTCTCGTGGATGTTGGCGCGCTTGGCCGCATCCTCCAGCTCCTCCTGCGTCGCGTCGGGCCGGGCGTACCGCAGGTTCTCGGCGATGGTCGCGTGGAACAGGTACGTCTCCTGGCTCACCACCCCGATGTGCGACACGAGCGAGTCCTGCTGAAGCTCCCGCAGGTCGGTGTCGCCGAAGAGGATGCGGCCGCTGGTCGCGTCGTAGAACCGCGGGATGAGGTACGACACCGTGGTCTTGCCCGCGCCGCTGGGACCCACGAACGCCGCGAACTCGCCCGGCTCGATGACGAAGGACACGTCGTCGAGGGTGTTGCGCTCACCCTCGCGGGCGTCCGGGTAGCGGAAGACCACGCGGTCGAACTCGATGCGGCCGAGATCGCGGGCGGGGTCGACGGGGACGGCGTCGGGCCGGTCCGCGATGGCCGGCTTCAGGTCGAGGTACTCGAAGATGCGGGCGAACAGCGCACTGGAGGTCTGCAGGTCGAGCGAGACCCGCATCAGCGCGAGCAGCGGGAACAGGAGGCGCGCCTGCACGGTGGTGAACGCCACGATGGTTCCGGCGGAGATGTCGGCCGCGCCGCCGAGGATCAGCCAGCCGGAGACGAGATACACGATGGCGGGGATCGACGACAGGAAGATGTTCACCATCGCGAAGAACCACTGTCCGCTCATCGCCTGCGACACCTGCAGCCGGATCTGGTTGCGGTTCTCGCCGGAGTAGCGCTCCACCTCGGTGCCCTGACGGTTGAAGCTCTTGGAGAGCAGGATGCCGGAGACGCTCAGCGTCTCCTGCGTGATCGCCGTCATGTCCGAGAGCGACTCCTGCGTCTTCGTCGCGATCCTGGCACGCACCTGCCCGACGCGCCGCTGGGCGATGACCAGGATGGGCATGAGCACCACCGCGACGATCGTGAGCTGCCAGTTGAGCAGGAGCATGGCGACGAGGGCGGCGATCACGGTGACCGTGTTGCCCAAGATGCTGGAGATCGTGTTGGTGAGGACGTTCGCGACGCCGCCGACATCGTTCTGCAGCCGCGACTGGATGATGCCGGTCTTGGTGTGCGTGAAGAAGCTGAGCTCCATCGACTGCAGGTGCGAGAACAGCCGCACGCGCAGCGCACCCATCACCTTGTTGCCCACCGACGCCGTCAGGTAGGTCTGCCACACCCCGAGCAGGGCCGAGGAGACGAAGACGACCAGCATGATCACGACGATCTCGACCAGCACCGGGAGGTTCGGCTCGCCGCCCGGCGGGAAGAGCCCGTCGTCGAACGCGCGCTCCGTCAGCAGCGGAGGGATGACGGTGAGCGCCGCCCCCGCGAGCACCAGCACCATCGTGACGATGATCGCCGAACGGTGCGGCGCGAACAGCTCCACGATGCGGCGGAACAGGTGCGGGATCGTCGGCGCGCTCGCGTTGAGCGCACGCTGCGCTTCGGCATCCCCGCCGCTGACGCGCCCCCGGCCGCCGCCGCCTCCGGCTGCAGCCATGCCGCGCATCCCGCTCATGGACTCAAGCGTAACCCCCTTGGAGGGGTCGACCGACGTGACGCAACCGTGATGCAAGCGCTTGACGTAAACGCTTGCATACGGCGCGAGCGTGGGGGTACCGTGATCGCGGGCGCACACCTGCGCCCGCACCAAGAGCTCAACGAGGAGTGAAATGAAAGCAGCACGTCTCTCCGTGATCGCCGGGGTGGCCCTCGCAGGCCTCGCGCTGGCGGGATGTACTGGTGGCGGCGGGTCGGGTAGTGGTGGCGGCGACGCCAACTCCAACACCGACAGCAAGGGCCCCATCACCTACGTGCAGGGCAAGGACAACTCGAACGTGGTCCGTCCCCTGATCGAGAAGTGGAACAAGGCCCACCCGGACGAGAAGGTCACCTTCAAGGAGCAGACCGACCAGGCCGACCAGCAGCACGACGACCTCGTGCAGCACTTCCAGGCGAAGGACGCCAACTACGACGTCGTCGACGTCGATGTGGTGTGGACCGGCGAGTTCGCCGCGAAGGGCTGGCTCCAGCCGCTGACCGGCAAGTTCAAGATGGACAACTCGTCGCTTCTGGCGCCGACCGTCAAGTCGGGAACCTACAACGGCACGCAGTACGCGGCGCCGCAGACCTCCGACGGCGGCATCCTGTACTACCGCAAGGACCTGGTCCCGACGCCGCCGAAGACGTGGGATGAGATGCTCAAGGACTGCGACATCGCCAAGGCGAAGGGCATCGGCTGCTACGCCGGCCAGTTCGCGCAGTACGAGGGCCTCACGGTGAACGTCGCCGAGGCGATCAACACCAACGGCGGCACCATCGTCGGCGAGGACGGCAAGAAGGTCACCGTCGACAGCCCCGAGGCGAAGGCGGGTCTGACCCGGCTCGTGGACGGCTTCAAGAACGGGCAGATCCCGGCAGAGGCCATCACCTACCAGGAGGAGCAGGGCCGTCAGTCGTTCGAGGCCGGCAAGCTGATGTTCCTGCGCAACTGGCCCTACGTGTACAACCTGGCCAAGACGGACGGTTCCTCGACGGTGAAGGACACCTTCGGGATCGCGCCGCTTCCGGGCGTCACCGCGGACAAGCCGGGCGTCTCCAGCCTGGGCGGTCACAACGCGGCGATCAGCGTGTACTCCAAGCACAAGGCCACCGCGTTCGAGTTCCTGAAGTTCCTGCAGAGCGAAGAGACGCAGAAGTTCTTCGTGACGCAGGGTTCGCTCGCCCCGGTCGTTTCTTCCCTGTACGACGATGCGGCGCTGAACAGCCAGCTGCCGTACCTGTCGACGCTGAAGACGTCGATCGAGAACGCGGTTCCGCGTCCTGTCTCGCCGTTCTACCCGGCCATCACCAAGGCGGTTCAGGACAACTCCTACGCCGCCCTCAAGGGTGACAAGTCGGTCGACCAGGCGCTGAAGGACATGGCGTCGGCGATCAACACCGCCAGCGCCGGCTGACCCCGGCCTGAACCGGTTGCCGGGCGGCGGGAACTCTCCCGCCGCCCGGCCCCTTCCCTTCCGACAAGCATCCGGAGGCACACATGTCAACGTCGAACGTCGTCGCCCCCTCATCCACCCAGACCGGCAGTAACGGCAAGAAGCCGATCCGCGCGGGAGCCAAGCGGCAGCGCGCCCAGCAGAGTCGCTGGGCTTTCTATCTGATCATCCCCACCCTGGTCCTCCTGGCGATCGTCATCGGCTACCCCGTGGTCAGCGCCATCGTCATGTCCTTCCAGAAGGACGCCGGCCTCGACCCCGCTACCGGACTCTTCGTCCAGGGCGGCTTCGCCGGATTCCAGAACTACGCCCACTGGCTGTTCCAGCAGTGCCAGGGGCCGAACGGCACGACCATCTCGTGCCCGCCCGGCAACCTCGGCTCCACCTTCTGGAGCGCCGTCTTCGTCACGTTCTTCTTCACCGTGACGACCGTCATCCTGGAGACCGGGCTCGGCCTCTGGTTCGCGCTGATCATGAACCGCGCCTTCCGCGGCCGCGGCTTCGTCCGCGCGGCCATCCTGATCCCGTGGGCCATCCCGACCGCCGTCACCGCGAAGCTGTGGTTCTTCATCTTCTCGTTCGCCGGTGTCGCCAACGCCGTCTTGGGAGCCCACATCCTGTGGACCTCGGATGAGTGGGCATCCCGGTTCGCGGTCATCATCGCGGACACGTGGAAGACGACCCCGTTCATGGCGCTGCTGATCCTCGCGGGCCTGCAGATCATCCCGGAGGACGTGTACGAGGCCGCGAAGGTCGACGGCGCCAGCACCTGGCAGCGGTTCTGGCGGGTGACCATGCCGCTGCTGAAGCCGGCGCTGATGGTCGCCATCCTGTTCCGCGTCCTGGATGCGCTCCGCATCTACGACCTGCCGCAGATCCTCACCGGCGGCGGAGGCGGTACAGGCCATGCCACCACGACCCTGTCGATCCTGGTCGTCGATCAGATCAGGCAGGGCTTCAATAGCGCTGCCGCCCTCTCGACGATCACGTTCATCATCATCTTCCTGATCGCCTTCATCTTCGTCCGATTGCTCGGGACGAACGTCGTGCGAACACAGGAGACTCAGCAGAAGGGGACGAAGTGATGACCGCCGTCGCCGGACAGGCAGCAGCGACCGCCGAGGCGGGAGCGCTCCCCCGTACCCAGACCAAGAACCGCACGAAGCAGCGCCGCCGCAACGCCGGGCTGCGCACCGGCATCCAGGCACTCGTGATCGTGCTGTGGTGCCTGCTCCCCTTCTATTGGATGGTCGTGACCTCGTTCCGCGAGGTGGGCTTCACCAACGACAACACGCCGTGGTTCACCCACGTGACCCTCGACAACTACGCGACGGCGCTGTCGACCCAGCTGGGCAACAACCTGCCAGGAGCGCTGCTGAACTCGCTGTTCATCGGCGTCTGCGTCACCGCGATCTCCCTGGTGGTCGGCATCTTCGCGTCCTACGCCCTTGCTCGGCTCGACTTCAAGTTCAAGGGAATCGTGCTCGGCATCATCCTCGCCGCGTCGATGTTCCCGGGCGTCGCGCTGATCACGCCGCTGTTCCAGCTGTTTACGAACATCGGCTGGATGGGCACCTACCAGGCGCTGATCATCCCGGAGATCTCGTTCGCGCTTCCGCTGACGGTCTACACGCTGAACTCGTTCTTCCGGGAGATGCCGTGGGACCTCGAGGAGGCGGCTCGGATCGACGGCTGCACGCAGGCGCAGGCGTTCCGGAAGATCATCCTCCCGCTCGCGGCTCCTGCCGTGTTCACGACGGCGATCCTGGCGTTCATCTCGTCGTGGAACGAGTTCCTGATCTCCAGCCAGCTGTCGAGCGACCGGACGCAACCGGTCACCGTGGCCATCGCCTCCTTCACCGGCAGCCAGCCGCACCAGGAGCCGTACACCGCGATCATGGCCGCTGGGACGATCGTGACGGTGCCGCTGATCATCCTGGTGCTGATCTTCCAGCGCCGGATCGTCGCTGGTCTCACCGCCGGTGGCGTGAAGGGCTGATCGCATGCGCTGGAGCGACTCCCGTGAAGTGGTCGACGTGGGCCTCGGCTTCGTCGGCTTCTTCGGGCTCGCTTTCCTCGGGATCACGCTCTTCTGCGAGCTGACCGGGCAGCCCGCCCTCGGGTGGGCGCTCACCCTGCTGGTCCTCGTGCTCGCCTTCATCGGCCTCCTGCAACTGCGCCGTCGCATCATCGCGCGGCGGCAGGAGGCCGAGGAGGCGCTCGAGCACCAGGATTCGTGAACCGGGGTCCCGATATGGCGGGAATCGAGGAGGTCGCGCGCGCGACCGGGGTCTCGACGGCCACCGTCTCACGTGCGCTGCGCGGCCTCCCGAACGTCTCGGACAAGACGCGGGCCGCCGTGCGGCGGGCTGCCGACGAGCTGGGCTACGTCGCCTCGTCGAGCGCTTCGGGGCTCGCCAGTGGACGCACCCTGGCGATGGGCGTCGTGGTCCCGTCGGTGAGCCGCTGGTTCTACACCCAGGTGCTGGAGGGGGTGGATGCGGAGCTGCGCGGCGTGGGCTACGACATGATCCTGTTCAACCTGGGCGGGCACCGCGGCGACCGCGAGCGCGTCTTCCACCGCAGCATCCTGCGCAAGCGCACAGATGCCCTCCTGGCGCTCTGTCTCGACTTCACGACCGATGAGCGCGAACAGCTCGCGACCCTGGGGCATCCCACGATCGTGGTCGGCGGCCCGGTGAAGGGCCTCCGCAGCGTGGGCATCGACGAGACGTCGACCGCGTTCACGGCGACCTCGCATCTCATCTCGCTGGGGCACACCGACATCGCCCACCTCGGCGGCGAGGACGAGGAGGGCCTGAACAGTCAGGTCCCCATCGGCCGGTTGCACGGGTTCAAGGATGCGATGCGCGACGCGGGGCTGCCCGTTCGGCCCGAGTGGGTCATCCCCGGCGGGTTCTCGCTTCCCGAGAGCCGCGCCGCGATGAATCGGCTGCTCGAACGGCCCGGCCCGCTACCGACCGCTGTGTTCGCGGGTTCCGACGAGATGGCGTTCGGCGCCATCCTCGCCGCGGGCGACCACGGGCTCCGGGTTCCGGAGGACCTGTCCGTCATCGGCATCGACGATCACGACTACGCGGCCGGCTTCGGCCTCACGACGATGGCGCAGGATCCGTTCGAGCAGGGGGCGACCGCCGCGCGCATCCTGCTGGACGAACTCGGCGGTGCGGAACCCGCGACGCGTTCGGTACGCTCCCCCGTCAGCCTGGTGGTCCGATCGTCGACGGCGCCACCGCGCAGATGATGCAGAAAACGCTCTCACGTTCTGAGAGAATAGGTGTCGCGATCATCCGGTTGAGCGCGCCTTTCGGGTAGGCACGACCAGCTGATGGGGTCGTCCGTCGGGCTATCGGGGCCCACATGACGGGAGGAGCCGCCCTGGCTAGGACAGGGCGGCTCTTCGAATCCGTGGCGGTGTTTCCGCGGCAGTGTTCGCGGGTCAGTCGGCGTCGGCCAGGCTGAGCACCTCGGCCTCCTGCTGCGCCGTCTCGGTGGGCGCATCCACTCGCTTCAGGTGCTTGTGGCCGATCACGATGAGCGCCGCCGCGATCAGCACCGAGATGGCTCCGCCGTAGAACGGCATGGCCGGCCCGACGACAGCCGCGAGCACGGTCGCGGCAGGCGGGGCGACGGCGCCGCCGAGGAACCGCACGCCCGAGTACGCGCTGGATGCGACGGAACGCGGCAGGTCGGTCGCCTCCATGACGCACTCGGTGAGCACGGTGTTCAGGATGCCGAGGAGCAGTCCACCGACGATCACGCAGACGATGAGGGCGGCAAGCGACGAGACCAGGAGCCCGGCGGCCAGCAGGTCGAGGGCGAGGAGCGGCATCACCAGCCACAGCACGCGCGTGCGCGGCAGCCGGGAGGTCAGCAGCGGAGCGACCCAGACCGAGGTCAGAGCCAGCCCGACACCCCAGCCGAAGAAGATGAGGCCGAGCGTGATGGCATCCTCGACGCCCAGGTTCGCGAGCGCGAACGGGGTGTAGGCCAGCAGCACGAAGAAGCCGATGTTGTAGAACAGTGCAGCGGCGGCGAGGAAGCCCAGCGCCGGCTTGGCGAGCGCGCGGAACGGCGCGGACAGCCGCGTCGGGGTGGGCTTCTCCGGGTTCTTCCGCAGCAGCACCACGATCGCGATGAATCCGATCGCCATGAGGGTCGCGGTGCCGAAGAACGGTCCGCGCCAGCTCCAGCTGCCCAGCAGTCCGCCGAGCAGCGGACCGATCGCGATGCCGAGGCCGAGCGCCGCCTCGTACAGGATGATCGCAGCCGATGTTCCGCCGGACGCCGCACCGACGATGGTCGCCAGTGCGGTCGAGATGAACAGCGCGTTGCCGAGGCCCCAGCCGGCGCGGAAGCCGATGATCGACTCGACGTTCTGCGAGAGGCCGGCTGCCAGGGCGAAGACGACGATCAGCGCGAGGCCGATCAGCAGCGTCTTCTTGGCGCCGATGCGGCTCGAGATGTAGCTGGTGAAGAACATCGCGATGCCGGTGATCAGCAGGTAGCTCGTGAAGAGCATCTCGGTCTCGGTCGGCGTCGCCTGCAGGCTGTGCGCGATCGCCGGGAGGATGGGGTCGACCAGGCCGATGCCCATGAAGGCGATGACGGAGGCGAAGGCGACGGCCCAGACGGCGGTCGGCTGTTTGAGGATGCTGGTGGGGCGTTCGTGGGACATGGAGGGGTGACGGCTCCTTGAGCGATCGGTGTGCGGGAAGTGGATGTGGGGGGGGGCGCGGGTCAGCGGGTGCCGGCGAGCGCGGCGGAGGCCGCCGCAGAGAGGTCGACGCGCGAACCGATGATCTCGACGGTGGCGCGCATGGCGGCGAGCTCGTCGTCCGACAGGTCCGAGAACATCGGGACCAGGGCGGTGGACAGTTCGTCGCGCCAGGTCTGCAGTGCGTCGGCGCCTTTGGCGGTGATGGCGATCTGCCACGCGCGGGCGTCGTCGGTGTCGGCGATGCGCTTGACCCACTCCGCGTCGACGAGGTTGCGGACCAGCTTGGTCATCGTCGGCTGCGACACCCGGCTCTGCGCCGCGAGCTCGCCGAGGCGCATCGGCCCGACGGTCTGCAGCACGCTGAGGGTGCGCCAGGTCGCGGGCGATTCGGTGCTGCCCGTCACGCGCGCGGCGAGGCGGGTGAGGCGATGGGCGGCCACGACCAGGTCGCCCAGGATCTGACGAAGTTCGGGAGTCTCTGGCATGCTCCTATTATATATAGCTTGCCTATGTTTATCAAACGCGCTGCGCGAGCACGTACCCCTGCGGCGACTTCTCCGGACCCACAGGTTGCCTGATGAACTCAGCGCGCAGCTCGAAGCCCACCTCGCGCAACCGGTCGCGCACCCGCTCCGGCCGCTGCCGACGGGTGTGCAGATCGAGCTCGTGCCCATACGCGTGCGTCAGGTGGACGACATCCTCGCCCACCTGGAACGCCAGCAGCAGGCGTCCGCCCGGCCGGACGACCCGCGCGAACTCCGCGTACAGCTCCCCCTGCCGCTCCTCCGGCGTGTGGATGACGGAGTACCAGGCGAGCGCACCGCCAAGTTCCGCATCCCGGAAGGGCAGGTCGGCCATCGACCCGACCTCGAAACGCACCCCGGGATGATCCCGGCGGGCGACGTCCACCATCCGCGGCGACAGGTCGACACCGACCACGTCCATCCCGAGCCCCGCCAGGTGGCCGGCGATCCGTCCCGGCCCGCAGCCCAGGTCGCCGACGAGGCCGCCGCCGTCCCGCCGCACCTGCTCGGAGAACACACCCAGCATCGCGCGGTCGTACTCGCTGCCGGCGAGGTCGTCGCGCAGCAGCTCCGCGTAGTCCTCGGCGACGGTGTCGTAGGCGAGGCGGGTGGCGGTCACGTCGTCCGGTTCTGTGGTCACGGTCGGATTCTAGGGTCGGCCCACGAACTCCGCCCACGTGCGTTCGCCGCGAACCGCCGACGCATCAGCGAGGTTGTCCCCGTCCCGGTACGCTCGGCCGACCGCGCCGGCCAGCGGGATCCGAGCCGTCGGGCGGCGACGCCCGGCGAAGCCTGCGACCAGGTCGGCGACGTCGAGCACCTCCGGCCCAGCGAGGTCGGGCACGCGCCCCGCGGGTCCCGACAGCGCGAGTTCCGCGAGCCGGGCGGCCACCTCCGCCCGGTGCACCGGCTCGAACCGCAGCCCCCGCGGCACCGGCGTGATCGGCAGACGAGAGAGCCCACGGACCAGCGGGAGCACGAACTCGTGCAGCTGGGAGACCGCGAGGATGCTCCACGGCACACCCGACTCCTCGATGATGCGCTCGGCCTCGGCCTTGGCGCGGAAGTAGCCGATCGGCATGCGCGCGGCCCCGACGACCGAGATCAGGATGAGATGGCCGGTTCCCGCGCGTCGTGCCGCCTCGGCGACGTTCCGGGCTGACCGGTCGTCGCCTCGCGCGCCGCCCGCCAGGTGCAGCACCGTCCCTGCGCCGGCGAAGGCGGCATCCAACCCGTGGCCCTCGACGGTGTCGCCCTCGAGCTGCTGCACGCGCGGGTCGCGCGCCTCCGCTGCCTGCGGGTGACGGGAGAGCACCCGCACGTCGCGCCCCGCCGCCCGAAGCAGCGGGACAACCTCGCGCCCGATCCGTCCCGTTCCCCCAGTCACCACGATGGTGTCGTTCATGGTCCATCTCCTTTCGACGTGTCACACGAACCGGGTCTGGCTCGTCGATAGGGTGACGACCGGAAGGGACGGGATGTGACATGACCGACACGGCAGCACTCGCGGAGCGCTTCGAGGATGCGCGGCCACGCCTCATCGCGATCGCCACGCGCCTGCTCTCCTCGCGAGCGGACGCGGAAGACGCGGTGCAGGAGACGTGGCTGCGCCTCAGCCGGGCCGACACCGGCGCGATCGAGAACGTCGACGCGTGGCTCACCACCGTCGTCTCCCGGGTGTGCCTCGACCAGCTGAAATCGCCCCGGCGTACGCGGGAACGGTCGTGGGAGGTGACGCCCTGGGACGAGCCGGCGTCGACACTCGGCGACCCCGCCGCGGAGGCGGAGCGCGGTGACACCATCGCGGCCGCCCTGCTGCTCGTGCTGGACTCGCTCAGCCCGGCCGAAAGGATCGCTTTCGTGCTCCACGATGTCTTCGGACGGCCCTTCGAGGAGGTGGCGGATGCGCTGGGTCGCTCGCCCCAGGCGGCCCGCCAGCTCGCCTCGCGGGCGCGCCGCCGCCTGCACGGCTCACCGGAGCCTGCGCGACCGGACCCCCATCGCGCCCGACCTCTGGTCGACGCGTGGCTGGCCGCCGCTCAGCACGGCGACATCGACCGGCTCCTCACGCTCCTGGATGAGAATGCCGTCCTTCACGCCGACTACGGCACTTCGCGTCAGGATGTGCTCGGCGCCGCGCAGATCGCCGCCCAGGCCGTGCTGTCCGCGCGGCTGGCTGCACACTCCACGCCGGTCCTGATCGGAGGGCGCCCGGGTGTTGCCGCCGTGCTGTCCGGCCGAGTCGTGTCGGTCATGGCGTTCGACATCGCCGACGACCGGATCATCGGGCTCGACGTGCTCGCCGATCCCGACCGCCTCCGCGAACTGGGCGTCGCCCGGGTGCTCGGTCTCGGCTGAGCGCGAAACGAGGACGACGAAACGCCCCCGGCCGGGTCGGCCGAGGGCGTTTCGGGGAGTGTTACCGCAGGTACCTGTCGTAGAGCAGGGTCCTGCGGCACAGATCCGGCGGGTGGCAGCCGCTGTCGCGGTCCTCCCCGTGGAGCATCGCGTGGCCGAAGCCGCGCAGTGCGGAGGCGTAGGCACGCCATTTGCTGGTACTCATCGTGGATTCTTCTTCCGGTTGTGCGTCCTTGCACACCGATGCACGCTTTCGGGCGCGATCGGACGCGTGGATGGGTGAGCATCCGCGTCCGTGCGCCGTTAAACGCACGGAGGGCGTCGCCCCGTTACGGGGGCGACGCCCTCCGCAACGCGGACACTCTCAATAAGGGAGGAGTCCGCGTCGCGATCAGACGGCTGTCAGCCTGTCAGTAAGAAGAGCCCCGATGGGGCGCTGATTACTTGAGGGTGACGGTGGCGCCAGCCTCTTCGAGCTGAGCCTTCGCCTTCTCTGCGGTCTCCTTGTTGGCGCCCTCGAGCACGTTGCTCGGTGCACCGTCAACGAGGGCCTTCGCCTCACCGAGGCCGAGGCTGGTGAGGGCGCGCACCTCCTTGATGACCTGGATCTTCTTGTCACCAGCAGCCTCGAGGACGACGTCGAAGGAGTCCTTCTCCTCGACCTCTTCCGCGGGGGCGGCAGCGCCGGCACCGGCCGCAGCAACGGCGACGGGGGCGGCGGCGGTGACCTCGAAGGTCTCCTCGAACTTCTTCACGAACTCGCTGAGCTCAATGAGCGTGAGCTCCTTGAACGCGTCGAGCAGCTCCTCAGTCGTAAGCTTCGCCATTTTTCTCTCCTTAGTGTGTGTGGTTACTCACCGCTGATCTGGGTCCGTAAGGACTCAGGCAGCGGACTCCTGCTTCTCACGCAGCGCGTCGACCGTGCGAACGGCCTTCGAGAGCGGTGCGTTGAACAGATATGCGGCTCCGAACAGCGAGGCCTTGAAGGCGCCGGCCAGCTTGGCCAGCAGAACCTCACGGGACTCGAGGTCGGCGAGCTTGCCTACCTCTTCTGCGGTCAGCGGGTTACCGTCGAAGTAACCGCCCTTGACCACAAGCAGAGGGTTTGCCTTGGCGAAGTCACGCAGCGACTTCGCGACGGCGACAGGGTCACCGTGCACGAAGGCGATCGCGGACGGCCCTGCGAGCTCCTCGTCAAAGGACGAGATTCCCGCATTGTTGGCCGCGATCTTGGTCAGCGTGTTCTTCACCACGGCGTAGGTCGCGTGCTCACTGATCGACGTGCGCAGCTGCTTGAGCTGAGCGACAGTGAGACCGCGGTACTCGGTCAGCAGAACGGCGGCAGAGTTCTCGAACAGGTTCTCGAGCTCGGCAACCGTGGCTTCCTTGTTCGCCATGGCCTACTCCTCAATCTTCTTCGTCGCACACCGCGGGAGCGGTGTGCCGCTTTCAGGCCGCTTGGGCAAAGAAAAAAGCTCCGGCGCAGAGGCACGGAGCTGGAGGCCGAGAAACTGTGAGTCACAGTGACTGCGGAACTTGCTTCATACACCTGCGCGGGCCCCACCTGAGTGGATCTTCGGTCATGCACGCATGACAACCAGCGGTCTTTGGCTCCGTACAGGTTACGGGATGCGCGGCGCCTCGCGCAAATCGGGCTCGGAACCGGCCGCAGATGCCGGCTCTGCTTCGGTGTCTGCCGCGGCCGGCAGCAGCGGAAGCGACACCGTGAACACCGTACTGCCCGGCTCGCTGCTGACCGCAACGTCTCCGCCGTGCGCCTGCACCACCGCATCCACGATCGCGAGGCCGAGGCCCGTGGATCCGGTGGCCCGGTTGCGTGAGCCGTCGCCGCGGGCGAACCGCTCGAACAGCGTGCTCTGCAGGTGCTCCGGGATGCCCGGGCCGTCGTCGGCGACGGTGATCACCGCGCGCTGCGCCTCCGCATCCACTCGGAGCCCGGCCGTGACGCGAGTCCCCTCGGGGGTGTGGACACGCGCGTTCGCAAGCAGGTTCATGAGCACCTGGTGCAGGCGCGGGGCGTCGCCGACCACCTCGACGGGCTCGTCCGCCAGCTCCAGGGTCCAGTCGTGATCGGGGCCGGCGGCATGGGCATCGCTGAGCGCATCCACGAGGAGGAGCGAGAGGTCGACCGGATCACGGTCGAGCTCTCGGCCCTCGTCGAGGCGGGCGAGCAGCAGGAGGTCCTCCACCAGGGAGGTCATCCGGGTCGCCTCGGACTCGATCCGGCCGAGCGAATGCGTCACGTCAGGCGGCAGCTCGTGCGGTGCGCGGCGGGTCAGCTCCGCATACCCGCGGATCGACGCGAGCGGTGTGCGCAGCTCGTGGCTCGCGTCGGCGACGAACTGGCGTACCTTCTGCTCGCTGGCCTGTCGGGCGGTCAGCGCCGAGGCGACGTGGCCGAGCATCCGGTTGAGCGCCGACCCCACCTTGCCGACCTCGGTGTGCGGGTCGGTGTCCTCCTCGGGCACGCGAACGCTGAGCGCGACGTCGCCGCGGTCGAGCGGAAGCAACGACACCTGCTCCGCCGTGCTCGCCACCCGCTCCAGCGGGCGCATGGCGAGACGCACCACGACGCTTGCCAGGAGAAAGGCGAAGACCAGTCCGGCGAGCGTGACCAGGCCGATCACGAGCGTGAGCCGCCCGACCGTGGCGTTCACGTCGCTCAGCGGCAGGCCGATGATGACGCTGTCACCGTTGGAGAGTTGGGCTGCGGCGATCCGGTACGAGCCGAGGGAAGGACCCAGATCGATCGTGCGAGGATGTCCGTCGGACGGAAGACTGAGTAGTGCATTGGTCGCGATGGGCACCCGCTGCGGTGCGACAGGTTGGTCGGGCGAAGTGCTCTGAGGGCGCTCCGAGAGGATCACCGGGTAGAGCAGCATGTCCCCGCTGCGGATGACACCGAACGTCCCGGTCTGCTGACCGGGGGTCTGCACGATACCGATGACGTCCGGCCCGGTGGGCTGGTCTCCGTAGATCCGGTCGGCCGCGTGCTGACCGCGCTCCAGCGCGGACGTGAGCTGCCCATCCAATCGCTGCATCAGGTAGTTCTGCAGTGCGAAGACGCTGACGGTGCCGATCACGGCTCCGAGGACGGCGAGCATCGCCACCACAACGAGCACCACGCGGCTGCGCAGCGTCCAGGAACGGAACGGGCGGATGCGAGGGAACCGGCTGCCCGCTGAGCGGGCGGTGGTCACTGCGCGGCCTTCACCATGTAGCCCGCGCCGCGGACCGTGTGGATCATCGGGGTGCGGCCGGCGTCGATCTTCTTGCGCAGATAAGAGATGTACAGCTCGACGACGCTCGACGAACCGCCGAAGTCGTAGCTCCACACCCGGTCGAGGATCTGCGCCTTGCTCAGCACGCGCCGCGGGTTGCGCATGAGGAAGCGCAGCAGCTCGAACTCGGTGGCGGTGAGCTGGATGAGGTCGCCGTCGCGGTGCACCTCGTAGCTGTCCTCGTCGAGCACGAGGTCGCCCACGATGAGCACCGGATCGTCGTGGTCGGCGACGGCGGCGCGGGAGCGGCGCAGCAGCCCGCGAAGGCGGGCGACGAGCTCCTCGAGGCTGAACGGCTTCGTGACGTAGTCGTCGCCGCCGGCGGTGAGGCCGGCGATCCGGTCGTCCAGCGAGTCCTTCGCGGTGAGGAAGAGGACGGGCGCCTCGTTGCCGTCGGCGCGCATCCTGTTGAGCACCTGCAGCCCGTCGATGTCGGGCAGCATGATGTCGAGCACCACAACATCGGGCTTGAACTCACGGGAGAGCTGAAGCGCCTGCTGCCCGTTGGAGGCGGTCTTGACGTCCCAGTCCTCGTAGTGGAGCGCCATCGCGAGCAGGTCCGTCAGCGTGGCTTCGTCATCCACGACGAGGACACGGATGGAGCTGCCGTCCGCCCGGCGCAGAAGCGTGCGGGGCTGGCTGCTGGACGTGGGGCTGGCGGCACGGGCGTTGATGGTCACCTTTCTCATTATGAGGTGCGGGATGGATGCTGTCTTTGCGCAACCTATGAACTGTCTGAGCGCCTCAGCGCCGTGCCAGCGTGACCTCTTCGGTGAGGCGGGTGAGCTTCTCCGGGTTGCGGACGAAGTAGAGGCCGGTGATGCGACCGTCCTGAACGCGCGCGGTGAGGACGCCGTCGAGCTCGCCTCCGACGCTGAGCGCGAGTGCCGGGTTTCCGTTGACCATGGTGGCCGCGGCGGTCACCATGGCTCCGGCCTTGCGCATGCCTCCGACGATGAACCGCGCCACCTTGTCGGCGCCCACGATCGGGCGCAGTGCCGCCTGCTTGACGCCTCCGCCGTCGCTCATCAGCACGACGTCCGGTGCCAGCACGTCGAGGATCGCCTGGGGGTCACCGGTCTCCACCGCCACGCGGAAGCCGTCGAGGGCGGCACGCGCCTCGGCGGCGGTCACGGCCACGCGCGGACGCCGGGCCTCGACGTGCGCGCGGGCCCGGTGTGCGATCTGGCGCACGGCCGCCGGCGTCTTGTCCAGCGTGGCCGCGATCTCGTCGAACTCGAACTTGAAGATGTCACGCAGCACGAACACGGCGCGCTCTGTCGGACCGAGCGTCTCCAACACGACCATCAGCGCCAGGGATACGCTCTCGGCGAGCTCCACATCGTCCGCCACGTCGGGCGTCGTGAGCAGAGGCTCCGGAAGCCACGGGCCGACGTACGACTCCCGCCGCCGCTGTGCGCTGCGCAGCCGGTTGAGCGCGAGGCGCGTGGCGATCCGGACGAGGTACGCCCTCGGTTCCCGCACCTCTGCCTGGTCGACCTTCACCCAGCGCAGCCACGTCTCTTGGAGCACGTCCTCCGCATCCGCGGCCGAGCCCAAGATTTCGTAGGCGACCGTGAAGAGGAGGTTTCGGTGGGCGACGAAGGCCGCGGTCGCCGCATCCGGCTTCTTCGCGCTCATGACCGCCCCGCTCCCCCGCTCGACACTGCGCTGCTGGTAGCGAGCATATGGCGTCGCTGCGGATCGCCGAAGGCCGCGGGAAGCCGCGTCGCCCCGGGATGCCGTGCCTCCAGGGAGAGCTGCTCGATCGTTCCCCAGCACACCAACTCCTTCACCGCCGCACCGGCTCTGCCGCCGATGTGCATCCGCGTGGCGGAGTCGTCCCGGTGCTCGAACTGGAAGACACCGTGCCTCCGGCCGAGGCTGAGGCAGAGCCCGACGAAGCCCATCACGAACGGCGTCGGCTGTCCGCCGGCGATCCGCCGGAGCACCGTGTCGGCGGCGTGGCCCCCGAGCGGCCCGGCCGCCTGGCAGCTCATCCGCAGCGCACGGCCGGAGGGCGCTGCCGAGTCGCCGGCGGCGACGATGCGGTCGTCGTCCACGCTGGTGAGCGTCTCGTCGGTCAGCAGGCGGCCCAGGGCGTCCGTGCTCAGCCCGCTGCGGCGCGCGAGCGCGGGGACGCCGAAGCCGGCGGCCCAGATCGTGACGGCGCTGGGGCGCGTGCTGCCATCGGCGAGTTCGACTGCATCCCGCCGCACCGACACCACGCGCGATCCCGGACCGTCGAGCACCGTCGCGCCCAGGGATGCCAGCGAGCGGGCGACGGAACGGCGCGCGCGCGAATGCAGCGAAGGCCCGAGCGGTCCGCCGCACAGGAGGGTCACATCCCGCCCCTGCTCGGCGAGTTCGGCGGCCACTTCGATGCCCAGCGGACCACCGCCGACGACCGTGACGGGCGCTGCGGGCCCGGCCGCGGCGAGCGCATCCCGCAGCCGCTCGGCCTCACCGAACTCCGCGACGGGTAGCGCGTTCTCGGCGGCGCCCGGCACGTCGGCAGCTGTGCGGCGGCTACCGGCGGCGTAGACCAGGTAGTCGTAGCCGAGCGTCCCGCCCGACGACAGGGTCACCCGCCGCTCCGGTGCGTCGATGCGCTCGGCGGTGTCGACGACGAGGCGGACCTCCGGGGCCAGCACCTTCTCGAACGCGACGGTCGCGTCATCCGAGCCCGCGACCAGCTGATGAAGCCGGATGCGCTCCACGAAGACCGGCCGCGGGTTCACCAGGGTGACGCTCATGCCGTCCTGACCCGTGAGCCGGTTGGCCGCGGCCACGCCCGCGTAGCCTCCGCCGATGACGACGACGTGCGCCGTGTGCTCCATAAGACCGTCCTTTCGCTCGATGTCCTCGACCTTCAGACACCGGCGGGCCGGATCCTGTGACATCCCGAGCCATGCGGGATCGGTACACGGCGCATGCATAGGTTCGCCACAGCGCCCCGAAAACGGCGGTCCTTAACCTCCTGCAAGAACTTCAACCGACAGCACAGTTTGGAAGCCAATGTTCGGGACCTACCTGCGGCGCGAGCTGCTCAACCGCCGCAAGCAGACGATCATCATCGCGATCGGCATGGCGCTCGCGATCGCCCTCGTCATCATCGTGAACGCCGTCTCCGCGGGCGTGCGCCAAGCCCAGGAGAGCGTCCTGCAATCCGTCTACGGCGTCGGCACCGACATCACGGTCAGCCAGCCGGCCACCACCCAGAACGCCACGACGCAGCAGGGGGCCGGCGGCGGTCCGCGCTTCGACTTCGGCGCCCAGGCCGGCACCGACACGGGCACCGCCCGGCAGGTGAACACGTCGCGCCTGGAGCCGACCCGCGGCGCGACCGTGATGGACGCCTCCACTCTTGCAACCGTGCAGAAGGTCGACAACGTGGCCGCGGCCGCCTCGGTGCTCTCACTCACCAACACCAGCTTCAGCGGGACGCTGCCGAACTTCCAGCAGCTGCGACAGGAGCGGGAGAGCGGTCAGGCGGCACAGCCGACCGCACCGCCGACCGGCGGGTCCGACGGGGCGGGCGGCAGCTCGTTCACCGTCGACTCGTTCTCGGTGCTCGGACTGCAGCCGGGCGGAAAGTCGGTCGGCCCGCTCGCCTCGGTGACTCTGACCGGCGGACGGAGCTTCACCGCCGCTGACGCGGGCAAGGATGTGGTGGTGCTGGACGCCAGCTACGCCAAGACTGCGAGCAAGGCGGTCGGCGACACGGTCACGATCGGCGGCACAGATTTCTCCGTGATCGGCATCGTCACAGCGACCGGCTCGGACGCCACCACGGCGGCCAACGCGTACATCCCGCTAGATGTGGCACAGAAGCTGTCCGGGCAGACCGGCAAGATCTCGTCGGTCTACGTGAAGGCCGCGTCCTCCGGCGACATCGCTCAGCTCAAGACCGACCTCACGAAGACGGTCTCCGGCGCCACGGTGAGCACGCAGGCCGACCTCGCCTCCACCGTGTCCGGCTCGCTCGGCAGCGCAGGTGAGCTCATCGCGAACCTGGGGACCTGGCTCTCGGTGATCGTGCTCGCCGCCGCGTTCCTCATCGCCATCCTCTTCACCATCTCCGGCGTCACCCGCCGCACCCGTGAGTTCGGCACCCTGAAGGCGATCGGCTGGTCGAACCGCCGCATCGTGGGGCAGGTCGCCGGCGAGTCGGTCGTGCAGGGTGTCATCGGCGGCGTGATCGGCGTCGCGATCGGACTCCTCGGGGTGTTCGTCGTGAACCTGATCTCGCCCACCCTGACCGGCAGCATCGGACGTGGCTTCGCCGATGCTGCCGGTCGGGCAGGCACCGGTGCGACCGGCGAGACCGGCGGCGCGACCGGAGCGGGGACCGGCGGCGGTTTCGGCGGCGGGGCCTTCGGAGCGGCCCGGGAGGCCGCCACCACCTCGGCGAACATCGCGCTGCACGCGCCGGTGACCCTGTGGATCATCGTCGGCGCGGTCGCCCTCGCCGTGCTCGGCGGACTCCTCGCCGGCGCCATCGGCGGGTGGCGCGCCGCCCGCCTCCGCCCCGCGGCAGCCCTGCGCTCCGTCGCCTGAACCGCTTCACGAACTCTAAGGAATCACCGTGTACACACTCGCCGATGTCACCAAGAAGTACACCCAGTCCAAGCGCCAGGTGGTCGCCCTCGACGATGTCAGCCTGGAGATCCCGGACGGCCAGCTGGTCGCCATCCAGGGCCCCACCGGGGGCGGCAAGTCGACCCTGCTCCAGATGCTCGGGGCGCTCGACCGGCCGACCTCCGGGTCCGTCCAGCTCGGGTCCGACAGTCTCTCCACACAGCGGGACGCGAAGCTGGCGAAGATCCGCGCCAAGGAGATCGGCTTCGTCTTCCAGGGCTTCAACCTCATCCCGACGCTGACGGCTCAGGAGAACGTCGAGACGGCGCTCGCCCCGCTCGGCGTGAGCGCCGCCGATCGCAAGCGGCGTGCAGCCGAAGCCCTCGCCTCGGTCGGGCTCGCCGACCGCGGCAGCCACCTCCCGTCGGAGCTGTCCGGCGGCCAGCAGCAGCGCGTCGCGATCGCCCGGGCGCTGGTGAAGGATCCGGAGGTGCTGCTCGCCGACGAGCCCACCGGGAACCTGGACGAGGAGACCCGCGACGAGATCATGGACCTGCTGGAGGGGCTGTGGCGCGACCGCGGCCTCACCGTGATCATCGTCACGCACGACACGGCGGTCGCGAAGCGCGCCCAGCGCCGGCTGCACATCAAGCACGGCCGGGTGCAGGACGTGGCGTAGGCGTCAGGCTGGCCGGCGGCGGTCAGGGCATGGGCACGACGACCATCCCGAGCGCCTCGGCCAGCACGACGGCCTGACGTTCGTCGATAACGGTTCCGCGCAGGACCACCTCGGCCGGGTCGACGCCCGTCAGATCGCTCCCGGCGAGGCTCGCTGCACTGAAATCGGCGCCCGTCAGCATGGCGGCGCTCAGGTCGCATCGCTCGAACCGCGCCTCCTGACACCGGGCGCCCGACAGGTCGGCTTCGCGCAGGCGCACACCCTCGAACGTCACCCCGCGGAGTTCGGCGCGGCCGAACCCGGTGAACGACCAGTTGCCGCCTTCCACCTGCAGCAGCGCGAACTCGCACCCGTGGAAGGTGCTGCCGGTCAGCTTGCAGCGCCGGAAAGTCGCGTCGAAGAAGTTGCACGTCTCGAACCGGCAGTTCACGAACGCCGACTCCGTGTGCTCGCTCACGTTAAACCGCACGCGGCGGAAGACGCACTCGGTGAAGGTCGCGCCGGAACTCTGCAGCTCGGTCATGTCCACGTCGTCGAACACGACCCCGGTGTATTCGACGCGGTCGAGCTCGCGTCCGTACCAGTCCTCGCCCTTGATGGCGTCGTCTGCGCTCGTCACCCGCCGAGCCTAGCCCGGCCCTGTCCCTGGCGCAGCCGGCGCGGGTAGCATCGCACGCGGGGAGGATGGCGATGACGACACTGGATGGACGGACGGAGACCGCGCTGCTCGTGATCGACGTGCAGAACGGCGTGATCGGCGGCGCACACCGACGGGATGAGGTGGTCTCGACCATCGGCTCGCTCGTCGATCGAGCTCGAGCGGACGGCGTGCCCGTGGTGTGGATCCAGCACTCCGACGAGAACATCGTCGAGGGCAGCGCCGACTGGGAGTACGTCGACGAGCTGCAGCGCGCCGATACCGAGGCGCTTGTCCCCAAGCGCTACGCCGACGCCTTCGAAGACACGTCACTGGAGGCGGTGCTCGCAGACGCTGGCGTCGGCCGGATCGTCGTGACAGGCTCCCAGACCGATGAATGCATCCGCTCGACCATCCACGGCGGGCTGGTCCGCGGCTACGACGTCAGCCTCGTCGGCGACGCGCATACCACCGAGGACCTCAGCGAGTGGGGTGCGCCGACGCCCGACCTCGTCATCGCCCACACCAACCTGTACTGGTCGAACCAGCGCGCACCCGGCCGTATCGCGGAGGTCGTCGACGCCGCCGACGTCGCCTTCCGCTGAGGAAAGACTCTCTTGCGCGGCGGCGCACCGGCCGGGAGGATGCGTCCCGATGTCCACTGCTGACGCCACCACTCTTCTGGACCGGGCTCGGTCGGGCGACGATCGCGCCTTCGCCCAGCTGGTGACCCCTCATCGCCGGGAGCTCGAGCTGCACTGCTACCGCATCCTCGGGTCCCGGAGTGAGGCGGAGGACGCGGTTCAGGATGCCCTCCTCGCCGCCTGGCGAGGGCTGGCCGGCTTCGAGGGCCGTAGCTCCCTGCGCGCCTGGCTGTACAGCATCGCCACGCGCGCCAGTCTTCGGATGGCCGAACGCCGACCGCCCCGGATGCTCTCGTGGGATGTCTCCCCAGCGCGCGACCCGCTCGGCGACCTCGGCGAGCCTGACTCGTCGACGTCCTGGCTGGAGCCGTGGATCGGCCGATCGGACGACCCGGCCGAGCTCGCCGCCCGGCGGGAGACCGTGTCGCTCGCGTTCCTCGCCGCCCTCCAGCGCCTGCCGCCCAACCAGCGGGCCGTGCTGATCCTCCGAGATGTGCTCGACTTCTCGGCGGCCGACACCGCCGCTGCGTTGGAGACCAGCGTCGGGTCGGTGACCAGTGCCCTGCAGAGGGCCAGGCAGACTCTGGCCGCCCGGGCCGAGGTCGAGTCGGATGCTTCTGCCGGGCCGGACGAGGACCGCATCGTGGAGCAGTTCGTCGCCGCCTTCGAGGCGGCCGACGTCGAGAGGATCGTCTCGTTGCTCGCCAAGGACGTGCGATTCACGATGCCGCCGCTCCGTGCGTGGTTCGACGGGGTTCGGGATGTCAGTGCCTTCTTCGCACATCGCTCCCTGGTGACACCGTGGAGGGTGCGCCAGCGCGTGACGGTGAACGGCAGCCCTGCTCTCCTGGCCGATCAATGGATGGCGGACGGCTGGCGACCGGGAGCGCTCATGGTGCTCACCGTGCACGAGGGCCGGATCGTGTGGATCGCCTCGTTCCTCGATCCGGCGATCGTTTCTGAGGATGTGTCCGCGGACCGATGAGTTTCTGCCGCCGGGCGTCTCTCATCAGGTGAAGGCAGCTCGCCGACACCGGAAAGAGCCCCCAACGAAAGGACAACTCATGCGCTCACTCATCGTCTCCACCGCCGTCACCCTCGACGGATACGCCGCCGGCCCCGGCGGCAACCCGCTCGTGCTGAATCTCGATGCGGCGTTCGACGCGCACAACCTCGAGCTGATGCGCGGCGCGGGCACCATCCTGCTCGGCCGGGCCTCGTTCGAACTGTTCAGCTCGTTCTGGCCGCTCGTCGCCGATGCGCCCACGGACCCGGCCAACCCCGCCCTCAGTGAGGTCAATCGGGAGTTCAGCCGCCGCTACCGCGAGGTGCCGAAGCTCGTCGTGAGTGACGACTACGAGGTTCCGGCCGAAAACCCCTGGTACAGCACGACGCGGGTCGTGTGCGGCGGCGACCTTCGTCGCACGCTGGAGGCGGAGAAAGCCGCCGACGGCGGAGACATCGTCGTGTTCGCCAGTCATGTGCTCTGGAACGGGCTCCTCGCCGACAGCCTCGTCGACCGCCTGGACCTGGTGGTGGGACCGGACGCCATCGGTGAGGGCGAGCCGGCGTTCACTCGTCCCGTCCGGCTCTCGCCTCTCGACAGCCGGATGCTTCCGGGCTCCCGCAACCTCCTCACCCGTTACGTCCCCGCGTGAGGCGGCCCTCTTGAGGTCAGCGACCGGCTCGCTCACGGGGTCGCCCGATACGCTCGGAGCATGGCCCACGACCTCGCGAACTTCCTCGGCGATGTCGGTCCCTTGTTCTTCTACCTGGCGGTCTGGGGCCTGGTGTTCGCCGGGACCGGGCTCTTCGTCGGCGTCTTCATCCCGTTCATCACCGGTGATTCGCTGCTGTTCGGGGCGGGCATCCTGACCGGGACCAATCCGGAGCTCTCCATCTGGGTGCTCGCCATCGGGGTCGGCGTGGCAGCGGTGCTCGGCGACCAGGTCGGCTTCTGGCTTGGGCGACGGCTCGGGCGCCCGTACCTGACGAGGCGCGGCGGCCGGTGGGTGCAGGCGGGCGTGCGGCGAGCCGAGCGGTTCTACGAGCTGTTCGGTTGGTGGTCCGTGGTGATCAGCCGGTACATCCCCTGGGGTCGGGTATTCATCCCGCCGATCGCCGGGATCAGCGCCATGCGGTACTGGAGGTTCCTCACCGCGAACATCGTGGGCGCGCTCAGCTGGGGCGTACTCATCACAGTGATCGGCTACTTCGCGGCGGTGAACCCGAGCGTGCGACCGCTGGCCTACATCGTCGCGGGCGTCGTCATCGTCGCGTCGATCGTCGCCGGGGTCCGCGCCTGGGTGCTCGACCGCCGCTCACGGGCGGGCGTCGTCGATGCCGGCGATGGCGCTGGTCGTCACGACGGCGCCGGCGACGCCGATTGAGCCGACCGCAGTCGTTCCGCGAGCACGGCCGCCGCCTCGGCAAGCGGCTGCGGACCGACGACCTGGAATGGCGCGTCGAAGCGGGTGAGCGACGCGAGCAGGCCCATCCATGACCAGGAGCCGACGACGAGGCGGCTGGCGCCATCCCCGAGGTCGGTGACGTCGCCGTCGTCGATCCAGGGCCGCACCTGTCGGGCGGAGAGCTGGATGACGACCTCGCCGACGCACGGCCAGCGGTCCTCCTCGGCCGACCCTTTGAAGCGGGCCGCGACGAAGCCGATGGCATCTCCAGTAGGGACGGCGCGGGGCGCGAACCTCGGTCCGGCCGGAGTGCGCGGAACGAGCCGATCGAGGCGGAACACCCGCCAGTCGGCGCGGTCGAGGTCCCAGGCGACGAGGTACCAGCGGGCATTCCGCGCGACCAGACCGTGAGGTTCGGCGCGACGTGGCGGACCGTCGACGTCTCCGTAAGCGAAGCGCAGCACCAGGCGCCTGGTGACCGCGTCGCTGACCGCTTCGAGCACCGCCGCATCCACTCGTGCGCCCGCATCCGCTCGCTCGAACCGGATGCCGTCCACACGGTGACGCAGGCGTGACGGCATCACCTGGCGCACCGTGGCCAGCGCCCGAGCGGCGGCCTCGTCGATCCCGGCCCCGGAGGCGCCGGCATTCTGAAGCGCTATCGACACGGCGACCGCTTGCTCCTCGTCGAAGAGCAGCGGCGGGAGTTCGGACCCGGCGGCGAGCCGATAGCCTCCCGCGGGACCCTTGATCGCGTCGATCCGGTAGCCCAGCTCCCGCAGCCGGTCGACGTCGCGCCGCACCGTTCGGGTACTGATCCCGAGCCGGTCGGCGAGCGCCGAGCCCGCCCACTCCCGGCGCCCCTGCAGCAGCGACAGCATCGAGAGCATGCGCGACGAGGTTCCGGACATGGAAGCAGTCTGCCGTAGGTAGAGGACCGAACTCGTCCTCTTCTCCTGTGAGCCTGGCTGTGCCGGGACGGACCCGGCGACGAGAAAGGACCACCATGACCATCACCACCACGACCCACCTGAACTTCCGAGGCGGGGAGGCGCGCGAGGCGCTCGACTTCTACGCGTCGGTGTTCGACGGGGAGGCGACTGCGGCCACCTATGGGGACTTCGGGATGCCCCCTGAACTGCCTGATGCACGGAAGGTCGTCTTCGGGCAGGTCACGTCAGCGGACGGATTCCGGCTGATGGCGTACGACGTGCCCGGGGCCCAGGCGGACGGCCGGACCGCCGCTGACGCGCAGGCGCCGAAGAGCGCGCCGACGCGACGGGAGAACGGCGTCACGATCACCGAGGAGCCGTTCTCCGTCAGCGTGCGCGGCACGTCGCTCGATGAGGTCTCCCGCTACTGGGAGCGCCTCACCGTCGGCGCTAGCATCGTCGAGCCGCTGGCGGCATCCCCCTGGTCGGCGGGGTTCGGGATGTTGACGGACCGCTTCGGCGTCACCTGGATTCTCGACGTGGCGTGATCGTCGGAATCCCGGCCGTCAGTCCTGGTTGCTGAAGGCGGCGTCGAAGGATGCGGTGGGCTGCTTCCAGAGCAGCGAACGGATGTAGCCGACCGCCTCCTTGGCGCCATGCAAGCGGTCCATGCCCGCGTCTTCCCACTCGATCGAAATCGGGCCGGTGTAGCCGATGGACTCGAGCGCGCGGAATGCGTCTTCCCAGGGCACGTCCCCGTGTCCGGTGGAGACAAAGTCCCAGCCGCGGCGCGGGTCGCCCCAAGGGAGGTGCGACCCGAGCACGCCGGCACGCCCGTTCTTGGGGCGCAGGCGCGTGTCCTTGCAGTCGACGTGGTAGATGCGGTCCTGGAAGTCGACGATGAACCCGACCGGGTCGATGTCCTGCCACATCATGTGCGACGGGTCCCAGTTGAAGCCGAAGGCCTCCCGGTGGTCGATCGCCTCGAGGGTGCGCACGCTCGTCCAGTAGTCGTACGCGATCTCGGACGGGTGCACCTCGTGCGCGAAGCGGACGCCCTCGCCGTCGAACACGTCGAGGATGGGGTTCCAGCGGTCGGCGAAATCCTGGTAGCCACGGTCGAACACCTCGGCGGGGACGGGCGGGAACTGGGCGACGTACGGCCAGATGCTGGAGCCGGTGAAGCCCACCACGGTGTCGACACCGAGCTTCCTGGCGACCTTCGCGGTCAGCTTGAGCTCTTCTGCGGCACGCTGACGGACGCCCTCGGGATCGCCGTCGCCCCACACCTTGGAGCCGACGATCGCCTGATGACGGAAATCGATCGGGTCATCGCAGACGGCCTGCCCCTTGAGGTGGTTGGAGATCGCCCAGACCTTCAGCCCGTACTTGTCGAGGATGTCGAGGCGACCCTGCAGGTACGCGTCGTCCTCGGCTGCACGCCAGACGTCGAGGTGCTCGCCGGAGCACGCGATCTCGAGACCGTCGTAGCCCCAGTCGCTCGCGTACTTCGCCACCTCCTCCAGCGTGAGGTCGGCCCACTGGCCGGTGAACAGGGTGACCGGGTGCGTGCGACCCGACTCGGTGTCCGTCATTCGTTCGTTCCCATCTCGATCCAGGTTCCCGACTCGGCCGAGTCGATCACGGCTTCGGTGATCCGTACCGCACGCAGGCCGTCCTCGAAGCGCGGCAGCCCCTCGGGGCTCTCGCCCGCGACCGCCCCATAGCTGTCCGCGACGAAGGCGTTGAACGCGTCCTGGTAGCCCTGCGCGTGGCCCGAGGGGACGACGCAGAGGCGCGCGGCATCGTCGCTCAGCTGGTCGGCATCCCGAGGGATCAGGAGGCTGCCCTTGCGGCGGCCCACCCAGAGCGTCTCGGGCTGCTCCTGATCGAAGGCCACGCTTTCGGAGCTGCCCGCGATCTCCAGCCAGAGCCGGTTCTTGCGACCTGGCGCCACCTGCGAGACCAGCAGCGTGCCGAGGGCGCCGGAGCGCGTCTCGATGACCACCGCGGCCGTGTCTTCCGTGGTGATGCCGGCGTGCGCCGCCCGCTCGGCGAAGACCGTGCGCTTCGTAGCGGACACCCGGCTTACACGGTCACCACTGACGAACTCGACGAGATCGACCAGGTGCGAGCCGATGTCGGCGAACGCGCGCGACCGGCCGCCCTGCGCCGAGTCGACCCGCCAGTTGTCGTCGTCCGAGCCGAGCAGCCAATCCTGCAGGTACGACGCATTGACGCTGAGCACCCGCCCGGCCTGACCCGAGGCGAACCGCGCCCGCGCCTCACGCGCCATCGGATGGAACCGGTACACGAACGGGACCGTCGCCGTGCGGCCTTCCGCGTCGGCGACGAGCCGCTCGGCGTCGGCCACGGTGGTCGCGAGCGGCTTCTCACAGATGACGTCTTTGCCTGCGGCGAGGACGGCTGCCGCCTGGTCGGCGTGGAGGGCGTTGGGCGTCGTGACGTGCACCACATCGACCGTGTCGTCGGCGAGGAGGTCGTCGAGCGAGCCGTAGGCGCGCCCGATGCCCAGCCGTTCGGCGGCGGCCTGCGAGCGCTCAGGACTCGACGAGACGATCCCCGCCAGTTCCGCGCGGGCCGCGCGAGCCGCACGCGAGTGCACCTCCGCCATGAATCCCCCGCCGACGATGGCGACCCGGAGGCGTGCCCCCGCGGAGCTTCCTTCGCGGCGCGTGAGTCCGCCGCTGGTGGCAGCCACGTTTCC
Source organism: Leifsonia sp. RCC_180 (assembly GCF_058138205.1). Taxonomy (NCBI): domain Bacteria; kingdom Bacillati; phylum Actinomycetota; class Actinomycetes; order Micrococcales; family Microbacteriaceae; genus Leifsonia; species Leifsonia sp. RCC_180. The sequence continues at coordinate 3,419,513 of NZ_CP200340.1, read as the reverse complement.
GTCTGTCATGTCGCCCGCCCGTTACGCGAGCGTCGCCGCGCGCGGGTTCCAGTCTTCGGGAAGCGCTGGGGCGACCTCCACGGTGCTCTCCACCTCGACCGGAGTGCGCGACTCCCCCGCCTCGATCGTCGACACCATGATGTCGAGCACGTGGTACGCCTGCTCCCCGGAGGCGCGCTCCGGCACACCGGCACGGATCGCGCGCGCCAGCTCCACCACGCCGATGCCGCGCGTGTCAGTGGTGCCGGTCGCGGGCACCGTCTCGATGCCGTCGGCGCCGTGCACGAGTAGCTCACCCTCGAACGTGTTCGGGTCGGGCACCACCAGGGTTCCGTCAAGGCCCGCGACCTCGAATTGCGTGCGGCCGAGCTTCGAGTCGAAGCTGAACACCGACTGCGCCGTCTGACCGCTCTCGAACTCGAAGAGCGCGCTCACGTGCGTCGGAACCGTCACGGCAAACTCCTCGCCCGCACGCGGACCGGAACCGATCACGCGCGTCTCGCGGGCACGGGAGGCGGTTGCGCTGACCCGGGCGACCGGCCCGAAGATCTGCACGAGCGCCGTCAGGTAGTACGGTCCGATGTCGAACAGCGGGCCGGCTCCCTCCTGGAAGAGGAAGTCGGGGTTGGGATGCCACGACTCGGGGCCGGGGCTCTGTAGCAGCGTCAGCGCGGTCAGCGGCGCTCCGATGTCACCATTCTCGATCAGGCGCCGGGCCGACTGGATGCCCGAGCCGAGGAACGTGTCGGGCGCCGTGGCCACCCGCAGGCCCTTGGCGTGTGCGGCATCGAGCAGCGCACGGCCGCTGGCGCGGTCGAGCGAGAACGGCTTCTCGCTCCAGACGTTCTTGCCCGCCTCGAGCGCCCGCAGCGCCACCTCGACGTGCACCTTCGGGAGGGTCAGATTGACGACGATCTCGATACCGTCGTCTGCCAGGAGCTCCTCGACGGTGCCGGACTCGGCCACGCCGTACTTCTCGGCCTGCGCCTTTGCGCGCTCCAGGTCGATGTCGGCGACGAAGCGGACGTCGAGATCGGGGAAGGCGGTGAGGTTCTTGAGATACTCGTTGCTGATGACACCGGCGCCGATGACGCCGACTCCGACCGGGCCGCCGCTCATGCGAGGCCCTTGGAGGTGAGGAAGGCGAAGCTGTCGGCGACGGCCTCGAAGCGGTCGCCGCGCGAGTCGTCGAGCTCGATGACGCGCAGCGCGTCGGGCGCCGCGGCGATGATCTGCTCGATCGGGAGGGAGCCCTGCCCGACCGCCACCTGATCCTTGGTCTCAGTGGTACCGGGCCCGTCCTTGATGTGGAGGGCCACCACACGGTCGCCGAGCTTCGGAAGGAACTGGACCGGGTCGACACCGCCGACCGCCACCCAGTAGGTGTCCACCTCGAGCACGACCTCCGGGGCCAGCTTGCCGGCGAAGAACTCGAGCGCGGTCGCACCCTCGATGGTGCTCTCGATCTCGTGCGCGTGGTTGTGGTACCCGACACGCACGCCGTGACGGGCGGCGACCTCGGCGGCCGCGTTGAGCTGCTCGGCGATCTGCGCCACGTCATCCGCCGTCTGCCAGCGGTCGGGCGCCACGAACGGGTCGATCACGGTCTGGATGCCCAGCTCTTTCGCGGCGCCGAAGACCTCGTCGAGGTCGCCGCCGATGAAGCCCTGGTGGGTCGTGGGGGCCGAGAGGCCTGCCTCGGCGAGGCCCTGACGGAGGGCGTCACCGAAGGAAAGGAACGCGAAGGGCTCGACCTGGGTGAACCCGATGTCTGCGATGCGCTTGAGCGTGCCGACCGTGTCTTCGGTCAGGAGTTCGCGGACCGTGTACAGCTGCACGGAGACTTTTGACGTCGACACTGTTCTCCTCGTCGAGTTCTGGGAATGGGAGGCGCCGAAAGGCGCGTCTCCATTCAAACGGCACTTCTGCCGGAAGTCAATCAAAAGTCGCACGTTCGGAAAAGAACTTTGAGCGTCTCGACGGCACTGTGGTTCAATACCCTCTATGACCGACAGCGCGCGAGACTCGGTGCTCGTCGCCGCAGACGCCGCGGAGCTGCTGGCGATCCTGCGCGACGGCATCCCGCGAACGCGCGCGCAGCTGGCCGAGTTGACCGGGATGGCGCGCTCGACGATCGCCTCCCGGATCGACACGCTGACCGCAGCCGGGCTCGTCGCCCCCGCAGGCGACGACGTCTCCTCCGGCGGCCGGCCGCCCTCGCGCATCCGCTTCAAACCGGAGTCGCGCGTGATCGTCGCGATCGACCTGGGCGCCACCCACGGCGTCGTGGCCCTTGCCGATCTGGCGGGTAACATCACCGCGAGCGCCACTCGCCGCCTGCGCATCGCCGACGGACCTCAGCCCGTGCTCGATTGGGCGATCGAGACCGCGTCGGAGCTCTACATCGCCAGCGGCAGGCAGCCGGAGGAGCTCATCGGTGTCGGCGTCGGCGTGCCAGGACCGGTGGAGCACTCCACCGGCCTACCCGTGAATCCGCCGATCATGCCCGGCTGGGACCGTTTCGACATTCCCGCGTACATCCGCCGGGTGTTCGATGTCCCCGTGCTCGTCGACAACGATGTGAACCTGCTGGCCCTCGGCGAGCAGGCTTTGATGTGGCCGGATGAGACGGACCTGTTGTTCGTCAAGGTCGCCACGGGAGTCGGCGCCGGCATCATCAGCGGCGGCCGGCTGCAGCGCGGCGCCCTGGGTTCGGCCGGAGACCTCGGCCATGTGCGGGTACCGTTCGGCAGCGACACCCCGAGCCATGGCGAGCAGGATGCGGATCTCGAGTCGCTGGTGAGCGGACCGGCCATCGCCCGCGCCCTGTCGCAGGCGGGCCTTCCGGCGGAGACGAGCGATGACGTGGTGGCCCTTGCACTGACCGGCAATCCGGCCGTCCAGAACGCGATTCGGCAGGCCGGCCGCGACCTCGGAGCGGTGGTCGCCACCTGCGTCAATCTCCTGAATCCGTCGATGATCGTCGTCGGCGGCAGCCTCTCCCGCGTCGGCGAACAACTCCTCGCCGGGATGCGCGAGGTCGTCTACCAGCGGTCCACGCCCCTGGCGACGCAGCATCTCACCATCACCCAGTCGCGCTCCGGCGAGACCGGCGGCGTGATCGGTGCGGCCATCATGGTCGTGCAGCGCGCCCTCGATCCGGAGGCGGGCACCCCGCGGTCGCTGTTCCGCTGACCGTCGGCGGTGGCCCATCCCCCACATCCACCATCGAATCGATTCGAATCCATCTGAAAGGAATGCCGTGAGCACGACCAGCGAATCCCCCGCCCGTCCCCTCCGGGCCGGAGTGATCGGCCTCGGCTGGGCCGGCCAGCAGCACATGGCGGCGTACGACGCCCTCCCCGGCGTCGAGCTCGTCGCCATCGCCGGGATGGAGGACGGCCCGCGCGCCGCACTCGGTAAGACGTACGGACTCACCCGTCTGCACCGCGACTGGAAGGACCTCGTCGCCGAGGGCGACCTCGATGTCGTCAGCGTCGCCGTCCCCACCTTCCTGCACGCCCCCATCGCCGTCGGAGCGCTCGACGCCGGCATCCACGTGCTCAGCGAGAAGCCGATCGCGCGTACGGCGGCGGAGGCGCAGACGATGGTGGATGCGGCTCACCGCGCCGGCCGCGTCCTCGAAGTCGCCTTCAACCACCGCCGCCGCGGAGACATCGAGGCCCTGAAGGCGGCGATCGACGACGGCCAGATCGGCCGGCCGTACCACGCCCGCGCCATCTGGCTGCGCCGCGCCGGCATCCCCGCGCTCGGAAGCTGGTTCACCAACCGCGAGATGGCCGGGGGCGGGCCGCTGATCGACATCGGCGTCCACGTGCTCGACTACGCCCTTCACCTGTTCGGCGAGCCCCGTGTCGAAGCCGTCTCGGCGGTCACCCACTCGGAGCTCGGGGTGCGCGGGCGCGGTGGAGCCGTCTCCGACAAGCAGCACGTCGGATCCGAGTACGAGGTCGAAGACCTGGCGAGCCTCCTCCTGCGCTTGGAAGGCGGCGGCTCGATCGTCATCGAGACCAGCTGGGCGGCATACCGGCCGGCGGGCGACGAGTTCGGGATCACGCTCTACGGCACCGAGGGCGGCGCCGACCTCCGCGTCGTCGACTACGCACCCTCGGGCGAACTGACCATCTTCACCGGCGACGGGGAGCAGAGCGAGGACATCACGGTCACGGCCGACCCCGGACGCGGCCACCTCGCCGTGGTCGAGACGTTCCTCGAGCATGTCGCCGACCCGGCGGCCTGGTCGAACTGGGACGGATCGCTCGCCCTCGATCGGGCGCGTGTCATCGACGCCGCCTACGAATCGGCCCGGCTCGGCGCGGAGGTCCGGCTGTCCGCCACGACCGACGTCACCGAGCCGGCCACCGTCACGAAAGGAGCATGACCCATGGCACTGAACGTCACCGTCTGGAACGAGGGCGTCCACGAGGCGACCCAGCCCGAGATCGCCGCGATCTACCCGCACGGCATCCACGGCGCCATCGCCGAGGGGCTGAGCGAGCTGCTCGGCGACGAGGTCGCCGTCCGCACCGCCACCCTCGACGACCCGGAGCATGGACTCAGCGAGCAGGTGCTGGAGCAGACCGATGTGCTGCTGTGGTGGGGCCACATCGCCCACGACCGGGTGTCGGACGACGTGGTCGAGCGCGTCCGCCGACACGTCCTCAGCGGGATGGGACTGATCGTCCTCCACTCCGGGCACTTCTCGAAGATCTTCATCCGGATGCTCGGCACGACGTGCTCGCTGCGCTGGCGGAACCCCGAGGGCGGCGAACGGGAGCTGGTCTGGAACGTGAACCCGACGCATCCCATCGCGGAGGGCGTCGAGCAGCCCATTGTGATCGACGCGCAGGAGATGTACGGGGAGTTCTTCGACATCCCCACCCCGGACGACCTGGTCTTCATCAGCTCGTTCACCGGCGGGGAGGTCTTCCGGTCGGGCGTGACCTTCACACGCGGCCGCGGGAAGATCTTCTACTTCAGCCCGGGCGACCAGGAGTACCCGGTCTACTTCCACCCGCAGGTGCGGCGCGTGCTGGCCAACGGCGTGAAGTGGACCGCTCCCGTAGCGGGCGCGCGGCAGGCACCCGAAGTCTCCAACCCGCAGCCCGTCTGAACCCGAAACACCCGAGCACCGAACACCCGAGGAGACCGACCGCATGACCGACGCACTGAGCACGCTTCCCGAGCCGCGGCATCCCGACCCGGCCGATGCCCCGCCTCTTCGCTGGGGCGTGCTCGGGCCCGGCGGGATCGCCGCCGACTTCACCGATGCGCTGCACCGGCACTCGCGCCAGCGGGTCGTCGCCGCCGGCTCGCGGTCCGCCGAGCGCGCCGCCGCCTTCGCCGCCGCGCACGGGGTGGAGCGGTCGCACGGTTCGTACGAGGCCCTGGTCGCCGATCCCGAGGTCGACGTCGTCTACGTCGCGACGCCGCACAGCGAGCACCTCGAGCACGCACTGCTCGCGATCGCCGCAGGCAAGAATGTCCTCATCGAGAAGCCGATGGCCGTCACCGCCGACCAGGCGCGACAGATCGTCGCAGCGGCCCGAGCGGCCGGGGTCTTCGCGATGGAGGCCATGTGGACGCGCTACCTGCCGCAGACCGACATCGCCCGGCAACTGCTCGAACGGGATGCGCTGGGCGAGGTCCGGGTGGTCACGGCCGACTTCGGCGGCCGCGCCGCCTACGACCCGTCGAGCCGCCTGTGGAACCCGGAACTCGCCGGCGGGGCCCTCCTCGACCTCGGTGTGTACACCGTGTCATGGGCGTCGTTCGCGATCGGCGCCCCGGCGGGCATCATCGCCAGCGGCACGCTCGCGCCGACCGGCGTCGACGACCAGGCGGCGCTCGTACTCTCGTCGGCGAGTGGCGCGCAAGCGCTCCTCAGCACCACCCTGCGCGCGGGTACACCCTCCCTCGCGACGATCTGCGGCAGCGAGGGCCGCATCGAGACCGACAGCCCGTTCTGGGGACCGAGCGGCCTGCGGGTGTTCCGCGCCGACGGCACACTCGCCGCGCACTGGCGCGACCCCTACGGCCGCCCGCACCGCGACGGGATGGCGTACGAGGCGGCCGCCCTCGCCCGCTATGTCGCCGAGGGCCGGACCGAGTCGCCGGTGCATCCGCTGGCCGAGGCGGTCGACACGCTCGCGACGATCGACGAGGCGCGCAGGCAACTCGGGGCGACGCGCGTGGAGTGACGGCGATGGTCGGCGGGAGGCGGCACAATGGAGAGGTGCTCGACTCCGCTCCGTACCGCAACGCCGACCTGTACCGGCCGGGCGTGCTCGCGGATCTGAGTCCCGCTCGACCCGCGCCGGTGCCCGTGATTCCGGCGGTCCCTGGCCAAACCGGGCATCTCGCCCGCGTCGTCGCGCGGTCCAGTGACCGGGTCGGCTGGTTGCGGGCACGCAGCCGGGGCATCACGGCGACCGACGTCGCGAAGCTCACCAGCCCGCGCTCGCTTCGTGCGGCCGTCTACGACAAGCTCCACGGCACCGGTTTCAGCGGCAACAGCTACACCCAGCACGGGCGCTCCCGCGAGCCGGAGATCGCCGCCTGGGTCGCGGCGACGCACGGCATTGAGCCGTCCGACTACCTGTTCCACGCCGAGCGCGACCGCCGCCACCTCGCGACACCGGATGGTCTGATCGCCCGCACCGGCGGCCGGATCGAGCTGTGCGAAATCAAGACCACCAACAAGCCGTTCCGCAGCATCCCCCGCCCGTACCTCCGCCAGATCTGGTGGCAGCAGTACGTGCTGGGCGCCGAGCGCACCCTGTTCGTCTGGGAGCAGCACGACGGCTTCGTCCCGCTCCGCGACGAGCCGGAGTGCCGCTGGGTGGACCGCGACGAGGCCGAGATCGCCAAGCTGGTCGCGCTGGCGGCTGACCTGATCGAGCTGTTGCGTCAGGCCACTTCGGCGGGAGCACCTGCCGGGGCTGCTCCCGTGGCCCCAACCCCTGCGGCCGCCTCGGCCGCAGCGACGCCCGTGTCCGCTCCGGCCGCATCCACCATCCCCACCGGGATGCGCGTCAGCGCCACGGCGTAGACCGCGATCCAGGCGACGGCCACGGTCGTCCCGACCAGCTCGAGCCATGCTCCGACGTCGGCCCCCACACGGACGATCGCGAGCAGTCCGCCGACGATGGTGATGACGGCGACAGCGGCGCAGCTCACCCGGGAGAGCCGTGACAGGCGCGGGAGCCCGCGGCTGAAACCGACCTGCAGCATGGCGAGGCACGCGGCGGCGAACCCGACGACCGCCGCGACGGTGTGGACGAGATCCTGGATGGTCGACTTGGGGTCGATGATCGGGACCGGGCAGTACGCGGTGCAGGTGACCTGCGACGCCAGTACGAAACACAGTGCTGCGAAGCCGAGCGTGATCGCCGGCGCCCAGCGGCGGAGGACCGGCGCCGACGAGCGCACATGCCCGCTCGCGAGCGCGATCGAGAACCCGCCCGCTGCGATCAGCAGCAGAGCGAGCGCGAAGGGACCGGCCGTCGCGGCGCCCTTGGCCCCGAGTTCACTGACATACACCGGGTACGGGACGGTCAGCCGCGCAGCCCAGATGAGGGTGAGCCCGCCGAGCACGCACGCGGTGCCCAGGGCCAGGAGGACCGGCACCGCACGCTGCCAGCCGCGCGCCGGCAGCGGGACGCCGAAGGGCTCGCGGGCGATCCGCAGCAGTCGTCGCACCTGTGGCTCCCTCGGGTCCGCCCGTCGTCGTGTTCGTACCCTCGGCTCGGGCAGGCCCGGGTCGAAGCAGCTTACCCAACGCAACCCTGGGAAACGTCCTGGGGGTATCCGAAACAGACTGTTCACATGCAGTGACCCGGCCGTAACACCGGTGAATCATCGGCAGGCTTGACTGAAGATCGGCCGCGCCGCCGCAGGCAGGCCACCGACGAGGGGACGACGAATGCCGAAGACCATGCGGGCCGCGCTGCTGGACTCCCCCGGAGAGCCCGAGGTGCTGCGCATCGGCGAGACCGCGTACCCCGACCGCGTCAACGCGGAGTTCCTCGTCAAGGTGGTCGCCTCCAGTGTCAATCCGATCGACGCGAAAACGCGGGCCGGTCGCGGGGTGTTCGGCGCCATCCACACCCTGCCGGCAGTGCTCGGCCACGACTTCAGCGGGGTCGTGGTGGAGTCGCCGTTCAGCGCGCATCCCATCCGCCCGGGCGACGAGGTGTTCGGGATGGTGATGGTCCCCCGCCTCGGCGGCAGCTACGCCGAATACGTCTCGGTGCCCTCGCTCAGCGTCGTGCGGAAGCCCGCGACGCTCAGCCACATCGAGGCCGCCGCCGTACCGCTCGCCGCCCTGACCGCGTGGGGCATGGTCGTCGAAGTGGCGAAGGCGCACGAAGGCCAGCGGATGCTCATCCACGCGGGCAGCGGAGGCGTCGGTCACTTCGCCGTGCAGTTCGCGTCGTACTTCGGCGCCCACGTCATCGCGACGGCGTCCGGCTCGAAGGCGTCGTGGCTCCGGTCCCTGGGGGCCTCGGAAGTGATCGATCACACGACGACGCGGTTCGAGGAGGTCGTGCACGACGCCGACGTGGTCATCGACCTGGTGGGCAACGTTCACGACGAGACGGGGACCCGGTCACTGTCGGTGCTCCGCCACGGCGGCCTCATCGTGAACGTCCCGACCGGTAGCTGGCCGGGCTTCGCGGAGGACGCAGCAGCCGCGGGGGTTCGAGGCACCGACTACAAGGTCGCACCCGACGGGAGCACCCTCGCGGTCATCGCCCGGCTGCTGGAGGCGGGGAACGTGCGCGTGCACGTCGACCAGATCTTCGCTCTGGAGCAGATCGCCGAGGCCCACCGTGCCATCGAGGACGGCCACACCCGCGGTAAGATCGCGCTCAAGGTCGCCGAGGGCTGAGTCAGACCCCGGGGTTCAGCGCACGCTCCATCACCCAGTCGTCCTCGTACCGGTCGCCGACGAGGAACCGCTTGCTGCCTACCCGCTCGAACCCATGCTTGCCGTAGAAGCGCTGGGCCCGCCCGTTCTCCTCATTGACCCCCAGCCACATCCCCTGGGCGCCGGCCTCCGAGCCGACCCGCAGGCTCTCCGCCATGAGCCGTCCCGCCACGCCCTCGCCGTGGTGGCCGGGCAGCACGTAGCACTTGCTCAGCTCGGCCGTCGGCCGGGCGCGCACGCAGGCGCGCACATCGTCGTCGGCCGGCTCGCCCAGGTTGACCATGGTGTAGCCGATGGCGAACCCGTCGACATCCTCCGCCACCAGTAGCCGACGGGATGCGTCGGCCAGGTACTCGACGAAGCGCTCCTCGGAGAGCACGGAGGCGATGAACGCAGCCTTCGCCTCCTCCGTGGTGTGCGGCGGGCAGGCGAGCGGGAAGGTCGCGGCGGCGACCACCGCGAGGGCTGCGGCGTCGCCGGCGGCGGCCGGGCGGATGGTGACGGTCACCCGCCCAGCCTAGCCAGCGCATCCACCCGACGCCGACGAGTCCGCGCCGCCGCACGCAGCGGACCGGCCGCCCCCGATCAGGAGACGGCCGGTCCGTGCTGCGGAGAGCGGGAGTCGGCTAGTGCCGGCCCTGCGCCACCCAGCTGAGCAGGTCGAACGAGACACCGCCGAGGCCGGTGACGTCGTCGTATCCCTTCGCCGTCTTCAGCGAGGTGTCCTGATCCATCGAGACCAGGTAGGTGTTGCCGCTGATCTTGCTGGTGTAGACCAGCGCCTGCGTCGGGTTCTGCGGCAGCACGTCGCGGAACGCGTTCGGCAGGATGCGCTTCACGCCGTACAGCGTCGGGTTCGCGAAGCCGATGGTGGCGTGGGTCGCCTGCTGCACGATCGCGATCTGAGCGGCGACGATCGGCGAGGCCAGCGACGTGCCGCCGTAGGTCTCGTTGATGTAGTCGCCGGTCTCCAGCGTCGTGTCGTCGATGATCGGGCGGATGCCGATCAGGAACCCGGTGTACGGGTCGGCCAGGGCCGCCACGTCCGGCGAGACGCGCTTGCCGTTCGCCAGGGCCGCGGGGACGATCCCGCGCTGGTAGTCCGGCTGTGCGAACACGGCACTCACCCCACCGCCGGCTCCGCCGACGAATCGGGTGCCCGGCAGCGGCTGGGCGTAGCTCAACGTGCCGTCCGCGTTCTTGACGATCTGGTCGAACTGGTCGCCCCAGCCTGTCTCCCACGCGATCTTGCCGTTCTTGTCGATGCCGGTGCTCGTGCCGCCGACCGAGGTCACCCACGGCGAGGAGGCCGGGAAGTCCGGGGACGGGTAGCCGAGGTTCGCGACCTCGTCACCGTTGTCACCGCTCGAGAAGTACAGACCGATGCCCTCGCCCGCCGCCTGGAGCTGCAGGTTCACCTCTCCCTGGATCACGTCGGCCGGAACCGCTTCACCCACGTTGCCGTAGCTGTTGCTGACGATGTTGGCGAGCTTGTTGTCGAGGATCTTCGACATCGCGACGTCGAGGCCGCCACCGCAGTTGAAGCCTCCCACGTACAGGATGCGCGCCCCGGGAGCGATGCCGTGCACCGACTCCACGTCGAGCGTCTGCTCGCCCTGCCATCCGCTGGGGTACTGGCACAGCGCCTGGTCGACGAACTCGCTCGGGCTCGGAACGAGCTGCTGGTAGCTGGAGTTGGTCAGGCCGGGCTCGCCGTTCTGCTGCGAGTAGCTGTTGACATCCTTGACGATGGTCGGGCTGGCGTACGCGTCGATGATCGCGACCGTCTGTCCGGAGCCGTTGATGCCGCGCTTGCCGAGGTCGGTCAGACCGTAGGCGCTGCGCAGCTGCTGGGGTGTGTAACCGCAGTTGTAGGTGCTGTACTGAGTGTTGCCGTTGTACGCGGGCGGGACCGTGACCGTGTGCTCGCCGACATAGTGCGAGCAGGGCGTGTCGATCACCGGCGCGGCGGCCGCCTTGCGCGAGAGCTGCGGCGTGCCCGAGGGACCGAGGTCGCCCTGCTTGATCGAGTCAGGACGGGTCAGGGTGCGCGACTGCTCGATGCTCACACCGGACACCTTGGCGCCGATCGACGTCGGCAGCGACGGCGCCGAGGCCGGCGCGACGAGCTGGCGGCCCGCGTAGCTGAACGAGTGCAGCGACGTGCCGAAGATGGATCCGAGCTGATCCGGGGTACCTCGGAACACCACGTACTGGCGACTGTCCGGAACGGCGGAGATGGTCAGCCCGGCCGCCTTCAGGAAGCTGACGACGGCATCCGAGTCGGCCTGCGACGGCGAGAACCGGTTGATCCACTGCTTCGGGGTGAGGGCCTTGCGGTACCCGCGATCTAGCGGGTTCGAGACGGCCTTCGCGAGAGCCTCCGCGCCGCGCTGATCGCGCAGCGGCAGGTAGATCTCGCCCTCGACCGTCTCGTCGGCCGGGGCGGCGCCTGCGTCGTTCGCCGCGGTCGCCCAGGAGGGGACGGAGCCGGCGTAGGTCACGCGGTCGGCAGCGTTGGCCGCCGACGCACCCGCCAATGACAAAGCCACCACGGCAGACGTGGTGGCGATGATTCCGAGGGCCCTCTTGTGAAGGGATCCCGTGGTGCGATGTGCCATGAATGTCATCCTTAGCTCGGACGGACTCTACTGTGAGCCATCGCGCTCGGAGCGCGACAAGAGCGACCCTAGACCGCGCTGTTCTACCACCACAAGAGGGGGTAGAACCTTCTGTTGCGATACTTTCCAGAGGTGAACGATCCTCATCGATCGCAGGGGCCCGACTACCCGGGAAAACGCCGATGGGGCCGGGACCGGCAAGCGGTCCCGACCCCGTCGGGAGTGTTCGTGAAACGAACTCAGATGGCGTTGACGTCCAGCGGGATGCCCGGGCCGAACGTAGTCGACACGGCGCCCTTCTGGATGTAACGGCCCTTCGAGGCGGACGGCTTCAGACGCACGACCTCTTCGAGAGCGGTCGTGATGTTGTCGTTCAGCTGCTCGGCGGTGAAGCCCGCCTTGCCCACGACGAAGTGCACGTTGGAGTGCTTGTCGACGCGGAACTCGATCTTTCCGCCCTTGATGTCGGAGACGGCCTTGGCCACATCCGGGGTGACCGTTCCGGTCTTCGGGTTCGGCATCAGACCACGCGGGCCGAGCACCTTGCCGAGACGACCGACCTGGCCCATGAGCTCCGGGGTGGAGACGGCCGAGTCGAAGTCGGTGTACCCGCCGGCGACCTTCTCGATCAGCTCGGCGCCGCCGACCTCGTCCGCACCGGCGGCGATGGCCGCCTCAGCGGCCGGGCCGGTCGCGAACACGATGACGCGGGCGGTCTTGCCCGTACCGTGAGGAAGAATGACGGTACCGCGGACCATCTGGTCCGCCTTGCGCGGGTCCACGCCCAGCTTCAGCGCGACCTCGACGGTCGAGTTGAACTTGGCGGAACCGGTCTCCTTCGCCAGAGCGACGGCTTCTTCGGGCGTGTAGAACTTTCCGGCCTCGATCTTCTCGGCCGCGGCCCGGTAGGCCTTTGACTTCTGTGCCATGTGATTTCTCCTAACGAGAATGTGGTGCGAGCCTGGCCGGCTCTTCCACGAGATGTCCTGAGGGGGTCGGGCTTACGCCTCGACCGTGATGCCCATCGAGCGGGCGGTGCCTGCGATGATCTTCGACGCCGCGTCGATGTCGTTGGCGTTGAGGTCGACCATCTTCTGCTCGGCGATCTGGCGCACCTGCTCCTGGGTCAGCTTGCCGACCTTGTTGGTGTGCGGGACGCCGGAGCCCTTGGGGACTCCTGCAGCCTTCTTGATCAGTTCCGCCGCCGGCGGGGTCTTCAGGACGAACGTGAACGAACGGTCCTCATAGACGGTGATCTCGACGGGGATGACGTTGCCGCGCTGCGACTCGGTCGCCGCGTTGTACGCCTTGCAGAACTCCATGATGTTCACGCCGTGCTGACCCAGGGCCGGGCCGATGGGCGGGGCCGGGTTGGCGGCGCCGGCGTTGATCTGAAGTTTGATCAGACCGGTGACCTTCTTCTTCGGTGCCATGTCTCTTCCTTCTTTGTGTGTTCGAGCGGCTCAGGCGGCAGCCCTCGTCGCTCTCCCGGTTTCTCGGCCCTTCCGAGACCCGGTGTTCTTTGGAAAACAGTGGGGAGGCTCTGGATGTTCCCTAGAGCTTCGTGACCTGGTCGAAGCTGAGCTCGACCGGCGTCTCGCGCTCGAACAGGGAGACGAGCACGGTGAGCTTGCCGCTCTCCGGCTTGATCTCGCTGATGGAGCCGGGAAGGCCCGCGAACGAGCCCTCCTTGATGGTGATGGTCTCGCCGATCTCGAAGTCGACCTCGGCGGGGATGACGCGCGCGGTGGTCTTCTGACCCTTCGCGGCACCCTTGGCGGGGGCTGCCTCGACCTGCACGAGGCTCTTCAGCATCGAGAAGGCCTCTTCGAAACGCAGCGGGGTCGGGTTGTGGGCGTTGCCGACGAACCCGGTGACACCCGGGGTGTGGCGGACGACCGACCAGCTGTCCTCGTTGAGGTCCATGCGAACCAGGACGTAGCCCGGGATGCGCACGCGGTTGACCATCTTGCGCTGGCCGTTCTTGATCTCGACCACATCCTCCATGGGGACCTGCACCTCGTAGATGTAGTCCTCCATGTTCATCGAGACCATGCGGTTCTCGATGTTGGACTTCACGCGGCGCTCGAAGCCCGCGTACGAGTGGATGACGTACCACTTGCCGAGCTTGGCGCGCAGTTCTGTGCGGAACTCCTCGTACGGGTCGGTGGAGACCTCTTCTTCGTCCTCGACGGCTTCGAGCGCGGCCACGGCCTCGTCTTCGCTGTCGACCTCGAGGGCCTCGTCGACCGCACGGTCGGCTTCCGGGTCCACGGCCTCCGCCATGGCGTCGAGGACCGCGTCGAGATCGATCTCGGTGCCGTCGTCGGCGACGACGTGCAGAGCCTCGTGCTCGGCGGAGTCGGACGCCTCGTCCTCGCTGGCGAGGACGTTGCCGGTCTGCGCCTCGTCGTCCTCGGAGGACTGCTCAGCAGCGGGCGCCCAGTCCACGTCGTCGCGATTCGTCTCAGACACTGAATTCATTCCATTTCTTGTCGGGAAGGCCGGTGCGGCCTGATCGACGTCGTCTACTTCGGGTTTCCGAACACCCAGACGACACCCATGCCGAACACCCAGTCAAGGAGTGACACGAGAGCCATCATGATCACCACGAAGACGAGTACGACGCCGGTGTAGCTGAACAGCTCTTTGCGGGTCGGGGTGACGACCTTCTTGAGTTCGCCGATGACCTGCCGGATGAACAGGGCGATCCGCGCGAAGGGGTTGCGCCGTTCAGCGCGGTCCTTCTTCGCGTTGGCGACGATCTCCTCGCTCGGCTCGTCGATTACCTTTCGGGCCACCTCGTTACACCTTTCGTGGATCGGCACCAGTGGTGCCGACTTGCAGGGCGGACAGGAATCGAACCTGCAACCTGCGGTTTTGGAGACCGCTGCTCTGCCAATTGAGCTACCGCCCTAAGGAAGCGAACCACCGGCTTCCTGCGCTGGCTTCTCCAGGCTAACCGATCGCGCATCCGAACGTGCTGCGGATGCCCGGCCGGAGCGAGGCAGTGCTGCCATCGCCTCACCGAAAAAGGGCGCAAAAAAGCTTGGCAGATTCAACCACCGCGTCAAGTGTACGGGACGCAGCAGCCCGGCCGCAAAGCGGTCACCTCGCTACAGGAGTTTGCGCTCCAGCGCCCACGCCGTGAGTTCATGCCGGGACGACAGCTGCAGCTTGCGGAGCACCGCGGAGACGTGCGTCTCGACCGTCTTGATCGAGATGAACAGCTCGGCGGCCACCTCCTTGTAGGCATACCCCCGGGCTATCAGACGCATCACTTCACGCTCACGGGCCGAGAGGCGGTCGAGCTCGTCGGTGGATTCGGCCTGCTCGCCCGAGGGGGCGCCGAAGGCGTCGAGGACGAAGCCGGCGAGGCGCGGCGAGAACACAGCATCTCCGCCCGCGACGGCGACGACGGCGTCGCTCACCTGCCCACCGGAGCTGCCCTTGGTGAGGTAACCGCGGGCGCCGGCGCGGATCACGCCCACCACATCCTCGGCGGCGTCGGACACGCTGAGCGCAAGGAACCGGGTCGACGGGGTCTCCGCGGCCGTACGGCGGACGACCTCGGCTCCTCCGCCTCCCGAGCCTCCGGGGAGGTGCACGTCGAGCAGCACCACGTCGGGGCGCGTCGCCAGCACGGTCGCGACCGCGGCATCCACATCGGCGGCCTCGCCCACCACCTTGAGCCGCCCGTCGAGGTCTGCGCGCAGCCCGGAGCGGAAGATGGAGTGGTCGTCCACGATCACGACCGTGACGGGCCGGTCGCTGCCGGAAGGTTCGCTCATGTGGTCTCGCTCGCGATGTCGATGCTCAACTGGATCTCGGTGCCGCTCTCGCGCGCCGATACGGTGGCCTGACCGCCGGCGCGGCGCATGCGGCCGATGATCGATTCTCTGACACCGAGCCGCCCTTCGGGAAGGGATCCGAGGTCGAAGCCCGGTCCGCGGTCGCGCACGAACACATCCACCCGGTCGCCGGCATGCTCGACGTAGACGGACACGTCTCCGCCGGCATGGCGGGCCGCATTCAACATGGCTTCGCGGGCGGCCGCTCCCAACTCCGAGGGCGCGCGGCGCACGGGCTCCCCCACCGAGACGATGTCGAAGTGGACGGCATGCTCGACCTCGAGCGCCGCAGCGACTTCGCGCAGCTCGGCGGCGAGGTCGCGCTCCTGGGCGTCGGTGGCCGCACGGCCGTCCGTGAACAGCCACTCCCGAAGCTCGCGCTCCTGTGCCCGGGCGATGCGGCCGACCTCGCTCGAGGCGCCCGCGCGGTTCTGGATGAGCGCGAGCGTCTGCAGCACCGAGTCGTGGAGGTGCGCCGCCATCTCGGCGCGCTGCTCCTCCTTGATGCGCGCGGTGCGCTCGGAGATGAGCTCCCGCCACAGCCGGAAACCCCACGGGGCCACCAGCACGGCCGCACCGGCGAACGTGGTGATCAGGATGCCGACCCACAGCATCCCGGACCCGCCGACGTTCTGCGTGAGGCCGATGGCCAGCGCGACCGCGACGAGGAAGGCGCCGCACGAGATCCGGAAAGCGGTCGGTGAGAGGGGTGCGAACGCGGCGGGCTCCTCGTCCGCCAGCTGCTCCCAGGCGACGGCGACGACGAGCAGTGCCGCGGATGCCGCGAGTGCGCCGAAGGCCGGCCCGAGCGCTCCGCCCGCGGCGAGCACCACCGCGGCGATGCCCGCCGCGGCACCCGCGCCCGCGAGCACCCAGGGGACGTTCACACGGCGACGCACCCCGTCGGCCGGGTCGTCGGCCGACGGCGCGCGCAGCGGCGTCAGAGCCCAGAGCCAGAGGTAGAGCAGGATGCCGGCCCCTCCGAGGAAGGCCGAACCGACGAAGATCCAACGGACGGCGGCGACCGGCCAGCCCAGGTGGTCGGCGAGCGCGACGCTCACTCCGCCGACCGCGCACGACCGGGGGCGCGCCAGCGGCGGACGCTGGGCTCCCGGCCGCTGGGCGCCGGTCCGGGAACCGGCGGGTGCTGTCGACGACATAGCCACGATCCAAGCAGACCCCGACCCGACCCGCACGAGAAGAGCGGCACAATCAGGGTCCGCTCAGGGGTTCACCGGATACCCGGGCCGCCCGTGCGCCGCCAGGATGAGGAACATGTCACAGAACGATTCGACTCCCCCGCTGGGTACGCCGGCGAACCCGTACGGCGGTCCGCAGACCGGATTCTCCGGCCGCGGAACGCGATTCTTCGACTGGATGCGCAGCCTCGGCGTCGTTCGCGCCGACGGCTGGCTCGGCGGCGTCTCCGCAGGTGTGGCGTACCGGCTCGGCATCGACCCCCTGATCGTGCGCGGCATCATCGTGGTGGCCGGCATCCTGGGCGCCCCGGTGCTGCTGCTGTACGCGGCGGCGTGGGCGCTGCTCCCGGATCGCGAGGGGCGCATCCACCTGCAGCAGCTGTTCGACGGCGACTTCCAGCCGCCGATCGTGGCCATCGGCGTGATGGTGCTGCTGTCGCTGCTGCCGTGGACGAGCGGCGGCTGGTGGGCGGTCGGTCCGTTCTGGGATCTGCCGGCGTGGGGCGACGTGATCGGCCGGGTGGTGTGGACGCTGGTCGTGATCGGGGCGGTTGTCGCGTTGATCGTGGTCGCGGTGCGGAACTCGGACGCACGTGCCGCGAGGAGCGGGATGCCGATGGGGGGTGCCACGGCGGGGAGCGGTGGAATGGCTGCGAGCGCTGCGACGGCGGATGCTGCTTCGACGGCGGATGCTGCTTCGACAGCGGACGCCGCTTCGACAGCGGATGCCGCTTCGACAGCGCCGACGACGGCTGACGCGCAGACGGCATCGGCTCCCACGGTCCCCCCGGAGCCGGTGCTCGACATCGCCGCGGAACCCGCGGCGCCCCCGGCTCCGAAGCTCGGCGCCTCCCCCGACGAAGTCGCGGACTGGCAGCAGCGCCAGGCGCAGTGGCGTGCCGAGCACGCGGCGTGGAAGCAGCGGCTCGCGGCCGACATGCGCGCGGTGAAGGCTCAGCGGTCGGCCGAACTCCGCACCCAGGTCAGCGTGGCGACGGCCGAAGCGGCCGCACGGCGTGAGGCCTACCGGGCGGCCAACCCCCGCGTCGGCGCTGCCATCGGCTGGCTGACCGTTGGACTTGCCCTCGTGGCCGGTTCCCTGGCCGCGATCGTGTGGCCGCAGCTGGCCGACGTCGGTCGATACACCACCGCAGCGGGGCTCGCGGCGGCGACCCTCGTCGTCGGAGTCGTCGTCCTCATCGCCGGGATCGCACGCCGCCGCAGCGGCTTCCTCATCTTCCTCGGGATCCTGCTCGCCGTACTGACCGGAGCCGCTCTGTTCCTCGCGGGGGACGGCGTCGCCGGCATCCACATCACCACCGAGGGCCTGCCGGTCCTATTCCAGCGCTGACACCCGAGAACGAGCAGGAGACCTCACCATGACCGAGCCGCAGCTCCCGTCGAACACCGCCCATCTCTCCCCCGCAACCTCCTCCAACGGCTCCTCCGTCCCTGCGCCCGTGCGCTGGGGCGGGGTGGTCTGGGGCATCCTGCTGACGCTCTTCGCCGCCTGTACCCTCTTCGTGCTCTCGTCGTCCGAGCGGACCGCGGACGTCGCGTCCTGGCTCGGATCGCTGACGGCTCCATCGGCCTGGGCGCTCGGGGCTGCGCTGCTCGGCCTCGTCATCGTCGTCTCGGCGCTGCTCGGCGGGATCCGCTCCGCTCAGCGTCGCCGCGTGCGCCTCTGAGCCGGAGCCGATCCGCTCACAGCTGCCGTGGGTGCGGGTTCCTCCACAGTTGCCACCGATGCGGCACGGGCGTCAGGCGTCCCTGAGACGATGGCTCCATGACCACAGCAACCGATGCCCTCAGCAGTCTCCGCGCCCTCGTCGGGCGACCGGAGGCCGAATTCCACGACGGGCAGTTCGAGGCGATCAGCGCTCTGGTCGACGACCATCGGCGAGCGCTGGTGGTGCAACGGACGGGCTGGGGCAAGTCGGCCGTCTACTTCGTGGCCACGATGCTCCTCCGGGCGCGTGGAGCCGGGCCGACCATCCTCGTCTCTCCCCTTCTCGCCCTCATGCGCGACCAGGTGTCCGCTGCCGAGCGGGCCGGTGTGCGGGCGGTGACCATCAACTCGGCCAACCGGCACGAATGGGAAGAGGTGGCGGCGAAGCTCCGCGACGACGCGGTGGATGTCCTCCTCGTTTCGCCAGAGCGGCTGAACAACCCGGAGTTCCGCGACACCCAGCTTCCGGCGCTCGTCGACCGCAGCGGCCTCCTCGTGGTCGATGAGGCGCACTGCATCTCCGACTGGGGCCACGATTTCCGGCCCGACTATCGACGGCTGCGCGACCTCATCACTCTCCTGCCGGAGGGAGTGCCCGTGCTGGCGACCACCGCCACGGCGAACGAGCGCGTCGTCGCCGATGTGGTGGAGCAGCTCGGCACCGGTCGCGAAGCCGACGTGCTGACGATCCGCGGTCCGCTCGCGCGCCGGTCTCTGCGCCTCGGGGTGCTGCCCCTTCCGGATGCCACGAGTCGGCTGGCCTGGCTCGCCGGCCACCTGGGCGACCTCCCGGGCAGCGGGATCGTCTACACGCTGACGGTTTCGGCGGCGGAGGACACCGCCCGGGTGCTCCGGAGAGCAGGCCATGAAGCGCATGCGTACACGGGGCAGACGGACACCGCCGAACGCGAAGACCTCGAAGGGCGACTCAAGCGCAACGAAGTGAAGGTGCTCGTCGCGACAAGCGCCCTCGGCATGGGCTTCGACAAGCCCGACCTCGGGTTCGTGGTCCATCTCGGGGCGCCGTCGTCTCCGGTCGCGTATTACCAGCAGGTGGGTCGCGCGGGCCGGGCCACGGACAACGCAGACGTGCTGCTGCTTCCCGGTCCGGAAGACCAGGCGATCTGGCGATACTTCGCCACCGCATCGATGCCCTCCCGCGAGAAGGCGGCCGCCGTGCTGGAGGCACTCGGTTCCGCGCCCGTGTCGACGCGCGTCCTCGAGAGCCGCGTCGACCTGCGTGCGTCGACGCTCGAGCTGCTGCTGAAGGTGCTGGACGTCGACGGAGCGGTCCGTCGCGTGAGCGGCGGTTGGGTGGCGACCGGCTCGCCGTGGGAGTACGACGAGGAACGCTACCGGCGCATCGCCGCCGCCCGTGAAGCCGAGCAGCAGTCGATGCTCCAGTACGAGTCGACCGACGGTTGCCGGATGGAGTTCCTGCAGCGCGCCCTCGACGATCCGGACGCCGGTCCCTGCGGGCGGTGCGACAACTGTGCGGGTGTCTGGTACCCGTCGGAGATCGACGGCGGCACCGCGAGCGAGGTCGGATCGCTGCTCGACCGCGTCGGGGTCGAGATCGAGCCGCGCAAGCTCTGGCCGACCGGGGCCGACTCGCTCGGCGTGCCTGTCCGGGGCAAGCTCCGGCCTGAGCAACAGCTGCGGTCGGGGCGCGCGCTGGCCCGGCTCACCGATCTCGGCTGGGGTGGTCGCCTTCGCGAACTGTTCGCCGACGACGCACCCGACCAGGCCGTGCCACCCGCGATCCTCGACGCCTGTGTGCGGGTCCTCGCCGACTGGGACTGGGATGCGCGGCCCGGCGCTGTCGCGGCGATGCCGTCGCGTCGCCGCCCGCTGTTCGTGGAGTCGCTCGCCCGCGGCCTCGCGGGGGTGGGGCGGCTACCGTTCGCCGGCACGCTCGGCTGGCGCAGCGGGCCGCCGAGCGGGGCTCCCGGTGGCAACAGCGCCTTCCGACTGGCGTCGGTGTGGGATCACTTCTCCGCCGACGGCCTGGAACTCCCGGTCGGCGTCCCTGTGCTGCTCGTGGATGACCTCGTCGACAGTCGGTGGACGGTCACGGTCGCGGGGCAGGAACTCGTGCGAGCGGGGGCGAGCGCCGTGCTGCCGTTCGCCGCCGCGCTCCGCAGCTGAGGGGCCGTCCACATGCCGCGCCCTGTGCGGTGCGGATGCGGGTGCGCGCACGCTCTGCGCGCGCACCCGCGCGACTCAGATGAAGTCGCCGCCTCCGCCGAAGTCGCCTCCACCGAAGTCACCGCCGCCACCGAAACCGCCCCAGTCGCCACCACCGCCACCGCCACCGAAGTCGTTGCCGCCCCAGGCGTCGCCGCCGGACCCGGCTCCGCCGCCGTCCCAGCCGCCCGCGTCGACGGAGCCGTCTCCACCGGATGCGTTCTCGACACCCGAGCTCCCGTCGCCGCCCTGATCGCCGCCGGAGCCGCTGTCGCCGCCCTGGTCGCCGTTCTGGTCGTTCGTGTTCTGGTTGTCGCCGTTCTGGTCGCCCGAACCGTCCGCTTGGTTGTCGCCGGGGCCAGGCAGGAAGGTGCTTACGAGCGCGGACCCGATGACGTACCCGGCCACGCTCCCGAGAAGGGAACTCGCGAACATCCCGCCGAGGCCAGGGCCGCCGTACCCGCCGCGGCCTGCGCCGCCGCCGAGTGCGCGCTCGAGGGTCCCGGGCTGACGGAGCTCCGAGCGGGTGGCCGCCTGCGCGAGCGAGCGCGGGTCGTCGCCGCGCGGCTGCTCGCCTGCGGGTGCGCTCTCGCTCAGCTGCTGGAACAGCAGGCGCCGCTGATCCGGCGACAACCGGGCGAAAGCCTCCTCGTGCACCTGCTCGATCGTCTCCGGGGGCGCCGTACGAAGCAGGTAGCGATACCGCTCGACCGCGATCTCATCCTCGCTGCGGGCCTGGCCGCCGGCGGGTGCTTGACCGGCGGCAGGCGCTCCGCCCGCGGGCCGCTGGCCGCCGTACGGCTGGTAGGCGGCGTTCTGCGTCTGAGAGCCGTTCGGCCGCGGTTCCTCGCGTCCGAAAAGGCGGTCCAGGAATCCCATGTCGTTTCCTCCGGTCCGGCATGGCGCGAGCGCGCCGTGATGCGTTCAGCTTATGGAGCGCGACGTGAGAATACTCTCAGAGTTCGTCGAACGTCAGCCCTGCGTCTGGGGGGAGTCCGCCGTCAGAGTTCCAGTCCGACCAGCATGGGCTCGGGCTGCAGAACGACACCGAACTCGGCCTGGACGCGCGACTGGATGAATGTGGCCAGTTGCACGACATCCGCTGCACTGGCGCCGCCTCGGTTCACGATGGCAAGCGTGTGCTTCGACGAGATGGCCGCGCCTGAGCCAGGCAGCGAGAACCCGCGACGGATCCCGGCGTTCTCGATGAGCCAGGCCGCGCTGAGCTTGACCGTGTACTCCGCTGCCGCGAGCGGCGGCACGTCGAGCGGATACACACCGCCGGCCGGGATGCTGAAGACAGTGTCGGGCTCCAGCGGATCCTGCGGCCAGCGCGGAGCATTGGCCGGCAGCGACCGCGCGAACTCCTCCGAGACGATCGGGTTGGTGAAGAAGGAGCCGGAGGAGACGGAGTCGGGGTCCGCCGGGTCCAGCACCATGCCCTTCGACGAACGCAGCGCGAGCACCGCACGCCGCAACTCGGCGACGGGAACGCGCGAGCCGAGGGGAACGCCGAGGGCGTCGGCGAGCTGGGCATACGCGACCGGCGCGCTCAGCGGCGCGCCGATGTCACCGAGCACCGTGTTGTCCGTGAGTTCCAGATCCACCGACAGCACCACTCCGCGCCGACCGCGCTTCAGCGTCGATGTCCGATATCCCAGACCCAGGTCGCGCCGAGCGAGGTACACGACTTCACCGCTCTGGTCGTCCAAGAACTCGAGGCTGACGAGCGCTGACTCGAGCTCCTGGCCGTACGCACCGATGTTCTGCACCGGCGCGGCGCCCGTCGAACCGGGGATGCCGGAGAGGGCTTCGATCCCCGACCAGCCGTTCCTCACGGTGAACGCGACCAGGTCATCCCAGGGCTCGCCCGCTTCCACCCGCAGACGCACCCGCCCCTCGGGAGCGTCGAGCCGCTCGACCCCACGGGTGCGGATGTGGATGACGGTCCCGTCGAACCCCTCGTCGCTCGCGACCGTGTTGGACCCGCCGCCGAGCAGCAGCCAGTCCTCGCCCATATGGCGCGCCTCGAGCACGGCATCCACCAGCGCGTCGCGGCTGTCGGCGGGTACCAGTCGTTCGGGCACCCCGCCGACGCGGATGGTGGTCAGGTCGGCGAGCGCCGGAGACGTGTCGGTCATGCCAGCCGTACGCGGACCTGCGCCTTGCCGAGCACCGTCGAGCCGTCGAACGTGGTGGTCAGGTCGATCCGGGCGACGCGGGCCTCCGCATCCAGCTGCCCGACCTTCGCGGAGACGGTGACCGTCGCTCCGGTCGCCGGGTCGACGACGACGGGGCGGGTGAAGCGCACCTGGTAGTCCTCGACGAGGGCAGCGTCGCCCGCCCAGTCGACGACCGGCTGCACCGAGAGACCCATGGTCAGCATCCCGTGCGCGATGACTCCGGGCAGCCCGACCGAGGTGGCGACGTCGTCGCGGTAGTGGATGGGGTTGAAGTCGCCGGAGGCTCCCGCGTAGCGGACCAGCGCGTCGCGGCTGAGCTCGACCGTGCGCTCGGCGACCACGTCGCCGACGGACAGGCTGTCGAAGTCGGGGGCGGCCATCATTCGTCTCCTCGCACGACCAGGGTGGAGGTGGCGGTCACGACGTGCTGCCCGTCCGCGCCGACGATGGTCGACTCGGCGGTCACCATCGAGTGGGCGCCGAGCGACTTGACCGAGGTGACCCGCAGGGTCGCGGTGAGCTCGTCGCCGGCCACCACCGGACGGGTGAAGGTGAAGCGCTGGTCGCCGTGAACCACACGGGTGAAGTCGATGCCCGCATCCGGCTCCGCGAGCAGCTGGGCGAGCGTCGCCTCCTGCACGACCACCGGGAACGTGGGCGGCGCGACGAGGTCGGGGTGACCCGCGGCGCGCGCCGCATCCACATCGAAGGAGATCGGTGACGTCGCGAAAACGGCCCGCGCGAACTCGCGGACCTTCTCGCGCCCGACGAGGTATGGCGGGGTCGGCGGGAACTCCCGCCCCTGCAGCTCTGGGTTCACTGGCACCCGACGATTCTACTGACCCCCGACTGGGCGCCCCCGGGCCGGCAGAAGACCCCGGACGGCAGAAGACCCCGGACGGCAGAAGACCCCGGACGGCAGAAGACCCCGGAAGCCTTACGGCCTCCGGGGTCTTCACGCTCGGTGCTAGCGCCTTACTGGCAGCTGTCGCACTGCAGCAGGTCCATCGGGTCGACGGGAACCGAGTAGCCGCCAACGCTGTCGTTTTCGTAGTCCATGATGGCCTCCCCTAGAAGTCTTGGTGAGCCGCGTTCCCGCGGTGTTCACCCACTATATAACCCGAATGACACGATTGTCATTCCACTACATGTTGTGTTTTGGGGTTTTTTTCTTCTTCCCCCAAAACTAGGGGGAACCACCGACATTCGTGGCTCAAACTTCGCGCCGAAGAGGCACCGCTCGGCGTGTCGCCAAGCGAGCCGGATGCATCAAACGACAGTCGGCGTCGGTCGAAATGCGTTCGCGGCCTTGTCGGCGATCACCTGGGTGTCTGTCCCCGAATCGAGGATCGTGTTCCCTGACGATGTCGGCTCCACCAGAACGGTGACGATGTCGAGGCTTCGGGCTGCGGCTGTTGTGAGCAGCGCATCCACCTGGGCATCGAATGCCGAGTCTCCCGAGGTGGCGCGGACATCGAGGGCGACCATGTGGTTGCTTGCGAGGTAGTTGTGGCCTCCCTCCGCGAGCCGAACGATCACAGGGGTGGCCTCGCTGGGGTGCAGCTTCTCGGAGTCGACGATCTCAGAGAAGTGGTTTCCGATCACCGAGTTGTTGGTGCCTTCGATCACCAGGAGCCCGAAGAGGTCGTCGCGCCCGTTGTCCACCTCCAGGAAGGGCGCCCAGGGTTCGCGGTCACGCAGCAGGTGGTTGGAGCCGATGAGATTTTCGGAGGCGTTGCCCTCAAGGATCAGCATGCCTGGGTAAAACGAGTGCAGGCGGTTGTTCGTCACACTCGACCGAGTGACGTTCCTCAGATGGACGCTGCTGGCGCCGCGAGGAAAGACATTGTTCGCCGTGATGAGCAGCCCGCCGTGGTTTTCGGCGTAGATGGAATGTCCTCTGAACCCCGCTCCGATGAGGTTGTCGGTCACCTTCGATGCCTGGCCCCAGCCCCGCAGTTCGATGCAGCTGCCGCTTTCGGCGATGAAGTTGTCGTGGATCGAGAGCGCGTCGGCGTTGTAGATGGTGAGGGCGTGTTCGAGGTACACGAATCCCATGCCGTTCACACGGAAGGAATCGTTCGCGCTTGCGACATAGATGCCCGTCTTGCCGTTGACGTAGGTGTTCTCGGGGTCAAGACCCGATCCGTCCGCGACGAAATGCAGGCCGTCGATGCAGAAGTTCGAGAACTCGACGGAGCTGATTCGCGGGCTCCCCGTCCTGTTCACCAGGAACGCCGCCCCGGCTGACTGGTCTTCCCCGCCATCCGCAGCAATGTCGACCAGGATGCGGCTTCCGCCGGGCCAGAGCTCGTGCAGATCCGGCCACTCCTCTTCGGGGACGTTGAATCGGATGCTCGAGGAGGTGAAACCGTGTCCCGACCCTTCGATTCGAAGGAAGCTGATGTCGATCACCACCTGGGTACGAAGGCGGTAGTCGCCCGGCGGGATGTAGATCACGGCTCCGGGCTTGCCGCCGTCTCGCTGAGATGACGCGCCCTGACGGTTCTTGACGTCCGCGATGATGCTGTTGATCACCTCACCGATGTCCTCAGCTGCGTCGCCGACAGGCCAGTGGGTCACGTCGTAACGGTTGGTGCTCGACATGTGTCCGTCCAATTCTGTGTAGCTGGTCCAGAGCTGGGGCTCACGGGGTGGGACGGAATCCGTAGCTCGTGGAGTTCGCGAGCAGCTGTGCCTCGGTTCCGCTGTCGAAGACATGGGAGTTGGTCGTTCCCGCGTCAAGGACGACCGTGTGGACGCTGAGGTTGGAGATGACGTGATTCGCGCCGATGTAATTCTGATCGCCGTTCTTGATGCGGAAGATCGCGGCTGTGCCACCGGCAGGCTTCACCTGCTCGGGCGGGATGATCAAGGTGACGTGATTGGAGGTGACGGTGTTCCCGTCGCCGTTCACCTGGACGACCCCGAAATCGTCGTCGAGACCGTTCCCTACGCCGATGAACGGCCCATAGGTCTCCACCTGTCGCTCGAACATGTTGGAACTGATCAGGTTCTCCTTGCAGTTGCCCTCAAGCGTGATGCCGCCCGGGTAGAAGGACTGCAGCCGGTTCGCCGAGACGTTCGAGCGGAACGAGTCCTTGAGATGAATGGAGTCGATACCTCGCGGGAAGATGTTGTTCCCGGTGATGAGAAGGCCGTTGCTGTTCTCGGCGAAGATCGAGAAGCCGACAGGGCCGGCGCCGAGATGATTGTCCTCGATCTTGCTGGCCTGGCTGCCGCCCATGATGAAGACGCACGTGCCGCATTCTGCGATGAAGTTGCCGGAGACATCGAGGGCATCCGGACCTTGAATCAGCAGCGCCTGCTCCAGGTAGACCATGCCCATACCCCGCACACGGACCGAGTCGTTGTCGGTTGCGAAACGGATCCCGATCTTCCCGTTGCGGTACGAGTTCTGGCTGCCTCCGAAGGAGACGCCATCCAGGCAGAAGTTCTCGAACGCGATCCCGCTCAGTCGCGGGTTCCCGTTGCGGGCCACCAGAAACGCTTCAGCGTTACCGTCCGTGTTCTCCACCCTGATGTGGCTGCCGCCGGGGTTGAGTTCTTTCCAGCCCGTGGTGTCGGAGTTGTACCGGATGGAAAGGGAGGTGAAGCCGTGCCCTGATCCGCGGATGGTGAGGAAGCTGACATCGACGACGACTCGAGTCTTCAACGAGTAGGTGCCCGGCGGGACGTAGATAACCGCCCCGGGCTTGTCCGCCGGGTTGGTCTGGCGTCGCTTGACGTCAGCGATGATGCTGTTGATGACAGCGCCGATGTCGTAGTGGGGGTCGACCGGCTTGCCAGGAGTCTTCCAATCGGTCACGTCGTACACGTTAGATTCCATCAGAGTTCCTTTCGTTGCTCGTGCAACTTCGCTGTTACAGAAGGCCGACAGGGACTCGGCGAATGGGGGGTGGCTGCTTGCCCTGCTCGGGCTGCGGGGTGTCGGCTACTGCGGGTTTCGCGCTGGCGAGGTTCAGCGCTGCGATTGCCGCGGCGGTCGCGGCGGTCTGGACGACCGCGCGCCGAGTGGGCCGCATCTTCTCGGTCATGAAGGCCCTTTCGTGTGTGAGAGATCGTGGAGGTCAGGCGGAAGGCGAATACGACAGGAGTTCACTGAATGCCGGCAGGTCTGCGCCTGTTCGCGACACGGTGATGGCCGCTGCGCGAGCGGCACGTGAGCCCACGGCAGCCATCCGGCTCTCACTGATCGGCTTGCCGTCCCAGCCACCGTCTTCGACGATGAGAGACCAGATGAGGGCGGCCATGAAGGAGTCTCCCGCACCGACTGTGTCGGCCACCCCGACCGCGACCGGCGGGATGTGTGTGCGATGCGGACCGCTGGCCAGCAGGGCTCCCCCGCTCCCGCGTGTGACACCGACGACTGCTACTCCGCTGTCGATCAGCAGCTCGGCGACGTACTCGATGGACTTTCCCGGGAACAGGAAGTCCGCGTCCTCGTCGCTGAGTTTCGTCAGATGGCTCGTGAGTGCCAGAGCCATGAATCGGGTGCGGGCTCGATCCGGGTCAGTAAGCAGGGTCGGCCGGATGTTCGGATCGAAGCTGATGAGAGCGCCCGATGCGCGGCCACGCCGGATGATGTCCTGAGTGACCTCCGACCCCGGCTCGAGGAATGCGGCGAGGGACCCGGTGTGGATGATCGCCGGGCTTCGCAGATCCTCCAGATTTCGAGGGTTCCACCCGAGAGCGAAATCGTAGGCCGCTGAGCCGTCGGCTTCGAGAATCGCCACGGCTCGTGACGTCGGGTCACCCGTGACGGACTCGTGCGTCAGTGTCACACCCGACGCGGCCACGTGCCGCCTGATGATCTCCCCGTCCTCATCGTCTCCGATCGCCGTGTGCAGGCGCGTGACCACGTTCAGCCTGGCCAGCCCGAGGGCGACGTTCGCCGGCGACCCGCCGGGGTGCCGGCTTACGGAGGAGCCATCCACGACTTCGTCGATGAGGGCTTCCCCGACGACGAGAGCGCCGGTGTTCACGAGCCCACTCGCAGGTGCTCAGCCGATACTTCACTGCTCCCCTCGACCGTCAGCCGCCCATTCACCCAGCGGATCGGGCGCGGATCAGAGATCTCGCCGATCCAGCTCCCGTTCTCGTCATCGTTGTGGAACGCGAGAAGTTGCCAGCGCCCGGTGCGGTCTTGAATCAGACGCCCGACGTAGAGTTGCTCGTCGGTTACGCGATACGCCTGCGTGATGTCGAAACTGCCGTTGAGCGAATCCGTCGGGAAGGCCCACACTCCCCCGGCCGGATCCTGCGTTCGACGTCTCTGGGACAGCTCGGAGCCAAGACACGAGAAGAGCCCGACCGGGCGCCCTTCAACGTTGATGGTCTGCACGACCTCAAGGTGGCCGAACCCGGCACCAGGCTGGGAAAGGGGAGGCTGCACCGTCCAGGTCGTCAGATCGGGTGAGGTGGCGTAGCCGATGACGCCCCGGTCGTCGGGGTCCCCGTGGTTGGCGCGTGCGGTGATGAGCATGTGCCAGGTCCCGTCGTGCTGGAACACCCACGGGTCTCGCCAGGCCTGATCCGGCCACTGGCGTGTCTCCGCGGTTTCGTACCAGCGCGGGTCAGGCTCGAGAATCTGCCGCTCAGCCTCCCGGTGCCAGGTGAAAAGGTCATCGGACACGACGGAACTGATTCGCTGGTTGAGCCCCCCTTCGCCCCGGCTGACTGCGGTGTAGAACATCCGCCAGGTCCCGTCATCCTGGCGCACGACCGAACCAGTCCAGGTGGCGAGGTCGTCGAACGCGGGCGAGTCGTCAGGGATGACGGCGTCGGCGTGTTCGGTCCACGACGTGAGGTCTTTCGATGTGGCGTGCCCGATGGTGGCGCGCCAGTGCCGGCGATTGGGGTCGACGAGCGCACGGGACGCCTTGAGGAAGAACAGGTGGAAGAGGTCGCCGTCATCGGCGATCCAGAAATCCCACACCCAGGAGGCGGCGAGGCGAAGCATGTGTAGGGCGTACCTTTCAGTCGGCGCGTGGCGGGCTTACCGACCCGCGGATGACCAGCGGGCAGTCGAGCAGTGTCGGCTTGTCGGCGAGGAGGCGGTGTTCGCCCTCGCCGTGCAGGAGATGCACGAGCGTCTCCACCGCCCAGGCACCCATCTCGTAGTGCGGGAGGGCGACGGTGGTGAGACCGGGGAAGAGGTTCGCGGCGATGAGCTCCTGGTTGTCGAATCCCACGATCGAGAGGTCACGCGGAATGTCGAGGCCCAGTTCGGTGGCGGCACGATAGGCACCCATCGCCATCCGGTCGTTGTAGCAGAACAGGGCTGTGGGCCGGTCGGCTCGGCTCAGCATCTCCCGCGCGAGCTCGTATCCGGGAAGGGTCTCGGACGGCGCTGTAGCGGTCAGCGTTGCGTCGAACGGAATGCCATGCCTGTCCAGCACTTCTCGATACCCGGCGAATCGAAGATGGGTCGCGGGGACGTCGTCATCGTTGTTGAGGAAGCCGATGCGGGTGTGTCCTGCGTCGACGAGGTGGCTGACGGCGGCGATTGCGCCGCCCACCTCGTCCGGCACCACGGCGGGGACGATGCCGGCTCGATCTGTCGAGTCGATGAGGACTGCGGGAAGCGCTCGGAGATTCGGCGGAAGTGACACCTGACGGTGGTACATCGTCGCGTAGAGGACGGCATCCACCTGCCGGTCGAGCAGAGCCTGTACGTCGTCTCTATGAGAGTTCCCGGTCGACTCTCGTTCCGTGTTGATGATGACCAGGGTGAGATCGTGCTCCCGGGCCGCATCCTGCGCACCGAGGATGATCCGTCCCGCGTGCGGGGTGGTTGCGATTTCTTCGCTCAGGAGCCCGATCAGCCCGGACCGGTTGGTTCGCAGAGCTTGCGCCGCGCGATTGGGTCCATAGCCGAGGGTCTTGGCGGCATGACGGACTCGCGCTCGCGTCTCCTCGGCCACTCGGGTATGGGGCGTGTCGTTGAGTACGTGCGAAACCGTGGTGACGGACACACCCGCCAACTCGGCAACGTCTCGAATGCTCGAGCTTTTTACTGCCATTGCGCTTCCTTCCCCACGAAGCTCATCCCTTCACCGCACCGAGCGTGAGTCCAGCAACGATATGCCGCTGCAGGAGCAACGTGAGCAGAATCACCGGGATCGAATAGATGACGGCAAGGGCGGTCATCGATCCCCAGTCGAGCCCGAACTGCGTCTGGAAGTTGGCGATCACGATCGGCGTGGTCTGCGACCGGACCGCCGTCAGCAGCAACGCGAACAAGAACTCGTTCCAGCTGGCCAGAAAGGCGAAGATTGCGGTGACCGCGACCCCGCCCGCCGTCACCGGGATGACCACCCGCCAGAGTGCGCCGAGCCGGCTGTTGCCGTCGATCTTCGCCGCCTCTTCGAGCTCACCGGGCACTGCTTCGAAGAAGCTCGACATGAGCCAGATCGACAGCGGCAGGGAGATCGTGGTGTGGGCGATCGCCAACGCCAGTGAGGTGTCCGAAATGCCCAGGTTGCGGAAGATGGAGATCATCGGAACGCCGATCACGATCGGCGGCACCATGCGGGCGACGAGCGCCAGGACGATGAAGATCCTGCCCGTCCGGGTCCGGAACCGCGTCACCGCATAGGCCGCCGGGATGGCGAGCACGAGAGAGATGAGAGTGCTCAGGACGGCGGTGATGATGCTGTTGATGAAGGAGGCGAGGACCCCGTCGCGGGTGAGCGCCGAAACGTAGTTGTCGACGGTCCACACGCTCGGGAGCAGCCTCGGCGGGACAGAAATGGTCTCCAGCGGCGTCTTGAATGACGTGAAGAGCATGTAGAGGAAGGGGAACCCGTACAGCAGGACGACAGCGATCAGGATCAGCCAGAGGAGCGCACGGGAACTCAGGCGACGCGCTTCCAGTCCGTTCATCGCTCCGTCTCGCTTCCTGGCCGCCAGATCGTCAGGATCGCGAAAAGGGCGACGGCGAGCATCGCGATCAAGTAGATGGTTCCCATTGCGCTTGCGAGGCCCGGGTCGCCGAAGCGCACCATCGTCCGGTAGATCAACAGCGACAGAGTCTCCGTGCTCTGCTGGGGTCCGCCGTTGGTCTGGATAACGATCACGTCGAAGGCGCGGGCAGCGTCGATGCCGCGCACGATCAAGGCAACGGCGATCACCGGTCGAAGCAGCGGGATGATGATGCGGAACAGGATGGTGGTGTACCGCGCACCGTCGAGCCTGGCCGCCTCGATCACATCCCCCGGGATGTTCTGCAGGCCGGCGAAGAGCACGAGTGTGATGAAGGAGGTGGTGAGCCAGATGTCGGGAATCGCGACGGAGAACAGGGCGATGTTCGGGTCGCTCAGCCACTGGATCTGGTCGCTGGAGTGGATGATTCCGACCGACTTCAGCAGCTCGTTGACGATTCCGAAGTTGTCGATGAGCAGGAATCGCCAGAGCAGACCGGCGACGATCGGTGCGATCATCAGGGGGTAAAGGAAGATCGTGCGGAAGACCCGCGACGAGTTGCCCAGTGAGGTGAACAGGAGCGCCACCAGCAGTCCGAGGACGAACTCGAAGGCGACCACGATCACTGTGTAGAGGATGGTCCGCCACACCGCGTTGGTGAAGTCGTCGCTGGTCAACGCAGTGACGTAGTTCGCGAACCCGACGAACTCGCGCGGCCCTCCGGCGATCGGGCTGATCTTGAAGAAGCTGTCGCTGACGAACTGAAGCAGCGGCCATCCGATGAAGATGGCAAGGAACAGTCCGGCCGGCAGCATCAGCAGTGCTGCGAACCGCCGATCGGCGGTGCGGAGAGAACGTTTACGAGGAGACCGAAGTGGGCGGCCGGTGCGGCCGCCCACTCGCTGCTCCATCACTTGACTAGCGATTGGACCTGCTCCTTTGCTGCGTTCAGCAGCGCCTGCTTGTCAGCGCCGGGCTGCAACGACTTCTGAATCATCGGGACCAGCACCGTGTCCACGATCTGCTGCCACTTCGGGTTAGCCGGCCGCGGGATCGTCGCCTGCGCATCCAGCGTCTCCACCAGCGGCTTGTAGTTCTCGTAACCCGGCTGATCCTGGTACTTCTCGAACGCCGACTTACGGGCGACAAGACCGAGAGAGGTCTTCGCGCTCAGTTCGTTGTGCTCATAGGCGAACTTCACGAAGTCCAGACCCTGCTGCTGCTTCTTGCTGGCCTTCGCCACGGACAGGTACCAGGCGCCGGGCACGCCGGCGATGCCGCCGGACCCGGCGATCATCGGCGCGACGCCGACCTTGCCGTACACGGAGGCGTCCTTCGGGATCTGCCGGTAGGCATGAGCCCAGAACCGCATCATTGCCGTCTTGCCCTGGTTGAACAGGTTCTGCGCACCGGCCCAGTCGAGCTGGGCGGATCCGGCAGGCGCGTACTTCTGCATCGCGGTGTAGAAGTCGAGGGCCTTGAGACTGTTCTCGTCCCCCAGCGACACCTCGCTGCCCGAGTTGTTCAGCACCATGGTCTTTTCGCCGGTCTGGGACAGCGTGGCGAGATACTCGGTCTCGACGGCGCCCTTCATGTCGGTGCCGTAGAGGCCCTTGTCGGGCTGGGTGAAGAACTCAGCCGCGTCCTGATACTGCTGCCATGTGGTCGGCGGGACCAGGTCGTAGCCGTACTTGGTCTTGAACGCGGCCTTGTTCGCCGCGTCGTCGAAGAGGTCTTTCCGGTAGTACAGGATCTCCGAGTTCGTCCAGACCGGCATCCCGGCGTAGGTGCCGTCGACGTTCGCCTCCTTGACGAGGGCAGGGAACAGGTCGCTCTTCACCTCCGAGGTGAAGAGCTTGTCCAGCGGCGTGACGGCGTCCTTGAATGCCGGCAGCCAGATGGAGTCGAGCGCGGCGACGTCGAACGAGACGGTTCCGGACGTGAACTCGCTGTTGAGACGGTTGTAGAGACCGTCGTACGGGAGCTCGACGAAGGTCACCTTGGTACCGGTGTCCTTCTTGTACAGGTCGGCGATCGGCTGGAGTTCAGCGTGGCCGCCGGCCTCGACGAGCACGGTGATGGCTTTGTCCGACGAGGAACCGTCCCCGCCGCCGACGCCGCACCCTGCGAGGGTGAGCGCAACCGCGGTGCCGACTGCTGCGGCGGCCGCGAACTTCTTACGAAGCATCGTTACTCCGAATCTGCTGTGCAGCGAACGGCTGCGTGAATGAGGGTGCGTGTGCCAAGACGTTTTGGCAAAACGTCTTGGCACGACGATAAGGAGGGTCGCAGGCAGTCGTCAACCGCCAAACAATGCCAAAATGCCAAAACTTGCCAAACGACGGGGAGTCGGGAAGCAGCGGATCGCCGATTCCGGACGGAGGATCAGGCACCCCGGACGATCGGTTCGGCGCATCCGCGCACAGCCGACCACGATCGAAGGATGAGCGTCGAAACGTCCTCCCCCTCCGATACGTCGTCCGTCCCTGCGGTCTCCGCCGCGTCCGCCCGCTCCGCCGCCTCCGCCACACCGGCGCGCCGCGCATCCTGGGGCGGCGTGGTCGCCCTCATGGTGGGAGTCTTCGCGCTCGTCACCGGCGAGTTCCTCCCGGCGAGCCTGCTGTCGCCGATCGCCTCGGGGCTAGGAGTCAGCGAAGGAACGGCCGGGCAGGCGGTCACCGCGACAGCACTCATCGGTGTGATCGCGGGGCCCGCGATCGGGCCCCTGTTCCCGCGGCTCGACCGGCGCATCCTGCTTGTCGGGCTCGCGGTGCTCGCGGCGGTCTCGAACATCCTCGTCGCCGTCGCTCCGCAGTTCTGGCTGCTGCTGGTGGCTCGAGTGCTTCTGGGTGTCGCGATCTCCGGCTTCTGGTCCATGGCGGTCGCGGTCGCCGCGCAGTTGGTGCCCGCCCAGCATCTCGGACGCGCCATGATGATCGTCAACACGGGCGTGTCGCTCGCGACGGTGGTCGCCGTACCGCTCGGCGCGTTCCTCGGCGCAATCTGGGGATGGCGCGCCGTCTTCCTCCTCGTCGCGGCGATGTCCGTCGCAGCAGCAGTGGCGCAGGTCCTGCTCCTACCGCGGGTCGCCCCGGCCAAGGGGTCCGGTGTGCGGACGCTCCTGGCCGCCGTGCGCGCGCCGGTCATGATCGTCGGGCTGCTCGGCATCGCGCTGCTCGCGGGCGGACACTTCGCCGGGTTCACCTACATCCGGTTGGGTGCCGCCGACATCCCGGGTCTCACCGCAGGCGGCCTTGCGATCCTGTTGGCGGCGTACGGCCTCGGTGGCTTCGCCGGCAACATCATCGCCGGAATCGTGGCCGACCGACGGCTGCGGACGGCCCTGATCGTGATGCCGGCCGTGCTGGGAACCGCGGTGACGGTATTTGCGCTGGTCCCCGACTTCGTACCGCTCGCCTTCGCCGCGGTCGTGCTGTGGGGCTTCGCGTTCGGTGGCGTCCCGACGCTCGTGCAGACCTGGGCGGCTCGCGTGGAGCCGGAGCGGATGGAGGCCGCCGGCGGGCTCGTCGTCGCCGCCTTCCAGCTGGCGATCGCTCTCGGTGCCGCGGTCGGCGGGGTGCTCGTCGACGGAGCAGGCGTGAAGGCGGCGCTCGTCACCGGGGGCGTGGTCGCCGTCCTCGGCGGTGTCCTGCTGGGCTCCGCCCGGAGAGGCAAGGCGCTCTAGCGGCGAAGCAGCCGCCCTGCCGGGCAAGGGAAACCGGCAGGGCGGCTCGAGGACGATCGCACTGCGGGCGCGCTCGCTCCTCACCGAGATAGACGAGGGATTCCGCGTGTTATGACGCCATCGCGGACTCGCGACGCCACGTCGCCGGGCTCGTCCCGGTGTGGCGGCGGAACGCGCGGCTGAAGGCGACGTCCGACCCGTACCCGAGGCGCAGCGCGACCTCGCCGACGCTGAGCCGGCCGTCACCCAGCAGCTGCTTGGCCTGATCCATCCGGAGTCCGGTGAGATAGCGGCTCGGGGAGTCACCGACGACTTCGCGGAAACGTTCGGCGAACACGGTCCGCGAAGCGCTGGCCACGTGGGCCAGCCGGTCCACCGTCCACTGCTCGCCCGGTGATTGCTGCATCGCAGCGAGGGCGCGCGCGATGTGCGGGTCACTCACGCGCACCAGCCACTGGTCCGGCGCACAGCCGTTCTCGGCCCAGGCGCGCACCGCCGCGGAGGCGATGATCGTCGCGATCCGGCTGGCCATCACGCAGGTTCCGGCGCGCATCCCGCCGTATTCGTGACTCAACGTCTCGATGAGGGGTCCCATGTGGGGTTCGCGCACAACGAACCCGCAGGCGACGAGCAGCTCGGGCAGCGCGAGCACGAACGGCACGCCGGCGGCGGTCGCCGCTTCAAGTTCGCCTGACGCGAGGACCGTGTCCTCCGTGGCGAGGATGCGGTGGGCGCCGGCCCGGGGCAGCATCAGGAAGTCGCCCGCGGCGAGCCGCAGCGGCGAGTCGCCGCCCGACACCTCGACCGCCCCCTCGACCACGTAGTGGAAGCGCACGTGCCCGCCGGGGATCGCCGCGAGACCTCCGGCGACCAGCTCACGCCGGCTGAAGTCGAGCAGCGTCCACTCGAGCCGAGCCAGCATCCGCCCCAGCTCGCCGATGGTGGCCGGCTCGGGGGTCACCGCGCGAGTGACGGGCAGAGTCAGGGTCATGGAGTAGCGAACCGCCCAACGACAACAGGCATTCCCCGGCACCGTCCTCTGCCCGTCCATGCGGGTCACCTCACGGGATGACGACGGTCCGCTCGCCGCGGGCATCCGAATGCTCCCACGCCTCCTCGATATCGCTCAGCGCAACGACGCGGGGCCGGATCGCGAGGGCTCCGGAGGCGACCGCCGCAGCGAGTTCAGGCAGCCGCGCCTTCCCCAGGTCGGCGGAGCCGAGTCCGCTCCCGCTGACGCGAAGCGCGTTCGACCGAAGCCAGGCGCCGTCCAGAGTGATGGCAGGGCCGCCCATCCCACCGATGTGCACCCAGTCGAGCAGCTGGGTGTGGTCTCGTCGCGCGCTCAGGATGGCCAGCATGGCGCGCTCGGCCGGCGCACCCCACACATAGTCGAGGACGATGTCGACGTCCGCCGCCGCCTCCGCGATAGAGGTGGCTGTCGCCTTCTCATCGGAAGACAGCACCACCCGGTCGTCCGCTCCCTCCGCGAGCAATTGGTCGAGTCGTTCGGTGTCGCGTCCGGCCGCGATGACGCGCCCCGCCCCGAGGTGACGTGCCGCCTTGACCGCCATCGAGCCGGCGGCCCCGGTCGCGCCCAGAACGAGCACCGACTGCCCTTCGGCGAACGGCACCCGGGAGGTGAGGACGACCCAGGACGACATAGCGGGGTTCATGGATGCGGCCACGGTCGCCGGGTCCGCATCCTCAGGCAGAGCGACGGCCCTGCGCGGATCGATCAGGATGCGCTCCGCCATGGTGCCGCCGAGACCGCCGACATAGGCCAGCGAGCCATCCGCCCGCCGGACGACGCCGTCGATTCCGGGCACCAGGGGAAGCACGCCGGAGCTCGCATAGTGCCGCCCCGCGGCGATGCCCCGGGTGACCGGGTGGATGCCGACGGCGAGCACGTCGGCCAGTTCGCGCCCGGCTTCCGCGCGGGGTGCGGGGATGGAGCGGTACCGCGGTGATTCGCCGAACGACTCGACGAGGGCTGCAGCGATGGTGTCCACGAGACCTCCTATTAGTACGTGATACGCACTAATATAGTACGCATCGCGGACTATTCGCTAGACTGAGGCCATGAGCGAGGAAGATCACCGGACGGCGCTCGAGCTTCTCGCACAGCTCTCCTTCGAGACGAGCGAGCGCCTGCAGGAACGGGCCGCGGAGGCCGGGCTGTCCATGCAGCAGGCGCGCCTGCTCGGCATCCTGAGGGACCGCGAACCCACGATCAACGACCTCACCACGCATCTACGATTGGACAAGTCCAGCGTCAGCGGCCTGGTGATCCGCGCCGAACGCCGGGGACTGGTCAGCCGAATCCGGCACGAGAGCGACGGGCGCGCCGTGCGGGTCCGGTTGGAGCCGCCCGGCCGCGCGCTGATCGACGCGGCCAACGCGCGATTCGAAGAGGACATGCGCGACTTCTTCACGACACTGGACGACGCCGAGCGGAGGCAGTGGACGGCCATGACCGCCCGGCTCCTCACCGCCGAAGCAGAACGGCGACGCTCCGCTCTGTAAGCCCCACCCGCCCCAGACCGGGCCGCGGAACCCACGGCCATTTCGCACCACCGAGCGCTAAGGTCATACCTATGACGCCAGACTCCACGGCTGCGACGCGGCTCATTCCGCAGCGGCTGCCCGCCGAGCGGCTCGGGGTGGCGGTCGTCGCCGAGCTGGTCGAGATCATCGTGACCGGTCAGCTCAACGAGGGCGACCTCCTACCGCCGGAAGGCCCGCTCAGCGAGCACTTCGGCGTGAGCCGGACCGTCCTCCGCGAGTCGGTGAAGCGCCTGGAGGAGAAGGGGCTCGTCATCGTCTCCCAGGGTCGCGGCACGCAGGTGCAGGCGCCCGGGTACTGGAACATGCTCGATCCGATCGTCCTGTCGGCCCTCATCGACAACGACGAGAGCCTCGGCGTGCTCGATGAGTTGACGGTCGTCCGTGCGAGCCTCGAATCGGCGATGGCGGGAGCGGTGGCCCGTTCCCACTCTTCGGAGGAGCTGCGCCGTCTCGAGAACGCGCTCACCGCGATGCGCGAGAGCGAGTCGGAGACCGACTCGTTCCGGCAGGCGGACGTCGTCTTCCACTACGCGCTGATGGAGATCTCGGGTAATCGGCTCGCCGAGAACATCGCCAAGCACCTGTACAAGCGCGCCGTCGAATCCAGCCGCTACCAGGGCATCAACCCGCCGGATGCTGTGGCGCTCACACTCGACGAGCATGCAGCGATCGTGGAGGCCATCGCCGGCAACGATCCGGCCGCAGCCGAGAAGGCGATGCACGACCACATCCACGTCTCGTGGGAGCGTCGACGCCTACCCGACCACGCGCCCCGCACGCGCAAGAGCACGAAGGCTCAGGCCACCGAGTAGACCCTCGCCGCCGTCCCGCCGAGGACGTCGTCGCGTTCCGCTGCCGAGAACCCGGCCGTGAGGATGTCGAACGCGTCCCGCCAGGCCGTGGCGCCTCCGCCGAGTTCGGCGAGCGGCCAGTCCGAGCCGTACAGCAGGCGGTCCGTGCCGAAGGCGTCGACGGCGATGTCGACGACCGATCGCAGGTCGTCCGCCGACCACTGGCCGGGCGCGAGGCCGGAGCTGAGGCCGGACACCTTGGCCGTCACATTCGGCCGGCGCGCGAGCTCGCGAAGCCCTGCCTCCCAGCGCGCCGGGTGTGCGTCCTCCGCGAGCGGACCGCCGAGGTGGTCCAGCACGAAACGGACGCCGTCGTGGCGGGCCGCCAGGTCTGCGGCTTGCCCGAGCTGCCAGTCGCGGACGACGAGGTCGAACGCGAGCCCCTCGCGACCGAGCGCCGCGATACCCTCCGACACGCCGTCCCGGAGCAGCCATTCCGGGTCCGGATCGATGTGCGCGAGATGCCGCACGCCGACGACGGGGACGGTGCCCGCCCGCACGCGGGCCAGCTGCGCAGAGACGTCGCCGGTCAGGTCCACCCAGGCGACCAGCCCAGCCACGACGGCCGGGTCGGATCGCGAGAGCCGCTCGCTCTCCGCCAGGCTGTTGCTCGCCTGCACGAGAATCGCCCGGTCCATCCCGGTGGCCGCCAGCATCGCGCTCAGTTCGTCGCCCCCGAAATCGCGGTCGATCGCGGCCATCGTGTCCGGGTCGATCCAGTCCTGCGGGTCGGTCCGGCGGTTCCAGAGGTGAACGTGGGTGTCGACGCGTCCCGTCATCTCTGGCGCCACACCTCGTCGATGGGCTGCCAGAGCGCCCCCGGGTCGCGCTCCTCGGCGATCCTGACCTGGCACGGATCGGTGTGCGTCCACCACTCCTGCGACACCGGATCCTCGCCGATCCGTCGCAGGTCGGCTGCGTGATCGTCCCCGATGTACTCGTAGTGGGCGAACAGGATGTCGCCGAAGACGAAGATGCTGTAGTTACGGATGTTGCACTCCGTCAGCTTCGCCTCGACCCCCGGCCACACGGTTCGGTGGAGCTCGAGATACTCCTCACGCTTCTCCGGCCGGACCCCGACGACCAGGGCGAACCGCTGCGGCTCTCC
The DNA here is from genome assembly GCF_058138205.1 of Leifsonia sp. RCC_180. Classification (NCBI taxonomy): domain Bacteria; kingdom Bacillati; phylum Actinomycetota; class Actinomycetes; order Micrococcales; family Microbacteriaceae; genus Leifsonia; species Leifsonia sp. RCC_180. The sequence continues at coordinate 3,380,631 of NZ_CP200340.1, read as the reverse complement.
GCTCACGAAACGGTCCTCACCGGCACGGTGGGGTCGTCGTTCACGTCCGGCTCGGCGACCAGGCGCAGCGCGGCCCGCTCCGGCCGGATGTGCGGCCCGGTCGCGGGCGGAGCACCCGGGGTGCCCGCGGCTGTCAGCAGCGACTCGTCGACGATGATCCCGAGCCCTGGCCGGTCGCCGAGGACGATGCCTCCGTCGTCGAACTGCTGGTCCACATCCAGCCCCCGGGGGAAGGCGAGATCCTGCACCTCGTGCGTGAGGAGGTTCGGCACGGCGGCGGCCGCGTGCGCGATCGGGTTGGCGTTGTAGGCAACCGGGCTGACCGGCAGGTCGTGCCCGTGCGCAAGGGTCGCGACACGGAGGAAGTGCGTGATCCCCCAGACGTTGCCGACCTGGACGACGTCGACGGCATTGGCATCGAGGAGCGGACGGTACTGCTCCAACCCGGTGAGGTTCTCACCGCTGGCGACGGCCGCCTTGATCTTGCCGCGCAACGCGGCCATCCCCGCCGCATCCCACCGACGTAGCGGCTCCTCCACCCAGGTCAGGTCGAGGCGCTCTTCGATCGCGCCGACATACCGCGCCGCCTGTGCGTGGTTCCACGACTCGTTCACGTCGAACATGATCGCGGGATGCCGGGAGTTGCGGCTCAGCACATCCCGCATGATCTCCAGCCGCGGAAGGTCGCGGTCGAGATCGCGACCGCCCTTGAGCTTTCCCGCCTTGAATCCGCGGTCGGCGAATCGCCCGTACAGCTCGGCCAGCTCGTCGTCGGTCTGCCCGTACTCGAGCCCGGACGCGTAGCCGGGCACGAAGCGCTCCCGGGCGCCGAGCGTCCGCCAGAGCGGCTCCTCCGCCGCCTTCGCCTTCAGATCCCAGAGCGCCATGTCGATGGCGCCGATCGTGCCGAAGGTTGAGCCGGAGTGGCCGGCCTTGAAGACCCAGTCGAGCATCCGGTCGTAGAGCGCGACGACCGCGCGCGGGTCCTCGCCCTCGATCGCCGGGAAGACCCGGGCGATGTCATCGTGGGCGCCGAGCCCGACGCCCTCCAGACCGCTGTCCGTCTCGAGGATGAGCACGGGGACGGGCGTCGTGTTGCCGACCTGGACCCCGTTGACGTCGCCGGTGACACGTCCCCAGTCGTGGACGGTGGTCAGGCTGCGGTAGCCGGTGATCTTCATGGGCGGTTCTCCTTCGGTGCGGGCGTGATCATTCCTTGGTTCCTCCCGCCGTCATGCCCGCGACGAGGAAGCGCTGGGAGAAGAGGAAGACGATGAGCACGGGGAGGATCGACACGATGGTCGCCAGCGCCAGGGTGGGCAGCTGGACCGAGTCGGATCCCGCCGAGCTGGGGTTGAACGCGGGGGTCGCGGCGAGCAGCGACGTCAGCCCGACCTGCACGGGGTACCCGTCGCTGGAGGGCAGCATCACGAACGGCAGGAAGAAGTTGTTCCAGTTCTGCACGAAGCTGAAGAACGCGACCAGGGCCACGACCGGCGCGGCGAGCGGCAGCGCCACCCGGGCGAACACCTGGAACTCCGTACAGCCGTCGATGCGTGCCGCGGCAAGGAGGTCGCGCGGGATGCTCGTCGAGAAGTAGATGTAGGTCAGGTAGACGCCGAACGGGAAGAACGACATCGGAAGGATGACCGACAGCGGGCTCCCGATCAGGCCGACCGTGTTGAGCTCCAGGAAGATCGGCAGCACCAGGGCGGTGCTCGGAATAAGCATGACCACCAGGGTCAGTACCAGCAGCGCCTTCCGCAGACGGAACTCGGTGAGCGCCAGGGCGTAGCCGGCCGGGATGCTCACCAGCAGGGTGATGACGAGCGCGCCGATGGAGTACAGCGCCGAGTTGCCGATCCACAGGGTGACGGCGCCGTCCTGGAAGCCGAACAGCTGGTTCCAGTTCGCGGTGAAGTCGGCCCACGATCCGATCGCGAACGGGTTGTCCACGATGAGCGCCTTGGACGACTTGGTGACGGCGAACAGCAGCCACACGATCGGGATGGCGAAGAACAGGACGAAGACGGCCAGGACGACGCCGGCGATGGTGCGGCCGCTCCACCCGCGGAGGCTCGCGCGGCGACGCTCGCCGGTGAGTGCAGTCATTGTCATTCCTTTTCGAAGAGGCCGCCGCGGGTGACGAACACCCAGGAGAGCAGGAGCGCGACGATCAGCAGGAGGAGCGAGATCGCGGCAGCGCCGTTGAAGTCGTTCTGCTGGAACGCGTACTGGTAGGCGAGCTGGTTCAGCGAGTAGTCGTTGGGAACCACGGCGTTGCTCGCCTGGCTGAGGAGTTGCGGTTCGACGAACAGCTGCGTGCCCGCCGCCAGCGACATCACGCCCATGTAGGCGATCCACTTGCGCAGCATCGGCAGCTGGATGCGGATGGCGATCTGCGCGGCGTTCGCGCCGTCGATACGCGCGGCCTCGAGGATGTCGGTGCTGATGTTGTTCAGCGCTCCGTACATGATCACGATCCAGCCGCCCGCGCCTGTCCAGAAGGCGATGATCGCGAAGATCGCCGGGAGGTTGCCGGGCTGGATGACCTGCACGAAACTGTTCAACCCCATCAGCCGGAGCAGCCCGCTCACCGGGCTCGCGGTCGGGTCGAGCACGAACAGCCAGAGCAGCACACTCGACGCACCCGCCAGGGCGCCGGGGAGGTAATAGACGAAGCGGAGCGTCGTGCTCGCCCAGCGGACGCGGAGGGCGTGGACCACCAGCGCGAGCAGCACCACGAAGATCACCAGGCTGATCAGCCAGATCACGAGGTAGATCGTGACGTGGAGAACCGCGGGCCAGAACCGGAAGTCGGTGACGACCTTGATGAAGTTGTCGAAGCCGGCGAATCCGCCGTCGGCGTTGGTGAAGGCGAGCAGCACCGCGTAGAGCGCGGGGATGATGCCGAAGGCGATGGCGAGCAGGGCGTAGAGCGAGACGAAGACGTAGCCGATGGGCGTGCGTCCTGGCGCCCGGCTGCTCCGCCGGGCCGACCGCCGGCGCGCGGAGGCGCCGGCGGTCAGCTGGTCGCTCGGAGGAGCGAGGGTCATGTCAGTTCACCTTGTATCCGTCGACCTTGGCCTGGTTCTCGATCGCCTGCTGCCAGGTCGGGAGCAGCTCCTTGATCGTCTTGCCACCGGAGATGGCCGGGGTCATCGTCTTCGCCCAGACGGCCTCCTGGCTGAAGATGCCGTAGCCCCAGCCGTCCCAGACCTGCGAGGCGGCGGTGGCGACGGGTGCGAGCGAGGTGGCGAAGTACTTGCTCGCCTCCTGCTTCTCCACCCACTTCTTGGCAGCGGGAGCGTAGGCCGGGTATCCGGGAGCGACGTTCACCTGGTAGTCGTCGGACGTCGTGACGAACTGCGCGAACTTCTCGGCGGCCTTCAGGTTCTTGGAGTGGCTGGAGATGAACCAGGTTCCGCCGCCGACGTTTCCGGTGACGGCCTTGTCCTCGCCCTTCCACGGCAGGGGCGCAGCCACACCGAGTTCACCGGCGGGCACGTTGAGCGACTGCGGGTTGTTGAAGATGGCGCCCGCGTACCAGGCCGGACCGGGCATCATCAGGACCTTGCCCGCGTAGCTCTTGACGAACTCCGGGGTGAAGACGCTGATCGCCGGCACGGTGCCGTTCTCGCGGAGGGTGTCGAGCAGGGATGCCGCCCGTGCGCACTCGTCGCTGTCGGTCTTCACCGTGACGGACTTCGGCCCGGTGATGTCGTTGGCCTGGCACTTGCTGGCCCACATGAACACCTCGGGCGTCCACGCGTCACCGGCGGTCCCGATGATGTAGCCGGGGTGCTCCTTGGCGACCTTCTCGCCGAGGGCCTGGTACTCCTCCCACGTCGTGGGGACGGTGTAGCCGAACTTGTCCAGCTGCGCCTTGTCGTACCAGAGCACCGCCTGTGCGAGGTCGTTGCGGAGGCAGTACACCTGCCCGTTCACGGTGCAGGGGTTGAGGGCGCCCTCGGTGAAGTTGTCGAGGGTGTCCTTGGGCACGAGGCCCTTGTCGAGGACCGCCGCGAACGCCTGCTTGCCGTTGCTCTTCTGGCTGGCCCAGGCGGCGTCGTTGTTCTGGCTGGAGAAGACCACATCCGGCCAGCCGCTTCCGGCCCGGTCGAACAGCTGCATCTTCGTGCGGAACGAGTTGGACCCGTTCGCGGAGCCGTCGTAGGTGACGACCTTGATCTTGGTGTCCGGGTTCGCCTTCTCGAATGCCTTCGCCGCGGCCTGACGGTCCGCGTCCACCCAGACGGTGATCGTCGAGGAGGTGTCCTGCTTGGCTTCGGGAAAGCCGTACGACCCGTTCGCCGAGCTCCCACCGGTACTGCAACCGGTGAGGGCCAGGAGCGCCGTCGCGGCGCCAAGTGCGGCGACGGTCAGCGCCGACGAACGGCGTGAACGCACCACAGTGTGGATTCCGACCATGAGATGTCCTTGTCTTGTCGACTTCGTTGACGACTCCGAGGAGGCGTGTTCTGACTATAGAGCATACGTATGATGTTTGCCAACAGCACGTCGAGGCGACTAGCGCGACACCGGATCGCCGTCACCCAGAAGGGCCAGTTCCTCCGAACGCGGCATGCTCTCCCAGTCGCCCCAGCCCATGCACGCGAAGGCGCCGCAGGCATTCGCCGTGCTGAGAGAGTCGGCCAGACTCTCGCCACGGAGGCGTCCGGCGAGAAAGCCCGCGACGAAGGCGTCGCCCGCGCCGACGGTGTCCACGACCGGGACATGAAGAGCCGGATGCTCGACCAGCGCGCCGCCGTCGGAGGCCATGCTGCCGAGCGCCCCGCGCTTGAGGACCGCCGTCGTCGGCCCCAGCTCGCGCATCCCCTCGACCAGTGCTGCGGCGTCGGCATCGGGCCGGCCGAGCAGCAGCGCCGCCTCGTCGTCGCCGGCGAAGATCACATCGGCCCTGGCCGCGATCTGCCGGTACACCTCCGCCGGATCACCGGTCGTCCACAGCGCGCTGCGGTGGTTCACGTCGAAGGAGACGGGGATGCCGTTCTCTCGCGTGATCTCGAGCACGCGGTGGACGGTCTCCCGCCCGGACCCGGAGATCGACGCCGTGATGCCGGTCATGTGCACGAGCTCCGCAGTCTCGATCAACCGCCGATCGATGTCGCCGGGCTCGAGTCGGCTCCCGGCGCTGCCCGAGCGGTAGAACCAGACCTTCGTCGTGTGCGGAGTCCGCTTCTCCTTGACCATCAGGCCGGTGGGATGGTCGGCGTCGACGATCGGATGCGCATCCACTCCCTGGCCGAGGACGTCCCGGAGCACCCGCCGACCGAGGCCATCGGCGCCGACCCGGCCCACCCAGGCCGTCGGGATTCCGAGTCGACTGAGGCCGATGGCGACGTTGCTGTCCGCTCCGCCTGTCCCGATCCGCGCCATGTCGATGTCAGCGAGGCTTCCGACTTCCGCCGCGCGGAAGAGCCCCATCGTCTCGCCGAAGGTGAGGACGTGGCCGCTCATGGTGCGGCCTCGACGGCCTCGACGGCCTGGACCGCGTGTCGGCAGAGCGACTCGATCGCCGCGAAGTCACGCGCGGAGAGGGCGGCTCGGGGCACCATCCAGCTTCCGCCGACCGCGACGACCGACGGCAGCGTGAGGTACTCCCCGGCGCGCGCCGCGTCGATGCCGCCGGTCGGGACGAAGCGGATCTCCGGGAACACGGTGGACAGCGCAGCGACCGCGGCGCGGCCTCCCGACGCCTCGGCCGGGAAGAATTTCAGCGTGCGCAGCCCGAGAGCTCGGGCGCGCATGACTTCGGTGGCCGTGACGACGCCGGGCACCGCCGGCACGCCCCGCCGGGCGCACACTGCGATGACAGCGTCGGCGAGCCCTGGGCTCACGATGAACGACGCGCCGGCATCGATCGCCGCCTCCGCCTGATCGGCATCCAGCACTGTTCCTGCGCCCACTCGCAGCCCGGGAACCGCGCCCATCCTGCGCAGCGCTTCGAGGGCCGCGGGCGTCCGGAGGGTGATCTCGGCTTGCCGGATGCCTCCGGCGACGAGCGCGCGGCCGAGGCTCTCGGCGGCGTCCGCGTCGTCGATCACGACGACTGGGAGGATCGGCTCGAACGCGATCATCGACCGAGCCAGCCGCCGTCGACGGGCAGGATCGCTCCGGAGATGTAGCGCGCGGCATCCGAGGCGAGGAAGACGGCCGCTCCCCCGATGTCCTCTGCGCTGCCCCAGCGGCCCGCCGGGATCCGGTCGAGGATGGCGCGCGACCGCTCCGGGTCGTCTTGGAGGGCCTGCGTGTTGTCCGTCGCGATGTAGCCGGGGGCGATGCCGTTCACGGTGACGCCGCGTCCCGCCCACTCGTTCGAGAGGGCGCGCACGAGACCTGCGACCCCGGACTTCGCCGCGGCGTAGCCCGGAACGGTGATGCCGCCCTGGAAGGACAGCAGCGACGCCGTGAAGACGATCCGCCCGCCGCCTTCCCGCAGCATCCGGCCGCCGAGCGCCTGGCTGAGCACGAACCCGCTGGTCAGGTCGACCTCGAGCACCTCGTCGAACCAGTCGAGGGGATGCTCGGCTGCGGGCGCACGGCGGATCGTTCCCGCGTTGTTGACGAGGATGTCCACGGGTCGCTCCTGCGTCGCCAGCCCGGAGGCCAGCTCGGTCACTTGAGCCCGGTCGGCGAAGTCGACGCGATGGCCCTCGAAGCTCCGCCCCAGCTCGCGCACCCGGTCGCCGATCGCGGACGACGCCGGATCGAGCGTGGCCGACACCCCCACGATGTCCGCCCCGGCTTCGGCGAGCGCCTCGGCGATCGCGAACCCGATCCCGCGCTTGGCGCCGGTGACGACCGCCAGCCGGCCGGTGAGGTCGAATGCGGTCATCGTGCGACCTCCACGAGCAGCTTCATGGCCTGCCCGGCTTCGAGCGTCTCGAACGCCGACGCGACCTCGGGCAGAGGCACGACGCGGGTGATCAGGCGGTCGGCCGGGATCTCGCCCGCGGCGACCAGCTCGACCGCGCGCTCGAAGTCGCGACGCTCGTACACCCGGGCGCCGAGGATGCGCAGCTCCCGCCAGAAGAGGCGGTGCAGGTCGATCGGGCGCGGCTGCGAGTGGATGGCGACCACCACGAGCGTGCCCCGCACCTTCGCCAGCGAGGTCGCCCCGAGCACTGCTGCCGCGGCGCCGGAGACCTCAAAGACGACGTCCGCCCCCGCCCCTCCGGTCCACTCCTCCGCCCAGGCCACCTGGTCTACCGCCGACGGGTCGAGCGTGCGCAGCCCCATCTCCTCGGCAGCGGCCCGGCGGTTGGGATCGATCTCGGCGACCACGACCTCCGCCCCGAACGCTGCGGCGACAGTGGCGATGAGGACCCCGATGGGTCCGGCGCCGATGACGACCGCCTTGTCGCCGGGCGCGAGTTCGGAACGGCGGACGTCGTGGACGGCCACCGCGACCGGCTCGACGAGCGCCGCATCCCGGAGCGAGACGCCGGAGGGAAGCCGGACGAGGGTCGACGCCGGCACGTTCCACAGCTCCTGCAAGGCGCCCGCGCTGTCGATCCCGATGAAGTCGAGGTTCTGACAGATGTGCTGGTTGCCCGCGAGGCAGGCCGGGCACGTGCCGTCCCAGTCGAGCGGCATGACCGTCACCGCATCGCCGACGGCCCAGCCGTCGACCTCCGGCCCGAGCTCGACGATGGTCCCGGACATCTCGTGCCCGATGGTGGCGGGCATGGTGACCCGCGCATCCATGTCTCCGTGGAAGACGTGGAGGTCGGTCCCGCAGATGCCCACGTAGGCGACCGCGAGGCGCACTTCTCCGGGATTCAAGGGTTCTGGTTCGCGCTCCTCGATCGTGATCGTCCGGTCGCCTACATAGTTCGCCGCCAACATCGCCGGGGTGTCCCTTCTTCGAAACTCTCGTGGGTATCCAAACATAATACGTATGCTGAGTGGAATAGACTGCGGCAATGACTCAGCCCTTGCCCACCCGCGCGCTCCGCACCGGGACCGAGCTCACCGAACTCGGCTTTGGAGCCGCGCAGCTCGGCAACCTCTTCCGCGAGACCACCGACGAGGAGTCGGCGGCGGCCGTCTCCACTGCCCTCGACGGAGGGATCCGCTACCTCGACACGGCCCCGCACTACGGGCTGGGGCTGTCCGAACGCCGCCTCGGCGCCGCGCTGAGGGAGGTTCCGCGCGACACGATCGCTCTCTCCTCGAAGGTGGGGCGACTGCTGGTCGACAGCCCTGAAACAGCCGACCGCCTCGACGACGATGGGTTCATCGTCGCGGCAGCGACCACGCGCGTCTGGGACTTCAGCCGCGACGGCATCCTGCGTTCGGTCGAGGCGTCGCTGGGGCGACTCGGCACCGATCACCTCGACATCGCCTACCTCCACGACCCCGACGAGCATTGGGAGGCGGCATCCACCACCGGCATCGACGCCCTGATCGAACTGCGGGACGCAGGGGTCGTCCGAGCCATCGGCGCGGGAATGAACCAGTCGGCGATGCTCGCCGAGTTCGTCCGGCGTACCGACGTGGATGTCGTGATGGTCGCCGGCCGTTTCACCCTGCTCGACCAGTCGGCGCTCGACGATCTCCTGCCGCTGGCGCAGGAACGCGGGGTCGGGGTCGTCGCCGCGGCCGTGTACAACTCGGGGCTGCTGAGCAGCGAGACCGTCGACCGGACCGCCAAGTTCGACTACGGCACCGCCCCAGAGGCCGTCGTCGATCGCGCCGTACGCATCGCCGAGGTCTGCGCGCGGCACGAGGTGAGCCTTCCGGCGGCCGCCATCCAGTACCCGCTGCGGCATCCCGCTGTCGTGTCGGTCGTGACGGGGATGCGCACCGCAGCACACGTGAACAGCACGATCGACCGCTACAGGGCGACGATTCCCGAGGCGCTCTGGGAAGAACTGGAAGCCTCCGGTCTTGCTCCCGACCCGGCTCGGAACGACGCGCGGCGCTGAGCGAACGCAAAGGTCATACGTCTCTTGCTGTAAACGTCATACGTATGATAACCCTGTTGCGGGGGCATCGACGCTCCCCACGACAGGAAGCGATCCAACATGACATTGACGTCAGAACCGGGGCGTTCGATGACGAGGCGAAAGGGGAGGTCGGCGCTGCTGGCACTCCTCGGCGCAGGCGTCGTCATCGCGTCGGCGCTCATCCCGCTCAAGGCGGAAGCCGCTCCATCGACCATCTTCTACGCAGCACCCGACGGTAAAGACGCCGGGCACTGCAGCCAGAGCATGCCGTGCTCGCTCGAACGCGCACAGCATGTGCTCCGTCCCTCCATCAAGCACGGGGATGTGACCGTCCAGCTCGCCGACGGCACCTACCGCCTCTCCAAGCCGCTCAGCTTCGACGCGGGCGACGGCGGAGGCACGAACACGGTCCACTGGACCGCCGCCCCGGGCGCCCACCCCGTCATCAGCGGCGCTTCGGACGTCACCGGGTGGTCGCAGTCCGACGCCGGCACCGGCATCTGGGAGGCCCCGACACCCGCCGGGCTCGACACGCGGCAGCTCTACGTGAACGGCACCATCGCCCCCCGCGCGGCCATCCGGCTCGCCAACGCCGACGTCACCCCGACCGCCACCGGCCTGACGATCAAGAATCCGGCCCTCGCCTCCATGGCGAACCTGCCGGACCAGGGACGCATCGAGTTCGAGTCGCTCGGCGACTTCACCAACCGGTATTCGCCCGTACAGAGCATCAGCCCCACCGAGATCACCATGGCGCAGCCGGCCTGGGACAACAACACCTGGGGCTGGGACACCGTCCAAAGATCCTTCCTCGCCGGCCCCAGCTGGTACCTCGACAACTCGCTCGCCTTCCTCACGCAGACGAACCAGTGGTACATCGACCCGAGCGGCGGGAAGCTCTACTACAAGCCCGCCGCGGGCGTCGACCCGAACAAGCTCGACATCGAGTTGCCGCGCCTGCAGTCGCTGATCAGCATCGGCGGCACGTACGACAAGCCGGTCAGCGGACTGTCGTTCGAGGGCATCCAGTTCTCGGGAACCTCCTGGCTCGGCCCGTCCACCGACGGCTACGCCGACCAGCAGAACGGGCTTTTCTTGAAGGGGACGTACGACTACCGGCCCGCCGACGCGTTCACCAGCTGCTCCCGCGGCTGCGAGATGTTCGAGCGCGCGCGCACCAGCTGGTTCCAGGAGCCGTCAGCGGTCCAGGTCTCGGCGGCCAGCCACATCTCCTTCACCGGCAACACCTTCACCAACCTGGGCTCCACAGCGCTCGGCATCGGGAACGATGCCAACGCCACGGTCACCGGCGTCGGCTACGGAGCAAGCAGCATCGACGTGGTCGGCAACCGGTTCACGGAGGACAGCGGGCACGGTGTCGCCGTCGGCGGAGTACTGCCGGACGCGCACCACCCGAGCGATGTGCGGATGACCAACCAGGACATCCGCATCCAGGACAACACGATCGACCACGTGTCGGTGGACTACAAGGACAACAGCGGGATCCTGAGCACCTACGTGACGAACGCGCAGATCCTGCACAACGAGGTGTCCAACGTCCCGTACGACGGCATCGACACCGGCTACGGCTGGGGCATCAACGACGCGGGCGGATCGAACGACTACGTCGACCGCGGCTACTACAACTGGAACACCCTGTACACGACGCCGACGACGCTGAAGGACAACCGCGTCGAAGGCAACCTCGTGCACAACACCAAGGCGCGTTTCGCCGACGGCGGGTCGGTGTACAACCTCTCCGCCAGCCCGGGCAGCGTCGTAGACAAGAACTACCTGTTCAACATCTCGGGAGTCGGCCTCTACCTCGATGAGGGATCGCGCTCGCTGACCTATGAGAACAACGTGGTCCAGGGCGGTTCGTTCGTCTTCACCAACGCCTCCAGCCTCCGGAACAACACCAGCGACAACACCATCCAGAACAACTGGTACAACTCCGGCGGCGTCTCGGCGCCGAACGCGGCCGCGCACAACAACAAGCTGATCAACAACGTCAAGGTCACCGGCGCCAACTGGCCGCAGGGTGCCCGGGACGTGATCTGCGCAGCCGGGGTGGCGCCTCAGTACCGCACCTCGCTCAACGCCAACCAGTTCGGCTTCACCGGGTGCCCGGTGACCGCGCCGGTGGGTGCCGGATTCGCCACGACCGGGGCCTCGGCCGTCAGCTCGTACTTCGGGCAGGCGGGCGGAGCGTTCGGGATCGCGGCGGCCGGAGCGGACGTATGGGGCGCCGGCGGTCAGCACTCCGACCAGTTCGGCGCGATCTACAAGGACGACTCCTTCGGTTCGGCGTCGAGCGTCTCGGCCCGGGTGGTGTCGGTGAACGACGCCAACGCCTCCGCGAAGTCGGGTGTGATGGTCCGCAACGACATCACGAAGGCGGGGGCCTCGGCCGGCTACGCGGTCGTCGCGGTCACCGCCCGCAACGGGGTCGTCTTCGAGTGGGATGCGAACGGCGACGGCTACCTGGACTCGGAGGCGAAAGCCTCCGTGGACGTGTTCCGCCCGATCTGGGTGCAGCTGACCCGGAGCGGCTCGTCGTTCACCGCGTCGTACTCGTACGACGGCGCGAACTACGTGCCGATCGGGTCGCCGGTCACGCTGGCCTCGGCCGCGGCGACGCAGGATGCGGGGCTCTTCTCGACCTCGCACGATGTCACGCAGTCCGCGATCAACCAGTTCGACGGGTTCACGGTCACGCCGTGATCCGCTGACGCTTGGCGCGCTGACAACAGCGAGGGCGACGGGCCGAACGGTCCGTCGCCCTCCTGCGTTTGCCTCGTGCGTTTCCGGATCAGCTCTCGGTGGAGGGAATCCTCTGCCCGGATGGCCCCGCCAGCAGCCGCCGCTGCCGGCCGTACCGCGTCTCCTGGTAGGCGCCGTGCAGGATCGCGAACACGACCGCTGCGCCGATGCCGACGGCGATAGCGGCGGGGAAGGCCGCGGACCAGACGTAGACGAGCAGGGACACCCCGACGCCCGCCACGATCGAGTTCACGATCGCGATGGCGGACGAGATGGTGAAGAAGACGCCCCTCCGGTAGCCCCTCTGCCCGATCTCCAGCAGTTCGTTGGGCGCGTCGCCCGGAGGGATCGGGAAGTACCGGTCGGCGCCGGGCAGGAGCGACCCGTAGTAACGGCGGATGCGCTGGATGGACGCGAGCGCGGCAACGTCCTCGAGGGAGGTCTGGACGAGCCTTTCGTAGGTGAAGACCCCGAGGATGACGATGACGGGGATGATGACCGCGAGGAATCCGACGGCGAACGGCGTCGACGCCAGGAAGCCGAAGGCGACGAGCGCACTGGAGAGCGTCATCAGGTAGAGAGATGCCCTGCTGCTCGACTCGCTGACGGTGATCCCGCGGGCGGATTCCAGGACGAAATGCTCCGTCAGCAGCGCGTTGTAGAAGGCGAGCGGCCGGTCGGCGAGCGCCCGGGCGGAGTCGTCCGCGCTGGGCAGCGGCACATCGCCTGCGCTGTCGGCATCACGCTCGCTCATCGTTCCCCTTTCTCGACCGAGGGCCACTCCCCCAGCCGGACGGCCGCGGCGTAGGTCGCCTCCAGGAACCCGAGCACCAGCGCATCCGGGTCCTGCGAGCGCCGCACGGTCTCGTACGGGAGCAGGAACTCGCCGTACTCCTCGCTGAAGACCGCGCCATCGGGCACCGGTGCGTCAGCGAATCCGGCGGGCGCCGGGTACGCGTAGGAGTAATACGCACCCTCGGCACCCCCGCCGGGCCAGAATCCGGCGCTGCTGATCTCGTGCGAGTAGCCCTCGACCATCACGCGGTCCGGGCAGTTCGGCACGCCGCCAGGATGCGCGGGCGCCGTCCGCCCCGAGAACCGGGTGACCGCCAGATCCATCGCGCCCCAGAAGTAGTGCACCGGGCTCACTTTGCCGACGAACCTGGAGCGGAAGCGCTGCAGCAGTCGCTGCGCGTCGATCAGCTGCCGCCAGAACGCCTGCGCCTGCTCGGGGACGTACGTGCAGTGCGTGGTGTCGTCCGCGAACGGGATCGCCACCTCCACCTCGTTCGGCACCGGGTGGATGGACACATCCACCCCCAGGGCGCCGAGCGCCGCGAGGGTCTCCTCGTAGAACTGCGCGACCGACTTCCCCGCGAGCGGGAAGCTGCGCCGGCCGCCGTCGCTCGTGCGCAGCACCAGTTCGTGCTCGAGGAAGTCGAACTCGATGTCGAGGATCCCGCCGGGGATGGGCACCGGCCCGGTGCCAAGGCCGCGCGCGCTCAGGTACAGCGTGACGTGCCACCAGTGGTTGACCGGCGGGGTCAGCGCCATCCGGATCTTGCCGACGACCTGCGTCCACAGATGGAGGGTGTCGCGGGTGGCCTGCCAGGAGGCGACGGTGAGCTCGGTCCGCACACGTGAGATCCTATCCAGCGCAGGAGGCGACGAATGGCAGAGATGGACAACCGGCAACGCGAGATGACCCTGGTGCTGATGCTCGCGCTCACTTTCTCCACGGGGATCGTGGATGCGGTCGGGTACTTAGGGCTGGACAAGGTGTTCGCGGGCAACATGACCGGCAACGTGGTGATCCTCGGCATGGCCCTGGTGGGCGCAGAGGGGCTGCCGTGGGTGGGGCCGCTGATCGCGCTGGTCGCCTTCATGGCGGGCGCCGTGATCGGTGGCCGGACGCTGCGGCGCGAGAGCACCGGCTGGAACACCCGGACCAGCTGGTCCTTCACCGCGGTGGCGGTCGCGCTTGCCGTGCTCACCACCGTGACGACGATCACGGGAGGCGTTCCCCCGAAGCCGTGGGAGCTGGCGATCACGACGCTTCTCGCGGCCGCGATGGGCTTCCAGGCGGCGGTCGCACGGCACCTCGCGGTGAAGGACGTCACGACGGTCGTGGTCACCTCCACCATCACCGGACTTGCCGCGGACTCGGTGCTCGCCGGCGGCAGCGGCCAGCCGTGGCGGCGGCGCGCGGCGGCCGTCGTCCTCATCGCCGTCGGCGCACTGGTCGGAGCGCTGCTGCTCCGGCTGGGCATCGCGTTCCCGCTCGGTCTCGCCACGGTCGTCACCGGGGCCGCGGCGGTCGTCGGGCACCTCGCGGCCCACGAGACGCGCGCCGCGCATCCGGTGCACGACTAGATTTCTGACCGTGAGCACTCCGACACCGATCCTTCTCAGCCCGAACCAGCCCCTCGACCGCCCCTACCGCGGCGGCGCGGGGATCGCCCGCTTCCGCGGCACGGCCCAGCCGAGCCCGTTCACGCCGGAGGACTTCGTGGGCTCCACCACGGAGGTCTTCGCCGGCGGAGGCGTCGGCCTCACTGTTCTCCCGGACGGCCGGACACTGCGGGATGCTGTCGCCGCCGACCCGGTCTTCTTCCTCGGCGAACGGCACGTCGAACGGTTCGGCGCCCGCACGATGCTCCTCGTCAAGCTGCTGGACACCGCCGAACGGCTCTTCGTCCACTACCACCCGGACGACGCGTTCGCCGCCCGCCACCTCTCCAGTCCGCTCGGGAAGACGGAAGCGTGGGCGATCATCGACGCGGCCGACGACGCTTACGCGTCCCTCGGCTTCCGGCGGCCGGTCTCGCCCGACGAGGTGCGGGCCTGGTGGACGGGGCAGGATGCCGACGCCATGCTCGACGCGATGAACCGGGTGCCGCTGGCCGCAGGCGACACCCTGCTGGTGCCCGCCGGCCTCGCCCACGCGATCGGTCCGGGCGTCACCCTCGTCGAACTGCAGCAGCCCACCGACCTCTCGGTGCTGCTGGAGCGACGCACGCTGACCGAGGCGGAGGCGCTGCTGGGGTTGGACTTCGACACCGCCATCGGCGGACTCGTGCGCGAGGTCACGCCGGAGGAGCGCATCCACTCGCTGCGTCAGGGCCGGGGCGGGGAGACGCTTTTCCCCGCCGACGCCGACCCCTTCTTCGCCGCCGAGCGCATCACGGTGGACGGCAGCCGCGAGCTGGAGCCGTCCTTCTCGGTGCTCGTCGTACTCGACGGCGAGGGCACGCTTGAGGCGGAGGCCGGATCGCTGCCCCTGCGCCGGGGCGCGACCGTGCTGACCGCATACGGCGACGGACCGGTCGGCCTCAGCGGCCGGCTGGCGTTGGTCCGCTGTCGTCCTCCGCGCTGAGAGCTGGCGCTGCCGCCGCCACTGTCACCGGCTCCGGTTACGCTGACCCAGTGACCAGCCCGTGTGCCGTGTGCGGGGCCTCCGCACATCCCGAGGCTCCGGTCGCGCTCTGCCTGTCGCACCTGCTGGAGGCGCACGACTGGGTGGCCGGCGAGTTCGGGGTGACCGACGTGCTGCCGTCGCCCTGCGCCTTCTGCGGCTCAAGGCTCGGCGTTCGGTACCCATCCGGCTGGCTGTGCGCCGTGTGCGAGTGGCGCGTCGGCGAGCCGCCGCCGGACGACGCGACCACCACTCGTGTCGACGTCGTCTACTACCTGCGGTACCGCGACCGCATCAAGATCGGCACGACGGCGAACCCCGCGCAACGGTTCGCCGCGCTCCCCCACGACGAGGTGCTGGCGTTCGAACGGGGTGACAGGATGCTCGAGCACCGCCGGCACGAAGAATTCGCTCACCTGCGCATCCCCGGCACAGAGTGGTTCGAGACCGACGCGGCGCTGCTGGAGCACGTCGAGCGCGTACGCGAGGGTGCCCCCGAACCCTGGGCGTTGCTGGCCCGCTGGCGCAGCGAGGCCGCGGCGCTCCACGGCTGAACCCTGACCATCCCATAGGACTGGGCCCGGGGATGACGAAGGCCCGGATCCGTGCGGATCCGGGCCTTGCTGAGACCGACGGGACGCTCAGGCGACCTCGAGGCTCTCGCGCCGGCCGCTGTGGGCAGTGAGCGGCAGCTCCCCGTCCACCTTCGCTGCGAGGCGCGCCATCTCGTCCGCCTCCGCCTCCGCCGAGGAGACCGCGGCCATGACCATCGCGGGGGCGGCGGGCTCGAGGGTCTCCACCGATGCGGCGGCGACCAGTTCCTCGGCCTGAGCCACGGCGGAACGGCGAGCGGCCCGCATGATGCCCGCCGCGACGACCGTCACGACGCCCGCCGCGAACGCCAGGATGCCAGCGGTGGCGAAGCCCTCGGTGTAGCCCGACTCGGCCGGGAGGCCGTCCGGCGCGATGGCGCCGGTGACCAGCGCGGTCATCACGGCCGCCCCGACCGCCGAGCCCACGGTGCGCAGGTTGGCGTTCATCCCGCTGGCGATGCCGGTCTGGGTGGCCGGCACGCTCTGCACGACGACGCTGGTGATCGCCGCATAGATCAGGCCGAGTCCGAGGCCGAACACACCCGAAGCGGTGGCGACCGCGAACAGGGAGCCGTGGACGAATGCGAGCGACAGGCTCGCGACGCCCATGAGCACCGCCGAGACCACGATCTGCGCCCGGAAGCCGATCCAGCGGGCGAGGGGTCCGCTCAGGAAGCCGGTCACGGCCATGGTCACGAGCATCGGGAGCATCAGCATCCCCGACTCCGCCACGGACGCGCCCAGGCCGTAGCCGGTGGAGGTGGGCGTCTGCACGAACCGCGGGAAGAAGGCGAACACCGCGAACATCGACGCGCCGATGAAGACGGCCGCTGCGTTCATCGACCAGACGCCCGGGTCGCGCATGAGCCGCATGTCGACGAGGGGATGCCGCGAGCGCAGCTCGACCAGGATCCAGGCGGCGAGCAGAATCGCTGCGAGGAGGAACAGGCCGATCACGACCGGTGACGACCATCCCCACTGCGCGCCGGTGCTGAGCGGCAGCAGCAGCGCGATGAGCCAGCCGGAGAGCAGCAGGCCTGCCCACGGGTTCACGCCGCCGGTCGCCCGGGTGGGCGATTCGGGGATGAAGATGAGGGCAAGGACGGCCGCCGTCACGGTGAGCGCGACAGGCAGCAGGAAGAGTCCACGCCAGCTGAGCGCGTCGGCCAGCGGGCCGGCGAGCACGGTGCCGAGGCCGCTGCCGATCGCGATGATCGACGCGATGGCGCCGATGGCGGAGGGCAGCCGGCGGGCGGGGAACTCGTCGCGGATGATGCCGAAGGCGAGCGGGAACATCGCCCCGCCGAGGCCCTGGATGACGCGGCCGGCGATGACGACGCCGATGGTGGGCGCCACAGCGGCGACCACGCTTCCGAGCGCGACGGCGAGGAGGGCGAGCACGAGGATGCGGCGCTTGCCGACCAGGTCGCCGACGCGACCGAGGAGGGGCGTTGCGACCGCGGCGGCGATGAGCCACGCGGTCATGGTCCAGGTGACGCCCGCGGTGGTGGTGTGCAGGTCGGACTGGATGACGGGAAGGACGGGGACGACGAGCGACTGGAGGGTCGCGAAGGAACCGACGCTGAGCGCCAGGATGGCGAAGGTCAGTCCAGGGTGGGATCGAGACATTGTCGGGAGTTTTCCGTTTCTCGAGGTGATGCCGGAAAGGCGCTAGAATTGGAGGGAGGCTCCGTTCGGAGGGTTCCTCCGGTTAGCTCCTACAGTACCGGAGGCAGCCTCCGCTTCGCAACCCCGGCTTTACCGACCTGAGAGGACCCCTCGCCGTGACCGGCACCCAGACACCCGTCGTGGGCGTCGTCCGCCCCCAGCGGGCGGACGCGCGCCGCAACTTCGACGCGCTTCTCACTGCAGCGCGCGAGGCGTTCGCCGCGCAGGGACCGAGCGCACCTCTCGAGGACATCGCTCGCCGCGCCGGCGTCGGGATCGGGACGCTGTACCGCAACTTCCCGACTCGGGATGCTCTGGTGGAGGCCGTCTACATCGACGAGGTCGCGGCGGTGGTCCGTGCGGCAGACGAGGCCGGATCCCTCGACCCGTGGGAGGCCGTCCAGGCGTGGCTCCGCCGCTTCGTCGCGTACGTCGGCACCAAGCGCGCGCTGGTCGAGGGCCTCAACAAGGAGTCGCCGGTGCTGCTCAGCTGCCGCACCTCGCTCTACGACGCAGGCGAGCCGTTGCTTCAGCGCGCCCAGGCCGCCGGCGAGCTCCGCGATGACGCCACGATCGGCGACGTCATCCGGATGGTCTCCGGCATCGCCGGCGTCGCCTTCGACGACGACGAGCAGCGCGACCGCGTGATCGCCATGGCGATCGACGGGCTCCGCGCCCGCTGAACCCGGCCGTCCCGTGGCATCCCCGTAGGCTTGGGGAATGGAGCTGGGCGTCTATGCGGTGATCGCCGTGGCGGTCATCGTCGGCGTGGCCGCCTTCGCGCGCAAGCTCGGGGTCGCGGCCCCGATCATCCTCGTGATCGTCGGGGTGACCCTCTCCTTCCTTCCCGGGGTGCCCGAGATCGAGGTGCCGCCGGAGATCATCCTGGATGGGCTGCTCCCGCCCATCCTGTACGCCGCGGCGATCAGCGTCCCGCTCACCGATTTCCGACGCAACCTCGCGCCGATCGCCGGGCTGTCGGTGGTGCTCGTCGTGATCACTGCGTTCGCCTCTGGGTTCGTGCTCTTCACGATGCTGCCGGACCTGAACCTGGCGGCCGCGATCGCCCTCGGCGCGATCATCAGCCCACCGGATGCCGTGGCCGCCACCTCCATCGGCCGCAAGCTCGGCCTGCCTCCGCGCCTGCTCACGGTGCTGGAAGGCGAGGGGCTGGTCAACGACGCGACGGCCCTCGTGCTGCTGCGCACGGCTCTGGCTGCGGCGCTCGGCACCCTCGCCACGCCCTGGGCGGGTGTCGTCGACTTCTTCTCGGCCGTCATCATCGCGATCGTCGTCGGTCTCATCGTCGGCTTCGTCTCGGTCTGGGTGCGCTCGAAACTCAACGACCCCGTCCTCGACACGGCGCTGTCGGTCGTCGTGCCGTTCGCCGCGTTCGCCCCCACCGAGGCGCTGCACGGGTCGGGCGTGCTCGCCGTCGTGATCACGGGCCTCTACACCGGCCACGCGGCGCCGTCGCAGTTCAGCGCGCAGGCCCGCATCAGCGATCAGATCAACTGGCGCACCATCCAGTTCCTGCTCGAGAACGGCGTGTTCCTGCTGATCGGCCTCGAACTGCGCACGCTCGTCGCCGACGTGCAGAATCCGGAGATCCTGAGCGTCTGGAACGCCGTCGGCCTGGGGCTCATCGCCGTTGTCTCCCTCATCATCATCCGTTTCATCCTCATCGTCCCGTTGATCTACGGCTTGCGAAGACGCGCGGAGCTCGCCGAGCGCTCGGTGCTGCGGGAGTGGCTGATGATCAGCTTCTTCCGCGACCATCCCGTGCGCTACCGCTGGCAGGCGCTGCGGAAGCAACGGGCGGAGCAGCGGTACCTCCGGCACCGCACCGACCTCGAGGAGTACCGCCAGGAGGCGATCGACTGGAAGGGCGGTGTGGTGCTGGGCTGGGCCGGGATGCGCGGCGTCGTCACGCTCGCGGCCGCACAGTCGCTGCCCTCCGGCATCCCGTACCGTCCGCAGCTCATCCTGATCGCGTTCACGGTCGCGTTCGTCAGCCTGGTCGTGCAGGGCGGCACGCTTCCGTGGCTGATCCGCACGCTCGGGCTCCAGGGGGCGGATGCGAAGGAGGACCGTCGCCTGCTCGCACACCTGCTCGACGACCTGAGCGAGGCCGGGCTGGCCGTGCTCGACGATCCTGAGACGGCAGCCGGGGCCGCCACTCCGATCGACCCGGAGGTGGTCGAACGGGTGCGTCAGTCCTCGTATCTGCGTGCGGAGTCGGCGTGGGAGCGAACGCTGCTGAGCGACTCTCCGCAGGAGAGCCGGCCGCACCACATCTACCGGACGCTGCGCCTCGCGGTGGTCGACGCAGAGCGCACGCGCCTGCTGCTCGAGCGCGCCCGTGGCTCCTACCCCTCGCGCGTCCTGACCGAGGCGCAGTCGCTCCTGGATCTCGAGGAGACTCGGCTGCGGTCCCGCTCGCGCTGATCCCGCGGTCTCTCGTCATGACCGGCCGTCTCCTTCGTCTCTAGTGATGAGACCCGCGCAGGGGGCGGGAGGAAGGGGAATCATGGAGCTCACCGTGATTCGCAGCGAAGATCGACGCCGCATGGTCGTGTCGGTCGAGGCGACAACAGAGACAGAGGCTCTCCAGACCATCGGCAAGGCCATGGGCCCGGTCACGCTGGCACTGAGGCAGCTGTCCGTCCGCAAGCGGCGCGGGCCGGTCGGAGACCAACACGCCCGACCTCCCAGTAATTTTAGTTATTCAAAATAACCGACTAGGGTCGAGCCATGGACACGGCACGGCTCGAAAGCATCCTGCGGGAAGCCGGCCTGAAAGCGACGAGAGGCCGGGTCGCCGTCCTCGAAACGCTGACCGAACGGCCGCACGCCGACGCGGAGACCGTCTTCCGCGCGTTGGGGCCGGTGCTTCCGGGCACCTCGATCCAGAACGTGCACAACGTCCTGGGCGACCTGACGGCCGCAGGCCTCGTGCGACGCATCGAACCGGCCGGGTCGGCCGCTCTCTACGAGCGACGGATCGGCGACAACCACCACCACGTGGTGTGCACCGGGTGCGGTGCCGTCGCCGACGTCGACTGCGTCGTGGGGCGCGCGCCCTGCCTGCATCCGTCGGATGCGGGCGGGTTCGCGATCAGCACCGCCGAGGTCACGTTCTGGGGCCTGTGCCCGTCCTGCCAAGAGCGCACGGCGCTCGCTCCGTAATCCGAGCGCCCGCCACGGCGCGCGCTCAACCGACACCGGGAGAAGTATGTCCGACGACTACACCACCACCCAGACCGGAACGCCGGTCGCCAGCGACGCCCACTCGCTGACGGCAGGGCGCGACGGAGCCACCGCGCTGCACGACCGCTACCTCGTGGAGAAGCTCGCCCAGTTCAACCGGGAGCGCATCCCCGAGCGCATCGTGCACGCGAAGGGCGGTGGCGCGTTCGGCCGGTTCGTCGTGACGGGCGATGTGACGGCCTTCACCAAGGCGGCTGTCTTCCAGCCGGGCACCACGACCCGCACGCTGCAGCGCTTCTCGTCGGTCGCCGGTGAGCAGGGGTCGCCCGACACCTGGCGCGACGTGCGCGGCTTCTCGGTGAAGTTCTACACGACCGAGGGCAACTACGACATCGTCGGCAACAACACCCCGGTCTTCTTCATCCGTGACGGCATCAAGTTCCCCGACTTCATCCACTCGCAGAAGCGCCTTCCCGGCTCAGGTCTGCGCGACGCCGACATGCAGTGGGACTTCTGGACGCTGTCGCCCGAGTCGGCCCACCAGGTCACCTACCTCATGGGCGACCGCGGCCTCCCCCGCTCCTGGCGCACCATGCCCGGCTACGGCTCGCACACCTACCAGTGGATCAACGCGGCCGGCGAGCGCTTCTGGGTGAAGTACCACTTCCACTCGCTGCAGGGCAACGAGGAGATCACCGGCGTCGAGGCGGAGCAGCTCGCGGGCGCCGACGCCGACTACTACCGGCGCGACCTGTACGAGGCGATCGAGCGCGGCGAGTTCCCCGCCTGGCGCGTCTCGGTGCAGGTGATGCCGTACGAGCACGCCAAGGACTACCGCTTCAACCCGTTCGACCTGACCAAGGTGTGGCCGCACAGCGACTACCCACTGATCGAGGTCGGCATCCACACGCTCACCGAGAACCCGCAGAACTTCTTCGCCGAGATCGAGCAGGCCGCCTTCTCGCCGGCGAACACCGTGCCGGGTATCGACATCAGCCCGGACAAGATGCTCATGGCCCGCGTCTTCTCCTACCCGGACGCGCAGCGGTACCGCGTCGGCACCAACTACAACGAGCTGCCGGTCAACCGACCCGTAGCCCCGGTCAACAACTACTCGCAGGATGGCGCCGGCCGTCACGGCTTCAAGCCGGCCGACGCGCCGGTGTACGCGCCAAACTCCTTCGGCGGCCCGGCCGCGCAGCCGGAGCGCGCGGGTGAGGGCGCGTGGGAGTCGGACGGCGCGCTGGTCCGCTCCGCGGCGACGCTCCACACGGAGGACGACGACTTCGGTCAGGCAGGCACCCTCTACCGCGAGGTGTTCGACGACGCCGCGCGGGCGCGCTTCCTCGACACGATCGCCGGAGCGGTCGGCGGCGTGAAGCGCGAAGACATCCGCGAGCGCGCCATCCAGTACTGGACGAACGTGGATGCGGCCCTCGGCCGTGCGCTGCGCGACCGTCTCGAGTCGGGCGCGCAGACTCCCGACGAGGACGCCGAGTACGTCGGCGTCGCCGAGTAACGAGCAGCCGGGTAACAACCAGTTGACGCAACACGCCGTCATCGCTCCGGCGATGGCGGCGTGTTGCGTCAGGCAGACGGGCTAGAGGGTCGCCTCGATGGTGCGGTCGTACACGGTGGTCCCGCCCACGCGCACCCGGCCGTCGTCGAGCAGCTCGGTCTGGAGCTGGGAGCCCTCCCCCTGCACGATGCTGAGCGAGCGGCCCAGCCGGGCCGTCAGCGCGATGGCCGCAGCGCCGGTCGCCTCGTCCTCGATGATGCCCATCTCGGGCGCGAACATGCGGGAGCGCAGCGTGCCGGCCGCCTCGTCGATCCAGGCGTAGGCGTAGTGCTGACCGGACGGGAAGGCGAACGGGTCGAGGGCGTCGACGTCGTCCGGCGACTGCAAGACCAGCCACTCGAATTCGGGCGCCCACTCCGGCCGGGCGGTGATCCAGGCGGTGTCGTCGTCGACCGCCACCTCGACATCCCCGGCGCGCTCGATCAGCACGTCGACCGGAGTGCGGCGATCCGAGAGCCACCAGGCGGTGCCGACGCTGGGATGCCCGGCGAACGGCAGCTCCTTCGCCGGCGTGAAGATGCGCAGCGCCGCGTCACGCGTGCTCTCATCCACCCCATCGAGGAACACCGTCTCGCTGAACCCGAGGGCGGAGGCGATCTCCTGCTCCCGTGAGGCTGTCGCCTCAGAACTGCGCACGATGCCGAGCTCGTTGCCGTTGCGCCCGCTCTCATCGGTGAACACCCGTACTACGACTACCTCGATGGTCTCGTCCATGCCCCCAGCCTGCCAGAACCCACCCATACCGCGCGTTAACTATGCGGGTGCATAATCTCGGCATGACGACCGACGATCGCCAGAAGGCTGCAGAAGAGGACCTCGCCGTGGAACACGCTGCCGAGCGGCTCGCCGACCGCTACCCCGGGGTGCCGCGCGAACGCATCGACGAGCTGGTCGAGAAGTACCACGGGGAGTTCGACGGCGCACCCGTGCGCGACTTCGTTCCTGTGTTGATCGAGCACGATGTCAAGCGCGAGCTGAACGCGGAGAAGCGCGCCGACTGAATCAGACCGGCGCGCTCCTCGGTGCTCCGGTCAGGCCGGGATGAGCGTGTACTTGGTGCTCAGGTACTCGTGGATGCCCTCCAGGCCGCCCTCGCGGCCGAGCCCCGACTGCTTGACGCCGCCGAACGGTGCGGCCGCGTTGGAGACGAGACCCGTGTTGAGCCCCATCATTCCGGTGTCGATGCGATCGATCATCCGCTGACCGCGGGCGAGATCCGCCGTGAAGACGTAGCCGACCAGCCCGTACTCGGTCGAGTTGGCGGCAGCGACGGCCTCATCCTCGGTCGAGAAGGTGCTGATCGCCAGGATGGGCCCGAAGATCTCCTCGCGGAGGAGGTCGCTGCCGGGCTGCACATCCACGATCACGGTCGGCTCGAAGAAGAACCCGTCGCCCGCGGGTGCGGTCCCGCCGGTGAGCACGCGTGCGCCGCGGGCCACCGCATCCTGAACCAGTGCCGACATGGATGCGACAGCACGGTCGTCGATCAGCGGCCCGATGGTCACGCCGTCGTCGGTGCCGCGACCGATCCGCAGCGCCTCGACCTTCTCGGTGACGCGCCGCGCGAACTCGTCGGCGACGGACTCGTGCACGAGGAACCGGTTGGCCGCGGTGCACGCCTGCCCGATGTTGCGGAACTTGGCGAGCATCGCTCCGTTGACCGCCGCATCCAGGTCCGCGTCCTCGAACACCACGAAGGGGGCGTTACCGCCGAGCTCCATGGAGGTGCGGAGCACGTTCTGGCCTGCCTGGGCGAGCAGCGAGCGGCCCACCGGCGTGGAACCGGTGAACGACAGCTTGCGCAGCCGCGGGTCGGCGATGATCGGCTCGGACACGGTCCGCGCGGTGCTCGTCGGCACCACATTGACGACGCCGGCCGGAACCCCCGCGTCGGCGAGCAGCTGCACGAAGAACAGCGTGGTCAGCGGCGTCAGCTCGGCCGGCTTGACCACGACGGTGCAGCCCGCGGCGAGCGCGGGGGCGATCTTGCGGGTCGCCATCGCGAGCGGGAAGTTCCACGGCGTGATCAGGTAGCACGGCCCGACCGGACGCTGCGAGACGACCATGGTGCCGGTCCCCTCGGGGTTCTGCCCGAAGCGCCCGGAGATGCGCACGGCCTCCTCCGAGAACCAGCGCAGAAACTCGCCGCCGTAGGTGACCTCGCCGTTGGCCTCGGCGAGGGGCTTGCCCATCTCCAGGGTCATCAGCAGGGCGAAGTCGTCGCGGCGCTCCTGCAGCAGGTCGAACGCGCGGCGCAGGATCTCGGCACGGACGCGGGGCGGGGTGGCGGCCCACTCGTCGGCGGCGCCAACAGCAGCGTCGAGCGCGCGCATCCCGTCCTCCGGCGTCGCGTTGGCGATGCGCTTGATGACGCGGCCGGTGGCGGGATCCTGCACCTCGATCGGGTCGCGGCTTCCGGCCTCCCACTGTCCCGCGATGAAGAGACCGTCGGGGACGCGGGAGAGCAGGTCGGCCTCGCGAGCGGTTGCAGTCGTGTCTGCGGTGGTGTCGACGATGGTCATGCGCCCGCCACCGCCTCCGCGACGACGTCGAGACCCTCGATGAGGAGGTGGTCCGGGATGCTCAGCGGCGGGAGGAAGCGGATGACGTTCCCGTAGGTGCCGCAGGTGAGCAGGATGACGCCCGCGGCGTGGGCGGCCGCAGCGACCTTCGAAGTGAGGGCCGCATCCGGCTCTCCCGTGGCCGGGTCGACGAGCTCGATCGCGACCATCGCGCCGCGTCCGCGCACTTCGGCGACGCGCGGGTCGGCGTCGCGCAGGGCGCCGAGCTTCTCGAACAGGATGTCGCCGATCTGCCGGGCGCGCCCCGCCAGGTCCTCCTGCTCGTAGGTCTCGATCGTCGCGAGCGCGGCGACGCAGGCGAGCGGGTTGCCTCCGTAAGTGCCGCCGAGGCCGCCGACCTGCGGGGCGTCCATGATCTCGGCACGGCCGGTGACGGCGGACAGCGGCAGACCACCGGCGATGCCCTTGGCGGTGACGATGAGGTCGGGGGTGATCCCGAACTGCTCGGACGCGAACATCGTGCCGGTGCGGGCGAAGCCGGTCTGCACCTCGTCGGCGATGAAGACGACGCCGTTGGCGTTCGCCCACTCCTGCAGCGCCGGCAGGAAGCCGTCGGCGGGGACGATGAAGCCGCCCTCGCCCTGGATCGGCTCGATGATGAGCGCGGCCAGGTTGGCGGCGCCGATCTGCTTCTCGATCATCGAGATGGCGCGCGCCGCGGCCTCGGTGCCCGAGAGGCCGCCGTCGCGCAGCGGGTAGCTGAGCGGTGCGCGGTAGATCTCGGGGGCGAACGGTCCGAACCCGTTCTTGTACGGCTGGTTCTTGGCGGTCAGGCCCATCGTGAGGTTCGTGCGGCCGTGGTACGCGTGGTCGAACGCGACGACCGCCTGCTTGCCGGTGTAGTGACGGGCGATCTTCACCGCGTTCTCGACGGCCTCGGCGCCGGAGTTGAACAGGGCGCTGCGCTTGGCGAAGTCGCCGGGGGTGAGGCGGTTGAGGGCCTCGGCCACGTCGACGTAGGAGTCGTACGGAGCGATGGTGAAGCAGGTGTGCGTGAAGGCGGCGACCTGCGCGGTGACCGCCTCGACGACGCGGGGAGCGGAGTTGCCGACGCCGGTCACCGCGATGCCCGAGCCGAGATCGATGAGAGAGTTGCCGTCCACATCCACGAGCACGCCGCCGCCGGCTGCGACCGCGTACACCGGGATGGTGGTGCCGACGCCGGCCGCGACGGCCTGCGCCTTGCGCTCGGCCCGCTTGCGCGACTCCGGGCCGGGGATCGGGGTGACGAGCCGGCGCTCCTGCGGGAGCGAGGGTCCGCCGACGGGGGCGTCGATGGCGGTGTCGAGGATGGTCATGGTTCGAATGTAGGAACCCGACACGCGATCAGGGCTGGACACGACGTACAATCACTCCGCCGGGGATCGACACCCTGGCGGATGGAGCCCCATGCCCGCGACTCTCACCCAGCTGCTGGCGCGCGCCGAGCTGGGCCTGCGCCTGCTGACACCGCCCACCGTCGGAGACCTCGACGCCCCGCTGGCCTGGGCGCACAGCTCCGACCTGCCGGACCCGACGCCGTTTCTCTCCGCTGGTCAGGTCCTGCTGCTGACCCAGCCACCGGAGGACCCCGAGCCGTACGTGCGGCGGCTGGCCGAGCACGGCATCGCCGCGCTGGGATTCGGAACGGAGGTCGTCCGCGACGGGACGCCGGTTGCGCTCGTCGAGGCGTGCTCGCGCCTCGGGCTGCCGCTCTTCGAGGTGCCGTACCGGACGCCGTTCATCGCCGTGGCGCGCTTCGTCGCCGACCGCGTCGCCGCCGACGCGTACGCCCGGAGCACCTGGGCGCTGCGGGCGTCGCGCGCGATCTCCCTGGCCGCGCTCCGACCGGATGCGCTGGGTGCCGTGCTCTCCGAGCTCTCGCGCCAGATCGAGCGGCCGGTGGCGCTCGTGGGCAGCGACGGCGCCGTCGGGCGCAGCTACCCCTCCGGTGCGCTCGACGCCCGCGCGCGGCGGGCTCTCGCGGAGGCGGCCGACCCGCTGCTGCGGAGCGGACGGCGGGCAGCGGGCACCGTCGGCACCGATGCCGGTCCGTTCGCCCTCCAGACGCTCGGTGCCGCTGGTCGCCTGCGCGGCGTCCTCGCGGTCGGTTCGGAGGGACTGGATGCGCCCGCCCAGCAGGTCGTGACCGGCGTGGTCGCGCTCGCCGGGCTCGCGCTCGAGCAGTCACGGGCGGCGGATGCGGCACGCGCCCGGCTGCGGACCGCCGTCTGGCGGGCGCTGCTGGCCGGCGACACGGCGGTCGCCGCCTCCATCGCCGAGCCGGTGCTGGGGGTGCTGCCCGCATCCCCGCTCCGGGTGGCGGTGCTGAGCGGGCCGGCCGTGGCGGCTGCGCTCGACTGGCTGGAGGCGAACTCTGACGGGTTCTTCGCCCGTGACGGAGCGGACCTCGTCGTGCTCGGCGACGACGCGGCCGCCACGGCACTCGCTAAGCGCTTCGAACTGCGCGGGGGGATCTCCTCAGACACCGCCCTGGATGCGCTCGACGCAGCCCTCGAACAGGCCCACGCCGCGCGCAGCCGGGCCTCGGCCGACGAGCCGGTCCCCTCGTTCGACGACGTCGCGTCGGCGGGCATGCTGGCGCTGCTGCACACACCGGATGCCCGCGCGGTCGCGGCGACCGCCCTGCAGCCGCTCGTCGCATCCGACCCGTCGCTGCCGGGAGTGCTCCGCACGTGGCTCGACGCGGACGGCGTCTACGACGTTGCCGCCCGGCAGCTCGGCATCCACCGCCACACCCTGCGCGCCCGGGTGGCCGAGGCGGAGCGCCTGCTGGGCCGAGACCTCGGCTCCTTCGCTGCTCGCGCCGACCTCTACGCCGCCCTGCGCGCGACCGCATAACCCCTCCCGAATCCCCCTCCATCGAGTCCGCGCACTTTGCACGCTGAGAGCCCCCTGAGCGCGCAAAAGTTGCGGACTCGACGGTGGGCGGACGGGTTGGAGACAATGGGCGGATGAACACACCCATCTCCGGAACCCACTTCGGCCTCACCGCGGGCGACTACCACGCGACCATCGCGTCCGTCGGCGCGACGCTGCGTACGCTGCAGTTCGACGGTCGCGACCTCGTCGTGCCGTTCGGCGCAGATGAGGTGCGCCCCGCTTTCCGGGGCGCGACGCTCGCGCCGTGGCCGAACCGGGTCGTCGATGGGCGGTACGCGTTCGACGGTTTCGAGCAGCAGCTGGCGCTCACCGAGCCCAACCGCGGGCATGCCCTCCACGGCCTCGCCGCATGGCTCGACTTCGCCGCCGTCGACCGCGCTGCGGACAGCGTGACGTTCGCGGCCACCATCGAGGCGCAGCAGGGCTACCCGCACCGCGTGGAGGTGAGCGTCGCCTTCACCCTCGACGAGGAGGGACTGCACACCACGGTCACCGGCACGAACACCGGCCCGACGCGCGCGCCGTGGGGCACCGGGCCGCATCCCTATCTGGTGGCCGGCGACGGACGGGTCGACGACTGGACGCTGACCCTCCCCGCCGATGAGGTGCTGACGGTCACCGAAGACCGTCTCGTCCCCATCGGTCTCGTCGATGTCGCGACGGAGCGGGACGGCGTCTGGGACTTCCGCGCCGCGCGGGTGATCGGAGACACCTTCATCGACCACGCGTTCACCGGGCTCGAGCGCACCGCCGACGGTGCAGCCACCGTCCGGGTGACCGCCCCGTCCGGGACCGGAGTGGAGCTGGCGTGGGGCGAGGACTGCCCGTGGGTGCAGATCCACACCGCCGACCAGCCGGTGCCGGAACTGAACCGTCTGGGCCTTGCCGTCGAGCCGATGACCTGTCCGCCGGACGCCTTCAACTCCGGCACGGACCTCGTCGTGCTGGAGCCCGGTGCGTCGGCGTCGGCCTCCTGGACCATCCGCGCGGTCTGAGCGGCGATCTCGGCGAGTCAGTCCGAGAGCCAGGCGAAGCCGTACCCGCCGAGGGTCCGGCCGTCCCAGCGTTCCGTCAGGACGTCGCCGCACTCGACGTCGAGCTGCACCTCGACGTCGTCCGGCGACAGGTTGTGCAGGGTGATCAACCCGTCGCGACGCATGGCGAGCACGGAGGACTGCCCCACGTCGAGCACCGTCCAGCCCCCCGCATCGGCGTCCTTCTCCCGCCGCACCCGGGAGATGCGGCGCACGAGCGACAACAGGGAGTCCGGGTCCGCGTCCTGCGCCCGGACGTTCACCGTCCCGGAGCCGAACGGCCCGCTCGCCTGCGCCGGCAGGGTGAGCGGTGATGCCTCGGCCGAGGTGAAGCCGCCCCAGCGGGTGTCGTCCCACTGCATCGTGGTGCGCGCAGCACCGCGCCCCTCGATCGTGAGGTCGTCGCCGACGCCCAGTTCCTGCCCGGCCAACAGCAGCGGCACGCCGGGCAGGGCGTACAGCAGGCTCACGGTCATCCGGAGGCGCTGCTGCGGCTGCATCATCGGCGCCCAGCCGCGACGGATGCCGCGCCCATAGATCAGCATGGCCTCCTCCGGCGCGAAGTGCTCGAAGGCCTCCGCCCGTTCCGCGTCGGTGAGTTGTTGCAGGTCGATCTCGTCGGCGTTGTGCAGGAAGTTGAGCCGGGCGACCGGCGGGATGCTGTCATCCAACCGGCTTAGCGCATCCACCACCGGCTGGGCCTCGCCCCGCGTCAGCGCGAGGATCACCGCGTTGTTGAGCGTGAAGTCGATGACCGCCTCGAACCGGCCGTTCTCCACCAGCGCCGCCATCAGCTCCGGCGACTCGTCGGCCTCGGCGATCAGCGCGACGTCGTGCCGCACCTCCCGCAGCCGCGCCCGCAACTCGTCGAAGAAGGAGCCGTCCTCCACATCCGTGTCCGGCCGGCCCTTGCCCTGCACGATCAGCAGGGCCGCGTCGATCCGGAACCCGTCGACGCCCACCTCCAGCCAGAAGCTGAGCACGTGAACGATCGCCTCGAACACGTCGGGGTCGGTGGCGTTGAGGTCCGGCTGGAACCCATAGAACTGGTGGTGGAAGTAGCGGCCCGCCCGCTCGTCGAACCGCCAGACTTCGTCGTCCTCGCCGGGGAACATGGGATGGTCGCCCGGCTCCATCGAGTCGTCCTCGCTCCAGACGAAGAACCGGCCGGCCTCGCCGTCGGGGTCCTCCCGCGCGGCGAGGAACCACTCGTGCCGGTCGGACGTGTGGTGCAGGACGGCGTCGATGAGGACGCGCATCCCCCGCTCATGGGCGGCGGCGAGAAACGCGCGAACGTCGTCGAGGTCGCCGAAGCGCGGGTCGACGGCCAGGTGGTCGTCGACGTCGTAGCCGTTGTCGCGCCGGGCGCTCGGGTAGAACGGGAGAAGCCAGATCCACGTCACCCCGAGCGACGCGAGGTAGTCGAGGTGCTGCATCGCGCCGGCGAAGTCACCGAATCCGTCGCCGTCGCCGTCTGCGAACCGCGAGAGGTCGAGTCCGTACACGAGTTCGCCCGGGTCGCCTGCCCAGCCGTTCTCCCATTCACGGGCAGGATCGTGCCGGACGTCAGGAGTTGTGGTCATGTCCCACTAATACGCCACCGAGGTGACGCGCGGCTCAGGATGGCGGCGGCGCGGTGCTCTCGCGGATGACGACCGTTGGACGTTCCGAGGAGAACTTCCGCACCCTGCCGCCGGCCATCACGCCTTCGAGCAGGTCGTAGGCGCGCGAACCGAGGCCGACGAAGTCCTGGTCCACGGTGGTCAGCGGCGGCGTCCACATGCGGGCGAGGGGATGGTCGTCGAAGCCGGCGACGCTGACGTCGTCGGGCACCCGCTTGCCGCCCTCCACGAGGCCGCGGATGACGCCCATCGCGATCTCGTCGTTGCCGCAGAAGACCGCGGTAACGGCCGGGTCGTCGGCCAGCGCGCGGCCGATCTCCCGGCCGGACTCCGGCTCCCAGCTCGCGTCGATCGGGGTCGGGACGGGCGCGCCATGGGCGACGAGCGCCCGCTTCCAGCCGGTCGTCCGGCCGTCCTCCTTGCGCGACGGAGGCACCCGGACATGCTGGACGGTCGCATGGCCGAGCTCCAGCAGGTAACCGACGACCTCTTCGGCGGCATCCGCCTCCGCGAGCACCGCCTGTGGGACGCCCGACTCGCGCACGCCCGAGATCGAGACCGTCGGGATCGACTTCGGGAGCCGGTGCAGGGCCGCGACGCCGGGCGGATCGAACTTGAGCACGACGAGCCCGGCGATGGGCTGCTCGAGCACGAGCGACACGGCGGTGTCGATCGTCTCGTCGTCGGCCGACTCCACCACCGTGATCGTCACCGTGTAGCCGGCGGCACGCGCCCGCTCCTCGATGCCGCGGATGGTCTCGGCGTAGCCGTACCGGGAGGTGTTGCCCGCGATGACGGCGATCAGCTTCGGCTGCCGGGCGACGAGCGCGCGGGCGGCAGCGGACGGCCGGAAGTCGAGCTCCTGGATGGCCTGCATCACCCGCGACCGCTTCTCGTCGGAGACGTACGCGGCACCGTTGAGGACGCGCGACACGGTCGGGACCGAGACGCCCGCCCGGCGCGCGACATCGCTGATCACGGGCGGTTTCGGCGCGTTGTTCGGCATCGCCCTCAGCATAGCCAGGTGCCCCGCTCGATCATTTGACTGCCCCGCTGGTGATGCCCGAGATGATGCGGCGCTGCATCACCGTGAAGGTGATCAGC
Organism: Leifsonia sp. RCC_180; assembly: GCF_058138205.1. NCBI lineage: Bacteria > Bacillati > Actinomycetota > Actinomycetes > Micrococcales > Microbacteriaceae > Leifsonia > Leifsonia sp. RCC_180. Next base: position 3,349,203 of record NZ_CP200340.1, on the reverse strand, counting down.
AGCGGCAGGCTCATCAGGATGATGTAGGCGAAGATCAGGTGCCAGTTCTGCAGATAGAGCCCCGCGCTCGCCACCTGGTACAGGTTGAGCGGGAGCGTGTCGAGGCGGCCGCCGATCACGAACAGCGCGTAGAAGACGTCGTTCCAGATGTACAGGCAGATCAGGATGGTCGCCGTCGCGAGCGTCGGAGTGAGCAGCGGCAGGATGACGCGGAAGAACACCTTCACCGGTCCGGCGCCGTCCACCCGTGCAGCCTCCTCCAGCTCGACCGGGATGGTCCGGACGAACCCGGTCACGAAGAAGATCACGGTGGACATGTACATGCCCATGTAGACCCCGATCATGCCGACCGCTGTGCCGGCGAGGCCGAGCTGCCGCAGCAACAGCACGATCGTCACGACCGCGGGCGGCAGCACGATACCGCTGATGCCGAGCGCGTAGACGAACGCGATTCCGCGACCTCGGCGCCGCCCCAGGATCCACGAGGCCATGGCCCCGAGCAGCAGTACGCCGAAGACCGACGGCACCATGATCAGGAGGCTGCCGAAGAAGGCGGGAACCATCCGGCCCTGGTCGAGGACCGTGGCGAAGTTCTGCAGGAGGTGCCACGCGGTCGGCAGCGCGAGGCTCGGGTTGAGAGCTTCCGCCTGGTCCTTCCCGGCGGTCACGACGACCAGCCAGAACGGGACGCCGAGGAGGAGCACCACGAGCACGATCGCGAGGATCGGCTGCAGGATGCGCGACGGCTTCAGTGCCCGCCGGCGACGACTAGTGGAGGCGAGCGCGCTCACAGCACGTTCTCCCTTCTGCGCAGGAAGTAGATGACGGGGAACGCGAGGATCGCCACCATCAGGAAGAGTGCCAGGCTCATCGTGGTCGCCTGGGCGAACAGCCCCTGCCCGAAGGTGCGGAAGATGAAGATGTTGAGGAGCTCGGTCGTGCCGCCCGGCCCACCGCCGGTGGTCGCCTGGACGATGTCGAACCCGTTCATCGACCCGAGCAGTGCCGTCGCCACGTTGAAGGTCACGGCGGGCGCGAGCAGCGGGAAGCGGATGGTGCGGAAGGTGGTCCACCAACCGGCGCCGTCGAGGCGGGCGGCTTCGAGGATGTCCTCATTGATGGTCTTGAGTCCCGCGAGGAAGATCAGCATCGAGAGCCCCATCCACTTCCACGCGTGGATGAGCGCGACGACGACGATGGTCCAGGTGGTGCTGCCGAGCCACGCGATTGTGACGTGCTGGCCGGTGAAGAAGCCGAGGATCTGGTTGAACGCGCCCTCGGGCTTCAGCATCGCCTGGAAGATGTAGCCGACCGCGAGCGCCGACATCACGACGGGAACGAAGAAGGCCACGCGAGCGAACCGGTTGATCGCGGTGTCTCGCTCCAGCACGAGCGCGAGGACGAGGCCGAAGAGGTTCTGGAACACGGCGACCAGCACCGCGTAGACGAGGGTGATGCGCAGGTCGTTCAGGAGGCTGCCGTTGCTGAACAGCGACGCGAAGTTGTCGAAGCCGACGAAGCCGATGTCGCTGTGGAAGCTGGACCAGTTCGTGAACGCGTAGACGAAGTTGAAGATCGTCGGCACGAAGAAGAAGACGACCAGCACCAGCAGGGCGGGCACGAGGAACCAGGCCGGGTGGTCCTGGCGCCGACGCGGACGCGGGGCGCGCTGGCGGGCGGGCGGCGGCGCCGTGGTGGGCGCCGGCGGGGCGAGTTGTGCGGTCACGGTGTCTGCCTTCCTTCGTGATCGGCGGGTTCGGGAGGGGCCGGGAACCGCCGGGGCGACGTCACCGCCGCCCCGGCGTCCGAGGGCTAGAAGCCCTTCACCCCTTGGGCCTTGGCCAGCTGGGCGAACTGCGCCTGCGTGGCCTCTGCGACCTGGGCTGGGGTCTTGGTGCCCTGGATCATGTCGGCGAGGTTCAGGTACAGGTCCGGGTTCGCCACGGCGAGCGCCTGCATCGACCCGACGGAGCTGTCGAGCGAGGCGGCCACGTCGGTCAGGGCGGTCGGAACCGTGCTCGGGGTGTCGACGCCCTTGATCAGGGAGACGGTGGACTGCGCCTTCACGAAGTCCGCGTACCCGTCGCCGAGCCAGTAGCTGAGGAACTGGCGTGCCGCAGCCTCCCGCTTGCTGTCACCGGTCTTGAACGCGACGAGGGCGTTGGACTGGTCGGGGATGTACGTGCCGACGTTGCCCTTCGGCGAGATCGGGAAGAAGCCGATCTTCTTGTTCAGCTCCTCCGTGTTCGAGGTCGCCTGCAGCTCACCGAAGAACGAGTTGACCTGCATCGCCATGGCGGCTTTGCCGCCCAGCAGCGCGGTCCCCTGGTCGACGAAGGTCGCCGTCTTGATGTCGGAGTTGAACAATCCCTGCTGGATCAGCTTCTGGTAGCTGTCGATGGCGCCCTGGATGGTCGGGTCGGTGAACTTCTCCTTGTTCTGGTTCACCTTGTCCCACAGGCCGTCCTTGGCGGCATCCGCCAGCTGGGCCTGCACCCACCACTGGGTGGCCCACTTGTCGCCGCCCATCTCGTAGAACGGGTCGACGCCCTTGGCCTTGAGCTGCTCGGCCAGCGCGATGAACTCGTCCCAGTTCTTCGGGGTGGTGGTGATGCCGTTCGCCGCGAAGACGTCCTTGTTGTAGTAGACGCCGATGACGGCCGGGGTGGTGACGAGCGCCGCGTAGCGGGTGCCGTCGAGCTTGCCGGTCATGTCGGCCAGGTTGCCCGTGTAGTTCTTCACCCAGGGCGCGCCTTCCAGCGACTGCAGGTTCTGGGTGGCGTTGAGGGCGGTGAGTTCGGATGCGGTGGGCTGCCAGAAGGCGAGGTCCGGCTTGTCACCGGTCGCCACCTTCGTCTGCACACCCTGCTCGTACGGGTCGGGGATGGTGACGACCTTGACCTTCGCACCGGTCGCCTTCTCGAAACCGGAGATGACGCTCTCCGGGGTCTTGTTCGAGTTCTGCGCGGCCCAGATGGTGAGGCTGACGCCGTCCAGTTTCGTGTCCTGTGCCGGCCACGACGCGCTGCCCGCGCTGCCGCCTCCGGAGCCGGGGTCGCTGCACCCCGACAGAACGAGCGCCGCGGCGGCCGCGATGGCCGCGATCGAGGCGGCTCCCTTCCAAGCGATCTTCATTGAACTGCTCTCCTTGTGTGACGTAGCGACGGTAGCGCTACTGGCTCGGTGTTGCGGAATACGTTGCGGACGCGACGTTCGTCGCGACCTCGATGCGGAGAACGCGCGCGCCGACCTCGCCGAGGGGGCTGGCGACGTGGAGCTCTCCTGTACCCGCGTCCCAGTGGAACTGCCACTCGGGAAGGGATCGCGGGAAGACGGTGGTGACGGCCAGCTCGCGCCCGGCGAAGGCCGGCAGCGCGAGGATGGTCTCCGGAGCCGATGGGTCCCGGTTCCAGACGGTGACGAGCGCGCCGCCGTCGACGACGAGCCCGAGCGAAGTCCAGGCGGCATCCCAGGTGGGGATGCCGAGCGGCCAGAACGGAGTGGATGCGGCGAGCTCGCCGCGCAGCTCCTTGGCGACCGCGACGGCGTCGGACACCAGCGCGAGCCGCTCGTCGTCCATGCGGGCGAGGTGACCGGACACGTAGTAGCGGCCGAGCATCCCGGTCGCCAGGCAGAAGGCGACCTCCTCCCGGGTCATCTCGGGCTGGGGATACGCCCAGCTGGCCGCCTGCTCCGGCAGCATGGCCGCCGGGGCGCTCGCGGCGATGGGCGGGTACTTGAGGAAGTCCTGCTGATCGGAGGTCGACTGCATCTGCAGACGCGACAGCATGGCGAAATCGGAACGCATCGCACCGGACGCGCAGTTTTCGAGCACGAGCCCGGGGTGCCGGTCGAGGACGCCGTCGAGCCAGTCGAGGTGGGCGCGGTTGTGCGCGAGGAGCCCGGCGCCGACGCTGTCCGCGTCGCGGTCCGTACCGGGGCCCGGGTTGATGTTGTAGTCCAGTTTGAAGAAGCCGATGCCGAACTCCTCGACCAGCCGATCGACCACCCCGTCGAGGTGCGCGCGGGCCGCCGGGTGCCGGAGGTCGAGGTGGTAGCGGTGGTGCTCGACCACGCGCTCGCCCTTGCGCTGGAGGAACGCTTCGTCCGGCATGCGCTCCGCCATCGGGCTGTTCACGCCGATGACCTCGGGCTCGAGCCAGAGCCCCGGCACCATCCCGGCGTCGCGGATGTGGTCGATCACCTCGGAGAGGCCGCCGGGGAAGCGCGTCGTGCTCGGCACCCACTCGCCGACGGTGTCCCACCATTCGCCGCTGTCGTCGTACCAGCCGGCATCGATGCAGAAGACCTCCGCTCCGGCCCGCGCTGCCGCGTCGATCAGGGGTAGCAGCTTCTCGGTGGTGGGGTCGCCGTTGAGCGTGTTCATGTAGTCGTTGAAGACGACTGGCATCGCGGCGTTGTCGGGATGCGCGCGGCGGCGGGCCCGGCGGTAGGCGGTGAGCTGCCCGACCGCGGAGGTGACGTCGCGCGCCAGGGCCAGCGCAGCGGGGACAGTCGTGAAGGAGTCGCCCGGGCGGAGCTCCTGGCTCCACTGGTGGTCCGTGTCGGTGGGCCCGGAGAGGGCGAGGTATCCGCTCGCGGTGTCCTCGCCGAGCTCCCAGCGCCATGCTCCGTTGTGCTCGATCTGCCACGCCCAGGCGGCGCCGAGCAGCGTCGACCGGATCGCGGCGACCGGGAGGTGCTTGCCGGTGGACCAGGTGCCGGAGGAGATCACGCTGAACTCGCCGCGCGGGTTGTGGTTCGTCAGGTGCTGCTCGAGGCGCGGGAAGCGGACCCCGTTCAGCGGCTCCCGCACCCACCGGCCCTCGCCCAGCCAATCGCTCAGGGCGTGGTACACCTCCCAGTCGCGGATGCTGCTCCGGCCGTTCCCGCCGAGGTAGAGGGCGAGCGAGGGGATGGAGCGCAGCACGACCGGCTCGGAACCGCCGTTGACCACGGTGGCGCTCGACCGCAGGACGGAGAGTCCGTCGGTAAGCTCCAGCCGGAGTTCGATGGCGAGTCCGCTGCCGGCGTGCGCCATCCGGAACCGCAACTCAGGACCGTGCTCGGTCCGCTCCTCGTCGTGGCCGGCGTAGCGGAGGTCGTGGCCGATGGCCGTGTGGACGAGGCGATCGCTGGCGAGGGAGTGGCCGTGGCTGACCGCGAGCACGTCGACGAGCGGGAGCCCCGGCGGCATCTCCAGCCGGAGCCCGTCGGTTTCGATCGCGGCCACGCGCGGTGCGGAGTCGGGCGACCATTCGACCTCGACGGTCAGCGTCGCACTTCCCCAGCTCAGGCGCTCGGTCATCGGTCTCCTCGTCGTCGCGGATGGTCGCGGCCGGTCGCCGCATCGGTTCATGATAGCGCTATCAGAAGCTTTTGCAACTCAATTCTGATAGCGCTATCAGATCAGTGATCATATGACTTCGTCTCGCTCTTGTGGATGGTGGCGAAATCGCTATCATGATAGCGGTTTCAGAAATGCGCTCCACGGTGGAGACCCGACGCGAGCCCGGAACCAATCAACCGATCCGTACGAAGGAGTACCGCGTGAACGGAACACAACGCAGGCACCGCCTGCGAAGCATCCTCCCGCCCTCGATCGCGCTTGCCGCGGGGCTCGCCCTCGCGTCGGGCGGCCTCTCCGCCCTCCCCGCCGCGGCCGCAGGAGTCGACCACCTCGGCGTCGACCTGTCGCAGACGACCGGCGCGTTCCGGGGCGGCGCCACCGGCACGCTCTACGGTCTCGGCGATGACGGGGTGCCCAGCCAGTCCGTCCTCGACGGCGCCCACATCACCAACACCTCGCAGAAGCCGCCGTTCGGTGCCCAGCATCCCAACGGCGACGCCCTCCAGGTCGAGTCGTCGTTCTTCGCCGGCGGCGGGCAGGACCTGTACGTCTATGCGCAGGACATGTACCCCGACTGGCCGTACAACGCCGGAAAGCGCCCAGGCGACGCGAACGGCGACGGAGTCTGGGACTACCTGCCCGTGCTGAAGAAGGTCGTCGAGGATGTGGCCACCACATCCAAGCATCCCGAGAAGTACGTCTTCATCCCGTTCAACGAGCCCGACGGCGGCAACTGGTACCCCAACTGGTCGACGCAGAAGGACCAGTTCCTCGCCGACTGGTCCGCGGCCTACGACCTGATCCAGGGCGTCTACGCCGAGCACGGGCTGGGCCACGCGCGAGTGGGCGGCCCGGGCGACTCGGTCTGGCACGCCGACCGCAGCACCGACTTCCTCACCTACGCCAAGGCGCACTCCGAACTGCCCGACATCTTCATCTGGCACGAGCTGGGCACGAACAACCTGGCGACCTTCCGCGGCCACCACGACGAGTACACCGCGCTGCTTCAGCGGCTCGGCATCCCGCCCATCCCGGTCAACATCACCGAGTTCGGGATGCTGCGCGACATGGGCGTGCCCGGCCAGCTGGTGCAGTGGATCTCGATGTTCGAGAGCGAGAAGGTCGACGCCCAGACCGCCTATTGGAACTACGCGGGCAACCTCTCCGACAACTCATCGCGCAACAACGGCGCGAACGGAGGATGGTGGATGTTCAACTGGTACGGCGACCTCGCCGGCTCCCAGACCGCGCAGGTCACTCCCCCGCAGCTGAACAAGCCCGACACCCTGCAGGGTCTCGCCGCGCTCGACAGTGACGCCCGCACGGCGACCGTACTCTTCGGCGGAGGCACCTCCGATGTGAGCGTGGACGTGAAGGGACTGGACGCCTCCACCTTCGGCACCACGGTGGACGTGCGGGTGCGCGCCGACCGCCTGAACGGCGCCGAGGGCGCCTCGCTGCAGCCGCCGGTCATCCTCTCGACGACGGCGAAGGTCGACCACGGCAGCATCTCGGTCACCGTTCCGAACAGCGACCGATACTCGGCGTACCAGCTGCAGATCACGCCGCAGGCGACCGACCCGCAGCCGGTCGCCGCCGACCTGGTCAACAGCACGGAGGCCGAGAACGCAACGCTCTCGAACGCCACCGTCTACACCCAGGATCCGTCGCGCGAGTGGTCCTTCATGGCCTCCGGTGGCAAGGACGTCGGCTCGTTCAACCGCGCCGGCTCCTCGGCCACCTGGAATGTGACCGTCCCGACGTCCGGCGACTACCGCCTTTCGGTGCTGAGCGGGTCGAACGCGACGCCGGGCAAGCACGCCCTCTTCGTCGACGGCACGCTGAATCAGCTCGTGAAGTACTCGGCCGATCTCAACTGGGGCTACCGGGGCACCGCCGAGGCGACCATCCACCTGTCCGCCGGAACGCACGCCCTGTCGCTGCGCGCCAGCGCCGACGGCACGACGGTCCTGCCCGGCGCCGACATCACGCTCGACCGGTTCGACCTGTACGACGTCACCTCGGGTGAGCGTGCGACCTACCCGGCCGTCGACGCAAGGCTGGCCGGTGGAGCGGCGCTGTCCTGGAAGCAGCCCGCCGCTCGCGGCTACGCGTCGGTGAGCGGAGGCGGCAGCGCCACCTTCTTCGCCGCCACCGCGGCGACCGGGTACTACGACGTGACCACGCACTTCGCGGCGACAGGGAAGGGCGGAACGCCCGTCCTCGTCGTCAACGGCCGCAGTGTCGCGCTTCCCGCATCCACGGGTCCGGGCGTCTTCGACGCCACCGTCCGGCTGTTCCTGCCGCAGGGCGTCAACGAGCTGTCCGTCCGCGCGGCGGCCGGCACTGTGCTCGTCGGCGACGTGTCGACGGTGCGCGGGGCGGAGCAGAAGGCGGCCGACGCGGATGCGTCGCTCGTCTTCCGCAGCGAGGCGGAGGCCCTGCCGCTGGCAGGGGCGGCAAAGGTGCAGACCGACCCGGCCAACTCGAACGGCTCGGCGGATGCGCAGGGCGTCGTCCGCGACGTCGGCTACCTCGGCAACGGTGCGGCCAACACCCTCACCGTGCCGCGGCCCAGCGGATTCGCCGCGGGCGACTACCAGCTGGTCCTCGGGGCGGCGAACGCCGACAAGTCGGCGGCGATCAACTACAACCCGCAGGTGATCAGTCGCTTCCTCGACGTGACCGAGGCCGGCGGCGCTACGACCCGCGCTGCCTTCCGGCACAACTACTCGTGGAACAGCTACTGGGACAAGACCGTCCCGCTGACGCTGACGACGGGTGGAGGCGCGCTCACGCTCGGCAACGCCACGGCGTACGGGCCGAACCTCGACACTGTGACGCTTGCGAAGTTCGTGGGCGGGTCGGCGTCGATCACCCGGCTCCAGACGGGGCTCGGGGCCAAGTAGTAGTCCCGGTGACGGCGCCGGAGGCTTCGGCCTTCGGCGCCGTTCTCGTGTTCGGGGTCAGCGGTGCGTGCGCTGCGAGAAGTCGATCAGCCGCTGCTGCGACTCGGCGTATGAAGTGGCCGGCGGAACCTCCCGGCCGTCGCGGACCGCGGTCGCGACGCCGACCGCCGCGTCGATCGCGACGCGGTATGGGAGGGATCCCGTGCTGACGCGGCGCACACCCAGGCGCCCCAACTCAGTGAGGGTGAGCCCCGGCACGACGAGCACGTTCAAGGGGAGCGGGATGGATGCGGCCAGCTGCTCCAGTGTCGCGGGGTCGGAAGCGCCCGGGACGAAGATTCCGTCCGCACCCGCGTCGGCGTACGCCTTCGCCCGATCGCGCACCGCGGGCACCGTGGCCTCCTCGTGGAACCAGTACGAGTCGACGCGCGCGTTGACGAAGACCTCGGGCGCCGCCTTCCTGATGGCGGCAATCTTCGCAGCCGGGATGGACGGGTCGACCAGGTGCCCACCGGCCGAGTCCTCGAGATTCACACCGGCGACACCGAGACCCGCGACGAGGTCGGCGACCTCTGCCGGGTCGTCGCTGAAACCGTCCTCGATGTCGGCGGAGATGTACACAGGAAGTGCCGTGATCAGTGCCACCAAGGTCAGAGTGGCCTCGCGGCTCGCTCCGTCGGAGTCGGGCCGGCCCGTGGAGGCGTTCACGCCGAAGCTGGTCGTCCCGACCGCGTCGAATCCGGCCTCGGCGAATGCGATCGCCGACCCCACATCCCACGCATTGGGCAGCAGGAGGGGCAGGTCGGCGGTGTGCAGCTCGCGGAACGACATCGTGCTCCCTCCCTGACGGGAGGATAGCGCTGACCGACGACGGCGGGCAGCCGTCATCCGGGGCTCAGCGCGGATCGACGCGAACGGTCGCCGCCCGCGTCTTCGCCGTCACCATCGGCGGGAAGTACGGGCTGTCGCCGTATTTCGCCTCGTAGGCGGCGTCCACGCGGTCGTTGACAGCGCCATCCTCGACCGGGGTGAAGACGACGTCCTTCTGGATGCCGCCCGCGGTGACCCGGCCGGCGCGCTGCGCTCGCGCGGCCCGGTACCAGCGCGAGGCGGTGCCGTTGTAGGCGCGGACCCAGACGGTGTCGTCCACGACGACCGACCAGATCCAGGTGGGGGTGCCCAGCGTCGTCCCGTCCTCACGGAACGGCGAGATGTGGAAGTCGTCGGTGGAGGCGATGGCGCGCAGCTCCTCGGGAGTCCAGCCGGTCATGCCTCCGCGATCCTCTCCGTCTGGGGGATGACAGGGTGCTCCGCCGCCCACGATGCGAGCAGTCGCAGCTTCTGCGCAGAGTCGGAGCCCGGCTCGGCGGTGTACACCAGGACGACGTGCCCGGGTTCGGCGGTGACCGCCAGCTCCTCGAAGGCGAGAGTGACGTCCCCGACGACCGGGTGGTGGAAACGCTTCGTGCCGGCGCCGTGGGTGCGGACGTTGTGCGCGCCCCACAGCCGGCGGAAGGAGTCGCTGCGGGTGGACAGCTCCCCGACGAGTTCCTGCAGAGCCGGATTGTGCGGGTCGCGGCCCGCCTCGGCGCGCATGACGGCGACGCACATGTCGGCGAACAGGTCCCAGTCGGGGTAGAAGTCGCGGGAGGCCGGATCGAGGAACTGGAAGCGCGCGAAGTTCGGCGTGCGTCCTCCGTCCCCGATCATGGGCGCGTAGAACGCGCGGCCCAGCGCGTTGAAGGCGATCACATCCGACTGGACGTTGCGGACGACGGCGATGCCCTCGGTGACGGCCTCGAGCATCCACTGCAGACTCGGTCGCTGAACCGGGTTGCGGGTGCTGCGGCGCCGGGACCGTCCGGAGGTGGGAATGCCGTCAGCCGCGCGAGCCAGGTCGAGCAGGTGCGCACGCTCGGCGTCGTCGAGCTGGAGCGCCTGCGACACCGCGTCGAGTACGGCGGCGGAGGCGCCCGAAATCGAGCCGCGCTCCAGCTTCGCGTAGTACTCCACGCTGACCCCCGCGAGCATCGCGACCTCGGAACGGCGCAGGCCGCTGACGCGCCGGCCCTCGCCGGCGGGCAGGCCGGCCATCTCGGGTCGGAGCCGCGCGCGCCTGCTCATCAGGAACTCGCGTACCTCTGCTCGGTTGTCCATGGCATCGAGAGTACGTCCGTGCGGCCGGCGGAGGGGTTCCCTCTCAGTACACGTCATGCCAGTGCACGTCACGCCAGTGCACGTCACATCAGGGACTCCCGCGCCCGCCGTCGAGCGGGTGTCATGGATGCGTACCCAACGGAAGGACCTCGCACATGCGTGGAGTAGTCATGTACGCACCCCGGGACGTCCGCGTCGAAGAGCGTGACGACCCGAGAATCCAGGAGCCGACGGACGCGATCATCCGCGTCGAGGCGGCCTGCATCTGCGGCTCGGACCTGTGGCCGTACCGCGGGACGGACCCGGTGGACCGGCCGACCCCCATGGGCCACGAGTACGTGGGAGTCGTGGAGCAGGTCGGCGACGCCGTCTCCACCCTCTCCGTCGGCGACTTCGTCGTGGGCTCGTTCTTCGCCTCCGACAACACCTGTGAGATCTGCCGGGCCGGCTACCAGTCGCGCTGCGTCCACGCCGTGCCGATGGGCGCCATCGGCACGCAGGCGGAGAAGCTGCGCGTCCCGCTGGCCGACGGCACGCTCGTCGTCGTTCCCGGCCAACCGGACGAGAAGCAGGTTCGCGGTCTGCTCGCCGCGTCCGACGTACTCGGCACGGGATGGTTCGCCGCCGTCGCCGCCGAGGCCGGGCCCGGGAAGACCGTCGCCGTGGTCGGCGACGGCGCGGTCGGGCTGCTCGGCGTCCTCGCGGCGAAGCAGCTCGGCGCCGAGCGCATCATCGCCATGAGCCGCCACGCCGACCGGCACGCACTCGCCCGCCGCTTCGGCGCCACCGACATCGTCGAGGAGCGCGGCGACGCGGGTGTGGAGAAGATCAAGGAGCTCACCGACGGGCTCGGCGCCCACTCTGTCATCGAGGCCGTCGGAACGCAGGAGTCGATGATGCAGGCGATCCGCGCCACCCGCCCCGGCGGACACGTCGGCTACGTCGGCGTCTCGCACGACGTCGAGCTGCCCGGCCTCGAACTGTTCTTCTCCGGCGTGCACCTGCACGGCGGACCCGCGCCCGTGCGCCGGTTCCTCCCGGAGCTGATCGGGCTCATCATGGACGGCGAGATCGACCCCGGGCTCGTTTTCGACCTCACTCTTCCGCTGGAGGACGCGGCCGAAGGTTACCGGGCGATGGATGAGCGCCGCGCCACCAAGGTGCTGCTCACGCTGTGATCGCTCACAGAAAGGACGCGCGATGAACATCGAGCCCCGCATCCCCACCATCCTGAATCCACCGGAGCAGTTCGCCGGCGAGGTCTGGGTGGACCCGATCGCCGGCCCGCACGAGGACGACCAGCGGATGACCGTCGCGCTGGTCCGCTTCGCGCCCGGCGCCCGCACCGCCTGGCACAGCCATGCGCGCGGCCAGTACCTGCGGGTCACGGCCGGGGTCGCCCGCTTCGGCGACCGCGACGGCACCATCATCGAGGTGCACCCGGGAGAGACCCTCTACACACCGCCCGGCCAGGATCACTGGCACGCCGCGGCGCCGGGCTGCTTCATGGAGCACATCGCGATGCTGGAGTCGGCGGACGACCCCGCGAAGACCACTACGTGGAAAGAGCACATCACGGACGACGAGTACGAAGGGCGCAGCGCATGAGCGACGAGACGACGGGATGGACGGGCGGACAGCGCGCATTCGGCGACTTCGCCCCGGGGCTCGTGCACTACACCGACCGGGTGCTCTTCGACGAGGTGTGGGAACGGCCGGAGCTGTCCAAGCGCGACCGGAGCCTCGTGACGGTGGCCGCGCTGCTGACCGGCGGCAACGTCGAGCAGCTGCGCTTCCACCTCGCGTTCGCGCGCGACAACGGCGCGACGGAGGCGGAGCTGGTCGAGGCGATCACGCACCTCGCGTTCTACGCGGGCTGGCCGAAGGCCATGTCGGCGATGGCCGTCGCCAAGGAGGTCTTCGCGTCCGAGGCCTGACGGGCGCTAGTCCTCCGCGACCCGCACGATCGTCTTGCCTCCGCCGCGCGGGCCGCTTCCGCTGAACGCCGCAGGCGCCTCGCTGAGCGGCACCACCGCCCCGACGAACGTTCGCAACTCTCCGCGGCGCACCCGTCCCACGAGCTCGACGAGCTCCGCCCTGCTCGGCTCCACCACGAAGAAAACGGACCGCACGCCCACGCGCGAACCCTCGGGCGGCGCCGCGATCGAGATCAGCGTTCCGCCCTCGCGAACCAGGGCCGCGGCCTGCGACCCCACCTCTCCGCCGAGCACGTCGAAGACCGCATCCACCTCGCCCACCTGCGCAAGGTCCGACACCTCGGCGAACGCGTGCGCACCCGCTTCCTCGGCCCGCGAACGATGCCCGTCACGCCCGACACCGATCACCCGAGCGCCGGCAGCCCGCGCCAGCTGCACCACGACCGAGCCGACCCCGCCGGCCGCGCCCGTGACGAGCACGGTCTGGCCAGCCTGCACCCCGCCGTGCAGGAAGAGCCCCTGCCAGGCGGTCAGTCCTGAGATCGGGAGGCTGGCTCCCTTCACGAAGTCGACGTCGGCGGGCAGCGGGGCGAGGTTCCGCGCCTCCACGGCGACGTACTCCGCCAGCGTGCCGTCGCGCGTCCAGTCGGCCAGCCCGAACACGCGCTGGCCGACCGTCAGGCCGGTCGTGCCGTAGCCCAGCTCGGTCACCACCCCCGCGAGCTCATGCCCAGGAACAGTGGGGGTGCGGTCGCGGCCGGCCCGGTCGGTCCAGGTGGCCGGCCACGACAGCTCCCCCGGCGTGAAACCGGCGGCGTGCACCCGGACGATGACGTCGTTCTCCGAGGCGTGGGGATGCGGACGCTCGTCGAGCCGCATCCCCGCGGCACCAGCCGCAGCGTCGGACACCGTGATCGCTTTCATGGGACCTCCTTGATCAGCCTCAGGCTTACCAAGACCGTCCCGCCGCGACAACCCGCCCTACTGCCCCACCGACCGCCGCTTGTTGTACACGTCGAAGGCGACGGCGGCGAGCAGCACCAGACCCTTGATCAGCAACTGGTAGTCGCTGTCGATGCCGAGGATCGACATGCCGTTGTTGAGCACGCCGATGATCAGACCACCGATGATCGCGCCGGTGACCGTTCCGATGCCTCCGGTGACCGCCGCGCCACCGATGAAGACGGCGGAGATCGCATCCAGCTCGAAGCTCGTTCCGGCGCTTGGACTCGCCAGGTTGAGCCCCGCGGTGAACACCAGGCCCGCGACCGCGGACAGCACGCCCATGTTGACGAACAGCAGGAACGTGACGCGCTTGGTCTTGACGCCCGAGAGCGCCGCCGCGGCCAGGTTGCCACCGATCGCATAGATGTGGCGGCCGAAGACGGAGCCGTTCATGATCGCCGAGTAGCCGATGACCAGCACGGCCAGGATGATCAGCACGATCGGCGTGCCGTTGTAGCTGGCGAGCAGCACGGTCATGACGAGCACGAGCGCGATGAGGAACACCAGCTTGATGATGAACCACCACAGCGGCTCGTCCTCGAGGTCGTACTTGCGGCGCACGGCCCGTTGCCGCAGGGACGACGCCAGGATGGCGATGCTCGCGAGGAGGCCCAGGATCATCGTCAGCGGCTCGTAGCCGGTGGTCCCGAACGCGGGCAGGAAGCCCGATCCGATCGCGCGGAACTCCTTCGGGAAGAACGAGATCTGCTGGTTGCCCAGCGCGATCTGCGCAGCCCCGCGGAACGCGAGCATGCCGGCGAGCGTGACGATGAACGCCGGGATGCCGAAGTACGCGATCCAGAACCCCTGCCACGCGCCGACCAGCGCACCCAGCACCAGGCAGAACACGATGGCGAGCGGCCAGGGCAGATGCCAGTTCGAGATGAACACGCCGGCCATGGCGCCGATGAACGCCACCACACTGCCGACCGAGAGGTCGATGTGGCCGGCGATGATGACCATCACCATGCCGATCGCGAGGATCAGGATGTAGCTGTTCTGCACGATCAGGTTCGACACGTTGATCGGCGCCAGGGTGATGCCGCCCGTCGCGATCTGGAAGAAGACGACGATGGCGATCAGGGTGATGAACAGCCCGATCTGACGCAGCTGCCCGGTCAGGTAGTTCAGGGCTTTGGTGAGCGGTTTCATGCGGTGTTCTTCTCGCGTTCCTGGGTCATGAATTGCATGAGGTATTCGGCGGTGGCCTTCTCGCGCGGGACGTCGGCGGTGATGCGGCCCTCGCTGAGGGTGTAGATGCGGTCGCAGATTCCGAGCAGCTCGGGCAGCTCGGAGGAGATGACGACGATGCCTTTCCCCTGGTCGGCGAGCCGGTCGATGATCGTATAGATCTCGTACTTGGCGCCGACGTCGATGCCACGGGTGGGCTCATCGAGGATGAGGACCTCCGGGTCGGAGTACATCCACTTCGACAGCACGACCTTCTGCTGGTTGCCGCCCGAGAGCTTGCCGGTGAGCGTCAGGACGTTGGGCGTCTTGATGTTCATGCTCTTGCGGTACTGCTCCGCGACCAGCGACTCGCGTTGCTCGTTGATGAAGCGGAACCAGTTGGCCAGCTTGTCGAGCGCGGCGATCGAGATGTTGCGCTGGATGTTGTCGATCAGGTTCAGGCCGAAGTGCTTGCGGTCCTCCGTGGAGTAGGCGATGCCGTTGGCGATGGCCTTCGACACCGTGCTCACCGAGATCGGCTCGCCGCGCTTGTACACGCGGCCGCTGATCCCGACGCCGTAGCTGCGTCCGAAGATGCTCATGGCGAGCTCTGTGCGCCCAGCGCCCATCAGGCCCGCGATGCCGACGATCTCTCCGGCGTGGACCTTGAAGCTCACGTTGTCGACGACCACGCGGTTGCGGTCGAGTGGATGGTGCACCGTCCAGTCCTCGACGCGGAGGAGCTCCTCGCCGATGTGCGGAACGTGGTCGGGGAAGCGGCTGGCGACATCCCGGCCCACCATCCCCTTGATGATGCGCTCCTCGCTGGTGCCCTCCTTGCCCATCTCGAGCGTCTCGATCGTGCGCCCGTCGCGGATGATGGTCACCCGGTCGGCGATCGCTTTGATCTCGTTGAGCTTGTGGCTGATGATGATCGACGTGATCCCGTGCTCCTGGAGCTGACGGATCAGGTCGAGGAGGTGCGCCGAGTCGTCGTCGTTGAGGGCCGCCGTCGGCTCGTCGAGGATGAGGATCTTGACCTCTTTGGACAGCGCCTTGGCGATCTCCACCAGCTGCTGCTTGCCGACCCCGATGTCTTTGATCTTGGTGATCGGGTTGTCGTGGAGGCCGACGCGCTTGAGCAGTTTCGCCGCTTCGAGGTTCGTCTCGTTCCAGTCGATGAAGCCGCGCTTCTGCCGCTCGTTGCCGAGGTAGATGTTCTCGGCGATCGACAGGTACGGCGACAGCGCCAGCTCCTGGTGGATGATGACGATGCCCGCCGCCTCCGAGTCGTTGATCGACCGGAACTCGACGGGTTCGCCGTTCATGACGATCTCGCCCTCGAAGGTGCCGTGCGGGTACACGCCCGACAGCACCTTCATCAGCGTGGATTTGCCCGCGCCGTTCTCGCCGCAGATCGCGTGGACCGATCCTTCCTCGACACTGATCGAGACGTCCTGCAGCGCCTTCACGCCGGGGAAGGATTTCGAGATGTTCCGCATCTCGAGAATCGTGTCAGCCATGGTCTCCCTTGCTCGCAGTGGTCCGGGCGGGCGCTGGATGCGCACCCGCCCGGACCGTCAGGCCGGCGCTACTTGAGGTCGGATTCCTTGTAGTAGCCGCTGTCGACCAGGATCTTCTGGTAGTTGTCCTTGGTGACGACCACGGGCTGGAAGAGGTAGCTCGGGACGACCTTCACCTTGTTGTCGTAGCTCTTGGTGTCGTTCACCTCGGGCTTCTTGCCGGAGAGCAGGTCGTTCGCCATCTTGGCGGCCTCGTTCGCCAGCTGGCGGGTGTCCTTGTAGATGGTCGAGTACTGCGTGCCCGCGATGATCTGCTTCACGCTGGCGACCTCGGCGTCCTGGCCGGTGATGACCGGCAGCTTCTTGCCGCCGGAGCCGTAGCCCGCGCCCTCGAGGGCGCTGAGGATTCCGTCGGAGAGGCCGTCGTAGGGCGACAGCACGCCCTGGACCTCGGTGCCGGTGGAGTACGACTTGGCGACCAGGTCCTGCATGCGGGCCTTGGCGGTCGCCGGGTCCCAGCGCAGGATGGCGACCTGGTTGAAGTTGGTCTGGCCGCTCTTGACCACGAGCGTCCCGTCGGCGATGTACGGCTTCAGGGTGTCCATCGCGCCGTTGTAGAAGAACGTGGCGTTGTTGTCGTCCGGGCTGCCGGCGAACACCTCGATGTTGAACGGACCCTTCTGCCCGGTCGGCTTGCCGTCGGCGTCGAGGACGCCGAGCCCGGTGAGCAGCGACTTGGCCTGGTAGACGCCGACCTTGTAGTTGTCGAACGACACGTAGTAGTCGACGTTCTTGTCGCCCGTCAGCAGGCGGTCGTACGAGATGACCTTGATGCCGGCCTTGGCCGCCGCGTCGAGCTGGTCGGTGAGCGACCCGCCGTCGATGGAGGCGATGATCAGCACCTTGGCGCCCTTGGTGATCATCGTGTTCACCTGCTGCACCTGGGTCGGGATGTCGTTGTTGGCGTATTCGAGGTCGACCTTGTAGCCGTTCTTCTGGAGGTCCGACTTGACGGCGTTGCCGTCGGCGATCCAGCGCTCCGACACCTTGGTGGGCATGGCGACGCCGACGAGGGCGCCCTTGTTGTCTCCGCTTCCCGTAGCGCTTCCGCCACCGCGGCCTCCTCCTGAGCAGGCGGCGAGTGCGACCGCGACGCCGAGTGCGGCGGCGGCGAGTGCGACTTTCCTGAATTTCACTGTGATTCCCTTCGAGCGGTGAGGCGGCCGGCGCGCCCTCTGCGCGCCGATTCGCCGAGCTCGGAACTGTCACGCCCTCGGTTCTCAGCATGCGAAGGGACAGTGCAGCGGCCGTCGCTCCCGTGCGATTCGGCTGCTGTCATGTGCGACTCCCTCGTCGTATGCTGGTCCGCGGGCGATATATGTGACCGGTCCCAGAACGGGTTAGACGTTATGACCCCAACCGGTGGTCAGTCAAGTGCTTCGCCGAAAAATATGATGAGCACGTTACCGAGCGGCAGCGCTGCCGCTCCCGCAGACGAGACAGGATCCATGGACAAACACGGACCCGACGAGCAGCGCGCCCTCTCCATCCGGGACATCGCCCGCCTGGCCGGTGTGTCGCGCCAAACGGTGTCGCGCGTCCTCAACGGCGAGCGCTACATCAAGGCGTCCACCGAGGCGCAAGTGCGCAAGGTCATCGAAGAGAACTCGTGGAGACCCAACAGCGCCGCCCGTGCGCTCGCAACATCCCGGTCCAAGACGATCGGGCTGCTCGTCTCGGCCCGCTCGCATTACGGCCCCTTCAGCGCGGCCACCTCGATCGACGAGGCAGCGCGGGCGCGCGGCTACGCCATCCTCACGGCCACACTGGCCCGGGAGGACGACGCCAGCATCTCCGAGGCGCTCGACTCCTTCGCCGCCCAGGGGGTGGATGGCGTCGTCGTCATCGCGCCGCAGCAGCGGGCCCACGAGGCGCTGCAGCGCGTCGCCGTCCGCCTGCCGTTCGTGAGCCTGCACTGGAAGGACGACGGCGACGGGCGCGTGGCGGCGTTCGACCAGGAGGCGGGCGCCCGCCTGGCGACGCGTCACCTCATCGAGCTCGGCCACACCCGGATCGTGCACCTCGCCGGCCCGCAGGACTGGAACGAGGCGGAGGACCGGATGAACGGGTTCCTCGGCGAGCTGAACGACCACGACCTCCCGGTGACCGCTCCCCTGCTGGGCGACTGGTCGGCCGACCTCGGCTACGAGGTCGGGCTGAAGCTGTTCGACCATCCGGATTTCACGGCGGTGTTCGCCTCCAACGACCAGATGGCGCTCGGCCTCATGCACGCCGCCGCCGACTTCGGCCTCTCGGTGCCCTGTGACCTCAGCGTGGTCGGCTTCGACGACATCCCGGAGGCCAAGCATTTCGCGCCGCCGTTGACCACGATCCGCCAGGACTTCGGCTGGCTCGGCACGCAGGCGATCGACGTCCTGGTGTCTCAGATCGAGGGTGTCGAGCCGCTGGTGCCGATGGAGTACCCGATCCCGCAGCTGGTCGTGAGGGAGAGTACGGCGCCGCCACCGCCTGGGCGGTGAGGGGGTCTCTCCCTGCGGCGGTGTCCTGAGAACAGGACTCGGCTCGGCGCTACACGTTCTGAGCCGACGCCCCTAGGATCGGGGCACGGGCCGGTGACGGTTCCTCCATCACGGACGCGGCCACGACCGCGACATCGTGCTGGCCCAGCGTCATCCCTCGGGCACTCCCGCCGCTCAGCACGTCGGTGCCATCGACGTTGACGACCACCGGGCTCGTCCCGTGGTTGATGAGGAACAGCAGGTCGCCGCGCCGCACCGATTCGACCGGACCGCGGCCGTCCCCCGACAACGGATGCTCGACGCAGACCCCGCTCTCGGCGATGAGTCGCTCGACAACCGCCGCACGGCCGTCCCGGTCGAGGCGTGTGGCGAGGTACCAGGCCGCGCCCTCACCTCGGGCTTTCCGGGTCAGCGCCGGCCAGCCGTCCAGCGCACCGCCCTCGAAGACCGCCTCGACCTCCGCGTCGTGGATGTGCAGGGCTTCGGTCCACTCCGCACCCGTGCTGATGCCGCCCGCGAAGACTCCGCCCCGCACGGTCACCGTCGGCGCGATGGTGGCCGACTCTGCGACCGGGATCCCGCCGGGCCGCGCCCAAGCGCCGGTCAGCGGCCAGAACTCCTCGATCCACACACCCAGCGTCGACTGCAGCTCGCCGAGGTAGCCGCCGAGTCGCGCCCGCAGGTTCTCGTCGACGATCCCGGTCTGGTCGGTCACCAGGACGCTCGACCCCGACCGTACCGCCGCGTCGATCGCCGCCGCCTGTGCGTCGGTGGTGACGTACAGGCTCGGCACCACGACGATCGGGTACCCCGTGAGGTCACCGTCGCCGCGCACCAGGTCGACCGTCAGTCCGGCGTCCGTCAGGGCCGCATGCCACCGCGAGACCAGGGAGAGGTACGACGAGGTCGCCGGAAGTCCGCGCTGCTCGATCGCCCACCAGCTGTCCCAGTCGAAGAGGAGCGCGGCGTGCGAACGGGTCTCCGTCCCCATCACGTCACCCAGGGCCGCGAGCTCGGACCCCAGCTGCTCGACCTCGCGCCAGACGCGCGTCGCCGTGCCGGCGTGGGGCACCATCCCGGAGTGGAACTTCTCGGCACCGGATGCCGACTGCCTCCACTGGAAGAACAGGATGCCGTCCGCGCCCCGGGCGAGCGCCTGGTACGAGAGCGCCCGCGTCTGCCCTGCGGCCTTCGGAGCGTTCGCGGGCCGCGTGTTGACGGCGCTCGTCGCCTGCTCCATCAGGATCCACGGACGTCCGCCGCCCAGCGACCGCATCAGGTCGCGGGCCATCGCGGCGGCGCGCGGGGCGTCAGGGTCTGCGGGGTCCGGGTAGAGGTCGTCGGCGATCACATCCACGTAGGGTGCCCACCGCCAGTAGTCGGCGCCGCGGAACAGCCCCATGAAGTTGGTGGTGACCGGGATGTCGGGGGTCACCTCCCGCAGGATCGCCTTCTCCTCGAGGCAGCAGGCGAGCAGCTCGTCCGAGCTGAACCGGTCGAAGTCGAGCGCCTGTGTGGGGTTGCCGATCGCCGGGGTCGTCCGCGGCGGGAGGATCTCGTCGAACCTCGCGTAGGACTGCGACCAGAACGCCGTCCCCCACGCCTCGTTGAGCGTCTCGATCGTCCCGTACTTCCGTTCGAGCCAGCGCCGGAACGCGGCCGCCGACTCGTCGCAGTAGCACCGGGCGACGTGACAGCCGTACTCGTTGTTGACGTGCCAGAGCACTACGGCGGGGTGCTTCCCGTAGCGCTCTGCGATGGCACGGGCCAGCTTCCCCGCGCTCGCCCGGTACTGCGGCGAGCTCGGGCAGTACGCCTGCCGCGATCCCGGAGACAGCCGGATGCCGTCCGCGGTCACCGGGAGCGACTCGGGATACGCACGCGAGAACCAGGGCGGCGGCGAGGCCGTCGCCGTCGCGAGATCGACGGCGATCCCGTTCTCGTGAAGGAGATCCAGGATGCTGTCGAGCCAGCCGAAGTCGTACCGGCCCTCCTCGGGCTCCAGCAGCGACCAGGCGAACACGCCTACGGTGACGAGGTTCACCCCGGCGCGGCGCATGAGGTCGACGTCCTCATCCCACACCGCCTCGGGCCACTGCTCGGGGTTGTAGTCGCCGCCGAACCAGGGCGAACGGGCGAATGCAGGATGCATGGAGGACGTGTTCCTTACTTGATGGCCCCGGCGCTGATGCCGTCGACGATCTGACGCTGGGCGAAGAGATAGAAGACGAGCACCGGCACGATGGAGATGAGGGTGGCGGCGAGCAGGATCTGCGGCTGCGGCGTCTCGGCGGAGACGAAGCTGGTAAGGCCGCGTTGCACCGGCATCAGCGAGGTGTCGTTGAAGATGACGAGCGCCATGAGGTACTCGTTCCACACCGCGAACGCCTGGATGACGGCCACGGCTGCCAGCCCCGGCTTCGCCAGCGGGAGCATGATGCTGAAGAAGGTGCGCAGGGCGGACGCGCCATCGAGTGATGCCGCCTCCTCCAGGTCGCGGGGCTGCGACGCGAAGAAGCTGCGCATGATCAGCGTCGAGATCGGGATGCCCGAGGTGATCAGGATGAGGACGTATCCCTGCCGGGTGTTGGCCAGATCCAGGGTCAGCAGCACCTTGTACTGCGCGAGGAACATCGCCGGCGCCGGGATGATCATCACCGCGAGGATGAGGGCGGTGAAGATCGCCTTGCCCCGGAATTCGAGGCGCGCAAGCGCGTACCCGGCGAGGCTCGACACCAGCAGGATGCCTGCGACCGCGCACAGGGTGTAGATGATGCTGTTCGTCAGGTAGACGCCCAGGTTGCCTTTCACCCAGGCGGTGGTGAAATTCTGCCACTGGGGGACGGCCGGGAGGAGCGAGTCGCCGGTGAGGAGCTCCGGCAGCGTCTGCATCGAGCCGGAGATCATCCACAGGATGGGGAAGATAGCGCTCAGCGCTCCCGCGACGAGGAGCGCGTACAGCGCCACCCGCCCGGGCCCGAGGGGACGTCGCGTCGCGCGGGTCTCGGCGGGGACCGCCTCTTGGGCAGCCACGTAGCCGGGGGCATTCGTCGTGGTCGTCATGGTGTCTCCCGTGTTGCTCAGTCGTTCGCACGCCGGCGCGAGACGCCGAGCTGGACGAGCGACAGGATGATGAGAGCGCCGCCGAAGATGACCGACATGGCGGCTGCCTGCCCGTAGTTGTTGTAGGTGAACGCCTGGGTGAAGATCTGCAGCGTGGGCACCATGGTCGTGTACCCGGGACCGCCGTTGGTCAGCACCTGCACCGTCCCGAAGATCTGCAGGGCGGCCAGCAGCGTCAGCAGGCTGACCACCGTGGTGACCGGCGCAAGCTGCGGCCAGGTGATGTAGCGGAACTTGGCCCACCCCCGCGCGCCGTCGAGCTCGGCTGCCTCGTAGAGGTACTTCGGGATGTCCTGGAGACCGGCGAGGAAGAGGATGAAGCCGAATCCCCAGTGCAGCCAGAGGAAGACGGCGATGACGGCGAACAGCGCGACGTTCGGGTCGTTCAGCCAGTCGTGCTGGAGGAACGGCAGCCCCATCCAACCGAGGATCTTGTTCACGATCCCGGAGCGCGGGTCGAGCATCGCGGAGAACACCATGCCGACCACCACCACCGACAGCACGCTGGGGAGGTAATAGACGGTTCGGAAGAAGGTGCGTCCCTTGCGGATGGCGTTCACCGCGAGCGCCATGACGATGGCGACGCCGTTGCCCACGACGAACCCGACCACGCCGAAGATGACGACGTTCTTCATCGACGCCCAGAAGGCGACGTTGCGGAACGCGGCCTGGTAGTTCAGCCAGCCGATCCACGGTGTGTCCGGGCTGACGCCGTCCCACGACTGGAAGCTGAGCAGGATGGACTCGACGAACGGGGCCAGCGTGAAGACGGCGATCAGCGCGATCGCCGGAGCCAGGAACAGGTAGCCGGTGAGGCCGCGCCGCCGGCCGACCCGGCGCCGCCTGCGCGGCGCCCCGGAGGAGCGCCGCGCAGGGAGGGTGCTGACGGACGTGGTCACTGGCTGCTGTCCTGTGCCGTCTGGATGTCGGCGACCAGGTCGTCGACGCTCATCTGGCCGAGCACCAGCCGCTGCACATCACGGCTGATCGCGTCCGTGACCGGCGCGCTGAAGGTGTTCGGGATGACCTGGAGGTCCTTGATGCCGGCCGCGAAGCCGGTCAGCTGCTCGGGCAGCTTGGGGCTCGCCAGCAGGGACGGACTGGTCGGGATGATGTACGCCTCGGCCGAGAAGACCTGCTGTTGCGCCGGCTCGGTCAGCCACTTCACGAAGTCGAGCGACGCCTGCACGTGCTCGCCGCGCGGGTTGATGACCGCTCCCTTCCCGGGGACCCCCGGTGCACGCGGGGTGTACTTCGCGTCGGTGGCCTTCGGGATCGCGAGCGAGAAGTAGCTCGTGTAGTCGGGCGCGGTCTTGTGGCCGACGGAGACGCCGGGCGAGCCGTCGAAGACCGCTCCGACGCTATGCTTGGTGAAGAAGTTCGTCTCAACGGTCGGGTTGTCGTTCTGCCCGCCCGGGATCGCGTTGCCGGAGATCGCCTTGGCCTTCTGCAGGTCGGCGATGAACTGGAACGCTTTCTTCCATCCCGCCGACGTCCACTTGTACTTGCCCGCGAACGTGTCGGAGATCTGCTTGTCGGTCAGCCAATTGGAGGCGACGTACTGCGCCAGGAAGGGGCTCACGGATGCGGCGACCGAGAAACCGCCGGTGCCGCTCGCGTTGCTCTCCGCCAGCTGGTCGACCAGCGCATCGAGGTTCTTCGGCGGGTTCTCGGCGTCGAGGCCCGAGTTCTTCTCGTCCGCGACGATCCCGTAGGACTGCGTCTCCCAGTGGGCGGTGTAGATGCCGGGCTTGACGCCCAGGTTGTTGCCCTTCTCGAAGGTCGACAGCTTGATCACCTCGGGGGTGAAGTTCTTGCTCCACCCCGCCTTCAGCTCCTTGGTGAGGTCGAGCGCCCATCCGGCTTTGTAGAACGGCGCCATGGAGGTCTGGTTGAACGACGAGTAGATGTCCGGCATCTGCTTCGACTGCGCGTCCGCCTGCAGTTTCGGGAGGTAGTCCACCGGCCCTGGGGTGTCGACCGTCACGGTCACGCCGGTCTTCTCGCCGTACTTCTTGGCGAGTTCGTTGAGCGCCGCTTCCTGGCCGCGGGACTGGTTGAGGAACGTCAGGTGGACGTCCTTCTCGGCGGTCGCGGTGGCCGTGCTGGCCGTCGATCCGGAAGCGCTGCAGCCGCTCAGCAGCAGGGCGGCCGCGGCCAGCGCCGCGCTCGCGGCGACGGCAGAGCGCCGCCGTACGTTGTATCGATTCAGTTCGCGTGGATGCATTGTCCTCACCTTTGAAAGACACCGGGGGCGATCCCCAGCAGACCGGGAATGGGATGCAGGCCGTCCAGGGGTGCGTGCGGCCCGACTGCTAACTCTGAGTCGCTTATAGAGTTCGCACTTGGATGGTAACCAGCGCGTGCGGCCCGTGTCAATTCTTAATGGGCAATAGTTTTAAAGAATCTGGGCTATCGTGGCGGCATGGTGAAAACTGTCGCCGTGCGCGGGCCTCGCGGGAGCTACGCCAAGACCAAAGAGCGTCGGCGCGCCATTGCTGAGGCGGCCCTCGAGATCGTCCTGGAGAAGGGGCACCGGTCGCTCATCACGGCGGATGTCGCACAGCGCGCGGGGCTCAGCGAGCCCGGGGTGCTGTACCACTACCCGACGAAGGACGACCTGCTGCTGGCCGCCCTCCGCCTGTCGGACGAGTACGAGTGGTCGACGATGCCGCTCGGCGAATCGGTGCGCCGCGCCCCTGCCCGCGCGGCGGAGAGCCTGCGACGCATCAACGTCGTCCGCCTGCACACGGCGATGTTCGGCGAGTCGAGCGACCCGGCGCATCCCGCACACGAGTACTTCAAAGAGCGCTGGCGCGCCGGAGACGAGCGGATGGTGGAGAGCATCGTCCGCCTGCAGCAGGCGGGCGTCGTCGATTCGTCCCTCGACCCCTATCGCGCGTCGCGCTGGATCCACACGGCCTGGGAGGGCCTGCAGCTCCAATGGCTGGCCGAACAGAATTTCGACATCGCCGCCGAGCTGGGGTCCCTCATCGAGCGCGTCCTCGGAGTGCCGATGAGCGCGATCGAACGGGCCGGCGACCAGAGCGCCTGACCGCGCCTCAGAGGGTCTCCCCCGCGTCCGCCAGCAGCGTGCTCCCGGTCATGATCAGGGACAGATCGCTTGCGGCGAAGAGCACCACCCGGGCGATGTCGTCCGGAGTGCCGAGCGGCCGATCCTGCTCTGCGTCATCACGTCCAGCGGCGGCATCTCGATGCCCGCTGCCGCCGCCTGCTCGGTCGCCGCCCGGGCCGCCGCGATGTTGCCCTCGGTCGGGACGAAGCTCGGAGCGACCCCGAGGACGCGCACACCGAGGGGTGCGAGATCGACGGCCAGCGACTTCGTGAGGCCACGCGCCGCGTGCTTGGAACTGACGTACGCCGCCATGCCGGGGAACGCGACCTGGAAGCCGGCCGTCGAGATGATGTTGACGATGACTCCCCCGGAACCGTCCGCGGCCATCCGGCGAGCGGCCTCCCGCGAGCCGAGGAACACTCCGCGCGCGTTGACCGCGAACACCCGGTCCCACAGCTCGTCCGGCATGTCGAGCACGGGAGCGTTGGGGAACAGGCCCGCGTTGTTGACCCAGATGTCGAGGCCGCCGAGCTCCCGGACGGCCAGGTCGGCTGCGGCAACGACCGAGTCGGTGTCGGATACGTCGGCGCGCGTCCCGATCGCGGTCACGCCGTACCGTTCGGCGAGCTCGGCCGCTGCCGCCTGGGCAGGTTCCTCGTTCAGGTCGACGACGAGCACGTCCGCTCCCGCCTCGGCCAGTCGTTCGGCGATGGCCCTGCCCAGGCCTTGGGCGCCGCCGGTGACGACTGCGCGGCGGCCTCGGAGGGAGACGAGTTCGGCGATCGACGCGTTCGAGACGTCAGGGAAGGGATAGGGCATACGGACCTCCAGGTCGTGTGGGTGTGGTCATCGGTGGAAGGCGCTACTCGACCAGGTCCTCGACGCGCGCCTCGGTGTCTCCGAACCGTGCGGAACCGAAACTCTGCGGCCGCCCGTCCTCTGCGGTCCCGAACAGCAGCCGCGCGCCCTGCTGGACGCCGGACCAGGTCGCACGGAGACGCATCTCCCCGCTGGCCTCGCCCTCCGCGACGAGGTCCGCCTCGTACACCGCGCCAGTCGCCATCGAGCCGCTCGAGCGTTCGTAGCCGTTGTAGACGGTCCTGCCGTCGTCGCTGAAGTCGACGTAGCGCGAGAACGCGGACCACGTCCCGTGCCCGTCCGACGACCGCTCGAACTCGAGGTGCCCGGAGTGCGCACCGGCGATGCGCCCGGACGGCACGACGTGGATCCGGCGCCGTAGCCGCTCGCGCGCCTCGTCGCCCGTCACCGCATACGGCGGGATGCCGGGCGTCGTGACGACCGGCGCGGCGGCCGCCGGCGCGTGCTCGGGAAGCCGGGCGACGCGGATCCTGAGTTCGGGATGGCCGCCCTCCCCCGAGCCTCGGAGCTGCTCCATCCACATCGCCCGCGTGCCATCCGGATGCCACGACATCGGGGAGACGTAGACCCACGACGCGTCGGCGCTGTTCAGCGGCACGCCCTGATACCCCGGCTCGGTCACCGAACGCTCCATGTCGATCAGGACGGGCCCGATGTTCCCCGGCCGGAACCGCCGGACACCGTCGACGGCGTAGACGTAGAGCACCCACGCCAGGTCCATCGTCACGAGCTGCGCGTGCGGGCGCGGCACGAGGCCGAGGAATCGCGGGTCGGTGCCGCGCGACGCTCGCGAGGTCATCACGATGCCCAGCCGCTCATCCGGCGAGAGGATGGTCGTCTCGTCGTACCCGGGGGTCCTCGTGATCGGCTCGATGTGCTCCGACGTGAGGCTCTGGATGACGGAGTCCGTCAGCGCGCTGCCCCCGTCTCCGACGGACGAGAGAGCGGAGCCGCCGCGGACGAACTGCTTGACCTCTCCGCCGAGCATAGGCCGCATCCTGAACCAGCCGTCGCGCTCCGGGTCGGGGACGACCACCTCCCTGCTGCTGATGATCGCCGGCTCCTCGATCGTGTACCGGTCCGCACCACGCTCGAGCCGGCCGAGCGCCACGACGGCCGACATGTCGGTCCGCAGGATCGTCCAGGCGATGTTCCGGTCGTCCGGCGAGACGATGATCTCCGACCAGTGGTGCGAGGTGAGCGGGTCCGATGTCAGGTCCCATGGATACTCGACGGGCAGGAGCTCGACCGTCGTGGCGGTGCCGAGGTCCGGCGTCGCTTCGAGGACGTAGTCGCCGAGAAGCACCCGGCGGCCGTCGCTGAACGGCATGTGGCGGATACCGTTCGCCGTCGGGCTCTGCGGGATCGCTCCGGAGAAGATCTCGCGGAAGTCCGTCCCGTCATCTCGGACGATGCCGACACGGAACCAGTCGTCGTGGTCGCCGGCGCGTCGGAACAGCACGAAGACGTCGCCCGACGGCAGGTACGTGGCGCTCGACAGCTGGACGCCGTCGGGCAGCGGAACCGTCGAGAGCTCGATCCGGCCGAAGGCGCTGTCCCGGGTCTCGGTTTCCCGCTCGTCGGTCGCGGCGAGTGTTCCCTCTGTCATGCAAGCGCATCCTCTCGGGTGGTGACCCAGTCGTAGATCCGTGCCGCCACAAGCTCGGGGGCGTCGTGGACGGAGAACACGGACCCCGTCTCGTCGGGCTCCAGCGTCTCCAGCGTCTGCAACTGGGAGGTGAGCAGCCCGGGCGGCATGAAGTGGTCGGTGCGAGCGCCGATCCGCTCTCCCAGCAGGTCGGCACTGCCCTCCAGCTGGGCGAACGTCACCGGCCCGTCCGCACTGCGGCGGATGGCATCCCGATACGTCCGTCGCAGCGCCGAGCAGGCGACGACGACGCCGCGACCCGACCGGAGCTCGGCGGCGACCGCCTCACCGACCCGGGCGAGCCACGGCCAGCGGTCGTCGTCGGTGAGCGGTGTCCCGCCGGCCATCTTGTCCTTGTTCGCCTGCGGGTGCAGGTCGTCGGCGTCGATGAACGGCAGGTGCAAGCGCTCGGCGAGCGCCCGTCCCACGGTCGTCTTGCCTGCACCCGAGACGCCCATCACGACGATCGCCGACCGCGAGACGGCGTCCCCGGCCTCAGCGGACACTCTTCACCTTGGTGAAGATGATGAGCCCGCCGATGAGGGCGAAGACCGCGCCGATGAGGTACAGCGTCGTGTAGTTCTTGTCGGCTCCGACCGCCCCGATGGTGATGATCAGCGGAGCGATCAGGGGCGCGATCGCGCTCGGGATCTTCTGGGCGAACGCCACGACCGCGAGGTAACGACCGGCCTCCGCACGGCTCGGCAGCACGGCGAACACGATCGCCTGGTCCACCACGCTGAACGCCGCGATGGCCAGCTGCATCAGCACCGATCCGACGACCAGCGGGACGATGGAGTGCGCGAACGCCTCGACACAGGCGCCGGCCACGAACAGCAGGGCACCGATCAGGGTGAAGAGCTTGCGGCGTCCCAGCTTGTCCGAGAGGAACCCGCCGAGGATCGCACCGCCGGTGGCGGCCAGCACGCCGATGATGCCGATCGCGGCGACGACGCCCGCCACCTGCACCACAGGGATGCCGAGCCGCTGCGCGTAGAAGAACGTGCCGAACGTCGTGTTGAAGTACAGCCCCATGAAGAAGATGAACCGGCCCAGCCAGTTCCAGCCGAAGTCGGGGTACTTCCTCGGGTTGAAGACGTAACTGCTGAACAGCGCCTTGGCGCTCACGGTGTCGTTCCGGACGATGTCGCGCGAGCTGCCCTCCCGCTTGATCAGGACGAACGCGAGGATGAGCACGAGGCCCACCAGGGCGGGCACGAGGAAGAGCAGGAAGGTCGACTTCACGACCGCGTAGGCGACGCCGATGCCGATGACCGGCGCGATCTGCGTGGACACCCCGGTGAGGGCGGAGGCGCGTCCGCGCTGCTCCTCGGGCACCCGGTCGGCCAGCAGGGTCTGGATGCCCTGGCCGGCGGTCGCCCAGCCCAGCAGGCCGACCACCCAGCCGGCGCCGATGAGCAGGAGGTTCGGCGACACGGCGATGAACACCACCGCCAGGAGGCCCAGGATCGCCCCGCCCACGACGAACGGCGTGCGACGCCCGAACGGCGACCGGAGCCGATCGCTCCACACGCCGAGCAGCGGGCTGAGGACGAGGTACACCAGCTGCGCGGTCCCCGTGATGTAGCCGAGGACCTCCTCGTGGCCGGGATCCAGCTGGGACACCCGCACCGCGAGGGAGTACGTGAGCGGCACCATCAGGGCGAGGCTGGCGCCGAAGTTCGCGACCGTGATCCAGAAGAGGTAGCTCGCGCTCACCCGTCGGAGCGGCGGGGCGACCAGGTCAGGGCCGTTGATCTCCTGGTTCTGGGGACCGGCCGCCGGACCCGCCGAGGTGGGCAGGACCGTGGCGGCCTCGACCCTCACGGCACGCGAGGATTTCGTGTCGAGGTTGCTGTACTTGCGCATCGGGAATGACTCCTTCGTCAAACGCTGAAAAGGGGGAGGGTGTTCGGGGTCTACCAGTCGTGGACGGTGCCGTCGGCGAGCCGGTTGTAGGGCAGGTAGGCGCGGACGTACGGGTACTTCCCGGCCTCGTCGACATCCAGCTCGACCCCGAGCCCCGGCTGGTCGCCCGGGTGCAGGAAGCCGTCCGTCCAGGTGAAGGACTGCTGGAAGACGCTGTCCGTCTTCTCGCCGTGCTTCATGTACTCCTGGATGCCGAAGTTGTGGATCGCGAGGCCGAGATGCATGGCCGCGGCCATCCCGACCGGCGAGATGTCGGTCGGGCCGTGCATCCCGGACTTGATCTGGTACTGGGAGGCGTAGTCGAGGACCTTCTTGAGGTGCGTGATGCCGCCGGTGTGGGTCACCGCCGAGCGGACGTAGTCGATGAGCTGCTCGCGGATGATCTGCTGGTAGTCCCACACGGTGTTGAAGATCTCGCCGATGGCGAGCGGCGTGGTCGTGTGCTGGCGGACGAGCCGCAACGCCTCCTGATTCTCGGCCGGCGTGCAGTCCTCCAGCCAGAACAGGTCGTACGGCTCGAGCGACTTCCCGAGCTGCGCGGCCTGGATCGGCGTCATCCGGTGGTGCCCGTCGTGCAGCAGCGGCAGCTCCGGACCGAACTCGTTCCGCACCGCTTCGAACACGGTCGGGATGTGGCGCAGGTAGGAGCGGGTGTCCCAATCCTCCTCGTTCGGCAGGCCGCCGCGCTGCGCCGGCTCGTGGTCGTAGCGCACGCCCTGGTTGGCCTCGTAGGTCGCGTTGGAGGCGATCCCGTAGATCGACTTCAGCCCGGGGACGGCCGACTGGATGCGGATGGCGCGGTAGCCCTGCTCCTGGTGCTCGCGCACGCTGTCGAAGAGCTCGGGCAGGTCGCGGCCCGAGGCGTGGCCGTAGGCCAGGAGTCCGTTGCGCGAGGCTCCGCCGAGAAGCTGGTAGACCGGCATCCCGGCGGCTTTGCCCTTGATGTCCCAGAGGGCCATGTCGACTGATGCGATCGCCGCCATCGTCACCGGTCCCCGCCGCCAGTACGCGCTGCGGTAGAGGAACTGCCAGGTGTCCTCGATTCGCGAGGCGTCTCGACCGATCAGCAGCGGGACGACGTGCTCGCTCAGGTAGGCGACCACCGCCTGCTCGCGCCCGTTGAGCGTGGCATCGCCGAGGCCCGTGAGCCCGTCGTCGGTGGTCAGCTTGAGGGTCACGAAGTTGCGGTCGGGGCTCGTGACGATGACTTCGGCCTTGTCGATGATCATGAGGGGTTCCCTTCGCTCGCTGCGGGTCGTTCTGCAGGGCCGCCCGGTTTCTTCCCTTCTAGGCCGCGCCAGCGGTTGCGCACGGAGAAGGCCGCGCCCTTGGGTTTGCGGTCGCGGGTGAAGACGCCCTTCTTGTTGCCGTCGACCCGGTGGATGCCGGGGCCGGTCATGAAGTCGGCGAAGTTCCAGATGTGCTCGCCCACGAACTCGGGGATCCGGTCGAAGACCCGGTGGTACGCGGCCAGCAGGTCGGACTGGTACTCCTCCGTCCACGGCATGTCCCAGACCGAGTGGAGCCCGGGCTGGGTGTCGGCGCCGTACTCGGACATCATGATGGGCTTGCCGAAGCGCTGCACCCAGCCACGGAGCTCCTGCTCCAGCACGCTCTCCGCCGTGGCGAGGTCGCCGGTGAAGACGTACCAGCCGTAATAGCGGTTGATGGAGAGCACGTCGAAGAGGTCGCCGATCTTGTCGTTCGCGGGGGTGGCGAACATGACGGCGGCGTAGGTGAGCGGCCGGGTGGGGTCGAGCTCCCGGGCGAGGTCGACCAGGGGCTCGAAGTACTCCCGCGATCCGTCCTCGTTGGAGGCGGGCTCGTTGGCGATGCTCCACATGACGACGCTGGGATGGTTCTTGTCGCGGGCGAGAAGCTCGCGCAGGTGCTGGGCGTGCACGTTCCGTGTCTCCCCGCCGAAGTTCTCCGGGGCGAAGGTCGGTGTCGGCGGGATGCCCGTCAGCCCGCCCTGCACGCCGAGATTGAGACCGACCGCGGCGGTCTCTCCGATGACGACGATCCCATGACGGTCGGCGAAGTCGAGCACCTCTTCGGCGTAGGGGTAGTGGCTGGTGCGGAACGAGTTGGCGCCCGTCCACTCCAGCAGCTGGAAGTCGTGCACCAGATAGGCGTCGTCGTGACCTTTGCCCCGCACGGGAGTGTCCTCGTGCTTGCCGAAGCCCGTGAAGTAGAACGGTTCGCCGTTGATCAGGAAGTCGCTGCCGCGCACCTCCACGGTACGGACGCCGAAGGGCAGGATGTAGCTGTCGACCGGCTCGCCGTCCTGTACGAGTTCGACCAGCAGGTCGTACAGGTACGCCGCTCCCGGCTGCCAGAGGTGGACGTCATCGATGCGGACGCTGCCCTCGGCGCCTTCCGCCGTCGCGACGGTGGTACCGCTCTCGTCGAGGACGCGGATGCGAACATCCGCTCCCTCCGCTCCGGCCGTCTCGATCCGGTAGTCGACGAGGCCTGCCGAGCCCTCGATCCGGGTCACGACGGTGATGTCATCCACGTAGGCCTGCGGTGTGCTGTACAGCTTCACCGAGCGGGCGATGCCTGCGTAGTTGTAGAAGTCGTGGTGGTACGTCTGCTTGAGACGGCCGTCCGGCAGCGTGTCGACGGTCCCCGGTGGGATGGTGAGGTGCGTCAACCGGTTGTCCACGGCGACGGTCAGGCGGAACTCCTCGCCGGGCGCGATGATGCCGGTGAGGTCGGCGTCGAACGGCGTGTAACCTCCGACGTGCTCGGCCACGAGCACGTCGTTCGCGTAGACCGTGGCGGCGTGCGTGACCGAGCCGAACCGGAGGACGACCCGCTCGCCGGCCCACCCGCGCGGCACCCGCGCGGCACGCTGGTACCAGACCACCCCGACGTGATCGCGGATGGCCGAGTCGACGAAGAGGTCGTTGTAGCTGGCCGGAACGGGCGCTTCGAGCGAAGTGACGATGCGCGAGCGCCAGGGCTCCGCGCCGACGGCGGAGTCGAGCGCGAAGCGCCAGAGACCGTCGAGGCTGACGACGTCGCGGGTGGGGGTGGTGCGGATGCTGAGCATGGTTCTCCTACGCGGCACTGCGGGGACAGTGGACTCAGTACACCAGGTTTTGCGAATTTCGGCAAGCGATTGCCATAATGATCCCGGCAGCAGGTTCGCGACGCGAAATGGAGGCGATGGCGCCGATGACACAGACAGCTCCGACCGGGTTGCGGATCGACTCAGGGGGCGACGGTTATCCGGTCTCCGAGCAGACGGCGCGCCTCTCCTGGTTCCCTGTTGCCGAAACCGCGACATACGAGATCGAGGCCTCGATCGGGTCGGAGCGCCAGCCGGTCGTGACGACGACCGGCCACCGGTTCATGGAGTGGCCGTGGCGCGATCTGCGCAGCGGCGAGCGCGTACGCTGGCGGGTCCGTCGGCCCGGCGGACCGTGGAGCGAGGAGCACCTGTTCGAAGCGGGCCTTCTCGACGCTGACTGGACGGCCGAGTGGATCTCGCCAGCCGAACCCGACGACGGCAAGCCCGGGCAGCGTCCGGGTCACCTGCTGCGCGGCGAGGCCACGATCGAGGCCCCGGTGATCTCTGCCCGCCTGTATGCGACGGCGCTCGGCGTCTACGAGGCCTTCGTCAACGGCGAGCGCGCCGGGACTGCGGAGCTCTGCCCCGGCTCCACCTCGTACGACAAGACGGTGTACGCCCAGGTCGCCGATGTGACCAACGCTCTCGTGGTCGGGGTGAACCACATCGAGATCCTGCTGACCGACGGCTGGTACCGCGGCCAGGTCGGGGCGTTCCACGCGCCGGCCGCCTGGGGCGAGCAGGTGGCCGCCCGGGCGGAACTGCACGTGGAGTTCGCGGACGGCAGCCGCCGCGTCGTCGGAACCGACGGCAGCTGGACCGAGTGGACCTCGCCCATCCTGCGCGCCGATCTGATGGACGGCCAGGAAACCGACCTGACCATCGAGCCACAGGCGATCGGCCCGGTCCGGACCGGACTCGTGGCGGCGCCGCCGATCTCGTGGTCGCCCGCGCCGCCGGTGCGGCGGATCGAGGAGCGGGAGCCGCGCTCCTTCACCCGGGGCCCGTCCGGCGGCTGGATCGCCGATTTCGGACAGAACGCTTCGGGCTGGCTCCGCCTGACGGACCTCGGACCCCGCGGCACGCGAACAGTCCTCGAGCATGGCGAGTACCTCGACCCGTCCGGCGACCTCGACATGTCGCACCTCGACTCCGAGCGGGCGGGCGATGGCCTCGTCGTCCTCGATCAGCGCGACGAGGTGGTCTCCTCGGGCGAGGTGAATGCGGTGTTCGAGCCGAGGCACACCATCCACGGCTTCCAGTACGCCCGCATCACGCGCGATGAGCCGCTCAGCGCCGACGCCGTGCGGATGCAGGTCGTCAACACGGACCTCGCCCCGGCGGGCACCTTCCGATGCAGCGACGACGACCTCAACCGCCTGCACGAGATCGCCGA
The DNA here is from genome assembly GCF_058138205.1 of Leifsonia sp. RCC_180. Taxonomy (NCBI): domain Bacteria; kingdom Bacillati; phylum Actinomycetota; class Actinomycetes; order Micrococcales; family Microbacteriaceae; genus Leifsonia; species Leifsonia sp. RCC_180. The sequence continues at coordinate 3,315,482 of NZ_CP200340.1, read as the reverse complement.
CTGGAGCTTCCGCGGCAACGCGGTCGACGTGCCGACCGACTGTCCGCAGCGCGAGCGCCTCGGCTGGACCGGCGACTATCAGGTCTTCGCGTCCACCGCCGTGCTGCTGTTCGACGTCCACGGCTTCACCCGGAAGTGGCTGCGCTCCGTCCGCGACGACCAGCTGGACGACGGACGCATCGCGAACTTCTCGCCCGACGGTCGTCAGGTGAAGCACCATCCCGAACTCCAGGTCGCGCAGATGACCGGGTCGGCCGGCTGGGGCGACGCGATCGTGCACGTGCCCTGGGTGCTGTACGAGACGTACGGCGACCGCGGCGAGCTGGCGGCGAACTGGGACGCGATGGTGCGCTGGGTGGAGTGGGCGCTGGAGACCGCACGGACGAAGCGCCACCCGTCGAGGGTTCAGCGCTCGGCCGAGCCGCTGCCGCACGAGCAGTATCTGTGGGACGGCTCGTTCCACTGGGGCGAGTGGTGCGAGCCCAAGGTCCGCACGCCCGACGGAGCGTTCGTGGACCCGCTGAAGGACAACCCCCTGGCGTGGTTCACGGAGGACAAAGGCGAGGTGGGGACCGCCTTCCTGCACCGTTCGACGTCGACCCTGGCGCGGATCGCGGCAGTGCTCGACCGAAGTGACGAGGCCTCACGCTATTCGGTGCTTGCGGACCGCATCCGCGACGCCTGGCGGACCGAGTTCCTGACCCCTGACGGACGGACGGCCACGGACACCCAGGCCTCGTACGTTCGTGCGCTCAGCTTCGGGCTCATCCCGGAGGTGCTCCGCACGGCGGCGGCTGACCGGCTCGTAGCGTTGATCCGGGATGCCGGAACGCACCTCGGCACCGGCTTCCTCTCCACCGCCGACCTGCTCCCGATTCTGGCGGAGACCGGGCACAGCGACCTCGCGTACGAGCTGCTGTTCCAGCGGTCGTCGCCGTCGTGGCTCGGGATGATCGATCGCGGCGCGACGACGATCTGGGAGGACTGGGACGGGATCGACGAGGACGGCCGGGCGCACGAATCCCTGAACCACTACAGCAAGGGAGCGGTGATCCGCTTCCTGCACACCCACCTGCTCGGGCTCGACCAGGCGCCGGGGTCGGTGGCATGGGAGTCGTTCGTCCTCCGTCCCGTCCCCGGCGGCGGGGTCGCCTGGGCAGAGGGGTCGTACACGACCCCGCAGGGTGTGCTCGAGGCCGCGTGGCGGATCGAGGACGGGACGATGCGCATAAGCGGGCGCGTTCCGGAGGCGACCCGTGGCGTCGTCGTGCTGCCCGACGGGCGCACAGTGAGCGTGGGGCCGGGGGCGTTCACGGTGTCATCCGCCGTGTCGGCCGCCGCCTGACGATCGCGGCGCCTGCCCGCAACGGGGCTGAGCGCGCGCGGAGGATCGGAGGTCGGGCTCCGAATCGCCGACGGACCGTGGTGCGGTCTCAGCCCGCATCGGCCTGCGCGAGCTTCACCAGGTGCGCGTGCGCGTATTCGCACACCAGAGCGTGACGGTAGACCATCTGCGGCACATCCACGTTGGAGTCCATCCAGAGGCTCAAGACGCCGACCTTCCAGTCCCGGAAAGTGTCGTCGCCGGAGACGAGCGCGAGGATCTCCAGGAAGGAGTCGTCGAATCTCATCGAGTGCACAGCCCGGCGATATTCGTGCAGGGACAGCGCGACGGAGAACGGGATGTTCATGAGGCAGAGCGCCGTCTGGATATCCAGGCGGAGAAGCCGACTGCGACCCCTTTCGGGGTCGAGCACCGGAATATCGAGCTGTGCGAAATCGAGCACGTCCGGCCGGGAGAGCGGAACCCCGTCGAGCCCGATGACCACGTCGTAGACGTTGACGTCGTGCTCGACCACGGCGTGATCTCCGAGGCCGGCCAGGCTCTCCGGGCGCAGCGTGACCGGTTCCAGCCGGGCGGAGGTGTTTCGGATGACGAAGTTGATGAGGTTCGTCTCGACCACGAAGTGCCGGATGAGCAGCTCGACGGTATCCGGTGAGACGAACCTCCGGAGGAACCAGACGCACAGCGCGTCCATGACGCTCAGCGACATCCACCGGAAGGGAAGCACTCGCTTGACGATCGAGACCACCGCGACGATGACCCGGGACACGATGCGCGCAACCGGGTAGAGCCATCGCCGGGAGAGCTGACGCTGGTCATCGACGATCTTGCGGATGACGGCACGGTCGAGCGGCACGGCGGGATCGGCATACATCGCATCCCACATACTGGGGTCGGAGAGGGGCGATCCCGCCACGTCAGCGATCCAGTTCTTCCAGCTGCAGCGCATACAGCCGTGCGACCACTTCGGCGCAACGCACGATCTCGTCGGCGGCGGCGTCGTCGACGATGCCTGAGGTCAGGATGGCGTCGAGACCGCCCGTGTGCTGGGCGTCGGCCTCCTGGTGGTAGCGCATGAAGTGGACCTGGTTGTCGGCGAGGCCGAGTACCTCCTGGAAGCGTGCGGCCCAACCGGCCGCTCTCTTCGCCCCCAGCCCTTCGATGATGAACATGGCGCCGAGGAGGCCGACCGGATTCGGCTGTGCGGCGTAGTGGAACATGTAGCCCGAAAGGGCTTCCGAACCGACGTTCTTCCGACCGCGGCGGAGCTCGTCGAGCGATCCGCCGATCGCGACGTAGTCCCGTTCGATCATGAGGTAGTCGCGGTGCTCCTCCTCGGCGTGATGGATGGCCGCGGAGCGGAGCACGAAGTGGTCGATGTCGAAACTGGACGCCGCGCGCGATATCCACGGCGAACCGTCGACGACCTGCTGCCGCAGGTTGAAGAGCAGCCGCTCGTAATCGTGAAGGGTCGCGGTTCCCTCGGCGAGCCGCCGCAGGACGGGGACTCGCTCCAAGTGCTCTTCGAGTTGCGCCCAGACGGCGGCGAGCCGCGCGGGAAGGGTGTCTGCCGTCTCCGGCTGGGCATCGATCACGGGAGTGGTCGCGTCGGTCATGTCTGAGCTCCTTGCTGTTGCGGGGCGACCACCGTCAGATGGGCGAAGGCGAATGAGAACCGTCCGGATTCGGGTACCGCCAGGAGAACGGTCTCACCGGGCGAGAACCGACCGGTGCGCCACGCTTCCTCCAGCGCGATGAAGATGCTCGCCGACCCTGTGTTCCCCCTGGTCTCGAGGTTGGAGAACCAGCGGTCGGTATCGAGCGTCGGGAGACGACGGCGCAGCCCGTCGAAGGCGAGGTCGCGGAACGCGTTGGTGCTGTAGTGGCACAGCACGTGGTCGAGGTGCCGCACATCGACGAGTCCGATGTCGACCAGTTCTTCGAACTGCCGGAGGCCGTGCTCGGCGAGCTCGCCCAGCACACTCACGTCCTGGCGGAGCACGAACATCCCCCGAGCCTCGGCCTCCTCGATGCCGACGTCTTGCCAGGTGTGGCCGGCATCGGCGTGAGTGCCGTCCATGCCGGCACGCATGCACACCTCGTGCTCGTGGGCGACGGAGACATGGCGAACCCAGTCGACTCGCAGGGACGGTCGACTCGGATGCGGCTGGAACTCGACAAGAACGGCGCCTGCGCCGTCGGAGAGCATCCACCGCAGGAAGTGCGCATCCATACCGGCCCGGATGTCGTCGAACCGTTGTTGACGCAGGCTGCGGCTCGGCAACTCCGACCCGACCACCAGTGCTCGGGGATGGTCGCCGAGCCGGATCTTGCTCACAGCCGCGTCGAGCGCCGCCAGGCCGGACGCGCAGACGCCCGACGCCGAGAGCAACTGCATCGGACCGCCGCCCAAGCGGCCGTGCACCATGGAGGCGAAGCCGGGCACGAGCACGTCGCCCATGGTGGTGGCGGTCGCCAGCATCCGCACATCCTCGGCCACGATGCCGCGGTCGTCGAGGGCGGCACGAAGTGCCTTCACGGCGAGTTCTTCGTTCAGCTCGGTGGGCTCACCGTTCTCGTCCAGCGCGTAATGCCGGAGCTTGATGCCATTGGCGTTGAGAATCTGGCGGCGGATGCGCTCGGTGACCGGATCGTGGCCGCCGAGGCGGGCGGCGATCCCGTCGTTGTCGACCGGTTCGCCCGGGAGGTAGCTGCCGAGGCCCGTGATGTACGCGGTCGCTGTCACGATTCGCGCACCGCGCGGTGCCGGCGGCACAGCAGCACATCGAGACCACCCATGGCAATTGCCCCCCTGTTTCCCCCTGGAATGCCGACGTTCGCTGCTCGCCATGACGGCGTGCTCGAACGGTGCAGGCTGAGGCTAACATGCCACGGCTCAGCATCTAACCATGTGACCCCAATCCTGGGGGCAGCCCTTCGCTCCCCCGGCACACGTCGCCGCCTTACGCGGCGTCGGCGCGGGCGTTCCGCCGGGCGACGTCGCCCAGCCATCGCAGACTCGGCTTCGGGGTGCGCTCGAACGTCTTCCGGTCGACCTCGACCAGACCGAACGTCGGCTCCCAGTGACCCCACTCATAGTTGTCGAGGAGGCTCCAGTGGAGGTAGCCGCGCACGTCGACCCCCTCGGCGATCGTCTGCCCCAGGTGCCGCAGCGCCTCGTCGGTGTAGGCGATCCGCCGGCTGTCGTCGTGGGTGGCGATGCCGTTCTCGGTGACGACGATGGGGATGCCGCCGGTCACCTCGGCCGTGTGCCGCACGGCGATCGCCAGGGCGTCCGGACGGTACGCCGACCCGACGAGGGTGTTGTCGGGGTGGGAGGGATACGGCTCGATGCCGTCGGCGTTCACCCACTGGGCGGAGTACGACTGCACGCCGACGAAGTCGTCGCCGCGCGAACCTTCGAGGTACAGGTCCTCCCAGATGTACTCGAGCTCGCGGCGCTTCTCCTCCCCGCCGGGCCGGGTCTCGAAGGCGCGGTTGGCGACGGTCCAGCCGACCTTGGCGCCGGTGCGCTCGCGCACGATGTCGCGAACCGCGTGGTGGGCCTCGACGAAGATCCGCCCGATCTCGGGCCTCGGCGCGGGGAGGGCCGGCCGCGGGCCGTCCGTGTCCACCGTCGGGCTCTGCCAGCCTTCCCCCTGCTGCTGTGCCTGCTGCATCAGGGCGGCCATTCCGGTCATCATCGCCAGCATGTTCGGCTCGTTCATGGTGGCGACCCATTCGACCCCGTCGAGGATGCTCGTCACGTTTTCGACGTAGGAGCGGAACCGGTCGATCGCGCCCGGCGCCGTCCATCCACCCTGCTCGGCGAACCAGCGGGGGTTGGTGAAGTGGTGGAGGGTCACGAACGGCGTCAGGCTGAAGTCGTTCGCCGTGTCGATCATCCGACGGTAGTGCGCCAGCTCAGCCCGGGAGATGAGGCCCGGCTCCGGCTCGATACGCGCCCACTCGATCCCGAACCGGTAGCTGTTGAGGCCGGCCTCGGCGAGCAGCTGCATGTCTTCCCGGTAGCGGTGGTAGCTGTCGCAGGCGTCGCCGCTGCGCTCCATGCCGGGGACACGACCCTCATTGGCCCAGAAGTCGCTGTTCAGGTTGTTGCCCTCGATCTGGTGCGGGGCGGTGGATGCTCCCCAGAGGAAGCCGTCGGGGAAGGTGTTCATCGGGTCAGGTCTGCTTTCTGCCGGTCGGCGGCGGTGAGGGTCGGCATGGTGTGGAGAACGGTGGCGACGAACGCGTCGTCGGCGGCGAGTTCGGGTGAGAGGGCGGCCAGCAGCTGCCGGGGGTCAACGGCGGGGTGCTCCTGGCGGATCCAGGCGGCGATGGCGAGGGCGCACCCGGCTGCAGGGCGTCCGGCCGCGCGTTCGGCGAGGGCCACGGGCACGACCCGAAGCTGCAGCTTGATGCGGGAACCCTCGGCGATCTGCGCGAGGCGGTGCACGATCCGCGGGTTCGCGAAGCGCTCCGCGAGCGCGCGGCGGTAGTCCGTCGTCTCGACGTCTCCGAGCTGGGCGGCGGCTTCGTCCCACAGCTGCTCGACCTGGGCTCGGCAGACGGGGTCGCAGAACGCCTCGGCGACCGTCGCGTGCCCGCGCAGGCGACCGGCGGAGGCGAGGAGCGTGTGTGCGCCGTTCAGCATCCACAGCTTGCGCGCCTCCCAGGGCGTGATGTCGTCGACGAAGCGCGCGCCGGCCGCCTCCCACTGGGGGCGTCCGGACGGGAAATCGCCGGAGAGCACCCAGTCGCTGAACGGCTCCGTGACGACCGGGGCCGCGTCGAACCGTCCGGTAGCTGCGGCGACGAGGTCGCGGTCGGCCGGGTCGAGGCGCGGGGTGATCCGATCAACCGACGTGGAGACGAAGGAGGCACCGCTCGGCAGCCAGTCGGCGAGGGCCGCATCCACTTCGGTTGCCAGGCGCGTGAGCGCGCGGCGCACCAGCGGCCCGTTCTCGGGCAGGTTGTCGCACGGAACGATTGCTACGGCGGGTGCACCCTGCAGTCGCCGGGCGTTCAGGCCGAGCAGCAGGCGACCGAGCACGGTCCGTAGTGGGGCCGGAGAGGCGGACGTGCCCGGCGGGGCGCCTACCGCGGCCCGGAGGAGCAGGATGTCGGATGCGGTGTCCGGGTCGCTCAGGTCGAGCTCGCCCGCCGCATCCACCCGGTAGCCGGCCTCGGTGATCGTCAGCGTGATGACCGCGACCTCCGGCGCGGATACGGCCTCGAGGAACCCCGCGAGGTCGTCGCCGGCGGACGCTTTCGCGATGCTGCCGACGAGCTCGAACCGGTCCTCGAGCGGCCCGCGCTCGACCAGCGTGTAGACGCATCCCTGGGCCTCGAGCACCTCAGCGGCGTCCGGCCGCCGTCCGGTGAAGGCGGCGATCCCCCAAGCTTCTGCGTCCGCCGCGTGCGCGGTGTACCAGGCCTGGTGCGCGCGGTGGAACGCGCCCAGGCCCAGGTGCACGATCCGAACGGGAGGGACGGGCGAGGGATGCGGCAGCGCGTCGCGCGACAGGCGCGGGACAGTCGGATGCGCGGTCACAGCTTGAACACCCGTTTCGGCAGAGGGCCGACCAGGTCGTCGGCGATGCGCTCAGCGGTGTCGAGCGCGATCCGGCCCTCGGCCACATACCGGGCCAGGAATCCGGCATCCGCGCGACGGGCGGTGTCGTGCCGGGCGGGTATCGAGAGGAAGGCGCGGGTGTCGTCGATGAATCCCGATCCCCGTGAGAATCCGGCCGTCTCCGTCACCGCCGACCGGAACCGGGCGATCGCGTCCGGCGCATCCAGGAACCACCAGGGGGCGCCGATGTGGACGCTGCGGTAGAAGCCGGCGAGGGGGGCGAGCTCACGGGAGTACACCGTCTCGTCCACCGCGAACAGCACCAAGTGGAAGCCGTCGCTGTTGCCGAACCGCTGCAGCAGCGGTCGGAGGCCGTGCACGAAGTCGGTGCGGGCGGGGATGTCGTGGCCGCTGTCCGGGCCGAATGCCTCGAACGTCGGCGTGTGATGGTTGCGCACGACGCCCGCGTGGACCGTCATGACCAGGCCGTCGTCGACACTCATGCGCGCCATCTGGAAGAGCATGTGACCGCGGAAGACCCGGCGCTCGTGTTCGTCTGCGGCACCGGATCGTACGGCGGCGAACAGCCGCTCCGCCTCGACGGCGTCCAGGTCGACCGTCAGCGGCTCTTCGACGCCGTGATCGGCGGAGACCGCGCCGTGCTCGATGAAGTACTGACGGCGCGCCTCGAGCGCGGCGAGGTATCCCGCGAAGGTCCCCGGCCGGCCGGTCGCGGCGAGCAGCCGGTCGACCGCATCCTGGAAGCCGACGGCATCCGGGTCGAGGTATTTGTCGGGGCGGAATGTCGGCAGCACCCGGCCGCCGAGTCCGGATGCGCGGACCGCGTCGTGGAGTTGTAGGTCGTCGAGGGGGTCGTCGGTGGTCGCCAGCACCTCGATGCCGAACCGCTCGAACAGGGCGCGCGGCCGGAAAGCCGGTTCCGCCAGGCGTGCGGCGATCGCGTCGTACACCCGGTCGGCGCTGGATGGCGCGAGCGGCTCCTCGATACCGAGAACGGTGTCCAGCTCTTCCTCCAGCCAGTAGCCGCTGGCGGTTCCGGCGAACAGGTGCCAGTGCTCGGCGAGCAGGCGCCAGACGGCGCGAGGATCGGCGGGCGCGCCGACGGCGAGGTCGGGCAGGTCGACGCCGGAGGCGTGCAGCAGCCGGGTGACGTAGTGATCGTGAGTGACCAAGAGCTCTGCGGGGTCGCGGAACGCCTGGTCTTCAGCAAGCCACTGCGCGGGAACGTGGCCGTGAGGCGAGACGATCGGCGCCTCGGCGACCCGCTGGTAGAGGTCGCGGGCGATCGCCCGCGTCGTCGGATCTACGGGCAGGAGGCGGTCGGGGTCGCGGCGTCGCGGCTGGAGCATGTCACCATTCCACCGGTCGCGACTCGTTTTGTCAACCGGTTGCCGAAACGCTGTGCAGGCACGAGGGGACCCCCGTCAAGCAGGCCGCTTTTGGCGGGAGACGTCCTCCCGATCGGGGTCGGCCCGATAGACTGTGCCAACCGTTTGCCTAATTCGGCAACGGCGTCGGGAAAGGAAGTCGGATGGCCGAAGCGGAGCCTGCTGCACCCGCACGCGTGAACGTCCGGCGACCTGCTGCCACCATCTACGACGTCGCCAAGGCGACCGGGGTGAGCCCCTCGACGGTGTCTCGCGCGCTCAACAAGCCGGGGCGACTGAAGGCCGCGACCGAGCAGCGCATCCGGGATGCGGCCCAGGAGCTGGGCTATCGCATCAACCCGATGGCCAGGGCCCTCCCGACCGGGAAGACCGGGACGCTAGCGCTGCTCGTCTCGGACATCACGAACCCGGTGTACTTCGACCTGGTGCGCGGGGCCGAGCGGGTGGCGACGGCAAACGGCCTCACTCTGATCTTCGCGGAGTCGCAGGAGTCGCCCGAGCTCGAATTCGCCACCGCTCAGCGCCTCCAGACCTCCGTCGACGGGCTGTTCCTCGTCGCCTCCCGCCTCGACGACGAACGGATCGTCGAGCTCACAGCGGTGAAGCCGCTCGTCCTCGCGAACCGCCTCGTTCCGGGCATCCCCACTGTGGTCCCCGACCCGCGCCCGGGGATCACCGCCGCCCTGGAGCAGCTGCGTGAACGCGGACACCGCCGCATCGCCTACCTCGCGGGCCCCGAGGCCTCATGGATGAGCGAGGTGCGGTGGCGCACGCTGTTCGCCTTCGCCGTCGAGCGCGAGCTGTCGATCGTCGAGATCGCCTCGGTCGCGCCGACCCGTGAGGGTGGAGCGGAGGCGCTCCCCCGCGTGCTCGCCGCGGACGTCAGCGCCGTCTTCGCCTACAACGACCTGCTGGCACTCGGCCTCCTCCGGGCGGCACGCGACCGGGGCCTCGAGGTTCCCGAACGTCTCAGCGTCATCGGGTTCGACGACATCTTCGGGGCCGACCTGCCGACGCCCGCGCTGAGCACGATCAAGAGTCCGCTGCGGGAGGTCGGTGCGGAGGGCGTTCGGCGGCTGCTCGAGGAGATCGAGGGTGCCGTCGAGGGCGAGCCGCCCACGCTCCCGACGACGTACATCAGCCGCGAATCGGTCGCAGACCTCCTCTGACACCTCACCGGGCGCGCGACGGCGTACCGTTGCCAGAGTGCAAGGATCCCATGTGCCACCGGCGGCAGGCTCGGGTCATAAGACCGTGCCGAAGGCCGGAGTGCCCGCCCGGCCCGGCCATCCACCCCGGATGCTGGCGGGAGCCGCGCTCGCCGCTCTGGGCGTCGTCTTCGGCGACATCGGCACCAGCCCGCTGTATGCCCTGAAGACGGTCTTCCTGCTGGATGGCGGGGCGGTGCGGGCCGAGCAGGACGACGTCTTCGGGGTGATCTCGCTGATGTTCTGGAGCGTCACGATCATCGTGTCGATCAAGTACCTCGGCGTCCTGATGCGCGCCGACAACGACGGCGAGGGTGGCGTCATGGCGCTGGCAGCGCTGGCCCAGCGCCTGTACGCGAACAAAGCGGGCAAGGCCGGGGTGCTCCTCGTCATCGGGATCGTCGGCGTCGCGCTCTTCTACGGCGACTCGATCATCACGCCCGCGATCAGCGTCCTCTCCGCCGTCGAGGGCCTCCACGTCACCGTTCCGGCGATCTCGCACCTCGTCATCCCGATCTCGGTGGTGATCCTCGTGATCCTGTTCGCCGCCCAGCGGTTCGGGACGGGCAAGGTCGGCGTGCTCTTCGGCCCGGTCATGGTGCTCTGGTTCGCGGTGCTCGGCGTCGCAGGCGCCGCCATGGTCATCCAGTACCCCGCGGTGCTGCTCGGACTCTCGCCCACCTACGCGATCGTCTTCATCGTCGCGCACCCCGCGATCTCGTTCATCGCACTCGGAGCGGTGGTGCTGGTCATCACCGGCGCCGAGGCGCTCTACGCCGACATGGGTCACTTCGGACGCTCGCCCATCCGTCGCGCCTGGTTCGTCCTCGTCCTCCCGGCCCTGACGCTCAACTACCTCGGCCAGGCGGCGCTCATCCTGCAGCACCCGGCCGCCAAGGCGAATCCGTTCTTCCTGCTGATCCCGGAGTGGGGGCGGCTGCCTGTCGTCATCCTGGCGACCGCGGCGACCGTCATCGCCAGCCAGGCGGTCATCTCGGGTGCCTTCTCGCTGTCACGCCAGGCGGTGTCCCTCGGGCTGCTGCCACCGCTGACCATTCGGCAGACGTCGAAGCATGAAGGTGGCCAGATCTACCTGCCGGCGATCAACACCCTGCTGTTCATCGGAGTGATCGCCATCATGCTGGCCTTCGGCTCCTCCGAGCGACTCTCGACCGCCTACGGGATCTCGGTCACCGGAGCGCTGGTGGTCGACACCCTGCTCCTCCTGCTCGTCTCCCGCCCGCTGTGGCATTGGGCGCCGTGGAAGATCGTGCTCGCGGCGGTCGCGTTCGGCGGTCTGGAGCTGGCGTTCCTCGCCGGCAACCTCTCCAAGGTGATCAACGGCGGGTGGGTGCCGCTGCTCATCGCCGCCGCGGTCATCTTGCTCATGACCACCTGGCGCCGGGGCCGCCAGCTGGTGCAGGCGGACCGCATCAGGAAGGAGGGATCGCTTGAGGAGTTCATCGAGGAGGTCCGCAAGGCGAACCTTCCGCGCGTCCCCGGCATCGCCGTCTTCCCGCACCCCAACAAGGACACCACCCCGCTGGCGCTCCGGGCCAACGTCAAGCACAACCATGTGCTCCACGAACACGTCGTGATCGTGTCGGTGAGCACTGCACAGGTGCCGCACGTGCCGCCGGGGCAGGCCTTCACTTATGACGATCTCGGCTACGCCGACGACGGGATCGAGCACCTGAGCATCCGGTTCGGGTTCTCGGACAAGCCGGACATCCCCAGGGCGCTCCGTGCCGCCTGTCGTGGCGGCGTGCTCCCGATCGACCCGGCGGGCTTCACGCACGCTTCGTACTTCATCTCGCGCGGCGCTATCCGCACGACGAGGACGAAGGGGATGGTGCCTTGGCGCCGGTCGCTCTTCGTCGCGCTCGCCCACAACGCCGCCGATCCGGCAGCCCGGTTCGGGCTGCCGGCGCTGCGGACCGTCACGATGGGGAGCGACGTCGAGATCTGACCGGGATCACTCGGGGAGGACGATGACCTTTCCCGTGACACGGCCCGCGCCGGCCTCCGCGTGGAGAGCGGGAAGGTCGGTGAGCGGGATGCGGCGGGTGACCTCCACGGTCAGCTCGCCGTCGTCGACGAGGGACACGAGGCTGCTGAGACGCTCACGGTTCGGCTGCACGAACACCGTCACGGCGCCCACTCCACGCCCCTCATCGCCCGGTGTCGCCATGAACGCGGTGGTGCTGACCACCGTTCCGCCATCGCGGACGAGCGCGACGTACGCCGCGAACTGGTCCGGATCGATCGGCGCGAGGTTGAGCAACACGTCGACGGGCTCATGGACCGCGCTGAGCAGGTCCGTGTCGGTGTGGTCGATGATCTCGTCCGCACCCGCCGCGCGCACCGCCTCGACGCTGCGCGGGCTGGCGGTCGCCACGACGTGCACGCCGGCGCGCTTGGCGAGCTGGATGGCGTACTTGCCCACGACCCCGCCGGCACCGACGATGAGCACGCGCTGCCCGGCCTCGAGGCGACCGTCGTCGAAGAGCGCCTGCCACGCGGTCAAGGCAACAGACGGCAGGGCTGCGGCATCGGCCAGCGGGATGCTCGTCGGAGCCGGCACGACCGCATCCGCCTCGGCGATCACGTACTCGGCGGCGCCGCCATCCCGCTCCATCGGGAGGAAGCCGATCACCGCATCCCCCACGGAGACGCCGTCGACACCCTCGCCGACGGCGTCGATGGTGCCCGAGACGTCGTAGCCCGGAACGTGGGGCAGCGCGACCGGGATCGGCAGGAACCCGGCCCGCATCCCGGCGTCTGCCGCGCTGAACGCCGACGCCGCGACACGCAGGCGGACCTGCCCCGCTGCCGGCACAGGCCGCTCGACGTCCTCGTACCGGAGCACTTCAGGGCCGCCCACCTCGTGGAATCGTACTGCCTTCATGATCTTTTCCTTTCGCCATTTGCTTCGAGTTCGAAGCAGTACGGCGACAGTAGCATTACTTCGAACTTGAAGCAACTGTTAGGATGGGGACATGACGGAAACCCCCGCATCCCTGACGCCCACTCAGCTCAGGGCGTACTTCGCCTTCACCGAGGTGAGCAGCCTGCTCAAGCACGCCGTCGAGAAGCAGCTCCGCGATGCCGGCGGCCTCAGCTACGTCCAGTTCGAGCTCCTGGCCCGCCTCGGGGATGCTCCCGGCGCGCAGGCGCGCATGACGGACCTCGCCGACGGCGTGGTGTACAGCCGGAGCGGGCTGACCTACCAGGCGCAGCTGCTGGAACAGCGCGGCCTCGTCACGCGCACGCCCTCACCCGACGACGAGCGCAGCACGGTTCTCACGCTCACCGACGCCGGCCGGTCCGTGCTCGCGGATGTGTTCCCCGGCCACATCGAGGCCCTGCACCAGCTGCTGTTCGCGACGCTCTCGGACGATGACGTCGACGATCTGGCCCGCGTCCTCGGTCAGGCCGCCGACCACCTCCGCGCAAGCCCGCCGCGCTCGGCCGCCCCCCGCAGGCGGAAGGCATCGTGAGGACTCCCCCGCGAATCATCACGGTGCCCGGCATCGGCGGTTCTGACGAACGGCACTGGCAGACGATCTGGGAACGGGAATCGACCGACATGCACCGATTCGCCCCGGCGTCCTGGGACGAGCCGGACTTCGACGACTGGTCGGGTGCTCTAGACCTCGCCGTTGGAACGGACCCCGTCGTCCTGGTGGCTCACAGCCTCGGCTGCCTCCTCGCCGTGCGCTGGGCCTTCGCGAACCCGGAGCGTGTGGCCGGGCTCTTCCTGGTGGCTGTCCCGGACCCGGACGGCCCGAACTTCCCCCGTCAAGGAGCGTCGTTCGCGCGCGAACTGCAGGTGCGGCCACCGAGTCCGGGGGTCATCGTCGCCAGCGAAGACGATCCCTACTGCACTCCGGAAAGTTCAGCCGCCCTGGCGGCCTCGTGGGGTCTCTCGAGAGTCTCCGTCGGAGAACACGGTCATCTGAACTCGGCCAGTGGGCTCGGCTCCTGGCCCGAGGGCCGGAATCTGCTGACGGCGTTCATGGCGGGGCTTCGCCGCTCGGAGTGACGACGGCCGCCTCTTGCGTGGGAGGCCGCGAACCGACAAAGTGTGCCTGTGGTGCAGAGAATCCGTCCGGGCGCGCTGCTTGCAGCCTCGGCGCTGGCGATGTCCGTCGGTCTCCTGCTCGCAGGATGCACCGGAACGGCCTCGCCGCATGCGCCTGGTCCCACTGTGAAGGCGGTTGCCGGGGGGAGCCGTCCGGCTGCACCGACTCCGGCTGCCAGAACGGGAACGCCGTACGCCGACGAGTTCCAATATCTCCCTCCGGCAGGAACCGTGATGGGCACAGGAAGGCTCGCAGACGTCGACGGCCACGCCACCGGTGACGTCACCGTCAGCGTCGCATCCGACCTGCGCTTCCAGGTCTCGATCACGGGATTCGCCACGGACGCCGGACCGGGGTTGACGGCCGCGCTCAGCGTGGACCGGTTCGGCCCGACGGCAGGCCTGCCGACTGTGCCCGCGCAGGATGATCCGGTGGGCATCCTGCAGACCACCAGCGGCGACCAGCTGCTGCCCTTCGACTCCAGTGGTCGACGCGACCGCGGCAACCTGTCCTACTTCCACAGCGTGGAACTCGTGAGCGACGGCACCGTCTATGCCGCCGCCCCGATCACCTGGACGATCCCCGACTTCTATCCGGGGCTCACCCTGAAGGACTCCGGTCCGCGCCCGTTCGCGCGCGGCACGGTCATCTCCTACGAAGGTCAGCCAGCCGGCTACACCGTCTGGGGCAACGACAACTCCCAGGCCGTCGCCGCTCGATTCGGGATCACCCTGGATCAGCTGTTCTACCTCAACCCGCAGCTGCGGCGCGGCGACACGACCCTGCTTCGCGACACCCGCCTCAACCTCAGCGTCGCCTACCGCTGAGGGCTCGTCCGATGTACGTGATCGACCTGTAGCGGCTCACCACGTGACAGCTGGCTCGACGGCGTGCATCAGGCTGCGGCTTCCTCGCGGGACTCGGCGAGGCCCTGCGCGAGCGGGGTCGTCGGGCGCCCGATCAGCTCTGCGAGGGTACTGCGGGCGTCGGCCAGTTCGCCGTCGCGGATGTTGCCGTCGAGCGCCACGACGAAGCCGGCCGTACCCTCATCCAGTCCCGCCTCGGTGAGGATGCGCGTGTGCTCCTCCGGTGTGACCGACCGGTAGTGGACGTCGCGGCCGGCCAGTTCCCCAACGGTGGTGGCCAACTGGTCGAAGGTCCAGGCCGTGTCGCCGCTGAGCTCGTACACCGCGCCCTCGTGACCGGGGGTCATCAGGACGACCGCGGCCGCCTCGGCGTAATCCTTGCGGGACGCGCTGGCCACGCGCCCGTGACCGGCGCTGCCGACGATCTCGCCGGTCACAGCCGCCTGGTCGATCAGGCCGGTGTAGTTCTCGGTGTACCAGTTGTTGCGGAGGACGGTGACCGGCACGGACGAGGCGGCCAGGATCTCCTCGGTCGCCTTGTGCTCCGGCGCGAGCACGAGCGCTCCGTCGGTCGCGTGTGGTGCGCTCGTGTAGACGAGCCGGCCGACGCCGGCGGCCTCCGCGGCCTCGATCGCGTTGCGGTGCTGCTGCACCCGCTTGCCGACCTCGGAGCCGGACACGAGCAGCACGGCGTCCGCACCGGCGAAGGCCGCCGTGAGCGTCTCGGGCTTCTCGAAGTCGATGACGACGGTCTCGACGCCCAGCGCGGCGAGCGGGGCGAGCCGTTCGGCGGAGCGGCCGGCGGCTCGGATATCAGATGCGGCGACGCCGCGGGCGAGCAGGGAGTCGACGGTGAGGCGGCCGAGGTGGCCGGTGGCGCCGGTGACGACGATGGTCATGATGGGTTCCTTTCGATCGGACATGAACGGGAACCCGACCAACCGCGCATTACTTCCCTATTGCAGGTACCCACTTTTTGGTAAGTTACTGACGTGGACACCAGTTTTGCGTCTCTGAACGGGTTCGGCTTCACCGACGGCGTCCTCCCGTCGGCATGCCCGACCCGGATCGTTCTCAATCACGTGACCAGCACCTGGGGTGTGCTGGTACTCGTAGCGCTCTCCCAGAGCGATCTCCGCTGGGGCGAGCTGCGCCGGACGGTGCAGGGCATCAGCGAGAAAATGCTCGCCCAGACGCTTCGCACCCTCGAGGCGGACGGCTTCGTGCTCCGCACGGCACAGCCCACCATCCCCCCAAGGGTGGACTACAGCCTCACCGCACGTGGCCACGACCTGGCCGAACACCTGTTGCCCCTGATGTCGTGGATCGCGACCAACGCGGACGACATCCTCGGCGACGAGGACGCCGTTGACCTTGCCAGTCCGGCGAAGTGATGTGACCTCGCCCGGCGCCGCGACCGGGTTACTCGCCGTTGCGGAGGTCGGCCGGAACGGTGGTGCTGTATTCGATGGTGTCGAACTCCCCCACGCAGGTGTCCCCCATCGGCGCCTGCGCCAGGAAGCCGACGTTCACGGGCCCATCGAACGGAACCCGGAAGACGCGGACGAAGTCCCAGCTCCGGCCGTCCGCCGACGAGTGGAACGCCCATCCTGAACCGAGCTTCGCGATGCGGAGGAAGACGTGGTCGGCCGTGACGATGGTGGAGTTGCAGTCATCCGAGTAGCCGTTGGTGACGACGGAGACGACCATCGCCTGCCCCTGCAGGGAGAACTCGAAGCAGAGCTTGGCCCAGTGGTCCGTGTCGCCCCAGACGGCGAGCACCGCGGCGTCGAAGGTGCTCCGCGGAGGATGCACGCGGACGCGCGCACTGAGGGTGAAGTCCTGCGTCGGTACGAAACCGAGCGAGGTCGCAGCATGCTGCTGCGGGCCGCCGAGCGCGTCGTTCGTCCAGTCGGTGCCGGCGGCGGCAGTGAGGAGGAGGCGGTCGGGCGTCGGCCACTCCGCAACGCCTTGTCCGTTGGTCCAGGTCAGGGGTGGAAGGTTCTCGATCACAGAAGGCATGTGCTCAGGCTAGGGGTGATCCGTGCGCGAGCCTCGGCGGCAGGCCTAGTCGGTGTAGGCCGTCCGGCCGGCGACGATCGTCTCCACCACGCGCGCCTCCAGCAGGGACTCGGGTCCGCTCTCGAACACGTCGGTGTCGAGCATCGCCACGTCGGCCGCGTAGCCGGGCGCAATTCGGCCGCGCCAGGCGCCGTCGCCGACGGAGGACGCCGCATCCCGAGTCGCGTGGGCGATCGCGCGCTCCAGCGGCAGGGCATACTGCGGCTGCGCGGCCGGTACCGAGGGAACCAGCGCGGAGGCGCGGGTCGAAGCGACGTACATGTTCGCGAGCGCCTCGTGCGGCGCGGTCGGCGAATCTGTCGAGAACGCCAGCAGCGCACCGGCGTCCTCATACTCCGGCCACGGGAAGGCCCGGTCGACACGGGAGTCGCCGAGCATCGCCACCCAGTTCTCGAAGATGGCCGGATCGGCGTGCACCGGCTGCATCGACGCGGTCACCCCCAGGCGCGCCATCCGCTCGGCTGTCCCCGGGGCTGCGTACTCCAGGTGCTCGATGCGGTGCCGGCGCGGCCGGTCGCCGTTCTGCTCGATCGCGCGCTCGATCGCATCCAGCGCGATCTCGCTGGCGTAGTCGCCGATGGCGTGCTGGGCGATCTGGAGCCCCGCTGCGTCCGCCGCCGCCACGACCGGTGTCAGCCTCTCCAACGGCCAGATCGGGTCGGCGTTCGAGCCGTTCGAGTACGGCTGCCGCATGGCCGCCGTGCACGCGTCGATCACCCCGTCGAGGATGAGCTTGATCCCGACCACCCGCAGCCAGGGTGTGGATGGCTCGGCGGCCAGGCGCGCGGCCTCCGCGACCTGGGCGAGGTTGGCCGCATCGTCTCCCGTGTTCGTGATCAGCCAGTGGGCGGCCACGCGGATCGGCAGTTCCCCGCCGCGTCGATCCTGCGCTCGCTGCAGGGCCGCCAGCGCGAACTCGTCCATGGCCATGTCGACCACTCCGGTGACGCCGGTCGCGAGGTAGGCGGCGAGCGCCCGCTCCACCTGGGCGTCGCGGTCGACGTCGGTCGTCGCCGCATCCCGCTGCGCCCAGGCGTACTGGGTGGCGGCCGTCTCCAGCAGCAGGCCGGTCGGGTTGCCGTCGGCGTCGCGAACGATCTCGCCGCCGATCGGATCGGGGGTGTCGCCCGTGATCCCGAGCTCGGTCAGCGCCGCCGAGTTGACCCAGCAGGAGTGGTAGTCGTTCGCATCCAGGTAGACGGGAATGTCGGAGATCACCTCATCGATCATCGCCGCGGTCGGCGCACCGCCGGACACCGCGTCGAACAGCCAGCCACGCCCGCGCAACACCGTCGCGCCGGGGTCGGCGGCCCGCGCCTCCAGAAGCAGGTTCCAGATATCGTCGAGCGTCCGCGCGCCGGTCAGGTACACCTGTCCCAGCGCCGCACCCATCATCAGCAGGTGCGTATGGGCGTCCGTGAACCCGGGGAGCACCAGCCGGCCCTCGAGGTCGATGACCCGGTCGGCCGCGGGCGGCTCCTCGCCGCCTTCCCGGCCCACCCAGACGATCCGATCGCCGGTGACGGCGAAGGCGGTCGCCCAGAGGTTCTCCGTGTCAGGGTCGGCGGTGAAAATCCGACCGTTCCGGTACAGCGTGTCAGCGAGCCCGGTCACGACCGGCCCTCCTTTCCGAGCCGCGTGCGACTCAACAGCAGATAGGCGCCGGCGGCGACCGCCATCCCGACCGGCACCGAGAGGTCCACGTGCCCGAGCGCCACTCCGATCGGGCCGGTCCAGACGTCCGTCGACAGGCACAGCGCGGTCGCCACACCACCGAGCAGGAGCGCCACGATACCCGGGATGCTCCAGCCGCCGGTGAACCAGAAGCGGCCGCCCCGGCCGGTGTCGAACAGGTCGACGCTGTCGTACACGTAGTGCCGCTGGAGCACATCCACGACGAAGATGGCCATCGCCGGCCCCGAGACGATGACGAGGAACTGCAGCATCAGATTCGCCGCCTCGAGCAGGCTGGACGACAGCACCAGGTAGATCGTCAGCGCCGTGCCGACCACACCCACGATGATCGCGGCGGGGATGCGCTTCAGCCGGAACCCGATCGCCTGCAGCGCCATGCTCGAGGTGTACGTCGTCATCGCGTTGAGCGCGATCGTGTTCACGACGACGCCGACGACGAGCACCGGGCCGAGCCATCCCGGCAGCAGGTCGAAGAGGGCGACGTCGATCCCCGCATCGAACGCGGGCGCCTTCAGGCCGGTGGCGAGGAGGACGCCGACGGCGGTGAAGACGATGAACGGCAGCGCCCCGCCGAACCCGGTCGCGGCCGCGATGTGCGACGGCTTCGTCGACCGCGGCAGGTAGCGGGCGATGTCCGGGCTGTTGATGAACGACAGCGGCGTGGAGGCGAGGATGGTGAACCCGATCGTGATCGCCGACCACAGCGGCACGCCGCCGAGCGGCTCAGGCGCGGTGTACGCCCAGTCCACGGTCGGGAGGATGAACGCCGAGACGAGCACGAAGATCGCGAACAGCACCACGGCCATCACCGGGTAGATGCGGAGGATGAGCCCGTGCCCGAAGATCGCGACCAGGACGGTCACCGCCGACACCACGATCGTCACCCCGATCGGAACCCACACCGGGTCGTCGAGACCGACCCGCCGCAGCAGGTCCGCACCCATGAACGAGGAGGCGAGCCAGGTGAGGGAGAGGAAGACCGCGCCGATGAACCAGCCGACGAAGGCGACGAAGAGCTTGTTGCCGACGATCCCGTACATCGCCCGCGTCACGACCGAGCCGGAGGTGCCGGCGGCCGGCCCGCTCGCCGCGATCAGCCCGGGGAAGACCCAGAGCAGCGACGCGGCGAGGATGACGGCGAACGCCTGCCAGATCTCCAGGCCCAGCAGGATGAGCGTCGCCCCGATCGTGAAGTTCAGGATGCTGACGCCGGGTGCCGCCCAGACGAAGAAGAGGTCGCGGGCACGGCCGTGCCGCTCGGAGTCGCTGATGACCTCGATGCCGCGGGTCTCGGGCTGCGTCGAGGCGTCCACGAAGTGCTCGGGGCCGGTCCGCGTCTCAGACATGGGGTTCCTCTCCTGACCCAGCTCCATCGCTGTTGGTCATGCGGCCAATAGGCTGTTGGTCAGTCATTCAATAGCATGGGACCCATGGAGTCAAGCGCGCCCCCTCCCCGCTCCCGCAAGCAGCCGGAGGAACGCAGGGAGGAGATCCTCGCGGCGGCAGCCGTGATCGCGCTCGACGAGGGCCTCGAGCGGATCACGCTTCGCGCGGTCGCAACCCGGCTCGGCGTGCGTCCCGGGCTGATCTCCCACTATTTCCCCGCCGCAGAAGACCTGGTCGACGAGGCATTCGTGCGCGCCGCGACGATCGAACGCGAGCGCTTCTTCCCGCGCGAAGGCACCGGCCTCGAACGGCTGGCGCACTTCGTCCACCACATCGAGACCGGCGCCTCCCTCCCCCTCGCGCGGCTGTGGCTCAACGCGCGCCACCTCTCCCGCTTCACCCCGTCATTGGATGTGACCCTCACCGCCCAAGACGCCCTCGACCGCGCCCGGCTGCGGGCGATCATCGAGGACGGCATCGCCGAAGGCGACTTCGCCCCGGTGGACCCGGAGGGCGCAAGCATCCGCATCCTCATGGCCGTCGACGGTGGCGGCTCCTACGTCAACAGCACCGACGACCTGAGCCACCCGTCCCACGTCCGTTTCGTTGCGGACGTCTCCGAGTGGACACTCGGCCTGCCGCCCGGGACGCTGAGGGCCGTCGCGGGCCGGTAGCAGTGGCGGATAGCCGGATCAGGCCTCTGCGACGAGCGCCGAGGCTTTCTCCCGCCGACGTCGCAGCGCAGGGTCCACGAGGGCGGGAGGGGTGGCGGCGTAGCTGTCGTCGTTGAGCTCCGTTCCGGGCGGGACGATCGCGTCAATCCGGTCGAGCACCTCGTCGGACAGCACGACGTCGGCCGCCGCCAGCAGTCCGTCGACCTGCTCCTGCGTGCGCGGGCCGATGATCGCGGAGGTGACCGCGGGATGCGAGGTCACGAACGCGATCGCCAGCTGGGGCATGGTGAGTCCGGCATCGGCCGCGACCCGCTGGAGTTCCTCCACCGCGCGAGCCCGCCGCCGACCTGCTTCCGTCGCGGGGTCGTACAGCGCGCCGCGCGTCTGTGCGCGGTGGCCCCTGTCGGGCCGCGGTCGCCCGGAGAGCCACCCGCCGTGCAACGGGCTGTAGGTGAGCACGCCCATCTCGTACTGCTGGGCGACCGGGAAGACCGCCCGCTCCGGCACCCGGCCGAGGATGGAGTACATCGGCTGCTCGCTGAGGAACCGGTGCGTCCCGGCAGCGTGTGCCACCCACTGCGCCTCGACGATCTTCTCGGCGGCGAACGTGGACGCGCCCACCGCGAGCACCTTCCCGGACCGCATGAGGTCGTCGAGCGCGGTCAGCGTCTCAGTGAGGTCGGTGTTCCCGTCAAAGCGGTGCAACTGATACAGGTCGATACGGTCGGTGCCCAGCCTCCGGAGGCTGTCCTCGACCGCGCGGACGATCCAGCGGCGCGATGCACCACCCGAATTCGGGTCGGCACCCATCGGGAGGCCGAACTTGGTGGCCAGGACCACCTCGTCGCGGCGGGCCGCGATGGCTCGCCCGACGATGATCTCCGACTCGCCCGCCGAGTACACGTCGGCCGTGTCGACGAAATTGATCCCCGCGTCGAGCGCGCTGTTGATGACGCGCGCGTCATCGTGGTCACTGTTGCCCATCGTCCCGAACATCATCGTGCCGAGCGCGAGCTCGCTCACCGACCATCCCGTCGCACCGAAAATCCTGCGTCTCATCGTTTCTCCATCCCTTCGTGCGGATGCTTCCATCGCATCACCGGGGAGCGCTGCGCCCTACATCGATCCTGCGGGGGTCGTGCACGATCCTGCCGACGTGCGTGCAGACGCCGGCGCAGTGTTTGCGCGGACGCCCGTCATGGTGCTTATCTCGCCGTATGGCACGACTGGCCGACCTGCGCGATCTGATCATCCGGCATGCCCGCGGCGGCATCCGCCGGAACATCGTCGACGGGCTGAGCCTCGGCGTCGTGACCGACGGCACACCCCCGGCCGCGACCATGTCCGAGCCGTCCGTGACCCTGATCGCGGGCGGTCGCAAGCGCACCGCGGTGGGCGACCTGGAGTTCGTCTACGGCGCCGGCGAGTACCTCGTCGTCTCCATCGACCTTCCGGTGACGGGCCGGGTCGAGCACGCGACCCGTGACGACCCGTTCGTCGTGTTCAGCCTGGCCCTGAGACCGCCGGTCATCGCCGCACTGCTGCTGGACACGGTCGATGTCGCACGACCGCCCGCCTTCACCGGTCTCGCTGTGGGCACAGCCTCCGCCGGTCTGGTCGACGCTGCGTGCCGGATGCTGAACCTGCTGGACGACCCGGCCGACCGTGCCGCCCTCGGCCCGGCCACCGAGCGCGAGATCGTCTGGCGCCTGCTCACCGGCCAGCAAGGCGGCATCGTGCGCCAGATCGGTCTTGCCGACGGGAGCATCGCGCACATTTCGCGGGCGATCGGCTGGATGCGCGAACACGTCGCCGATCCGGTCGCCGTGGCCGACCTGGCTCGGATCAGCGGAATGAGCGTGTCCACCTTCCACCGGCATTTCCGGGCGGCGACCTCGATGACTCCCCTCCAGTGGCAGAAGGCGTTGCGGCTGCGCGAGGCCCGAGGCCGGCTGCTCATGGGAGCGGCCGGCGTCGCCGAGGCGGGATACGCCGTCGGCTACGGGAGCCCGTCGCAGTTCAGCCGAGAGTACCGCCGCGCCTTCGGGCGTCCACCAGGGCAGGATGTACGCGAGCTACGGAACGACGACGCCCAGTCCCCTGTGCAGGGCGCGGACGCCTGGATCCCCTGAGCCCGGGCATCCTGGACCGGGGTCACACCAGGAGCGCCCCGCCGTCCACCGGGATGGACGCGCCCGTCATGAACGACTGGGTCATGGAGTACAGGAACGCCTTCGCGACGTCGTGGACCTCCCCGACCCGGCCGACCGGGAGGATGTCGGCCTGCTGCTGGTACATCGCCTCCTGGTCCTCCGGGCTCATCCCGCCCCAGAGGGGGCTCCGAACGATGCCGGGCTCGACCACGTTCACACGGATCGGCGCCAGCTCGACCGCGAGGGCCCCGGCGAGGCTCGTGGTCGCACCGCACAGGCTGGACGCGACCGCCCAGCCGGCACCGGGACGGGTGCGAGCCGAGCCCGAGGTGAGGGTGATCGATCCCCCCGGGCGGATGTGCCGTGCCGCCGCGCTGACGGCGTTCAGCGCCCCGAAGTACCGCACCTGGAAGAAGGTGCGCGCTTCGTCGATGTCGAGTCCTTCCAGCGGCAGGAGCCCGAGCGGCTCCCCGGCAGTGTAGACGAGGTGGTCAAACGCGCCCACCTCGTCGAAGAACGACTGCACGGCGGTGGAATCGAGGACGTCGAGGGTGCGGCCGATGGCGCCGGCGGAGAGCTCGCCGAGCGCCGCGTCGATACTCGACTGCCGGCTGGAGGCGATCACCACCTCCGCTCCTGCGTCGACCGCGGCGTGGGCTGTCGCCAAGCCGATTCCGGAGGTTCCGCCGATGATGACGACGCGCTTGCCCGTGAGAGACATGGGGTTCCTTTCGTTGAGCCGCATCGAGCATCCCTCCCCCGCATCGCCGCCGTCCAAGACCTCTTTCGTCTGGAATGACACCCAACGGGTATCACCGACCGTGCGAAGCTTGTGGCGTGAACACCGACCTCGACCTGCGGAAGCTGCGGTACTTCGTCGCCGTCGCCGACGAGCTCAACTTCGGGCGGGCTGCCGAGGCACTGATGATCGCGCAGCCGGTCCTCTCCCGGCAGATCCGGGCGTTCGAGGCGGAGCTCGGTGTGCAGCTGTTCGTGCGCGACACCCGCGGCACGGAGCTCACCGAGCCTGGCCGCCTGCTCTACCAGGAGGCGAAAGCGCTGCTCGCGTCGGCCTCGGCAGTGCGCCGCAGGGTGGCCATCGCCGCGCGAGGCGAGTCCGAATTCACCGTCGGCTTCATGCCGGGCGTGATGGTCACCTCGGCTGTACGGGCCTTCCAGCACTCCCACCCGGATGTGACGATCCAGGTCATGCGCACCAGCTGGGACGACCAGGTGCGGGTGCTCCACGACGGCCGCGCGGACGTGAGCTACCTGCGGCGACCGTTCGACGGCACGGGACTGACCACCGAGCTGCTGTTCTCCGAACCGCGCGTGGTCGTGCTCCCGACGGATCACGAGCTGGCGGCCGCCTCCAGCGTTCTGATGGCCGACCTCGCCGGTGAGCATCTGCTCCAGGATCCGGCGGCCGTGCCGGAGTGGGAGGCGATCGCGACCGAGCTGCAGCGTCGGCCCGGCCGGGCTCGTCCGCCCGGCCGGACCGTTGAGGAGAAACTGGAGTTGGTCGCGGTGGGCAACGGGATCGCCATCCTCCCCCTGTCGACCGCGCAGTTCTACCGGCGGGACGACGTCGCCGTCGTCTCGGTGTCCGACCTGCCCCCGACCGACGTGCTGCTCGGATGGGACCGCAGCAGACGGTCCCCCCTCATCGACGCGTTCGTGGCCATCGCCCGCGACCCGAAGTAAGCCGGCCGGCTCACGCCTCTGCGACGAGCGCCACCCCCTGCGCTCCCAAGCGAAGGCTCGACGCCGAGGCTCCGGTGAGGATGTCGGTGCCGGGCACATCGATCGTCACGGCATCCTCCGAGTGGTTGATGGCCACCAGGATCCGACCGCGGCGGACGAACTCGACTCCAGCGACCACCGGCAGCCGGTCGACGCGCGCTGAGGCGAGCACGCCGTCCAGCAGCGCGACGAGGGGCGCTTCATCGAGCTGGGTCGCCACGTACCACGCGGTCCCGTCGCCTCGGGCGTGCCGGGTGACGGCGGGATGGCCGTCCAGCGCTCCGCCGTCGAAGACCGCCGCGACGCTGGCCGTCTCGACCCGGACGTACTCCGACCAGAGCGAGGCGGAGGCGTCGCCACCGACCGCCTCGCCGCGGACCCGGACAGCGGGAGGCTCGCCCCCGCCGAGTGCGGCCAGGTCCGGGGCTGCGGGCGGGGCGAACTCCTCCACCCAGACGCCCAGCGTCTGCTGGAGCGTGCCGAGGTAGCCCCCGGTGCGCACGTGCAGGTTCTTGTCGAGGATGCCGGTCAGGTAGCCGACGACGAGTGTGCCGCCCTGGCTCGCGTACGCATCCAGCGCATCCAGCTGTTCATCGCTTGCGACGAAGAGCGAGGGGACGACCACGACGCGGTAGCCCGCGAGGTCGCCGGTCGGTTGGACGAAGTCGACGGTCGCACCCGCCGCCACCAACCCTCGGTACCAGGCGAACACGCCCGCGAGGTACTGGATGGCCGTCGGGGAGGCCTTCTGCTCGATCGCCCACCACGAATCCCAGTCGAAGACGATCGCGACCTGCGCGGGCACCGGCTGACCGAGGAGACCGTCCTCGCCGGACAGCTCCTTCAGTTCGGCGCCCAGCTGCTCGACCTCGCGGAAGATCCGGGTGTCCGTCCCCCCGTGCGGGACCATCCCCGCGTGGAACTTCTCCGCACCGGCGACCGCCTGCCGCCACTGGAAGAACAGGATGCCGTCGGCACCCCGCCCGATGCTCTGGTACGACCAGGCCCGCATCTGCCCGGGCGTCTTGGCCGCGTTGCGTTCGCGCCAGTTCACCGCACCGGGAGACTGCTCCATCAGAAGCCACGGTTTTCCTCCGCCGAGGGATCGCATCAGGTCGCGCTGCATGGCGGCGTACGTCGGCGACAGCGGGTCGGCGGGATCGGGGTAGGAGTCGTCCGACACGATGTCGACCTCCTGGGCCCACGCCCAGTAGTCGGCCGGCTTGAAGAAGCCCATGAAGTTCGTCGTGATCGGGACGGTCGACCGCGACCGGATGATGTCGGTTTCGGCCCGGAAGCACGCGCGCAACTCGTCCGAGCTGAAGCGATCGAAATCGAGCAGCTGGGTCGGGTTCTGGAAGGTCGGAGCGGCACGCGGCGGGAAGACCTCGTCGAATCCGTCGTAGTGCTGCGACCAGAAGGCGGTCCCCCACGCGTCGTTCAACGCCTCGACCGTCCCGTACTTGGCCTCCAGCCAGGCGCGGAACGCCGCGGCCGAGACGTCGCAGTAGCAGTGGCTGACGTGGCAGCCGTACTCGTTGTTCACGTGCCACAGCTCGAGGGCGGGATGGTCGGCGTAGCGCTCCACGATCGCCGACACGAGACGCGCGGCGTACCGCCGGTAGACCGGCGAGCTCGGGCAGTACGCCTGCCGGCTGCCGGGCCAGAGCGTCACGCCCTGCTCCGTGACGGGGAGCATCTCGGGATGCTTCACCGCGAGCCAGGGCGGCGGCGAGGCCGTCGCCGTGGCGAGATCCACCCGGATTCCGCCGCCGTGGAGCAGGTCGATCACCTCATCCAGCCAGGTGAAGTCGAACTCGCCGTCACGCGGTTCGATGCGCGCCCAGGAGAAGATGCCGACCGAGACCAGGTTCACTCCGGCGCGGTTCATCAGCTCCACATCCTCGCGCCAGACCTCCGCCGGCCACTGCTCGGGGTTGTAGTCGCCGCCGTAGTGGAATCCGCTCATTCTTTGACACTCCCGCTCGCTAGTCCGGTCGTCCAGTATCGCTGCAGGAACAGGAACGCGATGACCAGGGGGATGATGGACACGAGCGAACCCGTGATGACGACGGAGAACAGGGCCTGGGATCCGCCGCCCGCCGCGCTGGTGGCCTGCTGCTGGGCGAGGCCCACCGTGAGCGGGTACAGGTCGGAGCTGTTCAGCATGATCAGCGGCAGGAAGTAGTTGTTCCACGTCCCGACGAGGGCGAACAGGAAGACGGTCACGATGCCGGGCCCGAGCAGGCGGAGGCCCACCTGCCAGAAGATCCGGAACTCGCCCGCCCCATCCACTCGACCCGCCTCGATCATCGAATCGGGGATGGCATCGGCCGCGTACACGCGCATCAGGAAGACGCCGAACGGGCTCACCAGCGACGGCACGATGACGGCCGCCGGCGTGTTCGTGATCCCGAGCTGGCTGAACATCAGGTACGTCGGCAGCGCCAGAGCCGTCAGCGGGATCATGATCGCGCCCAGCACGACGCTGAACATCAGGATCGCGCCGGGGAAGCGGTACTTCGCGAAGGCGTAACCGGCCATGGTGGCGAGCAGGGATGCGCCGATCGCGCTCACCAGCGCGTACACCAGGGTGTTGATCGCCCAGTGCACGTAGATGCCGTTCTGCGCCGTGAACACCGCGCCGATGTTGGTGAAGAGATCGAACGTGCGGCCGAAGGCGAACCCGAAGGTGCTGAACAGGTCGGCGTTGCTCTTGGTCGACGCGATGAACAGCCAGACGATCGGCAGCACGAAGTAGAGCGCGCAGATCCACAGCATCACCGTGAGCAGAGTGCTCCGCTGCTTCTCCCGGTTGTAGGCGCGGGCCTGCCCGCGCGCACGGCGGCCGCGCGGCGTCGCCGCGGTGCCCGGCACCACCGGCTGGTCTGTCGCTGTCTCAGTCATTGCGGATCTCCCTGCGCTGGGCCGAAAGCTGCACCACGTAGGACACGATCGCGATCAGGATCCCGAGCAGGAAGGCGATGGCGGCCGCGTAGTTGACGTCCTGGTTGGTGAAGGCGAGGTTGTACGCGTAGTAGTTGGGCGTGTACCCGTTGTCGATCACGTTCGGTGCCAGCGCGTGCAGAAGGCTCGGCTCGTTGAACAGCTGGAATGTGCCGATGATCGAGAAGATCACCGTCAGGATGATCGCCGGCCGGATGCCCGGGATCTTGATGCTCCACGCCACCCGCCACTGGCTGGCCCCGTCGATCTCGGCCGCCTCGAACAGCTCGGTCGGGATCGAACGCAGAGCCGCGTACATGATGATCATGTTGTAGCCGACGAAGGCCCAGGTGACGATGTTCATCATCGAGCCGAGCATGTTCTGCGCGCTCAGCAGGTCAGGGGCGCCGAGTCCGATACCCCGGAAGGCCTGCGCGATCGGACCGAAGTCGTTGCCGTAGAGGTATCCCCACATCAGCGTGGCGACGACCCCGGGCACGGCGAACGGCAGGAAGATCAGCAGCCGCAGAGCGATCGATCCGCGCACCCGGCCGCTGTCGAGGGCGAGCGCGAAGAACAGCGAGAGCGCCAGCATGATCGGCACCTGGATGATCAGGAAGAGGCCCATCCGTCCGATGCCCGCCAGGAAGTCCGGGTCGGTGAACGCGCGGATGTAGTTGGCGAACCAGGCGAACGTCTGGCCGCCCACGAGCTGGGTGGTGAACAGGCTCAGGTAGCCGGAGTAGAGCAGCGGCAGGAGCAGCATCACGACGAAGACGATCATGAACGGCGCGACGAACAGGTACGCCGCGAGGTTCAGCCGGCGTTGGTTGGCGCTCCGCCTGGGTCGTTGTCGCTCGGTGCGCTCTCGCGTTCGCACCCCGGCGGGTGCGACGGACTGGGTCATGATGAACTCCCTTGTTCGAACCTGTCGCGCTGCGGCCGGCGGCGGGACCCGATCCCGCCGCCGGCGCAGGTGTCACTTGTTGACGGAGAAGCCCTGCTGGGTCCCGTAGCTGACGAGGGCCTTCTGCCAGGCGTCAAGGCCGGCGGACAGGTCGCCCTTCGCGGCGAGCGCTTTGCCCATCGTCTCGGTGTAGCTCGAATAGGCGTAGTCCATGTACGGCAGCCAGTCGAACTTCGTGTCGACGGTGGTCGAGATGTTCGCGAACAGCTCGTTCACCTTCTGGCCTCCGTAGAACGGCGCCTGCTGATCGACGAAGGCCGGATCCTTCAACGTCGAGTTCAGCGTCGGGAACAGGAACTGCTTGTTCGCGAACATCAGCGTCGACTCGGGGTCGTTGTTGATGAACTTGGCCAGCTCGTATGCGGCGATCGGGTTCTTCGTGGTCTTCAGGACCGCGTCGGAGGATCCGCCCCAGTTTCCGGAGGCCGGCTTGGCTCCCGGCGTCTGCGGGAGTTCGGCCGCTCGCCACAGACCCGAGGTCTTGGCGGCGGTCCCCTGCAGGAAGACGGGCGCCCATGCGGCGGTCAGCCATCCGGCGTACTTGCCGTTCGCGAGACCCTGGTACCAGCTGTCGGTGAAGTCGGGGTCGGTGGAGACGTATCCCTTCTGGATGAGGTCCTGCCAGTACGCCGCGACCTTCTTCGCCTCGGCGCTGTTCACATCCACGGTGACGCCCTTCTTGCCGTCGTAGCCGAAGGGCTTCACGCCGGCCTGCCAGAGGAGGCCGAGCATCTGTCCGGCCTGGCTGGACGCGAGGTTCGACATGAAGACGCCGGTCTTCGACTTGACCGACGCGGCATCGGTCGCGTACTGATCCCAGGTCTTTGGCGGCTCAGTGACACCGGCCTTCTCCAGGATGTCCTTACGGTAGAGGTTCCCCATCGGGCCGGAGTCCTGCGGGACCGCGTAGACGCCGTCGTTCTGGTTCACCTGGTTCCACACCCACGGCACGTACTGGTTCGCCAGGTCGCCGGCGCCGTACGGCTTCAGGTTCAGGAGGCTGTCGGTGACGGTGAACGACGAGATGTACTGGAACTCGATCTGAGCCACGTCCGGAGCGCCCTTGCCGGCCTTCAACGCCGTGCGGAGCTTCTGGTAGTGCGGTGCGCCCTGACCGACGTTCTCGACGTTGACCTTGATCGCGGGGTACTTCTTCTCGAACAGGGCGACCTCGTTCTTGATGTCGGGGACCCAGGTCCAGAAGGTCAGCGTCGTCGGCGTCTTCATCGCCTTGTCGATGTCGGACTGCGAGACCGGCTTGGTATCGCCGCCCGTCCCTCCACCGCCTCCGGTGCAGCCGGTCAGCACCAGGGCCACGGCCAGCAGACCGGTCCCCAGCGCCATCGCTGTTCTCGGTGCTTTCTTCCTCATGAGCGTTCTCTTTCTCTCGGTGTTCCGGTCACGCCTGTGAACCGGCGGCCTCGAACACGGCGACGTCGCGCGGTTCGAGGGTGAAGCGGGATCCGGCGGCATACCGCTCGCCGGTCTCGACGTGGATGCTGTCGACGGGCATGTCGACCCGGTGCGGCCGCCCGGACCAGTTGTGGACGAAGGTGACGGTCTTCTCGCCCGAGCGCCCGGTGCTGACGGTCACCGGCGACTCGGCGGCCCAGGCGGATGCTGCCGTCTCGGGCACGAGCCAGCGCGCGAGGCTGCGTGCGAGCTCCCGGTTCGGGACGGTGCCGACATAGGTGATGCGCCCCGCACCGAAGGGCGCCGTCGTGATCGCGGCGTCGGCGCCCAGTTCCGTCGGCTCGTAAGAGACGACCGTCTCGGCGCCGTCGAGGTTGAGTACGTCGACCCAGGCGGTCGCCTGCGACCCCGGCTCCAGCTCGATGGCCGTGCCGGCCGTGCCGGTCGCCGTGACGTCCAGCGGCTCGGCCAGGTTGCTGTACTCGTCGTACCAGACGCCGGCCGCGTCGTGCAGGCGGTCCGGTGCGACGCCACGGCGGGCTCGGGCCAGCTCGTCGCCGTAGCCGGTGCGGATGCCGAGCACCAGGTGGCCTCCCGCCTCGGCATACGCCCGCAGCGCATCCAGCACCGCATCGTCGGCGACGTACTCGGCGGCGGCGACGAGAACTGGATACCGCTCGACCAGGTCGGCCGCGGAGTGCTGGACGAACTGTCGTGTGTGCTGCACGCGCACCTGCGCGCCGGTCTCGCTGAACCCGCGGTAGAAGGCGTCGGCGATGCGGCCGTACGACTCGGTGTCGGGGCCGCCGTCGTCCGTCGCGAGAGGCGGATAGAACTCGAACGACCACTTGGTGTCGGTGGAGTGCAGCATGAGCACGTCCGCATCCGGCTCGAACCCGTCGAGGGCGCCGCCGATGCGCTTCAGGCTCGCGCCGAGCTCAGCGACCTCCCGGTAGATGCGGCCGGGCACCTGGCTGTGCGGGAGCACGCCGCCCCAGTAGGTCTCCACCCCGAAGTGGAGGGTGTGCCAGTGCCAGTACTCGACCATCCGGGCGCCACGGCTCACCAGCGCGAACGCCGCCTGCTTGATCTGCCCGGGATACGGCGGCTGGTTCTGCCAGGGCCCGCCGATCGACTGCGCGTTCGTCTCGGTCACGAGGAAGCGCTCCTGCGCCGACGAGAACGCCCGGTCGGCCCACTGGAACAGGGCCCACGGCCCGGTGTGCCACCACTGCGCGCGCCGCGGGAGGTCGACGTCGGCGGAGAGGCCGTCCTGCATCAGGTAGTACGGGTTGCCCGCGGTGATATCGAGGGAGGCGACGAGCTCATCATCGGAGATCTGCGGACGGGAGTACGAGATGCAGGTGGTGACGAACTGGTCGTCCCTGGCGTACTCGCGGACGATGGCGGCCTGCCAGGCGATCAGGTCGGTGGCCTGTTCGCCCTGGAACCGGCGCCATTCGAGCTGGTACTGCGGCATCCGGTTACCCCCGGGCCGCCAGAGCTCCGACCACTCGGCGATGCGGTGCGACCAGTAGACCAGGCCCCACTCGTCGTTCAGCCGCTCGACGGTGCCGTAGCGTTCGCGCAGCCAGCCGACGAACGCCTGGAAGGTGCTCTCGTTGTGCGGCAGGTTGTTGCCTGGCTCGTTGTCGACCTGGTAGCCGATCACGGAGGGATGGTCGGCGTAGCGGGCGACCACCTTCCGGATGATCCGCTCCGCGTACCAGCGGTACACGGGAACGGACTGGTCCATCTCCTGGCGCGCTCCCCAGCCGATCGCATGCCCGTCGCCCTCGATGGCCGCGATCTCCGGGTGGAGCGTCTGCAGCCACGGCGGGATGGCGTACGTGGGGGTGCCCAGGATGACGGCGATGCCCCGCGCGTGCGCGCCGTCGAGCACCGGCTGGAGCCAGTCGAGGTCGAACTCCCCGTTGCGCGGCTCCCACGTCGACCACACCGACTCGCCGACGCGGATCACGGTGAACCCGGCTTCGACCATCAGGTCGAGGTCGCGATCGAGCGTCCCCGCCTCCTGGTACTCGGCGTAGTAGGCGGCTCCGAAGAGCACGCCGGGGAACGGGGGGTTCTGGGTCATCGTCGACCTTTCGCATCGTCACGCTGTTATCGACAACATCCGGAGGGTGCTTCCTGAATGTTGTCGACAACATTAGGTGGGTGCGATGCTACACAGGCCGTCGCCCGGCGCACAAGCACCGAGACCGGATGGTTACCTTTCCGGTGCCCGGACGGGTGCCGTCGACCCTCTGTGCACGAGTTCGGGGAGGCGGTAACCGGGCACGTCAGCGACGTCCTCCCCCTCGATCTTCGCGATCAGCACGTTCATCAGATACGCGCCCTCGCCCTCGAAATCGAGCCGGATGGTGGTGAGCGACGGGAGGTGGAACCGCGACTCCGGTGCGTCGTCCATCCCGATCACGCTGACATCCTCCGGCACCCGGACGCCGCGCTCCGCGAGCCCGAAGATCAGCCCGATGGCCATGCTGTCGTTGGCGAGCGCGACGGCGGTGACCCCGTCCGGCAGGTCGTGCGCCGCCCGATAGCCGGCCTCCGCCGACCAGTCGCCGTCGTGCTCCCAGACCACCTCCAGGCCGCGCTCGGCGGCCACGTCCAGGAAGCCCGTCCGCCGCTCGCCCGCTGCGATCCACACCTCGGGCCCGTTCACGAAGGCGACCCGGCGGTGACCGAGGTCGGCCAGGTGGGCGGCGGCGAGCCGGCCCGGGTGCGCACGGGGATTGGCGCCGAACGACGCCAGCCCCTCCCCCGAGTCGACGGAGATGGGGACGTCGATGTTGCGGTTCGCGACCGCGACGCGGACCGCGTTCGTCTGGGCGGTCGCGAAGACGCCGGCGATTTGGTGCTCCATGACGACGTCAAGCGCCGCATCGACCGAGTCCACGTCCTCGCCGTCCATCGACGCGATGTCGAGGACGTACCCGCGGCTGCGCGCCGCCGTCGTGGCGCCGGCGATGATCCGGCCGGGGCCGGACAGCTCCATGCGGTGCGCCAGGATGCCGATGCGGTTCGACTGCCGCGAGCGTAGCCAGCGGGCTGCCCCGTTCGGCCGGTAGTTCAGCTCGT
This sequence comes from Leifsonia sp. RCC_180, assembly GCF_058138205.1. Classification (NCBI taxonomy): domain Bacteria; kingdom Bacillati; phylum Actinomycetota; class Actinomycetes; order Micrococcales; family Microbacteriaceae; genus Leifsonia; species Leifsonia sp. RCC_180. The sequence goes on along the minus strand of NZ_CP200340.1, from coordinate 3,282,830 downwards.
CGATCGCGGCCTGGACCTTCGCACGCGTCGTCGGGCGGATGCCCTCGAAACCGTTGAGGAAGCGGGTGACCGTCTGGTGCGAGACTCCCGCCTGACGTGCCACATCGTAGATGGTGGCGCGCTTCATGAACTGTAGTGTAGCCACCGCCGACGGCCGGGCTTCCTCACATCGTCTGCCGGAGGCCCCCGTCGATGACCACATCGGACCCCGTCAGGTTGCCCAGCAGCGGGCTCGCGAGCATGACCGTGAGCGCGGCAACCTCCTCCGGTGTCGTGAACCGTCCGGTCACCATCGACTCCTCGGCGCCGCGCTTCACCTGCGCCGGGTCGCCGCCGCCGGCCGCCGCGACCGTCTGTGCGACCCCGCCGGCTCCCAGCCACAGATCCGTCGCGACCGGGCCCGGGCTGATCGAGTTGACCCGGATGCCGCGGTGCCCGACCTCCTTCGAGAGCGACTTCGTGAAGCTCAGCAGGGCGGCCTTCGCCGCGCTGTAGTCCATCACCAGCGGGTCGGCGAGGATCGCGTTCTCGGAGGCGATGTTCACGACGCATCCGCCGTCGGGGATGCGGTCGAACAGCGCGCGGGTGGTCCGGACCGCGGCCAGGGCGTTCAGCTGGTACGTGTTCGACCACTGCTCGTCGGTGATGCTGGGGAATCCGCCGGGCCGCGGCGGAGCCGACCCGACGTTGTTCACCAGGATGTCGACCGGTCCGGAAAGCCGCGCCGCCACGGCGATGATGCCCTCATCGGTACTCAGGTCGGCCTCGAAAAGCTCGAACCCGCCCTCCTGCTGCAGCGCCGCCGTCTCGGGCGTGCTCTTTCGGGCGATGCCGGTCACTGTCGCGCCCTCCTGGATGAGAGCGCGGGCGATGGCAAGCCCGATCCCCCGGCTCGCCCCGGTGACGACTGCGTGCTTGCTGCTGAGTTCGAGATCCACGGCGCGAGACTATGGGAGGCCGGTGGGCCGCGGCTAGGGCCGCTGTCCCGCGCGTCTCTTCACGTCACCAACCGTGGGTGTTGAACCACTCCCGCGCCCGGAGCGCGTCGGCGTCGGTCTCGGTCGCATCCGTCGTGTCGTGCTCGACCAGCCGGCCGGTCGCGTCGAGGTCGATGAAACGCAGGCAGCGCTCGCACAGCGCGCGACCCTCCGGGAAGCCGTCGGGAAGCGTCTCGGCCGGCGTCCCGGGCTCTCCCGAGCCGGGGCAGCGCGGCGGGTCGGCGGACGTGTCGTTCCACATCGCCCCGTTGTGGCGGTGCAGCCCCGGGTGGCCCAGCGGCCGGGTGCACCGGCGGCCCGCGTTGCGGCTGGGGCAGAAGCGCGCGGGCGCTGAAACAGTCACTGCGCCTACCGCGGCAGCGACAGCGGCGGCGACTCGACGCCGTCCGTGAGAGCCGCCGCAGGGTCGTCGCCCACGGCGAGGATGCGGTTGCGCTCATCGACGTGCACGACGCTGGGCGTGAACGTGCGCGCCTCCGCGTCGTCGAGCTGGGCGTACGAGATCACGATGATCGTGTCGCCCACCTGCGCCAGGTGCGCCGCCGCGCCGTTGACACCGATCACGCCGCTGCCGCGCTCGCCCGCGATCAGGTAGGTCTCCAGACGCGAGCCGTTGGTCACATCCACGACGGCGACCTGCTCTCCCGGCAGGAGATCCGCGGCCTCCATCAGATCGAGGTCGACGGTGAGCGAGCCGACATAGTGGAGGTCGGCGTGCGTCACCGTGGCGCGGTGGATCTTCGACTTGAACATCGTTCGGAGCACGAACTCATCCAACCATCGCGGCGCCCCTGATGTTCCCTGCTCTCCCCTCCCATCCCTCCGCAGATTCGGCACGAATGTCGACTTCGCCGGCGGCGAAGTCGACATTCGGCACGAATCGCGGGGGTGGAGGAGGGGGAAGCGCGGCGCGTCAGGCCTCGCGGGTCTTCGGCGAGCGCGTGTGCGTGTGCGACGGGTCGCGCTCGATGGCGCCGCCCAGGACCTCGTCGATGCGGCCGAGCAGCTCGGCGGGGATCGTGACGCCGGAGGCCTTCACGTTCTCGACCACCTGCTCCGGACGGGAGGCTCCGATGATCGCCGTGGCGACGTTGTCGTTCTGCAGCACCCACGCGACGGCCAGCTGCGCCGGGGTCAGGCTGAGCTCCTGCGCGATCGGCGTGAGCTCCTGGACGCGCGTGAGCACGTCATCCGTCAGCCAGCGCTTGACGGCGCCCGCGCCGCCCTTCTCGTCGGTGGCACGGCTGCCCTCGGGCAGTGGCGCACCGGGACGGTACTTGCCGCTGAGCACGCCCTGCGCGACCGGCGACCACACGATCTGAGAGATGCCGAGTTCCTTCGAAGTCGGCACGACCTCCTCCTCGATCACCCGCCACAGCGCCGAGTACTCCGGCTGGTTCGAGATGAGCTGGATGTGCAGCTCCTTCGCGAGCGCAGCACCGGCACGCAGCTGCTCGGCGGTCCACTCGCTGACGCCGATGTAGAGCGCCTTGCCCTGGCGCACGACGTCCGCGAACGCCTGCATGGTCTCCTCGAGCGGCGTCTCGTAGTCGAAGCGGTGCGCCTGGTACAGGTCGACGTAGTCGGTCTGCAGCCGCGACAGCGACCCGTCGATCGACTCGAGGATGTGCTTGCGCGACAGTCCGACGTCGTTGTGGCCCTTGGGTCCGGTCGGTCCGAAAACCTTGGTGAAGATCTCCAGCGACTGCCGGCGCTCGCCCTTCAGCGCCTCGCCGAGCACCGTCTCCGCGGCCGTGTTGGCGTAGACGTCTGCCGTGTCGAAGGTGGTGATTCCGGCATCGAGCGCCGCGCGGACGCAGGCGGCGGCCGTGTCGTTCTCGACCTGCGAGCCGTGGGTCAGCCAATTGCCGTAGGTGATCTCGGAGATCTTGAAGCCGGAGTTGCCGAGGTATCTGAACTGCACTGTCGTTCCCTTTCACACCGCTGGACGAGGTTCGTCAGGGGAATCGTAGGCACGATCGATTCAGCAACTCCAACAGCGGTTCGTTCTCGGATTCAGTCCCGCGATCGATGAAACGGGCCCAAGATGCACGCAAAGGAGGCGCGGACCGCTGGGCCCGCGCCTCCCGTGTCCCCTCGGCTACTTGGTGACCGTGACCGTCATCGTCTTGCTGCTGGTGGTGCCCGCAGCATTGGTGAAGTCGACCCGGTACACGTATGTGGCCGTGGACTTCGCGTGGACCGCCAGCGTCGCCGACTGAGCACCCGGCGTCTGCGCCACCAGGCTCCCCTGGCCGACGGCCACGCCGTTCTCGTAGAACGTGTAGGAGGTCGCGTTGGTTCCCCACCACATGTTCGCCGTGACGGTGTAGCTGCCGCCGCCTCCGCGGTTGTCGTTGCTCAGCACCGGCGTTCCGGGCGCGGCCTGCGTCACCGTCACGGTGGTGCTGCTCGTCGCCGTCGTCCCCGTGCTGTTCACGAGCTCACCCGTGTAGACGTAGGTGCCGTCGGACTTGCCGTGCACCGGGATGGACACCTGCTGCGCACCGACGCCGCCGAAGGTGAGCTGCTTGGTCGCGACCAGGGCGCCGTTCTCGTAGAGCCGGTAGATGGACCCTTCTTCGCCCCACCACAGGTTCATGACGACGTTGTAGTCGCCATCCTTGAGACCCGTGTCCCAGCCGTTGTCGTTCGAGAGCACGGCCTTGCCCGGCTTGCTGGTGGACCCGTCCGGGACGGTCACCGGCGCACTCAGCTCCGACTTCGCACTCTCACCCGCTGCGTTGACCGCCGCCACCGCGAACCGCGCACTGTCGCCGGGCCAGACGCCCGTAATCGTCGCGCTTGTCGCATCCGCGGCGACCGTGGCGACCGGATCGGTCACACCGTCGCTGTAGACGCGGTAGCCGGTGATCGGCGTCCCGCCGTCGTCCGCAGGAGCACTCCAGCTCACCGTGACGGCCGACGCATCGGCCGTGGCCGTTACGGCGGAGGGCGCAGCGGACGCGGCCACCTGGTGCAGGGTCCAGAAGTGGTCAGCGGTCTGCGCATCCGTCGCCGAGGTGTTCGTCGTCGCGGAGGCACCTGCCACGACCGTCCCCGTGCGTCCACTGCCGGAGGAGTCGACCAGCGTCGTTCCCCCCGCCTCGTCGAACGCGTAGTGGACGACGTCGCCGCTGCCGGCCTGACCGGACGCCAGGGCGGCGACCTCGGCCGCGCTCAACGCCCGGCTGTAGATGTTCAGGTCGTCCACGGCCGCATTCAGCGCCGGGTCGCCGCTGTACTGCGACTTGCCGATGTAGTTGCGCGTGCTCTGGCCGAAGGCCGACGGGTGGACCGTCATTGCTGCGTTGGTGGCGACCACCTGGCCGTTGACGTACAGGGCGCCCGTCGTCCCCGCGACGGTGACCGTGACGAGCGACCACTGATTGAGCGGGAGGGTCTTGCTCGCGCTGTTCAGCCGTTGCTCACCCCCGCCGCCGCTGGTCGTGATGGCGTACCGCAGCTCGGTTCCGTCGTTGAGGGTCAGGAACATGCTGGCGTTGCTGCTGGAACCGATGTCGAACACGCGCTGCCAGCTGGAGTTGCTCGCCGGGTTCACCCACGCCGAGACGGTGTAGTCGCCGGTCAGGCCGCTGACGGCGCCGGTCGGGAGGGTGGCGTACGCCGTGCTGTTGCAGAACGAGAGCGCCGACCCGATCTTGCCGGGCTGTCGGGGACCGGTTGCGGTGCACCCGGAGGTCACCGATCCGTCGGTCCACTGGACGACGCCCGCACCAGCCGCCTTGCTCATGCCGGCGACGGACAGGACGAGTCCGGTGCCGTAGTTCGCGAACCGGTAGTTCCCCTTCCCGTCCGGGACGACCTGCCAGAGCTGTTCGTCCGTCCCGCCGTCACCCCAGATCACCGCGGGAGCGCCGGTGGCGGTGGATGCGCCCTGGATGCCGAGGGCGAGCCCCGATGCCGGGTTCACCACCTTGTACAGGCCGGAACCCGCGGAGACGAGCTTCCACGTCTGGGTGGCGCTTCCGCCGGCAGCGGCCGTGTTCTGGACCGCCGCGGTACCGGACGCGGTGCCGGAGGACTGCGTGTCGAGAGAGAGCCCGCTGTTGACGTTCGAGATCGTGTACGTGCCCGAGAGGTCGACGGAGTCGCCGGCCGGGGTCACCACGATGTGATAGCCGTACGCCGGGTTCATGACCACGGGAACCGTGATGGAGCCGTCATCGCCGACCTGGTAGTTCGTGGTGGAGATCGTGGTCGGTGCGGCCACGGCCGTGGTCCTGCCGTACGACGGAGTGAACTCCACCTTGACGTTGACCTTGCTGCCCAGCTGCAGCTTGTCGAGGCCCGCGACTCGGATGCCGGCCGCGCCCGAGGTGCCGCCGGTGATCACGTCCACCTCCTTCTTGCCGGGGCTGACGGAGGCTGCCGCGTCGAAATTGTTGTTGCCGGGCGGTGTCGTGGTGACCATGTCGCCGTTCATGCCGGCGTACCAGGTGTAGAGCCAGTAGGCGCCGTTCGGCTTGCCTCCCTGGCCGGTGAGGAGGTCGCCCAGCGCACCGGACTGGTTCCAGAAAGCGAGTTCGGCGTTACGGATGCCGAGCCGTTCGAATTTGGAGATGTAGCCCACGAGCGACCCGGGGATGCCCACCTCCGCCGGAGCCGCGTACTCCTCGATGTCGATCGGGCGGCGCTGGATGCCGAGCGCATCCTCCATCGCCTCCACCTTGGCCACGTCGCCGGCGATCTTCGACGACGAGATGAGCTCATGCCAGGCCAGGACATCGGGCACGGTGTCCGTAGCGACCGCGTTCTGCAGGAAGTTCTGCATGTCGCCGATGTTGTCGGAGAAGCTGGGCCCCTGGATCGGTGTGGTCGCGTCGAGGCTGCGGATCAGCCGGTAGGTGTGGGTCCAGAAGTCCTCGAACGTGCCGTTGGAGGCGAGCCAGGTGTTGTCTGACTCGTTCCAGGGCGCGTAGGCGGCGAGGTTCGTCATCCCCGAGGCCTTCACCTGCTGGATCTGGGTCGTCACGACCTGGTCCCACGTGCTCCAGGAGAACTGGTACGGCCAGCCCGCGTAGTAGTCGGAGAGCCGGTCGACGACCTTCGCGCCGGCCGCGTTCGCCTTCTGCCAGGTCTGGCCGATGTCGCCGGAGCCCTGCTGGTGCCCGCCGATGGGCATCATCACGAACGTGTTCGGCTTGATCGCCTGCACGAGGGCGTCGGAGGGCGTCGTCGCGTTCGCGAGGCCGTACAGCGAGCCGGTCGCCACATGGGTCACGGGACGGAACGGCTGATCCGCCTGCACGACGAGCGTGTTCGCTGCGGTGGGAGCGGCATCCGCCGGAAGCGCTGCGAGAGCGCCGCCGCCGACCACGAGGGCTGCGCCGGTCGCGGCGGTGACGACGGTGCGGAACACCCCACGGCGGGGCGTGGGCGGATGGGATCCGCGGTCGGGGATCCGTGTTGCGCGCCGGATCGAACGTGTTTCAGACATCGTTGTTCTCCATCGTTCTCGATCGGAAGGCAGAATCGGCGAGCGTCATCCCTGCCGCTCGAACCGCACCGGGGTACGCGGAACGCCCTGATGGATGCTCCGTCGCACCACGGCGCGTGTCCGCCGTCTGCCTGAGTACATCGCTTGTCGAACCGGTTCGACAGACGATGTGTGCAAGCTAGTCCCCCTTGACGTTTTTCGTCAAGGATTCTCGGCGAACCGATTCGACGCCCGCGCCGCGCCGGTGCGCTGTGACGGCATGACAGAATCGACCCGTCGAGGAGGTACGACATGGCGACCACGATCGGCGACGTCGCCCGGGCAGCCGGCGTCTCGCGCAGCACGGTGTCGTACGCGCTCTCCGGCAAGCGCGCGATCTCCGAGGAGACGCGGACGCGCATCCAGGCCGCCATCGAGCAGCTCGGCTTCACGCCGAACGCCGGCGCCCGCGCCCTCGCCACCGCGCAGACGAACGTCCTCGGTCTTTACCTGCAATTCCAGGAGGACGAGTTCGCGCCGGCGATGCTGCAGTACGTGCTGCCCGTGTCGACGACGGCCCGCGAGCACGGCTACGACCTGCTCATGGTCACGGACACCGACCTCGTGAACGCCGTGCGGCGCACCACCTCCTCCGCGATGGTGGATGGCGTCGTCCTGCTCGACGTCACCTACGACGACGTGCGACTCGACCCGCTGCGCGAGACGACCCAGCCGGCCGTGCTGATCGGCTACGCCCGCAACGGCGAGGGATTCGACTCCTACGACCTCGACTTCGGCGAGGCCGCGCGGCTGATCGTGGACCACCTGGCGGAACTCGGGCATCGCGACGCCCTGCTCATAACCCCGCCCCGCCACGTCTACGACCGCGGCGGTTCGTACGCCTGGCGGTTCCGCGACGCCGCGCTCGAGCGGGCCGCCCGCTACGGGATGCGGCTGGTGTCGCACTATGGCGAATCGCGGCAGCCTCGGATCACGGAGTCGCTCGATGCCGCCTTCGAGGCGTCGCCGGATGCGACCGCGCTGGTCGTCCACAACGATGCGACCATCGCTGCGCTGCCCGCCTATCTGGACAAGCGGCGCGTCCGTACACCGGAAGACCTCTCCGTCGTGGGCGTCTTCTCGCAGGATTTCGGGCAGGCGTTCTCCCTTCCGTACACCGCCGCGGAGACCTTGCCCGACCGGCTCGGCGAGGAGGCCGTGCGCCGCCTGATCCGCCGGATCGCCAACCCGGACGAGGCCGGCGCCCCGCGCGCCCGCTTCATCGAGCCGACGCTCGTGGACCGCGGGAGCACGCGCCCCATCCCCTGAGCCGCCCCGCCCGGCCCGGCCGCTTCGCCCGCCCGGCCGCTTCGCCCGGCGCGCGCTTTCGCCCGCTCGGCCAGTTCGCCCGCTCGGCCAGTTCGCCCGCCGCGCCGGGCCACTCGCCACCTCCGCCTCGCGCTGCCCGCCGCGCGCCGCGCGGGGAGGGAAATTCGCACAGCCAACCGCCGGATCTCCTTCAGTACTGCCAATCGGAGGAGATCCGACACCCGATCTCCTTCGTTGTGCGGCAGCAGGCACGACGTCCACCGCAACCCCGTCTTTCGTGAGGTGCTCGCAGTTGCTGCCGACACGCCGTGGGCGAGCGCAACTACGAGCACCTCAAGTGGGGGTGAGAGCGGAACGGACACCCCTGCACCTGCACTCGCTGCGACGCTTGCAGCCGCTGCCGCACTTGCAGCCGCTGCGGCATGCTGCCTGCGCCCGTCTGCCCGCTGCCCGCGCGGCCCGCCGAGCGCAGGCCAACGAAGGAAATTCGAACCGCCGACGGCCGAATCTCCTTCAGTACTGCCAATCGAAGGAGATTCGACGCCCGATCTCCTTCAGTACGCAAGTGCGCGCAAACTATCGAACCGCTTCGACTTGTGAACCCCTCCCAGAGTCGCTACAGTGATCGAACCGGTTCGACGATGAATGCTCCGAGGAGGCGCGCTGTGGCGATCACGATCACCGATGTGGCCCGCCACGCGGGAGTCTCCCCGAGCACGGTCTCCTACGCTCTCTCCGGTAAGCGCTCGATCTCCCCCGAGACCCGGGCCCGCATCGACGAGGCCGTCGCCGCCCTCGGCTTCACGGCGAACGCCGGCGCCCGGGCCCTCGCCACCTCCCAGACGATGGTCATCGGCCTGCTGACGCAGTTCCACCAGGACGAGTTCGCCCCCGCGATGCTCCAGTACGTGCTCCCGGTGTCGGACACCGCGCGCGAGCTGGGGTACGACATCCTGCTGGTCACCGAGACCGACGCGACCGCGGCCCTGCGCCGGGTGACCAGCGCCGGGATGGTCGACGGCGTCGTCCTGCTGGATGTCGTGCACGAGGATCCGCGCCTCGCGACCATGAGGGCGGCCGCCCAGCCCGGAGCCCTCGTCGGACTGCCCAAGCAGACCGAAGGACTCGACGTCTTCGACCTGGACTTCGGCGAGTCCGCGCGCATCCTCGTCGACCACCTCTACGGCCTCGGCCACCGCGAGATCATCGTCGTCTCGCCGCCCAAGCACGTGTTCGAACGCGGCGGCGCCTACGGCTGGCGGTTCCGGGATGCGGCGCTCGAGCGCGCTGCCAGGTACGGCATCCAGATCCACCCCTACTACGGCGAGGCGCAGCAGCCGGCCATCGGCCAGAGCATGAACGCGATCCTGGATGCGCGCCCCACCGCGACCGCGCTGATCGTGCACAACGACGCCACCATCGCGGCACTGCCCTCCGTGCTGGCCACCCGCGGGATGCGGGTACCCGAGGACCTCTCGGTGGCGAGCCTCTACTCCAAAGACTTCGGCCGAGCGTTCTCCCTGCCCTACACGGCGGTGGAGAGCTCGCCCGATCAGCTGGGCCAGAACGCGGTCCGGCAACTGGTGCGCCGGATCACGTCGCCGGAGCTCGCGGGAGCCCCGGTCACCCGGTTCATCGCACCGGAACTCACGATCCGCGGGAGCACCCGATGAACCCGAACTCACACGCAGCGACCCATACCCAGCCCGGTGCTCCCCGGACGACACGACAGCAACGCACGATTCAAGGAGGAATACTGTGATCGCACACAAGCACGCGCGCCTCATCGGCGCCGCGATTCTCGCGACGGCCGTCATCGGCGGCGTCTCAGCCTGCTCGGGCTCCGGCTCGAACTCGACCAGCAGCGCGGGCGGGACGTACGCGTTCTGGGACCCGTACCCCCAGTTCGACGCGTCGTCCGACTGGACCAAGCTCGTCGAGCAGTGCGGCACCGAGGCCGGCGTCACCGTCAAGCGCACCGGCTACGACACGAGCGACCTGACCAACAAGGCGCTTCTGGCCGGCCAGCAGGGCAGCTCGCCGGACCTCCTGCTGGTCGACAACCCGGTCGTCTCGACCCTGGCCGAGGCCGGCATCCTGACCAGCACGTCGGAGAACAAGCTGGACACCTCCGACATCCAGAAGAACATCCTGGCCGCCGGTCAGCTCGACGGGAAGACCTACGGGGTCCCGATCGGAGCCAACACGCTGGCGCTGTACTACAACAAGGCCGTCCTCAGCGCGGCCGGCGTCGACGTGGCGAGCATTACCGACTGGGACAGCCTCACCGCCGCCCTCGCCAAGGTCACCGCCGCCGGTAAGAAGGGCATCACCTTCTCGGCGATCGGCACCGAGGAGGGCAGCTTCCAGTTCCTCCCCTGGTTCTGGGGTTCCGGGGCCGACCTGAAGCACCTCGACTCGGCCAAGGCGGTGCAGGCGCTCACGCTCTGGACGGACTGGGTGAAGAAGGGCTACGCCCCCAACTCGGTGATCAACAACACCCAGACCACGTCGTGGCAGGAGTTCGCGACCGGCGACTACGCGTTCGGCGAGAACGGCACGTGGCAGCTGGGGAACGTGAAGAAGGCCGGTATCGACTACGGCATCCTCACCATCCCCGCCGCCGACGGTTCCGCGGCGCCTGCGCCGACGGGCGGCGAGTTCATGACCCTCCCGGTCCAGAAGGACACCGCACGCTACGCGACCTCGAAGAAGATCGCGGACTGCCTCACCAGCACCAAGAGCTTCGTGAAGACCGACACGACCCTCTCCTACATCGCCCCCACCGAGGCGGCGCAGAAGGAGCAGGTCGCCGCGAACCCTGAGCTGAAGCCGTGGGTGGATGCGGTGGCCGCGGCGAAGGGCCGCACCAGCGACAACCTGGGCACCAAGTACCCGAAGATCTCGCAGCAGCTCTGGGGCGCGGTCCAGAATGCCCTGAGCGGCTCGCAGACGCCGGAAGCGGCGCTGAAGACCGCCCAGAGCGCGGCCGAGGCTGCGACGAAGTAACCGACCTGCACCTCCTTCGAAAGCACGGATCCATGACCACGACACAGGCAGCACCGCGCGGTGCTGTGCGGGGCGAGGACGGGGTGGCCCACACGGCCGCCCCGTCCAGGGCCCCGAAGCGCCGGTCGGGACAGTGGGCCGCCTGGGCGTTCCTCGCCCCGGTGGTCCTCTACCTGATCGTCTTCTACGCCTTCCCGCTCTACCGCAACATCGAGCTCAGCGTCCGCGACTACACGGTGCGCTCCTTCGTGCAGGGGGATGCACCCTTCGTCGGCCTGGACAACTACGTGAAGGTGTTCCAGAGCCCGACCTTCGCGCCGGCCATCCTGCACACGGGACTCTTCACCGTGATCTCGATCGCGTTCCAGTTCACGATCGGCATGGCGCTCGCGGTCTTCTTCCACCAGAACTTCCGGCTCTCGGCCACGCTCCGCGCGCTGTTCCTCGTGCCGTGGCTGCTGCCGTTGATCGTGTCGGCGTCGACCTGGTCGTGGATGCTGAACAGCGACTCCGGTGTCGTGAACGCCCTGCTGGAGGCGGTCGGTCTTCCCGGGATCAACTGGCTGACCTCGCCCGACTGGGCGCTCACCAGCGTGATCATCGCGAACATCTGGATCGGGATCCCGTTCAATCTCGTCATCCTGTATTCAGGACTCCAGAACATCCCGACCGAGCTCTACGAGGCCGCGTCCCTCGACGGCGCGAACGGCTGGCAGAAGTTCTGGAGGGTGACCTTTCCGCTGCTGCGGCCGGTCTCCGCCATCACGCTGCTCCTCGGCCTGATCTATACCCTGAAGGTCTTCGACATCATCTGGATCATGACCAGGGGCGGCCCGGGAACCTCGTCGACGACCCTGGCGACGTGGTCCTACCAGCTCGGGTTCGCCTCCACACTGCCCGACTTCAGCCCGGCCGCCGCGGTCGGCAACGTGCTGATCGTCATCGCCCTCGTCTTCGGCGTCATCTACATCCGCACCCAGCGAAAGCAGGATCTCGCATGAACGGCCGGCGGCCCTGGTGGAAGACCGTCGTGGGCATCCTGCTCACGGCGCTGATGCTCTTCCCGGTCTACTGGATGATCAACGTCTCGCTGACGCCGACGAATGAGATGCGCAAGAGCCCGCCGAACCTCTTCCCGGTGCACGCCACCTTCGAGGGGTACCAGGCGGTCCTCAGCCAGCAGCTGCCCTATCTCGGCACGAGCCTCCTCATAGGGCTCGGCACGGTCATCCTGACGGTGGCGCTCGCGGCTCCGGCGGCGTACTCGCTGGCCAAGCTGCGCCCGCGCGGTCGTGGAGCGCTCGGATTCGTGCTCCTGATCGCGCAGATGATCCCCGGCATCATCATGGCGATGGGCTTCTACGCCATCTACCTGAACCTGGGCATCCTCAACACGATCTGGGGACTGATCATCGCCGACTCGACGCTCGCCGTCCCGTTCGGTGTGCTGATCTTCACGGCTTTCATGACAGGCATCCCCGACGAACTGATGAGCGCCGCGAAGATCGACGGCGCGGGCACGTGGCGCACCTTCCGCTCGATCGTGCTTCCGGTGAGCCGCAACTCCATCGTCACGGTGTCGCTGTTCGCCTTCCTGTGGGCCTGGTCGGACTTCATCTTCTCGTCGACCTTGAACAGCGGTGGCACCCTGCAGACGATCACGCTCGGCATCTACAAGTACATCGGCAACAACAACCAGGAGTGGAACGCGATCATGGCGACCGCCGTCGTCGCCTCCATCCCTGCGGCTGTGCTGCTCGTGATCGCCCAGAAGTACGTCGCGGCGGGCGTCACGGCCGGAGCGGTGAAGGACTGAACATGCAGCACTTCGACGACTTCTCCTTCGACATCGCGGAGATCCCCTTCTCCCGTCGGGGCGCCTGGCTGGACCTGTCGCGGGTCACCGGCCTGCACACTCTCGCCGACGACATCCACCTGGTGACGCACACGGGCGGCATGCACGCCGTCTTCCGTCTCGAGCCGCGGCTCGACGGACGGAGGGTGGATGCCGTGGTGCGGGCGACTCCTGCGGTCCTGAGCTGGAATGTGGCCGGCGCTTCGGTGGAGGCCGTCTTCGGCGAGGGCGGCATGCGGTTCCGCGGGAACGGTCTCGGGATGAGCTTCCTCGCCCCGGACGAGCTCACGCCGTTCACCGGCGGTTACCTGTTCGTGGACCCGCTCGACGATGCGGTCACCCTGACGAGCTACGAGTCGGGCCGGCGCTACCGGTTCACGACCCTGACCGGTCAGCCGGAGGTGACCGGGGCGGAGCGGGTCGGCGTCGGCGAGCGTTCGCTGACCTTCGGCTCGGACGCGCCGTGGGAGGTGCTCCTCGAGGAGATAGAGACGGGCGCTCCGCCGGCCGGCACGGCCGACGACTTCGACCGGGTGGCCGACGCCAGACGCGCGGAGTTCCGCGCGTACTGGGACGGTCTGATCGGCGGGGAAGCGACACCCACCGCGATCAAGGCCGCCTACGTCCTGTGGTCCGCCACGGTCGCTCCCGCCGGCTTCGTCACGCGGGAGGCCGTGCTGATGTCCAAGCACTGGATGGACAAGGTCTGGAGCTGGGATCACTGCTTCAACGCCCTCGCGCTCGCTCCGAGCGACCCCGATGCGGCGCTCGACCAGTTCCTGCTCCCGTTCGACCACCAGAACCCGGTCGGCGCCCTGCCCGACTCGGTGACCCACTCGGAGGTGCTGTACAACTTCGTGAAGCCGCCCATCCACGGCTGGGCCTTCGCACAGCTCCGCGCCCGGACCGCTCGGCCATATAGCGTCGGGCAGCTCCAGGAGGTCCACACTCGTCTGAGCGCCTGGACCCGGTTCTGGCTCGACTACCGCCGCAAGCCCGGCCACGCGCTGCCGTACTACCAGCACGGCAACGACAGCGGGTGGGACAACGCGACGACCTTCGACAAGGGCGGCGTAATCGAGGCGCCCGACCTGGCCGCCTTCCTCATCGTGCAGCTGCGGGTTCTCGCGGACCTCAGCGAGGAGCTCGGTCACTCGTCCAAGGAGTGGTCGGCGGCCGAGCGCGAGCTCCGCGCCGCACTGTTCGATCAGCTCTGGACCGGCGGCACGTTCGTCGCCCGGTCCCTCGCGACCGCCGAGGCCACCCTCGACAGCAGCCTCCTGAACTGCCTGCCGATCATTCTCGGCGAGCAGCTGCCGTCCGAGGTCGTGGAGCGGCTGGCCGCCTCCATCGGCGACCACCTCACCGAGTGGGGGCCCGCGACCGAGCCGGTCGGCTCACCGCTTTACGAGGACGACGGCTACTGGCGTGGTCCGATCTGGGCGCCGGCGACGGTGCTGATCGAGGACGGACTCCGGCGAGCAGGATGCGCTGAGCTGGCCGACCGGGTCTCCGCCTCCTTCCAGGCCGTCTGCGAGAGGTCCGGCTTCGCCGAGAACTTCGACGCGCGCACCGGTGCGGGCCTCCGCGACCGCGCGTACAGCTGGACCGCCGCCGCCTACCTGACCCTCCGGGCCGACGCGCGGCAACGCGCGCTGGCCCCCGCCCTTGCAGGAGAACGATGACGGACACCCTCGACCTCACCCGCCTCGGCGGACCGGTCTCGCCCCGCGCCTCGGCGCTTCGTCCGCTCAACCCGGCGGAGGTCCGCATCACCGGCGGATTCTGGCGGGAGAAGCAGGAGCTCAATGCGAGCGCGATCATCGATCACTGCTTGACCTGGATGGAACGGATCGGCTGGATCGGCAACTTCGACCGGGCTGCGGCGGGCACCGTCGCCGAGCACCACGAGGGGATCGAGTTCGTCGACTCCGAGGTCTACAAGCTGCTCGAGGCGATGGCATGGGAGATCGGCCGGGCCGGCGACACTGGGCTCGACGCCGTGTACCGGCGGCTGGTCGAGCGGGTGGCCGCGGCACAGGAACCCGACGGCTACCTCCACACGTCGTTCGGCAGGCCCGGGCAGCGCCCGCGCTTCTCCGATCTGGAGTGGGGACACGAGCTCTACTGCTTCGGGCACCTGTTCCAGGCGGCCGTCGCGCGCATCCGGACCGGGTACGACGACACGATCGTCGAGGTGGCGCGGAGACTCGCGGACCACGTCTACCGGGAGTTCGGCCCTGAGGGTCGGGACGAGATCTGCGGGCACCCGGAGATCGAGACGGCCCTGGTCGAGCTGGGCCGGGCGCTCCACGAGCCGAGGTACGTCGACCTCGCGCGCCTCTTCGTCGAGCGGCGCGGACGGCGGACGCTGAAGACGACTCTGTTCCAGGGAAGCGAGTACTTCCTCGACGACCAGCCTGTCCGCAGCGCCGACGTGCTGCGCGGACACGCCGTTCGCGCCATGTACCTCGCCGCGGGAGCGACGGATGTCGCCGCCGAGGTGGGCGACGACGAGCTGCTCGACGTCCTCAGGCGCCAGTGGGAGAACACCGTCGCGCGACGCACTTACCTTACCGGCGGGATCGGATCCCACCATCAGAACGAGGAGTTCGGGAGCGACCTGGAGCTGCCCGCCGACCGCGCTTACGCGGAGACCTGCGCCGCGATCGGCTCGGTGATGTTCAGCTGGAGGCTGCTGCTGCAGACCGGCGAGGCGAAGTACGCCGACCTCATCGAGCGGACTCTCCTCAATGCGGTGCTGGTGTCTCCCCGCGAGGACGGCCGCGCGTTCTACTACGCGAACACGCTCCACCAGCGCTTCGCCGGCTCGGTCCCGGACGAGGACGAGATCAGCGAGCGCGCCGAGTCGAGCATGCGGGCTCCCTGGTTCGAGGTCTCCTGCTGTCCGACGAACGTCGCCCGGACTCTCGCGAGTGTCGGCTCGTACATCGCCACGGCGACGCCGGACGGTGTGCAACTGCACCAGTTCGCCGACGCGGAGATCTCGACGGTCGTCGCGAGCGGCGCGCTGCGATTGCGGGTGGAGAGCGGCGGCTACCCGTTCGCGGGCTCGCTCTCGGTTGCGGTCGAGTCCGAGGGCGAGGCGGAGGTCGCCATCCGCATCCCCGGCTGGGCGCAGGGCGCGCGCGTCCTGCTCGACGGGATGGAGGTGGCCGTCGCCGACGGGTATGCGCGCGTGCGCGACCGTTTCGCGCCCGAGAGCAGGATCGACGTGGAGCTTCCTCTGGAGGCGCGCCTCACCCATCCCGACCCCCGCATCGACGCTCTCCGCGGGACCGTCGCGGTGGAGCGCGGCCCGCTCGTGCTGTGCGCCGAGTCCACGGACCTCCCCGCCGGCGTCGACGTCGGTCGTGTCAGCATCGACTCCAGCGCACCGCTGCAGACCACCGGCGACGGCGCGTCCGTCCGGCTCCGGATCGCGCCCGAGCGGGAGTCGTCGTGGCCCTACGGCGACCGTCCGGTGGCTGAGGCGGGCACGGAGACCACGGCCCGCCTCATCCCGTACCACCGCTGGGCGAACCGGGGGCCGAGTACGATGCGCGTCTTCCTGCCCCTCGCCGAGGGCGGGGCCGTCTAGACGTCCAGCAGCGGCGATCCGTCGGCCTCCCGGCTCGCACCGGGCCACACGTACGGCAGGTCGTCAGGCACATCCGGGAACAGCGGACGGTAGAACTCGGGATCCTTGCGCACCAGGTTCGACCGGTGGCTGCGGTGGAACTCCGGGTCGCCGATCCACGGCGGAACCTCGAGCTCGTCCTGGGCGAGGTCGACCACCTCCGGCGCGAACTCGAGCACCTGCGGACGCACGGTGTCGGCGTGGCCGAGTTCGATCCACGCGTCAGCGGATTCGAGCGCGTACTTGGTCAGGGCGGGGACGTATCCCCGCCACATCTTCGCGACGGGATGGTGCCGCCACCCGTACCCGGGAACCGTGACCGCGCGGAGCACCTGCAGTGCTTCGACGCGCTGCTTCCCCATCCGGGCGCGGTCGAGGATGCGCACGCTCTCCGCGAAGGACGGATACGGGAGGAACGTCTGCACCTCCCACACCGTACGCGCGGGGTCTAGACGCGATCCGGCGCGGTCCGTCTGATGCCGACGGCGGGCAGCAGGATGTCGTCGATGATCCTGAGCAGGAACTCCCGGTCGACGGGCTTCCGCAGCACCAGCACCCGGTAGGCCGCCATCGACGGCGCGACGAGCGCGAGGTGCTCGATGTCACAGTCGGCGGGGATCTCGCCGCGTTCCACAGCGCGGCGCAGGAACATCCGGTTGATGGATGCGCGCGGCTCGACGATCGCGGCATTGACCGCTTCTGCGAGGTCCGGATTCTCGGCGAGCATCGAGACGAGGCCCGCCATCACCCGAAGCTTCTTCTCGGCGTCGACGATGGTGTGCGGTTTCATCATGGCGACGAGGTCGCCACGAAGGGTGCCGGTGTCGGGAAGCGCCGTCGACTCCACGTCGACCTTCTTCATGCAGGCGACGGCGTCGACGACCAACTCGGCCTTGGAGGCCCACCGCCGGTACACCGTCGCCTTGCCCGCTTTGGCGCGTGCGGCGACCATGTCGACCGTCATGCGGTCGTAGCCGGTCTCGGCGAGCACGTCGAGGGCGGCCTCGAGGATCTCGGGGTCGCGGGTGTGATCTCGCTTGCGCCCGAGCTTCGGTGCGAGGGCTTGTGTTTCCATCTCTGACAGTCTAGATGAATTCCTGAACAAAAGAGATCCGGAACTGCTGAGTTTCGTATAGGCTGACGCTCATGTCTCAGACCAACCCCTCCTCTACGACCGCGGCACCCGACGCGGCCGCGCCCTCCTCGCGGCGCTGGTGGACCCTCGTCACCGTCGCCCTGGCGCAGCTGATGGTCGTGCTCGACTCGACCGTCGTGAACATCGCCCTGCCGTCCGCGCAGGCCGATCTCGGCTTTTCGAACGCCGACCGCCAGTGGATCGTTACCGCCTACTCCCTCGCCTTCGGCAGCCTCCTGCTGTTCGGCGGCCGGGTCTCCGACCTGATCGGCCGCAAACGCGCCTTCATCATCGGCCTGGTCGGCTTCGCCGGCGCCTCCGCGCTCGGCGGCGCCGCGGGCACGTTCGAACTCCTGGTGGGCGCCCGCGCTCTCCAGGGCGCGTTCGGCGCGTTGCTCGCCCCGACCGCCCTCGCGGTGCTCACCACGACCTTCACGGTGCCCAAGGAACGGGCGCGCGCGTTCGGCATCTTCGGCGCGATCGCCGGCGCCGGCGGAGCCGTCGGCCTGCTCCTCGGCGGCGTGCTCACCGAACAGCTGGACTGGCGCTGGAACCTCTACATCAACGTGGTCATCGCGCTGGTCGCGGTCGTCGGGGCGGTCCTCTTCGTCACCACCGTCCCGCGTACCGGGCCGCGTCCGAAGCTCGACGTGCCGGGCACCATCCTCGTGTCCGCCGCGCTCTTCTCCATCGTCTACGGCTTCTCGAACGCCGAATCCGAAGGATGGGACTCGCCGCTCTCATGGGGCTTCCTCGCGGCCGGCGGGATCCTGCTGATCGCCTTCGTGATCTGGCAGCGTCGCGCAACGCATCCGCTCCTTCCCCTGCCGATCGTGCTCGACCGCAACCGGGGCGCGTCGTACAGCGCGATCCTGATCGCGGGCGCCGGGATGTTCGGCATCTTCCTGTTCGTGACGTACTACCTTCAGTCCACGCTGAAGTTCACGCCCATCCAGACCGGTCTCGGCTTCCTTCCGATGATCGTGATGCTCGTGCTCGCCGCGCAGCTCTCGACCAACATCTTCGTTCCGCGGTTCGGGCCGAAGGTCATGGTGCCGATCGGCATGACGATCGCGGGGAGCGGCATGCTCTACCTGACGCACCTCGGTGTGACGGCGAACTACGCGGTCGACCTGCTCCCGCCGCTGATGATCCTCGGCTTCGGGATGGGCTCCACGATGCCGGCCGCGATCCAGACCGCGACGCTCGGGGTCGACCGCCGCTTCGCGGGCGTCGCGTCGGCGATGGTCAACACCAGCCAGCAGGTCGGCGGTTCCATCGGCACCGCGCTGCTGAACACGCTCGCGGCGACGGCGGCCGCCGACTACCTCGCGTCGCACCTGCCGCCGACGCCGCAGGTCGCCGCGGAGGCGGCCGTGCACAGCTACGCCACCGCTTACTGGTGGGGCGCCGCGTTCTTCGCCTTCGGCGCCGTGCTCACCGCGTTCCTCTACCGGCGCCGGGGCGCCACGCAGGCAAGCGCGGCACCAGCAGGTTCGGCCGGTGACGGAGTCGCCGACACCTCGGCCGCTCCGGAGCCGGTCGTCGCCCACTGAGGGACGCCGCCCGCTGAAGGGCACCCTCCACTGGCACCGCCCGTCGCGGAGCCGCCGACGTAAGCTGCGTCGGGGCTTCCGCGATGGGCGGTCGTCGAGGGGAGAGCCGTCAGTCGTTACGTACGGACTCCCACACTTCTCGCACCGTCGGGCCCCCGGGCGCGCGCAACGATCGCAAACGCTTGATGAAGCGATTCCGTTGATCCGGAGTGGCCCCCCGCTCATCCAGGTACATCGCCAACGAATCCTCGGAGTGCTCGCTCAGAGGCGAGCCGTCCTTCATCTCGGCCGACGCATTGCGATTCAGACGAGCGAATTGCTCAACTTCCGGGTGATGACGACTCACCTCGTCAAGAACCCGAGCGGACGCGCCGATGTTGCCCGCGATACTTATCGCCACTTGCCGATCGGGGTGGGATGCCAGTCGGAACAGTGCGTCCTCAGAAGTGTCCGGGCCGCTGGCCACTCGCCAGCGCTCGCTGGCCTCCTCTTGCTCAGGAGAGAGATTGCCATGCCCATCCCCGAAGGAACCGAACCCGCTCAAGGGCACACCTCCTGGCTCAGAACACACACTGATAGGCAGCCGGACTGGGCTCTTTGCACGTCGCTGACCTGCCCGTCTTGAACTCGAACGCCTGAGTCCCGCCCGGTTTCCCGATACGCACTTCGTACCATGCCTGGAAAGATTTGTTCAACGTGGAGCTGTGATAGTTGTATTCCGCGCAGACGAGCACGGCGACCTCTGAGAGCACGAAGAGGGGCGCGGATCACTCCACGCCCCTCTTCGCTCGTCTAGTCGTCGCCCATCCGGTGCGCACGTGGCGGCCCGTAGGCGCCCGTGCCACGCCGTCGATCCCGCAGCGCAATAACCAGGTAGGCCCCGGCGACCGCCCCGGCCCAAACTGTGGCCAAAAACAATAGCCACCAGTTTGTAATGCCGCGAATGGCGTAACTGACGCCGAGTGCGCCGGATGCTACGCCGAGCATTCCCCAGAGCACGGCGTGGATGATTCGAGGACTACCGAAAGCCCATCGAACCCAGCGGGAACGGTCACCTATGCTCATGCTGCACTCCGTCCGGGTATCGGTCAGCGACGCCTTTCAGTTCCGCTGCGGGTGGATCGCAGTGAGGCGAATCGCCGAGTTCAGATACGCAACGGCAATAGCCAGCGAGACGATTCCACTCACCCATCCCGCTCGTCCGCCGGTGAGCATCGCAGTGCTCGCCGAACCGATCGCCTGCACGATGAACCAGCCCGCGAGCACAAAGCCAGCCGTGGGGTACGCCGTCATACGCCACCACTGCCGCGGCGCATCGGACTCGTTCTCGCCCCGGAGGAGGCGAGTGAGGATCAGCACGAGGACCACGACGATCCCGCAGCTCGCCACCACCCCCCACCCTGGGGACGTGGTCAGTTCGACCGTTATCCCGACTATCACGGCGAGCGCAGAGCCCGCAGCGATCAGAGCCGCTTTCGTTGCACCGTTTCGGACTCGCATGACGTCACCACCCGTGAGCGCCGCACGTTACGACGCTCACTTACGTAGACGCCGCTTTCTACGCGTTATGACGAGGACGTCAGCTGCGTCGCGGTTTCCGCGGCGGGCGGTCGTCGTAGCGCGGGGTGTCGCGGCGGGCGCCGGCGCCGCGGTCGGGCCGGATCTCGATGAGCTTGCCGCTGATCCGGGTGCCGGAGAGACGCGCGAGCGTGTCGCCGGGAAGGTCAGCGGGCAGCTCGACCACCGAGAAGTCCGGCATGATCCGGATGTGCCCGAAGTCCTCGCGGCTCAGGCCGCCCTCGTTGGCGAGCGCGCCGACGATCTGGCGCGGCTCGACCTTCTGCCGCTTGCCGACCTCGATCCGGTACGCGGCCATGGGCTTGTCGCTCCGCGCGCGCCGGTCCGGACGATCGCCGCGGTCGCGCGTGCCTCGATCCGGGCGGCTGGACCGGTCGTCGCGGGAGTCGCGGTCGACGCGCTGGGTGAGCGCATCCTCGGGGCTCAGCAGCAGCGGCTCGTCGCCCTGCGCCACGATCGCGAGCGCCGCGGCGACATCCGCCTCGGGAACGTCGTGGTGCTCGACGTAGTGGCCGATGATGTCGCGGAACCGCGAGACGCGGTCCTCCTGAGCCAGTGCCGCCGTGATCGCGTCGTCGAACCGGGTCAGCCGGGTGACGTTGACGTCGTCGACGCTGGGCAGCTGCATCTGGGTGAGCGGCTGGCGGGTGGCCTTCTCGATGGACGTGAGCATGCGACGCTCGCGCGGCGTCACGAAGCTGATGGCGGCACCGCTGCGGCCCGCGCGGCCCGTACGACCGATGCGGTGCACGTACGACTCGGTGTCGATGGGCAGGTCGAAGTTGACGACGTGGCTGATGCGCTCGACGTCGAGTCCGCGCGCGGCGACGTCGGTGGCGACGAGGATGTCGAGCTTGCCCGACTTCAGCTGGTCGACCGTGCGCTCGCGCTGCGCCTGCGCGACATCGCCGTTGATCGCGGCCGCCGAGTACCCCCGGGCTCGCAGCCGCTCCGCGAGCGTCTCCGTCTCGTTCTTGGTGCGGACGAAGACGATCATGCCCTCGAAGTTCTCGACCTCGAGGATGCGCGTGAGCGCATCCACCTTCTGCGGGTACGACACGACCAGGTAGCGCTGCGTGGTGTTCGCCGAAGTCGTGGTCTTCGACTTGACCGTGATCTCCTCAGGGTCGTTCAGGTACTTCTTCGAAATGCGCCGGATCTGGGGCGGCATCGTCGCCGAGAACAGCGCGACCTGCTTGTCGGAGGGCGTGTCGGCGAGGATCGTCTCGACGTCCTCCGCGAAGCCCATCTTGAGCATCTCGTCGGCCTCGTCGAGCACCAGGTACTTGAGCTGCGAGAGGTCGAGGGTGCCCTTGTCGAGATGGTCCATGATGCGACCGGGAGTGCCTACGACGATGTGGACGCCGCGGCGCAGCGCCGAGAGCTGGACGCCGTATCCCTGCCCGCCGTAGACCGGAAGCAGGTGCACGCCCTTCAGGTGCGACGCGTAGCTCTCGAACGCTTCTGCGACCTGGAGGGCCAGCTCGCGGGTGGGTGCAAGCACGAGCGCCTGCGGGGTCTTCTGCGACAGGTCGAGGCGCGACAGGATCGGCAGCGCGAACGCGGCCGTCTTGCCCGTGCCCGTCTGGGCGAGGCCGACGACGTCGCGTCCCTCCAGCAGCAGCGGGATGGTCGCCGCCTGGATGGCGGACGGGGTCTCGTACCCGACATCCTTCAGCGCCTTGAGCACGGGGCCGTCGAGTCCGAGATCGGAGAAGGTGGTGGTGGTGTCGCTGGCGGTCTCCGCCTCGCTGTCCAGGGAATCAGACGGGGTCATCATCCAACGGTAGCCCCTGCGGGCCACGCAGCGCTGCCATCCCGCTGCTATCGCCCTGCTATCGCCCTCCGACGCCTCCGGCGACGGCCGTGCGTGCCGCATTGATCGCCTGCGACAGCGAGTCGATGTCGACGGCGCCCTCGTGCCGCTGACCGTTGATGAAGTAGGTGGGCGTGCCCGCCGCGCCGCTCTCCTCGGCCGACATGATGTCGGCCCGGACCCGGTCCGCGTAGGTGTGCCTGCGCAGGTCCTCGATGAACCGGTCCGGATCGATGCCGACCTGCTCGGCGTAGCCCTCCATGTCGCGCAGGGTCAGATGGTGCTGGTTCTCGAACAGAACGTCGTGCATCGGCCAGAACGCCCCTTGCCCGCCTGCGGCCTCGGCCGCCTCCGCTGCCAGCAACGCGTTGGGGTGCACGTCCGTCAGCGGGAGGTGTCGCCAGACGAGGGCCACATCCGGGTGCCGCTCCAACAGTTCGCGCGCCGTGGGTTCGCCTCGCTTGCAGTAGCCGCACTCGAAGTCGCCGTACTCGACGAGCGTGACCCGCGCGTTGTCGGCGCCGCGGACGTGGTCGGTGCGCTCGTCGATGGGACGCAACAGGTCGAGGGTCGGATTCGGCATGCCGTTGAGGGCGACCGTCCGCCTGTTGGCCGGAATGAACCGCACGCACTGGAAGACCAGCCAGGTGAGGATCGCCGAGCCGATCACCGAGTAGAAGATCCCGATCTTCGCCTCCGCGAGTTCCGGCCCCGCCAGCGCGATGCTCGCGATCAGCAGGGACACGGTGAAGCCGACGCCCGCCGCCGTGCCGCTGCCCAGCACCGACAGCCAGCCGACCTGTGGATGGACGCGCCCGCGGGTCACCCTGCTCAGCAGCCACGCGCTCCCCAGCACGGAGATCGGTTTGCCGACCACGTAGCCGAGCACGATGCCGATCGTGATCGCGCTTACGGCCGAGCGGGCGAGGAGCTCCGGCGTGATCCTCACCCCGGCGTTGGCGAGGGCGAAGATCGGCACGACCACATAGCTGGTCCAGGGGCTCAGCCGGTACAGGATGCGCTCGTTCTCGGACAGCGAGTCCGCCAGCCCGGCCGCCGCCGACCGCGCGAGTTCGGCGTTCGGGCTCTCGCGGTAGCTCCGGACGAGTCCGGTCGCCCGCTCCAGGTCGGCTCGGAGCGGCACGTACGCGGTCGTCGCCAGGCCGATGGCGAGGCCGGCCACGACCGGGTCGATCCCGCTGACCAGAAGGGCGAGCCACATCCCGACTCCGAGGACGATCGCCAGGTTCCTGCCGAGGGTGCGGTCCATCCGCCGCACGACGATGATGCCGATGAACAGGACCACGGCGACGACGAGGGCCCACGGCGAGATCGGTCCGCTGTAGAGGACGGCGATGATGATGAGGGCTGCGACGTCGTCGACGACGAAGGCGGTGAGCAGGAAGGTCCGGGTCCGCCTCGGCGCTCGGCGCGCCAGCAGGGTGAGGATGCCGAGGGCGAGTGCCGTGTCCGTCGACATCGCGACGCCCCAGGCGCGGGCCGAATCCATCCCCTGGTTGATCAGGAGGTAGATGCCGACGGGCAGGGCCATCCCGGCGAGCCCGACGGTGATCGGGAGGACCAGGCGTTTGCGTTCCCGCAGGTCGCCCAGGTCGAACTCCCTCCGCGCCTCGAGCCCGACCGCCAGGAAGAACAGCGTCATGAGTCCGCTGTTGACCCACGTGCGCAGGTCGTAGCTGACTTCGAACCGGCCGATGCTGATGCCGAGCGGCTGCTCCCAGAACTCGTCGTACCCGCCGATGTTGGCCCACACCACGGCGAGGATGACGGCGAGGACGAGCAGCACGGAAGCGAGGGCGCCCGCCCGGAGGATCCCGTGGAAGGTCCGCTTCGGGTGCACCATGACGGTGCGCTCCTCGTCGCCAGGCGCGGCGACCACCGCTGCGGGCGGCTCGGTCTGGGGTGTGGTCACGTCAGTTTCGGGCGACGAGTGAGTCGTACTCGTCGTGCTGCTCGATGAACGTCTTCACGATCGGACACTGCACCTTCACCTGCAGGCCCTCGGACCGGATGGCGTCGAGCACGCGCCGGATGAGCTCCGTCGCGACCCCCTGGCCGCGGAACTCGGGATAGACGGAGGTGGCGATCAGCGTGATGACGTCGCCGTGGCGCTTGTACGTGATCCCGCCCACCAGAGTGTCGCCGCTGACCGCGTCATAGCTCTCGGTCTCCGCGTTGTCCACGACGAAGAACTCGATCCCCGGCTCCGCCGGACCGTTCGCGGTCACCTCGTCGACCAGCACCCGCTGGTCCTCCGAAAGTGTGCCGGTCCCGTCGGGGTAGCCGGCCTCATCGGGGTACTCGATCGATCCGCTCGTCTCGTCGGCCATCGCCCTGCCTTCCTGCTCGAAGCGTCTGAACATCCCGTCGGGGATGCTCAACGCTATCCCCGCAGGCCTCCCCACCACCATCCATCGAGGTGCTCGTTGTTGCGGTTCTTCACGGCGTGTCGGGCGCAACAACGAGCACCTCACCGGAGAGGTTCCGAGGGGCTCGGCGCCAGCCCCCGGATCAGCGCGGCGAGCCCCGTCTCGAACTCGTGGTCCTGGCCGAGGGCGACGACCTGTCGGGCGCTGTCCATCAGCCGTGACGCAGCGCTGTCCGTGCGCTCCGTCTGGATGACGATGTCCCCGCTGTCGCGCGCGGACTGCTGTTCGATCACCGAGCCGATCGTGTACCGAGCCACGGCGATGAGGGCGAGGATGGCGCCCGTGGCCGTGAAGCCCGCCGCCTCCAAGACGCCCACCTGGGCGATCGCTGTGTCGAGCTCTGGGCTCCGCGACCCGGATGACGCGATTAGGCGCGCTCCGTCGCGGGTGCCGAGCATCGCGCTGCGCAGGCTCCGCGCATTGCGGGCGACGAAGGTGTCCCAGCGTTCGCCATCTGCGGGCAGACGGTCCGTGTGCTGCCGGGCGAGGATCTCGTCCGCGACGGCATCCAAGAGTTCCGCCTTGTTGGCGAAGTGGTGGTAGAGCGCGGGCTGGCGGATACCGAGCCGCTCTGCGATCGCACGCAGCGACACATCGTCGAGTCCGCGCTCGTCCAGGACCAGGAGCGCGGCCGCCACGATGGAGGCCCGGTCGGTGCGCGAGGGGTACGGCATCATCACAGAATATCGCGGTTGGCACGCAAGGCTATCGTTGATAAGCTTCACGGCACTGAGTGGGGAACAGAGGGGAAGGGGAACGCATGGGATCCGAACAGTCATGGACGGGCACGGTGGTCGAGAAGTCACGGAAGCTGCTGGACGGCTCGAACCTCTACCGGCAGGTCATCGTCGAGACGGACGAGGGCACGACCAAGGCGATCCGAGTCGACCGGGCCGTGTGGAAGGACCTTGCGATCGGGGATCGCGTGGATGCGAAGGGGAACAAATCATGAAACTCACCGTCAGCCTCCAGGTCACCCTCGACGGCGTCGCCCAGGCGAACGGAGGCAACAACGAAGAGATGGACCCGGGGTTCACTCGCGGTGGATGGGCGCTTCCGCTCAACGACGAGGACGCGGTGCAGTACATCCTCGAAACCTGGAGGCGGCCCGAGGCGTTCCTCCTCGGCCGCAAGACCTACGGCCTGTTCGACACCTACTGGGGCGCCCGCAGCGACGACGGCGGATTCGGCGAGGCGATCAGCTCCAAGCCGAAGTACCTGGTGTCCACGACCGTGGCCGACCCGACCTGGCAGCAGACGACCGTCGTCTCGGGCGACGTCGCGGCCCGCGTGCGCGAGCTCAAAGCCGAGCCCGGCGGCGAACTGCTCGTGGTGGGCAGCACTGCGCTTGTTCGCTGGCTGCTCGAGAACGAGCTGGTCGACGAACTGAACCTGGTCCAATTTCCGGTGATCGTCGGCGAGGGCGAACGCGTCTTCCCGCAGCGGGGCCTCGACTTCGCGCTCGACCTGGTCGACTCGCGCGTCTTCGGGACGGGGATCGTCGCCCTCACGTACCGCGTGGGCGGTCGTCCCCAATACGCCGGCTAGGAGCCCCCTCCCGGCGTCCCTAGCCTGGTCAGACCTCCGGGCGAGGTGCTCGTAGTTGCGCTCTCCGACGGCGTGTCGGGCGCAACGACGAGCATCTCAGCAGAGGTGGACGGGCTGCGACGCGGGTAAGGCAGCGGAGGGATGGGGAGCGGCGTCCGCGATGCGGGACAGCACGACCTCCACCAGCTCCGGCGGCGTCGATGTGGCTGTCAGCAGCGGTGCGGAGACCGCATCCGCCCCGGCGCGCGCCGCGAGTGTCGCGAAGTAGCCGGGCGCCAGCAGATAGGTGGCGATGAGCACGCGGGCGCCGGGCTGCGCGGCGCGCACCGCTGCCACCGCCTCAGGAAGAGGGGGCGACGCGGCGGAGATGAAGCCGACGGTGACCGGCCGGCCGATGCGCTGCGCGAGGAGCTCGCCCATCGTGCGGCAGTCGGTCACCGCACGCTCGTCGGTGGAGCCGGCCGCGG
This sequence comes from Leifsonia sp. RCC_180, assembly GCF_058138205.1. Lineage (NCBI taxonomy): Bacteria > Bacillati > Actinomycetota > Actinomycetes > Micrococcales > Microbacteriaceae > Leifsonia > Leifsonia sp. RCC_180. Next base: position 3,256,009 of record NZ_CP200340.1, on the reverse strand, counting down.
CAAGGATGACGGCGTCGCCCTCGCGCATCCCGGCCTCTTCCAGCCGCTGCACCAGCACGTCGGCCAGCCGCGTGTCGGGGCCGAGGGCGCCCGCAACCGTCGTCGCAAGGGGCGCCTCGGCCGCGCTCTCGGCGAGGTCGACGAACACGTGATAGCCCGCCGACAGCAGCAGGGGGACGATGACCGCACGATCCGCGAGGTCCGTGGCTGCGGCGAGCGCGGTGGGCACATCCGGCTGTTCCACATCGACGTGGCAGCCGAGCACGGGCTCCTCGAGCGCCGCATCCACTCGCTCGACCAGACCGCGCACGGCGGCCTGCCCCTCGGGTGACGAGGTGCCGTGGGAGGCGGCGACGACGGCCGTGGTCATGCGTCCTCGAGTTCGATCTCGATGAAGCCGCCGACGATGCGCGTGCGGAAGGTGCGGAGGGCGAGCGCGGGATCGGTGAAGCACTCGCCGGTGCCGAGGTCGTAGACCTGCTTGTGCAACGGGGAGGCGATAGTCGGTCGGTCGCCGCGCGATCCGACGATGCCGCGCGCCATCACCGGCGCGCCGCCGTCCGGGTCCTCCTGGGCGACCGCATAGACCTCGCGCGGGCCGAGCAGGAACAGCGCGATCTGCCGCATGCGCAGCAGCACCGCCTCGCCCCAGGACGGCTCCAGATCGTCGACCTGGCAGGCGCGCACCCAGTCGGCGTGCCGGGAATCGGAACGGGGAGTCGTCTGCGTGATGGTCATGCACCGAGAGTAGACAGCCGATGTTTCGGGCGGCGACGGCGGCTGTTACTTCTGGGTGAACCGCGCCTCACACCAGTGGGGCCGTCGTGTGCGTCTCGTGTTAACGCGCGGTTACACCGACGAAATTCGGGGGAAACCGCGCGCCCGTACGCTCGAAAGGCACCGGGCGGGAGCCTCCCGCCGGTGCGGCGGCAGCCGCCACACTCCCGGAAGGGGCCCGCATGACGACCGGACGAACAGTGATCGTAGGGGGCGGGCCGGCCGCGCACCGCCTCGTGGATGCGCTGGTGTCGCGCGGCGGCGGGGACCGCTCCCTCATAGTGCTGGCCGAGGAGTCCTACCTCCCCTATGACCGGGTGCAGCTGAGCAAGCGCCTGGCCGACGGGACCATCGACCTGACCCTGGAGCCCGCGACGCACTGGGAGGACGCGGCCGTGGAGCTGCGCGTCGGCGAGGCCGCGACGGCGATCGACACCGCGGCCCGGACGGTTACCACGTCCACCGGGGCCGTGATCGGCTATGACGACCTCGTGCTCGCCACCGGCTCGTCGGCGCCCGTCCCCGAGATCCCGGGAGCGCACGCCAGCCGCGTCTACCGCACGATCGACGACGTGGATGCGCTGGTCGCCGAGGTCGCCGACCTGCGCGAGACCCTCGGCCGCGCACCGCGCGTCGCCGTCGCCGGCGGCGGTCTGCTCGGGCTGGAGGCGGCTGGAGGTGTCGCAGCGCTCGGGGCGGAAGCGGTCATTATCCACTCGGGCGGCTGGCTGATGTCGGCCCAGCTCGACGAGGGCGCTGGGCAGGCGCTCGGCCGGCTCATCCGGTCGCGCGGAATCGACCTGCACCTCGGCACGCGACCCCGCGAGATCCTGCTCGACGACGACGGCCGCCCCACCGCCGTGCGCTGCGCGGACGGGCGGACCGTTCCCGCCGACATCGTCGTGTTCTCGATCGGCATCCGCGCACGCGACGAGCTCGCCCGCGACGCGGGCATCGTGACGGTGGAACGTGGGGGCGTGGTGGTCGACGAGGCGTGCCGCACCTCCGACCCCTCGGTCTGGGCGATCGGCGAGGTCGCGGCCATCGACGGCCGGACGGTCGGCCTCGTGGCCCCGGCGAATGCCATGGCCGAGACGGTCGCCGACCGCCTCCTCGGCGGCGACGCCACCTTCACGACCGTCGACGACGCGACCAAGCTGAAGCTGTCCGGCGTGGATGTGGCGAGCTTCGGCGACGCCTTCGCCCGCGAGCCCGGAGCGCTGGAGATCGTCTACGCCGACCCGGCGCGGGGCCTCTACCAGAAGCTCGTGGTGAGCGACGACGCGAAGACGCTGCTCGGCGGGGTCTTCGTCGGCGACGCCTCCCCGTACTCGAGCCTGCGGCCCCTGCTCGGCCGCTCGCTCGATGCGGAACCGGCCGCCTACCTCTCCGCGGCCGGCGCCGAGCCGCCGGCGGGCGGGGCACTGCCCGACGACGCCCTCGTCTGCTCCTGCAACAACGTGACCTCGGGAACCGTGCGCACGGCCGTCGAGGACGGCTGCCACGACCTCGGCGAGCTGAGGGCGTGCACCCGCGCGGGCACGCAGTGCGGATCGTGCGTGCCGCTGGTGAAGAAGATCCTCGAATCCGAGCTCACCCGCTCCGGTGCGACGGTCTCCCGCGCGCTGTGCGAGCACTTCGATCTTTCCCGGCAGGAGCTGTTCGAGTCCATCCGCGTTCTCGAGCTGACCAGCTGGGAGGACACGGTCACCCGGCTCGGCCGCGGGCGGGGCTGCGACATCTGCAAGCCGGCCGTCGGCTCCATCCTGGCGAGCCAGCACAACGGGTACCCGCTCGACGGCGGGCGGGGCCAGCTGCAGGACACCAACGACCGTGCCCTCGCCAACATGCAGAAGGACGGCACCTACTCGGTCGTGCCACGCATCCCAGGCGGCGAGATCACGCCGCAGAAGCTCGCCGTGATCGCCCAGGTCGCCACCGACTTCGGCCTGTACACGAAGATCACCGGCGGCCAGCGCATCGACATGTTCGGCGCGCGGCTGGAGCAGCTGCCCGAGATCTGGAAGGTCCTGGTGGAGGCCGGCTTCGAGTCCGGCCAGGCGTACGGCAAGGCGCTGCGGAACGTGAAGAGCTGCGTCGGCTCGACCTGGTGCCGCTTCGGCGTCCAGGACGCGGTGGGCATGGCGGTCGACCTGGAGCTCCGCTACCGAGGCCTCCGCGCCCCGCACAAGTTCAAGTTCGGCGTCTCGGGATGCGCGCGCGAGTGCGCAGAAGCCCGCGGCAAGGACGTCGGCGTGATCGCCACCGACAAGGGATGGAACCTGTACGTCGGCGGCAACGGCGGCTTCCAGCCGGCGCATGCCCAGCTCCTCGCATCCGACCTCGACGACGAGACCCTGGTGCGCTACATCGACCGCTATCTCATGTACTACATCCGCACCGCCGACCGTCTGCAGCGCACGGCGCGGTGGATGGAGGAGCTCGATGGCGGTGTCGACCACGTCCGCGAGGTGGTGGTCGAGGATTCGCTGGGTCTCGCTGACGAGCTGGAGGCCGCGATGGCGAAGCACATCGACACCTACGAGGACGAGTGGGCGGCCACGCTGCGAGACCCGGAGCGGCTGCGCCGGTTCCGCTCGTTCGTGAACGAGCCGGGCACCCCCGACCCGTCGATCGCCCGGGTCGAAGAGCGGGGCCAGCTGCGTCCGGCGACCGCGGAGGAACGGGCGGCGGGCGCTGTGCTGGTGGCCGGGACGACCATCCCGGTCCGTGTGGCTGCCGCGACCGAAGGAGGTGCTTCATGACTGCTCGCACCGGTACGGTGACGCTCGTCGGTGGAGGGCCCGGCGACCCCGAGCTCCTCACCGTCGCCGCCGTCCGCGCCCTGGCGAAGGCCGACGTGGTGCTGTTCGACCGGCTCGCCCCGCACGAGACCCTCGCCGAGCTGGCGCCGCACGCCCGCCTGATCGACGTGGGGAAGCGGCCCGGTCACCACCCGATCCCGCAGGACGAGATCGAACGCATCCTCGTCGCCCACGCGCTGGAGGGGTCTGAGGTCGTTCGGCTGAAGGGCGGCGACCCGTTCGTGTTCGGCCGCGGCGGCGAGGAGGTGGAGGCGTGCCGCAGGGCGGGGGTTCCGGTCCGCGTCATTCCGGGCGTGACGAGCGCCATCTCTGTTCCGGCAGCCGCCGGCATCCCCGTCACCCATCGGAACACCAGCAGGATGTTCACGGTCGTCTCCGGGCACGCGCCGCTCTCCCCCGCCGAACTGGAGCACCTGGCGGGCCTCGGAGGAACCATCGTCATTCTCATGGGCATCACCAACCTGCCCTCCATCACGGCCGGTCTCGCCCGCTTCGGGATGGACCCGGGCATGCCGGTCGCGGTGATCGAGCAGGGATATTCCTCGCGGCAGCGGTCGACGTTCGGGAGCCTCTCCACGATCCTCACGGAGTCGGTCCGGGCGGGCGTCGGCTCGCCGGCCGTCGTCGTGATCGGCGAGGTCGTGCGCCTCGCCCGCGGCGGGGACGCGGATGCCGCAGCGGCCCTCAGCGATGCCGCCACGGTGACGGGACCCTGAGATGAGCGACGAGCGCCCCGGCGTCGCGGCGTTCCGGCCGGACCAGCTGGCCGGCTTCCGGATCGGCGTCACCAGCGACCGCCGCTCCGCCGACCTCATCGACGCCTTCGAGCGCCGCGGCGCGAGCGTGCTGCATGCGCCGACCGTCCACATGCAGCACGCGGACGACGACGCCCCGGTCATCGCGGACACCGAACGCATCATCGCGGCAGCGCCCCACGTGCTCCTGGCGACCACGAGCTACGGGATGCGCCGCTGGTTCGAGGTCGCCGACTCCGCCGGTCTCGGCGAGGGCCTGCAGCGCGTGCTCGCCGAGTCGACGATCCTCGTCCGCGGCCCCAAGGCGCGCGGTGCCGTCCGGGCCGCCGGGCTCGACGACGCCGGGATGAGCGACGAGGAGACCACCGCATCCCTCGTGGGGAAGGTGATCGCCGAGTACCCCGCAGGCATCACCGTGGCCGTGCAGCTGCACGGCCAGACCGACGAGGAGCAGCTGCAACGGCTGCGCGACGCCGGCAACCGGGTCATCACGGTGGCGCCGTACTCGTGGTCGGTCGCCGAGCACAGCGACGAACGCGTCATCCGGCTCGTCGACGCGATCGCCTCCCGCCAGCTCGACTGCGTGACCTTCACCAGCGCGCCGGCGGTCGACGGACTCTTCGTCGCGGCCCTCGCCCGCAACCGCTACCGCGAGGTGGTGGATGCGCTCTCAGGCGACGTGGTCGCCGCGGGCGTCGGACCGGTCACGGTCGCCCCGCTGGTCGCGGCCGGGATCACGCCGCTCCAGCCCGACCGGTTCCGGATGGGCGCGCTCATCCGGCTGGTCTGCGAGCACCTGGAGGCCCGGTCGACCCGGCGCGTCTCCACCCGGCACGGCGACGTCGAGCTGCGCGGCAGCCTCGCCATCGTCGGCGGCACCCCGGTGCGCCTCACGCCGACCTCGCTGTCGCTGTTCCGTGCGCTGGTCGCGGCGAACGGCGCCGTCGTCTCCCGCAGGGAACTCTCCTTCGCGCTCGCAGAGGAGTACGACGAGCACGCGATGGAGGTATCGCTCAGCCGGCTGCGCCAGAGCCTCGGAACGCCGGGGCTGGTCGCGACCGTCGTGAAGCGCGGATACCGCCTGGACGTCTGAGCGGCTGGCGTTCGCCCCCTGGGCTCGCCGAGCTCCAGCACGCCCGGCCGATCTATTGCGGACACCGACGCCGAGTTGGCTCCCGCGCTGGGATACCGTACCGGAACATGACATTGCTCAAGCAAAGATGGGCGGCATAACGGTGAGCAGCGAGTGCGCCTGTTAAGCGAAAACGTCCGCAAGAGGCTGTTCCCGAGCCTCGGCGTCGCCGTTGCGATCGTTGTGGCGTTGACGTCGTGTTCGATATTTGGAGATGGTGCATTGGGTCAACAGGACACAACGGCGACAAACCTCGCGAACCAGAGGGAGGCGGCGCTGAAATTCATAAGCGGCTGGCCCGAGACGGAACGGATCAAGTTCCTTCAGGAGGGCATCACCGACCCTGGAGGCGATTGGGCGGCGTACTCGGTGATCACCATTCACGGTAAGGACTACCACGAGCACTTAGGGCCACATGAGTTAGGCGGAGATCCCCTGCCCAGCCCCGACCCCAGCCCGGCACCTTCACAAGTCACCGTCATCTTCAGCGATGGATCGTCGGAGGCGTTGGGATGACCACGGCGGAAGAGTACGGAAGCATCGCGCGGGCGGCGTACAAGGCGGATCCCCTGTGGAGAAACCCGCCGTATGCTTCAGGGCAGCGGTTCCACCCCGACGGCAAACCCGGGCAGCTTTTCGAGGTTGTTCCGCCGCCGCCGGTGAGTGATCCAGTGACGGGTTTTCAGGCGATCACCGTCGCGCCGGTGGTGAACGGCAAGCCGGACTATTCGCAGGTGTACATCTCGTACGCGGGGACCAATCCGGGTCACCACGCGGATATCAGTGCCGATGCGCAGATCGTGGTCGGCGGTCAGATCGCGGCGGGAACGCAGGCCGCTCAGGCGTTGGCGTACGCGAAGAAGGTGATGGCCAAGTATCCAAAGGCGGACTTCGGGACTGTCGGGCATTCGCTGGGCGGTTACCTGGCGGAGTACGTGTCCGGCAAACTGCATGTTCCTTCCACAACCTTCAACGGTCCGGATGCCTGGGACTCGCTCTCGGATGAGGACAAGAAGTGGTACCGCGCTGAGGTCGCCGCGGGCAGGAAACCATGGTCGAGATACGTGAACGAGTGGGACCTGATCGGCAACCTCTTAGGAGACCCGAGCGGCTCGGCCATCTACGTGAAAGGCAAGCCCGGGCAGGCATTCTTCGACTATCACAACATTCCGACGGCCTTCGGCTTCGATCCCAAGGACGGCTCCGTAATCGGAGCGGGCGTCAAGGGCCGGAGCCTTGAGGCAATCAGTGAAAACGTCCTGAGTGGGCTGCCGGAAAGTGTCCGCATCTACGTGGCTCCGCTGCTGACGGGCGGGCTGGCACTGCTCCGAAATCCGGCAGTCGGGGCCGTGGCCGGGATGTTGGGCTCCGGGCTGACGGTGATGATGGACACGTTGGCGGCGTCCTCTATGGCGGCGAACTTCATCCAGCTGGAGGAACCGTTGCGGTCAATCAAAGCGGTCAACAGCGGCCTGATCCCACAGATGGAGCAGGGTTTGCGTGAGGCAAAGACCGCGGTGGCGATGATTCCGTTCATCACCGAGGCGGACATTGAAAACTGTGCGGCCATCAACCGGCTGCAGGTGCATCACAACATCGACCAGAACGCCGTCGACGCCGTCAACCGACGGGTGGATGAGCACCTGGACACCGTCCACAAGCTAGCGGTCGGCATCGCCTCTGCCGCCCAGAACGCCCTCGCGCAGGACAAGCAATGGGCGTCCACTTATAGCGGGCTCTAGATCCGCAGAAAGAAGACATGGCATGCCAGACTTCGGCTCGAACGAAGCCAACCTCGCCTACCTCATCCAGCAATTCGGGAGCGGTCTGCATGACCTCGCCGACGGAGTGCACGACGGGATCGCTGCCCTGATCCACCACGAGGCGGTGGGAATGTTGAACTCGGTCCTGCCGCCCCTCGTCCACGCCAAGAACACGCTGGTCCGAACCGGAGGCTGGGTTCCGGTGGAAGCCCACACGATAGAGATCGGCGGGCGACTGGCCGGAGTAACGGTCAGCAACGCCATCCTGTCCGGCCTGGTACAGAAAAAGGTCGAGGAAGGCGTCGGCACGATCACTGCCAACCTCGACTACACCCACGGAGTGAACACCATCACATGACCACTTACAGCAGTCTCGGCGAGCTCGAGGAGGCTCAGGACGACGCCACTCGAGCAGCGCGGGAGCGAATCGAGCACGCCGAGGAATTCGTCGACCACTACCGCACCCAGATGCGGCGCATGCAAGAAGACTTCTACCACCTCGCCGCCCGGGAAGGCGTCGCAGACGATCCCGGATTCTCGCAACAGCTCCAACGTGTCACCGAACGGACCGACGAAGAAGTACGCAGCGCCGCCCGGGTCATCGCCGGATTCGAAGAAGACCTCGAAACCATGACCAGCCGACACACCCGAGAACGCGAAGACCACCTCCAACAACAGCGCACGAACAGCGACCACTCGCGCTGAGTTACTTCGGTACCGCCTGGGCGGCCGCCAGCAGGCTCGCGATGCGCCCCTTGCAGCCGCCGCACCCCGTGCCGGCGCGTGTCTCGCGGCCGACAGCATCCACCGTGTCGCACCCGGATGCCGCCGCCTCGCCGATCCGGCCGGCCGTGACGCCGTTGCACCAGCAGACCGTTGCCGCGGGCCCCAGAGGGTCCTCGGCTGGGGCGCTTCCGGAATCCGCCGCATCCAGTCTCAGCAGAGCGGACGGCTCGGCGGGCAGTGCCGCACCACGCTCGAACAGGAGGGTCAGCTCGGCGCCCGCGTGCGGGAGCCCCACCGAGACGAAGCCCGTGAGCGCACCATCCTGGACCACGGCCTTCAGGTAGGCGGCCCGGGCAGGGTCGAGCCAGACCGTCACGTCGGAGTCCGCGTCCCACGGCTCGGCCGTGTGGTTCCCGCCCGCGACGACGTCGATGCCGGTCGCCTTCAGCATCACGGCGGCCGGTCGTTCCCGCAGCGCCACCGCGGCGTCGTGCCCGGCCGCGCCTCCGGCCGACTCCGCGCGGAAGCGGCGGGCGAGCGCGCCCGCCTGACGCCATCCCGGGCCGATGAGTCCGCTCGGCGCCCCCGCGACCCGGCCGTCCGCGTCCGCTTCGTCCGGCGACGCCACCTGTGCGCAGTCGCCGATGGCGAACACGTCAGGGTCGGTCCAGGAGCGCAGCTCCTCGTCGACGAGGATGCCGGCGGAGCAGGCGATCCCCGCCGCGAGCGCGAGCTCCACCCGCGCACCCACGCCGCAGGACAACACGAGCAGGTCGCCGGGGATGTACGTGCCGTCCGCGCATCCCACGCCGTCGAACACGCGTCCGCCGTCGTGGTCGCGGAAGCCGATGCTCTCGGCCCGCGCGTGCGCGGCCATTCCCACGCCCCGCGTCCGGGCGGCACGGCTGAGCATCCGGCCGCCGGGCTCGTCCAGGTTGCGGGCCATCGGCGCCGCACCGTGGTGGACGACGACGACCTCGGCCCCGTGCTCGGCGGCGAGAAGGGCGAACTCCATCCCGAGCACCCCAGCGCCGAGCACCACGATCGTGCCGCCCGTGGCGACGACCGGTGCGACCGCCGCGGCGTCGCCTAGGTCGCGCAGGGCGACGACGCCGGACGGGAGCGGACGAGCGCCCTGGTCGAGCGCGGGCGTGGGCGCCGCTGAACGGTCACGGCGGGTGCTCTGCAAGCCGTCGAGAGTCGGGATGTTGGCGCGCGCACCCGTCGCGAGCACCAGCCGGTCGTACGGCAGCTCGCCGCCTCCCTCGCTGCTGTCTCCTTCGACGAGGACCCGCTGCCGGTCGCGGTCGATCGCCACCGCCACATCGCCCAGCCGGATGTCGACCCCTGCAGCCCGCGCCGCGTCGGTATCCGTCACGTCCAGCCGGTCGCGAGCCGCCGCGCCGACGGCGTACTCGGCGACCAGCACCCGGTTGTACGCGTCCTCGCGCTCGGCTCCAACCACCGTCAGGCTCGCTTCCCCGGCGGCGACCGCGGGGAGCAGCTCCTCCACGAAACGCGCGCCGACCGGCCCGTAGCCGACCAGCACGACGCGCAGCGGTCTCCCGTTCATGCCGCCTCCTCCTGGTGCGCCCGCTCGACCGTCACGGCCGTGCGCTTGAACTCGGGCATCGCCGAGACCGGATCGACGGCCGCCTCAGTGAGCAGGTTCGCGCACTGACGCCCGGCGAAGTGGAAGGGCAGGAAGACGGTGTCGATCCGCATCCCGCCGGTGAGCTGTGCGCGGGCCACGACCTCGCCGCGCACGTTGTGGACGCGCACCGGGTCGCCGTCCGCGATCCCCAACCGCGCGGCGGTCGCCGGGTGCAGTTCGGCACGCACCTCGGGCTGGGCGGACAGGAGTTCGGGCACCCGCCGCGTCTGCGCTCCGGACTGGTAGTGCTCCAGCAGGCGCCCGGTGATCAGCGTCAGCTCTCCCGGCCCGCGGCCGGTGTCGAGTTCCCGTGCCCGCACGGGGACCAGCCGCGCGCGTCCGTCATCGTGACCGAAGCGGTCGAGGAACAGCCGGGGTGTCCCGCTGGAGCCCGCCGGATACGGCCAGTGGGCGGCCTCGCCTGCTGCGAGCTGCGCATCCAGCAGGGCATGGCTCAACCCGGAGTAGTCGGCGATCCCGCCGGCCGATGCCCGCGCGAGCTCATCGAAGACCTCCGCGGGGTCGGTGGGCCACGCTGAGGGGGCGTCGAGTCTGCGGGCGAGGTCGGCGAGGATGTCGAGCTCGCTCCGCACACCCGGCGGCGGGTCGAGCGCCCGCCGCCTGCGCAGCACGCGCCCCTCGAGGCTCGTCATCGTGCCCTCCTCCTCCGCCCACTGCGTCACCGGCAGCACCACATCGGCGAGCTCGGCCGTCTCGGACAGCACGAAGTCGCAGACGACCAGCAGGTCGAGAGCCTGCAGACCGGTGCGGATCGCACCTGCGTCGGGACCCGAGACCACGACGTTCGCTCCGTGCACGAGTAGGGCCCTCACGCCGCCCGCCCGACCGAGCATCCCGAGCAGCTCCACCGCCGGGACACCGGGGCCGGGGAGCGTGCCGGGGTCGACTCCCCAGACCGCGGCGACCGCGGCGCGCGCCTCCGGATCCGCGATCTTTCGGTAGCCGGGCAGCTGGTCGCACTTCTGGCCGTGCTCCCGGCCGCCCTGCCCGTTGCCCTGGCCGGTCAGCGTCCCGTAACCCGATCCCGGCCGGCCGGGCAGCCCCAGCACGAGCGCGAGGTTGATGGCGGCGGTCGCCGTGTCGGTGCCGTCGACGTGCTGCTCCACGCCGCGCCCCGTCAGGATGTACGTGCCGCGCCCGCGCGCCAAGCGGCGGGCGACTTCCCGCAGCTCTCCGACCGGGACACCGGTGTGCTCCTGCACGCGCTCCGGCCACCAGGCGGCGACGCTGCGGCGCACCGCGTCGAAGCCCGTCGCCCGCTGCTCCAGGTAGGCGGTGTCGGCGAGCCCCTCGGCCAGCACGACGTGGGTGAGTCCGAGCAGCAGCGCCAGGTCGGTCCCCGGGGCGGGTTGCAGGTGGATGCCGGCCCCCTCGGCCGTGAGCTGCGCGGTCTGCGAGCGGCGAGGGTCGACCACGACCAGACCCCCGGCCGCGCGGGCCCCCGCCAGGTGGCCGAGGAACGGCGGCATGGTGGCGGCGACGTTCGACCCGAGAAGCAGGATGGTGTCGGCGTCATCGAGGTCTGTCACCGGGAACGGCATCCCGCGGTCCACCCCGAACGCCCGGTTGCCGGCCGCCGCCGCGGAGGCCATGCAGAACCGGCCGTTGTAGTCGATGCGGGAGGTACCGAGGGCGAGCCGGGCGAACTTGCCGAGCAGGTACGCCTTCTCGTTGGTGAGTCCGCCGCCGCCGAAGACTCCGACCGCGTCCGCGCCGTCCTCCCGGCGGATGGCCGTCAACGTGCCGGCCACCAGCTCAAGAGCTTCATCCCAGCTCGCCGGCCGCAGCTCGCCCTCACGGCGGATCAGCGGTGTGGTCAGCCGCCCGGACGTCGCCAGCACCTCCGCCGACGTCCACCCCTTCTTGCAGAGCCCGCCGCGGTTCGTCGGGAACTGGCGTCCCGTGACCGCGACGGGCGTCGGCCCGCCCGGGGTGGGGGTCAGCGTCATCGCGCACTGAAGGGCGCAGTACGGGCAGTGCGTGTCGGTGGGCATCCGGGCGATCCCTGCTAGATCCGGACCCCGCGGCGACGACCGTGCACCGCGACACCGACGGTGACGGCGAGCAACACGACGTATGCCGCGACGAACCACATGAGGCCCGTCTCGTAGCCGCCGGTGGACGTCTTCGACAGTCCGAGCACCTGTGGGATGACGAAGCCTCCGTAGGCGCCGAACGCGGACACGATCCCGAGGGCCGCTGCCGCCGTCCGCTGCGCCGAGACGTCGCCCGCCGAGCTGTGGCCGTCGGCCGCGCCGGCACGGAGCGCGAACAGGGTGGGGATCATCCGGTAGGTCGCCCCGTTGCCGGCGCCGCTGGCCACGAACAGCACGAGGAAGAACGCGAGGAACAGCCAGAAATTGTCGAGCGGCAGCGTGAGCACCACGGCGAGCGCGCCCAGGGCCATCACCACGAAGGCGGCGATCGTGATCGCGCTGCCGCCGAAGCGGTCGGCCAGCCGGCCACCGAACGGCCGGGCCAGGGAGCCGACGAGGGCGCCGAGGAAGGCGAGGGAGAGTGTCGCCCCGGCGACGGGGAAGGAACTGAACGACGGGAACTGGTCGGCGATGAGCTTCGGGAAGACGCCGGAGAAGCCGATGAACGACCCGAACGTCCCGATGTAGAGGAGCGCCATCAGCCACAGCTCCGGGGCACGGAGGGCGGCCAGCGATGCCTTCAGGTCGGAGCGGGCGTTGGACAGGTTGTCCATGCGCCGCCACGCGCCGACGATGGCCACGATGATCAGCGGCACCCAGATCAGCCCGGCGAGGGGCAGCTGGAGGGTCGCGCCGGCTCCGATGGTGATGACGATCGGCACGGCGAACTGCGCGACGGCTGCGCCCAGGTTGCCGCCTGCCGCGTTCAGGCCGAGCGCCCATCCCTTCTTCCGCTGCGGGTAGAAGAAGGTGATGTTCGCCATCGAGCTGGCGAAGTTCCCGCCGCCGAGGCCGGCGAGGGCGGCCACCAGCAGCATCACGCCGAACGGAGTCTGCGGATTGGCCACGCAGATCGCGAGCCCGATGGCGGGGATGAGCAGCAGCGCCGCGGAGATCATCGTCCAGTTGCGGCCGCCGAACTTCGGCACCATGAACGTGTACGGGAAGCGCAGGGTCGCGCCCACCAGGCTCGGCATCGAGATCAGCCAGAACGTCTGCGCGGTGTCGAACGTGAATCCCGCCGCGGGCAGCGAGACGACGACGATCGACCACAGCTGCCAGACGACGAAGCCGAGGAACTCGGCGAAGATCGACCAGCGCAGGTTCCGTTGCGCTATGGCGGCGCCGCCCTGCTGCCACTGGACCGGATCCTCGGCGTTCCAGCCCTCGATCCACCTCCCGGGGCGATGGACGAGTTCGGAGGTGGCGGTCGACGTGCCGGCGGTGCCGGGCGCGGACGGGGCGGAGACGGTGCTGGTCATCGTGGACCTCCTGCGGGATGGAGCCGGTGAATGAGGTGGTGCCCCCACGCTAGGAACACCGTGTTTCGGCGGGACACGCGCGACGTGAAAGGGGCGTAACGAACACCTCTCGTATGGTCAGCGGCCGTGTGAGGGAAACGTAATCCGCGGTGACGCAACGGCAACGGCGCGGTCACGGCGGCGGCCTAGCGTGGGCTCATCGACACCTGAGGAGGTGGGGATGGACCAGCTCGCCTGCACCGTCGCCGAGTACCGTGCTGCCGTCGTCGCCCTGGTGCGGCCGCTGCCGATCGAGCATGTTGCTCTGATCGACGGCGGCGGCCGGGTCACCGCGACGGATATGGCCGCCCTGCAGCCCGCGCCGCTGTTCGACAACTCGGCGATGGATGGATACGCCGTCCGGTCCGCGGACGTCGCGGGCGCCACCCCGTCGCATCCTGCGCGGCTGACCGTGGTGGATCGGGTGCCGGCCGGGCACCGCCGCGCGCATCCTCTCGGCCCGGGAGAAGCGGTGCGAATCATGACCGGCGCGCCCGTTCCCGAGGGGGCCGACCTGGTCATCCCGGTCGAGCTCTCGACGGCCGGCCGGTTCACCGACGACCAGACCGTCGAGGTGTGGCCGCCCGCCAAGCCGAATATCCGGTGGGCGGGGGAAGACGTGTCGGCCGGAGAGGCGCTTCTCCCGCAGGGCACGACGCTGACGGCACGGGCCCTCGCGCTTCTGGCGGCCACCGGTCACTGGACGGTCGCCGTCCGCCGGCGCCCGCGCGTTGCCGTGCTGTCCTCCGGCGACGAGCTGAGCGACGGCCTGACCGGCTGCTCCGACCCGTCGGCGGGGACCATCCCTGACTCCAACGCCGTGTACCTCTGCGCCGCCGTGCGTGCCGTGGGCGGGGAGATCACGGGCATCTATAGGGCGGGCGATGCTCGCGGAGCGGTCGACGCCGCCCTCGACGAGGCCTGCCGTGACGTCGATCTGATCGTGTCCACCGGTGGCCTCGGCGCGGGGACGCACGACATCCTCGGGCACACGATCGCCGGCTCACCCGGCGGCCTGCTGACCCGTGTCGCCATGCGCCCGGGCAGACCGCAGGCGCACGGCAGTTGGAACGGAGTCCCGTGGATCGCCCTCCCCGGCACGCCGACCGCTGCGTTCGTGTCGTTCGAGGCGTTCGTGCGACCGGCTCTCGAGCGGCTGTCCGGCATCCTTCACCCCCAGGCGCTCCTGGCGGAGACGGTGTCGACGGGATGGTCCGGTTCGGCAGGGACGGTCCGCTTCGTCCCGCTGGCGGTCACCCAGCGCGCCGACGGGGTGACGGTCGCGCCCGCCGACGAGCCCGCCCACGCCGCACACGCCCTTTCAGCGATGTTCACGGCGCCGCTCATCGGGGTCGTCGCCGCTGAAATCGGCGACGTGCTCGCCGGTCAGCTGCTCCCCGTGATCGAGCCGGCCTGACGATCGATCCGGAGGCCGGCGCTACTCCGTCGTCGAGGAGACCTGCCGCAACTCCAGGAGGGGGCAGCTGAATGGGTCCCGATCACCGAGACCGACGCTGTTGATGTGCCGGGTCACGATCGCGTACGAGCTCAGCAGTCCCGTCTCCGTATAAGGCACCTTCTGCGCCTCGCAGTACGCACGGATCATCGGCGCCGCCCTCCGGAGGTGCGGCCGCGGCATGGACGGGAACAGGTGGTGCTCGATCTGATAGTTGAGGCCACCCATCAGGAAGTCGAGCGTCCGGTTGCCGCGGATGTTGCGGCTCATCAGCACCTGCCTCCGCAGGAAGTCCAGCTTCATGTCGTGCGGTACCAGTGGCATCCCCTTGTGGTTGGGGGCGAATGACATCCCCATGTAGAAGCCGAACAGGCCCAGCTGGATGGCCAGGAACGCGGCCGCGATCCCGGGCGAGAGGACGAGGAAGACCAGCGCCAGGTAGCCGACGATGCGGATGGTGAGGAAGGCGATCTCCACCGGCCGCCGCTGCAGCTGGCCGCCCGTGACCACCCGCCGGACGCTCGACGCGTGGAGGGAGAGCCCCTCCAGCAGCAGGATGGGGAAGAAGAACCATCCCTGGTGACCGATCAGCCAGCGCACCAGGTCCGAACGCGCCGCCGCCGCCCGGCCGGGAGTGAAGGCGACCACCGGGAGGTCGAGATCGGGATCGACCCCCTCTTGGTTCGGATTGGCGTGGTGCCGCGTGTGCTTGTGCTGCCACCAGCCGTAGCTCATCCCGACGAAGAGGTTGCCGACGAGGAGGCTCGTCCAGTCGTTCCACCGGCCGGAGCGGAAGATCTGCCGATGCGCCGCGTCATGTCCGAGGAAGGCGATCTGCGTGAACACGAAGGCGAACACCCCGGCGGTGATCAGCTGCCACCAGCTGTCGCCGATCAGCACGAACGCCGCCACGGTCACGGCGGTGACGATCGGGACCAGCGCCAGCTTCGTCCAGTAGTACCCGTACCGGCGGCGCAGCAGCCCCGACTCACGAATGACAGTGGCGAGCCCGGCGTAACCGCCGTCACGCCGGCTCGAAAGCCCCGATGCTTCTGTCATGGCGGCCCGCCTCTGATCAAATCGCATCGAGGTCCGGGACGCTGTGCGAGCGATTTTACGCCGCGGATGCCCGCACCGGGGTATCCCTAGAAAATTCGGGAAAACGGTGTCAATGATGTGGCATGCAGAAGTTGTACTACGCAGGGGGATACATCTTTCTCGACGACGACGTGTGCGAGGCGTTGGTCATGTACGCCAAGGCGCTCGCCGACGTCGGCAAGTCGGATCTGGTCACCGTCCCGGCGCTTTCCGATGAGGGGCTGCAGGGCCGCACCCGCTTGCTCATCGGTCCGGCAAGCCAGTTGTTCTCGGCGCCGGCCCTCGACCGCGGAGTGGACCTGACCGATGCGCACGCGACGCAATCCATGCGGGAGAAGACGGCGAGCTTGCAGCCGTCCCGGCCGGTGTTCGAGGAGAGCGCCGACTACACGAACGACGGCTTCGACGAGTAGCCCGGCCAGCAGCGCCGCAGCGAGGAGAGACACGAAGATGGGAACCCTGTTCTACGGCGCCGGCCGTCTGGCGATCGCGTTCGACGACCGCGTCCTCGCGCACCTGCAGATCGCGGTCGGCACCAAGCTCCGCCGCCAGGAGACGTTCATGTTGAACTGGCGCGACAACGAGACCGTGGGGGACGGCCGCAGCGCCGTGTGGATCGGCCCGCACACCGACCTGCACTTCAAATACTCCGGCAGCCGTTTCCCCGAGATCAACCGGGAGTGGATCAACGCGCTCGTCGTGTCTGCGTCCACGCCCCTCGGCCTGCAGCTTCTGGACGAGGGGAGCCTGGATACGCCCCCGACCACCAAACCGGGCTCGAACAACGGCAATTTCTCCAGCTAGGGCACGACGATCTCGAAGTCCGGGTCGCCCGGGTCGAGCACGCTCGTCAGCTGCTCCAGCACTCGGGCGTCGCCCTCCAGGGTGATCCCTGGCGTCGCGGTGTCGCCCGCCGTCAGGGCGAGGAAGCGCGGACGCGTGGTGGTGACGTGCAACTGCGCGTCGTCGGCCGGCTCCTTCTCCACAGAGACGAGGACGCCGTTGCGCAGCGTCACGCGGAAACTGCGCCGGAGGTCCGTGAAGGTGATGTCGATCGCGAGGTCCAGGTCCCACGCCTTCGGCCCGTCGATCTGGATGGCGATCGCGTCGAAGATCTGCTCCGGCGACAGCTGGTTGAGGAGCGTCGGCGCGTTGCCGGAGATCGGGGTCCCGAAGTTGCCCTCGCGCAGCTCCCTCGCGCCCGAGAGGAAGAAGTTGCGCCAGGTCGCGTTCTCGGCGCCGTAGCCCAGCTGCTCGTACGTGTCGGCCAGCAGCGCTTTCGCCTCGGCGTTCTGCGGGTCGGCACTCTTCGGGTCGGCGAACACCGCCGTGTCGAGCAGCGTCGCGGCCCAGCGGAAGTCGCCTGCCTCGTAGGCGGCTCGGGCCCCCTCGATGAGCTTCCCGACGCCACCGACGAGCGCCGCCCAGCGCTCGGCCTGCTCCGTCGGGGGATGCGGCCAGAGCCGGGACGGATTGCCGTCGAAGAACCCCATGTACCGCTGGTAGATGGCGCGCACGTTGTGCGATACCGAGCCGTAGTAGCCGTGCGTGCTCCACTCCTGCTCCAGCGCCGGCGGCAGCTGGAACGTCTCGGCGATCTCGGCGCCGTTGTAGCCCTGGTTCAGCTGTCGCAGAGTCTGGTCGTGCAGGTAGCCGTAGAGATCCCGCTGGACCGCGAGGAAGTGCAGGATGCGGTCGGTTCCCCAGGTGGGCCAGTGGTGGGAGGCGAACAGCACGTCCGAGCGACTGCCGTATCGTTCGATCGCCTCGGTCAGATACCGCGACCAGATGTGCGGGTCGCGCACCAGGGCGCCGCGCAGCGTCAGCAGATTGTGCAGGTTGTGGGTCGCGTTCTCGGCCATGCACAGCGCCCGGAAGCGCGGGATGTAGAAGTGCATCTCCGCCGGCGCCTCGGTGTTCGGCGCCAACTGGAACTCGACCTCCACGCCGTCGAACGTGTGAGTCTCGCCGGTGGTCGCGATCTCGACCGTGGGCGGCAGGATCCCCGGCGTCCCGATGGAGTTGGTCTGCGCGAGGCCGGCACCGACCTGCCCCTTCGGCCCGCGCGGCAGGACCGCGCCGTACATGTACGCCGCCCTGCGGGCCATCGCCGTGCCGGCGTAGACGTTCTCCTCGATCGCGTGCGTCAGGAATCCCTCGGGAGCGACGATGGGCACCTCCCCCGGCTCCGCCGCCTCCGGAGTGACGATGCCCAACACCCCGCCGAAGTGGTCGATGTGCGAGTGGGTGTGGATGACGGCGACCACCCGACGGTCGCCTCGGTGCTTCCGATACAGAGCCAGCGCCGCCGCCGCGGTCTCCTGCGACACCAGCGGGTCCACCACGATCACGCCGGTGTCCCCCTCGATCAGCGACATCACGGAGAGGTCGAGACCGCGCACCTGATAAAGTCCCTCGACCACCTCGAACAGGCCGTTGCGCTGGATCAGGTTCCCTTGCCGCCACAGGCTCGGGTTGACCGAGTCCGGGGCGTCGCCGGCCAGGAAATCGAACTGGGACGCGTCGAAGACCACCCGCCCGTCCGCGTCGGTGATCGCCGGTTCGTCGAGGGTACCCAGGAACCCCCGATCCGCGTCCTCGAAGTCGGCCACATCCTGAAAGATGCTGCGATCAAGCCATGCACGGTTCGCGGCGACGATGGATTCGGTCGGCTCGTTCTGCTTCGGCACGGTCGTGCTCCTCACCGGGGCGGCACCCCACAGGGCAGAGACTGCACCCCCGGAGCGGGACGCGGCTAGGCCCGACCGTGTCGCCTTCGAGCGGCCGTCAGTCGTCCTTCAGCTTCTGCGCGAGCATGACGAGGATGCCGCTGGGCCCGCGCAGATAGGTGAGCTTGTAGATGTCCTGGTAGGTGGCGACACCACGCAGCGGATGGCATCCGTGCGTGGCCGCAATCGCGAGGGCCTCGTCGATGTCGTCTACGGCGAACGCGACCCGGTGCATCCCGATCTCGTTGGGAAGCGTCGGCGCGGTCTCGATCGCCTCCGGGTGGATGTACTCGAACAGTTCCAGCCGGCCGCTGCCGTCCGGCGTCTGCAGCATCGCGATACGGGCGTGGTTCCCGTCCAGACCGACTGCGGTGTCGGTCCACTCACCGCTGACCGTGTCGCGGCCGACGACCGTGAGCCCCAGGTCGGTGAAGAAGGAGATCGTCTCGTCGAGATCGCGGACGGCGATGCCCACGTTGTCCATTCTGATGGTCATGCTGCATGCTACCGAGCGGTCGGGACGAGGACGATGCGGCCGAACACGCTGCCGTCGTCCATCCTGCGGTGCGCCTCCGGCGCCTCTTCGAGCGGCAGGATCTCGTCGACCACCGCGGTGAGTTCGTCTCGGGCGGCCAGCCGGAGCAGCTCCTCCCGAGCCTGGTTGCGCTCCGCGACCGGGATCGTGGCAAGACTGAACGTCGCGAACGAGCGGGACTGCTGAAAGGAGCGCAGCAGCGTCAGGCCGAAGTCGGGCGGAGGGAATCCGGCGATGGCGCCGACGAGGACGAACCGGCCGTTGGGAGCGAGCCGGTCGAGGAAGGCCGGAACCTCCGCTCCCCCGGCGATGTCGATGATCACATCGAAGGCGTCCGGCGCCTCCGCGTCACCCTGTCCCGCCCGGTCCAGGATGTGCGTCGCGCCCCGCTCGCGGAGCCGCCGACCGCGCTCCGCGGAGGCGGTGGTGGCCGCGACAACGCTGGCGCCGCCGCGAACCGCCAGCTCGATCGCGGCGATGCCGATGCTCCCGGCCGCGCCGCGCACCAGCACCGATTCGCCCGACCGGAATCGTGCGTGCGCGAGCGCGAAGTGCGCGACCGTGGCGGCGCTGCCCAGCGTCACCGCGTCGCTCGACGAGAGCCCCGACGGGATGACCGAGAGATCGTCGACATGCGCCACGGCGAACTCGGCGTAGCCGCCCGAGATCCCGGTGAACGCCCACACGCGTCTGCCGATCCAGGAGTCATCGACGCCTGCGCCCACGGAGACCACCGTTCCGGACACCTCGCTGCCGGGGATCATCCCCGCGGAGGAGACCGAGCCGACCGTGCCGCGACGGATCACCGCATCCACACCGCCGACGCCGATCGCCTCGGTCCTGATGAGCACGTGTCCGGGCTGCGCGGCGGGCGTCTCCCGTTCCACCACGCGCATCCCGCTCGCGTCCCCGAACTCCTCGATGATGACTGCCCTCACGACTGCTCCCTCTTCTTCCCGAACGCCGGTGCTACCCTCGCACGGTAGTGGACGCCCGCGTCCGCTTGGAGGAAGTGGAACAGATGACCCGCGAACTGACTCGCCTGCGGTCCGACGCACAGGAGAACCGCGACCGGATCCTCGCCGCAGCGGCCGCACTGTTCGCCGAGCGGGGCCTCGACGTCGGGATGCGCGACATCGCTCGGCGTGCCGACGTCGGCCCGGCGACGCTGTACCGCAGGTTCCCGACCCGGCAGGCGCTCATCGACGAAGCGTTCTCGATCGAGTTCCGGGCCTGCCGACGGATCGTCGAAGAGGGATGCGCCGATCCCGACGCGTGGAGCGGCTTCACCGGCACTCTCCAGCGCCTGATCGTGCTGAACGCGCGAAACAGAGGGTTCGTGGATGCGCTGGTCTCCTCGGCACCGTCCGCCGCCATCGCGCAGCACCGGCGGGAGCTGCTCCGACTGCTGAGTGGCCTCGCCCGGCGTGCGCAGCGCGACGGGATGCTCCGGGCCGACTTCGCGATCGACGACCTCGTCGTCATCCTGGCGGCCGGTCGTGGGCTGACGGCAGCCCGGCCGGACCTACTGCCCGCCGTCGCGCGCCGCTTCGCCGACCTCGCGATCGACGCGTTCCGCGCTCGCCCGACCCTCCCGAATCAGGGTACGGCGACGGCTCACGCCACCGGTCGCTCGCCGAGCGGACGGCGCCGGAGCGACGGCTCCCCCACCTCCACGCCCCGGTAGACCATGTCCATCGCGCCGATGCTCTCCCCCGGTGGGACGATCGCGTCGATCCGGTCGAGGATCTCATCCGACAGCGTGACCTCAGCCCCGGCCAGGGTGTCCTCCAGCTGCTCCATCGTGCGCGGGCCGGCGATCGCCGAAGTGACTCCGGGATGCGCGACGACGAAGGCCATCGCCAGATGGGTGAGCTTCACGCCGACCTCGTCGGAGAGCGCGATCAGCTCTTCGACGGCGGCGAGCCGGCGCTCGTCGCGGAAGTGGTTCATACCGGTGCGGGTGGAGCGGAAGTTGTCGTTCTCCCGCCCGGCCCGGTATCGGCCGGTGAGAGTGCCTCCAGCGAGAGGGCTGTAGACGAGGGTGCCCATGCCGTAGCGCTGGGCCACCGGCAGGATCTCGCGTTCGATCTCGCGGTCGAGGATGGAGTAGTTGGGCTGCTCGGTGCGGAACCGCTCGTACCCGCGCCGCTCCGACATCCATTGGGCCTCGACGATCTCGGAGCCCCGCATCGACGACGACCCGATCGCCCTGACCTTGCCCTGCCTCACCAGGTCGGTCAGGGCGGAGAGCGTCTCGTCGATGTCGGTCTCGGGATCGGGACGGTGCAGCTGGTAGAGGTCGATGTGGTCCGTCTGCAGGCGTCGCAGCGAGCGCTCGACGGCCTGCACGATCCACCGCCGGGATGCGCCGCGGTGGTTGATGTCGTCGTCGACCGGCCCCCAGAACTTGGTGGCGAGCACGACCTCGTCGCGTCGGCCCTTGAGCGCCTCGCCGACCACCTCTTCGGAATCGCCGTAGCGGTCCGCGGTGTCCACGAAGTTGATCCCGGAGTCCAGCGCCCGGTGGATGATCCGGATGCCCTCCGCCCGGTCGGGGTTGCCCAGCGACCCGAGCATCATCGCGCCGAGCGCGTAGGGGGTCACCTTGATGCCGGTGCGGCCGAGAGTTCGGTGCTGCATGATTCTTCTCCTGTAGTCTCGAGGAAGCGGAACATCACTCCGGTTGGCCCACGGGCTAACCGGAACAATGTTCCACTTATGGTCGACTGTACACGCGCATCCCCCAGACCGCCAGAGGAGCCTCCCGCCATGCCCGCCAGAACGACGGAACCCGCCCACGCGGAAGCGGTCGCAGCGGGTACGTCTGCGCGGGCCCGCCGGGCCGACGCGCAACGGAACGTCACCGCGCTGGTCGAGGCCGCGAAGGCGGTCTTCGTCGAATCCGGTGTCGAGGCGCCCGTGCGCGCCATCGCTGAGCGGGCGGGTGTCGGTGTCGGAACCCTGTACCGCCACTTCCCCCTCCGGTCCGACCTGATCTCAGCGGTCTTCCGGCACGAGATCGACGCCTGCGCCGAGGCGGCGACGGCGATCGAGGCCGCCTATCCGCCGGGTCAGGCGCTCGACGAGTGGATCATGCGCTATACACAGTTCGTCGCGACCAAGCGCGGCCTCGCCGCCGCCCTCCACTCGGGCGACCCTGCGTACGAACCGCTCGCGGACTACTTCTCGACGCACCTCGCGCCGCCCCTCGAACGGCTGCTCGCCGCCGCGCGCTCGGCAGGGGACATCGCTCAGGACGTGGACCCGGCGGAGTTCCTCGGCGCCGTTGCGAACCTGTGCCACGGTGCGGGACCGGGTGACACGATCCCCGGGCGCGCCGACCGGATGGTGCACATCCTGCTCGCCGGCCTGCGGCTCCCTGCCACCGACTGAAGGCGCTGCGCGTTCGTCTTCCGGCCGACGAATTGGTGGGGTCGGAAACGCTCCGCGGAGCGCACAATAGGAGTGTCGCGACAACGACGTCGCGGCGCTCCGCCGTGGTCCCGGACCCCGACCGCGCGGAGCGATCGGGGCCAACATGTGCGCGGGGTCGGACGGGAGCAGGACCCATGGGCGTGTTGGTTTACGGGGGTCACCAGGAGATCGAGATCGACGATCGGATGCTGGCGCACCTGCAGATCGTGATCGGATCCAAGCTTCGGCGGCGCGAGGGCTTCTTCGTGTCCTGGACGGGAGACGCGGGAGCCGACTGCGGCAGGGTCACCATCTGGGTGGATCCTGCCATCACCCTGGTGTTCCGGTACAACGCCGTGACGCCCGGGGGAATCGATCGCGAATGGCTGGAGACGCTGATGGCGGCCTCCAACAGCAACCACGGACTCCTCATGACGGAGCAGTCCGCCCCCCTTGCGGCTGAAACGATCGGCGTCACCTAGGGATCGCGCCGTTTCATATCAGCCTCATAGGGGGCTCCCACCTCACGTAAGAATCCACAAAGAATGCGTCTGCATCGTGGGATACATGGATCAGACGTTGAGCGTGACCGCGCCGGCCCGACGGGTGCGCACCTCCAGCCGAAGCGCCGGGCGGCGGAGCGGAGCTCGGGCGGTTCGCGCGGCACTGGTGATCGGCGTCATCGTCGTTCTGGGGATGTGGTGGCTGGCGGTTCCGGCAGGGTTCGCGGCGACCCCCGCGAACGCCCTCACCTCTCTCGGCGAGGTGAGCGGGATGGTCGGCGGCTTCCTCGTGTGCGCCCAGGTGCTGCTGATCGCCCGCGTGCCGTGGTTCGAGAGGGCCGTCGGGCTCGACAAGCTGGTCTCGTGGCACCGCTCCCTCGGTGCCTCCGTCCTCTTCCTCATCGTCGCCCACGTGCTGTTCCTGGTGCTGGGTGGGGAGCTCCTCGACAAGAACCCGCCCTGGACCGAGTTCGTGTCCATCCTGCAGTCGTATCCGGACATGCTGACCGCCCTGATCGGCACGATCGCGTTCCTCGTCGTCGGTCTCAGCAGCGCCCGGCTGATCCGCACGAAGCTGTCGTACGAGGTCTGGTACTGGCTGCACGTCACCACCTACGTCTCGATCTTCCTCACCTTCTTCCATCAGTTGAGCGGCGGCGCCCACTTCGTCTCCGATCCGGTCAACCGCATCCTCTGGATCGCGCTCTACCTCGGTACGGCGGCTGCCGTGCTGACCTGGCGGTTCATCCTGCCCTCCCTCGACGCCTGGCGCGGCCGGATGCGCGTGGCCGCCGTCGTGCCCGAGAGCGAAGGCGTCAACAGCGTGTGGCTGACCGGCCCGCGCATCGAGCAGCTCGGCGTGCGGGCGGGCAACTTCCTCCTGTTCCGCTTCCTCAGCTGGGGTCACCTCGGCACCGCCCACCCCTACTCGGTGTCCGCCGTGCCCGCGAACGGCCACCTCCGCATCACCGTGGGTTCGATCGGCGACCACTCCAGTCGCCTGCCCGCCCTCAAAGCCGGCTCCCTGGTCTTCGCGGAGGGGCCGTTCGGCCGTTTCACCGCGGATCGGGCGAGCCGGGAGCGCATCCTGCTGATCGCCGGTGGTGCCGGGATCGGGCCGATCCGCGCCCTCGCCGAGGAGCTGGTCCGGCGCGGCGCCCGACCGGTCGTCCTCTACCGCGCCCGCTCGCCACGGCACCTCGCCCTCCTCGGTGAGCTGCAGGCCATGCCCGAAGTGACGGTCATTCCGCTGGTCGGCCGCCGCTCGGAACTCGGTTATGACCCGCTCGACATCGAGCCGTTGCGCCACCTCATCCCGGACCTCCACAACTGGGAGGCCTTCATCTGCGGGCCGGAAGGGATGGGCCAGCGGGCCGTGGCGTCCCTCCGGGCGCTGCGGATGCCGAACCGTTTCATCCACCGAGAAGAACTGAGCATGTCATGAGCAGCACACCCTGGCGGGGAACCGTCCTCTTCACTGCGATCGTCGTCGTCATGGGCGCCACCGTCGGCCTGAAACTTTACGGCATCGGCCAGGATACGGTGGCCGCTTCCACCTCGGTCCATTCGACGACGAGCGGCACGACCTCGGACACGTCGAGCGGCGGCTCGACCACGACGGCCACCCCCGACCCGTCCGCATCCGCGTCCGCCACCCCGTCGCCTTCTGCTTCTGCGTCCACGGCATCCACCACCGTCACCGGCTCGGCCGTCGACACCCGGTACGGTGCAGTGCAGGTGGAGGTCACCTTCTCCGGCAACACGATCACCGCGGTGAAGACCCTCCAATCGCCCGACCGCGACGGACGTGACGTCGAGATCAACGACCAGGCACTGCCCATCCTCGAGCAGGAGGTGCTCGCCTCGCAGTCGGCGAACATCGACACGGTGTCCGGAGCGACCTACACCTCGGAGGGCTACATCCAGTCGGTCCAGTCGGCGATCGACCAGCGATGAGGTTCCTGGAGACCGTGATGGGCATCCCGATGTCGATCGACATCCGAGACGGAGTGGATGGGACGGAGGCCGCCGAGCGCGCCTTCGGGGTGCTGCGGGAGGCCGACCGACGCTTCAGCGCCTATCGCCCGGACAGCGAGCTGAGTCGCGCAAACGCGTCCGCCGATGACCGCGCCGCGTACAGCGGGGACTTCCGCGAGGTCGTCGCTATCGGGGAGGAGGCGTGCCGTGCCTCCGGAGGCGCGTTCCGCATCCGCCGACCGGACGGCGCCTGGGATCTGGACGGCGTCGTCAAGGGATGGGCTGCCGCCCGCGCCGCACGAGAGCTCCGCTCCGCGGGTCTCCGCGACTTCTGCCTGAATGCCGGCGGCGACGTGGTGGTCTCCGGGAACCCGCAGCCAGGGACGCCGTGGAGTGTCGGCATCCGTTCTCCCCACGATCCGTCCGCGATGCTGGCCGTCCTGACGGTCAGCGACGTGGGGGTGGCGACCTCGGGCGCCTACGAACGCGGGCAGCACATCGTGGACGGCCGCGACGACTCCCCCGCCCGCGGCCTGCTCAGCGCGACCGTCGTGGCGGACGACCTGACCACTGCGGACGTGCTGGCGACGACCGTGTTCGCGATGGGGCCCGACGGCATCGATCACGCGCTGGCCGCCGGAGCACGCGGCGTCCTCGCCGTGGATGCGGCCGGGCGCCTGCTCGGAGCCGGAGACCTGACGTTCGCGCGCCCGGCGAGCGCCCGGTGACGGTGGCCGCCCCTGTGGAGGGATCACCCGGCTCCTATACTGCCAACGTGACCGGAAACCTGCGCGTGCTGGTCGCCGAAGACGACAGCCGGCTCGCCGGCATGCTGACCGGGCTCCTGGAATCCGAAGGTTTCGACGTGGAGCTCGCGCGAGACGGCCAGCGCGCTCTCCACCTCGGCCTCACCGCCGAGTTCGACGCCATCGTGCTCGACCGGGGCCTGCCCGCGGTGGAAGGGCTGGATGTGCTGCGCCGGCTGCGCGACGACGGGGTCACGACGCCCGTCCTGGTGCTGTCCGCGCTGGGCACCGCTCCCGACCGGGTCGACGGGCTGAACGCCGGCGCGGAGGACTACCTCGCCAAGCCGTTCGACATCGACGAACTGGTCGCCCGTGTTCGTGGGCTGACCCGGCGCGCGGCCGCGGTCGTGCCCGTTGTGCGCTTCCCAGGCGGCCGGCTCGACATCGGCAGCCGCACGGTCACACTCGACGACGGCTCGCGGTCGGTCCTCTCCGAACGCGAGTCCGCTCTTCTGGAGCTGCTGGCCCGGCGCCCGGGCCAGGTGTTCTCCCGCGCGCTCCTCCTGGACGAGGTGTTCGCGGCGGCGGACGACCCGGGGGTGGTGGACACCTACGTGCATCACCTGCGCCGGAAGTTCGGACGTTCGCTCGTCGACACGGTCCGCGGCGTCGGCTATCGGATGGGCGGGCTGCGGTGAGCCGCGCCGACGATCGCGAGCTGCGTTCCGCATCCCTTCGGCTGGCGGCCCAGTTCGCCCTGATCATCCTGGGCCTGTTCGTCGCACTCGGCGTGGTCGTCTACAGCGTCGTCGCCGCCGGACAGGTCGAAGCCGCGCGGCGTGCGCTCTCCGACGCGTCGATGGTCGACTCGACGCACGACGCGCCGCGGGACCTGCTCGTCACGGTCGTCACGCCGCAAGGCCGCGACAGTTCTCCCAACATGCCCGCCGGCCTCCCGGACGAGGCCGCCCTCGATCAGGTGGCTCGCGAGGGCGGGTCGGTCTCCGGAACCGTGGAAGCCGGCGGACAGCGCTACCTGACCGTGACGGATGTTCGCCACGGCAAGGTGGTGCAGGTCGCGTACGGCCTGGGCGAGCAGCAGGAGGAACTGAGCCGGCTGGTGCTCGCACTGGTGATCAGTGGCCTGATCGCCACCATCGCGGCTGCCGGACTCGGGCTGGTGCTCGCGCGGCGGTCCATTCGCCCGCTGGCGGACGCGCTTGCACTGCAGCGCAGGTTCGTCGCGGATGCGGGCCACGAGCTCCGCACTCCGCTGACGCTTTTGAGCACGCGCGCCCAGCTGCTCCGCCGTCACGTGGTGTCGGCGCCGGGCGGAGCCTCCGACGACGAAGTCCGCTCGGGCCTCGACGAGATCGTCGACGACAGCCGGGCGCTCACCGAGATCGTGCAGGACCTCCTGACCGCCGCCGACCCCCGTCAGACCGCGGAGAGCGAAGGCGTCGGCCTGGGTGAGCTGGCGGCGACGGTCGCGCGCTCGGCGGAAGGGCGGGCGGCCGATCGCGGGCTCTCGATCGTGGTCGACGCGCAGCCGGATGCGCTCGTCACCGGCACACCGGTGTCGCTTCGGCGGATGATCGTCGCGCTCGTCGACAACGCGCTGGACCATGCGGCGTCCGAGGTGCGGCTGACCGTGTCCACGTCCCAAGACCGAGTCGTCCTCTCCGTCCAGGACGACGGTCCCGGCTTCTCCGCCGGGGTGGCGGACGGCGCGTTCGAGCGCTTCGCGAGTGCGCGCGCCGCGCAGCCGGGAGACGACCGCGCCCGGCACTACGGACTCGGGCTGGCGCTGGTGGCGGAGGTGGTGAGCCGGCACCACGGGACGGTGGGGGCGACGAATCCGAGTGGAGGGGGCGCCGCCGTCACCGTGCGGCTCCCGCGTCGGCGCTGAACGCCAGCGGCCCGGCGCGCAGGCGGTCCTCAGAACCGGATCGCGTCGATCGGTCGCACCCGAATCGCCACCATCGCCGGGAGCACGCCGGCGAGCGCACCGACGCCGATCGCCACCAGCATCCCGAACGCGGCGGCCGAAAGCGGGAAGGCGGGCACATCCTGAAGGCCCTGCCGATGCAGGAACCCGGCGACGATCGGGTTCTCGAGCGCAAGGATCGCGACCATCACCCCGATCACGCCCGCAACGGCCGTCGCGACGACGCTCTCCATCATCACCCCCGCGAACACGCGCCCCGCGGTGGCGCCGAAGCTGCGGCGGATCCCGATCTCGCGGATCCGCGACCGGACCGTCACCATCGAGATGTTGAGGAGGCCGAGGGCACCGAGCAGAAGGATCAGACCGGCCGCAGCGCCGCCCACGATCTTGAGGAACAGCAGCGGATCGGGACCATCGAATGACGCGTAGTCCTGCCGGTTGACCTGCACGGTGCCGCCGTTTCCGACCGCGTGCGACAGGTCCGAGGCCAGGCGGTCGGACAGCTGGGCTGACATCGGCTCCGGAACCCACGCGAAGTATTGCGTCGACCCCGACACGTTCGCGGCCGAACCCGGCGGCACGAGCGCTTGGTACGCGTCGAACAGCATCCAGAGCTGTGCGGAGTGCTCGTCGCCGCCGGCCGCGACGCCGATGATGACGGCGTCCACCGAGCTCGGGCTGATCAGGTGGAGAACCGGATGCGTCCGCACATCGGGTGAGCCGAGCAGCCTCCAGAGTCCCTCGTTGATGACGACGGCCGGCACGAGCCGGTCGGCGTCTCCGCTGGAGAACCACGACCCGGAGACTATGCGGGTGCGGAACATGACGCCGTAGTCCGGGTCGACCGTCTGCCCGTTCAGGTTCGCGTCGACCGGGACCCCGCGGGCGACGGGCTGCGCGAAACCTTGCCGGCTCCAGTAGCGGACCTTATAGCGTGCGAGCTCGTTTCGGACCTGAGCGCTGAAGGTGTCATCCGACACCAGTTGCTGCCCGTCGTTCGAATAGGGCGGACTGATGTTGAGCATCGCCGGGCGGCCCTGCCCGCGTTCCAACCCTTCGACGACGCCCTGCTGCGCGACCGCCGAAATCGCCGCTATGGCCGTGAGCGCCATGATGGCGACGGCCACGCCAACGATGGACATCAGCACGCGGGCGCGGTAGACCCGGAACTCCGACCAGGCCTCGACGAGAATGCCGCAGAGGGCGGTGATCGCCCTCACCGGACGGCCTCCGCGTGTTCGGGGTGCAGAATCCCGCCGTCGAGCCGGAACCGCCGGTCCGCGAGCGCGGCGATCGCGGGATCGTGGGTGATGGTGACGAGCGCCGACTGGGTGTCGTGGGCGACGGAGTCGAGCAACTGCATGACGGACTGTCCGGTCTGGACGTCGAGGGCGCCGGTCGGCTCGTCCGCGAGGATCACCCGAGGGTTGCGGACCAGAGCACGGGCGATGGCGACGCGCTGCTGCTCCCCGCCGGAGAGGCGGCTCGGCATCCACTCGGCCCGGTTCGCCAGCCCAACCCTGTCGAGCATTTCCAGCGCGAGGCGCCGACGACGCCAGAACCGCCGGGGCTCCGCATAGAGCAGCGGGGTCGCGACGTTCTCGAGGGCCGTGCGGCCCGGAAGCAGGTTGAACTGCTGGAAGATGAACCCGACCTCACGGCCGCGCCGGCGATCACGGTCAGCGGACGACATCCGTCGCACCGGCACACCGTCGAACGTGATGCTGCCGTCGGTCGGTTCGTCCAGCAGGCCCAGGATGTTGAGGAGGGTCGACTTGCCGGAACCGCTGCGGCCGACGATCGAGACGTGCTCGCCCGCGTCGACCACCAGGTCCACACCGCTCAGGATGCGCAACGGCTCGTCGTCGGGGATCGGCACGACGCGCGTTACGCCCTCCAGTTCGAGGAGCGGCATCAGCCGCCCAGGCCGTTCATCGCGGCGGCCGCCTGCTCGTCGGACTTCGAGGGTACGAACTCGAGGATCTCCTCGCCCTCTTTCAGACCGGAGACGATCTGCACGTTCCGGCCGTCGAAGATGCCGAGCTCGACCTTGACCGGCTTGGGAGCACCTCCGCCCGCTGCCGGACGGTAGATGGTGCCGGCCGTGCCGCTGCCCTCCACCGCTGTCGCGGGCACGACGAGCGCATCGGCAGCGGCTCCCGCGCTGATCGTGAGTTTCGCCGAGAGGCCGCCGAACACGGTCACTCCCGCGGGTACGGCGCAGCGCACGCTCGGGCCGGCGTTCGAACCGGAACCCGACGCCGAGGGGCCCGCGGGTGCGGGTGCGTCGCCGGAGGAGTCCGGCGAAGCGCCGGCGCCGGCACCGGCCAATGGAGCGTTGATCGTCAGACCCGTGCACGTGAAGGGAGCCGGTCCGCCCGCAATGGTGACCGTCGCCTCGGTCGGCTTGGTGAGGAGGCGGTACTGCTCGACCGGAGCGATCGTCCCCGTGACATTGAAGGTCGGCGGTGCGACCTGCGCGATCGTGTCGCCCACAGCGACCTGCTGTCCGACGAGAACGCTCAGCGCCGACAGCGTCCCGGCCGCACCCGCGCTGATGGTCACCCTCTCGAACAGCGGGGTGCCGTCGGCGGCTGCGGTCGCCAGTGGATGCTTCACCACGACGACCGCGGTGCCGGCGTCGACCGCCGCACCGACCGCGACGTCGACCTTCGAGACCTCACCTGAAGCCGTCGCGCGCACCGGCACGGCTGCATCCGGGTACACCGTCGCATCCAGGCTGATGTCATTGCGGATCGACCCTGTCTGCACGGTCGTGGTCGGATCGCTCACTTCGGCCGTCGGCACGATGCCGTCGGTTCCCGACGTAGCACCGTTGAAGAACGCGAGCTTGACCAGGGCGACGGCGATCGCGGCGAACACCACGATGCGGATGACCGGAAGAACCCAGCGGCGCACGACGCCCGGGGAGGAGACACTCATGCGCCCAGTCTGGCCGAGATGCGGTGCGGGGCTCGTCATCCGAAGGAAGGATCTCCACGGCCCGAGGTGAAGCTATGTCCCGTACTCAGGACATAGCTTCACCCCTCGCGAGCGATCCCTACACCCGTTCCGTCTCCGCCGTCGCGGCAGGCCGTCGCACGAAGAACGAGCCGACGACCAGCAGGAGCGAGAGCGAGGCCCCGGCGATGAAGGCCGCCCGCACACCCGCTTCGACGCCCTCCGTCGCCGTCCCACCACCCGCGACGGCGCTCGCGCCGACCGCCGAGAGGATGGTGATGAAGATCGCCGTCCCGATCGCTCCGGCGAGCTGCTGGTTCGTCCCGATCACCGCCGACCCGTACGAGTAGAGCCGGGGCGGTAGCACTCCGAGCGCGGAGGTGAACAACGGGGTGAAGGTCAGCGCCAGACCGAGGGACAGTCCCACGTGGACCAGCACGATCATCCCCACCGGGGTGGCGTGATTCACCGTCGTGAGGATCCACAGCACCGAGCTGACGATCATGGTTCCCGGGATGATGAGCGGCGACGGTCCCCGCTTGTCGTAGATCCGGCCGACCACAGGACCCAGCAGCCCCATCAGCAGGCTCCCCGGCAGCAGCACGAGTCCACTGGCGAGGGAAGCGAGGCCGAGAACGGTCTGCATATAGAGGGGCAGCAGGATGAGCGTGCCGAACAGCGCTGCCATCGCGATGCCCATCATGATGACGGACAGGGTGAAAGTGCGAGCACGGAACACCCGCAGATCGAGCAGCGCCCTGTCGTCCCGCTGCAGGACGAGCTGCCGCCAGACGAATCCACCGAGCGCGAGCGCCCCGCCCACGATGGGAATCCAGAACGGGATGCCGGAGTGACCCTGTTCTGCCTCCGCGATGCTGCTGAAACCGTAGATCAGCCCGGCGAACGCGAACGCCGACAGGATGACCGAGAGCACATCGAGCGGCACCTTCCTCGGCTCGTTCACGTTCGGGATGCGCAGGGCACCCAGCAGCAGGGCGCCGACGGCGAACGGCAGCACCAGCAGGAAGATCCACCTCCAGCCGGCGACATTCAGGATCGCGCCGGCGACGGTGGGGCCGACGGCCGGCGCGACCGACATGACGATGGAGATGTTGCCCATCGTCTTTCCCCGCGAGGACGCCGGCACCAGCGTCATCACCGTCGTCATCAGCAGCGGCATCATGATCGCTGTGCCGCTGGCCTGCACCACTCGGCCGGTGACCAGGAGGCCGAAACCGGGCGCGCTCGCGCAGATCAGGGTACCCAGCGTGAACAGGCCCATCGCGGCGACGAAGACGGTCCGGGTCTTCAGTCGCTGCAGCAGGAACCCGGTGGTCGGGATGACCACGGCCGTGGTCAACAGGAAGGCGGTGGTCAGCCATTGGCCGACGCTCGGTTGGATGCCGAGATCCTTCATGAGGTCGGGAAGAGCGACGTTCATGACGGTCTCGTTGAGGATCACCACGAAGGCGGAGATCAGCAGAAGCGAGATGACGAGGCGGTTACGAGCGGAGTGATCGGTGTGCTGAGCGGGTGTCGAGTTGGATGTGGTCCGGGTCTCGGACAAGCGGTCTCCTTATGTAGCGGTTGACGTCGTCGCCCATCCGGCGCGCATGCCGTCAGGACAACGGCGGCCATTCTGCACGCTGCCGGGGTCTTGCGGCAAGCCCCCCAGTGAGCTATAGATTGAAAATGCGGGGAGAGGTGTCTCCCCGTTTTCTGCGCCCCACCGTCGCCACCCCGTCGCCACACCGTCCCGCGCCACTCGCGCGGAAGGAGCAGCGTGACCGTTTCCCCGTTCCGCGTGCAGGTCTCCGACGACGTGCTCGCCGACCTGCGGCAGAGACTCGAGCGGACCCGCTATCTGCCCAGTGTCGGCCGCATCGGACGTCCCGCCGGCCTCGGCGGCGAGCGCCTGCGCGCCCTGGTCGAGCTCTGGCAGCGGTTCGACTGGCGGGCCGAGGAGGCGCGGCTCAACTCCGTCGAGCAGTTCACGGCCGACGTCCACGGACACCGTCTGCACTTCGCCCGCGTGCGACCGACCCGACCTGCCGCCACCGTCGTCCCTCTGCTCCTGCTGCACGGCTGGCCCAGCGCGTTCACCGAGTATCTTCCGCTCGCGGACGCTCTCGCCCGGGAGGCCACCGACGAACTCGCCTTCAACATCGTCATCCCGTCCCTTCCCGGGTTCGCCTTCTCAGAACTTCCGGAGGGGCCGCTCACCCGGGTCGCGATCGCCGAGGAC
Organism: Leifsonia sp. RCC_180; assembly: GCF_058138205.1. Lineage (NCBI taxonomy): Bacteria > Bacillati > Actinomycetota > Actinomycetes > Micrococcales > Microbacteriaceae > Leifsonia > Leifsonia sp. RCC_180. Next base: position 3,223,284 of record NZ_CP200340.1, on the reverse strand, counting down.
CTCCACGCACTGATGACAGACGTCCTCGGCTTCTCTCGGTACGGCGCCTTCGGAGGCGACATCGGCGGAGGCGCCGCCACCTGGCTCGGAGCGACGCATCCCGAATCGGTGATCGGGCTGCAGTTGCTGCACCCGCCGTTCCCGGCTGACGAGACACCGCAGACAGCCGAGGAGAAGGTGTTCCTAGACGCGCTCGCCGAGTACGACGAATCGGATGGCGGCTACAGCGAGATCATGGGCACGCGTCCGGATACGATCGCCGCCGCCCTCGCAGACTCCCCTGCCGGCCTCCTGGCGTGGATCGCCGACAAGTGGGACGACTGGGCGGACGGCGGCCTGGATGTCATCGACCCGGCCGAACTGTTCCGCGTCGCCATGCTCTACTGGGTGACCGGCAGCATCGGCACCTCCTTCCAGCAGTACGCGGACTGGTCCTTCAACGAACCGCGGCCGCCCATCATCGCTCCGGTCGGGATCCTGCTCAGCCGCGAACCCTTCCTCGCCGGCTACCCGCGCTCCCTGGTGGAGCGGGCGGTCACCGACCTCCGCGCGTTCGAGGTGCCGGAGAGCGGCGGACATTTCATGGGAGCGGAGCAACCGCAGCCCACAGCGGAGGCCATCCGCCGCTTCTTCGGGTCCCTCTAGGACGAGGTCTCGGTGACGAACGCGGTCACCGGTCGCTCGCCGGCCGTAGTGTCGAGAGGTAGGCGATGGAGGCGTCGATTGCGATCCGGACGGCGCTCGAGTCCCGCCGGGTCTGGCTGAGCAGCAGACCACCCTGGAGCCCGGCGAGGATGCTCACCGCCAGCGCCTCCACGTCGGCATCGGCGCGAAGCTCGCCCCTGTCTCGCATCGCGGAGAGGCCATCGCGGAGGAGCCGCTCCCACTCGGCGAACGAGTCTGCCAGCGCACCCCGCGCGATCGGGTCCGACTCCGCGAGGCCGCTCGCCAGCGACCCGAGGGGGCACCCCCCGATGCAGTTCTGGGCGTCGAGCATCCCGACCACCATGTCGCGCCATTCTGCGAGTGCCGTGAAACTGTCCAATCGTTCCAGCACAGCACGATGCGGTCCGAGCACCGACTGCGTCTGGTGGTCGATGACAGCGAGCAGTAGTGCGTTCTTGTCGGTGAAGTAGTGGTAAAGCTGGGACGCGCTGACGTGGGCCGCCGCTTGGATCTCTTCCAGCGTCGCGCCCTCCAGCCCCTGCTCGACGATGAGCCGGGCCGCCGTTTCGACGATTCGCTGCCGTGTGGCGAGCCCCTTGGGCGTGAACGTGCGCTCACCGTCGGCGGCACCTCTTTGTCTGTCCATGCCATTACCGTAGCTGTTTTGTAGTTGCTACTCCATTTTTACGTGGCCACGATTGCAGTATTCACTCCAATCGAAGGGATCGACATGAACGACTACGCAGGTAGGACGGCGCTGGTCACGGGGGCCACCAGCGGAATAGGACGCGAGACGGCCGCGAAGCTCGCCGCGGCGGGGGCGCACGTCATCGTCAGCGGACGCGATCTGCAGCGCGGAGAAAGCACGGTAACAGCGATCCGGGATGCGGGTGGGCGAGCGGACTTCGTAGCGGCCGACCTCCGCGACGGGGACAGCGTGCGCCACCTCGCCGATAGCGCCCTGGAGCTGGCCGGAGGACGCATCGACGTGCTGGTCAACAACGCGGGCATCTTCCCGTTCGGGCCGACCGCCGAGACGCAGGAAAGCGACATCGACGCGGTCGCCGCCGTCAACATCAAGGCGCCCTTCCTCCTGGTCGCCGCCCTCGCCCCGGGGATGGCGTCTCGCGGCAACGGAGCGATCGTGAATGTGACCACGATGGTAGCCAGCTTCGGGATGTCCGGCATGGCCCTCTACGGATCGAGCAAAGCGGCGTTGCAGTTGCTGACCAAAGCCTGGGCTGCGGAGTTCGGCCCGAGCGGCGTGCGCGTCAACGCCGTGAGCCCCGGCCCGACCCGCACCGAGGGCACCGCCGCCATGGGCGAGGGCCTCGACCAGCTGGCCGCTACCACTCCGGCCGGACGGCCGGGCCAGGCAGCCGATGTCGCGGATGCGATCGTGTTCCTCGCCTCGGATGCGGCACAGAACATCCATGGCGCCGTCCTGCCGGTCGACGGCGGCCGGATCGCCGTGTGACGCCTGGTACGACGAATCGGGTGGCGGGCTAGCGCGAAATCATCGCAGCCTCAGGGCCGCGGGCGGCGCCGGGCCTCCGTCGCGGGCGCCGTCGTACTGAAGCGGTGCTGGTAGCGGCTGGGCGGGATCTTGAGCCGGGCGATAAAGGCGCGTCGCAGTGCCTCCGAACTGCCGAATCCGGATAGCTCGGCCGCCAACGTGACGCTGTGACCCGCGTCGAGGTACGCCTTGGCGAGTTCGAACCGGACCAGCTCCACGTACTTGGCCGGGGTGGAATCCAGCTCCTCGTGGAACAGCCGGGTGAGCTGACGCGGACTCACCCGTGCGCGTTCGGCGAGCGAAGCGACGGTGTATTCGGCCGTCGGGTCCGAGCGGATGGCGGCGACGACCAGGTGCAGCACGGGAGTCCGCGGGCCGGGGCCTAGGAGCGGTGCCGAGAACTGCGACTGCCCGCCCGCCCGGCGCATGTACACCACCAGCGAGCGCGCGACCGCTCGGGTGATCTCCTGCCCGTGATCCTCCTCCAGGAGTGCCAGCGCCAAGTCGATGCCGGCGGTGACACCTGCAGACGAGTAGGTGCGGCCGTCCTTAACGTAGATGGCGTCCGGCTGAACGGTCGCGAGCGGGTGGCGGCGTGCGAGCTCCGCCGTGTGCTTCCAATGCGTGGTCGCGCGTTTACCGTCGAGCAGACCGGCAGCGCCGAGCACGAAAGCGCCGGTGCAGACGGAGGCGATGCGGTCGCTCCGATCGGCCAGACGCAGCGCCGCATCCCGGAGTTGTGTCGAGACGGGTGCCGACGGGAAGAGTTCGCCTCCCGCGACGAGCACCGTGTCGTAGCGCGCGCTGTCGTCGCCGGACGCATCGACGGGGATGCTCATCCCGATGGAGGTGGCAACGTCGGCTCCGTCCGGGGAGATCATGGAGATCCGATACCGGCCCTGCGAGAGGTTCGCCTCGGCGAAGACCTCCGCCGGGCCCGCGACGTCGAGCATCTTCACGCCGTCGAAGACGAGCACTCCCACCCTGTGCACCGGGGAGGACGTCATCGCCGCACCTCTTCTTGGTCGTGTCCCGAATCGTGGGAATCGTGGCCGATCACGAGGGGCCATGAGGCGGCGGTCCGGCGACCCTGGACGTATTGCACATTCTCGCAGCCCGCTGCCCCACCCTGAGGAGACATTTCGTGACGACCGACACGATCGCTGGAGTCCGCATCCCTGACAGCGACCTGGTCGCCGAGGCCACCGACCTCGTCCGCACCACCACCCCCGAGCTGATCTTCCACCACTCCCGGCGGGTGTTCCTGTTCGGTACGCTCCAAGCGCAACGCGCCGGGCTGACCCCCGACCCCGAACTCCTGTACGTGGCGGCCCTCTTCCACGATCTGGGCCTCGTACCTCCGTACCGCGGCGACGACCAGCGCTTCGAGCTGGACGGCGCCGACCAGGCCCGGGCGTTCCTGACCACGCACGGGTTCAGCGCGGCAGACAGCGAACTGGTGTGGACGGCCATCGCCCTGCACACCACACCCGAGGTCCCATGGCGGATGCACCCGCTCATCGCCGGCACCACCGCCGGGGTCGAGACAGACGTGCTCGGGATGCGCCTGGACGCGCTCACCCGGGAGGAGATCGACGAGGTGGTCCGGGCGCATCCGCGGCCGCGTTTCAAGGAACGCATCCTCGCCGCCTTCACCGACGGCTTCGCCCACCGGCCGGAGAGCACCTTCGGGACCGTCAACGCGGATGTCTTGGAGCACTTCCTGCCCGGCTTCAGCCGCACCGACTTCGTCGAGGTCATCGAAGGGTCCGACTGGCCGGAGTGAGCGAGATCATCCCCCACCGGAAAGGAAACAGAGCATGAGCGACAACGTGACCCGTGCAGCGATCGTCACGGGTGGATCGGGCGGCATCGGCGGCGCCGTCGCCCGCCGGCTGGCACGGGATGGCATGGCCGTCGCGGTCCACTACTCCGGCAACGAGACCCGCGCGCGGGGCGTCCTCGAGGACATCGAAGCCGAGGGCGGTCGCGGTCTGGTGCTGCGCGCGGATATCGCCGATGAGGCGGCGATGTCGGCTCTCTTCGACACGGTGGAGGGCGAATTCGGCGGTGTGGACGTCGTGGTGAACACCGCCGGCATCATGGTGCTCGCCCCGCTCGCCGACCTCGACCTGGACGACCTGGACAGGATGCACCGGATCAACATCCGCGGCGCGTTCGTGGTGACCCAGCAGGCGGCCCGCCGCGTGCGCCGTGGCGGGGCCATCGTCAACTTCTCCAGCTCCGTGGTGCGTCTGCAGTTCCCTTCGTATGCCGGTTACGCCGCGAGCAAGGGAGCAGTGAACGCGATGACGCTCATCCTGGCTCGCGAGCTCCGGGGCAAGGACATCACCGTCAACGTCGTCGCGCCCGGACCGACCGCGACCGACCTGTTCCTCGACGGGAAGGACGAGCAGACGGTCGAGGGACTCGCCAAGCTGGCGCCCCTCGAGCGGCTCGGCACCCCTGTCGACATCGCTGAGACCGTCAGCTACTTGGCCGGGCCCGCGAGGTGGGTCAACGGCCAGGTCCTCTATGTCAACGGCGGCATCGCCTGAGCGTGCGCGGCGCCACAGTGGTTGCGGACCGACGGCTACAGCCTCGGCGGCGCGATCGTGCCGTCCTCGGCGATCGTCGGCGCAGTCTTCGGGAGGTCGCGCCGGCCGAAGTCGTCCACCAGCTGTGCTGCCCGGTTCTGCGGGTCCGGTTGCGGGACGCCCGTCGAGTGCTCGAAGTGCACCGAGCGCATCCGGCCGCTCACGAATCGTCCGCGCGAGTCCAGGGTGACGTCGAGGTAGACGCCGTACCGCGTCTCCGGCTCGGCCCCGAAGACCCCACCCCCTCCGAAGTTGCCGAGACTGTACGCGATGAGCCGTCCGCGGTAGAACTCGGCCCCGCGCAGCGTGTGCGGGCCGTGGCCGAGGACGATATCGGCGCCGGCGTCGACCGCGGCGTGCGAGAACGCCAGGACATCGCCCCGGTTCTCCCCGTACATGCGTTCCGTCCCGGGGGCGACGACGCTCGCATCCGGTCCCTCAGCGCCCATGTGCGCCTGCACGACGACGACATCGGCGGAGGCGGCCGCCGCGGCCACCACGCGGCGGACGTGCCGGAGATCGGTGACCGGGTTGGTGCCGCGGTACGGTGCGAAGCCGACCATGGCGACGGTGGTGCCGCCGATTCGGGTACAGACGATCTCGTCCCGGCGGCCGACCGCACGGATACCGTTCGCCGCGAGGTTCGCCCGCGTGTTCGCGTAGCCGTCGTCGCCGAAGTCGCCGGTGTGGTTGTTCGCCATGTTGAGGAGGTCGAAGCCGGCGAAGTATCGCGCAGTGGACGGTTCGCTGCGGAATGCCAGGCAGTCCGAATCGGAACCGCACTTGTCGTACCCGGTGTCCTCTGAGATCACCTGCTCGAGGTTGCCCGTCACGAGATCTTGGGCGAACCACGGCCGGACGGCGTCGAAGTATCCGGCCCCATCGTCCTTCTGCACGCCGTGCCCGACGTCGTGGATCAGCAGGTCGCCGGTGGCGCCGACGCTGATTTCGCCGGGATGGCCGGCGGGAACGCTCGGGGTGTCGGCTCCGCATCCCGGGATGGCGGTGGCGCGGGTCGCGACGACCCCGCAGGCGACCAGCAGGATCACCGCAGCGGCCGTCCGCCAGGGTACGCCGCGCATCAGAACTCCCCGCCGACCGGGGATGCCACGCCGACCGGGGCCGTCTCGGGCGTCCGGATCCGCCGCCGCGGCAGGTCGAAGAGCCAGGTCAGCCCATCCCGGACCAGGAGCCGGTTGAGCAGCACGCACACCGCGACCAGCAGCGCCGTGGTCGCGATCGGGAGAAGGACCGCCGCGGCGAGCGCCACGCCGGGTCGCGCCGTGGCGAGCAGGTCGGACAACGGGAGGTCAATGAGGGCGAGCAGCGGCATGTGGAGCAGGTAGATCGGCAGGGTGCGCCGGCCCAACCAAGCGAGCCCCGGGCCGAGGCCGCGGATCCGTGCAAGCTGTGTCGCCACCGCCAGTCCCATCGCGCAGCCCAGCACCGATACCAGCGGCCAGACGCCCGGCGTCTCCTCGGTTCCGGTGAGCCGCATCCCCGCGAATCCGACCACGTAGACCAGCAGGGCCAGCAGGGCCCACCACGGCGTGATCCGCGCGAGCAGGCCACGCAGCTGGCGGGCGAAAAAAACCCCGAGGAGGAAGAACGTGAAGTTGTAGAGCAGCGAACCCCGGTTGCTCACGATCTCGACGTACCCGGCGGAGACCGCGACCGACAGGGCTGCGGCGAGGCTGAGCAGGAGCCATCTGGGCAGGCGGGAAAGCGCCTTGGCCAGGACGAAGTAGAGGGCCAGAGCGTACAGGTACCAGGTGTCCGGCGGGCTGATCGTGACGGATTCGACGAACTGCGACACGCTGCGCGGTACCAGCGTCGGGAAGTCGGGGAACGCCCACAGCGCCACCATGTGGACGAGCGACCACAGCAGGTAGAGGTACAGGAATCGGACGACGCGGGGCCGGAGCACCTGGGTCCAGGGGCGAGCGAGGGCGTTCGCGGCGAAATAGCCGGAGACCAACAGGAAGAGCGGCATCAAGAACGGCCAGCTAGCGTCGCCGACGAGTCCCCAGCCGCCAGGGATGGGAACGCCGAGTTGCCAGTCGAGCTGCAGGTAGCTCTTCATGATGACGTGCCACAGCACCACGAGCACGATGAGTACCCCTTTGAGGGCGTCCCCCCACGCTTCTCGGCCCGTAGCGCTTGTCGTATCGCCCGGCGCGGCGGTCACAGCATCACCGGACTCGGCGCGGACACGGCGTCGGTGGATGCGATCGCGGCGTCGAGCAGCGCGGCGACCAGCTCCACGTAGCCCATCCCCGTCGCCGCGTACATGCGGGGCACTTGGGAGTGCTCCGTGAACCCCGGGGTCGTATTCACCTCGTTGAGAACCACGCCGCCTGGGGTGACGAAGAAGTCGAAGCGCGCGACTCCGGCGCATCCCAGCGCTTCGTAGAGAGCACGTGCCGCGGAGTCGATCGCCGCCGCCTCGTGGTCGGTGAGGTGCGCGGGCACGGTGAAGGCGGCCGTCCCGTCGTATTTCTGAGCGCGGTCGAACACCCCGCCGTCTGCGACCCCGATCTCGAGTGTCGCGCCCGCCCGGAGTTCGCCATCGCGGTCGCGGAACAACGCGATGTCGACCTCGCGTCCGCGGACGAAGGCCTCGACGAGCGGGATGCCGCCCGCCCGGCGGGCGTGGTCGATGGCCGCCCCCAACTCGGAGACGTTCCGGACTACCGAGACCCCGATGCTCGACCCTCCCGTCGTCGGCTTGACCACGTAGGGCGGTTCCCCCTCGATCGAGGCGGCATCCGCCGGGTGACGAACGAGCGTTCCCGGAGCGGTGTGCACGCCGAGGGCCGCTGCGACGAGTTTTGTGACCCACTTGTCCATGCCGAGGGCTCCCGCCCGGACCGGCGAGCCCACGAAGGGCACCCCGGTCAGGCCCAGGAGACCGGCGATGGAGCCGTCCTCGCCGTTGACACCGTGCAGCACCGGGAAGGCGACGTCGCACGTCGTGAGGAGGGCGACCGCCTCACCGGGTGACAGGGCCTGGTCGTCGCCGTGGTGCCATCCGCCGGCCCGATCGATCGTAAGCGCGACGGCTTCGAGGTCAAGGGACCGGACGGCGCGCGTGACCGCGGCCGCAGACGCGACGGACACGTCGTGCTCGTCGTTCGCTCCCCCGCCGATCACCGCCACTCGCTGTACGGGCTGGTTATGCATGCATTGCCTCCTGAGGACTGGTCGGGGATGTCGTCGTGCGGTGGATACGGGCGACGCGCGTTCCGATCCGGGTCACGATCTCGTGCTCGATGGTGTCGGCCCAGCGCGCCCACTCGGCCGTAGTCGGCTCCCCTTCCGCACCCGGGCCGAACACGGTCACCGTCTCGCCCGGCGGGATGCGGTCGTCCCCGGTGTCGGCGACCACCATGTCCATCGAGAAGCGCCCGACGAGCGGACGGCGACGGCCGCGGACGAGCACCTCGGCGCGCCCGGAAGCCGACCGGGGCAGCCCGTCGCCGTAGCCGATCGGAAGCAGAGCGAGGTTCGTGCCGCGTTCCGCGACGAAGTCGAGACCGTAGCCCACGCCGGTTCCCGCCCGGGCCTCGCGGGATGTCACGACGCGGGTGGTGAGCGACAGGGCCGGCCGGAGCCGGTCGGACACCCCCGACGGATCGATGCCGTACAGTCCCGCGCCGATACGGTGCAGGTCGAAGCCCCGCCCGACGCCGGTCACGGTCGCGGCGGTCGCGGCGAGGTGCGTAACGGAGGGCGCCAGGCCGCGGCGTCGCGCGGTCCGCACAGCGTTGGCGAAGACCAGACGCTCGCGCTGGTTCTGCGGGTGCTCCGGCCGGTCGGCGCACGACATATGACCCATCACGCCGACCACGTGCACCGAACCCAGCCGCTGCAGTTCGGAGGCGATCGCGCAGAGAGCCGACCACTCCTCGGCAGGGCAGCCGTCCCGTCCCATACCGATGTCGATGTGCAGATGAACGCGGGCGCGCACGCCCGCGTGTGCAGCCGCCCGGCTGACAGCGATGAGCAGCTGAGTACTCGACACGGCGACGTCGATGTCGGCGACGACGGCGGACTCGAAGTCGGCGTCGACCGGATTGAGCCAGCTCAGGATCGGCGCGCGGACACCCGAGACCCGGAGGTCGAGTGCCTCGGCGACCGAGGTGACGCCGATGGAGGACGCGCCGGAGTCCAGGATCGAACGGGCCACGGCGCCGTGCCCGAACGCGTCCGCCTTGAGCACGGCCATGACCCGGCCGTCGGTGAGGCCCGCGAAGTACGCCGTGTTCGCCCGGATCGCGTCATCGTGGACCAGGAGCTGGGAGGGCGGATCCGTCATTCGGCCAACGCGCCCGTAATGGCCGGTCGGGCGCTCGAGATGTGCATGCCTCCAGGCTTCGGCATCCCGGCGACAGGGTCGTCCCTCGCCCGTCGAGACCGTGTCGTTCGCAGGACGGTCGTGATGTCATCCCTGCGGAGGACGCGGCGGTTCAGCCGGCGACCGTGGCGAGCGCGTCCTCTCCGGTCACGACACGACCGCCCACGACCCCGATCGGCTGCGGGTCGGTGATGCCGCCCAGCCACTCCCCGGACGGCGCGTTGTTCCGGAATGCCAGGAACACCGGACGACCCTGTGCCCGGTCGTGGATCACGCGGCCCACGTAGAGGTCGTCATCGGTGAGCTGCTGCGCCTCCCGCGGGTCCCAGGTCCCGTCGGAGCCCGCGACGACGGCCCAGACACCGCCGGTGGTCCCAGAGGCCCGCCTGCTCTCCGCAAGATCGGGGGCCAGGCAGGAGAAGAACAGCACCGATTCGCCGTCGATCGTGGCCGTGTTGAGCACCTCCAGCTGGCCGAATCCCGCGCCCGGCGCGCTCAGCGGAGGCTGCAGGGTCCAGGTCTCGAGGTCGGTCGAGGTCGCGGTCCCGATCACGCCGCGATCGTCGGCGGGTCCGGTGTTGGCGCGTGCGGTGATCAGCATCCGCCACGTGCCGTCCTTCTCCCGGAAGACGAACGGGTCTCGGAAGGCCTCGTCGTGCCAGTTCCCGTCCGTGATCAACTCGTACCAGCGTGCGTCCGCTTCGACCAGCGGATTCGCGGCGCTCTTGCGCCACGTGATGAGGTCGTCCGAGGTGGCCGACCCGACGCTCTGGACGTTCCCGAGCGCCGTCAGCGTGGCGCCGGTGTAGAACATGTGCCAGGTTCCGTCGTCGGCACGCACGATACTGCCCGTCCAGGTGGCCAGATCGTCGAAGGCCGGCGCGTCGCTCCGCACCAGCGCATCCTCGATCCGTGTCCAATCCGTCAGATCGGTCGAGGTCGCGTGGCCGACCGATGCGCGGTGGTGTCGCGCGTTCGGGTCCTGAAGCGCCTTCGAGGCGTAGAGGAAGAAGAGGTGGTACTGGTCGCCGTCGTCTGCGAGCCAGAAGTCCCAGACGTAGCTGTCGGGGAGTGTGAACATGGATCAGCCTTTCAGCCCTTGCGAGGCGATGGAGTTGACGAACGAGCGCTGGAAGGCGACGAAGAGCGCCAGTACAGGGATGGTGATGATGGTCGCGTACGCCATGATCTGGCCCCACGAGGTGTTGAGCTGCTTGAAGTAGTCGATGCCGACCATCGCCGGGCGCACCGCCTCGCTCTGGGTGACCATGAGCGGCCACAGGTACTGGTTCCAGGCGGGGAGGAAGGTCAGGATGGCGACGGTCGCGACCGCGGGCCCGGCCAGCGGCATGATGATCGTACGGTAGATCCGGAACCAGCCGGCACCGTCCACACGCGCCGCCTCATCCAGTTCTCTCGGGATGGAGTCGAAGTACTGATAGAAGAGGAAGATCGAGAACGCGTTCGCGATGAACGGCACGATCTGCACGGTGTACGTGTCGAGCCAGCCCTGCACGATCTGCGATCCGTCGAAGTACGGGAGCTGGTTGACCTCCCAGAGCAGCGGCAGCGCCATCACCTCGAACGGGACGATGAGCGTCGCGAGCACGACGCCGAGCGCCCACTTGCGGCCCGGCATCCGCATCCGCGACAGGGCGAAGGCGGCCATCGAATTCACCACGATGCCGAGCACGACCGTGGTCACGGAGATGATGACCGAGTTCAGCAGGAACTGGGCGAACGGCACGCGGTCGAAGACTCCGAAGTAGTTGTGGAAGCTCAGGTCGCCGACCGGGAGAAACGCCTGGATGCCATCCAGGTCTCCGAAGATCTGCGTGTCGGGCTTGAAGCTCGACACGATCATGAAGACCAGCGGCAGGCCGAAGACCAGCGCCAATGCGATCTTGAGGACGAGTAGCAGCACGCCACGCAGCGAGCGCTTCCGGCGCCTCTGGGCGGGCGGGACGACCGTCGTGGATGCGGCCCGCTCGGCCTGGGCGATGTCGGTGGTCATCACTTCGCCTCCTTGTCTCGGGTGAGGAACCGCTGGATCAGCGTGACGACGAGCACCAGCACGAAGAACACCAGGGAGATCGCCGACGCGTATCCCGTCTGCTGCTGCTGGAAGCCGCTGCGCACCGCCTGGAAGACCAGGGTCGTGGTCGAGTTGACCGGGCCGCCCTGGGTCATGATGTTGACCTGCGAGAACAGCCCGAACGCCGCGATCGTGATGGTGATGAGGATGAAGGTGCGGGTCTGCCGCAGTCCGGGCCAGGTGATGTTGGCGAACTGCTGCCAGCGGGTCGCGCCGTCCAGGGCGGCCGCCTCGTACAGCTCCTCCGGGATGGTCTGGAGCCCTGCCAGCCAGATGATCATGTGGAAGCCCATCGCCTGCCACGCCGACATGAGGATGATCGCGAACAGCGCCCAGTGCGGGTCGCCCAGCCAGTCGGGACCCTGGATGCCCGCCTTCGACAGCAGGACGTTGATCAGGCCGTCCTTCTGGTAGAGGAAGAGCCAGAGCATGGAGACCACGACGATCGAGGTGACGACCGGAAGGAAGTACACCGTCCGGAAGAACGTGGTGCCCCGCGTCCGGGTGTTGACGAGCAGCGCCAGCACCAGAGCGAGGGCGGACTGGAACGGCACGATCACGACCGTGAAGATGATCGTGTTGCGCAACGACGCCCAGAAGGTGTCGTCCGTGAACAGGTTGACGAAGTTGTCGACCCCGACGAACTGCGCGGGCTCCGGAGACACCAGCCGGGCGTTCGTGAAGGCGAGGACGAAGGTGAGGCCGATCGGGACGATCAGGAAGGTCGCGATCAGAACGGCGGCCGGGGCGAACATCACCAGAGCGACGGACGCTTCCTTCCGGCGGCCGGCGACGCTCGTGCGGGCGGTGCGGACGGCGCGCTCGACGCGCACATCCGGCTTGACAATGGTGGTCATGGCAGATCCCTCGTGATGCCGGGGCCGGGCGCTCGGCCCGGCCCCGGACTCATCACTTGAAGTAGTTGTTCGACTTCTGGTTGGCGTCGATGTCCTTGACCGCCTGGTCGAGGGTCGACTTCGGGTCGCCGCCGTTGATGATGTCCTGCGCTGCCTTCGTGAAGGTCGTAGCGATGAACGGATACCCGGGCGTCACCGGGCGCACCTCCGCGAACTTCTGCGAGTACTCGCGGAAGACGGCGTTGGCCTCGCCTTCGCCGTACCCGGGCACCAGCGCGGCTGCACCCTCGGTCGCCGGGATGGTGCCGGCGGCCTTGGCGACACCGGCGACGTACTTGTCCCCGGTCGCGAACTTCATGTACGCCATGGCGCCGGCCTGGTTCGAGCAGGTCTTGGAGACGCCCCACTGCCACGAACCGCCGCCGATCTTCGCGCCGTTGCCGAAGTCCACCGGCGGGAGGAACAGCACGTCGTCGCCGAACTTCTGGCGCAGCGTGTCTGCGGCCCAACTGCCGTCGTACAGGATGCCGGTCTTGCCGTTGGTGAAATCGGCCGCCGGGTCGGTGCCCGACTTCGCGGCGATGTACCCGTCGGAGACGAGCCCGCGGAACCATTTCGCCCACGCGACGGCATCGCTGCCGTTGAGCGCACCGTCGGCGGTCTTGTAGCCGTCGCGGTCGATCAGGTCGCCGCCGAAGCTCTGCAGGAGCGGCGAGTAGGCGTAGGGCCACCACTCACCGGTGGAGCCCGTCATCAGGTCGGCGGCGTAGCTGAACTTCCCCGACGCCTTGAGCTTCGCGAGCAGGTCGTCGAACTCCTGCTTCGTCCACGGCTTGTCGACCGTCGGCACGCGCGCGCCGACCGAGTCGAGCGTGCTCTTCTTCGTGACGAGGTTGAGCGCCACGTCGTAGAAGCCGTAGGAGTACGTCTTGCCGTTGTACTTGCCGACCGTCGAGGGCAGGAAGTTCTTCAGCTGGGCGTCGAGGCCCGTGAGCGGCGAGAGGTATCCGGCCCAGACCCAGTTCGGCACGTTCGGCGCGTCGATGTCGAGGATGCACGGCAGCTTCTTCGACGCCGCGGCCGCGGTCACGGACTGGTTGTAGGAGTCCTGGGGGAACGCCTGGACCTTGACCGTGTACTTCGACTGGCTGGCGTTGAAGTCGTCGACGACCTTTTGCACGGCGGCGAGTTCGGCCTTGTTCCCGGCGTTGTGCGTCCACATGACGAGGTCGCCGTTGGACGCTCCCGCGCTGCCGCCGCCCTTGGCGCAGCCGGTGAGCGAAACCACTGCAGTGGCTGCCACGATCGCCGTGGCCATGAGCGCCCGGCGCGTTCTGTTTCTCACTGTCTATCCTCCATTGGATGTGATCACCGGACGCGAACCGACGCGAACCGCTGGATTACTAAATGCATTTAGGTGTTCACTAAATGCGTTTAGTTCGCCTGACGCTAACACTATGATGGGGTTCGTGCAACAACGACGATCGAGGACGAGACCGGGCGGAGGGCTGCGATGAAACGCGTGACCATCGCCGACGTGGCCGCAGAGGCGGGTCTCTCCAAGACCGCCGTCAGCATGATCCTCAACGACCGGCCGGGCACCGGGCTGTCTCCCGAGACCGCGAAGCGGGTCCGCTCGATCGCGCGGCGGCTGAACTACCGTCCCGACCCGTCCGCTCGCGCTCTGCGGATCGGAACCGCCCCGACGATCGGCTTCGTCTCCGACGATGTCACTCTCACCCGCTACGCTTCCGCGATGATCCGCGGGCTGCTCGACATCGCCGAGGAGAAGGAGCACACCGTGCTCATCGCCGAGACGGGTCACCACCCCGAGAGACTCAACGGAGTGCTCGACGCGATGCAGGATCGGCGGGTCGCAGGCCTCGTCTTCGGCTCCATGGCTGCTCGGCAGGTCGAGCTGCCGGCCCTGCCCGACAACCTTCCCGTCGTCCTGGCGAACGCCACGGCGGCGGTAGACCATCCCGTCGTCCTCCCCGACGAGAGGACGGCCGGCGCGGCGATCGCGCAGCTGCTGATCGACGCGGGGCACACCGAGATCGGCCTGATCGGGCGACGTTTCGAAGCCGACCTGCCGCCGGAGGTGTCCGTCACGATTTCCGACCGCTTCGCGGGCCTCGACGGCGTCATGGCGGAGAACGGCCTGGCCTGGGCGCACGAGGAGGCGTTCGACTTCTGGTCGCCGGAGGAGGGCTACCAGGCGACTAAGCGGGCTCTCGCGTCCGGAGCACGATTCACGGCGCTGGTCTGCCTGACCGACAACGTGTCCTTCGGGGCGTACCAGGCGCTGCAGGAGGCCGGCGTCCGGATCCCCGACGACGTCTCTATCGCCTCATTCGATGATGACGAGATCTCCACCTACCTCCGACCGCAACTGACCACCGCGCGGCTGCCCTACGAGGAGATCGGCCGCAAAGCGATGGAGCTGGCCCTGGCGGGGACGACCGACGGCGGTCGCCATCTCGTTGCCATGCCGATCATCCGGCGGGATTCGGTCGCGGATCGGACCTGACCGCGCCGTGCCGCGCGTCGGTACAGTGTCCCCATGATCGTGACGCCCGTACAGGTTGCCAGCCTTCTCGCGGGCGAGGAGCGGTTGCCCGTCCTCGTCCACGTCATCGACCATCCGGATGGCCGCATCCTGGTCGACACGGGGATGACGACCCTCCACCCCGCTGTGGCCGACATGGATCCGCTCCTCGAGCCGCTGACGGAGCACGACGAGCTCGACCTCGACAGCATCGCCGCGGTCGTCAACACCCACCTGCATTTCGACCACTGCGGCGGCAATCACCTGTTCGCCGGCCGTCCGGTGTACGTGCAGCGCCAGGAACTCGAGGACGCCAGAACGCTGGACGACTACACGATCCTCGAGTGGGTGGATGCGCCCGGCATGACCTACGAGCCCGTCGACGGTGAATTCGAGCTGCTCCCGGGCATCCGCCTGGTTCCCGCGCCGGGCCACACCCGCGGTTCGCAGATCGTCGTCATCGAGACCGACGACCGCCCGATCGTCATCGCCGGCGACACGGCGGTGTGGTTCGGTCAGCTCGACGATCCCGAGACGGACGGCCAGCGGCTCATCCGCGCGCTCGACCCGCAACAGGTGTGGCTCGCCCACGCAAGCACTCCATGGCGGCCCGACCGCGCGGATGACTAGGGTGCCCTAACGGGGAATGCGCCCCGCGGCGTCGGGCAGCACAGGGAACGCGGTGTGCGGCTCCGTCTGGTACCAGTAGGCCACCGAGAACACGTCGTCCGTGCGCTCGAAGAGGCCCTTGTCCCAGACCCCGATCTGCTGGAGGGTGGCGCGGAAGTCTCTCTCGAACCAGACCGGGTCGGGCAGGTGCCAGCGATACACCGCGTGCATGGGAGCGGTCGACTGGATGAACGTCGCGGCCCTGGTCTCGTCCCGAGTGCTGAAGTACGGGTACCCGCAGTACGGAGCGCTGAACGTGAGTGGAACCGGCTCCGGGTCCTTCCGCAGGTCGTCCTGGAACGCCCAGGCTCCGCCGGCGTAGTCCTCCAGCCCTGTGCTGCAGAGGGTCGGCAGGTCGGTGTCCCCGTCGACGAAGAACTTCACCTCGCCCTCGCCCCACCAGTACCGCGAGAGCGCAGCCACTCCGATGTACGTGCCGAGGTAGCGGCCGCGGCCGGTGACACCGTCCAGGATGACGTGGTCCTCGCCCAGCGCCGTCGTCGCGTTCGAGCGGCGCCACTGGGCGTGGAAGTACGCGGTGTCCGCCGGCACGTCGTCGCCGACGGTGTAGTCGATCTGGAAGAACACGTGGTCGATGGATGCCGGGTGCTCGCTGTCGAGCACGATGCGGGCTCTGCGGCCGAACGGCATGGGGATGTACGAGTTCATCCCGCCGGTCGGCGCGACCACGATCGGCTCGGAGGTCACGAGTGCGCGGGCAGCGAAGCCGTTGCAGAAGAAGTCGCCGAGCGGCGCTTCCACCGACGGCTTCTCTTCGTCATCCCAGTACATCCGCAGCACCAGGTCCCGCAGCACGAACGGCCCGCCCTCGGTGCGGTCGGGGACGGTGATCCAGATGTGGCGGATCACTCCGGGCCCCTCGATGTCGGCCAAGGTCAGACTCCCGCCTGCCGGCAGGGGGAGGTATGCGCTGCCCTTCCGGCCGGGGCCGAGGTGGGAGCTCGCCGCCGCGGCGCTGCCGGGCTCGCCGGTCGGGTTCTCCGCGTTGATGGATCGGGAGCTCACGCCTGCAGGGGCGACGAGGTCGGACAGGGTGGGAAGCACGATTCTCCTTGGGTTTCTGTGTGCGGTCACTTCACTGAGCCGACGGTCACGCCGCGGCTCAGTGTGCGTTGGAAGATGATGAAGAAGACGAGCGTCGGCAGCAGGGACAGCAGCGAGCCGGCGTTCAGTGAGGTGATGTCGATGGAGTTCTGCCCCTGCAGCGTGGCCAGGGCGATCGGAACCGTCTGCACCGATTGGTCGGAGAGCAGGATCAACGGGATGTAGAACTCATTCCAGGTCCAGACGAAAAAGAAGACCATGAGCACCGAGAGCGTCGGTCGCATCACCGGATACACCACCGACCAGAGGATGCGCCAGCGGCCGGCGCCGTCGAGGGCGGCGGCCTCGAGCAGCGAGGGCGGCAAGGTCGACATCACGCTGGAGAGCAGGTAGGTGCCGAAAGCCGCCTGCAACACGGTGAAGACGATGATGACGCTCCACACGGTGTTGAACGTCCCCGTCGCCTGCGCGCCGTAGAACAGTGGGTAGATCAGCGCCTCCTGCGGCAACATCGTCGCCAGGAGGAAGACCGCCAGCAGTGCGGTACTCCCCCGGACGCGTCCGACCCCGATCGCGTACGCGCTGAGCAGCGAGACCAGGGTTCCGAGCAGCGCGACGAAGGTCGAGATGACCACGGAGTTCCAGAGGGCCCGGAGGAAGTCGACCCGGTCAAGGTAGTCCTGGAACGACTGCACGCTCCAGCTCGTAGGCAGCGCCAGCGGGCCGTGGGCCGAATAGTCTCCGCCGGTCTTGAACGCGTTCAGGACGAGCAGGACCAACGGTGCCAGCATCACCAACGCGACCAGCACGGCACCCGCGAGGATCACCCAGCGCAGCGGCCGGGGACGCCGCCGGCGCTTCAGCGGCGGGCGTGCAGCGCGCGGCGCATCCTGCCGCGGGTCCGTCTGCGGGTCCGACACCGTGGTCGTGGTCATGAGCCGGTCTCCTCTCGGGCACCTCGCCGCTGGAGCCAGAGCATGACGCCCGCGACGAGGAAGATGACGATGGACATGGCGGTCGCGATCGCCGAGCCGTACCCGACCTTGGAGAGCTCGAAGAAGTTCCGGTACGAGTAGTAGGACGGCACGATGGTCGATCCCTCCGGCCCTCCCCCGGTGAGGATGAGCACCGGCGCGAACACCTTCAGCGCACCGACCGTCGCGGTGATGACCACGACGAACACCTCCGGCCGGATCTGCGGAACGGTGATCGCCCGGAACCGCCGCCACCACCCGGCGCCGTCGAGGGAGGCCGCCTCGTACAGCTCGGGGTCGACCCGCTGAAGCGCGGCCATGAAGATGACGACGGGGTAGCCGAGCTGCAACCAGATCAGCATCAGCATCACCGCATAGATCGCGATGTTCGGATCGCCGAGCCAGTCCGGCGGACTGGTCACCCCGATCGCCCGGATGACGCTGTTCAGGAGTCCGTTCTGGGTCGCCAGCACCCAGCTCCAGATGAAACCGGCGACGGCGATCGGCAGGATCTGCGGCAGGTAGTACGTCGCCCGCAGGAACGCAGCCGAGCGACCACCGAACTCCCGGCCGATGTAGTCGAAGAGCATCGCGGCCAGCAGCAGCCCCAGCACGGTGGGGATGACGACGATGCCGACGATCATGAAGATGGTGTTCTTGAAGGCGAGCCAGAACTGCGCGTCGTTCAGCAGGTCGACGTAGTTCTGGATGCCGTTCCAGCGCATCGGGGCGATGCCGCCCTTCCACCGGAACAGGCTGATGAACACGTTCACCGCGAACGGCAGGAGCACGATCAGGATCGTGCCGGCGATCATCGGGATGAGGTACAGCCAGTAGCCCGCGTTGCGCGGCCGGGTGCGCCGGCCGGTCAGTGCCGCTGTCGTCATGTGAGTGTCTCCGGGTCAGTGTGCGGGACAGGATGCGGGGACCGCCGGGCGGCGGCCCCCGCACGCCGGTCAGCCCTGGTCGGTCGCTTTCTTGCCGTCGTCGTAGAACTTCTGCAGCTTGGCGAGGTACTCGTCGGCCGTCTCGTTCTTGTTCGACATCGCCGCCATGTTGGTCTGGATGAAGTCGAGGAACCCCGGCACCGGGTAGTCCGGGTAGAACGTCAAGGTGTCCGCCTTGACGATCTCGTCGAACCGCTCGGAGTAGGCGCGGGTCACCGGATCGGTGATCTTCGACGAGTCGCCGGCCAAGGGCAGTCCACCGAGTTCGCCGATCTTGTTCTGCACCTCCGGGCTCAGCGTGGTGTCGATCCAGTCGTAGGCGAGGTCCTTGTTCGCGGCCTTCGCCGGAACGCCCCAGAGGTGGCCGGAGGAGCCCATCGACAGATTCGCTCCAGGGAGCGTGAAGTATCCCCACGCGAAGTCCTTCTGGTCCTTCACCCGTGAGAAGACGCCGTTGTTCCAGATCAGCATCCCGGTCTTCCCGCTGAGGAAGTTGACGTTCGCCTGCTCATAGGTGAGCCCGGCGAGGTCGGTGCCCAAGTAGCCCTTGTCGATCCAGTCCTGGAACTGCTCGGTGCCCTTCTTCCACGGGTCCGCGGAGAAGTCGACCTTGCCCTTCAGGAACATGAAGTCGTCGATCTGCTTCCGATCCGCGTACGCGGAGACCAGGGAGTACCAAACCCACATCTGGTTGAAGCCCTGGTTGGTGGAGGCGGAGGAGGATACGGGGGTGATGCCCGCGGCATGCAGCTTCTGCATGGCGGCGACGAACTCATCCATCGTCTTCGGCTCGGCCGTGATGCCCGCCTTCGCGAACAGGTCCTTGTTGTAGTACAGGGTCACGTACTCGCCGATGTTCGGGATGCCGTACCAGTCTCCGGAACCCGCCCTGCCCTGCTCGTCGTACTTGGCGAAGGACTGCATGCCGCCGGTGACCTTCTTGTCCCAGCCGTACTTCTTCACCTGGTCGTTCAGGGGAGTGAGGAGCCCCTGGCTCGCGAGTTGCCCGCCGTCGGCGTTGCCCTTGTTGAACTCGACGACATCCGGCACCTTGTTGCCGCCGAGGGTGAGCTTCGCGTTCTTGCGAACAGCGTCGAAGCTGGTCGTCTGGAAGTCCACCTTCACGTCCGGGTGCTTCTTCTTGAACAACTCGAGGGCGAGCTGCCAGCCCTGACCCTGTGCCGTCTTCGGGTCTTCGTACTGGAGGATCGTGAACGTCTTTCCGGCGTCTCCGCCGCCTCCACCGCCACTGCAGGCGACGAGGCCGGCAGCGGCGACGGCCATAGCGGCGGCAGCCGCCGCGAGGCGCGCGACCCTGCGGGTGCCCGGCTTTCGGGATGGTTTCATTGCGTTGCTCCTTTGCATCGGTGTTCTCGTGGCGACGCGCGACGGCAGGAGGGCAGGCTCCCGCCACCGGCGCCTCCGGTGTGTGGTGCGGATGGGATCGTGCGAATCGGGTTGGAGTCGGGAGGTCAGGTGCTCGCGGGTGGTCCGATCGACTGCCTGATCACGGGCTCGCACGGCATCAGGTAGCCTTCGCGCTCTGCGCCGTCGAGAGAGCCGTCGAGTCGGCCGACAAGGCGACGGACCGCCCACTCGCCCATCTCCCGGTGAGGTAGCTGCACCGTGGTGAGGCCCGGGTCGAGCGCTTCGGCGACGAACTCCTGGTTGTCGAAGCCTGCGATGGACAGGTCGCCGGGCACGGTCAGCCCGAGTCGCCGGGCGACGGTGTAGAAGCCCATGGCCGTCTGGTCGCTGAAGCAGAAGACGGCGGTGGGCCTGTCGTCCCGCTCGAGCAGCAGGCGGGCCGGGTCGAGGGCGAAGCGCGTCGCCGCGTCTTCGGCGACGACGGTCAGCGAGGCGTCGTACGCGATCCCGCTCTCCTCCAGAGCCCGCCGATACCCACGCTGCCGCAGTCGCGAGGCGATCGGATACGCGGCGACGTCGCAGAAGCCGATGCGGGTGTGCCCCGCCTCCACGAGCATCCGCGTCGACGTGTACGCGCCCAGTTCCTCATCCGGGACGACGTAGTCGACCGTGGGATGCGAGTCGTCAGCGGGTCGTCCGTCCAGGATGACGACCGGCATGGTCGGAGGAACGAGCGGGAGCTCGACGACCTTGTGGAAGTTCGTCGCGACGATGAGGCCCTCGATGTTGCGCTGCAGAAGGGACTGCACCGCCGGGGTCTGGACCTCGTCGTTTCCGTACGTGTCGATGAGCATCAGCATGAAGCCGCACTCCCAGGCCGCCTGCTGCGCGCCCGCGAGCATGTGACCGGAGAACGGGACGGTCGCCACCCGGTCGGAGACCACGCCGATCGTGCGACTCTGCTTGGTCTTCAACGATCGCGCCAACTGATTCGGGACGTACCCCAACTCGTCGGCGACGTCCTTGATGCGCTGGGCGACGCCCGGATTGACGCGCCCTTCGCCCCGCCCGCTGAGCACGAGACTCACGCTGGACACGGAAACACCCACATGCGAGGCGATGTCCTTCATCGTCAGCATCCGGGGCTCCTTCGTCCGTCAATCGTTTGACTTCAATCGATTGACGTCACCGTAGAAGCGTCAAACGCGTTGACGCAAACCACCGTTACCGAGTCGTTATCGCGGCCGTGACTCGAGCGTGGTTGGTTGGGGTCCGTCGGCTCGCCGCTGTGTCACCCGAACGCACTGTCGCTAGCGCTTCGCGGAGGACGGACGCTCTCGGTTGGTGAGGCCTTGATCGACGTGGATGTTCTCCTCGTCAAGGCCAGCGGCCGGGGTGCGTTGCGTTGCACAGTGAGTTGCTCGGCTTTGGTGGAGACTCGGCGTAACCGATGAGCATGAATTGGCCTGTAGCGTTTGAGGCTCCATCACCGGGCATCTTTGCGGGCCGGTGTTACGTTGATCGACCGGCTTACGGGCACGCGGCGCCCCTCTCACACCTGCTCGTCACCGCTAGGTTTCGCTATGTTCTGGTTATGCGAGCGAGCGTCAGCGTCACCGAAATCAATCTCAGTGATGCGACGACAGTGGCTATACCGGAGAGCGGCGTAGTGCTGATTGTTGGTCCGAACAACTCGGGTAAGAGTCAGGCCCTGCGCGACATCTCCAAGCTGATCACCAGTTCAGGGGACAGGGGCCTTGTCGTTGTCGGCGCACAGGTCGCCTTCCGGGGATCAACCGATGAACTGTTGGCGACGTTTGAAGTGGACAGTTCCATCCTGCGATCGGCAACGCAAGGAGACCGCGTTGACCTGAAGGCTGCCGGCATACAGCCGCTGGGAAACGCGATGACATGGTGGTCTGGGGGCGCTCAATCCATCGTGGGAGCGTACTTCGTGTTGTATGCCGACACAGAAAGTCGCCTGCTTGCAAGTAAGCCCGCGCCCGCGCTGAACCTATACGAATCGGACGCGAGCCATCCACTGCATCGTCTATATGAGCGGGAGGACGTTGAGGCTCAGCTCCGGAATATCAGTCGAGGGGCATTCGATCAGGGTCTGATCCTCGACACATGGACGGGAGGGGACCACTGGGCCCTCCGCGTCGGAGATATCGAGCCGCCGAAAAGCCCCAGACCTCCGCAGGAGTACTTGGATCTCTTGCGCAGGCTTCCCCTCCTACATGAGCAGGGCGACGGAGTGCGATCCATGATGGGCCTGCTTCTGAACCTGCAGACCGGTCATCAGACTGTCTCGCTTATCGATGAGCCCGAAGCGTTCCTACATCCGCCGCAGGCCCGATATTTAGCAAGAGTGATCTCGGAAGATGCCGCTAGCTCTGGTACGACCACGTTCTTAAGCACTCACAGCTCCGATATTGTGCACGGCACGCTTGAGGGATCAGCCAATGCGACTGTGATTCGCCTGACCCGGCGAGGTGACATTAACTCCGCATCTGTACTGGACAATTCCGCGGTGAGACGTCTGTGGAGCGACCCACTGTTGAGGTATTCGAACCTGTTGGAGGGCTTGTTCACGGACGCCGTTGTTGTCTGCGAGTCAGACGCCGACTGCAAATTCTTCGCCGCGATGCGTGACACGCTGCCGGCGGACGACACCTCGGCCCGGCGGCGGGACCTCCTCTTCACGAATTGCGGCGGAAAACATCGCATGCACGTCGCGGTCGAAGCTCTGCGAGCTGCAAGCGTTCCCGTGGCAGTGATTGGTGACTTTGATGTGCTCAACGAATGGGCGGTGCTTGAGCGTCTTATCCGTGCCGCGGGCGGGAATCCTGCCGATTTTGAACGGGACTGGAAGACAGTGAACGCCGCATTGACTGCAACCTCTCGGACACCGTCGGCAGCTGGAATGCAAGAAGCCGTAATCCGAGCTTTTGAGGGGATTACCGACGTTTCCGAGCGCACGCTGGCACCTGTACGGGCGGCACTGAAGATTGAGAATGGCTGGGACCGAGTCAAGAACGTCGGGCTCGCGGGTATGCCTAAGGCAGACCCATATCAGGCCTGCGAGCGGCTGTTAGAGGGGCTTGCCGCCCTTCGCGTCCACCTAGTGTCGATCGGGGAGATGGAAGATTTCGTCCCCTCAGTAGGGAATCACGGACCAAAGTGGGTCGCCGAGGTGCTCGAGAAGCGTTTACACGAATCGTCTGCTACTGACTCGGGGAGAGAATTCTTCGCGTCAGTGCTCTCCTCTTTCGACTGATTCGGCGCCGTCCGTAAGAGTGCGAACGGGGGCGGCCATCAAGGCACTATGTGCGCACAGTGATCGGCTACCACGCCTGGCATCCGGATAGCCTCTCCTCGCAATCGAATCGTTCAGCGGCATGTACCCGTTCACCACGGGCGTGGGGCCGGGCAACGCTTGTAGTCCTCGCCTGTCGGTCATCGTCGGCGCTAGCGGATGGGCCCTCGGCCGCAGGTCGGTCCTGAGCCGCGACGAGTGATCAGGTAATGACCAAGATGCTGGAGCTGCTCGTGCGCGCGTCACGCGCGACAGCGCCGCCGAGCGGTCAGGAGTGCAACGACACGGTCGCTCTCGGTCCGACCCCTGACTGGGCCCGGCTCGTCGTCCTCAGTATCGGCGGTGTGGCGGTGGTCTTCGCAGTTGTCATAGCAGCGCGCCGAGGGCGTCGTCGTTGAGCGCTCTCAACGGCTGCGACCGGCCGGCGGACCGAGACCGGCCTGTAACCGGGGCCCTGGTACGACACCTCGGCGACCGGCGCTCAGCGAGCTGTCCGTCAGGAGAACCGCTACCGGACGCCCGCAAGCCGATCCGTAATCGGGCGGACTGCAGGCGGCCGGGATCTATGACGGGAGATCGACAAGTTGCATCCGAAGTAACGTGCGCGGGAAATCGCCTTGACCCCACGCGGCGAGGACCCTGGCCCCCAGGTCGGCATGCGCGATGAACCCCCCGCCAAGCGAGCGATGCCACAGCGCGTAGGGCACGCTGGCTATCACCATTGGGGCGAACGCCCATCTAGCGCGGTCACTCGCCACTGCTTGCGATTCCGTATTGGCGCCATCCATGAGCCTGACCGCTTCCTCTCGCGGCAGCCCAGATGAGACTGACTGCAGCAGCAGGGAATTTGCTACCAACGTTGCCACTGAAATCGGGTCCGTGAGGATCCCGTGCGGCCTGCCGGCGCTGTTAATCCGCTCGCCGAGCAACTCCAGCGTGCGAACGGTGAAGGTCAGCCCCTCTGCTGAAGGGATTTCTACCGAGACCTCGGAAAGAACACCATCCTGCGTGACGGTTGACGTCACGCAGGAATCGGCAATCCAGGGATCCGGAACGATAGCCAGCACGGCACTCATTCAACCGTCAGAACCGACAAACCGTCCACCTCCAGACCGGCGCCGTAAGCCGATCGGCTTGTGGACGCGCTAAGTCAGCGCTGATGTCTCTTACCCGTGGATCAGACTCACTCGAGGGTCTGGTCGGCAGTATTGGTCAGACAAGGCTTCGGGTTCTCGTTGCAGGCCTGACCCAGTTGGACAGGTGTTTCTCGTGCGCGTAGACGCTGCGGTGATCGGAGCGTTTGGGAAGGTCACGGCTATTTCGGCGAAGACGCGTTCGGCAGCCTAGACGTCGGGGCCGACGTCTCCGAGAACCTTTTTCGCCTGCGCGGACATTATGGGGTATGACGTCTTTTCTCAGCGACCTGCAGCCGGACGAGGGGGCGCAGCTACGTTCCGGGGGTCCCGCCGCCTTCGGCGCGCTCTTCGAGACGCATCACAATCGGGTTTTATGGCACGCTCTGCGATCCGTTGGCTCGTTCCATGACGCCGAAGACGTTGCCGCACTTGTCTTTCTAGAGGCGTGGCGAAGGCGCCAGTCTGTTCGAGTCGTCAACGGGTCGGTCCTGCCGTGGCTTTTGGTGACGACTAACTACGTGGCTCGCAACCTCGCGCGAGCACATCGTCGCCACCGCCACGCGATGGAGGCCCTCCCAGGTGGGCAACATCACGACGATTTCTCGCCCGCGGTGAATGATCGGCTCGATGACGAACCGCGGCGGGTAGCGGTGCGGCGAGCGTTCACCACGCTGACCAGCGTCGAGCAGGACGTCGTGTCGTTGTGCCTGGTCCAGGGAATGACGGCGCTGGATGCGTCGATAGTGCTCGGAGTTCCGGTCGGGACAGTCAAGTCCCGCCTCTTCCGAGCGAAGAACAAGTTGGCGGAGCTGGTCACCGAAATGACGGACGTAACCTCGATCCCGGGAGACGCACGATGAAGAGCACCAATAATTCGTCACCGTTCGATCGCGACCGTATCGACGCGATCAAGAGCATGCTGATAAGGGAGGTGGCGCGCGAACAGCCGGAGCGGCGGGGACACCGTCGCGTCGCCGCCGTGGTGTCGCTCGTCGTGGCTGCCTTGCTCTTGTCGACAGGCGGCGCCGCACTAGCCCTGTCCGGGAGACTGCCCTTCATCCCGGCCCCTGCCTCGCCGAGCGCCTCGGCTCCAAGCTCACCCCTCGCCACTCCCACAGATACGCCAACGCCGTCACGGACCACAGCGCCGGCCGCGAACGACGCCCAGCAGATCATTGAAAAGGCCTGCACGGACTTCGGGGCCACCTTCGAGGAGAAGATCGACGTCAAGTTTCCCCATCAGGAATCCGCCACCGCGGCCGCTCAACGGGCGGCGCAGTTGGATCCCCGATGGACGGCGATCGCCGACGACATGTCGCTCATCACCAGTGTTGGCGAACGAATCAACATCTTGCATGACCCGACGCTGACTCTGGATGAGGATGCCAAGGCCAACCAGGCCGTTGCCGACCTCCAACAAAAGTGCACGGTCGCCGGTGGAACGTTCCAACTTCCGCCAGACTGATCCTCTCGAAGCCGGAGTAGCCCGAGAGAGACATGGCACCTTGGTGGGGGCGGACAGAGATCCTGTCGTCAACCACTCGCCCGGTTAGGGATCGTCTACCGTGCAATTGGTCGGGAAGCGCTTGGTCACGGGCCGTCAGAGGTCAGTCGATCTGGGGACGCCAGTCGCGCCAGCTGCGATCCCAGGGCACTTCACCGCGTTCAAGCGCGTTCTCGACGGCAACACACGAATCGAGGATGCGCTGCGCGTCGCGTTGCTCGTAGACGCCCATCTCGAGAGCTAGTTCCAACTCGTCGTGGTCCTTGCGCTCCCACGACGAGAAGTCGGGTGCGACGAGCAGGTCGAGAGTCTCATCCATGGTGTCGAATCCCTGCAAGGTCCGCATTAAGGGCTGCTGGAAGTTGACGTACCACGAGGTGATACCGAGTTCTGCGGTGACGTGCGCGAACACTTCGAATGGTCGCCCGGTGGGAGCGATTCTCAGCATTCCAGGCGCGTGGAATTCTTTGGGGCCGAGTTCCCATTCACCCGACAACCACATTAAGAATGTGCCGCGCCCGTGCTGCGTTCCGACGGGGTAATCAATGATCGTCCCGGGTTCGAGGTACGAAACGAACTGATCCGCCGTGTCTTCCACCACGACAACCGGACGAGACGTCCAGACGCGTCCTCGTAGGACCTCCCGAATCGCGATCCGTTCTCCGGGTCGCAACCGCGGCGGGGCTGGCAACATCCCTTCACCTTAGGACCCTCGGACAGCACCGCGCCCGATAGCCGATCCTCTACCGCTCGGGCCGGAATCTCGCCTAGGCGATGTGCGCCTCGTTCTGGCGGTCAACGATGAACAGCTCGCATTCGGTGTCGTAATACCTCGCAGTGCGCCCGGCGTCGCTCATGCCCAGCCGCAGGCAGACCCGGTGCGAGGCGGTGTTGTCGGGGTGGGCTACGGCGATGATGCGCTTGAGTCCGGAATCGAATGCATGCTGGAGAACGCGCCTGGCCGCATCCGTCGCATAGCCGTTACCCCAAGCATCCGGATGGAAGTGCCAACCGATTTCGATCTCGTCAGAAGGCTGCTGCGTCCCCGAGATTCGTATGCCCTGCAGCATGGTCGTACCAACGAGCCTTCCTGTGGCAAGTGCTTCGACAGCCCAATACCCCAACACGCCGTCATCCTTGCCGCGAAGGCGCTCGATCAGCGCACGAGCTTGCCGGAGCTCCGTCATGACCTGGGGTTCGCGCCCGATATACCTCTGTACCTCCCACCGGGAGTAGAGGTCGTAGACGAACGCGGCATCGTCCAACCTCCACGGGCGCAGAAACACACGTTCTCCGCTCAGATCTGTCACTGTCGAAGCCTACGCATGTTGAGCTGTAAGAGGATCGACTTGCGGGGGCTCAGTTGTTGCTTCGTGCTGGACGTTGCCTACTTGTCATGGCCCGTCCCGTTGCGACCGCTGTCGCAGTTCTCGGTGCCGATGCCGAACTTGCGCCAGCGTTCACATTTCTTGTGGTTCGAGTCCGTGCGCGAGGTCTGACCAGAATGCGGTTGGCGGGCGGTCGGTCGGGTGGCGCGTGCCGACGTGGAACTCCTTGGCGATGTAGTCCAGAAGGTTATCTCCGTAAAGGACGACGTCGGTTTGGTAGACGGAGAAGATCGGGCTGCGAACGTCTCCTGGGCCGGCGACTAGGTAACGGTGACTGTGTAGCGGGACAAGTTGCGGCACCTGGGTGAATCGCACCGCGGCCACCTCGACCGCCTCCGCCAGATCCGGTGGACGGGGCCCCCACGATCGTGGCCAGAAGGCATTGTTCTCGACGTCGAAGAGGAGCCCCTCAAGTGGCCAAGACAGGCGACTTCTCAACGCCGTGGGTTCTCCGTTCCGCCAGTCAGCCCATTTGGGTCCGACCGGCGAGACGCTCGCGAGGAACTCTCGGTGCTGGTTGCTGAACTTGAAGCCGTACTCGTTCTCGACTTGCTCGAATTCCGCTGTATCGAGGCCACGCTCCAGCACCACGCCAGCCTCGCGTAACCGATGAACGACGCAAGCCAAGAATTCCGACATGGGGCAATCATGCACGAGCACGACTGGACTCAACTCGAAGCCCGCAGATCCGCTACCGGACGGCTTGCACGCATCGCATGACTGACTGGGGAAGCCCGCTGACCGACCCGCATACGTTTCACCTTGAATGCTGGTCGACGCTTGGTGCGTATGCTCGAATCGTGACGGCGAAGACTGACCGCAGGAGCATGCGAGGACTCGCATGGACGGGGCGGGCCGCGCTTGCGTGTCTGTGCCGCCGGGATCGCTTATGTCATCAATAGCATTACTGCAAACGTGCTCCCCAGACACCCGCACAGCATCGTCGCCGACGTCATTGCTGTGATACTCACGACCATCTTCGCCGTCGGGCCGCTGGCCTTCGGATTGGCGACGATCGCCGATCATACGTGGCCAAGGTGGGTGGTACTCGCCTTCGCGCTGATCGCTGTCGCCCTCGTATTGGGCGCGGTCACCCTGTCTGGCCATACCGTAGCTCTGATCGATATCTACACAGCGGGACTGATCGCGGCTTTCGTGCTGATGTGTATCCGCCCGAAGCAAACAGGTTCTCTCGCCTAGCTGACTCGCAGCTCTAGCGCTTGCCGCACTCTTGCTGGAGATGCGCGTCCCGCAGTACGCAAGCCGATCCCTGACTGGAGCACTCCTGGCACGGATTTTGGGCCCACCCATCCACCCCGACGTTAGTGCCCCACTGATCGGATGAGCAGTCAATGCGATCAGTGTGGCAAGACGTTGCGTGGAGATGGGCATCAGACTGCGACTCGGGTCCTGTGTGATGACTGCTACGCGGGGTTCGCAGGACTGGCAGCCGGCTACCTGGCTGGCGCCACAGTCGAGGACGCAATCAGCACGTCCGGCTGGTACCAACGCGTGAGGAAGGCATTCACCAGGAAGAAGTGAGTCGGAGCAAGCTCGTTCACGCGGTAGTCGAATCGGCTGTCTCTTGGCGATCGTTAGGCGGTAGACCAGGGAGCGTGCACGGTGGCAGATCCATGAGCGTGCGTCGGGGTGGAATCAATCAATGCTGCCGTCCCGCGCGGCGAGGTCCACGAATGTATCACGCTCCGGCACTGCCTGAGCGATATCCGACGGAGGATCTTTGGGTCGGATTGCGCCCGCGTTGGAGTCCGTCTCGCCGTAGGCGACGATTTCCACTCTGACGGAATCCCAGCGATACACCACGGCGCCCGCTGCCGGATTCTGCGAGGTGATGTAAAAGAGGCCAGGCCACGCTAGGGCGCCAATGGGCGCGCCATCCGGGTCCGTGTTCGCGAGAGTCAGGCCGGCAGCGGATGCAACGTCGCGACCTACGTGGAACGGCATCCCGACGACATCCGGCACGGTCACCTGATCAGCGAGGCGTTCAACCACAATGCAGACGGTACGCCTACCGCCGCAATGTCGATAAGGGTGGAGCAGCTGAAGATCGCTACTCGTGCACGACCTGGACTGACATCAGGCCCTCGGCTCGTTGCGAAAGCTACTGTTGAGACGATGAGGCCGATACTCCGACGATTGCTGGGATTGGTTTTAGCGTTGGTGTTCGGAGGCCTTGCGCTGAGCGCGCTAGTGGTCGGTGTAACGCTCGATGGCAAAGAGGCTCCTGCGATCCAATGCACTAGATCCGCTCCTCGCCCGGATGTCGGAGGGCCGTACTTCGAATCGACCATCACAACGGGAGAGCGAACATGGTTCCCTCTCGGCATCAATTGCACCTATGACTCGCCCGACGATGCGATCGGGCCACAGACCGTATTCAACAGCAACTGGCCCGCGACATTTGTTTGGCTCGCAAGCTCAGTCGCGGCCATTTCCGGCATGGTCTTGGTGCTCAAGCCGGCCAGGCAGAGCCGGGCCATCCTCGCCGCCCCCTGAGGGATCAGCTTTTGTGCGCTCGGAACGTTCCCGAGAGCCCGGTTGCCCAATACTAGGTTGATGACAATCGCACCCGGAACGAGCGGGACACCGGACGAATCGCGCGTGGCGGCACCGACATGGCGGGCGGCCATTGCGGCTCTTGCAAACGACGTCCTTCGGGCCGAATACGCGCGCATCATCCTTGCGCAGGAGCCGACGCAGCCTCGTCGGATCTCTCGGCTCGTGCGAGCTGGCCTCGTTGAAATGCGTGACGGGAAGGCCGTGCCGGCTACCGACGGGCTGCGATCGATGCTTGCGGAGCGGCCAGGTGCGCGGCCTAAGCGCGGTGTGGGGCGTTTCCTGCACCCGGACGGATCGATAGACCGGTATCCGTCGCAGCACAGCGAGCGTGTGGAACTGCTTCGCTGTGTCGGCGCTGAGGTGATCCAAGCCGATGAGCAGCTACCCGAGGCCGAGTTGAACGAACGGTTGCGGCGGTTCGACGACGACACCGCGCTCCTTCGCCGATACCTCGTCGACTACGGCGTTCTCGACCGGACCGCGTCCGGGTCTGAGTACCGCCGACACATCACCGATGCCGGGGAGACCCTTCCGCAGTGAGGGATCGGCTTACGGCTACAACTCTCGAGAAGGCTGCCTTCGAACGATCGACTACGTCTCCATCCGGCAGCGGTTCGAACGGATCGTCGGTAAGCAATCGAATTGGGTGATCGGTTCGGCGTAGGCTCCGGCAATGGCTTCGGCTAACGAAATCGCTGATGCGTATTGGGCTGACATCTTCGAGGTCGAAGATGTCGAGGTGTGGCCGGACGGCGTGCACCTAACGTTTGTTGAGAGCGGCTGGCACGGTATCTACATCATGCGCGTCGGCCAGTCGGTGCGATTGCGGGCACCGGGGCGATCGCGCGAGGTAGTCGAAGCACTCGTGCGCGAAGTGTCAGTCGACGGGCTGATGAGTGGTTCGTTCTGGTCGACCGGGCTGGCAGGCCTTCGGCCGAGGGTGTTGGGTCCGGCAGCCCACTTCCTGGCCTGTTCGCTGCTTGACGGGGGTCACAACGCCACCAGCCTGGAACCGTGGCAGGCGTCGTCCTTCGTAGCGGGGCTACCTCGGGACGAGCTGGAGGAGTCCGGGATTTCAAACGAAGGTGCAGTGCTTTTCGGCGCCTCGTTGGATGGACAACTGGCGGCGGTCGCGTCCCTCTCCGAGTGGGCCGGAGAGGCGAGCGATGTGGGTGTTATCACTGACCCCCGCTTTCGCGAAAGAGGGTTGGGGCGGGAAGCGGCCACCGCGGCTATCAACCACGCAGTCTCGCGATGCGGCTTCGCGCGGTGGCGGTCACGCGAGGACAACGTTGGCTCCATCCGGCTCGCACATCGTCTAGGTCTTGCTTTCTATGGCAGCAACCTTGGCATCCGGCTGGGTTGACCGCGGGCATAAATCCGGGGGCGGTAGAGGATCGGCTTGCGGGCGTGGGCGATAGCGGCAGACTTGGTGAATGAGGCGCTCGCTTCGGTCGCGTTGCGTGTTGCGTGTTGCACAGAGTGGCAGTGTCCATAGTGTGACTGGGTGACAGACTTCGACTGGATCGAGAGCACGCGGACTTCGTATGACACGGTGGCTGATAGCTATACAGACTTTGTCGATGCCGCAATCGGCCGCTGGGACCCATTCGTGTGGGCGTTTCTGGACGCCTTTGCGGCCCTGAGCAAGGCGAAGGGCCCGGTTCTCGACGCTGGGTGTGGCCCCGGACGCGTTACGGCCCACTTGAAGGACAAGGGTCTCGACATCAGCGGCATCGATCTGTCCCCACGTCTCATCGAGATCGCCCGAACACATCGCCCAGACATTGACTTCACCGTCGGGTCGATCACTCAGCTTCCGGTCGATGCAGCACACCTTGCCGGCATCATCTGCTGGTGGGTGCTGCACCACGTTCCGGACGACTCCATCGGCTCGGTTATTGGGCAGTTCTTCGAGAAGCTTCAGCCGGGTGGTGTTCTGCTTCTCGGCGGCCACCTCGGTTCGTCGACGCACACCAAGACCGAAGGCTACGGAGGGCACCGGATGAACGTGCACATGGCCAAACGACCGCTGGAAGCCGTCGCCGAAATACTCCAGCAGAACGGCTTCGTGATCGACCTCCAAGCGACACTAGATCCTCGGTCGACAGCCCCATCGCTCGTAGTCCTCGCACGCAAACCGATGTAGAGGTGCTAGGTCGGCGCACGCAGAACGATCCTCAACCGGTCAACGTGTGGGCCGTGAGAGTTCGATACCGGCTTCGAGGAGTTGGGCCCTTCGGCTCGAGAGGGTCCATGAGCGTTCGGCCCATCGTGTTCCGTGGAGTGCGTCACCGCTGTAGAGCAGGTGTCCGTATTGGACGCCGCGGAAGTGGCATACGGCCGCCAGCGGGGCTGCCTCCATTTCGACGGCTACGCAGCCCTCGGCACGTCTTCGGTCCACCCGAGCGCGGGTTTCGCGGAAGTCGGCATCCGTTGTCCAGGTCGCCCCAGCAGTAGCTGGAATACCCGAGGAATCGAGGCCCGCGACCAGCCGGCGGACTTCTTCAGCGTCGAACTCGACACTGCGAGCCGGGGGAAGGTAGTGGAAGGAGGTTCCTTCGTCCCGGAGCGCTGACCGCACCACGAGCACGTCGTCTTTACCGAACGTCTCAGCCAACGACCCGGCACCGCCGATCGCTAGTGCGCGCGCTACACCGCTGGCAATTGCTCGCTCCAGCGAGTGCGCGGCCTGTGGGCCGCCGACGCCAGGATGGAACACCGCGACTTGCCGGTCCGGTGTCGCAAGAATCGGTCGAGCACCCATCTCCGCGCTGAAGCGGCCTATTTCGACCAGCTTGCCGGCACCGATCATTTCGTCAGCTGCATCCGCGAAGAAACAAAGGACCGCTGCAGCAGGGAAATCACCGGTCACACAAAGCGGCTGCGGAGGTAGCACCCCGTCGTCGTCATCGAACTCCTCCAAAGGAAGCATCTTCCGAGGCTAACGTCGGCAGCGTTCGCCCACCATTCAACTCCTCTAGCCGATCCCCAAATGAGACGCCGCTTTCGCCGTGGTCCATCGCGAGACCGATGTCAAATGAGTTACCCCGCTGCCCGGAACCCCGCCGCTCATCGGATGCGGGAACTACCCTCGAGTCTGTGGCTGACGAAGAGGTGCTCTCCGGTGGCAACGCCAGCGGTGAGGTCGTGCGAGTCGGGATGACCGTGCGTAAACCGTGGAGTGCTTCGACGCCGAGCGTGTTCGCGTTCATGACGGCGGTTCGGGATGCGGGCGTGGACGTGCCCGCTGTCTTGGGCCGGGATGAGCACGGTCGGCAGGTCATGGAGTTCGTGCCCGGGCGCCTGGCGATGGATTCGTATCCGCTGAGCCCGCCGGAACTCCACAGGGTGGGAGCGATCGTTCGGGCGATCCACGATGCGAGCGCGAACTTCACACCGGCGCGGGAAGCCACCTGGAGTACGGCCATCCCTGCTCCAGGAGCAGAGATGATCTGTCATAACGACCTGGCCCCGTGGAACCTCATCGTCGGCGAACGGTGGGTGTTCATCGATTGGGACGGAGCAGCGCCGAGTACCAGGCTGTGGGACTTGGCCTATGCCGCCCAATCCTTCACCCTCAACGACCCCACCCAGCCACCAGAGGAAGCCGCTCGCAACCTTGCGAGTTTCGCGGAGGGCTACGGGGCGACAGCCGCGCTTCGCCAGGCCCTCCCCGCGGCGATGCGTCGCAGAGCCGCGGCCATGTACGAATTGCTGCGATCGTCGCACGACATAAGAGTCGAACCGTGGGGGACGATGTTCGCCGACGGCCACGGGGCACATTGGCAGGGCGTGACCCAGTACATCGAGCGCCATCAGAGCACCTGGTCGGACGCGCTTTTCGGTACCTGCTGAGACCGCCACCCTTACTGAGCCTTTATCGCGCCGAGTCGGAGCGCGGCCGTCGACTTGTCCAGGTATTCCGTGGTTCGCGCCTGTTGAGACGGGCATCCGTCGCGGTGTCATGAAAAGGCCCCGGCGGATGCCGGGTGACGACGAAGTCAGGAGCTTTGATGTTGACCAAACGCCTACTGGGGCTCGGCGTCGCGGCGCTGCTCGGCCTCACAGCGGTGACGGCGTCGGCGTTGCCGGCGACGGCCGCACCACGGCCGTCCGCAGCGACCGAGAAGACGTCGCCCGCTTCCCCGACCGCCGTGCTGAGCGCGACACCCTACGCGGGATGGAACACGTATTTCGGGCTGGGCGGGGACTACACGGCGGCGCAGGTGCTCGAGGTCGCCGACCGCCTGAAGTCCAGCGGCCTTGCCAAGGCGGGATACGACATCGTGTGGCTGGACGGCGGCTGGCAGGCCTCCACTCCGCGCGGCGATGATGGCCTGCTGCAGGGCGACCCGGCACGGTTCCCCGACGGGATGGCCGCCCTCGCCGCCGCGATCCACGCCAAGGGATTGAAGGCCGGGATCTACACCGACGCCGGCCCGTACATCCCCGGGTCGTGCGGTCTCGGCAGTTACGGTCACTACCAGACCGACGCCGACACGTTCGCCAAGTGGGGCTATGACGCCGTCAAGGTCGACTTCCTCTGCGGGATCGCCGCGAACCTCGACCCCAAGACCGTCTACACCCAGTTCGCGGACGCGTTGCGGCACAACAGCAGCGGACGGCCGATCATCTTCAATCTCTGCAACCCGGTGACGTCGCCCGACTGGGGCAACTATCCCGAGTCGCAGCAGTCGACCAACACCTGGAGCTACGCTCCCGCTATCGCCCAGTCGTGGCGCACCTACACGGACGTCGGATTCGTGAACTCCATCAAATACAGCGACGTACTGCGCAACTTCGACGCCAATGCGCGTCACCCGGAGGCCGCTGGACCCGGACACTGGAACGACCCTGACTACCTGGGCCCGCAGCTCGGGATGACCGATGAGGAGTTCCGTTCGCAGATGGCCCTGTGGTCGATGTCGGCCGCTCCCCTGGTCGTCGGGAGCGACCCGCGCACCTTCAGCGACGCGACCGTCGCCACACTGACGAACCCCGATCTCCTGGCGATCGACCGGGACCCGCTCGGCAAGCAGGCGGTTCGTGTCGGGCCGGCCGGGACGACGGAGACCTGGACCAAGCCTCTCGCAGACGGGTCCACCGCGGTCGCGCTGGTCAACCGCGGCGATGCGGCGGCGGAGATCGCCACGACCGCCTCCGCCGTCGGCCTCGCGGCCACGCGCGTGGAGGTGAAGGATGCGTGGACCCACGCTGTCAGCGAGAGCAAGGACGCCATCCGCTCCGCGGTTCCGGCCCATGGCGTCTCCGTGCTGATCGTGAGCAAGAGCACGGGGATTCCGCAGAGCCCCCGGGTCGTCGTCGGAGCTCCGACCGTCACGGCGGTGAACGGCACGGCAATCACGCCCACCGGCAACCTGCTCGCTGCCGCGGGCTCGACGCTGGATGTCACGGTCACCGTCCGCAACGACGGCACCACGCCGGTCGCCGCGCCGAAGGCGGCGCTGACCGTCCCGGACGGATGGACGACCGTGTCCACCGGGAAGCAGCCGCTGCTGATCCTCCCCGGACGAACCGCCGATGTGACTTTCACGGTCACCGTCCCGGCGGCGGCAGGCACGGGCTCCTCCGCGATCGGCGCATCCGTCCGCTTCACGGGTCTCCGCGGACAGGTCACGGTGGCCTCGCCGGCCTCGACGGTGACGGTCGCCCCGGCGCCGCCGTCGGGTGCGGACCAGCCGCTGTCGCACCAGCCGTGGATCTCCGCCACCAGTGGATGGATGTCGCCGGCGGTCGACGAGAGCGTCGGGGGCGGCAACCCGATCCGGGTCGCCGGCACCACGTACGCCACCGGACTCGGAGTCGCCAGCCCGTCCGACATCCGGTACTACGTCGGTGGCGTGTGCAGCCGCCTGACCGGGAGCGTCGGCATCGATGACGTCGTGAACAACGTCGGCCCCGATGGGGGAACGGCCACCTTCTCCCTCGTCGCTGACGGCAAGACCGTGTGGGACAGCGGGACCGTCGCCCGGGGCACAGCGGTCCCCTTCGACGTAGACCTCACCGGTGCGCGTGAGCTCGTCCTGCATGTCGGGGACGCCGGCGACGGTGGCTACAACGACCGGGCCGACTGGGTGGCGCCGCTGATCAGCTGCAGCTGAGCCGCAGAGGAGAGCGGGGCGCCGGGGTCACAGACCTCGCGCCCCGCTTGCGCGTTCAGCGGAGGCTGATACCCCACGCGAGCGCCCAGCGCGATGCCGGCGCCATCCACTCGAGGTCGACGCCGGAGTTGAGGGCATCCGGGGGTGCGGTCATCGGCTCGAGCGCAACGGCGACGTGCCCGGGGGCCGTGCCGGGCAGCCGGTCGGTGACGTACACCTGGGCCCAGCGGAAGCGGGCGTCGGCCCACACCTCCGCGGTCCAACCTGTTGACCGATCGGTCAACCGCTGGGTGACGTGACCGTCGGTCGCCTTAAGAGCGGTATAGGCGGCGTGGGCCGGAGCCTCGGTGAGGGGCGTCGGCGTCCGGAGATCGTAGATCGTCCCAGAGACGGCCGCCTGCTCGAGCGGCAGATTGTCGTCGCCGAGCCGCAGCGTCCGCTCGGCGACGACCTGCAGGAGGAGGTCGACCGTCCTCGCCTCTCCCAGCCTCAGGTACGGGTGAACGCCGATCGCGACCGGCGCTGGCCGGTCGCTGCGATTCACGACGACGATGGTCGATGCGACCCCGGTCCGGGTCAGCCGGTAGGAGACGGTGACGGCCAGGTCGAACGGATAGCCCGGCGCGTTGCGCACCATCGTCGTGAGCTGGACCGCGCCGGCCTCCCGCTTCAGGACCGCGAACGGCGTCCTCGAGACCAGGCCGTGCAGGGCATTGCCTGCGTCCGGCTCGGTCACATCCAGCTGCTGAAGGTCGCCGTCGAGCATCCACCGGCCTCCCCGGACTCGGTTCGGCCAGGGGACGAGCACGGCGCCGGAGGACCCGACGGGCCCGTCCGGCGATCCGGCCACCAGTTCGATGCCGTCGACTCGGAGCTGCTGAAGGCTCGCCCCGACGGGCGACACCAGTGCCTCCACGACCCGGCCGCCGAAGCGCTGAAACAGAGGAATGGGTTCAGACGGCGCGGACATGAAGGAGCACGGAGCGGTCCGGATCCAGCGAGGGCGGCTCGACGCCGACCAGTCTCAGAACACGGCCCGAGAGGGTCACCTCGCCCGACATCCACGGCGGCTGCGCCCCCGGCGGTCTCTGTCCCTGCGGGAAGACCGCGGCCACGGTGTACGTCCGCGCATCGTCGAGGCCCGGCAGTCCCACCCGTCCCACCGGCCAGGTCCGCGGCCGCTCCGTGATCGAGAAGGCGTACAGCGCCTCATCCGCTCCCTGGCCGACGACACCCTCGAGCCGGGCTGCGGTCTCGGTGAGGTCGGCGTGGACACTCGTGCCCGTGTGGAGGAGGTCACGATGCTGCTTGTGGAACGCGATCCAGCCGGCGAGGTCGCGCTTGGTCTCCTCATCGGCAGTGAGCAGGTTCAACTCGATCCCGAGGTGACCCCAGATCGCCTTCTCCGCGCGATACGACAGCGGATGCGACCGGTGCGTAGTATGCGACTCCTCGGCCCCGATGTGGGTGCCCTGCAGCTCCGGCGGCACGACGAGGCCCGTCCACCGCTGGATCTCCAGGCGCTCGTGCGGGTCGTTGCAATCGCTCGGCCAGACGCGCTGTGTGCGTTCGAGGACTCCGAGGTCGATCCGCCCGCCGCCGCTCGCGCACGACTCGATCTCGAGCCCAGGATGGAGCCGGCCGAGTTCGTCCATCAGGCGGTAGGCGGCGAGCGTCTGCTGACGCAGCCCGGGGCGGCCCGATGGGGTGTGGCCCGCATCCAGCAGGTACCGGTTGTGGTCCCACTTCACGTACGCGATGCCGACCTCGGCGATGAGGGCGGTCATGCGTTCGAGCACGTACGCGTAGGCCTCCGGATGGCCGAGATCCAGCACGTGCTGATGCCGGGACGGCAGTCCAGGGCCGTGGCCCGCGTCGAAGATCCAGTCGGGATGCTCGGCAGCCAGCCGCGAATCGAGGTTGACCATCTCGGGTTCGAACCAGAGGCCGAAGTCCATGCCCAGCTCGCGGACACGATCGGCCAGCGGTTTCAGGCCGTCCGGCCACCGTTCGGGATCGACGACCCAGTCGCCGAGGGAGCTGGTGTCGTCGCGGCGGCCGAGGAACCACCCGTCGTCCACGACGAAGCGCTCGGCGCCGATGGCGGCGGCCTCCTCCGCGAAGCGGGCGAGCGCATCGGGGTCGTGGTCGAAGTAGACCGCCTCCCAGGTGTTGACCAGCACAGGGCGTGGGCCGGCGGGATGCGCGCTGGACGCCCGAAGGTGCCGGTGGAACCGCCCGGCGAGGTCGTCGAGGCCGTTCCCCCACGAGCCGTACTGCCAGGGCGTGAGGTACTCCTCGCCCTCCGACAGCTCCACCTCGCCCGCGGCGAGACCCTCCACACCGGACAACCGGCGGATGTTCGTCGGACTGCGCTCGGCGGCCAGGGTGTGGTTGCCGCTCCAGGCCAGGTGGGTCGCCCACACGCGGCCCGAGCGGAACCCGAACCCGGGCTCGCCGGCAGCCAGCAGCAGGGTGTGCTCGAGGCCCGGCTTGCCGCCGCGGGAGGCACGCACCCACTCCCCCACGTCGAACGGCCGGCGCTGCGGGACGCGCTCCAGCGACCAGCGACCGGTCAGATCCAGAAGCTCGTCGGCGTCCGCCGGGACCGGCAGGGCGAGTTCGAGCCCGTCGACGCGGAAGATCTCGTCGCGGTCGTTTCGCAGTCGAGCGCGCTGGCGGACCAGGCCGCTCGCGGCGAGGACCTCCAGTTCGAGGGTGAGCGACAGCCCATACGCCTCGTCGCGCGCAGCCATGGTGAGGGCCACGCCGCCGGTGGACGTCCGCAGCTCCGAGGACGTCGTCAGGAACTCCGGCGCCCAACGGCGGCCGTTCGAGTCGCCGGTCAGCCCGGGCCGGCCCAGCCATCCCTCGTGCAGCTGGCCGAGCACGGGCACGGGCTGCGGATACGTGACGGCGCTGTCGCCGACCGCCGGCCGGGCGGTGAGGGCGATGTGCCGCAGCTCCTCCGCGCCGAGATCGCCGAGGTCTTCGCCCCAGTGCAGGATCCGGGGGAGGCGATGCTGATCGAGGAGGACGACGACGCTCGTGCCGCCCGCCCTGAGGTGGAGCTGATCTGTGTCCACGAGCATGTGTTCTATTTCACCGATCCGAGGGCGAGGCCCCCGATGAAGCTGCGCTGGAAGAGCAGGAAGACGATGGTCGAGGGGACGGCTGCCACGACGGTTGCTGCCGCGATGACCGACCAGCTGGAGACGTACTGTCCCTGCAGGGAGAGCACGGCCGCCGTGATCGGCAGCTTCTCCGACGTCTGGAGCAGAGTGATCGACCACAGCAAGTCGTTGAAGACCCAGGTGAACGACAGTGCGCCGAGGGCGGCCAGCGCCGGCCGGGTCAGCGGGAGAATGACCTGCACGAAGATCCGCATGGTGCTGGCGCCGTCGAGGGTCGCCGCCTCCTGCAACTCGTTCGGGATGGTGCGCATGAAGCCGTACAGGACGAACGTGTAGAAACCGATCCCGAAGGCGACCTGCACGGCGATGAGTGCGCCGAGGGTGTCGTACACGTTGAGCTGCTGCGTCAGGCGCGCGACCGGGATGAGCAGCATCTGCACCGGCAGCAGGTTGCCCGCCAGCATCAGCAGCAGGATGGTGCGCCGGAACGGGATACGGAAGCGGCTCAAGCCGAACGCCGCAGCGGCGGAGAGCAGGAGGGTGAGCACGACGGTCGGGATGGTGACGATCATGCTGTTCACAAGCGCCTGGAACAGACCGCCCTGATTCCACGCCTGGACATACGTGGACAGCGTGAAGGTGCGCGGGATGCTGGCAATGCCGTTGGCGGAGATGTCGTCGAAGGTGCGGAACGACGTGATGAGCACCACGAGGATCGGCGCGAACCAGGCCAGGGAGATGAGGATGCCGCTGGTGTGAAAACCGACGGTGGCGGCTGTTCTGCGGCTGCTGCGGCGGCGGACGGCGGTCAGTGCAGGCGCGGCGGCTGTGCGGGTTCGAGAGGCGGTGACGGTCACGATTCCTTCTCCTCGGAGAGTGCTCGCACGAGGTAGGACACGATGACCGCGATCGCGAGGACGAAGATGACCACCGCGATCGCGGAGGCGTATCCGAGCGCACGGGAGCCGAAGGCGGTGGAGAACATGTACGTGCTCAGCAGCTCGGTCGAATGGTACGGCCCGCCGCGGGTCATCGCCCAGACGATGTCGAAGGAACGCAGCGAGTCGATGATCAGCACCGACAGCACGACGAGGTTGACGCTCCGCAACTGCGGCATCGTGACATAACGGAAGCGCTGCCACGCCGAAGCCCCGTCGACACGGGCGGCCTCCTGGACCGCCGGGTCGAGCGCCTTGAGCCCCGCGATGAACAGCACCATCACGTACCCGATCTCGCGCCAGAGAGCCGCGACGATGACGGCGTACAGTGCCGTGCTCGAGTCGCCGAGCCAGACGTGGGTCCAGCTGTGCAGGCCGACTGCGTCGAGGACGTTATTGAGCACGCCGTTGGGCTGGAAGAACGCTCCCCAGATGAGAGCGGTCACGACCAGGGAGAAGACGATGGGGAGGAAGAGGGCGGTGCGGTAGATCCCCACACCACGGCGCTCCGACTGGAACAGGAGCGCGACCCCGAGGCCGGCGACGAATGAGATCCCGCCGAACAGCACGATCCAGATCGCCGTGTTCTTCAGGGCGGTCATGAAGATGGGATCCGAGAACAGGTCGACGTAGTTCTGCACGCCGACCGTTGTGGCCGGCCCCACGCCGTTCCAATGCAGGAACGACAGGCTGATCCCCTGGAACGCCGGCCAGAACACGCCGACCGCCTCGATGAGGAACGGGACGAGGACGAGCGCGAACACGATCGGCGGCGGAATGGAGATCCGCCGCCGACCGCGAACAGAGGTGAGAGTCGTCACGAAGTCGCCCGGATCTTCTTCGCCGCGGCGTCCCAGTCCTTGAGGATCTGGTCGACATTCTCCGGGTGTGCGAAGAAGCTGGTCATCGCCGTATCGGCCGGCGTCTGCTGGGCGTCGCCAGCGTCCCGGTTGTAGAACTGGGTGATCTGCTTGGCCGACTCGAGCATCTCCTTGCCCTGCTTGGACAGCGCATCGAGCTTCAGCGTCGCCTTCGTGTTCGCCGGCAGGTACGTGCCCTGCTGGCTCTTGGCGAGGTCGCTCTGGCCCTCAGGACCCGCGACGTAGTCGAGGAACTTCTTCG
Source organism: Leifsonia sp. RCC_180 (assembly GCF_058138205.1). Taxonomy (NCBI): domain Bacteria; kingdom Bacillati; phylum Actinomycetota; class Actinomycetes; order Micrococcales; family Microbacteriaceae; genus Leifsonia; species Leifsonia sp. RCC_180. Next base: position 3,182,379 of record NZ_CP200340.1, on the reverse strand, counting down.
TCAAATTCGGCTTGTCGGTCTTCGAACTCGCGATGAATCCATCCGTCGGTCCTTCTTCGGCCACCGGGACCTTCGGGTCGACGATCGGGAACTGGAAGAACGCGAGGTCGCTCTGCTTGTCGGCGGGAACCGACGGCTGAGCCCAGGCGCCGAGCAGGTACATGGCGACCTTGCCCTGCGAGAAATCGCTCATCGCCTGGTTCTGGGTGGTTCCGAGCACCGCAGGATCGAAGTACGGGAGCACCTGCTTGAGATCGGCGAACACCTTCTTCACCTCAGGGCTGTCGTACTTCTCCTTGCCCGAGAGCAGCTTCAGGTGGAAGTCGGCGCCGTTGATGCGGAGGTCGAGGTAGTCGAACCACGCCGACGCGAGCCAGGCGTTGTCGCTCAGGCCCGCCGTGAGCGGGGTGACGCCCTGGCTCTTGATCTTCTCGGAAGCCGCCAGGAACTCATCCCACGTCTTCGGCGGCGTGATGCCGAGCTTCTCGAAGTCGCTCTTGAAGTAGTAGACGCCCCACCAGTAGTAGCCGGTCGGAACGAACACCTCCTTGCCGGAGGAGTCCTGGCTGAGGCTCTTCAGTGCGTCGGGGAAGTCGCCTCCGCTGTTCTTCCAGACGCTCGAGAGGTCGAGCAGCTGGTTCTGATCGGCGAAGTCGCGCGTGGCCTGACCCGCGTACCAGGTGTAGACGTCCGGCGGGTTCTTCGCGGTCAGGTACGACGGCAGCTGCTGGTTGAAGGTGTTAGTCGGGATGGTGTTCACCTTGACCTGGCCCTCCCCCTTGGCGTTGAAGTTCTTGACCAGCTGATCGAGCCCGCCCTTTTCGGCGTCGGTGAAACGAGACTGGAGGATGAGCGGGCCAGATGCGTCCGGGCCGCTCTTGGTCTGCTGCGCTTCCCCGGACGTGGCGACACATCCCGCGAGGAGCGCGGTGGCGGCGACGGTGCTGCCGAGCGCCGCCAGCCATCGGGTGGTCTTTCGGGTCATCTTCGACTCCATTTCGTGAGTGAACGCTAGGGACGCTCGGCCGAAGGACGATCTTAGGGCCGAACGTGATCCACGGTATGTCGCCGCGGTGAGCCGCCGTAGCAGAAACCGGCGATGTATCTGGACATTCCGATGGTCATGGCCCACAATCGTCGGGTGCTCATCCCCGACGGCTTCCCGGGCCAGCGAATGCTGGTCCTCCCCCGCCCCCGCGTGCGCGAATTCCTCAACCAGCCCGGAACAGCCCGACTTGTCGTGACCGACTGCGGATATTTCCCGCGCGCGGATTCGCACGGTCGCCGCCGGACCGTCCCGATCGGCCAGACCGTCGTGATGGCGTGCGTGGACGGATCCGGCTGGTGCGAGACCGAAGCTGGACGATTCCCCGTGCAGCACGGTCAGGTCGTCGTGCTTCCCGCACGTCAGCCGCACGCCTACGGTGCCGACGCCCACGATCCATGGACGTTGTGGTGGTTCCATGCCGCCAGCCCCGAGGTGGAGGCGTTCCTGGCGTCCGCGGGCATGTCCGGCGACAACCCCGTCCGCCGGCCACGCGACCTCTACCCGATCGTGTCCCTCATGTCAGAGGTGCTCTCGTGGATGGAGCGCGACACGACCAACACGAGCCTGAACGCAGCCGCAGGCGCAGCGTGGCACGCACTGACGCTGCTCGCGTCCGAACGATCGCGATCCGACGACGCCGGCGACGTGATCGAGCACGCCACCGAGTACCTGCGCGCCCACATCGCCGACCGGGTCACCGTTCCGGAGCTGGCGGCGATGGCCAGCCTCAGCGCATCGCATTTCAGCGCCCTCTTCAAGCGCCACGTCGGCTACCCGGTACTGCAGTATCAGACGATGTTGCGCATGAGCCGCGCCCGCGAACTCCTGGACACCACCTCCGCGACGGTCGCGGCGATCGCCGCGGAGGTGGGATACCCGGACTCGTTCTACTTCGCACGTCAGTTCAAGAAGGTGCACGGCATGACCGCGCGGGAGTACCGCGATCAGCACAAGGGCTGATCAGGCGGCGAACGCTGCCTCGGCTTCGCGCAACAGACTGCGGGCCAGGGTGTTCGCCGGATCGCGTGCCTCCAGGCCGCTCAGGAGCGACCGGGCAGTGGTCCGGTCGCCGGCGAGGAGGGCGAGTTCGGCATCCATCAGGGTGACCAGCTCGCGGTGGGTCTGCTCGATGTCCTCCCGGAAGATCAGCATGCTCGGGAGCGAGGTCGCGAAGTAGTCGATGCTGACGCGTGCACCCCGTCTCTCCTCGACGTAGGCGGCCAGTTCGGAGGTGAGCCGTTCCACCCGCTGTGTGTCCCCGAGCCGCTGGGCGGCCAGCACCGAGAAGTAGGTCATCGGCGAATGCGGGACAGCGGTCATCGTCGTGAAATCTCCGACACTGTGCGCCGCCTCCTGCCAGGCCGCCTCGGCCTCTGCGCGGTTCCCCGCCTCCTGGTTCGCGTCGCCGTACGCGAGCAGCAGGTCGGACCGGTTCGCGAGGGGATGCGGCGCCTCGCCGAGCGTCACCGGCACCTCCAGCGCCGAGGCCAGCGCGTCGACGGCGCCTTGGGGGTCGCCGAGCGACAGCGCCTGAGCGGCCACCGCCCGCTGTGCAAGCGTCCACACCCGGATCGCCTCCCCCTCGCCACCCTCCCAGGGGCTGAACCGCCGGGAGGCGAGCACGGCGACCGCTTCATCGTGCCTCCCGGTGAGGACCAGCAGCTCCGCGTACGCGAGAGCGAGGTCGTCGCGTTCCGCGATGAGCTGTGCGGCGTCGGCAAGCTGATCCAGTCGCTGTTGCGGTGGGACGCCCACCCTGCGCGCCAGTTGGTCCGCTTCGTACCGCAGCTTCGCATCCCCGGGCGCGACCTCGACAGCACGCAGGTACAGCGCTGTCGCCTTCTCGGGGGCCCCTTCGACGTTGTACGCGGCCAGACCGAGGCCGCGAAGCGCGACCGCGTCATTCGGATCCCCCGCGACCGCCGCTTCGAGGTGACGGATCGCGTCCGCGTACCTGCGGTGGAAATACAGCCAGTGACCGAGGAGGGCGTGCGCGCGTGGATCGCCGGTGGCGGCGATGCGGCGCTCGAGCAGGGCCGCATCCCCTAGGCCGCCGGCGAAGCACCCGGCGACTGTGACCTCGCGCGCGCTCTGCAGGGCGATCGCGGACTCGGCCGAGCGGCCCAGCTTCTCCAGGATCTCGACGCGGCTGTAGTGGATGAGCGGGAGCGGGTTTCCGGCGCCCGGGACAGGACGTTCGGTGGCGGCCACGACCGCGGCGTCGAGTATTCGCAGCGCATCCTCCGCCCGTCCGAGCGATCCGTACTCGGCGGCGAGATCCCGGAGCGTCTGGGGGTCCGTCGCGGTCTGCGCCCCGGCGAGATCGTTCAGCCAGGCGTCCAGGGGATCCAGCGCCCGGGCGGCGCCGAGCACCACCTCCGCCTCCGAGGAGCGTCCGAGCTCCCGCAGCGCGATCGCTCGCACGGCTGCGAGCTGGAGGTTGTCTGCATCCAGGCGTGCGGCATCCTCTGCCAGGCGCAGAGCGTCGGCCCAGCGCCCGGCCCGGGCGGCGATCCGAGCACGGGCGAGGCCCGATGGCGCGCGCCATGCATAATTCCAGGCTGCCTTGGCGAACGCGGCGTCCGCATGCCGATCGCGTCCCTGCTCGGTCAGCACGAGCCCCAGCAGATACGACGCCTCGCCGTCGGCCGGGTTCGGGTTCCTTCGCGTCTGGCGCTGCAGAGCGGCACGGAGGTGTGCTTCCGTCTCGCCGAGGCGTCCGGCGCCGAAACGGGCCGACGCCAGCGCCACGTGCGAGCGGGAGTCGCCGGGGTCACGTCGAAGAGCCTCCTCCCAGTACGGCTCCGGCGAGCGCGTCGCATGACGGTACTGGGCGAGGTGCACTCCGGTCAGGTACAGCTCGTCGATGGAGTCGATCTCTGCAGGCGCCGGCGGCTCGGTCGCCGTCTCCACGCCCTCGGGGGCGGCATCGCGGAAGCGGGTCGTGGCACGGAGCAGCTCCACACCGCCGGCGGACGCGACCAGTTCCAGATCGCCCTCCGTTTCCACGGTGACCGTCGCACGCGCCGGACGGCCGGGAGCCACAGCGACCCGACGCTGCCACAGCACCCTCCCGGCTTCGTCGAGAAGTGCAAGGTCGAGCTCTTCGCGCACGGTCGTGACAGCGACGCCCACGTTCACCGTGCGGGTTCCCGCGTCGTCGCGAGCGATGAGACTGAGCGCCACGTCGGTCGAGGCTTGAGTGAGGGGGCCGATGTCGTGGTACGGGAACCAGTACTGACTGAAGGTCTTGGTCTCCCCAGGCGCCAGGTAGGAGAAGTCGGGCTGGTTGTCGGTGTAGACACCGGCCATGAGCTCCACGTAGGCGCTGCGGTCGTCGCTGAGGTTGGCATCCCAGGCCCAGCCGAACGGCGAGTTGCCCCAGGTCCACTGCTTCTTGCCCGGTGCGATGTGATGGTCGGCGACGTGGGCGAAGCCGAGAGCCGTCGAGTGGTCGTACCCGCCGAAGAAGTCGTCCTCGCTGGCGACGCACATGTACGACGTGGGCACGGGGATGTTGCGGTACCAGTCCAGCCGGTCGGCGTCGACGGCGACGAACGCCGGGTCGTCTCGATCCGCCCGCGCCGGGTAGTCGATTCCGTAGTAGGGACGGTCGGCAGCGGGGAATGCCGTCACCGCGCGCTTCGCATGGTCGGCGACCATGTGCACGTCCGCCGGGAAGAAGGACTGGTACTGGTCGTGCACGCGGACGGCGACGTTCGCCCACCAGAGGAACGTCTGGGTGAGAGCGGTGCGATTGAACAGCCGCACCCGCGCTTCCAGCACCGCGCTGCCCGGCCGCAGTCGGATACCGTGCATGCCTTTCATTCGCGCGAACGGGTCATGGTCGGAGCACCAGACCGTCACGGATCCGTCGTCCTCCCGTTCGATCGTCCAGTCCATGGGGAGGAACGTGCCCGGCCTGTGGTGCTGCGGCCAGTTGAACTCGATGCCGCCCGAGATCCACGGACCCGCGAGCCCCACCAGCGCAGGCTTGATGACGTCGTTCCGGTAGAAGAAGTCCTGGCCGGTGGTCTTGTCGACCGCGATGTGCACGCGGCCCCCGAGCTCCGGCAGGATCACCAGACGCAGGTACTCGTTCTCCAGATGGACCGCCTGCCAGGAGCGCATCCTCGCCTCATGGCTCACCGACTCGATGAAGGGCAGCGGGTAGACCCGTCCCGACGAGCCTTGATACACCCGGGACTCCAGGAAAGCAGGCAGCCGCCCCGGCTCCCCCGGCTCGTAGGTGGGGACATCGACGGGCTCGCTCCACGCAGCGACGGCGGCGTCCCGCTGATCCGCCGGCACAGGAGGGAGCGGGAAACGGGGCTGAGATTGCGACATAAGCAGGACCCTATGGGGGCCGTGCCGTCGGGAGAATATGCGTTCCCACGCATCACCTGGACAATCCTCTGGTGAGTCCCCTTCGGCGTCAGCGGGAGAAGTCGATGGATGCGGGACGCTCGCCCGCGATGCCCGGAAGCCGCGTGTCGGTGAGCTCCTCGGCGAGGTGCCACAGCGGCTCGCGCACGCCCTCGCGTCTGGCGCTCCTGGGCAGCCGTGCGATCCGCTTCGTCGGCCCGACCAGCCCGAGTCGTGAGGGACCGTAGTAGGCGCCCTGCTGCGCGGCGGGGTCCGCCGCGGCGAACAGCAGCGGCTCGGCGCCCTGCTCCACGCCCTGGGAAGGCAACAGCGTGCGGCGGACGGGCGGCCGGTCGCGACCGTCGAGGTTGCGTCCGGAGGTCTGGAGGTTCGTGCGGGTGTAGCCGGGATGCGCGACCGTGCTGCGAAGGCTCCAACCGCGCTCTGTGGAGATCTCCGCGAGCGTGGTCGCGAAGAGGAGGTCGGCCAGCTTCGACTGCGCGTACGCCCTGCCGGCGCTGTAGCTTGTGCTCCATTGGGGATCATCGAACCGGATGCGCCCGAAGTTCGCGGTGCCGCTCGACATGGTGGCGACGCGCGGTGACTCGGCCTCCAGGAGCACCGGGAGCAGCAGCAGCGTCAGCGCGAAGGGGCCGAGGAAGTTGGTGCCGAACTGGAGCTCGAACCCGTCCGACGTCGTGATGCGCGTAGGCGGGATCATCACGCCGGCGTTGTTCACGAGGGTGTCGAGCCGGTCGATGCTGCGGGCGAACGCTCGGACGCTGGACAGGTCGGCGAGGTCGAGCTGACGCACCTCGACGACGGCGGACGGATGGCGCGCGACAATCTCCGCCCGGGCCTTCTCGCCCTTTTCGATGCTGCGGACGGCCAGGACGACCTCTGCACCCGCGGCAGCGAGCCGCTCAGCCGCCTCGCCGCCGGTGCCGCTGTTCGCGCCCGTCACGACGATGCGTCGACCGGACTGATCGGGAACTGTGTACATGACGTCCTCCGTTATAATAGACCATCGGTCTCTTTAGATCGAAAGTAACAGACTGACGGTCTTTAAGCGAGGTGCGCATGACATCCACAGGCTTCTCCCGAGCTCGCAGCGAGGAGCAGCGCGCCGCTCGGGCCACGGCGATCCTCGCGACCGCCGACCAGATGCTCTCGGAGATGCGGGTCGCCGACATCACCCTGAACGAACTCGCGCGCCGGGTCGGACTCGCCAAGTCCAATGTGCTGCGCTACTTCCCGTCGCGAGAGGCCGTGCTGCTCCAGCTCCTCGACCGGGAGACCCGCGGCTGGCTGGAGGACGTCGAAGCGCGTCTGGAGTCGCCGTCGCACCAGCAGCTTCCCGAGGCGATCGCTGCGGCCGCCTCGGCCCGGCCCGTTTTCTGCGACCTCGTCGCCAGCTCCGCCGGGGTCCTGGAACACAACGTCTCGGGCGACGTGGCCGCGGAGCACAAGCGCGCATCCCTCGAAACGAGCGACCGACTGGCGAGGCTCGCCGGCTTCGACGGTCTCGACTCCCGCGCCGGCCTGCTCTTCGTCGCCTCGGTCATGCTCAGTATCGGCGGAGTGTGGGCCACCTCCCAGCCCAGCGAGGGGATGAGCGCCGCCTACGCCGAACATCCCGAGTTCCGCCCCTTCCGGGTGGACTTCGAGACGGCTCTGCGTGAACTCGTCGCCACCGCGCTGGCCGGGATCCGCGCGCGCGGACTCTGACGCCGCCTCAGCCGCCCAACGACCCGGTCAGCCGGGCGTGGAAGAGCGCGCTGTGCTCGTTCAGCCCGGTGAGTTCCACGGTGGCGCCGTGAGCAGCGTACTTGGTCTGGATCGCGTCGAGGGACGCAACGCTTGACGCGTCCCAGACGTGCGAGTCGCGCAGATCGATGACCACCCTGTCCGGATCGTCGGCGTAGGAGAACTGCTCCACCAGGTCATTACTGGAGGCGAAGAACAGCGGCCCGAGCACGCGGTAGTGAGCCACCTGGCCGTCCTCGGACAACTCGCGGGTGACGGTGACGACGTGGGCGATCCTCCGCGCGAAGAAGACCAGTGCGAGCAGAATGCCCACACCGACACCAGTCGCCAGATTGTTCGTAGCGACCACAACCGCAACGGTCACGAGCATCACCGCGGTCTCCGGCACCGGCATCCGCCTCAGGGTGGAGGGTCTCACGCTGTGCCAGTCCACGGTGCGCAAGGCGACGACCATCATCACCGCGGCGAGGGCGGCCATTGGGATCGCGGCCATCACCGGCGACAGGACGGCCACCAGCAGCAGCAGGAAGAGGCCGGCCACGACGGTCGACACGCGCGTTCGGGCGCGGCCGATCTGGACGTTGACGATCGTCTGCCCGATCATCGCGCATCCCGCGACACCGCCCCAGAAGCCCGCGAGGATATTCGCCACGCCCAGCCCCCAGGATTCGCGCCCCTTCCTGGACCGGCTGTCGGTGAGCTCGTCCACGAGCTTGGCGGTGAGGAGGCTCTCCAGCAGTCCGACCACGGCGGCCGCGAACGCCGTCGGCGCGATGATCTGCAGGGTCTCCAGGTCGAAGGGGACGGTCCAGGGAGTGAGTCCCGGCAGCCCCCCGCTGACCGAACCCTCGTCGCCGACCGTCGGCACATGCAGCCCGAGGAGGAGCGCGGCGGCCGTCACGACCACGATGGCGACCAGGGGCGCGGGGACCGCCTTGGTCATCCGGGGCAGGAATACAACGATCAGGATGGTGACGACGAACAGCGGATACACCTGCCACGGCACATCCACGATGTGCTGGACCTGCGCCACGAAGATGAGCACGCCGAGCGCGTTGACGAATCCGATCATCACCGATCGCGGGATGTATCGCACCAGGCGCGCGAGCCCTGCCGCCCCGAACGCGATCTGGATGAGGCCGGTGAGCAGCACTGCCGGCAGCACGTAGCCGGTGCCGTGCGCCTGCACCATCGGGGCGAGCACGAGGGCGACGGAGCCGGCCGCCGCCGAGACCATCGCCGGGCGACCGCCGAGGAACGACATCACCACCGCCAGCACCACCGAGGAGATGAGCGCCACATCCGGGCCGACTCCGGAGATGATCGAGAACGAGATCACTTCGGGGATCAGCGCGAGGGTGGTCACCATCCCCGCGAGGACCTCGGTCGTCAGCAGGCGCGGGCGTCGCAGCACCGCCAGCACGGGAACGTGCCCATCGGCCAGGCGGAAATCGGTCGACTCGGGGGCAGTGGGAGCGGCGGGCATCAGCACGTGCGCCGACGGCCGCGGGCGACCGCGCGGCAGTCCTTTCGGCAGCGGGAGACGACGCCCAGTCAGCGCCTGTACCAGCCTAAGGGAGGGTTGTCAGCAGCTGGAGCGTGCGCAGCAGTTCGCCGCGCTGCTTCTCGTCGAGTGGCGCGAAGAGCTCGTCGAGCACACCACGCGCCACTTCGTGACCGTCGTGCAGCGCGGCCCGTCCGGATCCGGTGAGCGCGTACTCGAGCCGACGGCCGCGACCCGCAGCGCGGGTGATCAGGCCGCGATCCTCGAGCCGGTTCGCGAGGGTTCCGAACGACTGGTCGCTCTGGAACGTCGCCACGGCGAGGTCATGTCCGGATGCGCCCGGCATCCGCTCGATGGCGCGCAGCGCATCCCACTGCACCAGAGTCACCCCGACATCGCGCAGGGCAGCATCCATCGTGCGGTGGTTGCGGTACTGCGCGCGCTTGACCGCCTGCCCGAGCACTTCCAGGTCCGTCGTCATGGTGCTATCGTATCAACACCCGTATATAAACATGCTTAGATAGGAACGTCATGATCTCAGTGATCCCCGAAGACCTGCCGGTCGTCCAAGCCGGCGACCCGACCGCGCGCACCGCGCTGGTTCTGCACGGCGGCGGCGGACCGCAGACCGTCGCGCCGATCGTGGGGCACCTCGCAGCCACGATGCACGTCCTTGCACCGACGCATCCCGGCTGGGACGGCACGACCCTCCCGGAGTCCATCGCCTCCGTCGCCGACCTCGCCCGGGCCTACCTCTCCTGGCTTTTCGACCAGCGAGAGCATGACGTCGTCCTGATCGGCTCCTCCATCGGCGGCTGGATCGCACTCGAAATGGCGGTGCAGGCCGCGGCAGACGATCGCTTCGCCGGGATGATCGGCGCGGTCATCGACATCGACGGCGTCGGCGCCCTGGTCGAAGGCGAGCCGATCGCCGACTTCTTCGCTCTCGACGCCCGAGGTCTCGCCGAAGTCGCTTGGCACGACCCGGAGCGGGGGTACCTCGACCCGGCCCGGTTCACGGACGAGCAGCGCTCGGTGCAGCAGGGGAGCGGACGGACCATGGCCGTCATCGCCGGCACGGGCATGAGCGACGCCACGCTCCTGGACCGCCTCAGTGCGGTGAACGTCCCGACCCTCGTAGTGTGGGGCGCGAGCGACGGGATCGTCACTCCCGCGTACGGCCGTGCTGTCGCCGCCGCCGTCCCCGGGGCGCAGTTCGTCGAGATCCCGGCGGCCGGACACCTCCCGCACCTCGAAGCCCCGGAAGCGACCTGGGCCGCGATCGACCCGTTCCTGGCTCGGGCCTAGCGGGCCCGGCGTTCCGCAAGGAGCTCGACCAGCCGAGCTCGGCTCCGGATGACCGCATCGAGCGTCGGGCCGCGGAACTCGTCGAGCCCGATCACCAGGGGAGCAGTCGGGGGGACGAGCGAGAGGAAGCCCGGCCAGTCGAGCTGGCCGTCGCCCACAGCGACCTGGTCCTCGTTCGTGCCGTCGAGCGGCCCGTCCTTCAGGTGGACGGCGAACACCTTGTCGCCGAGGGCGCCGATCGTCGACGGCACATCGACCCTGGCGATGGTCGTCCAGTACGGGTCGAACTCGACCCCGATCGACGGCCCGACACGCTCCATCAGCGCAACCAGAGCCGGCCGACCCTCGACGGTGACGCGGAGGTCGTCGTCGTGGTTGTGGAACGCCACCCGCATGCCCAGCGGGGCGGCCAGCTCCGCCGCCCGCTCGAGGTCGTCGGCTATGCGCAGAACGCCATCGGACGCGTGCCAGCGTTCGGCGGGGAACGAGGGATGCATCACGAGCGTGGCCCCGGCCTCCGCCGCGGCATCGACAGTGCGCGGCAGCTCGTCGCCGACGAGCTCGCCGTGCACAGTCGGCGTCGTGATGCCGGTGCGCGCGAGCGCCGGGGCGAGGGCGGTCAGGGTCCGCGAGACGTGGAACGGTTCCACGTGGATGAAGCCGGCATCCGCAAGTCTGTCGATGACGGCATCCCAGCCGAGCTCATCGATCTCTTCGCGAACGCTCCACAGTTGTACGGAGATCATCGGTGCAATTCTGGTCCATGACACCCTGAAAGTGACACCGCCGGGCGGGCCAGTAGTGTCGACATGATCCGGAGGCGACCACATGAGACGAATAGGACTCCTCGGTGGCATGAGCTGGGAGAGCAGCGCGCTGTACTACCAGCTCATCAACGAAGGGATACGGGACCGATTGGGCGGGTTGCATTCCGCCGACCTCGTCCTCGTCTCCCTCGACTTCGCAGAGGTTGAAAGGCTGCAGTCGGACGGCGAATGGCAGCAGGCAGCGTCACTGCTCGCCACCGAAGCGGTACGGCTGGAACGGGCCGGCGCAGAATGCATCGTCGTGTGCACCAATACGATGCACAAGGTCGCCGACCGCGTCCAGCAGGCGGTACGTATCCCGCTCATCCACATCGGCGATGTGACGGCCCGGGCCGTCGTCGGGGCCGGCGTCGGCAGCGTCGCGCTCCTGGGGACGAGATTCACCATGCGCGAAACCTTCTATCGCGAGCGCCTGGAGGCGCACGGGCTGCGCGTGCTGGTTCCTGCTCCCGAGGTGCAGACGAAGCTCGACGGGATCATCTACAGCGAGCTCGTGCTCGGAATCGTGACGGAGCCGTCCCGGGAGGTCTACCGACGTGCGATCGCTGACCTCGCCGAGGCGGGGGCCGACGGGGTGATCCTCGGCTGTACCGAGATCGAACTCCTGGTCCGCCCCCAGGACTCACCCCTACCGACGTTCCCGACCACATCGCTCCATGCCAGGGCTGCCGTGGACTTCGCCCTCGGCTGAGTCGATCCGGCGACCGTAAAGGGGATTGCATGCCTGCCTCGCGCGACATCGAGTACCCGTTTCGTGGGCGCTGGCTCGTGCAGAACAGCCCCGCCGATCGAGTGCCCAGCCACGGCACGGCGCTGTTCGCGAGTTCCTATGCGATCGATTTCGTGCCCGTCGATGTCACGGGGCGCACCGCTCCCCTCATGCTCGGTTCGCTGGTGCGGCCCGAACCTCCCGAACGGTTCCCGGGCTTCGGGCGCGAACTGCTCGCGCCCGTCGAGGGAGTCGTGACGCATACGCACGATGCCGAACCCGACCATCCGGCGTGTCGCGGACTGCCGTCGATCTCCTACGCCCTCACCCAGAGGCGCCGGGTGCAGGCGGGATGGACGGCGCTGGCCGGAAACTACGTGTTCATCGAGACGGACGGAGTCGTGATCGCCCTGTGCCACCTCCAACGCGGCAGCCTGACAGTGCGGCCGGGACAGCGCGTAGGCGTGGGTGACGTGATAGCCCGATGCGGCAACTCGGGCAACAGCACCGAACCGCACGTCCATGTCCAGGCCATCGACGACCGCGACATCCACCGCGCCAACGCCGTACGCCTCACCTTCGCCGGCTCGATCCCGCACAACGGAGACGTCATCGACGCCGGCAGGTCGCGCGGGCTCCGGTGCGGATGAACCTCTTACGAGCGCAGACAGCGGCACGCTAGCTTGGGGGCATCCCAGCAGAGGAGGGCCCGTGGGCACGGTGGTCATGTACAGCTCGGTGTCCGTCGACGGCTTCATCGCAGGCGCGGACGACCAGCCGGGACCGCTGTTCGATTGGCTGATGAGCGGTGACGTTCCGCTGGACGAGAGCGGCGTACTCAAGGTCTCTCAGGCGTCCTACGACTACACCCGGCCGTACTGGGATCGGATCGGCGTGACCGTCGTCGGCCGCCACGTCTTCGACCTGACGGACGGCTGGGACGGCACGCCTCCGAGCGGGGTGGAGCACGTGGTCGTCGTCACTCACCGCCCCGCGCCCGAAGGCTGGGACCCCGAGGCGCCGTTCCATTTCGTCGACGGCATCGAGGCAGCAGTCGCCAAGGCTCAGGAGCTCGCGGGTGACCGCGTTGTCGAGGTCGCGGCCGGCGATGTCGGTGGCCAGGCACTCGCCGCCGGCTTGATCGACGAAGTGCGGATGGATGTCATCCCCGTCGTGCTCGGGTCCGGCAAGCGCTACTTCGGGTCGGTCGAGGCGCAGCACCTCCTGGAGGACCCGGACGCGGTGATTCCGGGCGACCGGGTGCTGCATCTGCGCTATCCGGTGCGCCGTTGACCCGCTCGCGAAATCAGACGGTGATGACGATCTTGCCCTGCGTCTTTCCTGCTTCGAGGTAGCGCATCGCATCCGCAGCGCTCTCGAGCGGAAACGTCGCGTCGACTCTCGCGGTGATGGTGCCTGCCGCGAGAAGCTCGCCGAGCTCGTCGAGATCGGCCGTCGACTGTGTGCCGACCAGCATGAGCAGACGCTGACGGATGAACGGGCTGAGGGCGAGGGCTCGAACCTGTCTACTCATCCCGACCCAGTCGCCGGCATCCTCGCCGCCGACCAGCACGGCCACCCCGGAGGGGGTGAGGGTCCGGCGAAGCCGGCCGAGCGGGGCGTTTCCCCCGATGTCGAGGATCACGTCGTAGCGGTGACCACCATCCGTCGATCCGGTGCGGGTGTAGTCGATGACGTGGTCGGCGCCGAGCTCCCGCACGAACGGTACTTTCGACGTGCGGCACGTGCCGGTGACCTCGGCTCCGGCGGCTCTGGCGAGTTGCACGGCGAAGCTGCCGACGCCCCCGGAGGCACCGGTGACCAGCACCGTCTGGCCGGCGGCCAGGTCGGCTCGCCGGATAGCCTGCATTGCGGTGATGGCCGAGATCGGAGCGGACGCGGCATCCCCGAAGCTGACGCCCGCCGGCTTGTGCGCCAGTCGCGATGCCGACGCCACCGTGTACTCGGCCAAGGCTCCCTTGGCCACTCCGAACACTTCGTCGCCGACCGAGAACCGGGTGACGCCGTCACCGACCTCGACGACGGTGCCCGCCACATCCTGACCAGCGATCGGCTGCTTGGGGCCGCGCATTCCGAATGCGGGCCGCATCGCATACGGCTTACCCGTCATCAGGTGCCAGGTGTTGCGCCCGAGGCCGGCGGCGCGGACCTCCACCAGCACCTCGCCCGGCGCGGGGGTCGGTCGCGGCATCGTCCGGAGTTCCAGGACCTCGGCGGAACCGTATCGTTCCTGCGCGATCGCACGCATCGAGAACGTGGGGTGCGATCGGTCCGACTGGCCGGCGGCGCTGGCCGGGTTGCTGAAGGATGACATGGCGCTCCTTTCCGGTCGGCGAACTGCCGTTCCGTACTTAGTACGAAACTGTACCGTACTAAGTACCAAAACGCGATAGGGTAAAGCCATGACCGCAGAAGAGGCCAGCGACCCAGCTGCAGCGCCAGGCCGGCTGAGCCGGGAACGCGTCCTGCGCGCGGCCATCGCCATCGCCGGAGAGACGGGGATCGCCTCGCTGACGATCCGGTCCCTCGCCGAACGCCTCGGCGTGAAGCCGATGTCCGTCTACTACTACGTGAAGAACAAGAGCGAGATCCTCGACGGCATCGTCGACCTGGTGTTCGCAGAGATCGAACTGCCTTCGCTCGACGGCGAGTGGTCGACGGAGTTGCATGCGTGGGCGCTCTCGGCACGTCACGTGCTCGCCCGCAACTCCTGGGCGATCACTCTACTGGAGTCACGGTCAACGCCCGGGCCCGCGACGCTCCGCCACCACGATCGGATCATCGGCGTGCTGCGCGGCGCGGGGTTCTCCGTGGCCACGACCGCGCACGCCTACGCTCTCCTCGACAGCTACGTTTACGGATTCGCGCTCCAGGAGGCGGCGCTCCCCTTCGACTCGAGCACCGCAACCGAGGTCGCCGAGTCGATCATGCAGCCGTTCGAACCGGGCGAATACCCGAACCTCGTCGAACTGGCGACCGAGCACGTCTTCCAGCCCGCCTACGACTTCGGCAACGAGTTCGACTTCGGCATCACCCTGATCCTCGACGGGCTGGCGAAAGCGCTGGCGTCCGGCGGGTGAGACACGTCCCGGCCGCCGGCTTACCCCGTGTGACGTTCCTTACGCTCCGTGACATCGACGCGTGACGGGGCGCTGGGGACGTGCGTAACGTGCGGGCCCATGGCTTCCTCCACGACCCTCGCCCCGACCCGTTTCCGTACACCGCTGGACGGTCTCGACCCCGTCATCGACGACCTCGCGACCGATCTGCAGGACACGACAGCGCAGCGGGAGCGGGATCGCCAGCTGCTGCATGAGCCGGTCCGCCGGCTGATCGACGCGGGCTTCGGGGCAGTACGCGTGCCGGTCGGTCACGGCGGCCTCGGCGGGTCGCTCGAGGACCTCTTCGAGCGTCTGGTGCACCTGGCGTCGATCGACCCGAACCTCGCGCACGTGTTCCGCGGGCACATCGGATTCGTCGAGAGCCTCCACGTCGAGGACCGCCGTGAGTGGGCGGACCGCTGGCTCGCACGAGCTGCCGACGGCATCCTCGTCGGCAACGCCCAGTCGGAGCGGAGTGCCACCGCCGATGTCGCGGCCACGGTCGCCCGAACGCCCGACGGCCTCCGCCTCTCCGGGACCAAGTACTACACGACCGGAAGCATCTACTCCGATTGGATCCTCCTGACCGCCCAGCTCGACGACGAGCGCGTCAACGTCCTCGCCGACGCATCGCATCCCGGTGTGGCGTCGGTCGACGACTGGGACGGCTTCGGCCAGCCGTTGACCGGGAGCGGGACGACCGCGTTCGACGGCGTGCCCGTGGACCACGCCGACATCATCCGGTGGAGCGACGAGGACGACGGCGCCGGAGAATACGTGGCGGCGGTCTTCCAGCTGACCCTCTTAGCCGTCCTGGCGGGGATCGCGACCGCCGCCCTGCGCGACACGGTCGCGTTCGTCCGTCCCCGTCGCCGCATCTTCGGCTTCGCTGCAGAGGCGCGCCCGCGCGACGATGCGCTCGTTCAGCAGGTCGTCGGTCAGCTCAGCAGCGCGGCCGACGCCTCCCGTCGGCTGGTTCTTTCCGCTGCGCGAGAGCTCGACGACTTGCGCTCGCACAGCGACCGGCGGGATGCCTTCCGCGAGTCGGCGCTCAGCGTGTTCCGCGTGCAGCAGGTCGTGCCGAAGATCGTCCTGGATGCGACCACCGAGCTGTTCGAGGTCGGCGGCGCCAGCGCGGTCGGCAACGGGTTCGCCCTCGACCGGCACTGGCGCAACGCCCGCACGCTGTCCTCGCACAACCCGGCGCGTCAGCGTGCTCGCGCCATCGGCGAGTACGAGCTCAACGGCACCTTCCACGCCTGGGGACGGGAGCACACCCCGGTGAGCGTGCAGCCGACGGCCGAATAGGGCCAGAATCACGCTATGACCGTCCAGTTCTTCTGGGTGGACGTCTTCGCCGAACGGCCGTTGACCGGAAACCCTCTCTCGCTCGTGCCGGCCGCTGACGACCTCGACGAGGCGATCATGCGCGCCATCGCCCGCGAGTTCAATCAGTCCGAGACGACGTTCCTCCTCCAGCCGTTGCACCCGAGGGCTGACGTGCGGTTGCGATCTTTCACACCGGACGGCGTGGAAGTCTTCGGGGCCGGCCACAATGCGATGGGCGCGTGGCTATGGCTGGGAGAGTCGGATCGCCTCCCAGCGGACCGGAACACCTTCGTGCAGGAGATCGGCGAGGATCTGCTCGAGGTGCGACTGAGCCGGGATGACGACGGCCGCGTCCGGGTCACGATGGATCAGTCGCGGCCCGAGTTCCACGCGCGGCTGGCGGACTCGGGACCGCTCGCCGCCGCGCTCGGCGTCCCCGCGACCGCACTCGACACCCGCGGCCTTCCCGAGGTGGCCTCCACCGGGGCGGCTCACCTCCTTGTGCGGTTGGCGTCAGCGGACGGCGTGGATGCCGCACGACCGGATCCCGGCGCCCTTACGGCCGTGCTCGCCGAGGCGGGCGCAGAGGGCTGCTACCTGTACACGACCGCCGTCCCGCCAGACAGCTCGGCGCTCGCTTACGCGCGGTTCTTCAACCCGACCGTCGGGATCGCGGAGGACGCCGCCACCGGAACGGCGGCCGGTCCCCTGGCGGCGCTGCTCGTCCGCGACGGAATCGCAGCGCCGGGCGTGCCGGTCATCATCGAGCAGGGGCGGGCGATGGGACGGCCGAGCCGGATCACCGTGACCGCCGACGACGAGCGCGTGGCGATCTCCGGGTCGGGGGTCATCACCGGGTCGGGCGTACTCAACCTCTGAACGGGTGCGCTCACCGCTACTCGTCCGGCCGCACCAGGACCAGCCACGCGCCGACGCCGCCGCCGACGATTCCCACGATCGCAGCGAGCGCGAGCAGGAAGAGTGACCACGTCACGCCGAACAGCAGCCCCACCGCGCAGAGCGCGATGAGCACCACGGTGGTCACGTCGGGGTTGAGACGGTCGAGGGTCTTCTCGAGTCGTTGTCTCTCCGGGACGCGTCGGGCTCGGCTGCCCAGCGCCCACAGCGACGCTGCCAGACCGACGGCGAGTGCGAGCAACTCCACGCCCAGCGCCCACAGCGTGGGGTTCGGGAGTGCAGTGAGGATGGCGGCGATCAGGAGCCCGAGGAAGATGGCGAGGATCTGCGCCACCCGAGCGCGCAGACGGTGCGAGTGGGCGATCGCGTCGGCGCGGATCGACACGGCGACGAAGAGCAATCCGACGAGCGCTCCCATCGAGCCGCCGAGGATGACCGCGAAGTCAGTCCAGCGCTCCATGCACCCGCCCCGCTTCGCCGACGCTCTGGACGGCCTCGACGGCTTCAAGGATGAGGTCCGCGATGTCGCGCGGATGCGTGACGATCGAGAGGTGGCCGGAGGCCAGCTCGATCGTGCGGGCTCGCATCCTGTCGGCCAGGAACCGTTCGAGGTCCGGCGAGGTCGTATGGTCCTGTTGGGAGACCGCATACCAGCACGGCTTCTGGCGCCAGGATGCGGCCGTCGTGCGTGACGCGAACAGCGTCTGCGCGATCGGACCCTGCACCGCGTAGAGCACCTCGGCCCGTTCCTTCTCGACACCGTTGGCGAAGTGCTCCACGAAGGCAGAGTGCGTGAGCCGGCCGAACCCGTCGGTGAAGACGAGCCCGGCTGAGGCCGGAGGAGCCGGATAGCGGCCCGCCAGCGCCGTGTAATCCTCCCCGACGTCAGGCGCACGCGCGGCGACGTAGACCAGGGCACAGACGGCGTCGTGTGCTCCCGCCTCGGTGATCACTGTCCCCGCCCAGGAGTGCCCGGCGAGCACGACGGGACCGCCGGCAAGCTCGATAGCCCTCCGCGTGGCCGCGACGTCATCCGCAAGAGAGGTGAGCGGATTCTGCACCGCGATCACCGGGATGCCCGTCCGCCGCAGCAGCGCTATGACATCCGACCACGACGAGCCGTCCGCATATGCGCCATGCACGAGCATGACGCTCACGCCAGGGGATCCGTCGTCCATGTCCGACCTTCCGTTGAGCACGATCAGCGTTGTGCCAACATGCCCGACCGAGGCATCCCGCGGCTAGTGCTTTTTCCGCCGCGTCACCACTCCGGGACGTCGACGCCCAGCCATCGACCGAGGTCCGCGATCTCGGCGCGCACCATGTCGTGCTCGTCCTCGTCGAACGGCAGGAACTCGTGCACTGCCGTGATCCTCAGTTCTTCGCGCTCGCTGTCGACCTCGGCGTCGAGCATGCCCACGAAACGATCGCCCATCAGGATCGGGTGGGCGAAGTATCCGTACTTCCGCTGCGGCTTCGGCTTGAACTGCTCGAGCACGTAGTCGAACTCGAACAGTTCGCGCAGCCGCGGGCGATCGAACAGCATGCCGTCGTACGGGCTGAGGAACGCGGCCCGGCCGCCCACATCGTTCTCCAGCGCAGTGAGCGCCTCGGGATCGACACGCCACTTCTGGCGCATCCCCTCGATCACCGCCGGCTCGCCCGCCTCCCCGACGGGGGTCCACGGAGATTTCTGCTTGGCGATGCCGGCCGCTTGCAGCCTCCGCTCGTTCAGCATCCGCTCCGCCTCGTCATATGCGAATTCGGGCATATCCTTCGGGTAGACGCGCTCGGCGAGATCCCAACGCCGATGGCGTCCCTCGCGCCCCACGATCGCGACCTCGCCTTGCCGCAGCAGGAAGTCGAGCATGTGAACCACCTGGTTGGGCCCGTACCAGCCGTCCGGCGGCCGGACCACCTGGGCGGTATCGGGGATCTCGCTCGCAAGCAGCGGACCCTCCGCGCGCAATCGCGCCAGGACGTCGGCACGGAAGGCGTCGTTCGCCTCTAACCACTGCCTGCTGCTCTCCCGGCGCGGCCAGCGCCGCATGGCCGGCAGCATCAGCGGCAACAGGCTCACCGGACGGAAGGCTCCGTCGAACTCGAACAGCAACCGGTCCGCTTCGACGGTCTTGGCAAGCTGGCCCCTGTCGTAGCCCGAGCCGATCCGCGACCACAGGATGGTGTGCTCCGCCGGCGCGATGGTGGCCGTCGGGTCGATCTTGACGGCGCCGAGCTGCTCGGCGATCCCGACGACGTCGTCAGGACGGTCCGCCTCCAGCAGCTGCGCCTGCACCGCGATGCGGCGAGCCTGGTCGCGGGTGAGCTGGTGCATGACCACAGCGTAGGACGCCGGGTCACCGCAGGTACCGCCCGGCGAGCTCTTCGATCACTCGTGCTCCCAACAACTCACCCGGAACCGGCCCGAAGCGGGCGAGGGCTTCTCGGTGGACGCCGGCTGACGCATCCAGCAGCCGCGATGTCGTGGAGGACGATCGCGCGAGGGCGGCGACCGTGCCGAGTTCTTCGACCACCCGGTCGATGCCGAAGCTCGCCAGATAGTCACCCTCGAACAACCGCGGAAGGTGCTGACTCAAGGCCGTGCTGCTGCCGGCGCTGTCGGCGAGAAGTGCCTGCAGCTGCTGGGGCGCCAGCCCCTGGGCCTGGCCGATGAGCAGGGCTTCGGTGGCAGCGAGCGCGTTCGCGAACCACAGGGCGTTCGCCAAGAGTTTCACCGTGTGCCCGTCGCTCGGGTTCGGGCCGCACATCCTGATCCCGCCCTCAGCGGACAGCTGTCGCAGGATCGCCTCCGCCCGAGCCACTGGATCGGACGAGCCGCCCACGTAGAACACCAACGTCCCGGCGGCGGCGTCGGCAGGCCCTCCGCCCATCGGTGCCGCGACCGCGTCGATGCCCCGGTCAGCGGCTTTCGCCGTGAGTTCGGCGACCCTGACCGGATCTCCGGAGGTGAGGTCGAGCCAGAGCGCACCGCTGGTCAACGCGTGGAACGCCTCGTTCATGACCGCGTCGGCCTCGTCCGGCCCGGGAAGCACGGTGATGAAGACCTCGCTCACCTGCGCGACCGCGGCGACCGAATCCATCCAGGTGCCGCCCGCCCGGCTCACGGCCTCGCGCCGCCCATGATCGCTGTCGAACGCCGCCACCGCGCCCGACTGAGAAAGCCGCCCGAGCACGCCGGAACCCATCCTGCCGACACCGACGAGGCCGATGCGCGCCTGGCGCGCCAAACCGTTGGCTGTCACCGTTTCACAGTGCCACAGACCAGGAAACTAGTGCGACGGAGCGCTGGTCGACTCGCGGAGCACCAGCCGGGTGGG
Organism: Leifsonia sp. RCC_180; assembly: GCF_058138205.1. NCBI lineage: Bacteria > Bacillati > Actinomycetota > Actinomycetes > Micrococcales > Microbacteriaceae > Leifsonia > Leifsonia sp. RCC_180. Next base: position 3,162,144 of record NZ_CP200340.1, on the reverse strand, counting down.
GATCGGGATGGACTCCGCGACCGTCTCGTGCTCCTCGAGGGCGATGAGCACCTGCTGCATCGTCAGCGCCCCCAACGACGCGAAGTCCTGACGGATCGTCGTGAGCGGAGGGACGAAGTAAGCCGCCTCGGGTACGTCGTCGAAACCCACGACGCTGATGACGTCGGGCACCCGGAGCCCGCGGGCACGCAACGCAGCCATGAGCCCGATGGCCATCTGGTCGTTCGCGACGAACACCGCGGAGGTCGTCTCCGCGTTCAACCGCATCCCGAATTCGTGCCCGCTCGCCGCCGACCAGTCGCCGTGGCTGATCTCGGTCGCGACCAGGCGCGCCTCGGCGAGCTCGTCGCGCCATCCCCGCTCGCGTTCGAGGGCGTCCGGGGAGACCGCTGGGCCGGCTAGATGCGCGATGTTGCGGTGGCCCAGTTCCACGAGATGCCGGACCGCCTCGCGCGCACCGCGGTACTGGTCGATGGATACGGTGAGCGGTCCGCGATGCTGGCCCGCGGCGACCGCGACGATCGGGACACCGGCCTCGAGGCTGCGCACCACGTCGAGCTGGGCGACATCCTCGGCGATGAGGACAACGGCCTCCACCCGCTCGCGCAGCAGCGACTCCACCAGTCCGCGGATCGAGCTCACGTCCGCCGACACGGACGTGACGCTGATGACGCTGTAGCGCGCCTCCCGTGCCGCCTCGTTGAAGTGGATGGCGATGGACGATGGCCCGAAGTCGGCGCTCCCCGGCGTGATCAGGCCGATCATCCGGGTCCGCCGCGTCACCAGCGCGCGAGCGGCAGGGGACGGCGTGTACCGGAGCTGCTTGATCGCCTGCTCCACCCGCTGACGGGTCGCCGGCCTCACCCCGGGCACATCGTTGAGCACGCGGGACACGGTCTGGTGCGAGACGCTGGCCAGGCGTGCCACATCGAAGATGTTCGCCACCTTCGCCGGTCTGTCCTCGGCGCTCACCTCTGCGTCCGCCTCATGCGAGGTCGCCGTCGGTCTGCGCGTCGTCCGGGTCCGCGCTGGCGACAAGGGCCAGGAGGGATTCGAAGCTCACGTCGTCGGAGTCGAGGGTGGCGATGACCTCGCGGTCGCGGAGGACGATGATCCGGTGGCCGACGCGCAGCACCTCCTCCAGTTCTGCGGAGATGAAGAGGATGGTCATCCCGGACTCCGCCAGCTCGCTGACGAGCCGCTGGATCTCCACCTTCGCCCCCACGTCGATGCCGCGGGTCGGCTCATCGAGTGCCAGGATCCGGGGAGACAGGGCGAGCAGCCGAGCGAGCATGACCTTCTGCTGGTTGCCGCCGGAGAGGGAGCCGGCAGGTCGCTCCGGGTCGGCAGGCCGGATGTCGAGCGCCTCGATCCAGCTCGCGGTGAGCTCGTCCTGGCGTGCGCGCGGGATGCGGCGCAGCCAGCCCCTCTCGGCCTGCAGTGCAAGCGTGATGTTCTCGCGGACGGTCAGCTCCCCGATGATGCCCTCGAGCTTCCGGTTCTCCGACGAGTAGGCGATCCCCGCACGCAATCCGTCGCGCGGTCCGGAGAGGTGGGTGGGAGCGCCGCCGACCAGGATCGCTCCCCCGTCGATGCCGTCGATCCCGGCGAGGAGACGGGCGAGTTCCGTCCGGCCCGAGCCGAGGAGACCTGCGAGACCGACCACCTCCCCTTCGTACAGGTCCACGTCCGCGGGCTTGAGCATGCCGCGCCGTTCGATCCGGTTCGCCGAGAGCACCGGGGTCGCACCTTCAACGCTCGGCTGAGCCTCGGGACGCACCTCCACGCTTTCGAGCTCCGCTGCCTCGCGTCCCAGCATCTTCTGCACGAGGTCGATGCGCAGCAGCTCCGTCGTCAGGTACTCGCCGACCAGCTCCCCGTCGCGGAGCACGGTCACCCGGTCGCAGATCTCGTAGACCTGCTCGAGGAAGTGCGAGACGAAGAGGATGGCGACGCCGCGCGACCGCAGCTCGCGGATCACCCGGAAGAGCTCCGTGACCTCGTCCTGATCGAGGCTCGACGTCGGCTCGTCGAGCACCAGCACCTTGAGGTCGGCGGAGACCGCGCGGGCGATCGCCACCAGCTGCTGCACTGCGAGTGAGTACGAGCCGAGGGGACTGGCCGGGTCGATGTCGAGGCCGAGACTGCCGAGCGCATCCCGCGCGTCGGACCGCATCCGTCCCCAGTCGATGCCTCCCCGTCGGCGCGGCTCGCGCCCGAGCATGATGTTCTCGGCGACGGTCAGGTTCGGCAGCAGGTCCACCTCTTGGTAGACGGTGCGGATGCCGGCCTTCTGAGCCTGCCGGGGGTTCGAGAACGTGCGCGGCACGCCATCCAGTCGCACGACGCCGGAGTCGAGCCGGATGACGCCGGTGATCGCCCGGATCAGGGTCGACTTCCCGGCCCCGTTCTCCCCCATCAGCGAGTGGACCTCGCCGGGGAACATCCGGAAGTCGACGTTCGAGAGCGCCGCGTCGCCCGCGAACCGCACGGATGCGCCGCTGACCTCCACGACCGGGTCGACATGCATCGTCGCCTCGCGCTCCTTGTCCGCCCTGGGTGACGCTGACCACACTACTATCGGCCGGTGCTCACTTCCTGCTGGTCCGGGCGACGATGAGGCGCTGGACGACGACGAACGCGAGCAGCAGGATGCCGATCGTGATCCGGGTCCACGACGCGTCGGCGCCGAGGAACGTGATGGACACCTTGATGACGCCGTAGACGAGTACGCCGACCAGCGAGCCGATGACGTAACCGCTGCCGCCGGTGAGCAGCGTGCCGCCGATGACGACGGCTGCGATCGTGTCCAGCTCCGTACCGATCCCGTTCAGGCTGTAGCCCGCCGCGGTGTAGGACGTGAACAGGAGGCCCGCGATCCCGGCGCAGGTCCCGCTGATCACGTAGACGAGGACACGGGTGCGTGCGACCGGGAGACCCATCAGCAGAGCGGACTGCTGGTTGCCGCCGACCGCATAGACCGTGCGACCGAAGCGGGTGTAGCCGAGCACCCAGATGGCCACCGCGACGACGAGCAGAGCGATGATGACCGTCGGCGTGATGTACCAGCCGCCGGCTCCCAGCTTCGTCGACTGCAGCCACAGCACCGCAGGCTCCTTGACCTGGATCGCCTCGAGGCTGACGACGAAGCACAGGCCGCGCGCGAGGAACATCGCGGCGAGCGACGCGATGAACGGCTGCACGTCGAAGTAGTGGACCATGATGCCGATGGTCAGGCCGAACAGGGCTCCCGCCGCGATCATGAGCGGGATCACCAGCGGCGTCGGGATGCCCGCGGCGAGCATCTTCGCCGCCAGAATCCCGGTGAAGGCCATGACCGCGCCGACGGAGAGGTCGATCCCGCCGCTCAGGATGACGAAGGTCATTCCGGCTGCGAGGACGATCAGGTACGCGTTGTCGACGAACAGCGACGACAGGATGCGCGGGGTGACGAAGGTGCCGAGATACAGCTGCCCGGCGGCGAGCATCAGGATGAGGATGGTCACCGCGGCGAGCACCGGCGCCCACGACGCCTTGTTCCTCAGCCGGTGACGCCAGCTGGGCGTGACGCGGACGGTGCGGGTGGGTTCGAGGATCGGGGTGGCGCTCATGCCGCGCTCCTTTCGGCTTCGGCGGGCGATACGGCGATGCGGGGCTGCGGTGGTCGCAGACGACCGAGCCAGGTGCGCACCCTCCGCGACTGCGAGAGGCAGACGATGATGACGACGATCGCCTTGAATACGGGCGTGACCGCCGGCGGGACGCCGAGGAACGTGATGGTGGACGTCAGCGTCTGCAGGATGAAGACGCCGATGACCGTGCCCGCGAGCGAGAACTTGCCGCCGGCGAGGGACGTGCCGCCGAGCACCACCGCGAGGATGGCGTCCAGCTCGATGTTCAGGCCGGCGTTGTTCGCATCCGCAGCCATGATGTTGGAGCTGTAGAGGATGCCGGCGATGCCGGCGAGTAGACCGCTGAGGCCGTACAGGCTCCAGACGATGCCGCGCGACCGGACTCCGGCGAGGCGGCTCGCCGACGGGTTGATGCCGACGGACTCCGTCAGCACGCCGAGCGCAGTCCGGCGCACGAGGAGGCTGATCACGATGATCGCGCCGATCGACACGATGAAGGCGAACGGCAGCCCGAAGACGTACCCCTGGGAGATGTACGCATAGGGAGTGCTCGTGATGGTCGTGATGAAGCCTCCGGTGATCAGCAGCGCGATACCGCGCCCCGCCAGCATCAGCACCAGCGTCGCGATGATCGGTTGGATGCCCAGCACCGCCACGAGGAAACCGTTCCAGAGCCCGAACAGCAGCCCGATCACGACGGCGGTGAGAATCGCCGCGCTCACCGTCCCGAGGCTGCTCGGCGAATCGGAGCCCTTGATGATCGTCAGCGCCACCGCGCCCGCGATCGCCATCTGCGCTCCGACCGACAGGTCGATACCGCGCGTCGCGATCACCAGTGTCATGCCGAGAGCGATGAGCATCAGCGGCGCGCTGTTGCGCAGGATGTCGATGAGCGACCCGTAGAGCTCGCCATCCTTGACGGTGATGCTGAGGAAGCTCGGGCGCGAGATCGTGTTCAGCACGATCAGCGCCAGGAGCGCCCCGATCGGCCAGACCAGCCGATGCTTGAAGATCGTCCTCATGCTGCGCCCTCCTTGGCGATCAGTGCGACGATGTCGTCGACATCCAGGTGACTCTCATTGTCCAGTTCGGCGATCTTCCGACGATCCCTCATGACTACCACCCGCTGCGACAGGCGCACCACTTCATCCAGTTCGGACGAGATGAAGATGAGAGCGAGACCTCCCGCGGCGAGCTCGACGATGAGCCGCTGGATCTCCGCCTTCGCCCCGATGTCGATGCCGCGGGTCGGCTCGTCCAGGATGAGCAGCTGAGGATCGGTGGCCAGCCAGCGCCCGAGCAGCACCTTCTGCTGGTTGCCGCCCGACAGGTTGCGGATCAGCGCGTGCGGATTGGCCGGCCGGATCCCGAGGGACTCCATGTACTTACCGACGATCCGCGACTGCTCCGCCTTCGGCACCCTCCTCAGCCACCCGCGCTTCGCCTGCACGCCCAGGATGAGGTTCTCGGCAACGGTGAGGTCGGCGATGATCCCTTCTTCCCTGCGGTCCTCCGACGAGAAGGCGATGCGCTGGTCGACGGCATGGCGCGGGCTGGTCAGTCGCGCAGCCGACCCTCGGACCGAGATGCGGCCGTGGTCGGCGCGATCGGCGCCGTACACGAGGCGCGCCAGTTCGGTGCGCCCGGAGCCGAGCAGGCCGGCGATGCCGACCACTTCGCCGTCGTAGACCGCCAGGTCGAACGGCTCGACCGAGCCCTTCCGGCCGAGCAGCGTGGCGCTCAGCACCGGAGCGCCCTCGCGGTCGACCGGCCGGTCGGCCGACCGGCCGATGGACTCGAACTCGGCCAGCTCCCGGCCGAGCATGGCCGCGATCAGCTCCGTGCGACTGATCGCGCCGACGGCGTACTCGCCGATGAGCCGACCGTTGCGCAGCACGGTGAGCCGGTCAGAAATCTCGTAGATCTGGTCGAGGAAGTGGGAGACGAAGAGGATGGCGACGCCGCGATCGCGCAGCGCCCGCATCACCGCGAACAGCTGCTCGACCTCGAACCGGTCGAGGCTCGACGTCGGTTCGTCGAGGACGAGGACCTTGCAGTCGACGACCACGGCCCGGCTGATGGCGACCAGCTGCTGCACGGCGAGGGAGTGCGACGAGAGCGGCGAGCGCGGATCGATGTCGAGGCCCAGCTCCCCGAGGAAGCGCGACGCCTCCTTGTGGGTGGCCCGCCAGTCCACACCGAAGTGTCCGCGCTTCTCGTTGCCGAGCATCACATTCTCGCCGACCGACAGGTTGGAGCAGAGGTTGACCTCTTGATAGACGGTGGCGATGCCTGCGTCCTGGGCGTCGGCCGTGCCGGCGAACGTCCGGGTCTCCCCGTCGACGGCGATGCGCCCGCTGTCGATCGGGTACACGCCGGTCAGCGCCTTGATCAGGGTGGACTTGCCGGCCCCGTTCTCGCCGAGCAGCGAATGGATCTCCCCCGGGCGCAAGGTGAAGTCGACCTGGTCGAGCGCTTTCACCCCGGGGAATGAGATGGAGATCTCTCGCATCTCGACGACGTTGTCGGTCACGTCCTGGGCCCTACTTTCTTGATCGAGAGGGCCACGGGACGCGATCGCGCCCCGTGGCCCGGCTCATCCGGTCAGTACTTGCGTGTCGGCAGCGCTTCCTTGGCGGCCGCCTGGTCGAACGCGAGGTCCTTCGCGGTGTAGGCCTTCTCGACCTTCTTGCCGTCGATCACGTCCTTGACCACGGACGCGACCTGCTCGCCGAGCAGCGGGTTGCACTCCACGACGTAGTTGAACTGGCCGTCGGCCAGGGCGGTGAGGCCGTCCTTGGTGCCATCGATCGTGACGATCTTGATGTCCTGGCCGGGCGTCAGGCCGGCGGACTTGATGGCGTCGAGCGCTCCGAGCCCCATGTCGTCGTTCTGCGCGAAGAGCAGGTTGATCTTCTTGCCGTACTTCTGCAGGAAGCCCTCCATGACGGTCTTGCCATCGGCACGCGTGAAGTTGCCCGTCTGCGAGTCCAGCGTGGTGATGGACGTGCCGCCGATGCTGGACGAGAAGCCCTTCGCCCGGTCGATCGCGGGGGCCGAACCGGTCGTCCCCTCGAGTACCACCATGTTCGTCGGGGTGCTGCCGACCGCCTTCGCAGCCCAGCTGCCGGCCGTCTCGCCTTCCTTCTTGAAGTCGTCGCCGATCCAGCTGGCGTAGAGGCTCGGGTCGGCGTCGATGGTGCGGTCCTCGAGGATCACCGGGATGTTCGCGTCCTTCGCCTCCTTGAGGACGTCGTCCCAGCCGGTCGTGACGACCGCGGCGATCACGATCGCGTCGACGCCCTGGTTGATGAAGCTGTGGACGGCGGCGATCTGGTTCTCGGGCTTGTTGTCGGCCGCGTTGAAGATCAGCTTGAAGCCGTTCTTCGACGAGAAGGCCTCCTTCATGGACTGGGTGTTGGCCGCCCGCCAACCGCTCTCCGAGCCGGTCTGCGCGAAGCCGACGGTGATGACCTTGTCGCCACCGCCCCCGCCCGCTCCACCGGCTCCACCCGCCGAGCAGCCGGTCAGTGCGACGGCCATGAGTCCGATGGCGGCGATAGCGCCCGCAAGTTTCTTCATTCCAAACCTCCTTGTTCGGGTACCGGACGTCGCCGGCGACAGTGCCTGCGAATCGGGATCCGAAGCAGGATGGTCGCAATGTTAGCCTTCACATTGGGGCCAGGAGCAACACTGTCGTGGTAACGATCTGGTAACGGCGGCTAGACGATCGGCAAGGGAACTAGGCACATTTGCGTGCCCTCGATCACTCCTGCTGCCCAAATGTGAGGGATCACAACGACCGAGGACAGGGAGCGGTCACACGGTCAACGTCTGAAGACCGGTCACCCGCAGCAGGTCGAGTCGCGCCTCATCCGTACTGCCCGCAGCGACCGTGTAGACGACGATCCGCAGATCGCTGCCGGGCACCGTGAGCACGTCGCAGTCGACCGTGATCGGGCCGGCCGGCGTGCCCGTCACGGTCTTGCGGCTCGACCGATGCTCCGCGACACGCGCCTCGGCCCAGCGGCGCTCGAACTCCGGCGACTCAGCGCGCAGCCGCGTCACGAGGTAGGCGAGGCCGGAGTCGTCCGGGTAGCGTCCCACCGCTGAGCGCAGGTCGGCGGCGAGGTCGCTCGCGAACTCCTCGGCATGCTGAGCGTCGTACTCGATGCCGCCGTGATCCGAGGTGAAGTGCCGCCAGACCAGGTTGCGCTCGATGCCGACGAAGCGGGACGGGTCGCCGTTCACCGCTGCCCAGAGCGGGTTCCACAGCAGGATGTCGTGGCTCGCCGTGAAGACGGCCATCGGCACGTCGCTCAGCCGGTCGACGATGCGCTGCACGCCGGGGCCGATGTGGCGGGGGACCATCCCGCGCGACGGGGGTGCCGCCCCGGCGACCCGGTAGAGGTGGTCGCGTTCGCCGTCCGTGAGCCGCAGCGCCACGGCCAGCGCTCCCAGCAGCTGCGGGGAAGGATTCGTCGCGCGCCCCTGCTCCAGGCGCACGATGTAGTCGACGCTGATACCGGCGAGGGCGGCCAGTTCTTCACGCCGGAGGCCGGGCGCGCGGCGGTGTCCACCGGCGGGGAGGCCGACGTCCGCCGGAGTGACCCGCGCGCGCCACGACCGAAGCACACTCGCGAACTCACTCATGAGATCCATCCTCCTCCAGAGGGGCCGGCCCAGAGTGGTACTGCCGATCCCACCGTCGAGGAGTGCCTGGGAGATCGGGCAGTGCGGGCGCAGGCTCTAAGGCATGACAACCACACTGATCACCGGGGCAAACAAGAGCCTCGGCCTCGAAACCGCCCGCCGCCTCATCGAAGCGGGTCACACCGTCTTCGCCGGAATGCGGGACACCGCCGGCGGCGACGCGGCGCGCGCGCTGGGCGCGCATCCTGTGCAGCTGGATGTCACCGACCAGGCCAGCGTGGAGGCTGCGATCGGGAGCCTGCCGCACCTCGACGTCCTCATCAACAATGCGGGCATCCTGGGCAGCTCGCACGGCGTGGACGACCTCACAACGGCCGCCATGGCCGCCGTGCTCGAGACGAACGTGGTCGGCATCGTCCGCGTCACCCAGGCCGCGCTGCCGCTTCTGCGGGAGTCGGCCAACCCGGTCATCGTCAACGTCGCCTCGGGCGTCGGCTGGCCGCGCTACCTGAGCGCGGAGGGCCACGACGAGTTCCCGGTGCGCGGCATCCCGTACGCCGCGTCGAAGGCAGCGGTCATCGCGCTGACCGTGCAGTACGCGAAGAACCTGCCGGGCTTCCGGGTGAACGTGAGCGACCCCGGCTACACCGCGACCGACTTCAACCGGCACAGCGGCCACCAGACCGTCACCGAGGGGACTGACGCGACCGTGGCGCTCGCACTGCTGGGCGCCGACGGACCGACCGGCGAGTTCCACAACCGGCACGGCCGGATCGAGTACTGAGCCTCGTCCGTCAGGCCGTGGTGACGTGGAGAATGACCACTCGCTCCGGGAGCGACCGCGGGATCTGGAGCCCGGCCACTCCGAGCGCCCGACCGCTGAGCACCACTCCTGACCCGTCCCCGTACCACTGCGGTTCGGCGCGCCCGCGGTCAGGCGTGCCGACGATCACCGGAGCCACGCGGTAGCGCTTGTCGGGGTCGAGGCCCGGCAGCGTGAACCGGCCGTGCGGAGATTCGTCCGATCGGCCCACGAAGGCGAGGAACATGAGCGCCTCCGTCTTGTCGGCGGATACCGCTCCATACAGCTGGAAGGCGGGATCGATCTCGTCCGCACGCACGAGGTCGCCGCTGTGCAGCAGGGCGCGGTGCTGCTTATAGAACTCGACCCAGTCGGCGAGGTCGTGGATGTCGCGCTCGCCCGCTCGCGCGAGGTCCCATTCGATGCCGAAGTGGCCGAACACCGCCGTTCCCGCTCGGAACGAGAGCTCGTGGGCACGCCCGGTCGTGTGGTTCACTCCTGAGCCGACGTGCGATCCGAGGAGCTCGGCCGGGAGGAGCTGCATCGTCCAGCGGTTCATCTGCTGGCGCTCGAGCGGATCGACGCAGTCGCTGACCCAGACGCGGTCGGTCCGTTCCAGGACGCCGAGGTCGACTCGGCCCCCGCCCGAGGAGCACGATTCGATCTCGAGCCCGGGAAAACGACGCTTCAGCTCGTCCATCAGTCGGTAAGCGGCCAGCGTCTGTTCATGCACGCCGGCCGCGCCCGTCGGGAACGTACCCGCGTCGATCAGGTCGCGGTTGTGATCCCACTTGATGTAAGCGATGTCGTACTCGGTGAGGATGCTCGTCATCCGGTCGAGGACGTGCTCGTACGCCTCAGGGATCCCCAGGTTCAGGACCTGCTGGTTCCGGGACCGGATCGGGAGGCGGCCACCGGTCTGCATGATCCACTCGGGATGCGCCCGAGCCAGCTCGCTGTCCTCGTTGACCATCTCCGGTTCGAACCAGAGCCCGAACTCCATGCCCTGCCCCCGGACGTGGTCGACGAGGGGCCCGAGACCATTCGGCCAGACGTCGGCGTCCACGGTCCAGTCGCCCAGGCCCCGGGTGTCGTCCCGGCGACCCGCGAACCAGCCGTCGTCGAGGACATAGCGCTCGACGCCAACGCCCGCCGCACGATCGGCGAGGCCGATCAGCCGGTCCACATCGTGGTCGAAGTAGACGGCCTCCCAGACGTTGAGCGTGACCGGGCGAGGGCGGGACGGGTGTGTCCCGCGCGCCCGCAGGAAGCGGTGGAAGCGATGCGCCTGATCGTCCAGCCCGTTCCCGTAGGCGCCGTAGAGCCACGGCCCGCGGTAACTCGCGCCCTCATCGAGCAGGATCTCGCCCGGGAGCAGCAACTCGCCCCCGCCGACCACCTGCGATCCTGTGGAGAGGCGCTCCGCGTAGTGCCGGTGATTGCCGCTGAAGGCGACGTGGACGCCCCAGACCTCTCCGTGCTCGAACCCGAAACCCGGCGTGCCGACGCTCAGGACCGTGGCTGCGTCGGAACCGGTCCGACCCTTCCGGCCTTCGCGTTCGTGAGTACCGACGACGAGTTCGCTGCGCTGCGGGATGCGCTCCTTGCTCCAGCGGCCGGCGAAGTCGAGGATCTCGCGGGCGCGTGCCGGAAGCGGAAGGGCGATGTTCAGTTCGGTCAGCGCGTAGACGCCATGCCCGAGGTTGCTCACGGTCGCACGGGCACGGAGCAGCCCACTCGCCAGGAATTCGAACTCCAGCGTGAGACCCAGCCCCGCCACCTGATCCTGCGCGTGGAACGTGACGATGGCCGGGCCCGCGTCCACGAGGCGCCCGTCGCGTCGCGGCTGGGTGCCGTCGGCGGTGACGACGGCGACGGACGCGACCGTGAACAGCGGCGACCAGCCGGCACCGCTCCGGTGGCCCGCGAGGCCGGGCCGGCCTTCCCACCCGGCGTGGTGCTCAGGGAGGATGGCCACCCGCACGGCCTGATCGACCACGTTCCCGGTGTCCGGCTCCTGGGCGGCGGCGGCCAGCGCGCTCACGCTCTCGGCGGTCTGCGGACCGAGCGATGCTCCCCAGTGCACGACCGACGGCAGCCGCGCCGCCGTGGCGTCGAGCACGACACTGACGCCGCCCGCGCTGAGGTGCAGCAGCAGATCCGGCGAGGCTGGGGTGGTCTTCGGCACGGAATCTCCATCGTCGAGGTGCATGGTCAGCGTGTCACAGGGCCGCGAATCGGAAGCCGAGCGAACGGGCTTCTGGACGCAGGAGGGCATCCGGCCAGACGTCGGGGCCGCAGGCGCGCGATCCGAGTCCGTTCTGAGCGGCGTCGAGATAAAGATACGTCGCAACCCGAGCGGGCAGCTCGTGCTGGTGGGTCGCTACGCCCACCTCCTCGGCAGTGTGTCGTGCGAGGGTGAAGCCCGGTCGTCGGCCGCGCGCATCCTGTTCCGCATCGATCCGGAGCCATTCACGTCCCCGCGCGAGGAGGTCGAGCCGTCGCAGATCGCTGCGGTGGCCGCTCTCCTGCGGCCACGCGTACGGAACGGTCAGCTGGTCGATCCCGGCCCGATAGCGACCGACGAGCACACCCCGCCGCGAGTCCGGATACGACTCCCCCGGCCCCGTGCCGAACCACTGGGCCTCATCGACCTCGAGCGGCAGGTCGAAACGGACTCCGAGACGCGGCCAGACGATGTTCCACCGGGAGCTCGGGATCAGCTGCACGCTGAGCCGTACCGTCGTTCCGTCCGTCTCCCACGATTCGTCGAGCGTCACAGCGACACGTGTGTCGGCAGCGGCCCAGCGGGTTCGCCGTTCGAGAGTGTCAGCGGTCCTCGTGACGTCGAGGACGCGAGAACGCAGCCGGTCGAGCCCTGCCTCTCGCCAGAGCGACGCGTACGAAGGCCCGGGGACCCCGAGCCCACGACCCTCCATCGGGTCGCTGACGTCGTAACTCCCCATGTGCGATCCGCCGTCGTTATCGGTCGGAGCGCGCCACAGCTGAAGGCGCGGGCCGGTGACGGGAGTACCAGCGAGGGCGATCAGCCGCCCGTCCGCGAACTCGGCCGGGCCGAGTGCGTAGCGACCGGTGACCTCCAACGGCTGCCGGCGGCCCGGACGCCTCACTGCGGCCGGCGACGTAGCCGAGACGGGCTCCTGGGGCGCGGACGGCAGAGGAGCCTGTGATGCGGCGAGCGCGTGGCCCGCCGCCGCCCACGGCGTGTCGGCCGTGAGCGCCGCCGTGACGGTGAACCAGACCTCGCCCAGGCCCCTGGCCAGAAGGTTCTCGTTGAGCACCACATCGACCACGACGGACTCGCCCGCGGGCAGTGGACGGCCGTCAGGACCCGCGACGTCGAGCACGCCGGTAGCGATCGTCGAGCCGTCGCGCTCGATCCGCCAGGCAAAGACCAGGTCACCGGTGTCCGCTGAATGACGCAGGTTGCTGACCGTCACTCTCACGTTCTGCTCGACGACATCGATGGCGAAGCGGATGGGTGCGGTCACCGCGGCAAACTCCACCAATCCCGGCGTCGGGGTGCCGTCGGACATGACCATGCCATCCATGCAGAAGTGGCCGTCGTGCACACCGCTATCGCCGAAGTCTCCGCCGTATCCGAAGAACTCGACTCCGTCGGGTGTGCGGGTACGGATGCCGTGGTCGCGCCACTCCCACACGAAACCACCGTGGAGACGGGGGAACCGGTCCACCAGGTTCTCGTAGGTTTCGATCCCACCCGGACCGTTGCCCATCGCGTGCACGTACTCGCAGAGGAGGAACGGCTTTGTGCGCTGGCGTGCGGACTGCGCCCCGGATGCGTTCAGAAGCAGCGCTGTCGACTCGCTGCCGATGCTCTCCACCTCGGCGATGGAGGCGTACATCCGCGAGTAGACATCGGTGTAATCGCCGGCGTGATCGCCTTCATAGTGGACCGGCCGCTCAGGATCGCGTGCATGGACCCACTCCGCCATCGCCGCGAGGTTCGCGCCGGTACCGGACTCGTTTCCGAGCGACCACATCACGATGCTGGGATGGTTCTTGTCCCGTTCGACCGTGCGCTCGATGCGGTCGAGGTAGGTCGCCCGCCAGGCCGGATCCTCGCTCGGGTTGTCCATCCATTCGTCTGTTCCCGGCTCGAACTGGCTGCCACCGTGGTGGAAGGCGTGCGTCTCGATGTCGCACTCCAGCATCACCCAGAACCCGAGCTCATCGGCGAGGTCGAGCACCCGAGGATGCGGCGGGTAGTGGGCCGTGCGGATCGCGTTCACGTTGTGGCGCTTCATCAACTCGAGGTCGCGGCGGACGAATTCCTCGTCGAATCCACGACCCAGGTCCGGATGGGTCTCGTGCCGGTTCATCCCGTGCAGCACGACCCGTCTCCCGTTGACGAGGAAGCGGTCGCCCACGATCTCGACGGTTCGGAACCCCAGCCGTAGCGCGATCGTCTCCGCGCCTCCCCGGCTGACCAGGGTCGCGTCGTACAGCCGGGGGCTTTCTGCCGTCCACGGCTGGACTTCCCCGATTCGGATCGGCGTGACCGCGGAGGCGTCCGCCCATTCCACATCGATGCCGAGGCCGGGGATCCGGAGCCGCACCGGGAAGGCTTCGTCCTCCGCGCGGAGCTCCGTCTCCAGGACTCCGGCGCCGTTCCGCTGGTCGTATCCCGCCCGCACCCACAGGTCCTCGATCCCGCCGAGCGGACGCGCCTGCAGCGTCACGTCGCGGAAGATGCCCGGCAACCACCACTGGTCCTGGTCCTCGATGTAGGTGGACGCGGACCATTGGTGCACGCGCACGGCGAGCGTGTTGAGACCCTCCCTGAGCGCCTCCGTCACGTCGAACTCCTGCGCCAGTCGCGACCCGGTGCCGACGCCGATCTCTGTTCCGTTCAGCCAGACCCTGTAGCGGGACTCGACCCCGTCGAAGCGCAGCGCGACCGCCTCGTAGACGTCCCGGTCGAGCCACCCCGCGGGCAGCGAGAACGTACGACGGTGGTCGCCGGTCGGATTCTCGTCGGGTGAGAACGGTGGATCCTGCGGGAACGGCAGCTGCACGTTGGTGTACTGCGGCGAACCGTACCGACCTTCCCCGTGCAGCACCCAGTGACTGGGGACGGGCAGGTCGTCCCAGCCCGAGTCATCGAATGCCGGGTCTGCGAACGACTCGGGCCCCTCACCCGCGGGCAGGGCGTCGGGCGCTCCCAGGCTGCAGGGGACCCCGGTCAGGAGGCGGAACCGCCAATCGCCGTTCAGCGAGATGGTCGGCGCATCCGAGTGCAGCCACGATCGGGCCGCGCGACGTCGGCCCCTTCCGGGGCCGACGTCGTTGAGGTAGTGAACCGTCTCCTGCATGTGTCTTCCTTCACTCCGCGGCGCGCGGCGCACGGAATCTCACGGTCAGAAGCTCGAACGGACGGAGATCCAGCTCGAGCCGACGCTGCGACGACGAGAGGATGGCGGCCGTCTCGACGGGACGCTCCAGCAGGTCGGTCGCCTCCACCGCATCCCAGTCGATCGAGGTCGTCACCGTCGCCGACGAACGGTCGCCGTGCCCCTCGTACAGCCGCACCACGAGGTCACCGCTGCCGTCCTCCGCCAGCTTGACCGCCTCGACGATGACGGCCGGGTCGGAGACCGAGATCAGGGGCGCCACCGGCGTGCCGCGCGTCGGTCGCGGCGGCAGGCTCTGCCGGTAGCCGTCCTCGATCGCCTCGGGGATGCCCCCGGGCCGCAGACTCACCGTGAAGCTGTGCGCACCCTGGTCGGCGCCCGGGTCCGGATAGAGCGGCGCCCGCAGCAGCGACAGTCTCGCCATCGCCATCGGTCGTCCCGAGGGCGCCGCCACGGTGCGGATGTCGTGGCCGTAGACCACGTCATTGGCGATCGCGACACCCCAGGCCGGCTCCCCCACCTGGACCCAGCGATGCGCGACGGTCTCGAACCGTGCGGCATCCCACGAAGTGTTGCGGTGGATGGGGCGGTGCAGATGGCCGAACTGGATCTCGGATGCCGCTCGCTCGGCTCGCACGTCGAGCGGGAAGGCGAGCTTGAGCAGCTTCTGCGACTCGTGCCAGTCGATCTCGAACGCGAAATCGACGCGACCGTCGACCAGCCGGATCCGCAGGTCCACAATCGACGCGCCGAATTCGTGCCGGACGGCTACCGCATCTCCGTCGATGCCCACCGTAACGGGCTCGAGAAGTTCTCGTCCGGAGTGCTGGTCCTCCTCGTTGATGTCCCAGGCGTCCCATTCGCGGGGAGTGTCACGCAGAAGCTGCAGCACCCCGCCGGCCATCCCCTCGGGCAGCACCTCGCGGTCGGCGACCAGATCCCGTACCGAGACCAGGGTGCCCCTCGTGTCGACGGCAACCCGGAGGGCGTCGTCTTCGAGCACGAACACGTCGGCTTCGACGCGCGGCACCACGGGCTCGAGAGCGGACGCCTGCCCGATGCCCATCGCCGGGATGCCCTGCTGCGGGAGCGGCCCGGCGTTGGCCGCGAGCGGGACGTCCCCGTCGCCGGCGAGAGCGACGAGAGACGAATCGATGATCCCACCGAGGATCGCCGCGACCCGTTCGTAGGCCGCCTCAGCGTCCTGGTGCACCCAGGCGATGGAACTGCCCGGCAGGATGTCGTGGAACTGCTGGAGCAGCACCGTGCGCCAGGCATCCTGCAGTTCCGCATAGGGGTACGGCGTACCGCGAAGGATGGCCGCCGTCGCGGCCCACAGCTCAGCCTGCCGCAGCAGCGCCTCGCTGTGCCGGTTACCACGCTTGGTCGCCTGCTGCGAGACGAGGGTGCCGCGGTGCAGTTCGAGGTACAGCTCGCCGACCCAGACCGGCGGGTTCGTGAGTTCGGCCTCGGCCGCGGCGAAGAACGTGTGCGGATCGGACAGCACGACGCGCGGCGATCCCTCGAGGTCGCGCTTGCGGGCGGCCTGGGCGAGCATCTCGCGCGTGGGTCCCCCGCCGCCGTCGCCCCAGCCGAACAAGCCGAGCACCTCGCGTGCCGAGCCCTTCTCGCTGAACGTCCGCTCGGTGCGTGCCAGATCGAGCGCCCCGAGGTCGGAGTTGTAGGTGTCGGCCGGCGGAAGGTGCGTGAACACCCGCGACCCGTCGATGCCCTCCCACTGGAAGCTCGAGAACGGGATCCGGTTGGTCTCGTTCCACGACGGCTTCTGGGTCACGAAATACCGCGCCCCGGCCGCGCGCGCGATCTGAGGGAGCGCAGCGCTGTACCCGAAGGAGTCGGGAAGCCAGACCTCGTCGCTCTCGATCCCGAACTCCTCAAGGAAGAACTGCTTGCCCATCACGAACTGGCGGGCCAGCGCCTCGCCGCCGGGCATGTTGGTGTCGGACTCGACCCACATCCCGCCGACCGGTCGGATGCGCCCAGCAGCCACCGCCGCGCGCACCCGCTCGAACAGCTCGGGCTGGCTGTCTTTCAGCCAGGCGTACTGCTGGGCGGAGGACGCCGCGAAGACGAACTCCGGGTCGCGTTCGATGAGGTCGAGCACGTTCGCGAACGTCCGGGCGACCTTCCGGACCGTTTCGCGCGTCGGCCACAGCCAGGCGCAGTCGATGTGCGCGTGGCCGACGGCGGAGACCCGGAGGGCACTGGATGCGGCGGGCGCGGCGAGCACCGCGGCGAGCGCGTCCCGTCCGGCGGCGGCCGTCCCGGACACGTCGTCGGGGTCCATCGCGTCGACCATCCGTTCCAGCGCGTGCACGATCTGCGCGCGCCTGGCACCGTCCCGAGGCAACACCTCGACGAGACCGTCGAGGGTGACCACATCCTGCAGCAGCTCCCACACCCCGAGGTCGCGCCGAGCGATCTCGAGCCGCGCCACCCGGTAGATCGGGTCCACGCCTGCGGTGGCCTTGTCGCCCAGCGGCGTCGGCTCATACTCGTACGGCACCTGGATCATCGGGTTCGCCGCCGCCTCCAGCAGCAGCCGGAACGAACCGGCGGGGAGCGGCACCCACGCGTTGAAGGGCTCGATCGCCTTCACGATCGAGCCGTCGGGACGGTACGCCGTCGCTTCAGCTTGGAAGCCGGGCTGCTCCCCGGTGAAGCCGAGGTCGACCACGAGCTCCGTCTCATCGGTCGGCCAGTCGGCGGGAACCTCGCCTCGGACGTCGAACCAGACCGTGTCCCACGGCCGCCCCCAGGCGGCGCCAACCTCGACGGGCTCGAACGGCCGGTTCACCGCCTCCGCGAAGGGCACCGGCTCCCCGTCGACCTGCCACCTGGCGATGGAGACGGGGCGCGACTCGCGGTAGAGGGCCGGCTGGATGCGGAAACGTGTGAACCGGCGCACGCGCTGCATGGCGAGCGTCTCGGCGTCCAGGCGCGACCGTCCGTTCGGGTTGAACTCCTCCGCCACGCTCAGCTCTCCCGCGACGCGATGGGCTCGCGGGTGTAGTAGTCGACGAGGCCGTCGGGCGACGGCAGCACCGGACGGTCGAACTCGCCCGTGAGGTACATCGGCGTCACGACGTAGGGCTCGCGCGCCCGCTCGGGACGGGCCCAGCGGACGCCGTTCGCGATCACGCGCTGCACTTCGGGCTGGTGATAGACCGGGAACACCTCGTCTCCTGGGCTGAAGTAGAAGACACGTCCGTAGCCGCGGCGGTAGGTCACACCGCTCCGGAACACCTCGCCCCCGGAGAAGCTGCTGATGAACACGAGCTCGTCGGGCTCAGGGATGTCGAAGAACTCGCCGTACATCTCCTGCCCAGGGATGACGATCGGCTGGGGCACGCCTTCCGCGATGGGATGCCGCGGCGAGATGGTCCACACCAGTTCACGGTCGGCGTCGTTGCGCCAGCGCAGGCTGCAGGTCGTCCCCATGAGCCGGCGGAAGATCTTGGAATGGTGCCCGGAGTGCAGGACGATGATGCCCATCCCCTCCAGGACGTGGCGGTGGATGCGGTCGACGACCTCGTCATCCACCTCGTCGTGCGCCGTGTGGCCCCACCAGAGCAGCACGTCCGTCTCCGCGAGGGTCTCCTCGGTCATGCCGTGCTCGGGCTCGTCGAGCACCCGGGTGGAGACCGTCACGTCCTCTCCGAGCAGCGCCCTGATCCCGTCGGCAATGGTGGAGTGCATGCCGTCCGGGTAGATGCCCCGGACGACGGGGTTCACCTGCTCGTGGCGGTTCTCGCCCCAGACGACGACTTGGATCGGTTGGGTACTGGTCATCGGGCGCCTCCTGACGCGATCGTGGCCGGAGCGGAACCCCAGGCCGGTGTTGCGATACCGTCGGCAGCGCTGTTCCATGACGTGAGCAGGGCGGCGACATCGTCGCTCCGCTCGTCGGCGATGGCCTGGGCGAGCGATTCCTCGAGCAGCTCGGCGACGACGACCCGCTCGCCGCCGCGCTCACTGCTCCGGATCGCGCCCTCGACCATCGCGAGGCTGAGCACGTTCGCCCGCACCTCGTTCTGCGGGGTGGTGCCTGACCGCAGGGCGGAGACGAACTCCTCCAGGGATCCCTCGATCCCCTCGCGGCCGTCCGGGATCTCGATTCCGACGCCCTCGGCCTCCACCCGCACGACATCGTCGCCGTCCCAGGCAGCGGCCCCTCGCTCCGCATGGACGCGCCAGTCGGCGTTCCACGAGGTCTGCAGGCCCGGCGTGCACCGGCTGCCGGCGTAGACGAAGCGCGCACCGGAGGCGAGTTCGAACTCGGCAGACGCCGCCGCGTCGCCGGCGAACCAGCTCCATGCCGGGTTCCACGAGCTGCAGCGGACCGCGACCGGCTCGTCGCCGCTCAGGTAGCGCAGCTGGTCGAAGTGGTGGATGGACATGTCCACGAGCAGTGGATGCGCCATCTGCTCCCGAAAACCGGGCTCGTGATCGGCGTGGAAGAACTGCGCGGTCACAGCCCCGAGCGGGCCGAGGGCGTTGACGGCACTTCGAAACGCGGCCAGGTGGTTGAAGTACCGGCGGGACTGGCTCACCATCAGCAGTTCCCCCGTGACATCCGCGAGGGCGATCTGGCGGAGCGCCTCGGCGACCGTCGGGGCGAGAGGCTTCTCGCACAGCACCGGCAAGCCCGCACGGAGCGCCTGCTCGTTCACGACGCGGTGGGCCTGCGGCACGGTCACGTTGATGACGGCCTCGGCTCCGGCACGCTCGGCGACCTCCGCGACGGAGGCCCCCACCACGACGTCGTCGAGGCCCGCGGAGGCCGCGGTCGAGGTGGCGAGTGCGACGTCGAGGTCGACGACGCCGACCGGGACCGCGTGCGGCGACCGCGCGAGCATCCTGATCCACTCGCCGCCCATGGCGCCGGCGCCGACGACGACGACAGGCAGACGGCCGTCCGACGGGCCGCTGCCCTCGGTGGAGTCGTTCATCGGAGGGGTCATCCTTTCACCGCGCCGCCGAGGCTGGAGCGGAGGAGGTGCTTGCGCACGAAGACGTAGAGGATGGCGGGCGGCGCCACGTAGACGATGGCGCTGGCGGCGAGCAGACCCCAGTCCACCTGGTTGTGCTCGCTGAACGCCCGGAACAGACCGATCGACAGCGGGTACAGCTCCTGGCTCTGCAGCATCACGAGCGGGGTGAGGAAGTCGCCCCAGACGTTCATGAACGTCAGCATCGCGGCGGCGCCGAGACCGGGACCCACCAACGGGAGGACGACCCGCCAGATCGCCTGGAAGCGGGTGTTGCCGTCCACCCAGGCCGCTTCCTCGAGTTCGATCGGCACCGCGGAGATGGTGCCCTTCAGCAGCCACAGCGTGATCGGGAGCTGCAGCACCGCCTCGACCAGGATCAGCCCGAACAGTGTGTTCGTGAGCTGAAGGTTCACCATGATCAGGTAGAGCGGGACGATCGTCGCCGGAGCCGGGATGACCCGGATCAGGAGGATCCCGTACATGAAGGTACGGCGACCGGGGAACGAGAAGCGGGCGAGGGCGTAGCCTCCGGCCACGCCCAGGACGAGGTTCAGCACGGTCGCGCCGATGCCGATGATGAGGCTGTTGATGAGCAGCTGCGGCGTCCCCGAGTTCGTGAAGAAGCGCACGAAGTTGTCGAACGACAGCGCGGGGAGCTGAACGTTCGGGCCGGCGTGGCTGTCGACGGAGCTGAGGATCACCCACGCAAACGGCACCAGGCAGAACAGCGCCAGGATCACGAGCAGCAGGTAGCCGAGGACCCGCTGCACCCGGTCGACCGGAGTGAGGGGGCGCCTCCTGAAGCGGCGGCCCGGAGCGGCGGTTCCGGTGGCTGCCGCGTCCGGAGTCACGTTGCGACTGGTCAGAGTCGTCATTTCACACCTCGACTTTCGAGAGCCGCACGTAGACGATTCCGAGGACCAGGACGATCGCGAGGAGGATCATCGACGCGGCGCTGCCGATGCCGACCTGCGAGAACTGCAGCGCGCGCTCGTAGATGTAGATCGCGGCAAGGCGGGTCTGGCCCGCCGGGCCGCCCTGGGTGAGGAAGTAGACCAGCCCGAACACGCCGACCGTGCTGATCGTCGTCAGCAGCAGGTACAGGAACACCGGGCCGCGGATGAGCGGGAGAGTGACGTAGCGGAACACCTGCAGCGCCCGCGCGCCGTCGATCCGGGCCGCCTCGATCAACTCGACGGGCACATCCTCCAGCGCCGCCTGGAACATGATCATCGCGAAGGCGATGCCGCGCCAGATGTTGACGATGATGATCGACACCATCGGCACCACCTGGAGCCAGTCCGTGGGCCCGGCACCGAAGATCCCGGTCAGTTGATTGAGTGTGCCTGCCGGCCCGTTGGAGAGCACGCTCGCCCAGGCGAGCGAGGCCACCACCTCCGGAACCACCATCGGCATCAGGATCGCGGCGCCGAAGATGCCCTTTCCGCGCACCCACGGCCGGCTGAGCAGGATCGCCGCGACCATCCCGAGTACGGTCTGGCCGATGATCGCCGAGTAGAGCACGAACTGGCCGGTGTGACCGAGGGACGAGAGGAAGTCGGCGCTGGTCAGCAGATACGAATAGTTGTCGAGGCCGACGAACTTCGGGTCGCGCGCGGCGAAGCCGGTGAGCTGGGTGTTCGTGAAGCTGAGGTAGATGCCGTAGACGGCGGGCACCACGATGAACAACAGGATCAGCGCGACACCCGGGCCGAGCAGGATCAGCAGCAGCGGCCAGGAGCGCCGTCTTCCGCGCCGCCGCGGCGACGGCGGCCGTGAGGCCGCCGCCGCCGAGACGGGTACGTCGGTGATCGAAGTCACTACTTCACCAGATTGGGGCCGAGCAGGTCGGTGGCGTCCTTGACGAACGCCTCGTAGGCCTGCTTGCCGTCGGCCTTGCCATTGAGGATCAGCTCGGTCGAGCTGGCGATCGCCTGGGCGATCTGGTCGGAACCGTCGCCGGTCGGCACATAGACACTCGTGCTGAGGTCCTTGCCGGCCTGGATCAGCTTGGGCTCGTCGGCGTACGGCTTGACGTTCGCCAGGTCGTCGCGCGGCGCGGCTGCGCCGGAGGCGACCAGCTGGTCGGCCAGCGCCGTGCCGCTCGACAGGTACTGAGCCAGCAGCATGGCCTCGTCCTTGTGCTTCGACTTCTCCGGGGTGGCGTAGCCGAAGCCGAGTCCGCTCCAGCCGAAGGGCTTGTCACCGCTGCGGAGCGCCGGGTACTGCCAGGTGTCGACCTTGGTGGTCAGGTCCGGGATGGGCGTTGCGCCCTCAGGGCCCCAGTCGTACTTCCAGCCCCAGGTGCCCTGCGCCGCGACCTGGATCTTGCCGGCTGGGAACTTGTCATACTTGGTGGGCTCCCACGGGTTCGGGTTCTCCAGGTCCTGCACCGGCAGGAGACCCTTGGTGGTGAGCGTGCTGTACAGGTCGAAGACCGCCGGGAACCCGCTGCTCTTGAGGTCCCACTTGCCCGACTTCAGGTTGTAGTAGTCCTTGTCGGTGCCGCCGAGGATGGGCTGGAAGCCCTCGTTCCACGCGCCGCCGCCCCACGCCGTGCCGGCAGGGATCACGATGGGAGTGTCACCCGTCTTCGCTTTCACCTGCTCGAGGCGCGAGATCAGGTCGTCCCACGTCTTGGGCTGGCTGGTGTCGATGCCCAGGGAGGTGAGGATGTCCTTGCGGTAGAAGAGGTTCTGGACACCGGTGTCGTGCACGAGGGCGTAGATGTGCCCGTCCTGGCGGACCATCGCCTTCTTGAACTGCGGGTAGTAGTGGCTCCAGCCGCTCCACTTGTTCAGGTAGTCGTCGATCGGTGCGAGGTAGCCGGCGCCGGCGAATCCGGGAACCAGGCTGTCGCCCATGTCGATGAGGTCGGGCGCCTGGCCCGCGATGAGCTGCTGGGTGATCTTGGTCTTGAACTGGTCGTCGGTCAGAACATCGGCCACCAGCTTGACCTTGATGTCCTTGCCCTGCTTCTTCATCGCCGCCTCGAAGCCGGGGAGCAGCTTCTTCATCGAGTCGATACGGGTCTGCTGATACTCCATGACCGTGATGGTCGTGGGCCCACCGCTGTTGCTGCCGCCGGGTGAGCAGGCGCTCAGCCCGGCTACCGCGACGATGCTGACGGCGAGGGCGGCGATAACGCGGGTGCGCTTCATTGCGGTGCCTCTCCTGCTTGCCCCGTTGGCTACTTTGCCGAATCGATGGGACAAAGCCTTCGTCCGAATGTTAGGACATAGTTCTGATGTGCGTCAAGCGATTTTCCGCGCCGTGTACGGCTCTTGCCGCGACGCCTTTGCCGATAACGCGGGTGTTTTGCCAGTGACTCTACTCGATAGAATAATCCGCAGGGACGGCAACGAAGGCCGACCCGGCCGGACGGTCGAAACGGGAGGGCGACATGCTTCGAGGCACGAACCTCCCCCGCCTGGCCGACTACAACCAGGCCGTCATCCTCGACCTGATCCGTCGCGATCCCGGCACCAGCAGGGCAGAGCTGCAGCGCAGTTCGGGACTCGCCTCGCAGACCGTCTCGAACATCGCCCGGCGTCTGATCGACGCCGGAATGGTGGTCGAGAGCCCGCCGACCGAAGTGCTCCGCGGGCGCCCGAGCATCCCCCTGACCGTGAACGGCGACGGCGCCTTCGCCGTCGGCGTGCATATCGACCCCGCCCGCCTGACGCTGGTGCTGGTCGACGTCGCCGGTCAGGTGCGCCACCGCCAGCAGCTGCGCATCCCGCAGCCGTCCAGCCCCAACGACATGACCTCGCTCATCTCCGTCAGCACGGGCCGGCTGATCCGCGAGTTCGGGATCGACCGCGACCGAGTGCTGGGCCTCGGGATCGCCGCCCCCGGGCCGCTGGATGTCCGCACCGGCGTCGTACTGCGCCCTCCGCAGCTTCCCACCTGGCGCGATGTGCACCTGCGAGCCGATCTGCATGACGCCACCGGGATGCCGGTGCTTCTCGACAAGGACGTCACGGCGGCGGCCACGGCCGAGCTGCGCAGCTCGGCCAGCCCCGACTTCCTGTTCCTCTATCTCGGCTCCGGAGTCGGCGCCTCGGTCGTCTTCGGCGGCCAGGTACTCCGCGGCGGCAGCAACAACATCGGCGAGATCGGCGACATCCTCGTCGACCCCGCGGCCGAGGACCTCGGCTGGGGAGGGCGTCGCGGAGGACTCGCCGCGGCCTGCGTTCCCGAAGCGCTGGTCATCCAGGCGGCGCAGGCCGGCGTGATCCCGTTGCCCGACCTGAACGACTACCTGGCGCTCGACGACGCCTGCACCACGCTGTCGGAGCTCGCCGCGGGCGGGAATCCGACGGCGTCCTTCATCCTGGAGCGCGCCGCACGCCGGGTCGCGGTCGGCGTCGGCGTGCTCGTCAATTTCCTCGATGTGCCTCGGGTGGTGCTCGGCGGCCCCATGTGGAACCGGCTCAGCGCCGTGTTCCTGCCCCTGGTCGAGGATGCGGTCCGCGACGAACTCGTCGTCTCGCGCGACGAGCTTCAGGTCGTCGGCTCGGCGCTGAGCGAGCAGATCGCCGCGCTGGGCGCGGCTGAACTGGTGATGGACCACTTCCTCGCTCCGCACGCCAGCGTCCTCCTGATGGAATGATTATGTTCTCTTGTCAGTACATAGTAGGGTAAGCCGCGTGAAGCAGGAACTATCCGATGACGCCTATGACGTGCTGACCATGGGCAGAGTCGGTGTCGACCTCTACCCGCTGCAGGACGGCGTCGGACTCGAAGACGTCGACACCTTCGGCAAGTACCTCGGGGGCAGCGCGGCCAACGTGGCCGTTGCAGCTGCGCGCCACGGGCGCAGTGCCGCGCTCATCTCGGCCACCGGCGGCGATCCGTTCGGCCGCTATGTGCACCGGGAACTTGGCCGCCTGGGGGTTTCGGACCGGTTCGTCGGTGTCGCCCACGAGCTCCCGACGCCGGTCACGTTCTGCGAGATCTTCCCTCCAGACCACTTCCCCATCTACTTCTATCGAAAGCCGAAGGCGCCCGACCTGGCCATCACCGCGGAGTCGCTCGACCTGGAGGCGATCTCGCGTGCCCGGATCTTCTGGGCGACGGTGACGGGGCTCACTGAAGAACCGAGCCGCGGCGCCCATCATCGCGCGTGGCAGGCCAGGAGCCGACGTGAGTTCACCATCCTGGACCTCGACTACCGTGCGATCTTCTGGGATTCGCCCACGCATGCGACGGAGGAGATCGGGCGGGCCCTCCCTCACGTCACGGTCGCCGTCGGCAATCGGGAGGAATGCGAGGTGGCGGTCGGTGAAACCGATCCGCTCCGGGCGGCGGATGCTCTGCTCGAGCGGGGAGTCGAACTCGCGATCGTGAAGCAGGGACCGAGAGGCGTTCTGGCGAAGACGCGAACCGAGACGGTGGAAGTCCCGCCGTTCCCGGTCGCGGTGGTGAACGGCCTCGGGGCCGGCGATGGTTTCGGCGGGGCGTTGTGCCACGGACTCCTCGAGGGCTGGGACCTCGAACGGATTCTGCGCTTCGCCAACGTCGCGGGTGCCATCGTGGCGTCACGCCGTGAATGCTCCACGGCCATGCCGACCACGGCCGAGGTGGACGCCCTCCTGGTCGGGGACGCACATGCTGAGCGTTGACGGTACGTCGCCGGTCGGAGCGGCGCGATTGAGCGAGCCGGACTTCGACCGCCTCCGTCGCACGCGGGCGGAGGACCCGGCGCGGTTGCGCGCGGTGCTCGCCTCACGCCGGCGCCGTCCCCTGATCCATGGCGACGGCCGGCTCTTCATCGTCGCCGCAGACCACCCCGCGCGGGGTGCGCTCGGGATCCGCGGCGACGAGCTGGCGATGGCCGACCGCTACGATCTGCTCGACCGCCTGGCGACCGCGCTCAGCCGGCCGGGCGTGGACGGGGTGCTCGGCACTCCCGACATCATCGACGACCTGGCGCTCCTCGGCCTCCTCGACGACAAGGTCGTCGTCGGGTCGATGAACCGCGGGGGCCTCCGGCATGCGTCCTTCGAGATGGACGACCGCTTCACCGCGTACGACATCGCGGGAATCGTACGGGATGGCCTGGATTTCGCCAAGACCCTGCTCCGCATCAATTTCGCCGACCCCGGCTCGGCAGCCACGATCGAAGCGAACGCACGAGCCGTCAACGAAGCCGCACGGGCCCGGGTGCCGATCATGCTCGAGCCTTTCGTCAGCGACTGGGTGGACGGCAAGGTGGTCAACGACCTCAGCACCGACGCGGTCATCCGCTCCATCGCGATCGCCGCGGGACTCGGAACGAGTTCCGTCTACACCTGGTTGAAGCTTCCTGTGGTGCCCGATATGGAGCGCGTGATGGCCGCCACCACCATGCCGACCCTTCTGCTCGGCGGGGAAGCCCGGGCCGCGGAGGAAGAAGTCTTCGAGCTGTGGGAGGGCGCGCTGCGCCTACCCGGGGTGCGAGGGCTGGTCGCGGGCCGAAGTCTCATCTACCCGTCCGACCACGACGTCGCCGCAGCCGTCGACAGAGCCGCCGCGCTCGTCCACACCTCCACCGCGTCGTTGGCGGCGCCGGTTCTCACAAAGCCGGTTCTCACAAAGGAAGTGTCATGAAGACCAGTACTGCCACCGTGGTCCCGCACTGGATCGACGGCGCGGAGTCCCCGTCGTCCAGCGGCCGCACGAGCCCCGTCTACGACCCGGCGCTCGGCGTCGTGACCAAGGAGGTCGCCCTCGCCAACCAGGAGGAGATCGACGCGGCGATCGCGTCCGCCACGGCCGCATTTCCGGCGTGGCGCGACCTGTCCCTCGCACGCCGCCAGCAGATCATGTTCCGATTCCGGGAGCTGCTGGACGGCCGCAAGGACGAACTGGCCGAGATCATCACCTCGGAGCACGGCAAGGTCCTTTCCGACGCGCTCGGCGAGATCTCGCGCGGCCAGGAGGTCGTCGAGTTCGCGACAGGCCTCGCACATCACCTGAAGGGCGAATACTCCGAGCAGGTCTCGACCGGCGTCGACGTGTACTCCACCCGCCAGCCGCTCGGCGTGGTCGCGGTCATCTCGCCGTTCAACTTTCCGGCGATGGTACCCATGTGGTTCTTCCCCGTGGCGATCGCGGCGGGCAACTGCTTCATCCTGAAGCCGTCGGAGAAGGACCCGTCGGCAGCGATCTGGCTGGCCCGGCTGTGGCAGGAGGCCGGGCTCCCCGACGGCGTCTTCACCGTGCTGAACGGTGACAAGGAGGCGGTCGACGGCCTCCTCACCCACCCGGATGTCGCCTCGGTCTCGTTCGTGGGCTCGACGCCGATCGCCAAGTACGTCTACGAAACCGGAACAGCCCATGGCAAGCGGGTTCAGGCCCTGGGCGGCGCGAAGAACCACATGTTGGTGCTTCCGGATGCGGACCTCGACCTCGTGGCCGACAGTGCCATCAACGCCGGCTTCGGCTCCGCGGGCGAGCGCTGCATGGCGATCTCCGTCGTCGTGGCCGTCGAACCGGTCGCCGACGCGCTGATCGAGAAGATCACCGAACGGATGGCCGGCTTGACCGTCGGCGACGGGCGCCGTTCCTGCGACATGGGTCCCCTCGTGACCGAGGCGCACCGGGACAAGGTGGCTTCGTACATCGACATCGCGGCGGAAGACGGCGCAACCATCGTCATCGATGGTCGTGAGGTGGAGGTCGACGGCGACGAGAACGGCTTCTGGCTCGGCCCGACGCTGATCGACGACGTCCCCACCACCTCGCGCGTCTACACCGAGGAGATCTTCGGACCGGTGCTCTCGATCGTCCGCGTGAAGAGCTTCGACGAAGGTGTGGGCCTGATCAACTCGGGTGCATTCGGAAACGGAACCGCGATCTTCACCAACGACGGCGGCGCGGCCCGCCGTTTCCAGAACCAGGTCCAGGTCGGCATGATCGGCATCAACGTGCCCATCCCGGTGCCGGTTGCGACGTTCTCCTTCGGCGGCTGGAAGGACTCGCTGTTCGGGGACACGAAAGCGCACGGCGCCGAGGGCGTGAAGTTCTTCACCCAGCAGAAGGCCATCACCTCGCGCTGGCTCGACCCGAGCCACGGCGGCATCAACCTCGGCTTCCCCGAGCACGACTGATCCGATGACTCGGCGGAACGAATGGTTCTTCCCGCGCGGTGGGCTGGCGCGGGACGGGTGGGAATCCGTCGTCGACGGCCGTGTCGCCGGATGGCGGCACACGGGCCTGCGGATCGCGGAGCTCGCGCCGGGGGACGTCCTGTCACTCGGGTCGGACGCGGTGGAGCGCCTCGTCGTTCCCCTCGGCGGCAGCTTCACCGTGAGCCACGACGACGGCGTCACAGAGCTGGCCGGGCGCTCCTCGGTGTTCGACGGACCCACCGACGTCCTCTACGTGTCGACCGGTTCCGCTGCGACGATCAGCGGGCAGGGTCGGGTGGCCGTCGCAGAAGCCCCGGCGTCGGTCGCGTACCCCACCCGTCGCATCGAGCGCGACGAGGTGCCGGTGGAGTTGCGCGGGGCGGGCCGCTCGAGCCGGCAGGTCCACAACTTCGGCACGCCGCAGACTCTCGCTGCCGACCGCTTCATCGTCTGCGAGGTCATCACGCCGGCGGAGAACTGGTCGTCGTACCCTCCGCACAAGCACGACGTCCAGGACGAGGGCGAGTCACGGCTCGAGGAGATCTACTACTTCGAGACCGCGGTGTCCCGCTCCGTGCCGCCCGGACTCGCTCCCCAGGATGCCGACGCGTTCGGTTATCTGCGGACCTACTCCTCGGCCGCCGGCGAGATCGACACTCTCGCCGAGGTACGCACCGGTGACATCGGTCTCGTCCCGTACGGCTGGCACGGACCATGCGTCGCCGCGCCCGGCTACGACCTCTACTACCTCAACGTGATGGCGGGGCCCGACCCGGAGCGCGTGTGGAACATCAGCGACGATCCGGCGCACAGCTGGGTCCGCGGTACGTGGGACGGCCAGGACATCGATCCGCGGCTCCCCTACCTGTCACCGGACGACCGAACTGGAGAAAATCGATGACCACCCGCAGGATGACCGTCAGCCAGGCTCTCGTCGAATTCCTCGCCCACCAGTGGACCGTGGACGGCGACCACCGCGAGCGCACGATCGCGGGAACCTTCGGCATCTTCGGACACGGCAACGTCGCCGGCGTCGGTCAGGCGCTCAAGCAGCTGGATCACGATCAGCCCGGGCTGATGCCCTATTACCAGGCGCGCAACGAGCAGGCCATGGTCCACCAGTCCGTGGGATACGCCCGGATGCGCCGACGTCTCGGAACGATGGCGAGTGCGGCGTCGGTGGGCCCTGGGGCGGCGAACATGCTGACCGGGGCCGCTCTGGCGACGGCGAACCGCCTCCCCGCGCTGCTCCTGCCGAGCGACACGTTCGCGACCCGCGTCGCCGACCCCGTACTCCAGCAGCTCGAACTGCCGCACGACACCGGCGTGACCGTCAACGACGCCTTCCGTCCGCTGTCACGCTTCTTCGACCGCGTCCAGAGGCCCGAGCAGCTGTACTCGATCGCCCTTCAGGCGATGCGCGTCCTGACCGACCCGGCGGAGACGGGAGCCGTGACGATCGCGCTCCCGGAGGACGTTCAGGCCGAGGCGCTCGACGTGCCGATCGCTTTCCTGCAGGACCGTGAGTGGCATCTTCGCCGGCCACTGCCCGAGCGCGGGGCCCTCGATCGCGCCGTCGCCGCCATCCGCAGCGCGTCGCGGCCCTTCATCGTCGCGGGCGGCGGCGTCCTGTACTCCGGAGCCGAGGACGCCCTTCGCGACCTGGCCGAAGCGACGGGGATCCCGGTCGGCTCGACCCAGGCCGGTGGCGGCTCCCTCGTGTGGGACCACCCGCAGTACCTCGGTGGTGTGGGGGCGACCGGATCGATGCCCGCCAACCGGGCGGCGGCCGAGGCGGATGTGGTGATCGGCATCGGCACCCGGTACAGCGATTTCACCACCGCGAGCCGAACGGCGTTCCAGAACCCCGACGTCGTCTTCGTGAACATCAACGTCGCATCCTTCGACGCGTACAAGCACGGGTCCCAGCTTGCAGTGATCGCCGACGCGCGCGAGACTCTGCTCGCGCTCCGACGGGAGCTTGCCGGCTACCGCGTCGAGGACATGTTCGCGGCCGAACTCCGCCGCCTGACCTCCGAATGGAATGCGACGGTCGACACCGCATTCGCAGCGTCGGGCGCCGAGGTGCCCGGCCAGTCCGAGATCATCGGCGCCGTCCAGAGCGCGACGGACCCGCGGGACGTGGTCGTCCAAGCGGCCGGCTCGCTTCCCGGCGACCTGCACAAGCTGTGGCGAGTGCGGGATGCGCTGGGTTACCACGTCGAGTACGCCTTCTCGTGCATGGGCTACGAGATCGCCGGCGGGCTGGGCGTCAAGCGCGCGGCCCCCGACCGGGACGTCATCGTCATGGTCGGCGATGGCTCCTATCTGATGCTGCACACCGAACTCGTCACGGCGGTCGCCGAAGGGATCAAGATCATCGTCGTCCTCATCCAGAACCACGGCTATGCGTCGATCGGTCACCTCAGCGAGACCATCGGCTCGGAACGCTATGGCACGAGATATCGCCGGCAGGATGCGGACCACGGCTTCGACGGAGCGGAGGTGCTTCCCATCGACCTGGCGGCCAACGCGCGCAGCTACGGTGTGGACGTCATCGACGTGACTCCGGGCCGGGATGCCATCGATCGACTCCGCGCCGCGCTGGCCGAGGCGAAAGCCTCAGATCGTACGACGCTGATCCACATCAACAGCGACCCGCTCGACTACTCCCCCGACGGCGAAGGCTGGTGGGATGTGCCGGTCGCGGAAGCATCCACGCTCGCGAGCACACACGAAGCACGCGGGCGCTACGAGGAAGAACGGGCGCACCAGCGGCCGCTGCTCGGCTGAGCGCGACCTCGCCCTGTCACACCGCCGTCAGCGGTTGACCAGGGTGACTTCGAAGGAATAGAGGTCCGGACGGTAGCAGTGCTGACCGAACTCGACCGCACGACCCGAGTTGTCGAACGCGGTGCGGGACATCGTCAGCACGGCGCTCCCCCGCCGGATGTCGAGCAGATCCGCCTCGCTCGCCGTGGCCTCCCGCGCGCCGATCCTCTGCTTCGCCACGCGCATCGTCACTCCCCGCGCGCGCAGCAGTTGATAGAGCCCGTGCGTGCGGAGGTCGGCCGTATCGAGGTCGGTGAAGTCTGTGGGCAGCGTGTTCTCGAGGATCGCGATCGGCACCCCATCCGCCAGGCGCAGCCGCCTCACGTGAAGTGTCGGACTACCGGGTTCGATGTCGAGGATCGTCGCGGCGCGCTCGTCGGCGGGAACGACCGCGGAGTCGAGGACGGTCGTCTCCGGCTTCTGCCCCGAGCTCTCCAGGTCTTCGTAGAGGCTGGTCAACTCGACGTTGCGCGTTACCCTTCCGTGTACGACCTGCGTGCCCACTCCTCGGCGGCGCACGAGCAGCCCCTTGTCGACGAGCTCCTGGATCGCTCGACGGATCGTCGGGCGAGACAGCCCCAGCCGCATGGCGAGAGCGACCTCGTTCTCCAGGCGTGACCCCGCGGGCAGCGTTTCGTCGATGATCGCTTTTTCCAGACGATTCGCGACCTGGAAGTACATCGGGACCGGGCCGGAGCGTTCGAGATCCATGAACAAGTCAGTCGGAAGCGGGTGCTCCGCTTGAACCATCTGGGCCCCTCAACGCTGGTAATGAGATTGTGTTAACAATGACGTTCGTATTGTGGCAGATCATCGCTCACATCCGGGGGTGGATGAGGTGCTCTGCTTCGAAACCGAGCAGTTCCCGACTCCTGGTCACGTCATAGGCTCCGCTGAAGCCGTACTGATCCGCATCGAACGGCACCTCTGGGTGCCACAGACTCATGAGCTCAGCGAGGGGCTCGTCGAGGAGAACGTCGTCGGCGAGGACGTTCACCACCGAGCATCCGCGAACCGGGCCGTCGATCATGGCGCCGATCGCCAGTTCGATGGCGCGCGCGGCGTCGCGCACGTCGAGGTACGCCCACAGTTCTTTCGCCAATCGTGTCGTGGCATCGGCATCCGTACGGCGCGACTGGATGCTCTCGTTCGTGTCGGTGAAGGGGAATCGCATCGCCACGATCGGCAGACCCCAGCGCCGCGACGCCATGCGAGCGGCTGCCTCGTCGCATTCCTTGCTGAGCGCGTAGCCCTCGGTCGGCCGAAGCGGGTGGTCTTCATCGACCGGCAGGTACAAAGGACCCATCAGGTCGGCGCACCAGGCCATCCCCAGGATCGAAATGCTGGATGCCATCACGACGGCTTTGACGCCGTGCTCGCCGGCGGCCTCGAGGACGGTCATGGTCGTGATCGAGTTGGCGGTCAACAATTCGCGTGCGGTATGCCCCAGCGGTGCGGGGATCGCTGCGAGGTGGACGACCGCGTCGATCCCCGGCATGACGGAGTCCATGAGGCGCGCGTCGGATGCGTCACCGATCACCTCGGTCGTCGCCCGCAGCAGGCCCGCTGCGTGCGGGGCGGATGCCGTGCGCTCGACGGCGAGCACGTCGTGGCCGGATCGCACGAGTCTGTCCACCACGAACCGGCCGATGAGACCGGACCCGCCGGTGACGAGAATCTTCACAACTGCCTTCTTTCTGGTCAGAAATTCTCTATCACTGGGCGCGCAGGACGACCACGTCGCCGCGCCGCGGCGCACAGGAGACTATCGAGGGCGCCGCGCCAACCGAGGGTGAAGCACCGGGGGCTGCACTGTCTCAGGTGCGGGATGGGGACGCGAGTCTCCGGGCTGCTTCGACGACGAACCGGCGACGTCGTGCGCACTCCTCCTGGTCGTTGGGCCCGGCGCCGGTGATCATCTCGGCGAGCTGCGGCACGGTCTGCCACCATGCGGCTAGGGCGATCAGGGCGAAGACGAGGTGAGCGGGATCGAGGCCAGGATCGAGCACGCCGTCCCTCTGGGCCGTCGCGAAACGTTCCACTTTCTCCCGATAGTGCATCGTGCGTCCGACCACGTCCGCGGGCGGGCCGTCCTGCAGCCCCTCCCACTGCAGCAGGCGCCCAAGCTCAGGGTGGGCCGCGTGGTAGTCGAACGTCGCGCCCGCGAATTCTCCGATGTCCTCCAATCCGACTCCGGTGAGGCGGACGCCAGCGGCAAGGCGCTCCAACTCCGTCGCCAGCACGAGCTCCCACAGCGCCTTCTTGTCGCCGAAGTAGCTGTAGAGCCGTTCCTTGTTCACCCCGGCACGGGCCGCGATAGCGCCGACGGTGGTGCCGTCGAAACCCCGCGCGGCGAACTCGACCAGCGCAGCATCACGGAGTCGGCGACGCGTCCCCTCGGTGTCCCATG
Source organism: Leifsonia sp. RCC_180 (assembly GCF_058138205.1). NCBI lineage: Bacteria > Bacillati > Actinomycetota > Actinomycetes > Micrococcales > Microbacteriaceae > Leifsonia > Leifsonia sp. RCC_180. Next base: position 3,129,287 of record NZ_CP200340.1, on the reverse strand, counting down.
CCATGTCGCAAGAATACCAACGCCCTAGTTGGAGATTGTTCCCGAGCGCGCTAAAGTTCCAACCGTACGGTTGGAGTTGGGAGAGAACCATGAATCAGATCGAACGTCTTCACGCCGAGATCCCCTCACCCGCACCGAATTCGGTCGCGCTGGTCACCGGGGGAAACAGTGGCATCGGGTTCGCCATCGCGCAGCAACTTCTTGACCGCGGGGTGACCGTATGGATCGGCGCACGCGACCGTGAGAAAGGCCGGCTTGCGGTGAAGGAACTCGGCTCGAGTGCGCGCGTTGTGCAATTGGACGTGACCGATGCATCATCGGTCGCCGCCGCAGCGGAGCGGATTGGCGACCTGGACATTCTTGTCAACAACGCGGGGGTGAACCCGGGCCGCGAAGACATCACGGCCACCACGATCGAGCAGTTGAGGACCGCTTACGAGACCAACGTCTTCGGCCTCATCGCCGTCACGCAGGGCTTCCTCCCCGCACTCGGACGCTCGGCGCATCCTCGTGTCGTCAACGTTTCGAGCGGTACCGGATCGCTGTTCTGGAACAGCAACCCCAACCCGCAGTTCGATTGGGAACGGGTCCAAGGCGGCGGCCTCGCCTACCGAAGCTCCAAGACTGCGGTCAACGCCGTCACCCTACTGACGGCTCAGGCGCTCGGCGACCGCTTCAAAGTCAACGCCCTCGCGCCGGGCCTGCGCCGAACGAACCTCATTGCGGGCATGTCCGTCGGCGGCGACCCCGCCGAAGCCGCCACAGGAGCGGTCCGCCTCGCGCTGCTCCCCGACGACGGTCCAACCGGAGCCCTGTGGTCCTGGGACGGCACCCGCGCCCCCTGGTAGCCGGGGTCGGCTGTCGACCGGCCACGGAATCGAGCGTGCCCAGGCCTTCGTCAAGGAGATGACACCAGTGAACCAGCGACGCTACGGAAACCTCATGCAGGCCATCATCGACCAAGCGACAGCCTTCACCAAGAGCGGCGTGACGTCCCAGGCCGCGGCGACGGTCATCGCCGACGCGACCACCGTTCCGAAGCCGCGGACGCGCTACACCATCGGCCGAGACGCCGCGATGCTGACCCGTCTAGCCCGATTCCTCCCCGACACTGCGCTGGACCGCGTCAGCGCAGCAAACCTTCGACCGCACTACCCGAACGCCTGATCCGGGGTGACGAGTCATCAGCGCGGGAACAACGTCGCCAGCGGCTTGCTCCACACGCCCTCTCCGGTCAACGCCGCATAGGCGATGCGCTCGAGCGCCGTCGCGTGGGGGCGCAACGGAGCAGCCGCCACCCGCTCGGGCGTCGACCTGAACACGAACTTCGCGACGCTCAGCGCGCCATCCGGGTTCGAGGCGGTCGGTGGCACGTCGAAGCGCTCGATGAAGCGGCGCAGGTTGCTGGTCGGCGGAAGGTCACGGAGCCGGTCGTCGAACACCCAGCTCTCGCACACCAGAGGGGCGCCGTCGTGGAACCACTCGGCCGCCCGGGCGAACGCGTCGTCGACGGACTCCGGCGTAAGCGGGCCGGTCTCGGGAATGTGCACGTTGCGGCCGAACCGGCTGGGCACGACCTCGAATTGCAGGCGTCCCAGGGTGACGACCCGGCCCGTGAACACCGCCAGCAGCCAGTCGTCGTCGACCAGCTCGCCGTACAGCTCCAGCTTTCTGGGGATGTCGGCGAGCGAGGCCGCAGCGATAGGAGGAGGGAATCCCCGGGCGACGAGCGCAGCGACCGCCTCGTCGCTGACGTCGTCCATCGCCGCCGCGAGCTCGTGCCGGTCGACACCGCGCAGTGATCGCGGACGGCCCGACGCGAGCATGCTGCGCAACGAATCGCGCGGTTCTGCCGTAGCCCGGGAAGCGCTCATGACGTGGGCTGGCCGGCGGCGAAGTACTCCGCGAGGCCGGGATCGAGAGCGGGCACCGGCAGTGCGCTGCCGTCGCCCCGGAGGGAGAAGGTGGCGACCACACCCGTCGCGACGGCGTTCCGGGCGGCGACCGGGGATGTCTGCGCTTCGGCGCCGCTGCGTACGAACTCCAGAAACTCCGCGATCATGAGGGAATCCGCCCCGCCATGGCCGCCGATCCCCTCGGACACCACGAACGTCTCGTCGGCCGGCGCCGCGCTCCCGTGCCTGCGATTCCAGAGCCCGACCTGCGACCCGGCATCGTCTCCGAAGTTCTCGATGCGCCCTTCGGTGCCGATGACGGTGTAGTTGCGCCAATAATCCGGGGTGAAGTGGCATTGCTGGTACGACGCCAGAACCCCGTTGTCGAGCACCATGTTGACCTGCGAAATGTCCTCGACGTCCATCACCGGGTTGAGACCTTCGAGTGCGGTGGGTGGCCAGTTGTCGAGGCTGAACCAGTCCTGCATGCGCTCCCCCGCCCGGTCCCGCCGGTCGCCGATAGCTCCGTAGACACTCAGGGAACCGATCGCCTGCACCCGGCTCGAATAGCCGCCGGCGAGCCAGTGGATGACGTCCAGGTCGTGCGCTCCCTTCTGCAGCAGCAGCCCCACCGACTTGGACCGATCGGCGTGCCAGTCCTTGAAGTAGTAGTCCCCGCCGTTACCGACGAAGTGGCGGCACCAGACCGCCTTGACCTCGCCGATGCGGCCCTCCCGGATCAACTCGCGCATCAGCGTGATCACCGGCATGTGCCGCATGTTGTGGCCGACATACAGCCGCGAGCCGGTGCGATGGGCAGCTTCCAGAATGCGGTCGCAGTCGTCGATCGAGATCGCGAGCGGCTTCTCGCAGAATGCCGCCACGCCGGCTTCGAGCGCCGGGATGACGACGGCCGCGTGCTGGTCGTCCGGCGTCAGGACCATGACGGCATCGAGGTCGAGAGCGAGCAGGTCGTCGAGGCTGTCGGTCACCGTAGCGTCCGGAAATGCCTCGCGGAATTCGACGCGCGACCGCTCGCTCAGGTCGCAGAGGGCGACGACGATCGATCCCGCGCCCGGGCGGTGCGCCTCCCGCGCCACGCTGCCGCGGTTGCCGTATCCGACGACGCCGATCCTGAGGTCCATCGAGTCTCCTTCCGATCCCGTGTTCATCGGCCAGGCAGCGCCCGGAGCGCATCCGTCGCCAGCGGGGCCCCCGATACTTTCGCGGCGTAGAGTGCGGCCCCCACGTCCGGCTCGTAGCGGGGTGCGCGCAGGTCGTACCCGGCGTGGAGGGTGTCCAGCTCGGCGGTGAACGCGGCGAGCACCAGGTCGGAACGAAAGACGCCGCCCGAGTACGAGACGGCGACCTCGTCGCCCGATTCGTAGCCGAGTTGCCGGCGGGTGGCGTCGACCAGGCCGGCCAACTCCGCGCCGGCTGCGGCGAGGATGTCCGCGGCGACGCCGTCCCCCGCGGTCGCCGCCTCGGCGACGGTGCTGGACAGCGCCGCGATCCGGGTGCGCTCCTTCTGCCAGTCGGTGAGCACGAGCCCGATCAGATCGAGGTCGTCCGCGATTCCGGTGTGCTCCTTGATCAGCTCGTAGAGCGGGCCGCGTGGAAGCCGGCCGTCGCTCATCCTGGTGAAGGCGTTGAGGCCGTGCGAGGCGATCCAGTAGCCGGATCCCTCATCCCCGAAGAGCTCGCCCCAGCCGCCGACGCGGACACCCGACCCCTCCCGCTCGCCGTAGGTCATCGAACCGGTACCACCGACGACGTTTATTCCGTCGGTCGCGCCCAGGGAGCCCGCCCAGCCGCAGACCATGTCGTTGACGCAGAGGTACCGGTCCTGGCCGAGTGCGGCCAGAGGGACCGCGTCCAGCGTGTCCCGGTCGGTACTGACTTCGCCGTAGCCGGGTAGGCCGACCACAGTGAACGCAATCGCACCGGCCGGTATCCCGGCCTGCCGGCAGATATCGTCCACACCGTTGGCGAGCGTCCGGGTCACGCCCTCGACGCCGAGACGGTAGTAGTCGCTGCTCGGCTGCCGGGACCGTGCCAGCACGGAGCCCTCTGCATCGATGAGGACGAACGCCGTCTTGGTGCCCCCGCCGTCGATGCCCAGGAAGGGGCTCACGCGACCCCGCTCGCGGCTCCGTCGAGGGGGTGCAGCCGCACGCCCTTCACCACGCGGTTGACGTTGCCACTCGGGAACGGATTGTCCGGTGTCGTTCCGACACGCAGGGCGAACGAGAGTCCGAGGATCTGCGCGACGACGACATACACACTGGCGAGGAACGAATCGTTCAGTTCGTGCAAGCCTTCGAACGCGACCAACTGGCCGGTCGCCGTGGTGACGCCGTCGGGTGCGACCGCGATGACGCGGGACGGATCGAGTGCGCTCCTCAGCTCTGCGAGAATGTCGAGGTCGTACCGGCGCGTGTACGCGTCGGACGAGATGAAGACGACGACGAGGGTGCGTTCGTCCAATACGGACTTCGGGCCGTGCCGGAAGCCGAGGGCCGAGTCGTAGTAGCTCACGACCTGGCCGGCCGTGAGCTCCAGGAGTTTGAGGGCGGATTCACGAGCGAGTGCGGTGAGCGGCCCGCTGCCCAGGTAGACGACGCGCTCGTACCGGTCATCGGCGAGATCACTGATCGCATCCCAGCCGACGTCGACGATGCCGGCCGCAGCCGCGACGAGAGGCGCGACCTCGCTGGAGCCTCCGCCTCCCAGGACCAGGAGCACCGAAAGCAGCATCGAGGTGAAGCTCGACGTCATCGCGAAGCCCTGGTCGTTGGCGGCGGCAGGCATCAGCAGCACGTAGGACTTCTTGCGGCCCTGATGCTCCTGATTGAGCCGACCCGCCGGGTCGCAGGTCACGATCAGGTGGCTCACGTCGCTGAGGGACTCGTCGGCGAGCCGTGTCGCTGCGACGCTCTCCGGACTGTTGCCGGAACGCGCGAATGAGATCAACAGGGTCGGGACGTCTTCAGCGAGGAATTCGCGGGGGTTGGAGACGAGGTCGGTCGTGGCGATCGCCTCGATGCGTCGTGACAGCAGGCGCGACAGCTCAGGCGCGGCGACTCCGCCGACGAACGCGGACGTTCCGGCGCCCGTGAGCACGATTCGCAGGTCGGAGCGGTCGAGGAGCGGGGCGAGGAAGGTGTCCACCTGGGCACGTTCGGCCTCGACGTTCGCCGCAGCCTCACGCCACACTTCGGGTTGTTGGCTGATCTCGCCGATGGTGAACTGAGCGCCAGTGATCTCGGGTCGTACGGTGGTCGGGCGTGTTTCAGACAAGGAGTTCCCTCTGGTTTCGTGCGGTGGTTGGACGTGTGGCGGCGGCGTACGGACGCAGGGCGTCCCGGATCTTGTCGGTCACGAGTGAACGCGGCTCGGGGTCGAGTTCTCCGGCGCGGACGCGGACGTACTGGTCCGGCAGGAACTGTGCGATCAGTGGAAGCGGCAGTGTCCTGCCGGAGAGGTTGGCGTAGAGCACCGCTTCGGCGGACTCGATCGCGGGGTCGGGCCAGTAGTAGCGCAGCCGGTCGCTATAGCTGTAGCGGCGAGCGATGCGCTGCTCGTCCTCGTCGCCTTCGTAGTAGTTCTGCCAGTACCCGGGTTCTGCCAGCATGCGCTCCTCGATCACTCCGACGAGGTTGGAACGCCCAGCGGCCGGCACCAGTTCGTCTTCAATGGCAGCCAACGCGAACAGCGCCTCGCGCATGGCGAAGGTGAGGCCCGGTCCGACCTTCAGGATGGCCCAGTGGTCTTCGACCAGTTCGGTCAGTCGCGACTCCAGCTGGTAGTCGGTGGAATGCGCCTCGAAGACCATCCCCGGTTCGTCATCGAGCACGGCACGCAGTTCATGGGTGCGGTCGCGCTGGTAGTCGATGACCTGGAGGTGGTCGAACTCGACGCCGGGCTGCACGACCAGTGCGATGATCCGGGGCCACGCGCCCAGCACCCCGGCATCCGCAAAGGCCTCGCGGTGTCGTTCCAGTGTGCGCCGAGCCGCCTCGGGCGACGTGGGGATCAATTCCGCCAGCGTCTCGTGCGCGCCGCCGGGCACCGGTACCTCTGTGCCGATCACATACAGCTGGCGGCCCTCGATCCCGAGGCTCCGGGCTGTCTGTTCGGCGACACGGAGAAGCCGGGCGCTCCGTTCCGCGACGAGATCGTCTCCGAGCGGCACCGGATCCCCGCCGCACGACATGCTGCAGTCGAGGTGGATCTTCGTGTATCCCGCCTCGACGTACGCGGCGACGAGGGCGTCGGCGTTGGCGAGAGCTTCCGCAGCCGGTTGCCCCTGCCAGCGGTTGGGTCCGAGGTGATCGCCGCCGAGAACGATGCGGTCGCGAGGAAAGCCATGCTGGTCCGCGATCGAGAACACGAGTTCCCGGAAGTCGGCCGGGCGCATCCCGGTGTAGCCGCCGAACTGGTCCACCTGGTTCGACGTGGCCTCGATGAGGACGAGGCTCGAATCGGCCGCAGCCTGGGCGAAAGCCGCTTCGAGGACGACCGGATGCGCGGAGCACACCGAGTAGACCCCGACCGGTTCCCCGGCCTTGTGCCGCCGGATGGTCTCCCAGAAATGGTCGGTCATGCTGCTCCTTCAGAGTGTCGCGGATCGGTCACCGACGGGTCGGAGGCGAGGAAGGCCCTGATGCGGCCGGTGAAAGCGACGTTGAGGGCATTGGTCGTGGCGAGGCTCATGAGGCGAAGCGATCGTAGTGCGACGGGTCCGCCGCCACGGCGTCGTCGAGGATGCCGCGAGCGGTCTGCGCGTCCGGCACGAGAGGGTCGAGGGCGAGCGCCTGCAGGGCGAGTTCGCGTGCACCGCTGACGGCTGCCTGGACGGTGAGCTCCTGTTGCTGGGCTCGCGCCGTCAGCACGGCGGCAACCGCATCGGGGAGGCGGCCGACGGAGACTCCGTGGATGCCATGGGCGCCGACGACGGCAGGGACCTCGACGACGGCCTCCGGCGGCAGGTTCGTGATCACACCGGCGTTCGGCAGGTTGACGGCGAGTTCGACGTGTTCCTTCCCCGTCTGCAGCGCTTCGGCGATGGCCACCAGGCGTTCGGCCTCCTGGTTCCGGGCCGGTGCGAGGGGCTCGGTTCCTTCGGCTTGGGCGCGGAGCGAGTCCCATAGGCGGCCCTTCTCGTCGATGTACTCGCGCGTCATGTCCTGGCCGCCCTGAAGACCCCAGCCGAGGCCGCCATCGTCGCCGAGGGCGAGGTAGCCGGAGAAGAACTCGGATACATGGCGGTCGCCCGGAGCGGGGTACAGGCCGAAGGTCCGCATCAGATCCGCCGACACGGCAGAATGCACGCCTTCGCTGCGGGAGGTCCGAGCGTCCCGACCGCCGGCTCGCTCGCGCACCAACTCGCGCAGGCGCGGGTACAGATCCTGCGGCCCGGATCGGATGTCGAGGAGCCAGCAGAGATGGTTGAGCCCGGCGAACAGCGTGCTCACCGACGCCGGGTCGACGCCGAGGTCGCCGGCGAGCGCTGCCTTGGTGTGCATCGTGCCGTGGCAGAGACCGACCGCATTCACCGGCGTGTGCTTGGTAACGGCCCGGACGTTCGCCGTGAGCGGGTTGCTGTAGTTGATCAGCTGAGCGCTCGGCGCCACATCGGCGATGTCCGTCGCGATCGCCAGCAGTTCCGGGATGTGACGAAGCGCCCGCAGTGTGCCCCCTGGCCCGACGCTGTCGCCGACGGTCTGGTGGATGCCGTAGGCCTGCGGGATGTCCAGATCGGCCCTCCAGCCGGCCGCCGACCCCACCGCGATGGTGGTGGCTACGAAACGGGCGTCGCGCAGCGCTTCCCGCCGATCCGCGACCGCTTCGACGGTCATGGTGGAGCCGGCCGCTTCGGCGATCCTGCGGCCCAGACGAGCCATCGTCTCGGCCGCTTCCGGGACCACATCGACCAGGCGCACGGCGACGCCGTCGAACGTGCGCGACCGGGCGAGGTCGTTCAGCAGACCCGGGGTGAACACGGTGCTTCCGGCGCCGATGAGAACGAACGCCTCATGCGCCACGGCGCGCTCCTTGTTCACTTGACGCTCCCCGTGAGGAGTCCGCTGACGATGTACCTGTTGAGCAACACCGCGATCACGGCGGGGACAGCGACGGCGATCACGCCGGCGGCGCTCATCAGCGAGTACGGCACGGTGTGCCGGCCCTGGAGCGCCGCAATGACCACCGTAAGCGGCTGTGTCGACAGGTCGCTGGAGAGCACGAGCGGGAAGAGGAACTGCGCCCACGCCGAGAGGAACGTGATGATGGCCACCGAGACGATGCCCGGTCGGGCGAGCGGCAGCACCACATGCCAGAGCACGCGCATCCTGCTCGCGCCGTCGACCTGACCGGCCTCTTCGAGCGCGATCGGCAGGCTGCTCATGTAGTTGTACATGATCCAGGTCGCCAGCGGCAGGAAGCCGGAGATGTACACCAGCACGATGCCCGTGTAGGTGTTGACCAGTCCCAGCCCCGACATCATCTGGTAGAGCGGGATCAGGGTGGCGTACGCGGGGAACGCCATCGTCGCCAGCACCGCATAGAACAGCACGTCGCGGCCCCGGAACTTCATGCGGGCGAACGCGTAGGCCGCCAGCGTCGCGAGCACGACGGTCACGATGGTCGCCGCGGTGCACTCGATGAAGATGTTGAGCATCGACCGCCGGACCGAGTCGGCCAGGTCGCCGCTCCCGCCGAGGAGCGTGATGTAGTTCGTCAGGGACGGCGTGGGTGGCAGGTAGTTCGCAGGCTTTGCGCTGATCTGCGCATCCGTCTGCAGGCTCGTGTTGAGCACCCAGTACAGCGGCGTCAGCGTCCAGATCAGGATGAAGGCCACGCCGATCGGGCGCGCTATGGAACGTCTTTTCATCAGAACTCCACGGGGCGGTAGACGAGCCTCACGACGCCCAGCGACACGATGAGCGTGGCGAGCGTGATCAACAGGGACAGCGCATAGCCCTGACCGAAGTCGAGGTTCTGGAAGCTGATGAAGTAGGTCTGCATCGTCACCGACGAGCCGGTCGCGGCCGCGCCGTTCAACACGAAGGGCTGGTCGAACACATTCAGTGTCGCGATCACGGCCTGCACCATGGCGATGGCGATGCCCGGCCGCGCGAGCGGCAGCGTAATGCGGCGGAACATGTTGAACCCGGTGGCGCCGTCCAAAGAGGCGGCCTCGTAGAGCTCGCCCGGGATGTTCTGCAGCGAGGCCAGCACCAGCAACGCCGACAGCGGCGTGATCTGCCAGACCTGCACGAGTTCGATCGCCAGGATGGTCACGAACTGGTTCTGGCCGAGGAAGACCTGGTAATGGTCGATCAGGTGCAGCGACGACAGCACGCTGTTGAGCAGACCGTTGTTGCTGTCCCAGATGCCCGACCAGACGATGCCCTCCACGACGCCCGGGAGCGCCCACGGCAGAATCAGGATCGCGACGAGGACCGAGCGGCCGCGGAACGGCTTCTGCAGGGTCACCGCGAACAGAATGCCCAGCGCGGTCGAGAGCAGGACGCCGATGATGACATACAGCGCCGTGTTGCCCATGCTCGCGACGACGGCGGGGTCGTTGAACAGCGCGACGAAGTTGTCGATCCCATTGAAGTGGTCGGGCGGATTCAGCGGCTGGATCTTGAAGAACGCCTCGACGAGCGTGATACCGGCCGGGACCAGGGCCAGGCCGATGATGAAGATCGCGAGCGGTGCGACCAGGCCGTAGGGCAGGAAGTCGAGGCGGCGAACGAGCCGCGAGCGCGATCGGCCGGGGCCCGCCGCCGGCCGGGGCGGACCCGGTCGGCGGGGGGACTGGACGTCGACGCTCAAGAGCCGTTCGCCAGCTTGGTGGCCTGCGCAGCGATGGCCTTGATCGCCGCGTCGACGCTGATGGTGCCGACGGCGGCGGAGTGCAGGTTCGTGCTGACCGACCGCGAGAACTCCGGGTACCAGGACGGCGCACCCGATGCGAAGACCGGCTTGGACTTCGACAGCAGCTCACTGAGCTCGGCACCCTGGGCCAGCTTGCCGTTCTCCGTGAGGATCTTCATGGCCGACAGCCGCGACGGCGTCGGGTAGTTCGGCATCACCTTGTCGGGACCGTTTGCCCCGGCGAAGTCAGCCTGGTTCTCGCTGGCGGTGATCCACTCGATGAACTTGGCCGCGGCGGCTGGGTACTTGGCCTGCTTGGGGATGCCGATGCCGTCCGGGTTACCGAGATTGCTCGTGGTCCCGTCGACGCCCGGGGTCGGGATGTAAGCGGTCTTGCCGACGACGTCGGATGAGGCGGGCACGTCGTACAGGCTGCCCACGTTGCCCGAGTAGTCGGAGAACGTCGAGGAGACGACCCCCTTGGCCATCAGGTTCTGCATGCCCTGGGAGTCGGTGACGTTGATGTTGCCGGCCGGGACGAGTCCGTCCTTCAGCGAGTCGACCATCCACTTGGCGGCCTTGTAGCCGCCGGAGTCGGGGCTTGCGAACTGCGGCTTGCCCTTCGAGTCGAGCACCGTGCCGCCGAACGCCTCCGTCGCCTCGTACCAGTAGGTCGACAGACCCTCAGCCGCCGCGAACGGAATGTTGAGCGGAGTGGCGGAGACGCCCTTGGCCTTGATCTGCTTGAGGTCGTCTGTGTACTCGCTCATCGTGGTCGGCATCGTGGTGATGCCCGCCTGCGCGAACTGGTCCTTGTTGACCGTCGTCACCATGTAGGAGGAGTCGAAGGGGATGCCGATCACCTTTCCGCCGGACACGAACGAGCTGAGCTGCGGCATGTCCGACTTCAGCTTCTTGGTGTCGATGTAGTTGTCGATCGGATAGAACCAGTCCAGCCTGCTGAGCTGTCCGACGCGCGACCAGTCGACGTCGGTGACGTCGGCGAAGTACGTCTTCGAGGTCGCGGCTGCCGCGATCTTGGTCTGCAGGTTGTCCCAGTCGATGCTCGTCCACTTGACGGTGATGCCCGTGCTCTTGGTGAACGCGTCGAGGGCCGCCTTCGGTGGCGCGGGGTTCATCCATGCGACCGTGATGGTCACGCCCTTGGTCTGGGTCGATCCTCCGGCGGAACCGCCGCCGGTGCATCCGGTCAACGTGAGTCCGAGGGCGACGGCACCGGCGATGACGGCGTTTCGGGTATGGCGTCTGAGCTTGAGCGTCATTCTGCTCCTCCTTGGGCATAGGGAGCGTGTCAGCAACGATGCTGAGCGACACGCGATGCGAGCAACGATGACATGCGGTGCGCGCGGATTCAACAATTACCGAGGGAAAAGCGCGCATTTCGGCAAAATGGACATTTTTGCCGCTACGAATTGATCGCCCGCGCACTTTGGCTGCTCATTCGCTATAGTTCGACTGTGCAGCGCAAAGAACGTCTCCATCACATCGTTTCCGCCATCGTGGACAATCTCTCGATGGAGGTGCCCGAGCTCGCCGCACAGTTCGACGTCTCGGAGGCAACGATCCGGCGTGACCTCGAGTTGCTCGAAGAGCAACAGCTGGTGAGCCGCACGCGCGGAGGCGCTACGACCCACGTCGCGTTCAACGACCTCCCGCTCGGGTTCAAGACCTCGCAGGATCTGGACGAGAAGCGGCGCATCGCGCACAGCGCGCTCGCCTTCCTCGAAGGAGCCCGGGTCGTCGGCATGACCGGCGGGACGACCACGAACGAGTTCGCCAGGCAGCTGCTCACGCGCCGCGGCCTGACGGTCGTCACGAACGCGCTCAATATTGCGACAAGTCTGGTGACCAGTCCGGGCCTCCGGGTGTTCGCCGCCGGAGGCGAGGTCCGCAGCAGCAGCCAGGAGGTGGTCGGCCCGAGCGCCGAGGCGTTCCTGTCCGAGTACAACATCGACGTCTCGTTCCTCGGGGTGGACGGCGTGGACACCGAGGCGGGCTGCACGAACTACGACCCGATCGGCGCCCGGGTGAACGGGGTCATGCGCGCGCGCTCTCGCATGACGATCGTGCTGGCGGACGCCACCAAGATCGGCCGGGTCGCGCTCGCGAGCGTCTGCTCGATGGACGAAGTGGACGTGCTGATCACCGACTCCCGTGCGCCGCAGTCCGCGGTGGATGCCATCCAGCGCCGAGGGTGCCGCGTAATCTGCGCCTAACCTTATCGCTGCGATAACGCGCAGAAAACTGCAGGTTTTGTGCACATTGTTTGTGCGAATAGCGCAGTCGTGCAATATTGGCCGAATGGTCAAAGTAGCCTTCATCGGCGCCGGGAGCGTCGAGTTCACCCGCAACGTCGTCACCGATCTCTGCAGCTTCAGCGAGTTGCAGGGCGAGTTCGAACTGTCCCTCCACGACATCGACGCCGAACGCCTCGGCTACGCCGACGCGCTGGCGAAGCGGATCAGCGCCCAGCTGGGAGCGGATGCCCGCGTCACGTCGAGCCTCGATCGCCGGACGGCCGTGGCAGACGCCGACTACGTGGTCAACGAGATCCAGGTGGGCGGCTACGCCGCGACCCGCAAGGACTTCGACATCCCGGCGCGCTACGGCGTCCGCCAGACCATCGGCGACACGATCGGAATCGGCGGCATCTTCCGCGGACTCCGGACCATCCCGGTCCTCACCGGGATCGGTCAGGACCTCGCCGAGGTGGCCCCGGACGCCTACCTCCTCAATTACAGCAACCCGATGGCGATGCTCCCGTGGGCGGTCTCGGCCGGAACACCCTTCTCGCGTGTCGTCGGCCTCTGCCATTCCGTGCGCGACACCCACCACCTCCTCGCGGAGCTGGTCGGTGTGGCGGAGGACGAGATCACGTTCGAGACCGCCGGCTTCAACCATCAGGCGTTCGTCCTGCGGTTCGAGCGGGACGGCGAGGATCTGTACCCGCGGCTGCGCGAAGCGATCGACGGCGACCCCGAGCTTCAGCGTCGCGTGCGCGTGGAGCTCTTCCGCCGGTTCGGATACTTCCCCACCGAGTCCAGCGAGCACAGCGCCGAGTACGTGCCCTGGCTCATGCACAGCGACGCCGCCATCGAGCGCTTCCGCATCCCCGTCGGCGAGTACCTCACCCGCTCCGAGCGGAACATCGAGGAGTTCGACGAGACCCTCGCCACCCTGCAGGCGGAGGGCGAACTGGATCTCCAGCCGACCTCCGAGATGGCCTCCGAGTTCATCCGCGCCCACGTCACCGGCAAGCCGGCGAGCCTGTACGTCAACGTGCAGAACGACGGACTCATCGAGAACCTCCCCGCAGAGTGCTGCATCGAGGTTCCCGGCGTCGTGGACAAGGATGGTCTGCACCCGCAGGCCGTCGGCGCCCTGCCCCCGCAGCTCGCCGCGCTGAACCGCACGTTCCTCAACGTCGTCGAGCTGACCGTCAAGGCCGTCCTCGAGGGCGACCGCGAGCACGTCTACCACGCTGCGCTGCTCGACCCGAACACCGCTGCTACTCTCGGCATCGACGACATCCGGAGCATGTGCGACGAGCTGCTACAGGCGCACGGTGACCTCATCCCCGAGGCCCTCCGCCTTCCCTGACGGAGCAGAGTGAGAATAGGCATCCTCGGCACGGGGCCGATGACCACCGCACTCGGTGCCCGTCTCGCGCGAGCCGGGCACGAGGTCGTCATCGGCTCCCGTGAACCGGCACGCGCTCGGTCGCTGAGCGCGGACATCGGTGCCGCGGGCGCTGGGGACTACCGCTTCGCGGCGCGGGCCGACGTGGTGATCGTCGCACTGCGCGACACAGAAGTTCTGCAGATCGTTGAGTCCCTCGACGACATCCTCTCCGGCATCGTGGTGATCGATCTCAACAACCCGCTCGATCCTCCGTGGTTCGAGAGCCGGTACGCCGGAGCGGAGTCGCTCGCCGAACGGCTGGCGGGCGTCGCTCCGGGGGCCAGAGTCGTGAAGGCGTTCAACACGGTCTATGCCGAGTGGCTCGCCGACGGCGCTGAGGCGCGCTTCCCTGCAGTGCAGGTATTCCTGGCCTCGGACGACGAGGGCGCGAAAGACGCCGTCGCAGCACTCGTCCGGCAGATCGGCGCGGAGCCTGTCGATGTCGGACCGCTCCGGACCGCACGGCAATTGGAGACCCTGGCCGGATTCGAGGTCGCGCTGGTCGACCGCGGCTACGCGCCGTACGTCGGTCTCCGGCTGGTCGCCGGGCTCGATGCATCCCCGACGACCGGGGCCACATCATGACGTTCGTCGGCGTCGACGGCGGCGATGAGACTCGATTTCCGAGTGAGGGCGAGTGTGGGCGAATCGTGCCGGAAACGCCAGGTCGCTAAGTGCTACTCCTTCGGCGGCGTGGGCTCGCCGAGCGACAGCATGAGCCGGTTCGCCCAATTGAAGAACGCGGCGCCATTGATGGCGTCGATGATCGCGACGTTGTCGAGGCCGGTCTCCCGGAGCGCCCGGATATGGTCCGAACCGAAGTCGTTCGGGATCACGGTGAGGGCGACGGACGCGTCGATCACGGCGCGCCACTGCGGGTCGTCCTGCTCCGCGGCGGTGCCCTCATCGAGCAGGCGCTGCACGTCGTCGCGGCGCTTGGAGTGGTGACTGGCGAACCGGGAGTGCACCGAGGCGCAGAAGATGCAGCCGTTGGTGCGCGAGGCGCTGGCCGCGGAGAGTTCGCGGAGAGCGCGCGTCAGCCCGCCCTTCTCGTTGTAGAAGATGTCGTTGTCGGTGCGTGTGCGGGCGCCGAGGATCTCGGGGTCGCGGACCAGCAGCCTGAAGTATGGGCTGTTCGCGCGTCCCTTGTCGACGAGCCCGTCGTAGTGCCGCTCGGTGAGGTCCTCCAGCGGCAACGGCTCGAGCCATGCCTCCCAGCCGAGTTCGGCCTGCGTGAAGGCGTTGGGCGCCTCGAACGTGTGCCGCACGACGTGCTCGGCGGCTACCTCTTCACTGACGATCTGCTCGCTCATGCGAGTTCTCCTTTCAACACGGTGAGACCGGCGACCACACGGAGTTGGAAGCTGAGGAAGGCGACGAGTTGCGACAGCGTGACGATGCCGGTGGTGGTCCATCCGGCGTCGAGCAGACGCTGCAGCGCGTCGGCGGAGGAGTCCCGCGGCCGGTAGACCAACAGATGCGTGTGGGCGAGCGCCGCGGCGAGACGCGCGCCCAGGGCGGCGGTCAGTGCGGCGCTTGGCTCCCAGACCAAGCCGGCGACGTTCTCGACCGTCAGCGGTCCATCGGGGTAGTCGCCATACGGGCCGGAGGTCACTGCGCCCGGCAGGGCTGCGTCGAGCGCGGCGAGCGTGGCGCTGTCCTCGGCGGCGAGCAGGCCGCCGTAGAACCGCGCGGTAGGCGACTGGGAGAGCGCGACCGTCCAGTAGCCGAGGGCGAGTCGCTCGAGCCGTGTGACGTTCTCGGGCTCGGTCGCGTCGTCCGGCGCTCCGAACAGCGCCTCGAAGCTCGCCTGCGCGTTCGCTCGGGCGTTCGGCCGCTGGTCACGCAGCGCGTCGAGGGGGTCGCCGGGGGCGATTCCGACGAGCCGGTCGATGACATCCGTCACGGTAGTTCCTTTCGATCTGTCGAGCCGTTCAGGCCTGGTCGGGCGACCAGCCGAGGAGTTCGGGTGCGATGCGCGTCGCGATCAGTTCGAGCGAGCGCAGCACGGCCTCGTGCGGCGGATCGATCGGATGCGGCTGAAAGGCCACGTCGGTCGCCCGCGCGAGGATCGCGTCCGTCCGAAGTGTGGCGAGCACCTGCTCGGGCGTGCCGACGTGGATGTCGAGCCAGGCCAGCAGCTCGGCATCGCTCACATCGCTGGGCAGCTCGACGCCCTGCGACGAGAGGAGTGCACGGCTGCGGTCGATGCCGCGACGGATCCACTCCTGCGCTTCGGCCTCCGTGTCGACGACGAGCGCCGAGCGCGAGGCGAGGATTCGAGGCCGCACGCCAGCAGGCAATGCTGCCAGGTAGGCGTCGACGATGGGGCCCTGCAGCTCGGGCGACGTAGAGCCTCCCCAGACCTGCCGAGGCTGAGTGCGCGAGAGCATGAGACCGTTGCCGCGGCGTCCGATCCGTTCCGCACCGGCGACCGAGAATGTCGCCTCCCAGATGGCGTCGAGCACGTCGGGGGCCGATGGGTAAAGGGCCCCGCCGTCGGTGGTCAGCTCGTCGCCGCGCAGCGCGCGCACCAGCGTCTCGCGGTGGCGGTCGTAGACGGCGGCGCGGTCGGCGGACTCGTGGCCGAAGGGCGGGAAGGACGAGGGGGTGCCGCCGGATCCGATCCCCAGTTCGAGCCGGCCACCAGAGAGCAGTTGCAGCACCGCCGCGTCCTCGGCCACCCGGAGCGGCGCTTCGAGCGGCAGTGTCACGATGCCGGTTCCCAGGTGGATGCGCGACGTGCGCGCCGCCGCCTGGGCGAGCAGCACGAACGGTGACGGCAGGCCGCCCTCGTCCTGGTGGAAGTGGTGCTGGGCGACCCATACGCCGTCCAAGCCGAGCTCTTCGGCGCGCACGAATTGGTCGAGCGCGTTCCGGTAGCGCTGCAACGGTGTGCCGTCATCGAGCAGCCGAGTGAAGAATCCCAGCCGCGTGCGTCCTGCCGTCTCGTTGGTCACTCGTGGGCTGCCTTTCCGAGGTACGCCTCTTGGATCTGGGGGTCGTCGAGCAGCTCCCGCGCCGTGCCCTGCAGCACGATCGCGCCCGTCGCCAGTACGTAGCCTCGCGAGGCGATGGAGAGCGCCAGCTCGGCCTGCTGCTCGACGAACAGCACGGCGACGCCGAGGTCGCGGTTGATGCGCACGATCTCGTCGAGTACCTGGTCGACCAGTTTCGGCGAGAGCCCCATGGTGGGTTCATCCATGCAGATGAGGTTCGGCCGGCTCATCAGGGCGCGGGCGAAGGCGAGCATCTGCTGCTCGCCGCCGGACAGGGTGCCGGCCTGCTGCTTGCGGCGCTCCCCCAGGCGCGGGAAGTGCGTGCGCATCCGCTCGAGGTCTTCGGCCACCCCGGCTTTGTCGCGCCGGGTGTACGCGCCGGCGATGAGGTTCTCGTCGACCGTCATCTCGGGGAACACGCGGCGTGCCTCGGGTACCGAGGCGATGCCCGCCTTGACCCGTCGCCGCGTCGACGCGTTGGTGATGTCCTCGCCGGCGAACCGGACGGTGCCTGACTTCGGTCGGACGAGCCCAAGGATGGTCTTCATCGTCGTGGATTTGCCGCTGGCGTTGCCGCCGAGCAGCGAGACGATCTCGCCTTCGCCCACCGTCAGGCTGTTTCCGCGCAGCGCGTGGAACGGGCCGTAGTAGACGTTCACGTCGTCCAGTGCGAGCAGCTCGGTCATACCAGGTCCACCCCTCCGAGGCCGCGGCGGCGCCCGAGGTACGCCTCGATCACGGCCGGGTCGGTGCGCACGGCGTCCGGCGCCCCTTCAGCGATGATGCGACCGCCGTCCATGACGATGATCCGGTCCGACACCCGCATCACGAGGTCGAGCTTGTGCTCGACCAGCAGGATGGACTGGCCGGCCGCCTTGAGCTCCAGCAGCTGCTCCAGTACCTCGGCGGTCTCGGACGGGTTCATCCCGGCCGTGGGCTCGTCGAGCACCAGCAGCTTCGGCTCGAGCGCCAGCGCCCGCGCGATCTCTGTGCGGCGCCGGTTGGCGTAGCTGAGCGAGTATGCGGGGTCGTCGCGGCGCGGGCCCAGCCGGGCCTCGAAGCGGTCGATCTCCGCCTCGACGGCCGCCTGGATGCGCTTCTGCTCCCGTCTCGACGCGGGCGTGCCGAAGATGGCGATGAAGAGTTCGGCCAGTAGCGGGATCCACCGCAGCAGGAACACATTCGACAGGGACCGGAACGGCCGGTTGGCCTGGAGCGTGGAGTGAAGCCCCACTTCGATGTTGTCCGCGACCGACAGGGTCGCGAACACCCGCCCGTTCTGGAACGTGCGCGCAATGCCGTGCTCCGCGATGCGTGCGCTGTCGGCGCGGTCGATGCGTTCGCCCTCGAGGGTGATCGACCCTCCGTTCGGCCGGAGCGCTCCCGTCACCAGGTTGAGCGTGGTGGTCTTGCCCGAACCGTTCGGCCCGATGATCGACACTACCTCGCCGCGCGCCACGGCGAACGAGATGCCGTCGACGGCCGCCAGTCCCTCGAAGTGCCGCTCCAGATTCTCGACGTTCAACAGTGTCTCTGTCATGAGTTCCTCACCAGGATCCCGCCCGGGCGGAACCTCACCACCAGGATGAGCACCAGTCCGTAGACGATGATCCGCAGCTCGGGCGTGAAGCGCAGCAGTTCCATCGCGCCGATGAGGATGATCGAGCCGACCACCGCGCCGTACGGGAGACTGATCCCTCCCATGATCACGATGGTGACCACCAGGAGCGACATCAGCATCGTGAAGATGGTCGGGTCGATGTACGTGTACTGGTGCGCCAGCAGCGAGCCGCCGATCCCTGCGAAGAATCCCGAGACGGCGAAGGCGAGCGCCTTGTAGTTGCGCCCGCGCACGCCGGAGGCCATAGCGGCCACCTCGTCGGACCCCACCGATGAGATCACTTTGCCCAGGTGCGAACCGCGGATGCGCCACATCACGAGCAGTGTCACCACCAGCACGCCGAAGTCGATCAGGTAGTAGGCCTGCGGCGAGTTGAGCGGGGTGCCGAACCAGTCGGGCACGGGAATGTTGTACAGACCTTGAGGCAGCACCAGCTGGATGACTGCGACGATCGCGATCCCGAGCCCCAGGGTGGCGATCGAGATGTAATGCCCCTTCACCCCCCAGATCGGCGAAGCGAGGATGGAGGCGACGACAGCCGCCACGATGCCCGCGATCGGCAGCGCGACCCAGAACGACACGTGCACGTACAGCGTGAGCAGCGCCGACGCGTACGCGCCGATCGCGATGGGGCCGGCCTGCCCGAGGGCCAGCACGCCCGCCTGACCCGCCGTAACCGTGAAGCCGGCTCCGATGATCGCGTAGATCAGCACCTGCGTGCCGGTGGTCAGGACGTAGTCGTCGGCGACCAGCGGTATCACTACACCCGCGAGCACGAACGCGGCCGGCCACACCCAGCGCGGGATGCGGAGCGGGCGCCCCTTGCCGAGGAACGTGCCCGTCAGCGGTTCCGTCGAGATCAGCGGGACCTTGCCCAGCAGCCCTCCCGGCCGAACGATCAGCACCACGATCAGGATGACGAAGACGATGATCTCGCGCGCCGTGTCGCCGAAGAAGTGGATGCCGAAGGCCTCCAGGATGCCGAGGACGAAACCGCCGATCACCGCACCGGCGAGCGACCCCAGGCCACCCAGCGTCGCCGCGACGAACGCGGTGAGGCCGACGTCGAGCCCCGAGTTCGGATTCGCCACCCCGACGTACAGGGCGATGAAGACACCAGCCAGGCCGCCGAGCGCGGACGCAATCACGAACGAGATGTGCTGCACCTGGCCGACCGGAATGCCCATCTGGAGCGCGGCCTCCTGATCCTGCGCGGTGGCGCGGATGGCGCGGCCGACCTTGCCGTACTTGAGGAACAGCGACATCACCACCATGACGACAGCGGTGGTCCCCAGCATCACCAGGTCGGAGGTGCCGAACCGCATGTTGCCGATATGCAGGTTCGAGGTCGGCAGCACGTCCGGGAACACCCGGAACTGGGCGGTGAACGCGATCTGCGACGTGTTGTCGAGGATCTGCGCCACCGCGTAGGTGGAGAGCATGGCCGCCAGCGGTAGGAACTTGGCCAGCGGGCGGACCACCGTGATGTTGATGATCAGGCCGAGCAGGCCGCAGATGGCGAGCACCGCGAGCAGCGCCAGCCAGAATGGCAGGCCGATCTTGACGATGAAGAACCAGGAGAGCATCGCGCCGAGCCCGAAGAACGAGAACTGAGCGAAGTTGACGACGTTCATGACGCCGAAGACCAGAGAGATGCCGACTGCTCCGAGGGCGTAGACGTTCCCTCGGAGCAGGCCGGCGATCAGAGTATCGAGCATGATGTCAGTGCAAGCGGCCGATCAGCCCTTGTACGCGACCCACTTCCCGTCCTTCAGAATGCTCGGGGTGAGCTGCGGCGAGGCAACGCGACGGGTGGACTCGTCGAAGGTGATCTTGCCGTAGACGACGCTCGGCACATCCTTGACCTTCTTGAAGCCGGCGAGGATGCCCGCGCGGTCGGTGCCGCCGATCTTCGCGGCCTCGACCGCGACGTTCAGCGCGTCGTACGCGCCCGCCTCGAAGCCGGTGACATCGCTCTCCTGCGGGTACTTCTTCTTGAACGCCTTCACGAAGGCCTGCACCTCGGGAGCCGGGTTGGACTGCAGGAACTCGGCGCCGTTGATCGCGCCCTCCGCATCCTTCGTGCCGTCGAACGACTGCTCGTCCTGGCCGCCGTAGAAGGTCTTGTCGTAGCCGATCGCGCGCAGCTGCGTGACGATCTTCGCCGCGTCGGGGCCGTAGCCGATGTGGACGAAGGCGTCCGGCTTGCCCGCGACGGCCTTGGTCAGCGACGGCCGGTAGTCGTCGCTCGTGTCGAGCACGCCCTCGGCGTCGGTGATCTTGAGGCCGACCTTCTTGGCCTCGGCCTTGAAGGCGTCGAACGCCGGGATGCCCCAGTCCGCCGTGTTGAGGTACGTCACGCCGACGGAGTCGATGCCCTGCTTCTTGATGTAGTCGGCGGTCCAGGTGTACGTCGCGCTCGTGGTGATGGACGTCGACCACTGGTACTGGGTGCCCTTGGCCGTGAAGTCCGGATTCGAATTGTTGAAGCCGTACTGCACCAGTTTGCCCGCCGTATAGATCGGGGAGGCCGGGATGGACGCGGCCGACGAGTAGTCGCCGAAGACCAGGCTGACGCTGTCGTCGCCGACGAACTTCTGCGCAACCGCGACGGACTGCTTGGGGTCGGACTGCGAATCCTCGTACTTCAGCGCCACCGGGTGGCCGTCGATGCCGCCCTTGGCGTTCACCTGCTCGACCGCCAGGTCGAACGCCTCCTTGAACTGCTCGCCATACTGCGCGTACTGGCCGGTTGTCGCCGCCGAGACGCCGAAGTAGACGGTGCTCTTGCCGGACGAACTGTCGGACGACGCCGCGGAACCGCCGGCGCACGCCGAGAGGCCGACGACGGTGAGCGCCGCAACCGAGGCGACGGCTGTGCTCCGGAGAAATCTGTTCATGGTGTGTCCTTCACATCAGGCTGGACGGATCGGGGGAACTGGTGCACGCCAGACGTTAGAACCCGGTTGCGCGGGAGCGCAGCCCGCGCCGTCACAATCGGTAGCCATGTTTCATCCGCGTCACAAAGTTTGCGAACGGCGCGAGTTTGTGGATGGCTTCGCTACGGTTTTTGACGGTCCGACTCGCGTCAGCGAATGCGACGCGGCACGCTCTCTCCATGAGCTTCGGACCGGCACGCCCCTTGGAGCAGCTCTATGCCACCCGCTCGAGCATCAAGTGGCGCCGCTACCCCGCCGACGTGCTCCCCGTTTTCGTGGCGGAGATGGACTTCGACGTCGAGCCTTCGATCCTCGACCGCGTCGCCGAAACGCTGCGCCACTCGGACACCGGCTACCTCGACTCCGCCGGCCCCCTCGCTCCGGCGTTCGCGGCTTTCGCCCGCGAGGAGTGGGGCTGGGACGTCGACCCGGAGTGGGTGCACTTGGCCACCGACGTGACCGTCGGCGTTGTGGAGGCGCTACGACTGGCGATCCCCGCCGTGGGTGGGCACGTGGTGCTGACCCCGCCGGTCTATCCGCCGTTCTTCGAGATGGTGCACGAGGCCGATGCCGTCCCCGTCACCGTGCCCCTGCTC
The DNA here is from genome assembly GCF_058138205.1 of Leifsonia sp. RCC_180. NCBI lineage: Bacteria > Bacillati > Actinomycetota > Actinomycetes > Micrococcales > Microbacteriaceae > Leifsonia > Leifsonia sp. RCC_180. The sequence goes on along the minus strand of NZ_CP200340.1, from coordinate 3,107,648 downwards.
GAAGACGAGGGCTGGAGTCTCGACCTCCCCGGCATCGAAGCGGCGTTCGCGGCCGGCGCCGACGCGCTGCTGCTGTGCAACCCGCACAACCCGACCGGGCGATGTCACAGCCGCACGGTCTTGGAGGAGCTCGCTGCCCTCGCCGCCCGCTACGGCGTCTTCGTCGTCAGTGACGAAGTCCACGCCCCCCTCGCCCACCCGGGCACCGTCTTCACGCCGTTCGCGCCGATCGCGCGGGCGGCCGGCGCCCCTTCCGTCACGGTCACTTCCGCGAGCAAGGCCTGGAACCTTGCGGGCCTGAAGTGCGCAGTCATCATCGCCACCGACGATCGCTCGGCGGCGCTGCTGACCGAGTTGCCCGAGGAGCTTGCGGCCCGCACCAGCATCCTCGGCCTGCACGCCAACCTGGCCGCGCTGTCCTGCCGGCCCTGGCGAGACGAACTGGTCGAGTTGCTCGTGGCCAACGTCGCCCTGCTCGAGGCCGAGCTCGCCATGCACGCCCCCGCCGTCCGGCTGGTCAAGCCGGATGCGGGCTACCTGGCCTGGCTCGACTTCCGGGGCACGAACCTCGGCGACGATCCCGCGCGCGTGCTCATCGACGAAGGACGCGTCGCGCTCAACTCGGGGCTGCCGTTCGGCGAACCCGGCCGCGGCTTCGCCCGCATCAACCTGGCCTGCAATCCCGAAACCGTCGTCGAAGCGGTCCAACGAATCGCCGCCGGTCTGCGCTCAGCGAACCACAGGGTCAGCCCGCTGCCGCTCTGAGCCCGCGTTCGAGGTCATCGACGATGTCTCGCAGACTCTCGATCCCAATGGACAGACGGATCAGTCCGGGCGTGATCCCCGCCTCGAGCTGCTCGTCGGCGCTCAGCTTGGCGTGGATGGTGCTGCCCAGGTGGAGCGCCAGCGTTCGCACGTCGCCGATGTGCGTCATCGGCGAGATCAGCTCCAGGGCATCGATGAAGCGGCGCGCCGCCTCCCGCCCGCCCAGGTCGATCGACACGATCGATCCCGCCCCGTCGGGCAGGTAGCGGCGGGCGCGTTCGTAGTACGGGTTGGTGGGCAGTCCGGGATAGAACACCTGCGTCACTTCGGACCTTGCCTCCAGCCACTCGGCGACGGCCTGGGCGTTGGCGACGTGACGCTGCATGCGCAGTGACAGCGTCTCAATGCCGTGCAGCAGCAGGAACGTGCTGGTCGGCGGCACGGTCGGGCCGTATTCGAGCACGATCACCGAGCGCACGTAGGCCAGGTACGCGCCCCGCCCGAAGCGGTCGACGAACGAGGCGGCTCCCGGGCGCGGCGCCTGCGTGAGCTGCGGGAACCGAGCCGCCTGGGCACTCCAGCCGAACCGCCCGGCGTCGACGATCGCCCCGCCGATCACGGACGCGTGCCCGGAAAGCCACTTCGAGGTCGAGTGGATGACGACGTCGGCGCCGTCTTCGATCGGCCGCCACAGGTACGGAGTGGGTACCGTGTTGTCGACGACCAGCGGCACCCCCGCCGCGTGCGCCAGTCCGGCGATCCGGGCGATGTCGACCACCTGGCCCAGCGGGTTCGGCAGCGTCTCGGTGTACACCGCCTTCGTCTCCGGCCGGAACCGCGCCGCCCACTCCTCGTCGTCCGCCTCGTCGGGCACGTACTCGAACTCGATGCCCTGCCGCTGCAGCACGCCACGGAACATCTCCCGGGTGCCCTCGTACAGCGACCGGGTAGCGAGGATGTGGTCGCCTGCACCCGCCAGAGCACTCAGCGCCGTGGCGATCGCCGCCTGACCGCTGGCCACTACGATGCCGTCGACGCCGCCCTCCAGGTCGGCGATCCGCTGACCGGCGACCGCGTTCGTTGGGTTCTCGTTGCGCGAGTACGCCCGGTACCCGCTCCGCCCCGCGAACCGCTCCTCGCCGTCGTCGAAAGAATCGAAGACGTACGCGGCCGTCTGATAGATGGGCGTCACACGCGACTTGGTCTGGGAGTCGACCACCGCCCCCGCGTGGATCTGGCGGGTCTCGAAGTCGAGGGGACGTCGCGTCTCATCCGGCATGCCCGACACCCTAGTGAGAGCGACGACCCCGCGCCAAGCGGGGATGCGGGACGCGTCGGCGGGTCAGACTTCCCCCTATGCCAGCCGAGCTTTTCTGTCGCATCCTTGCCGACGCCGTACTCCCGAAGGTTCGCGGGTCCTAGGCCGTCCCCAGGACCTCGAACCCGGCGGTGAGCAGCGCCGCCTCGCGGGAGGAGGGGCCGACGAGAAGTTCGAAGGCGCCCGCTTCCACTCGGCGGGTTCCGGCGGCGTCCACGATCGAGCAGTCCCGCACCGGGAGCTCGAAGCGCACCCGAGCCGTCTCGCCCGGTTCCAGTTCGACCTGACGGTAGGCCTTCAGCTCTTTGTCCGTCCAGCTGACGCTCGTGACCGTGTCCCGCACATAGACCTGGACCGTCTCACGGACCGGTCGCCCGCCGGTGTTGCTCACGCTGACCTCGGCGATGATGTCCTCGTGCGCCCCGAGCTGAGTGCGCGCGAGAGTCAGGTCGGCGTACTCCACGCTCGTGTACGACAGCCCCTCACCGAACGCCCACGCGGGCTCCTGCGTCAGGTCGGCGTACCGGTCGCCGTGCTGCCCACGGATCTGGTTGTAGTACGTCGGCTGCTGGCCGACGTGCCGGGCGAAGGAGATCGGCAGACGCCCGGACGGCTCGATGCGGCCGGCCAGGATCTCAGCGATCGCCTGACCGCCCAGCATGCCCGGGTTCGCGGCCCAGATCACCGCGGCGGCGTCGGCAACCGACGGCGGCAGGACGAGCGGCTTGGAGGCGAGGAGCACCACGACGACAGGTTTCCCAGTCGCGATCATCGCGTCGAGCAGGGCGATCTGGCCGCCGATCAGTTCGAGTGTCGCCGTGGAGCGGCCCTCGCCGACCAGCTCGATCCTGTCACCGACCACGGCGACCACCACGTCGGACGCCTCGGCGGCGGCGACGGCTTCGTCGATCAGGACGGGATCCGGGTCGCACGGCACGACCACGTGGGGTCGTGGCTGCCCGTCGGGGAACGTCGTGCCCTGGGGATCGTCTTCCAGCGTGAGGATGTCGGCGCCCCTGGCATGGAGGACACTCCAGCCGGGGATCGCACGCAGACCGTCGAGCACGGTGGTGATCATCTCGCGCGGCTGACTGTCGAGCCATCCGGCCTGGCCCGATCCTCCCGCCCAGTCGCCGAGCTGACTCTGGGCATCGTCGGCCAGCGGGCCGACGAGCGCGATCCGGAGCGGCGTGGATGTGAGCGGCGCAGAGTCGAGCGGCGCAGAGTCGAGAGGCAGCGTCCCGTCGTTCTCCAGCAGCACGATCGAACGCCGAGCGATCTCGAGGTTCAGCTCGGCGTGCGCCGCGCTGCCTACCACGGTATCCAGTTCGGCCGCGGGAAGGCGGGGATCCTCGAACAGTCCGAGGTCGAACTTCAGCGTCAGGATGCGGGCGACGGCGGCGTCGAAGGCGTCCTCGCCCAGCATCCCCTGCGCGACCCCCTCGAGCGCGCCCTCGTAGAACTTCGGCGTGGTCATGACCATGTCGTTGCCGGCCTTCACCGCGGCGGCGGCGGCGTGCGCGTAGTCGGGCTGGATCTTCTGCTCCCAGACCATCCGGCCGACGTTGTCCCAGTCGGTGATGAGCGTTCCCGTGTATCCCCACTCGCCGCGCAGCACCTCGCTGAGCAGCCAGTCGTTGACCGTGATCGGCACGCCGTCTGTGCTCTGGTAGCCGAGCATGAAGGTGCGGCATCCCTCGCGGGCCACTCGCTCGAACGGCGGCAGGAACCAGCTTCGCAGCTTGCGCCTGGAGATATCGGCTTCGCTCGCGTCGCGGCCGCCCTGCGTCTCCGAGTACCCGGCGAAGTGCTTCGCCGTCGCGAGGATCGCCGTCGGATCGTCGAGCCCGTCTCCCTGGTATCCGCGCACCATGGCGCTCGCGAGTTCGCCGATGAGGAACGGGTCCTCCCCGAACGTCTCGCTGATCCGTCCCCAGCGGAGGTCCCTGGCGATGCACAGCACGGGCGAGAAGGTCCAGTGCACGCCGGTGACGGAGACCTCTTCGGCAGTCGCGCGGGCGACCCTCGCGATCAGGTCCGCATCCCACGACGCGGCCATGCCCAGCTGGGTGGGGTAGATCGTGGCACCGGGCCAGAACGAGTGCCCGTGGATGCAGTCCTCGCCGACGAGGAGCGGGATCCGGAGCCGGGTCTCGGCTGTGAGCCGATTCGCCTCCAGGATCCGTTCCGGAGAGGTGTGCAGGATGGAGCCGACGTGGCGCCGCAGAATGTGATCCCGCAGGTCGTCGCGCGCGTCGAGCTGCAGCATCTGCCCGACCTTCTCCTCCACGCTCATCCGTGCGAGGAGATCCGCGACACGTTCGGCTGTCGTCAGCGACGGGTCCTGGTACGGCGGGGTTCCCGATGTCAGGACCGGGGATGCTGATGGCAGAGTCGAGGTCATTCAGTCGTGCTTTCCCGTGGATGTGCGACCGGAGCGGTCGTTTGCGGTGCAGTGCGCACCTGGGTGACGGCGGTGTTGATGTTGATACCCTTGCGCTTCATCGCCCGAGCTCGCTCACCGGCCGAGCGCAGACGGGGGTTGACGTATTCGTCGATGCCGAAGTTGATGAGCGACAGTGCCACCCCGAGCAGTGCGATGCACAGACCGGCGGGAACGTACCACCACCAGTAGTCCGGGAACGCGTTGTTCTGCTGCGCCCAGAACAGGATGGTTCCCCAGTTGAGGTTCGACACCGGGATGACGCCGATGAACGCGAGGGTGGTCAGCCCCAGGACGGCGGCCGTCATTGTGCCGACGAAACTCGACGCGATGATCGCCAGGAGGTTGGGCAGCATCTCGACCAGGATGATGCGGTGCAACGGTTCACCGTTCGCCCGCGCGGCCTGGATGAAGTCGCGGTTGCGCAACGACATGGTCTGCGCGCGCAGGACGCGCGCGCCCCAGGCCCAGCCGGTCAGGCCGAGCACGGCGGCGATGAGCCACAGCGGCGGATCCTCGAACTGCGAGGCGACGATGATCATCAGAGGCAGTCCAGGGATGACGAGGAACACGTTCGAGAGGGCCGACAGCGATTCGCTCTTCCAGCCGCGCAGGTAGCCGGCGGTCACTCCGATGACGATCGCGACCACCGTGGCCATGATCGTCGCCAGGAACCCGACGACGAGGACGCCACGCGTTCCGTAGACGAGCTGGCTGAAAACGTCTTGGCCGATGTGCGTCGTGCCGAGGAGGTGCTTCAGCGAGGGCGGCTGAAGGGTCTCGTCCAGATGCTGCGCGTTCGGGTCGTATGGCGCGATCCACGGAGCGAAGATCGCGACGAGCACGAACACGCCCATGATGATCAGGCCGGCCGCGGACTTGCGGTTGCTGAACATCGCGAGCGAGGCTTTCAGCTGCGACCAGAAGGTGACCCTGGTGGGCCGCTGCCGGGAGGCGACCGCGACGGCCAGGGTCTCGGGAGCGCCGACGCCGGAGGGCTGGGCGAGCGTCTGGGATTCTTGGGCGGACGTTGTCATGGTCAGGCCTCCGTCTGACGGGTGCGGGGGTCGAGGATGGCGTAGGCGATGTCCGCGAGGATGTTCGCCACCAGCACGGCCAGGACCAGGACGAGGAAGATGCCCTGCATGAGCGCGTAGTCCTTCGCGCTGGTGGCATTGAGCAGCAGCAAGCCGATGCCGGGGTAGGAGAAGACCATCTCCATCACGATCGTGCCGCTGACGATGAAGCCGATGGCCAGGGCGAAGCTCTGGATCTGCGGGAGCACCGCGTTGCGGGCGGCGTATCGCCAGAGCACGCGTCGATCGGGCATGCCCTTGGCCTGCGCGACGGTGATGTAGTCCTCATCGAGGACCGTGAGCATCATGTTGCGCATGCCGAGGACCCAGCCGCCGAGTGAGACGATCACGATGGTGATCATCGGAAGCGCACCGTGCGAGATCACCTGGGAGATGAAGTCCCCGTTCCATCCCGGCTCCACGCCCAATTCGTAGGCGTGCCCGGCGGGGAACCAGCCCAGCGTCGTCGAGAACACGGCGATCAGGATGAGCCCGACCCAGAAGTAGGGCACGGTGCCGAGGAAGGTCGTCACGGGGACGAACACGTCCAGGCGCCCGCCGCGCTTCCATCCGATCACAGCTCCCAGGCTCGTCCCGATCAGGAACGAGACCACCGTGGCGAAACCGACGAGCCCCAGCGTCCACGGCAGGGCCGAAGCGATCGCCTCGCCCACCGGCGCCATGCCCGTGGAGATGGAGACACCCAGATTGCCGTGGAACAGCATGTTCCAGTAGTCGAGGTACTGCTGCCACAGGGGCACCGACGTGTCCAGGCCGAACATGGCCCTGAGCGCCTTCTCCGCATCCGGGGTCAGCTGTCCCTGGCTTCGCGCCATATACGAGGAGACGGCATCACCCTTCATCATGCGGGGCAGGAAGAAGTTGATCGTGATCGCCGCCCAGAGGGTGAACGCGTAGAACGCCACGCGTCCGCCGATGAAACGCCAAGGCACGCGCCTGCCGCGGCGCTCGGTCCTGGTGGCCATCGTCCCGACCAGCGTCGGGTCGACGTGGTCCGTGGTCGTTGCCTCGGCGCTCACAGTGCACCTCCTGAAGTGGATGCGGTCATCGCACCGAAGTGCGTCTCGGGGTCGGGGGACGCAGCGCGGAGCTCGCGGGTGTACGGGTCCTGCGGGCGGAGGATGACATCGTCCGCCGGCCCGTGCTCGACGATCCTGCCCTGATTGAGCACGATGATCTCGTCGCTGAAATGCCGCGCCGTAGCCAGGTCGTGGGTGATGTAGAGGACGCCGAGGCCTTCCTGGCTCTGGAGCTCGGCGAGCAGATTCAGCACGCCGAGGCGGATCGACACGTCGAGCATCGACACCGGCTCGTCGGCGACCAGGAGCGCTGGGCGGGATGCCAGCGCGCGAGCGATGGCCACGCGCTGGCGCTGACCGCCGGACAGCTCGTGCGGACGCCGGTCGATCACGGCATCCGCATCCAGCCGCACTCGCTGCAGCAGGCGCCGCACCTCGTCATCGATCTCCGCGCGCGGAACGACGTCGTCCAGACGCAGAGGTCGCTCGATGTGGTGGCGGATCGAGTGCGACGGGTTCAGCGAGGCGAACGGATCCTGGAAGACCATCCGGAGCTGCTGACGATACTTCCGCAAGCGCTTCCCGGACCGTGGGATCGGGCTGCCGTCCAGCAGCACCTCCCCGCTGGTGGGGGTCTCGAGCTGCGTGAGGATCTTCGCGATCGTCGACTTGCCGCTGCCCGACTGGCCGACCAGCCCGATGGTCTGGCGCGGGCCGAGGGTGAAGCTGACGTCGTCCAGGGCCTTCAGCTGCCCGGCACCGCGCACGTTGTAGATCTTGGTGACGTTCGTGAATTCGAGCGTGGTCATCGTACGACCACCCCTCTCTCGCCGGTGAGGCGCGGAAACGACCGGAGCAGCTTGCGCGTGTACTCGTGCTGGGGATTCGTCCAGATCTGCTCCGCTTCGGCGAGCTCGACGATCTCGCCCTCGCGCATGATCGCGATGCGGTCGCTGATCTCGAGAAGCAGCGGGAGGTCGTGGGTGATGAAGACGACGGAGAAGCCGAAGTCATGGCGGAGCTGGGAGATCTGCTTGAGGATCTCGCGCTGAACGAGCACGTCGAGGGCGGTCGTCGGTTCGTCCATGACCATCAGTTGCGGGCGGAGCGCAAGGGCCATGGCGATCATGACCCGCTGGCGCATGCCGCCCGAGAGCTCGTGGGGGAAGGAGCGCCGGCGCTGTGCGCCCACCTTCACGATCTCCAGGAGGTCGATCACCTCAGAGCGACGCTGCGCACGGCTCATCTCCGGTCGGTGGACCAGGAACACGTCTTCGAGCTGCGACCCGATGGTCGCCACCGGGTTGAGTGCGTTCATCGCTCCCTGGAAGACCATGGAGACCTTGTCCCACCGGAAGCGACGCATCTCCTCCGCGTCGAGCGAGTTGATGTCGATGTCGTCGCCGCCTTCGTCGTGGAACACGACGCCGCCACTGCTGATGACGGCCGGGGGCTTGAGGAGGCGCTGCACTCCGTAGGCGAGGGTGGTCTTCCCGCACCCGCTCTCGCCGGCGAGGCCGACGATTTCACCGCGCTTGATGTCGATCGTGACGTTCTTGACCGCCTCGACCGGCGGATCCACGTCGTACACGACCGAGAAGTCGCGCACAGAGAGAAGGGAGTCTGTCATGGGATGTCGCTTTCACGCCGTCCGCGGACCGCCCGGGGTGGACGGGGGCCGAGAAGCCCTCGTCCACCCCGGACGCGCAGGGTGCTTACGTGCTTGCCTACTTGCCAGCCGGCTTGAGGTTCATGATCACCTGAACCGCCGAGGGCTGCGTCGGGTCGGCCGTCGCGTACTGGTTGCTCTCACTGGGCCAGCCCGTGAACTTCCGGGTGTCGTACTCGGCCAGCTGCGGGTGGGTACCGATCGGGATCGCCGGGACGTCCTCCACGAAGATCTTCTGCAGCTTGTTGAGCGCAGCAGTCCGGGCGGCGTCGTCGGACGCCTGTGCGTACTCCTTGAGCAGAGCGGTCGCCTCGGGGTTGTTGTACCGTCCGAAGTTGTCCGAGACCTTGCCGTCGGCGGCCTGGTCGATGTAGCTGCTGTTCATGACGTCGTCGTAGATGTGCCACGGGTTCGAGCCGGAGCCGGTCCAGTGCAGGACCGCATCGAAGCTTCCGGAGGCGACGTTGGCGAACCAGGTGTCGGCGTCGGGCGTTGCGACCTTCGCGTCGGCGCCGAGCGTGCTCTTGATCTGCGTCGCGACCAGCTGGATGCCGGTGACGTAGTCGTTCCAGCCCTGCGGGTCCTGCAGGGTGAAGGAGACAGGCGAGCCGGACGGATCGATCAGAGCGCCGTCCTTCCAGGTGTACCCCGCGTCGGTCAGCACCTTCTTGGCGCCGTCGACATCGATCTTGAACGTCTGGTCCTTGTACTCGGGAGCGATGTACTGGTCGCCGGTCGGCTGGGGGATGCCGGTGACGTTGGTCAGTTCCGGCCCGGCATTGCTGCGCGCCTTCTCGGCGTGCGCCTTCCGGTCGACGACCATGTTGACCGCCTTGCGGAACGCGACGTTGTTGAACGGAGCCTTCGTGGTGTTGACCACGATCATGTCCGGGCTGAGCACGTTGGCACCCCAGAAGACGTTGTGCTTCGGGTCCTTGTCCACGTAGTTCTTCTGGTAGTCGGTGATGAAGATCTGCGCCCAGTCCGTCTCGCCGCTCTGGAGAGCGCGGAGCAGACCCGTGTTGTCGTTGTACTCGAGGTACTTCAGTTCGGCCACCGGAGGCTTGCCGCCCCAGTAGTCGGAGCGCGCCTTGAGCACGACACCCTGCGACGAGAAGGTCTTGATCGTGTACGGGCCGGTGCCGACCGCGTTCTTCACGGCGTCCTTCGTCGGGTCCGCGATGCTCTTCCACTGGTGCTCGGGAACGATGGCGACCTGGAGCACGTCACCCTGCTTGACGAACTTCGACTCACTGAAGTTCAGCACGACGTTGTCGCCGTCCTTCTTGACGTCCGTCAGCTTGAGGCCGCCCAGGTCGAGAGCCGGGGTGCTCTTGATCAGGTTGTACGTGAACACGATGTCGTCGGCGGTGAAGGGCTTGCCGTCGCTCCACTTCACGTTCGCCCGCGGAGTGACCGTCAGCTGCGTGTAGTCGGAGTTCCATTTGACCTTCGAGGCGAGCCAGGGGGTCGTCTCGTTCTTGCCGACCGGGTTCACGATCGCGAGGGGCTCGTACAGCATCCGGTCGTAGCCGAGCGACATGCCGGAGCCGGTCGTGATGAACGGGTTGTTGATCTGCGTCGCCAGGATGGCCGCGCCATCGGGCTTCGCGACAGTGAGCGAGCCTCCACTCGAGCTGGTCGCCCCGGACGACCCGTTCGACGCACAGCCGGTCAGGGCCAGTGCGCTGATTGCTGCGATCGCGGACACCGTGACGAGCGTTTTTCTAAGCCTCATTGCTTCTCCTTCTGGCGGGCACATCCGTTGTGCCCCGTGGTGCGGGATGTCGGCTGACAGTAACTTGCTTACTGGTCAGAAAGCAAGCTGGGTCAGAGGTTACTGAGTGGTAAGCTCCGTCGCAAGAGGCACGAGACAGAGGATGGACGATGGCCACGACGGGCGGCAGCACCACTCCGCGCCCGGAGACCGAGCGCAAGCGCGAGAAGATCCTTCGGGCGGCGATCGAGACATTCGGCACCAAAGGGTCCGCCAACGGCACCCTCGCCGACATCGCCGATCAGGTCGGGATGACGCATGCCGGCGTGCTGCACCACTTCGGCTCCAAGCAGAATCTGCTCCTCGAAGTGCTCGAGTTCCGCGACCAGGACGACGTCGCGCACCTCGAGGGCCGTCACATCCCCGGCGGTCCGGCCCTGTTCGCCCACCTGGTCGACACCGCGCTGCGCAACTCGCGGCGGCCAGGCATCGTGCAGGTCTACACGGTGCTCTCCTCAGAAGCGGTGACCGACGAGCACCCGGCGAAGACCTACTTCCAGGATCGTTACCGAACCCTGCGTATCGAGATCGTCGCGGCGTTCCGCGAGCTGTGCGCGCAGGAGAACGTGAGCGACCCCACCACGATCGACATGGCCGCCGCATCCATACTCGCCGTCATGGACGGGTTGCAGCTGCAGTGGCTGCTCGACCCCGAGGGGGTCGACCTCGCGAAAGCGAGCGAGTTCGCCATCGAGGCGATCGTGAACGGTGTCCTGCGCCCGGGACCGACGGTTTCGTCGTACGTCCGCACGACCTCCCCTGTCGAGTAACCGCCGCGAGAACGAGGAAACGGCGGCCCGATCGGGACCGCCGTTCTCAGTGTTGTTAGCACTGTAGCGAGGTGGGCCGACTGAGCGCGACAACGAATGGCGCCCACCGGCTCGCGTTTGTGAACCGTCGCTCTTCAAGCTGTAGCGGGGCTTCGATGGCGCCCTGTTCCCTCTCGCGGCGGGCGCCGCAGGGCGCCCGCCGCAGCCGTCAAGCCTGTGGAAAAGCCGCGACGACGTCGATCTCGACGAGGATGTTCGCCAGCTGCGAGCCGACCGTCGTGCGCACCGGGTAGGGCGCGGTGAAGAACTCCTCGTACGCCGTGTTGAACTCGGCGAAGTCGCTGAGGTCCTGCAGGTGCACCGTCGACTTGACGACGTCATCCATCGTCAGGCCCTGCATCGCGAGCACCTTCTGGATGTTGCGCAGGACCTGCCGGGTCTGGTCCGCCACATTGTCGGCGATCGCGTTCCCGTTCCCGGCGTCCTGCGGCCCGAACCCGGCCGTGTAGAGGAAGCCGTTCGCGACGACCCCGTGGCTGTAGGGGCCGGCGGGCGCTGGTGCCCCCTCCGCGTAGAAACCGGTCTTCGGCATGGTGCTGTTCCTTTCTGTTGACAACAGGGTGATCCCCCTGCGGGGAGGTCTCAGGCCGGCCCGCCGGGGTGGCGGCGCAGCCCGCGGCCCGGGAGGGCGCCGCTGAACTCGCCTCCCGAGAGGACGGGGACACCGGCGACGAAGACGTCGTCGATGCCGGTCGCCAGAAGGCGGGGATTCTCATAAGTGGCACGGTCGGCCACCGTTTCGGGGTCGACGACCACCAGGTCGGCGACCGCCCCGGCCACGACGGCGCCGCGCCGTCCCAGCCCGAACCGGCGTGCCGGCAGGGCCGAGAGATGATGCACGGCGTCGGACCAGCTCCACGTTCCGAGCTCCCGCACGTATTCCCGCAGGTACCGGGCGAAGGACCCGGCCGCACGCGGGTGCGGATGGGCGCCGATGAAGATGCCGTCGGAGCCGCCCGTGTGTCTGGGGTGGGCGAAGATCCGGGCCAGCTCGGTGGCGGGCCGGGGATTGCGCACCGCCATGACGGCGCTGCACTCGAGCTGAGACGCCGCCAAGGCGTCGAGCGCGAAGTCGATCGGAGACGTGCCCACGCGCTGAGCGGCGACGCGCAGGGTGAGGCCGTGGGCCCACGCCAGCTCTGGAGCGGCGATGTGCGCAAACGTGATCATGTCGGGCCAGTCAGGACCCAGGCTGGCGCTCTCGGACGCCCTCCTTTCGCCCGCATCGCGCAACGCCGCCCGCCGGGACGGGTCGGAGATCAGGGCCACGGCGTCCTGCGGCAGCAGTGTCGAGATCTCGGGGGGAAGCAGGGGCATGCCGAGGAGCGTGCAGCCGCGGATGTACGGGTAGGCGTCGAACGTCGCGTCGATCCCCGCCTGTTCGAGGCCGCCGAGCTGGTTGAGCAGGATATCGGCGTCCGCATGGAAGTGCGAGACGTGCACCTTCAGTGGGGACCCGGCCCCTCGGCGCGCCTGCCGCGAGATCTCCGCTGCCTCCGAGATCCCGACCGCGGTGTTCGCCTCGTAGCCGCCGCGCATGTGGGTGACGTAAACACCCCCGGCGCGCGCGACCGGTTCGCACAGGGCGGCGAGCTCGGCAGCGTCCTGGAATAGGCCAGGCACGTAGTCGAGCCCGCTCGACAGCCCCAGCGCGCCGGCGTCCATCCCCTCGGCGACAAGCGAGGCCATCCGGCGCCGCTCGTCGTCCCCGGCGGGGCGGTCGTGCCGTCCGCACACCTCGAAGCGCACCGTCCCTGCCGGGATGAGGTAGCCAGCGTTCAGTGCCGATGTCCCGTCGGCGGCGGAGAGATAGGCGCCGACTCCACCACCGCGATACGACGGGTGCGGGCCGTTAATCGCCGCGAAGTACTCCGTCGCGTACGCGCCGTCGCCCGGCGCGTAGGAGACGCCGTCCTGACCGCCGATCACTGACGTGACCCCCTGCCGCAGCAGCGCGAGCGCGACATCGGGGTCGCCGAGCATGCCGTCGGCGTGGGAGTGGACGTCGATGAATCCGGGAAGCACCAGCCTGCCGGAGACATCCACGACGGCGTCGGCCGCGCCGCGGTCGACGTGCCCGACGTGGACGATCTCATCCCCGTCGACGGCCACATCCGCGCGCACGGGACCGTCCGCGGAGATCACCGAGCCGCCGCGCAACACGGTACGAGTGGTCATCGCGTTCTCCTCAGAACCACGTGCGGACGAGGTCCACGACCAGGTCGGACTCGGCGGACTCGACCACGGGGAGTACGCGCCACTTGTCGAACGCGGTGCACGGGTGCGAGAGACCGAGTTGCACGACCGCTCCGATCGGCAGCGGCCGATCGGTCCGCACGTACGAATGCTGGTCGTTCATCGCCGACACGTGCCCCTGCAGCGGACTCCAAGGCTCCGACGAGTCGACGCGCCAGGCGCGAGGAATGGGCAGCCCCTCGTCGTACGGGAGGTCGCGCTTGCCGCCGTCGACCAGCGCCAGGCCGGGCTCGGGGCTCGACACCACGCGCGCGTACCCGTGCATGGCGTTCACGAATCGCGGCGAGCCCGCGGCGGCACCGCCTTCGTCGAAAGGGGAGATGCCGCGGTAGAACCCATCGTCGTGCACGATGTACGCACCCGAGCGCAGGGTGAAATGCGTTCTTTGGTCGCGGGCGGCCCCCTCCCAGACGTGGGCGACGATGTCGAAATAGGCGCTGCCTCCCGCGGTCACGAACAGCTCGCCGTCGTCGTACAGCGGCGCCAGCGCGCCGTGCAGCTCGAGTTGCGCCTGCAGGTACGTCGTCACTGCGGAGAGAACGGCCGGCGAGCGGTCGTGCCCGAGGCTTCCCTCGTACCCCGAGACGCCGGCGAGTCGGAGCACAGGAGAAACGGCGATGCGCTCGGCGACCGCCACCGCTTCCGCCACCGACCGAGCGCCGGTGCGACCGCCGACGGCGCCCAGCTCGACACAGACGTCGACGGGCCGCGCTGCTCCCGCCGAGCGCAGGCCGTGCTCCATCGCCTCGACCGTGGCGACGGAGTCAGCCCAGCTGACGAACCGGAAGTCCGGGTCGGCCAGCTCGCCCGCGAGCCAGGCGAGCGACCGCGGATCGACGGCCGCGTTGGCGAGCATGATCGACAGGAGGCCGAGGTTCCGCCCCGCGCGGACCTGCCCCATCGTGGCGAGGGTAATGCCGAGCGCGCCGGCATCGGTCTGCCGCTTCCAGAGCGCAGGAGCCATCGTCGTCTTCCCGTGAGGCATGAGGTCGAAGCCGCGCGCGGCGCACCACGACGCCATCGTCCCGACGTTGGCCGTCATCGCGGCGTGGTCCAGCGCGATCAGCGGGGTCCAGAACTCGTCCAGCCGGGGGCCGGTGGCCAGGAAGTCGGCGATCGAGAGACCCACCGCCCGGTCGGGCAGCCCTTTGTCCCGTGCCGTCAGCGTGTCCCGTGCTGTCGACGGCGCGTCGTCCACGCGGACCATGCCGGCTCCTTCCCTAGCGGGTCTTCTGGGTGGCTGCGAGTTCATGAAGCCGGCCTGCGCCCTCGACGTCGGGCCGGATCGACGCCATCAGCGTAGCGATCACACCGACGAGGGATATCACGGCGGCGTAGACGACGACGGGCCAGAACGAGCCGCCGGCGGCCGCGACCAGTGCGGTGCAGATGAGCGGGGCGAGTCCGCCTCCGAGGGTGTTGGACATCTGGTAGCCGATGTTGACGCCCGTCGTCCGCGCCTCCGGGTCGAACATCTCCACGAGCATGGTCGACAGGGTCGCTTGCATGGCGACGCCGAACAGCACGAAGCCGAGGATCTGGCCGAGCCAGATGAGCCAGAGATTGCCGGTGCTGAAGAGCATGAATGCGGGATAGACCATTGCAGCGAAGCCGACACACCCGATGATGTAGACGGTGCGGCGTCCGATGCGGTCCGAGATCGCTCCCCACAGCGGGGCGACGACGACCTGAAGCAGGCCCACGATCATCGTCCCGGCGAAGCCCATCCATGCAGGGAGGTTCTTGTTCGACACCATGAACGCGAGACCGTAGGTGAGCACGACGTAGCCGGCGATCGACTGGGGCAGACCGATGAGGATGCCCATGATCGCGTTCTTGGGGTGCCGGAACGCCTCCACTAGCGGGTTCGCCTTCTTGCCCGCCGCCGCGATCTGCAGCGCCTGTGTGTCCAGGAACTCCTCAGAGTCCTCCAGCTGGCGGCGCAGCACCACAGCAGCGATGGCGAGCACGAGCGAGAACAGGAACGGCAAGCGCCAGCCCCACTGCAGGAACCACGACTCGGGAGTGAGCCCGAGCCCCGCCATCAAACCGCCCGTGACGACGTTCGCAATCCCCGCGCCGGAGATCAGGAACGCACCGTAGAGCCCGCGCCTCCCGGTGGGTGCGGCCTCGACGACCATCGTCGCCGCCCCACCCATCTCCCCTCCGACGAAAAAACCCTGCAGCAGCCGGAACAAAAGCAGCAGGAGCGGAGCCGCAATCCCGATGGTCTGGTCGGACGGGATCAGGCCGATGGCGGTGGTGGCGAGTCCCATGCCGACGACGGTGCTCATCAGCACGGTCTTCCGGCCGACGCGGTCGCCGACCATCCCCCAGACGATGCCGCCGAGCGGCCGCAGGAAGAACCCGACGGCGAAGGTCGCGAACGACGCCAGCTGAGCGACCACGGGGTCGCTTGACGAGAAGAAGACCGCGGGGAAGACCGCCGCAGACGCGAGGCCGTACAGGTAGTAGTCGTAGTACTCGATCAGCGTGCCGATGGCGCCGCCTGCTACAGTCTTGCGCTGCTTGCGGGACAGACCTCGCGTCACGGTCACGGTCGTCGTCGTCGTTGTCGTCATCCGAGCCTCCTTGCTGGTGCGTTGTCGGGGATTGTGGTGCCACGCGCGGTGTGCGGCCCCCGCCTCTCGCCATAGGTGACGTCAAGCTAACAGGCAGATAGACATTCTGTCCAACTGCCGTATTATTTGTTCAGAGGTGGATGATGGAGACCAGGACTGCACAGGAGACGGCAAAGTGGGCAACCGCTGCGCTCGCCGATGAGGTCGCGCGCCAGACGTATGAGACCGCCGCGGAGGTGCTGCGCTTGTACCGCCCCGTGATGCGGGCGCTCGCCGCCGCTGCCGGCCCCACCACCGAGGTCGTGCTGCATAACCTCGACGGCGCCGATGTCGACCTCGGCCACACGATCATGGCCATCGAGAACGGTCACGTCACCGGCCGCTCGGTCGGCGGTCCATCGACCTCGCTGGGACTGGACGTGCTGAAGGACCGCCGTGGCGACCACGACGCGTACGGCTACACCGGCCACACGAGCGACGGACGCGAGCTGCGCTGCTCCTCCGTCTACTTCCACAACGCCGTGGGCGACATCATCGCGTCGCTGTGCGTCAACGTCGACCTCAGTCCGCTTCAGCAGGCCCGCAACATGCTCGCCGCGCTGCTGCCGGAGGAGCAGGCGGCGCCCGACGCGCCCCGGGAGCACATCGGCGCGGACCTCATCGCCGTCATGGACTCGATGATCAGCGAAGCCATCCACGAGATCGGCCGGCCGGTGGAGACCATGTCACGCGAGGACAAGATCGGCGTCCTGAAGCGGCTCGACCAGCGCGGCGCGACGCAGATGCGCAAGTCGGTCGAGGCGATCGCGAAGCGGCTCGGGATCTCGCGGGTGACCGCGTACAACTACCTGGAAGAGGCGAGAGCCCGACGATGAGCTCCGAGACGAACAGCACCGTGCCCGCCCTGATCGCGCTCGGTGAGACGATGGTGCTCCTCGCCCCGGGCGACGCGACGCGCCTCCAGGACGCCGACCAGGTCCGCTTGAGCATCGGTGGCGCTGAGTCCAACGTCGCCGCCCACCTGGCCGCGCTCGGCCATCATGCGGCCTGGGTCGGTGCGCTCGGGGAGGACGTTCTCGGCCGTCGCGTGCATCGCACGCTGACAGAACTGGGTGTGGATACGCGCTGGGTCGTGTTCGATCCGGAGGCCCCCACCGGTGTCTACTTCAAGGACCCTGGCCACGGAGTCCTCTATTACCGGACGGGCTCGGCGGGATCCCGGATGACCGCGGCCGGTGTCGGCCACCTGCCCCTGGAGGACGCCGCGATCGTTCATCTCTCCGGAATCACTCCTGCTCTCTCTGCGGAGTGCGCCGACCTGATCGACGTCATCATCGACCGCGTCCGCGGCGCGGCCCGCGGAGAACTGAGCTTCGACGTGAATCACCGCGCACCGCTGTGGGAGGCGTCAGTCGCCGCACCAGTGCTGCTCCGGCTTGCGAAGCGGTCTGACATCGTGTTCGTCGGCCTCGACGAGGCGCACACCCTGTGGGGGTGCGATACCCCCGCCGAGACGCGGAAGCTGATCCCCGATCCCGCTCATCTGATCGTCAAGGACTCCGACGTCGGCGCGACGGAGTTCTCCGGTGACGACGAGGTCTTCGTGCCGGCGATCCCGACCCAGGTCGTCGAGGTCGTCGGCGCCGGCGACGCCTTCGCCGCGGGTTGGCTCGCCGCCAAGCTCGCAGGGGCGCGGGCCGAGGAGCGTCTGCAAGGCGGACACCGGCGGGCGCATCTCGTGCTGCAGTCCACCGAGGACGTCGTCGGCACAGTCGCGACCGGCTCCGGGGCCAAGCGATGACCACACCACCGATCACCGCAACCGACGAAGGGATGCCCGTGGACAATTCAGGATTCGAGGAGCTGTTCGGCGGCTCGCCGCTCATGGCCATCCTCCGCGGGATGGGCGTCGAGCGGAGCCTTGCCGTCTCGACGACGGCCTGGGATCTCGGCATCGATGTCGTCGAGCTGCCGATCCAGTCCGCCGAGGATCTCGAGGCGCTGCGCGTGGTTGCTGCCGCCGCGAAGGAGCGCGGGAAGGTCGTCGGAGCCGGAACGGTCGTCTCCCTGGAGCATGTCGCACAGGCGGTGGAGGCAGGAGCTGCGTTCACCGTCAGCCCGGGCCTCGACCTCGACCTCGTCTGCGCGTCCCACGACGCGGGGCTGCTCAGCATGCCCGGGGTCGCCACCGCGAGCGAGGTGCAACTAGCGATGAAGGCGGGACTCACCTGGCTGAAGGCCTTCCCGGCCTCCGTGCTCGGCACGGCGTGGCTCGGCGCCATGCGTGGCCCGTTCCCGCTGGCGCACTTTGTGACGACCGGCGGTATGAGCGCAGCCAACGCAGGAGAGTACCTGCGGGCCGGCGCCCGGGTCGTCGCCGTCGGCTCGGCGCTCGAAGACCCCGCCCAGCTGCCGCAGCTCGCGGCCCTACTCGACCCGGCGAAGGCGTCGTGACCGACATCGCGGCGCGGCTGGCCCACGTCGAGGCACGGCTGGCCTACGAGATCGACGTGGTCGCGGCTCTCGCGGCGGTCGAGGCCGGAGCCGCGGTCCTGATCGACACCCGGCGGCTCGCATCCTGGGAGCATGGGCACATCGCCGGGGCGCTGCACCTGCCGGCGACGGCAATTGATACGCGGCTCGACGAACTGCCCCGCGACCGCATGCTGATCGTGTATGGCTGGGGGCCGGGGTGCAACGGCGCCACCGGCACCGCACGCTCCCTCCTCGCGGCGGGCCTCGACGTCCGAGAGCTGCTCGGCGGCTACGAGTACTGGGTGCGAAACGGCTTCGCCACCGAGTCGGGCGACGCGATCACATGCGCCACTCCCGATCCGCTGGTGACCGCCGAACGCTGAAGGCCAGAGCCCTGAGTGGGCCGCGCTCGGCTTCTGACTCGCGAAAGACGCCGTCGCAGCACTCGTCCGGCAGATCGGCGCGGAGCCTGTCGATGTCGGACCGCTCCGGACCGCACGGCAATTGGAGACCCTGGCCGGATTCGAGGTCGCGCTGGTCGACCGCGGCTACGCGCCGTACGTCGGTCTCCGGCTGGCCGCCGGGCTCGATGCGCGTGCTGCTGACGGCCCTCGACCGTGAATCTCGGTCGCCTGCCGAACCCCGCGATGGACCGGACCGAGGAGGTCACGGAGTTCCGTTTGAAGCGCCTGGTAGGAGAGCGCACACATCTGCCCTGGCGCCTTCGGAACGTTGACCTAGGAATCTGTGACGCCACTGACCAGCTTGGTCGAGCAGGACGTGAGAAACGAGGCGCAGCGTGCACGCCGTCCACATGTTGTTGTTCGTCTCGGCTTGCGCGGAATCTCGCGGATAGCTGTCGGCTTCGCGGATTAGGCTTTTGGCGTGCCGTCGACGCTCGGCGAGTTCCTCGCCCAAAGCCGCTCCCGCGTGGATCCGTCCACGATTGGGATCAAGACGGGTGGCCGACGCCGCGTCCCAGGGCTGCGGCGGGAAGAGGTCGCGGCGCGCGCCGACGTAAGCGTGGACTATTACACGCGCCTGGAGCAGGGGCGGGAGGTCTCGCCGTCACCCGCCGTCGCGGAGAGCATCGGCTGGGCGCTCGCCCTCGACGAGCACGGGCTCGCGCACCTGTACCGTCTCGCCGGGTTGACCCCGATGCGCGGGGAGTCGACGCCGGCGACGGTGGACCCGCGGTTGGACGCTCTGTTGGCTGAGTGGCGCCAGCATCCAGCGCTCATCCTTGGTCACGCCTTCGACGTCCTCGACACGAATCCGCTCGGCGAGGCCCTCTTTTTGGGCTTTCCGCAAAGCCGGAACATGCTGGCTTCGCTGTTCGTCGATCCCGTTGCCCGCAGCCTCTACGTCGACTGGGAGCAAATCGCCGAGAGCACGATCGCGGGCTTCCGGCTATTGGAGTCGGCTCAGCCGCGCGACACCCGCATCGCTGAGCTCCGGGACGGGCTGCTCGCCGCATCGCCCACGTTCCGGTCGTACTGGCACGAGCACCGGGTCCAGGGGCGCCGGCTCGAGACCAAACGCTTCCGGCATCCGCTCGTGGGCGAGCTGAC
The DNA here is from genome assembly GCF_058138205.1 of Leifsonia sp. RCC_180. Classification (NCBI taxonomy): domain Bacteria; kingdom Bacillati; phylum Actinomycetota; class Actinomycetes; order Micrococcales; family Microbacteriaceae; genus Leifsonia; species Leifsonia sp. RCC_180. Next base: position 3,087,846 of record NZ_CP200340.1, on the reverse strand, counting down.
GTTGAACATCCAGTCCTTCGACGTTCGCGCAGCCCCCGGGCAGGAGCTGGTCGTCTACCGCGCGGAGCCGGGGACCGTCTCGGCCAGGCGGCTGGGGCGCCTGCGCGCCTCACTGGACCGCCCGGACGGCTGAGCGGGGCTCGGCAAGCCGATGCCGCGACCCGCTCGGGGCGTCTCCTACTGCGCGGTCCACCCGCCGTCCACCGCGAGCAGCGCGCCCGTAATGAACGATGCCGCCGGCGACGCGAGGAACGAGACGGCCTCGGCGACCTCACCGGGTGTGCCGATCCGGCCGATGGGATGCGCCGACCCGAAGGAGGCGAGCATCTCGCGGCCGTTCTCGACCACTCCCTCCATGATGTCGGTGTCGATGACGCCGGGCAGCACCGCGTTGCTGCGGGTGCCGTGCTTGCCACCCTCGATCGCGAGCACTCGCGTGATCTGCGCGAGCGCCCCCTTGGAGGCGGCGTAGGCGGTTTGCGTCTCGAACGCCACGACGGAGGAGACCGAGGCGATCGAGACGATCGAGCCGCCGCCGGCCTGCTGCATCACACGGAACGCTTCTCGCGCGTGCAGGAAGTTGCCGCGCGCGTTCACCGCGAGGATGGCATCGAACTCCTCGGCGCTGGTCTCGGTGATCGGCTTGTTCAGGGTGCGGCCGGCGTTGTTGACAAGGATGTCGAGCCGGCCGAAGCGTTGCAAGGCGAGATCGATCGTCGCGCGGGCGGCCTGCTCGGACGACGCGTCGCCTACGTAGGTGGCGACATCCGGTGTGTCGAGGTCGCGGACGGAGTCCGCGATGTCGCTGACGACGAGTCTCGCCCCGCGGCTGCGGAGCAGTTCGGCGGTGGCGCGGCCGATTCCACGGGCGCCACCGGTGACCACGGCGACCTTGTCTGTCAGGTCATGGAGCGAAGAAGTGACGGGCACGATGATGAGTCCTTCCAATCGGGGGGTGTTCATCAACGATGCCCGGACTGAGGCGACGCGAGAAGGACGGGGTCCTCCGGGGTGCGGTGCACCCTCCTTGCGGATCGCTCTGCGCGGTTCGTCCCCGGTTCGACCGAAGGCATGTCGCTGTTCGCGTGCCCCGCTCGACGTCTGTTTTCCGCCAGAGCGCGGCTGCGAGAATCGTCACGATGGATGGGTGACCCTCGCTGACACCGCCTCCAGCCATCCCTCGCTCGTAGACATCGACCCGGCCATCCTCTACTTCGGAACACCGGTCGCCCTCATCAGCACCGTTTCCGGCTCCGGACATCCGAATGTCACGCCGATGTCATCCGTGTTCTGGTTGGGCCGCACGGCTTTGCTGGGACTCGCCGCGCGCTCGCAGGCGGCAATGAATCTCACGGAGACGGGCGAGTGCGTGATCGTCCTCCCCTCCTCCGATCAGGTCGAGGCGGTCGATCGTCTCGCGCTGACGACGGGTCGGAACCCTGTCTCAGAACGGAAGGCCGCGGTCGGCTACGCCTTCGAACGAGACAAGTTCGGACGCGCGGGACTGACGCCGGTACCTTCGCATGGGGTGCGGCCCTTCAGCGCCGCTGAGTGCCCGGTCAATCTGGAGGGTCGAGTGGTGGCGCTCCACCCCCTGGAGGCCGACGATCCGCAGGCGGCCGGCAGCATCACTGCGTTCGAGGTGAAGGTGGGAGCGGTGCGCATCCACGAGGACCTCCGGATGGCGGGCCACCCGAACCGTATCGACCCCGATCGTTGGCGGCCCTTGATCATGAGCTTCCAGAAGTTCTATGGGCTGACCGAACAGGTGCATCCGTCACGACTGTCGACCATCAGCGAAGAGTGGTACCGACGACGGGGATCGGGGCGATAACCCAGCGTTTCCTATCCGAGTGGAAAGCCGATCACCGTTCTACGAGGTCTTCCCAGTCGTCGGCCGGCAGCCAGGGAGGTGTCGGCGGAGACTTCCACCGTGATCGGCTCAATCAGGGTGATCGCTGTACCCCAGCGCATCCCGCACGTCCCCCAAAGAGCCCACTTGCTGATCTGCTGACGCGGTCGAAAGCATGTCCGACGGGGGAACAGGGGGTTCCTCCATGATCAATGGGGGTCTCAATGAGTTCAACAACCATCAGCACAGCCCAGCGCAGGACGCTGTCCAGATCACGGATCATTGCCGCTTTCGCGCGGCATTCGTCGCCGCGTTCCTGTTCGGTTTCGCGCCGAATGCGGCCAATGCGGGGACGGCGAACAGCGCGACCGGGACGTTCACGACAAACGGTGTGGGCTATCAGAACTACGCGAGCGTGCGCACCTCTACAGGGTCTGCGATCGCGTACACCTACACGGGCCCGCGCTCGACGTCGGTCGCATCCGGGTGGGTGGGGTCTCGCGGGAGACTGTTCACTGGGGGCGGTGCCCTGAGTTGCGAAGGGGCCAACAGCTTCAGCAGTGTGACCCTGGGCGCCGGCGCCTACTGGTCGGGGACCTCGTGCACCCGTGGCGGGTCCGGGAACTGGTACAGCTACGGGGTGTCGTCTACGTACACCGGCAGCGGGTACGCCACCACGTACACCTTCCAGAGTCCCCAGCAGAGCTCCTGAGCGCGAGAGGAAACGAAGACCATGAACAAGATGAAGTCCACTCTCGTCGTCCTTGGAGCCGCCGCCTTCGCGACGGTGGGTCTCGCAACCGGCGCCGCCTTCGCCGACGGTATTCCCGCGGTGCCAGCGCCTCACGGACTGTCGGCGGCCGATGGCACGCCGACCACGCCGAAGGCCGAGCCGAAGTACAAGGCGAATGCTCGAGGTTTGACCTTCGGGTCGGCGATGAGCGCCACTTCGCCGACCAATGAGCCTGACCTCATTCTCGTTGTCGCAACCAACGGGGCCGAGGGCTACGTTCTGAAGTCGGATCTACACAAAGCCGAGGGAACCGGGTTCAGCACCCCCGCTGAGGCCTTGGCCTGGCAGGAGTCAGTACAGGGCAAGGACCAAATCCTCCCGGTCTACACCTCCGATGGAGCCACGGTGATCGGCGAGTTCGTCGTCAAGCCCACGGTCGGGACAGTCACCCAGAAGTAACCGCAAGAATCGCTGAGGGGCACACGACCGAAACGTCGGTTGCGTGCCCCTTCTCCGTTCGTGGAACCGACATCGGAGTGCTGGACATTACAGGGTATGAACGCCGAACCAACCGACCTCGACCTGCTCAAGCAGGCCAGCGCCGGTGACGGGGACGCGTTCGCCCAACTCTTCCGCCGCCACCGCGACCGCGTGTTCCGCCACACCCTGCGGCTGGCCAGCAGTCCCGCCGACGCCGAGGACCTTGTCGCCCTGACCTTCGCCGAAGCCTGGCGGAAACGCAACCACATCCGCTCGGACGACCGTTCCGTACTGCCGTGGCTGCTCGTCACCGCCTCAAACCTGGCGCGCAACAACGTGCGCGCATTTCGCCGACACCAGGCCCTCCTCGCGAAGATCCCCGCACCGGAACCCGTACCCGACCACAGCACCGACGTCCTGGATCGCGTTCAGCAGGACGAGATCGAGGCCCGAGTCCGAGAGGCCTTCGACCGGCTCAGCGACCGCGACCGCGAAATCCTCAGTCTCTGCGTGCTGGAGGAGTTGAGCACCAATCAGGTCGCCATCCTCCTCCGCGTCCCGACCGGCACCGTGAAGTCCCGGCTCTCCCGTGCACGGAGCCGCCTCGCGGAGCTGATCTCGGTCGACCTCTCAACGGAAGAAATCAGGAGCATGCGATGACCGTCATGTTCGACCCACAACGCAGCGCAGCGCTCGAAGCAGCACTTGCCGCCCAAGTCCGTTTCGACACCGATCCAGCGCAGGTAACCAAAGTCCGCCGTAAGAAATGGATCATCGGCGGAGCCGTCACCGCCGGCGCCGCCCTGAGCGTCGCAGCATCGGCGGTCATTGTCGGCCTTCCCGGCTGGACTGCCCTTCCCGGCGCTGACCCGAGCGCGTCCGCCTCGTACGCGCCGATCCCCGACTGGCCGAAGAACGCCAACGGACAAACCTACGGAGTACAAGGATCAAGCCCCATCCCGCCCGACCTCATCCAGGTGCAAGGCGAAGACGCACAGGGCAACCCGGTCAACGGATACGTGTTCAGTCACGACCTCACCCTCGCCGAGAACGGCGGCCCCGAGCCCACCTCACCGGCGCAAGCATTGAGACAACAGCAGGACCGCCTCAAGAAATACCCGAACGGACAATGGCTCCCCGTCTACAAGAGCGACGGCGAGACCCGAATCGGTCGTTTCCTCGTCGGGACAGGGAACTGACATGAGGAAGCTTGCCAGAGGCGACGTCCTCCCCCAATGCCGCTCGGCGCGAGCGACGCTCGCGTCCGACTCAAGACTCCGCGCAGATGACAAGGGGCATACCCGCGCGGACTAAGGACGGTGCCCGCCGCATGGTGCCTGGGGGTAGGCCGCGGCGGGCACCTACCGACCCGATGGAGTTCAAACAGCGGGAACGGCTGCACAACAGTGTGGCATCCCAAAAGACGGAAGGGCACCAAAATGTTCGCAACTCGATCGATCGACCCGGCGGCTCTAGAACTACCGCCCACCCAACCGATCGACATGACTCAACTCATCGATCAAGCTCTCGAGCAACGTCAATAGCGGCATGACTTGGGACCGCGGAACCGCGGCCACCGTCATCGCATGACACAACTTCATGGCGAACAGTGGCCGACCCTACCGGGAGTGTCTTGGCGATCGTCTCCCCTGTCGCCGGCGCTGTCTGCCGGACAAAGGCCGGGACGGGATCGTCTTTTGATGACGGGCGCGGCGGCAACCAGAAGACACCGACCGATGGTCAGGGGATCTTGCACTAACAGAGGCCGGCCTGCCGGTGATGACCATTCACGACCTGCGGCACACCGCGGCGTCTCTGGCGGTCAGCGCCGGCGCCAACGTGAAGGCGGTTCAGCGCATGCTCGCACACGCGTCGGCGGCCATGACACTCGACACGTACAGCGACCTCTTCGATGACGATTTCGACGCTGTAGCCGACCGAGTTCACGCGGCCGCGATTTCAAGTGTGGGCAAACTGTGGGCAAATCGCGTCACGGAAACGAAGAAACGGCAGTCCGATAAGGACCGCCGTTCCCAGTGTTTATAACGCTTGTAGCGAGGGCGGGACTCGAACCCGCGACACCACGATTATGAGCCGTGTGCTCTAACCACCTGAGCTACCCCGCCGTGGCATCTCCACGTCGCGCGACGGGGAGACGGAGCCCCCTGTGGGAATCGGACCCACTACCTCTTCCTTACCAAGGAAGTGCTCTACCAATGAGCTAAGGGGGCGTAACCGGGCGCCGGCCGGTGGGCCAGACGTTTTCGGCAACCGTAAGAGAATACCATCCGCCGCGGTGTGCTCCGTACCACCGTGAACGGGCGACGGCGCCCGGCTTCGTCCCCTCGGCTCACGCCGCCAGTGCGGCCTCCGACGCGCCCGAGAGCGCCTCCAGCTCGTCGGCGGAGAGCTCGAGCTCGACAGACGCAAGGAGGTCGGGCAGCTGCTCGGTCGTGCGTGCGCTTGCGATGGGCGCAGTGATCGTGGGCTGCGCGGCGAGCCAGGCGAGAGCGACGGACGCCACGGAGGCCTCGTGCGCGGCAGCGACCTCGTCGAGCGCAGCTAGGACGGAGCGCCCGGTGTCGTCCAGGTACTTCGCGGCACCGCCGGCGCGGGCGCTGTCGACCGTCACCCCGTCGCGGTATTTGCCGGTCAGGAACCCGGCCGCCAGGGCGAAGTACGGCATGACGCCGAGCCCCTCGCGCTCGGCGATGGGGCGGTACGAGGTCTCGAAGGCGCGTTCGACCAGGTTGTAGTGCGGCTGAAGCGCGACCGCACGGTGAAGACCCTCGCGCTCGGTGATGCGGAACCACTCGTCGATGCGCTCGGGCGAATAGTTCGAGATGCCGATGTAGCGGACCTTTCCGGCGTCGACCAGCCCGGAGAGCGCGGCGACCGTCTCCTCCAGCGGCACGGTCTCGTCGTCGAAGTGCGCGTAGTAGAGGTCGATGTATTCGGACTGCAGGCGCTCGAGCGACGCGTCGGCAGCCCGGCGGATGTTGTCCGCTGCAAGGCCCTTGAAGTCGGGATGCTGCGAGACCTTGGTGGCGAGCACCACCTGGTCGCGGTTGCCGCGCGCGTCGAACCACTCGCCGAGGATGCGCTCAGAGTCGCCCCCGGTGTTGCCCGGGACCCACGCCGAATAGCCGTCGGCCGTGTCCACGAAGTTGCCTCCGGCAGCGGTGTAGCCGTCGAGCACGGCGAACGATGTCTCTCGGTCGGCCGTCCAGCCGAAGACGTTGCCTCCGAGCGAGAGCGGATAGACCTCGAGGTCGGACGAGCCGATGGTGCGACGCGGTGCAGTCATTCTGATCTCCTTCTTTGTCTCTTTCTCACGGTAACGCGGTCGTCTGGGCCGTATTCCGGCTCTCCCTGAGGATGTGGAAAGAGTCCTCGGGGGCCGTACTGTGGACGGGTGCGCACCGACGAGGACACCCGCCGCGACCTGAGAGCGGACTGCTCGCGCTGCGTCGGGCTCTGCTGCGTCGCTCTCGCCTTCGCCCGGTCCGCCGACTTCGCCTTCGACAAGCCGGCCGGCGATCCGTGCGTCAATCTCGACGGACACGACCGCTGCAGCATCCATCCCCGCCTGCGCGAGAGCGGGTTCAAGGGCTGCACGGTGTTCGACTGCTTCGGCGCAGGTCAGAAGGTCACTCAGCACACCTTCGATGGAGCCAGCTGGCGCGGCGACGATGCCACGAGGAAGGCGATGTTCGCCGTCTTCCCGATCATGCGTCAGCTCCACGAACTGCTGTGGTACCTGGAGGAGGCACTCACGATCGACGCGGCCGAGGGGCTGCATCCCCTGTTGCGTCGCGCTCGCGACGAGGTGCGAGCAGTCACGGAAGCACCTCCGGCGACGGTCCTGGAGACGGATCTCGAGGAGCTCCGCGCCCCGGCCGCCCAGCTGCTGCGCGACGCCGCGCGCCTGGCACGCGAGTCTGGCGTGATCGGCGCGGGGCCACAGCGAACGGCCCGCTCACGCATCCGCCCTGGTGCCGAACTGCTCGGAGCAGACCTCCGCGGGGCGGACCTGCGCGGGGCGGAGCTGCGCGGCGCGCTCCTGATCGCGGCAGACCTCCGAGACGCCGACCTCTCTCGGGCGGAACTGATCGGAGCGGATCTGCGCGACGCTCGTCTGGCCGGCGCCGACCTGCGCGACGCGCTCTATCTCACACAGCTCCAGGTGAACGCGGCCACCGGCGACCGCCGCACCCGCCTCCCCTCCGCGCTCGTCCGCCCCGACCACTGGCGCTGACGCCCGCACCGGCGGGGCCTACGTAACATCTGCAAACGCTTCCACCAGAATCGCTATACTCCCCCTTGTGCACGGTCACATCCCGGCACCGGCGGACGCAAGCGCTTCCACCGAGCATGAGCGCGCAGGAGGTCGGATGCCCGGCATCGACGACGTCGCGCGCCTCGCCGGGGTCTCCACCGCCACCGTCTCGCGCGCGCTCAGCGGCAACGGGCCCGTCTCGGCGCCGACACGCGCCCGCGTCGTGCAGGCCGCATCCCAGCTCGGGTACGTCGTCTCGTCTAATGCTTCCGGTCTCGCATCGGGTCGCACGCGCAACATCGGCGCGGTCGTCCCGCACCTGAACCGCTGGTTCTTCACCTCCGTGATCGAGGGCGCCGAACGCGTCCTCCTCCGCCGGGGCTACGATCTGACCCTCTACAACCTGAGTGGCGAGGGCGACGAGCGCCGGCGCGTGTTCGAGCACCACCTGCTCCGCAACCGGGTGGATGCCGTGTTCGCCGTCTCTCTCGAGCTGGCCGAGGACGAGGTGGGTCGCCTGCTCGCGATCGGCAAGCCGGTCGTCGGGGTCGGCGGTCCCCTCCCTGGGGTGCCCACGCTCCGCATCGACGACGTCGGCGTTGCTCGCCTCGCGACAGAGCACCTCGTCGCGCTGGGGCACCGCCGGATCGCCCACATCGGCGGCTCTCACGAGTTCGACCTGGACTTCCACATCCCCACCAATCGGCGCCTCGGCTATGAGCAGGCGCTACGGGACGCCGGCCTGCCCGTCGAAGAGCAGTTGCATCGCGCCTCTGACTTCACGATTCCGGGCGGCTACGACGCTGCGAAGCAGTTGCTGGGCTCGCCGCACGACCGCCCGACCGCGATCTTCGCCGCCTCGGACGAGATGGCGATCGGCGCCATCCTCGCTGCGCGTGACCTGGGACTGAGCGTGCCCCGCGACGTGTCGGTCATCGGCATCGATGACCACCCGCTCGCCGACTTCTTCGGCTTGAGCACGGTGGCGCAGCATCCGGTACGCCAGGGCGAACAGGCCGCCGCGCTGGTGCTGGAAGCGCTCGAGGTTTCTCGTGGCGCGGCAGCGGCAACTCTGCCGGAGCCCGTCAGCCACACCGCCGAGGCCGACCTGATCGTGCGGTCCAGCACAGCCGTCCACCCCTGACCACCACCGAATCGACACGAACACGAGGTGACCACCATCGCCACAACGACTCCCGTCTCCGGGACCACCCCCGACACTGCGCTCACGCCTTCGGCCCCCGGCCGCGAGTGGTGGCGCTCCGCCGTGATCTATCAGGTCTATCCGCGCTCGTTCGCCGACTCGGACGGCGACGGGATGGGCGACCTCCCCGGAATCACGCGGCGGCTGCCGGCTCTCCGCGAGCTCGGCGTCGACGCCGTCTGGCTGTCTCCGTTCCAGAGCTCTCCGCAACGGGACGCGGGCTACGACGTCTCCGACTACCGCGACGTCGACCCGCGGTTCGGCACACTCGCCGACTTCGACCGGATGCTTGTGGAGGCGCACAGCCTGGGCCTCCGGGTGATCATCGACATCGTCCCGAACCACTCCTCGAGCGATCACGTCTGGTTCCAGGAGGCGCTTGCCGCCGGCCCCGGGAGCTCCGAGCGGGCGAGGTACATCTTCCGCGACGGCAAGGGCGAGCACGGAGAGCTGCCTCCCAACAACTGGGAGTCCATCTTCGGCGGCGCCGCGTGGACACGGGTCACCGAGGCGGACGGGCTCCCCGGCCAGTGGTATCTGCACCTTTTCGACAAGTCGCAGCCCGACCTCGACTGGGAGAACCCCTGGGTGTGGGAGCAGTTCCGCGGCATCCTGCGCTTCTGGCTCGACCGCGGAGTCGACGGGTTCCGGGTGGATGTGGCCCACGGCATGGTGAAGGAGGCCGGCCTCCCCGATTACACCCCTCCCGCCAACATGGGCAGCATGGGCGGCGCGGCACCGAGCCTCGAGACCGGCGGGATCGCTCTCGAGCCGGAGATCGCCGCGCACGCGGGCAGCGAGCCGCCGACCCCGCCTTATTTCGCGCAGGACGGCGTGCACGACATCTACCGCGACTGGCACACCGTGCTCGAGGAGTACGAGGGCGATCGGGTCCTGTGCGGCGAGGCCTGGGTGGAGCCGCTCGACAAGCTCGCGCGCTGGGTGCGTCCCGATGAGATGCAGCAGACGTTCAACTTCGCGTACCTGGAGACCCCGTGGGATGCGGCCGCTCTCCGCAGCGTGATCGACCGCTCCATCGCCGCGTTCAGCAGCGTCGGCGCGCCCAGCACATGGGTACTCTCGAACCACGACGTCGTCCGGCACGCGACCCGCCTGGCGCTGGAGGGCGAGAATCTCCAGGGCCACGGCATCGGACCGAAGACGAAGGGCCTGCCCGACCCGGTGTTCGCGCTGAACCGTGCCCGCGCCGCGACGGCGTTGATGCTCGCGCTTCCCGGCTCCGCCTACCTCTACCAGGGCGAGGAGCTGGGCCTCCCCGAGGCGATCGACCTTCCCGACGAGGCCCGCCAGGACCCGACCTGGTTCCGGACCAACGGCGAGAGGTACGGACGCGACGGCTGCCGTGTGCCGATTCCGTGGGAGGGCGACGAGGCATCGTACGGCTTCGGCCCGGGCTCCGCGAGCTGGCTGCCGCAGCCATCGACCTGGGCGGCGTACACGCGGTCGTCTCAGGAGGGCGTGCCCGGTTCGACACTGTCGATGTACCAGCACGCGCTGGAGCTGCGTCGCCAATACGACCTTGCGTTCCACGGCCCCGAGTGGATCGACCTCGGCGGCGACACCCTCGCGTTCCGCTCCGGTGACGTGACCGTCGTCGTCAACTTCGGTGCGGACCCGGTGCGCCTGCCCGAAGGCGACCTGCTGCTGGCGAGCGGCGCCGTGCTGGAGGACCGAATGCTGCCCCGCGACACGACCGCTTGGCTGGCCTGACCAGGGACACCGCGGGCCTTGGTCACCGTCCATCATCGAACCGCTCGGCGTAGAAACGCTCGGCACGCGGGTGGAGGTGTTCGAAGAGATCCGGCGCGGCCGCCACAAGTAGGCGGCGGTCGGCCGGACCTCCTTCGATTCCGGCGACGCGCGCGCCGGCCTCCTGGGCGATGAGTGCGCCGGCCGCGTGATCCCAGGGGTTCAGCCCTCGCTCGAAGTATCCGTCCAGCCGGCCGGCAGCCACTGAGCAGAGGTCGAGCGAGGCGGCGCCGATCCGGCGAATATCGCGAACATCGCCGATCAGTTCCTGCACGAACGTCGCTTGACGCCTGCGAACCTCGGCGTCGTAGCCGAAGCCGGTGCCGACAAGGGCGAGGGAGAGGTCGACGCCCTCGTTGACGTGGATCGCCGCACCGTTGAGGTGAGCCCCTCCGCCGACATACGCGGTGTAGGCCTCCCCCGCGGCCGGATTCACCACCGCTCCCGCCAGGGCACGCCACGTCGAGGGCTCCGGGCCGCCCTCGACGACGGCGATGCTGACCGCCCAAGCCGGGATGCCGTAGAAGTAGTTGACCGTCCCGTCGATCGGGTCGACGACCCAGGTCAGGCCGCTCTGGCTGGTGTCGCCGCCGGACTCCTCGCCGAGAAAGCCGTCGCGCGGGCGGGCGGCCGCGAGGGCGTCGCGGATCAGCTGCTCGGTCTCACGGTCGGCCCTGGTCACAATGTCGCTGAGCGACGACTTCGACGCCGCGATCTCCACTCCGTCTCGGCGTCGCTGCAGCGCGAAGGCAGCGGCCCGGCGGGCGACGGTGGTGGCGATCTCGAGAAGCTCGGCATGTGGGGTCATGCGCCCAGCCTGTCAGACGCCGCCCCGCCAGAGGCCGCCGCATGGAGAACTGTGGATAACCCGGAAACAGAACGAGCCCGGCCGTCAGGCCGAGCTCGCTGTGTCGGATCCGCAGATCAGGGTGGTGGCGAGTGAGGGATTCGAACCCCCGAATGCTGAGCAGTCTGATTTACAGTCAGATCCCTTTGGCCGCTTGGGTAACTCGCCGTAGGCGCACCCGACCACCAGTTTTCTCGTGACCGAAGGCGCCACCCAAGAATACTCGCCGCGCGCCCTCACACGAAATCAGCGGGCGCTCAGCGGGCGCACGGGACGATTCTCAGGCCGCGATCGCCACCACGCCCGAAGACGTGGATCCGACGGCCGGCTGCAGTTCGACGGCCGTCCGCTCGTCACGGAGGTCGCTCTGGCCAGGAACGAGGCTGAGCACCTGTGCACCGTCGAACTCGGCGGCCACGTGCGTCAGCAGCTCCCCCTCGCTCAGATCGAGGACGCGGCAGAGGGCGGCGAGGATCTCGGACGAGGCCTCCTTGCGCCCTCGTTCGATCTCCGACAGGTACGGAACGGACACCCGTGAGGACTCCGAGAGCTCGCGCAGCGTCGTACCGCGCTCCGTCCTGATCCGGCGGAGCACCGAGCCGATCGCGTGCCGCAGAAGCATGGGGTCAGCCTATGTCGGATGCGTTGAAAGCGCGCGTGCGGATATTGGCGGTTCTGCTCTGGGCAGAATCCCCGCATCCACCGCCCGGCATCGCGACACCCCGGCCGGCGTGCAAGCGATGTCGGTGGTCGGGCGCACAATCGTGGGCATGAGAACGTTGGAGATTTGCGAACGGTGCGACGGTACGGGTGCCGACCCCGCTCAGCACAGCGAGGAGATCACCATCTGCGTCGAGTGCAACGGCGACGGCTGCCACGTCACCTACTACGCCGAACTCGCGCAGACGGCCTGACCTCCCCTTCTGAGGGATGTCGACGCCCCCACCGGACACCGCGAACGTCGCGCTGCGGTTCTGCGACACCGACTATCCGGGTGCGACCACCGTCGTCCTCGGCGGAAGTTCGTCGACCGGGCGACGAACGGCGACAAGCGATATCGACATCCTGCTGATCGCCCCGGCGGCGACCTTCGCGGGTGCCGACCCGACCGCCGGCGACCGCGTAGCGCGCGGCGAGGCCCGCGTGGCCCACCGGGATGGCGAGCGAATCGACGTCTTCGCGTACACCGTCGAGGGCTTCCGCGATTGGGCGGACCGCGACTTCGCATCCCTCCGCCCGGTGCTCCCGTATCTCCTCACCGAGGGAGTGCCACTCCGCACCGGCACCGAGTTCGGCGAACTGCGTCAGTGGTCCGCCGAGCGACTCGCTCGCGGTCCCCGACTGTCGGACCACCAGCTGGAGTTGCGCCGCTACGCCGTGACGGATCTGATCGATGACCTCGCAGACGCCACAGACCGGCTCACGGCGGCAGCCATCCGCGCCGACCTCTTCCGGGCACTCGGGGAGCTAGCGCTGCTTACAGCGAAGGCCTGGCTGGGAAGCGGAAAGTGGCTGGCACGCCGCTTGGCGGCGGCCGATCCGTCAGCGGCCGCTCAGCTGATCGACTTCGCCGCAGAGCCCGGCAACACGGAAGCAGCGGCCATCGCATCCGGCCTCCTTGAGCAGCTGGGCGGCCGCGTCGACCAAGACGTGACAAGGTGATCGCGGCGAGTGGATGCGCTCAGGCGGCGGTCTTCGCGGCCGCCAGGTCGTCGAACAGGTCGGTGTTGAAGCGGAACGCCAGTGCGACCTCGCCGATCACCCGGTCGCGCTCCTCTTCCGTCCACCCGACCGCGTCGAGCTGCGAACGGTAGGTGTCTCTGAACAGCTTCGGTTTGGCGATGTCCGCGAACAGGTAGAAGCCGATGCCGTTGGTCTCGAACCCGTACTGCCGCTGCAGCAGCGTGCGGATGATCTGGCCGCCCGAGAGGTCGCCGAGATAACGCGTGTAGTGATGAGCGATGAATCCGCCGGGCCAGCTTCGGCCGACCTCCCGGATTCGCGCGGTGTAGGCGACGGTCGACGGCAAGGGCGAGATCCGGTCGCGCCAGTCATCGCCGAGCAGAAACCCGAGGTCGGCCTCGATGGCCGGCAACCGGGTCAGCTTCGGGCTGATGAACAGTGCGGCGACAGGATCGTCCGACATCCAGCTCGCCGCTTGTTCGAGCGCTTCGTAGAGGAAGTAGTGCTGGGACAGCAGCGAGATGTAGTCGTCACGGCAGCCGCGACCGCTCATCAGGTCCTGCATGAAGAGAGCTCCCTCGCTCTCCTGGTGCACGCCGCGCGTTCGTTCGCGCAGGGCTTCCGAGAACGGGATCAGTTCAGCCATCGGGTCTCCTGACTTAGGGGAGGCTTACCTAAGACTGTCGCACGCGGTCCCGCCCGTCAAGGCGCACGTCACGAACTTGACTTCATGCTTGCCCCGCTCGGGATGGCGTGCCTATACTCCATTTACAACGTTGATTACATCGTTGTAAACCCGATCCGATCGACGATGAACGGTCGGTCCCATGAGAGGCATTCAATGAAGAAAATGCTGGCGACGCTCGCCGTCGCGGCTGGCGCTTCTCTCGCGCTGGCCGGCTGCTCCACCTCCCCCGGCTCCGGTGACTCCGGCCCCGTCACTCTGACGTTCTGGCACGGCTACACCGAGGCCGACGGCAAGGTGCTCGACTCGATCGTGGACGACTTCAACAAGTCGCAGGACAAGATCACGATCAAGACCACCACCAAGACCTGGGCCGTGATCGGTGACACCCTCCTCCCCGCGCTCTCCGCCAAGAAGGGGCCGGACATCGTCGCGATGCCGGCCGAGACCCTCCCGGTGTACGCGTCGAAGGGCGCGTTCGCCAAGCTCGACGACTTCTACGGGAGCAGCGCAACGAAGAGCGCGTCGCTGCGTCCGGCCGCTGTCGAGATGGAGAAGGTCGAAGGCTCGTACTACGGCGTCCCCACCGGCTTCGTCCCGCTCTCCGTCATCTATAACAAGGCACTGTTCGAGAAGGCCGGAATCACCCAGTTCCCGAAGACGTGGGATGAGTGGGTGGCAGACGCCAAGAAGCTGACCGTCGACGAGAACGGCGACGGGACGCCCGAGCAGTACGGACTTGCGCTGCCGGACCACGCGACGGTGGGCAACGGTGTGTGGGCGAGCCTGTTCTACGGCAACGGCGGAAAGATCGTCGACGGCTCGAAGTCCGCGCTCGACTCCTCCGAGAACACCGAGACGCTGTCGTACTGGGCGAAAGCCGTCACCGCCGACAAGATCTCGCCGACCGGACTCGACGGCGTAGCGTCCGACAAGCTGTTCTCCTCGGGTAAGGCCGCGATGGAGATCGGCGGGCCGTGGATGGCCGGCGTCGCCACCGACAACAAGATCGACTACGGCATCGCCGGCATCCCCGCCGGACCGAAGGGCGCAGCCGCGTCGGCGATCGGCATCTCGGCTGCGGTCACCGCACAGGCCGACTCGGCCAAGAAGGCGGCAGCAGAGAAGTTCTTCGACTACTTCTTCACCAAGAAGGTCGCCACGAAGTGGTCGCTCGGCTCCGGCTGGCCGCCTCTGCGCACCGACATCCCGTCGTCCGATGTCTCGTCGAACCCGGTGGTGGCCTCGCTCACCGATCTGGTCGGCGACGCGCGTCCGTTGCTCCCCGGCGTCGCCAACAGCACGGATGTGCTCTCGGCAGTCGACGAAGCGACCCAGAAGGCCCTGGCCGGCGGCGACCCGGCCGCGCTGCTGAAGTCCGCATCCGCCCAGGTGCAGCAGGCCCTCGGCAAATGATCCAGCCGGTGGACCGCCGTTCCCCCGGCGGCGGTCCACCACCCTCCCCGAAAGCGATCATGACCACTCTCACCCGCTCCCGCACAGGCCGCCGGCCGTACCGGCCGCCCGCTCCGCTCGGCGGCCGTCCCCGCTCGGCACGGCGCCGGGGACCGATGGCTCTGCTCTTCATGCTCCCGGCGATCGTCATCCTGATCACCTTCGTCGGCTGGCCGATGCTGTCGGCCCTGCGCCTCTCGTTCACGAACGCGAGCGGCTTCGGCCTGGAGGAGTGGGTCGGGTTCGACAACTACGTGCAGGTCTTCACCGATCCCCGCGTCCTCGCCACCCTCGGCAACACCGCCCTGTACACGGTGCTCTTCACCCCCACGGCACTGATTGCGGCGCTGCTTCTCGCGCTCCTGCTCACCAACCGGCGGCTGATCGGTCGCGGCTTCTTCCGCACCGCGCTGTTCCTCCCGTTCATCGTCTCCCTCGCGGTCGCCGCCTTCGCGTGGACATACCTGCTCGACCCGCAGGTCGGCCTCCTCAACTTCTGGCTGCGAAGCATCGGCATCCAGCTGGGCAATGTGCTGCAGGACCCGGCGCTCGCGATGCCGACCGTCGTCCTCGTCGCGATCTGGAAGAGCTTCGGGTTCTACATGGTGATTTTCATCGCAGGTCTGCAGGAGATCCCGGAGTCCCTCTACGAGGCGGCGAAGATCGACGGGGCCGGCGCCTGGCGACGGTTCATCAGCATCACCCTCCCCCAACTCAGCAACACCCTCGCGTTCGTTGTCGTCTTCGCGATGATCGCCGCACTGCAGGCCTTCGACCAGATCTACGTCATGACGGGAGGCGGTCCCTACCGCTCCACCCAGACCGTCGTGATGGAGATCTATCAGGAGGGCTTCAAGAAGCTCGACCTCGGACTCGCGACCGCGCTCTCCTACGTCCTGCTCGCCGCGACGCTCATCCTCAGCCTCATCCAGTTCCGCTTCTTCGGACGCCGTGAGAAGGACCTCGCATGACCGCCACCCTCAGCCCGGCCGCCACACGCCGGCGCCCAGCAGCGCCCCGCAAGCGGCGCATCGGACGCACGACGGAGCGCTGGTTGCTCTTCGCCGCCGCCCTGGTGCTGACCGCCATCGTGCTGCTCCCCGTGATCGTGATCGCGCTCACGGCGTTCAAGCCCGCGTCCGAGATCAACGCCTACCCTCCGACGCTGCTGCCCGGCACGTGGACGCTGGACAACTTCACGAAGATCTTCAGCGACCTCCCGTTCGGCCGGCTGTTCCTGAACAGCCTGGTCTTCGCGGGCGGCGTCACCGTCTTCGCACTGGCCTTCGACTCGCTCGCGGCGTACGCGCTCGCCCGGATCGACTTCCGCGGCAACCGCGTCGTTCTCATCGTGATCGTGGCCAGTCTGATGATCCCGTTCCAGGCGACGCTCATCCCCGTCTACCAGCTGGTGGCGCAGCTCGGCTGGGTCAACACCTTCGCCGGGCTGATCATCCCGCGTGCCGCCGACGCCTTCGGCATCTTCTTCCTGCGGCAGTTCTTCATCGCCCTCCCGCGCGACCTGGACAACGCGGCACGGATCGACGGGGCCGGGGAGTTCCGCATCTTCCGGAGCATCGTGCTCCCGAACGCGGTCCCGGCGCTGCTGACGCTCGCCATCTTCACTTTCGTGAACAACTGGAACGACCTGCTGTGGCCGCTCGTCTTCACGACGTCGCCGGAGATGGGGACGATCACCTCGGGCCTCACGCTGCTCACCGGCCCGAGCGGCATCATCCCCTACGGCACGATGATGGCCGGGTCGCTGATCGCGGTCCTGCCGCTCGCTGTGATGTTCCTCATCATGCAGCGCCGCTTCATCGAGAGCGTCGCAACGACGGGGCTGAAGTGACCGGCCCGCGCTGGTTCGAGGACGGCCGCCTGCACCTCGGACTCGGCATCGAGGACACCTTCGTGCCGCAGGAGCGACCGGGCGAACGCGCGATTGACGAGTACGAACTCACAGAGCATTACGACCGCTACCGCGGGGACTTCGCCCTGGCTGCGGGAGTCGGCGCCGAAGTACTGCGGTGGGGCGTGCCGTGGTATCGGATCGCGCCGGAACGCGGGCGCTGGGACTGGGACTGGACCGACCGGGCGGTGGATGCGCTTCTCGGCGCCGGCCTCCGGCCGATCGTCGACCTGCTGCACTACGGCACTCCCGTCTGGCTGGCCGAGCAGTTCGCCGCGAGCGACTATCCGCAGCACGTCGCCGAGTTCGCGGACCGCTTCGGCGAGCGCTACGGCGATCGCGTGGTCGACTACACGCCGGTGAACGAGCCGGTCATCCACGCGCTGTTCTCGGGCGAGTACGGCTACTGGCCTCCCTACCGGACGGGTGCGGGGGGATTCGCGACCATCGCCGCCAACCTTGCGCGCGGTTTCGTGCTCAGCCAGGAGGCTCTGGCCGCCCGGCTCGGCGATCGTGCGACGTTCGTGCACGTCGACGCCGCCATCAGCTATGTGGGCGACGACAGTGCACCCGAGCACCACGAGGAGGCCGAACGGCTGCGCCACCAGGTGCATCTGGTCGAAGACCTGGTCACAGGAAGGGTCGACGACGCTCACCCGCTGCGCGACCGGCTGTCCCCGGCGTTGACCGACGCCGAACTGGACTGGTTCGCCGCCCACGCCGTGCACCCCGACATCATGGGCGTCAACTACTACCCGCGGCACTCCACCGAGCTCTTCGAGGCGGGCGTCCGCCACGGCGGCGGCTTCGCCGACCCGAGGCCGAGCGTCGATCGCGGCACCCAGGGCCTCCGAGAGGCACTCGAGCGCTTCGCCGCCCGGTACGGCGCACCGGTGATGGTCACCGAGACGTGCGTGACGGGCACGGTGGAGGAGCGCATCCACTGGCTGGACGAGTCCCTCGCACTCGTGGAGAGCATGCGAGCGGAGGAGGCACCGGTCGTCGGGTACATCTGGTGGCCGCTGTTCGACATGTACGAGTGGACGTGGCGGCACAGCGACCGCCCCCGCGCCGACCACCTGCTGACGATGGGCCTCCATGACCTCGTCGAGTCTCCCGACGGGCTGCTGCGCGTTCCGAACCCGGTCGCGGACAGCTTCCGCGAGCACGCCCGCCGCATCGCCCCCGCCCCCTCCCGATGACGGAAGAAACCATGCATCACGCACACATCTCCCTCCAGCCTGCCGCCGTGATCGGCGCGGTCGACCCGCGTCTGTACGGCTCGTTCATCGAGCACTTGGGGCGCGCCGTCTACGACGGGATCTACGAGCCGGGGCACCCGGCGGCGGACGCCGACGGGTTCCGCACCGACGTGATCGAGCTGGTGAAGGAACTCGGGGTGACAACCGTGCGCTACCCGGGCGGCAACTTCGTCTCCGGCTTCCGCTGGGAGGACTCCGTCGGACCGCGCGACGAGCGGCCGCAGCGGCTCGACCTCGCTTGGCACTCCACCGAGACCAACGAGGTGGGGCTGCACGAGTTCCAGAACTGGCTGGACAAGGTCGGCGGCGAGCTGATGCTGGCCGTCAACCTGGGCACCCGCGGTGTGTCCGAAGCGCTCGACCTGCTCGAGTACGTCAACCATCGCGGCGGCTCCACGTTTTCGAAGAGGCGGATCGCGAACGGCCGCACCGAGCCCTTCGGCGTCAGGATGTGGTGCCTGGGCAATGAGATGGACGGCCCCTGGCAGCTCGGGCACAGCTCCGCCGAGGAGTACGGACGCCTCGCAGCGAAGACCGCTCAAGCCATGAAGATGTACGACCCGGACCTGCAGCTCGTCGTGTGCGGCTCATCCAGCTCGTCGATGCCGACCTTCGGCGAGTGGGAGCGGGTGACCCTCAGCCACGCCTACGACGACGTGGAGTTCATCTCCTGCCACGCCTACTACGAGAACACGGGCGACCTGGGGAGTTTCCTGGCGTCGGGCGTCGATATGGACTACTTCATCCACAGCGTCGTCGCCACCGCCGACAGCGTGAAGGCCGTGCGCGGAAGTTCGAAGACGATCGACATCTCCTTCGACGAGTGGAACATCTGGTACAACACCCGCTTCGAGAACGTCGACCGCATCACCGGGACCGACAACTGGCCGATCGCGCCCCGCCTCCTGGAGGACACGTACACCGTCTCGGACGCCGTCGTGTTCGGCAGCCTCCTCATCACCCTGCTGAAGCACGCCGACCGGGTGAAGAGCGCGTCGCTGGCCCAGCTGGTGAACGTGATCGCCCCCATCATGACGGAGCCGGGCGGTCCGGCCTGGAAGCAGACGACCTTCTTCCCCTTCGCCGCGACCGCCGCACACGGGCGCGGCACGGCCCTCCGCGTCGACGTCGCCGGCGGCACCTACGACACCGAACGCTTCGGCGCCGTGCCCTTGGTGGATGCGGTGGCCACCCACGACGCGGAAGCCGGCCGCTACGCGCTCTTCGCCGTGAACCGCTCCGTGGAGCAGGCCACCGAGCTGGTCGTCGACCTGGCTGTGCTCGGCGAGGACGCCGCCTCCTTGACCGCGACAGCCACCACGCTCAGCGACCCCGATCCGGACGCCGCCAACACCCGCGAGAACCCGGACCGGGTCGCCCTGCGCGAGCTGCCGGTGCGCCGGGACGGCTCGCTCCTGATCCTGGAGCTTCCGGCGATCTCCTGGACGGAGATCCTGCTGAGCTGACCCCGGCAAACCAGTGAGCCGTGCACCCGGTCGCGAACGGGCTCCAGCTGCTCAACGCCAACAACGGCAAGCTGCTCGAGATCGCCGGATCGTCCACCGCTGACGCCGCTTTCGCGCAGCAGCGCACCGCAGACGGAAGTGCGACGCAGCAATGGCGGCTGGTGCGCGAAGGCATCCCATAGGCCGACCGACCGGGGCGGCGGCGATTCGGGCCGCCGTCGCCCCCCTTCTGCTCAGCCTTCAACCGTGAGCGCGGAGACGAGGACAGGCGTCGACTCCCGCTGAATGACACGGAACGGGACCGCGATCTCCTCCGGTTCGAACGCCTCGGGGCCGCTCTTGATGCGCCGGAGGAGCAGCTCGATGGCCCGCCGGGCGATCTCGTCGCGCCCGGGATCGATGGTCGACAACGTCGGCATCGAATAGTGGGTCTCGTCGATGTCGTCGAAGCCGATGAGCGCCACATCCTCAGGGACGCGGAAACCAGCCTCCTGAAGGACGCGCATGGCACCGAGAGCCAGCGTGTCGTTGAACGCGACGACAGCGTCGAACTCGTGGCCGGTCTCCAGAAAGCCCCTCATCGCCTGCGCACCGTCAGCGCGATGCCAGGTGCCGGCGGGGACCACGAAGCGTTCGTCGAAGCCGATGCCGGCCTCCTCCAGAGCGAGACGATAGCCGGCCAGCCGGAGGCCCGCTGACCCGATCACCTCCCCGGGATGTGCGCCCAGCGCGAGCACACGGCGACGGCCCCCGGCAAGGACCAGCTCCGTCGCGGCGCGTGCCCCCTGCACGTTCTGCATCGTCACGTGGTCCTTCGGACCGTTGAAAATGCGCTCTCCCAGCAGCACCATCGGTGTGGCCATCTCGGAGATCGCCTTGCGGTCGCTCTCATCGAGTGCCAGGACGCTGTAGAGGATGCCGTCGACCATCCGGCCCTGACGGTTGCGCAGCACAGAGAGTTCGCTCTCGCGGTCGTTGCCGAACTGCTCGATCAGCACGGACAAGCCGTGCTCCTTCGCCGCCCTCATGACCGAATCGGCCAGCTCCGCGAAGTACGCGTTGCGCAACTCCGGGATGATCAAGCTGATCACGTTCGTCCGTCCCGAGCGCAGGCTGCGTGCGGAAAGGTTCGGCGTGTAGTCGAGCTCGGCGATGGCGGCCAGCACACGCCGCCGCGTGCTGTCGCGGACATGCGGGTAGTCGTTGATGACGTTCGAGACCGTCTTGATCGACACACCGGCGAGCCGACTCACATCTTGCAAGGTCGCTGCCATACCGATGTCCTCCCGATGCCCGTCGGGCCTACTGTACAACGTTGGAGGACTCTCGTTCTCCCGCGAGGAGGCGGGCCGGCGTCGGGGCCCGGCGCCCTGGTGCGATCCGCAGATCACCGCCGTAGACTCGACAGGAGGGATCGGGTCCCCGGTCCGGTGAAGAGTGAAAGTGAGGCCGAAAAGGTGGCAGACTCCTCGTTCGACGTCGTCAGCAAGGTCGACAAGATGGAGGCGGACAACGCCGTCAATCAGGCCCGCAAAGAAGTCGACCAGCGCTACGACTTCAAAAACGTCGGCGCTTCGGTCGAGTGGAGCGGCGAGAAGATCCTGCTCAAGGCCAACACCGAAGAACGCGTCAAGGCGGTTCTGGAAGTGCTCGAGTCGAAGTTCATCAAGCGCGGGATCTCGCTGAAGTCCCTCGACGAGGGCAAGCCGTACCCGTCGGGCAAGGAGTTCCGGCTCGAGCTGAGCCTGAAGGACGGCATCGAGCAGGACGCCGCCAAGAAGATCTCAAAGCTCATCCGCGACGAGGGCCCCAAGAGCGTCAAGGCGCAGATCCAGGGCGACGAGCTGCGGGTCAGTTCCAAGAGCCGCGACGACCTGCAGGCCACCATGGCGCTGCTCAAGGGCGCCGACCTCGACGTCGCCCTGCAGTTCGTCAACCTGCGCTGAGGTAGCCCCGCATCCACCGTGTGACTGCGGCGTACGCCGCCTTCCGCACCGGCTCGCGCGACAGGAAGACGTCGTGGATGGCGTCCTCCACCCACGAGACGGCGACGTTCGGTGCCAGCTGAAGTGCGCGCTGTGCGATGTCGCGCACGACGAGGACGACGTCGGCGCGCGCCATGTCGGGCGTCCAGAAGGGCAGCAGCGCAGAGCGCGCCGAAAGCAGGGTGAGCACCGGGGCGTCGATGTGGAGACCCGCGGCGACCCGCGCGTGCCCGGTGAGCACCGCCGTCAGCCACGCCGGATGGACGGTGAAGCCGCGCACCGGACGCCACGCCAGGTCGTAGTCCCACTCGCCGTCCATGGTGCGGGAGACGGTCCGCGTGTAGAACCCGAGATCAACGTTCGGCATCGCCGCCTTCGGGTCGATACGGGCACGCAGGTCGACGAGCGGAGTGAGCGCCAGGCGCCCTGCCGAGTGCGCCTGGAACTCCAGCCACGGACTGTTCAGGATGAGCGCGTGGGCGCGTCCGGGGTGCCGGTCGGCCCAGAGACTCAGGGTCAGTCCCCCCGTCGAATGTCCGAGCAGGATCAGACGGCGCGAACCCGGTGCGCCCTCACCGTGTCCGATGGCATCCAGCGCCGCTTCGATGTCCTCGTCGTACACTGCGAGGTCGTCGACGAAGCCCGGCGTCTGATGCTCTCGGAGGCTACGCCCGTACTTGCGGAGGTCGAGAGCGTGAAAACGCGCGCCCTGATCGTGCCAGTACTGAGCCAGCTCCTTCTGGAAGAAGTAGTCGGACCAGCCGTGGACGTAGAGTACGTCCGCGTCGCTTGCCGGCCCGCGGTGGAGGCGCAGGCGTGGCGGCGGCGAGAAGCGCACCAGGGTGGCGACCACGTCGCCTTCCGCATCCGGACGCAACGGCAGCGTCAGCTGCTGGAACGGCTCCCCGAGGACATCGGGGCGCCAGTCACGATCCCCCGTCATGTCCTCAGCGACCGGTTACTCGCCGGCCGGACCGCTCACAACGGTCTCCGCGTTGGACACGCGGACCATCTCGTCGCGTGGGACCACCTTCACCCGCACGCGGCCGCGCTCGGCGCCGAGCGCCTGCTCGTGGGAATCGAGGTTGTGCCAGCCGTCGAGCGTTGTGTATTCCACACCGCGGTCACGCAGCAGGTTCTCCACAGATTGCTCATCAGGGTCGGTGGGGGACCACCAGTTTCCCTGATCGTTGATCACATGCTTGATCGTCTCCATCGCATCCGACTTGGTGTGACCGATGAGTCCTACCGGACCCCGCTTGATCCACCCCGTCGCATAGACGCCGTACATACGCTCGTTGTCGCCCTTGCGCAGCACCTGGCCCTCGTGATTCGGGATCACGCCGTGCTTCCGGTCGAACGGAATGCCGGGAAGCGGCGAGCCGAAGTATCCGACGGCACGGTACAGCGCGTCGATCTCCAGCTCGCGGATCTCGCCCGTCCCCCGCACGCCGCCCTCTGCGTCCGGCGCCGTCCGCTCGTAGCGGAGGGCACGAACGTGTCCGTTCTCGTCCCCGACGACTTCCAGAGGCTTCGCGTAGAAGTGCAGGTGCAGCCGTCGGGAGGCGCTGCCCACCTCACGCTGCCGCCACTGCTGCAAGACGCGGTCGATGACCATGACCTGCTTGTTGCTCGCGACGGCCGCCTTCGACTGCTCGTCGTAGTCGAAGTCCTCGTCGTACAGGATCATGTCGACGTCGCGCAGTTCGCCCAGCTCTCGCAGCTCGAGCGGCGTGAACTTGACCTGGGCGGGACCGCGTCGTCCGAAGACGTGCACGTCGGTGACCGGAGACTGCTTCAACCCCTCGTAGACGTTGTCCGGGATCTCCGTCGGCAGGAGGTCGTCGGCGTGCTTGGCGAGCATGCGGGAGATGTCGAGGGCGACGTTGCCGTTGCCGATGACGGCGACGGTCTTCGCTTCCAGCGGCCAGGTGCGCGGAACATCGGGGTGGCCGTCGAACCAGCTCACGAACTCCGCTGCGCCGTACGAGCCGTTGAGTTCGACGCCCGGGATGTCGAGGTCGGCGTCGCGCACCGCGCCCGTGGCGAAGATGACCGCGTTGTAGTGGCGCTTGAGGTCGTCGAGGGTGATGTCGCGCCCGTACTCGACGTTGCCGAAGATCCGGATGTCGCCGCGGTCGAGCACGTCACGGAGTGCCGTGATGATGCCCTTGATGCGCGGGTGATCGGGTGCCACGCCGTAGCGGACGAGCCCGTACGGAGCGGGCAACTGCTCGAACAGGTCGATCGACACGTCGAAGTTGCGCTCGGCCTTCAAGAGGATGTCGGCGGCGTAGATGCCCGCCGGTCCGGCGCCGACGATGGCCAGTCGCAGTTTGGTCATACGTTGCTTCCTTCTGGGATTGCTGTTCGCTCAGCTCGAGCGTTCGACGATCGTGTCCGCGAAACGGACGAGAGCCTTCTTCACGGCGCCGTCCGGCAGGGGCGCCAGCGCTTCGACGGCTTCCCGTGCCCAACGGTGCGCTTCGTCCAGCGTCTGCCGGGTCACCTCGTGCTCGCGCAGGGCGGCGATCGCCTCCACAGCAGCCGGGGTCACTTCACCGTCCTCGGCCGAACCGATGACGTCCTTCTCGAGCCGGTCGAGCAAGGCGGCCGCATCAGGATCGGTGGATGCGCGCTCGCGCAGACGGAGCACGGGCAGGGTGGCGACGCCGGCCCTCAGGTCGTTGCCCGGCGTCTTGCCGGTTTCGGCGACGCCCTGAGACGAGAGGTCGATGACGTCGTCGATCAGCTGGAATGCGACGCCGATCTTCTCGCCGAAGACGACGACCGGCTCCTCGTACTCCTTCGGGGCGTTCGAGAAGACGACACCCATCTGCGCGGCGACCGCGATCAACGATCCGGTCTTGTCCTGCAGGACGCCGATGTAGTGCTCGACGGGGTCCTCACCGTCCTGCGGCCCGATCGTCTCGTGCAGTTGCCCGAGGCAGAGCCGTTCGAAGGTGTCCGCCTGCAGCTGGATGGCGCGCTCGCCCAGGGCCGAGACCAGCTTGCTGGCGCGGGCGAAGAGCAGGTCGCCGGTGAGCACCGCTACCGAGTTGCCCCACACGAACTGGGCGCTGGGGACACCGCGCCGCATCTGGGAGTCGTCCATCACGTCGTCGTGGTAGAGCGAGGCGAGGTGCGTGATCTCGACGGCCTCCGCCGCCTGGATCACGTCAGCATTGGTTCCGGTGCCCAGCTGCGCCGCGAGCAGCGTCAGCATGGGCCGCACCCGTTTGCCGCCCGCCTCCAGCAGGTAGCGTGCGGTCACATCTGCGAGGTTGTCCGCGAAGCGCATCTCACGGTGGAGGCCCTCCTCCACCTGGCCGAGACCGGCGTCGACGGCGTTCGCGAGCTCGCGATCCTCACCCCGGATGAAGATCCGCTCGGTGAAGCCCAGTTGACCGGTCAGCGACGCTCGTCGCACCGCCGGGACAGTTCGTGGCACTACTCCCCCTCGGACGGGATGGTGGACGCAGAATCTTCGGAGCCCGCGGGCGTGGTGGATGCCGGCTTCGCCTTCGCCTTCGCGCCTTCAGCAAGCTTGGCCTTGGGTGCGGCAGGCGTGGCCGTTGTCTTGGTCTTTGCCGCGGCGGGCTTTGCGGATGCCGGCTTTGCGGATGCCGGCTTTGCGGATGCCGGCTTTGCGGCGACCCGCTTCGCGGCGGGTTTCGCAGGCACCGCAGGCCGCTCCGGTTTGAAGCCCCGATGAAGCGCGACGATACCGGCCGTGAGATTGCGGTACGCGACCCGTTCGAGTCCGGCCTCGCGAATCCACACGGCCAGCGCCCGCTGGTCAGGCCAGGCCTGGATCGACTCCATCAGGTACTCGTAGGCGGCGGGATTGGAGCTCGCCAGGCGGGCGAGCACCGGCATCCCGTACTTCAGGTACGCGGCGTAGCCCGCACGGATCGGAGCCAGTGGCGGCTGCGAGAACTCGCACACGACCACCCGGCCGCCGGGCTTCACCACCCGAGCGAATTCGGCGAGCGCCTTGCGCGGGTCGACGATGTTCCGCAGGCCGAAGGAGATCGTGACGGCATCGAACGAGTCGTCATCGAAAGGCAGCTCCATCGCGTCCGCCTGCACGAAACGGATGAACGGGTTGCCCTCCTGGCGGCGGCGCCCGACCGCGATCATCCCCTCCGAGAAGTCAGCGGCGACGACCGATGCCCCGTTGCGCGCGAGCGATGCACTGGAGGTCCCGGTCCCGGCCGCGACATCGAGGATCGTCTCTCCGGCACGCGGCGCCACGGCTCGTGTCGTCGCCACACGCCAGAGGGCCGCGTTGCCGACCGACAGGACCGCGTTCGTCCGGTCGTAGCGCGTCGAAACCTGGTCGAACATGGCGGCGACCTGGGCGGGCTGCTTGCTGAGGTCGGCCTTACTCACTCCACCAGCTTAGGCTGCGGCGTCGGCGGCTGCATTCCGCGGCCAGGATGCACGCCGAACGGTCAGCCAGCAGGGGCACCGCATGTCGCAGCGTCCCGCTCAGAACCGCTGCCCGAGCGCCTTGGCGCGCAAGGCGTCGAACTCGCCCTGACTGATGACGCCCTGGTCGAGAAGAGTCTGCGCCTGCTGGATGTCCGCGGCCGGCGTCGCCGACCCTGTCGGATGCTGCCCCCAGCTGTCGTCCTCAGCAACCGTCCCCTGGCGTGCGCGATTCCGCTCCGCCATTCCCCGACCGCGCGCGATCAGGTAGACGAGCGCCCCGAGTACCGGGAAGAAGACCAGGAAGATGATCCACAGCGCCTTGGCCCACCCGCCCAGCGACGGATCCCGGAACATGTCCACCAGGATCGTGAACAAGATCATCAGGAACGCGACGAACGCGAAGATCTCGAAGGCGAACCAGAACGCACTCCAGAAAGTGTCCATCTCAGTCCTCTCTCATCGGCCACACCGTAGTGGGGGCCGATAGTCCATGGCTAGAAGGCATTTCCTGATGGCGACGGGTTTACGATGGGCGCTCCGAGGGGCCACGGGCGAGGACGCCCGGTCGGCCGGACGAGGAGGCGACAGTGGGCGACGACACCAATTGGACGGCAGACCCTTACGAGGTGCTCCGGGTGCATCCGGGCTTCCGGCTCTCCGAACAGGCGACCGACTCGACTCCCGGCTTCGACGGAGACAAGAAGGCGGGGGCTCGGGAACTCTCCGAAGGTGCAAGCCTGCTCGCCGACCTCCAGGAGCAGCTGTTCGCCTG
This sequence comes from Leifsonia sp. RCC_180, assembly GCF_058138205.1. Classification (NCBI taxonomy): domain Bacteria; kingdom Bacillati; phylum Actinomycetota; class Actinomycetes; order Micrococcales; family Microbacteriaceae; genus Leifsonia; species Leifsonia sp. RCC_180. Next base: position 3,061,024 of record NZ_CP200340.1, on the reverse strand, counting down.
CGGCCGCCTCGGCGAACCGCGCTCGGTGCTGTTGGTGCTGCAGGCGATGGATACGGCGGGCAAGGGAGGCATCGTCTCGCACGTGATCGGGTCGATGAACCCGGGCGGCGTCCACTATGCCGGCTTCGGAAAGCCCACGCCGGAGGAGCTGGCGCACGACTTCCTGTGGCGCGTCTGGCGGGAGGTGCCCGCCGCAGGGCAGGTGGGAGTGTTCGACCGTTCCCACTACGAGGACGTCCTGATCGGCCGCGTGCGCAAGCTCGCGCCTCCGGAGGAGATCGAGAGGCGCTACGGGGCGATCGCCGCGTTCGAGAACGAGTTGGCGGAATCCGGCACGGCCGTGGTCAAGGTGATGCTGCACCTCGGCAAGGACGAGCAGAAACGGCGGCTGGCGTCGCGACTCGAACGACCGGACAAGCTGTGGAAGTTCAATCCGGCGGACGTCGACGAGCGACTCCTCTGGGACGAATACCAGGAGGCGTACCAGATGGCGATCGAGCGGACGAACAGCCTCCAAGCCCCGTGGTTCGTCGTGCCCGCCGACCACAAGTGGTACGCCCGCGCCGCCGTGCAGCAATTGCTGATCCGGGCGATGCAGGGGCTCCACCTCGAGTGGCCGCCCCCGGACTACGACGTCGAGGAGCAGAAGCAGCGACTGGCCGCGTCCTAGCCGAAGCCGCGTCCTAGCCGAACGCCTCCACGATCGGCCGGAACTTCATCGTGGTCTCGGCGAGCTCGCGATCGGGATCCGAGTCGGCGACGATTCCTGCACCGGCGTACGCGGTCAGATCGCCGTCCGCCTCGACCTGGGCGCAGCGCAAGGCGATCGCCCACTCGCCGTCCCCGTCGCCGCCGACCCAGCCGACCGGCCCGGCGTAGCGGCCCCGGTCGAACGGCTCCAGCTCGCGAATGAGCGCCAAGGCATCCGTCCGCGGCGTTCCCGCGACGGCGGCAGTGGGATGCAGGGCGGCCGCGAGGTCCAGCGAACTCGAACCGTCGCTCAGCATCCCGGCGATATCGGTGGCCAGATGCCACAGGTTCGGCAGCTTGAGCGTGAACGGCTCGTCGCTGGCCGCCAGGTCGGCGCTGTGCGGACGCAGAGCATCCATCACGCTGGTGACGGCGAAGCGGTGCTCGCCCTGGTCTTTCGCGCTCGCCACGAGCTCTGCTGCGGCCGAGGCATCGCGGGCGGCATCCGCCCCGCGAGACATCGTGCCGGCCAGCACCCGGGCGGTGACCGTGCCATGGTGCACGCGGACGAGCGTCTCCGGCGAGGACCCCACAAGCCCGTCGACGGCGAACGTCCAGCAGTCCGGGTAGCCGAGAGCGAGTTCGACGAGCGCCCGCCGGAGGTCGGACTCGAGCGGCAGGTGGCCGCGGAGGTCCCGCGCGAGGACGACCTTCGAGAGGTCCTGCTCACGGATGCGCTCGACGGCTTCCGCCACGGCCGACCGGTACCCGTCGGCACCCAGCTCGCCCGGCAGGAGCGCCAGCCGGTACTCGTCGCCGAACGGAACAGGGCGGGGCAGCGGGCTGGACGCCGGCTCGCCTGCGCGGCGGATCCGGGTGATCCAGCTCCGGCCGCCCCGGCGGCCGACCACGGTCTCCGGCACGATCAGCGTGCTGATAGCCCTGCTCGCGTCGTCGAACGCGAAGGTGCCGAAGGCGACCAGGCCGGTTCCCGGCGTGCGCACGTCGTCATCGACGACTGCCGCCTCCGCGGTCGCACGCCATGCCGCGGCGGCCTGCTCGATGCGGTCCGGCCCGGTGAAGTCGAGTCGGAGCACCTCGCCGATGCCCGCCATCCCGTCGCCTTTGCGCAGCCAGAGGAGAGGCGTGCGGGAATCGAGGAACGGGATGAGCTGGCGGACGTCATCGAGCGGTGTGGTCTCGGCCTCGAGGACCGTCACGCCAGTCTCCCGCCGAGCGGTCGGGGCTGATCTCACAGGTTCAGCCTACGCCCGCGACGCTGTGCGGCCGTCGGGCACCGGGTGTGCACTCGATGGGCGCCGGAACAGCGGCGTTGAAGCGGGGGATACCGGGCCGATACAGCAGGCATTACCGGCGTTCGACACTCAGTACATCAACCGATCCATCCCAACGCCCGGATGTAACATTCATCTATGCCCGTGCCCGTGACCGGCGCCGCCAGCCCGCGCCGACTCATCCGAGATGAAGTGTTCCTTCGCCTTCTCGACGCCATCGTCGACGGCGATCTTCTCCCCGGTGAACAGCTCTATGACGCAGAGATCGAGCGATGGGTCGGCGTCTCGCGCACGCCCGTTCGTGAGGCGCTCAACCAGCTCGCCGCGATGGGGCTCGTCGAGATCCTCCCTCAGCGGCGCACCCGGGTCACCCCGATCGAGTCGGCCCGCCTCCGCGACCTCATCGCCACTGTCGGAGTGCTCGTCGCCGGCGTCGTCCGGGATGCGACCCCGCTCCTCACGGACGCAGACCGCGAGGCCCTGCGAAACGGGCTCGCCGACGAGGCGGTATCGGCCGTCAGCACGGGCCTCTCGGCCGACGGTTTCCTCGGCGTGTTCGTCCGCCGCCTCGACAACGGCACCATCGCGCGGCTGCTGAAGCGCCACCTCCCGGAGGTGCAGCGAGCGCTGAACGCCTCCTCGTCCCCGGCCCGGCTCGAAAAGGGCCGGCCGTTCGTCAAGGCGCTGGTCGACGCCGCCGTCGCCGGAAAGACCGAGAAGGCCACGCGCGCCGCCACGGACCTGTTCGACAAGGCCCTCGTCGCGATCGCCGACGACTTCGCCGCATCCACGAAGGAGACCCGCTGATGCCATTGCCAGTCAGCGACACCGCACCCGTCGAACGGCGCCTTCTGCGGGACGTGGTCTACAACCGCCTGTACGACGGCATCCTCGACGGAACGCTCGAGCCCGGCGAGACCCTCCTCGACGAGAAGCTGACGGCGTGGCTCGGGGTGTCTCGCACCCCCATCCGCGAGGCACTGATGAAGCTCGCCGACATCGGCCTGGTCGAAATGGCGCCGAATCGCTACACGCGGGTCGCTCCCATCGACCTGAAGGCCATCGACGAAGCGATCTACACGACCGGTCTGCTGCACGAGCATGCCGCGCGCACCGTCGTCCCGACACTCGACAACGCTGCCGTCTCGCGCCTCGACAAGGCCCAGAAGGAGCTGAAGAAAGCCGCGAAGGCCCGCGACCTCCCGGCCGTCGGTCACGCCTTCAACGACTTCTTCCTCGAACTCGAGCGCGCCGGCAGCAACGATGTGCTGGTGAGTGTCAGCGAGGGCCTGAGCCCGCAGCTGTTGCGCTACATCTCCGTGTGGGAGAAGCCGTTCGGTGTCGACGACCTGCCCGGCGCACTCGCCGGCATCCTCGCGGCTGTCAAAGAGCGCGATGGGCAGCAGGCGGGCGACCTCGTCAGGGAGCTGTACGCGAGGACGTTGACGCAGTTCCTCGAGGACTACCGCCGCAGCGACGCGAACATCGCGCAGAACCCCGTCTTCTGAGTCCCGAACTCAGACCTCGAAGTCGACCGCCGCGCGCGACGCGACCACCGAGCGGATGAACCCGGCCACCTCCAGGTGCGCCGGGTGCTCCTGGTACAGCTGGATGTCGTCCAGGCTGTCGAAATCGCTGATCAGCACCACGTCGTAGTCGTCTCCGGGTACAACGCTGATGCCGACCTGAAGTGAACGCAGCTGCGGGATGACGGCCGGCAGCGACTCCAGGCCGCGCTTGATTCGCGCGGCGTGCTCGGCGCGTTCCGTCTCGTCAGCGGTTGCAAGCTTCCACGAGACGACATGGCGGATGGTCATTCGGCCTCCAGGAGAGCGGTGCGCAGGCGGATCGGGTCGACGCGCCAGTACGTATGGACTCGGCCGTCGACAAGCACGACCGGGATCTCCTCCACGTACTTCTCGTGAAGCTCCGGCTCCTGCAGGATGTCGCGCTCTTCGACGGTCACGGATGGCGACCCGTCGGGAAGCTCCGCGATCACAGAGCGGATGACATCCCGAGCGTCATCGCAGAGATGGCAGCCGGGCTTGCCGATGAGGGTCAGGGCGACGGTCGACACCCGTCCACTCTAGGCGCACGGCGCAGGCACGGCGCACGGCGCCGGCACGGCGCACCTCGTACGGCGCGCAAACAAGACAAGCGCCGGACCGGGTGGACCGACGCTTGAACCGCAGACTCGGGGTCTACTTCTTGTTGCGACGCTGGTGGCGCGTCTTGCGAAGCAGCTTGCGGTGCTTCTTCTTCGCCATACGCTTGCGACGCTTCTTGATAACGGAACCCACGTAGACCTCACAAAGATTCAGGGGTAAGCCGCGGGGCGCGCGGCGACACAAGGTGTCAGTCTACCCGACGTCACGCCGAGTCCGCGACGCCGCCCTCATGGACGGTGGCCGCTTGCAGCAGATGCTCGACGGCGGACTCCGGAACGCGGAAGGACCGGCCGAACCGGATCGCAGGCAATTCGCCCGAGTGGACGAGCCGATACACGGTCATCCGGGAGACACGCATCATGTCGGCCACCTCGGCGACCGTCAGGAAGCGCACGTCTCGAAGATCGTGTGCCATGGTCCCGTTCCTCCCCTTTCCGGTCATCGTACTCGGGAAGGTCAGTCCTTGCGCCACTTCTTCGGGGTCACGCGCTCGGTCGCCGACGAGACCCGGTGGCGCGTGTCAGCAAGCACCTTTCCAACGGTGCTGGCGAACTCGCGCGTCTCCTCTGCGATGCGCACGCTCAACTCCACGTCCTCTTCGGATGCCGTGAACGGAATGACCCAGTCCTCGACCGCCTCGAGGGGGCCGGCGTCGAGCCGGTAGTAGCGGTGCTGGCCTTCCTCGCGGACGGACACGAGCCCCGCCTCACGCAGCACTTTCAGGTGCTTGGACACGGTCGGCTGACTGAGTTCCAGGGTCGCGACGATCTCCGAGACGGATATCTCGCCAGCGGAATGCATGCCATCCGCGTTGCGATCGAGGAGCACCCGCAGGATGTCGCGCCGCGTCGGGTCGGCGATCACGTCGAAGATGTCGGCCATGTCCCCAGGCTAGCCATTCCCCCGTCGCAGTACCATGTCCGAAGCCCGCCCGACATGGGAACACCACGGGAAGGACCAGACATGAGCGCCACACGGGCGGTTCGCGGCACGGTCGTATCGCCGGTGGGACGCGTCCGAGCCGTCATCAACGGGTTCGCCGCACGCAGCCCCTCGCGGTTCGCGATCCTGGTGTTCACCCTCCTGATCCTCGTCTTCACGCTGCTCTTCTCGCTCCCGATCTCGTCGGCGAACGGACGTTGGACCCCGCTCGCGGACTCGCTCTTCACCGCGGTCTCGGTCATCTGCGTGACCGGCCTCGCGACCGTCGACATGGCGACCCATTGGTCGATGTTCGGACACCTGCTCGTCTACATCGGCGTGCAGGTCGGCGCCGTGGGGGTGCTGACCATGGCATCCATTCTCGGACTCGTCATCTCGCGCAAGCTCGGCCTGCGGGCGAAGCTGATGGCGGCGAGCGACAGCAATCCGCTGCGGATGCACGCGGGACCGGTCGCCGAGGGGCAGGCCGTCCGCCTCGGCGAGGTGGGCAAGCTGCTGACCACCGTCGCGATCAGCATGGTGGTCATCGAGGGCGCTGTCGCGCTCCTGCTCTTCCCGCGGATGCTCGTCGCCGGGATCGATTTCGGGACCGCGGCCTGGGAGTCGATCTACTACTCGGCCATGGCGTTCACGAACACCGGTTTCACGCCCAACCGGGAGGGCATCCAGGCGTTCGCGACGGACTACTGGTTCCTCAGCGCTCTCATGATCGGGGTCTTCCTGGGCGCGATCGGGTTTCCGGTCATCCTCGCCATCGCGTCCAACTTCCGCCAGCACCGCCGCCGGTGGTCCATCCACGTGAAGCTCACCGTGATCACCTCGCTGATCCTGCTGGTGGCCGGCGCTGTGCTCTACATCGTGCTGGAGTACGACAACCCGAAAACCTTCGGTCACCTGGATGCGGGGCACACCGTGTTCCAGTCCTTCTTCCTGTCCACCATGTCCCGCTCAGGCGGCTTCTCCACCATCCCGATCGACGACCTCAACGGGTCGAGCCTGCTGGTAACGGACATGCTCATGTTCATCGGCGGCGGCTCCGCGTCGACGGCCGGCGGCATCAAGGTGAGCACGCTGGCCGTCCTCTTCCTGGCCGCATTCGCGGAAGCGCGAGGGGTGGAGTCGATGGATGCGTTCCGCCGCCGCATCCCGACCGACGTCCTCCGACTGTCCGTCTCGGTCGCCCTGTGGGGTGCCACCATCGTGGCCGTGTCGACCATTCTCATCCTGCAGATCACCAAGGCGCCCCTCGATCACGTGCTGTTCGATGTGATCTCGGCGTTCGCGACCTGTGGTCTTTCGACCGGCCTCACCGAGCGGCTGCCCGACGCGGGCGTCTACGTGATGGCGGCGACGATGTTCTGCGGGCGCGTTGGTACAGTGACTCTCGCCGCGGCGCTGGCCCAGAGTCAGCGCCGCCAGCTGTACCACAACCCGGAGGAGAGGCCGCTCGTTGGTTGACCGGATCAGACACAATGCCCCCGTCCTGGTCATCGGACTCGGGCGGTTCGGCGCCGCGACGGCAGGGCAGCTCGACCGGCTCGGGCGCGAGGTGCTCGCCATCGACACCGACTCGAACCTGGTGCAGAAGTGGGCCGACCGGGTCACTCACACGGTGCAGGCCGACGCGCGATCGATCGAGACGCTCCGTCAGATCGGCGCGGAGGACTTCTCGATCGGCGTCGTCGCGGTGGGCTCGTCGATCGAAGCGAGCGTGTTGATCACGGCGAACCTGGTCGACCTGAAAGTCCCGCAGATCTGGGCGAAGGCGATCTCGAAGTCGCACGGGAAGATCCTCGAGCGCATCGGCGCCAACCACGTCATCTACCCGGAGGCGGAGGCAGGCGAGCGGGTGGCCCACCTGGTGTCCGGACGGATGCTCGATTTCATCGAATTCGATGACGACTTCGCCCTGGTCAAGATGTACCCGCCGAAGCCGATCCGGGGCCTGCCGCTGGGCGCATCCGGTGTCCGCTCCAAGTACAACATCACCGTCGTCGGGGTGAAGAGCCCCGGGAAGCCCTTCACCTACGCAACGGCCGAAACGGTGGTCTCCGACCACGACCTGGTGATCGTCTCGGGCTCCTCCGCCGACATCGAGCGCTTCGCCGCCCTCGAGGCCTGACCCGCCTCCCCCTCTTTCCCCTACCCGAAGCCAACGCTTCCTCGCTTAGTCCACGATTCGGCGCGGAATCCACGAATTAATCGAGGAATCGATGAGGAGGATGTGGATAAACGGTCGCAGCGGTCGACAGGAACCACGATGTAGGCATGGAGTCGGAACAACGTCTCGCGGCATTTTCGCCCGACGGTTTTACGGTGGCGCAGGCATCTGTCGCAGGAGTGAGCAGGCATCGGCTTTACCGGACAGATCTGGACCGTCCCTTTCACGGGGTGCGGACGATTGGCGCCGATCTCGCTGATCATCGGGTGCTCTGCCGCGCCTATGCCTCCCGAGAACACACCGGCGACGTCTTCAGTCATTTCAGCGCAGCCATCCTCCAGGGTCTCCCTCTTCCTCGGCACTATCGGCCGGGTGGGATCGATGTGGCGGTCTTTGCCCCTCGGAAGCCTTCGCGTGTGCGCGGCGTCATCCCCCATGAACTCAGACCGGCAGGTCACCGGGTTGTCGAGGTCGACGGGCTGCGCTGTATGTCGGCGCCGGACGCGTGGGCGCAGGTATCCCGTGGAATCGGACTCACCGACCTCATCGTGATGGGAGACTTCCTGCTGACCGGCTCACAGCCGTACTCCGGTGTGCCCAGCCCGTGGACCCGCGCCGATCTCGAGGCCGCTGTACGACGCCACGGCCGTAGACCCGGAGTGCAGAACCTCCGGTTGGCGCTCGACCGGATCCGCTACGGGTCGTTGTCTCCACAAGAATCACGTTTGCGAGTCGAGTTGGTCGATGCGGGACTTCCGGAGCCGGCGCTCAACCTCCGTGTCGTCCACCGCGGGACATTCATCGCGATGGTCGACCTCGCATATCCCGACCACAAGCTGGCAGTCGAGTACTTGGGCGACCATCACCGGACCGACGACGCGGTCTACCAGGAGGACATCTACCGCCGTGAACGCCTGATGTCAGCCGGATGGAACGTTGTCTTCGTAACTGCTGCCGACGTGCGAGGCCCGATTCCTCGAGCCGTCCTCAGCGTGCGCCGCGCCCTTTCAATCGCTTCCTCATGAAGTGACGGCCGTACCGGCGTGTCTAGCGGATTTTCCGAGGAAGTGATGGATGCCAGGCGGGGTCAGCCGGCGGCCAGCTCGCGGGAGCGGGCGAGGGCGGCGTCGGTGGCGCGGGCGAAGAGGGCGGGGAGGTCGGCCTCGGCAAGGACGGCGATCGCGCGCTCGGTGGTGCCGTTGGGGCTGGTGACGCGGCGGCGGAGCTCCGCCGGGTCCTCGCCGGAGGAGACGAGCAGTTCGGAGGCTCCGAGGAACGTACCGTTCACGAGCGCCGTCGCCTGCTCCCGGGAGAAGCCCTTTCCGACTGCGGCCTCCGTAAGCGCCTCGATGAGGAAGAAGACGTACGCGGGACCGGACCCGGAGATGGTGCCCAGCGCATCCAGCTGCGACTCGGGTACTTCGACCACGTCGCCGACCGTCTCGAACAGCGCGCGGACGACCGCGAGGTCGTCGGGGTCGGTCCGCGAGCCTGCGCTGATGCCCGTGACGGCCTTGCCTACGACGGCTGGCGTGTTGGGCATCGACCGCACGACGGAGACAGTGTCGGGCAGCAGCGACTCCATGGTCGCCGTCGTCACACCTGCCGCCACGCTCACCACGACCGTGTCGGGCGCCAGGGATGCGCCGATCTCGGCCAGCAGGTCACGGACCATCGCCGGCTTGACGGCGACGATGACCACCTCGGCGCCGTCGACCGCGAGTCGATTGGCATCGGCCTGCGTCTCCGTCGCGTATGCGGTCACCCCGGTAGTTCCGGCGAGCTCCCAGGCCCGCACCGCGGAGCGATTGGTCACGCGGATCCCCGCCACCTGCACCCCCGGCGCGAGCAGGCCGCTCAGGATGGCGCGGCCCATCGAGCCCGCGCCGAGCATCGCGATGGTCGGAAGGGTCACGTTCTGCGCGTCGTCCATGCGGCCATCCTAGGATGAGAGGCATGAGCGCATCCGGCGGAACCAAGGCGATCATCGCGGCCTTCGCGGCCAATCTCGGCATCGCGGTCACCAAGTTCATCGCGTGGGCGTTCTCGGGTTCCTCGTCGATGCTCGCCGAGGGCGTGCACTCGCTCGCCGACTCGGGCAACCAGCTTCTCCTGCTGCTCGGCGGCAGGCAGTCGCGCCGCAAGGCGGATCGCGAGCATCCGTTCGGTTACGGCCGCGAGCGGTACGTCTACGCCTTCGTCGTCTCGATCATCCTGTTCTCCGTCGGCGGCGTCTTCTCGATCTACGAGGGCATCGAGAAGCTGACCCACCCGCACCCGCTCGAGAACGCATGGCTGCCCATCCTGGTGCTGCTGATCGCGATCGGGCTGGAGTCGTTCTCGCTGCGCACGGCCGTGCGCGAATCACGTCCGCACAAGGGCGGGCTGTCCTGGCCGCAGTTCATCCGGCGGGCAAAAGCACCCGAGCTGCCTGTCGTGCTGCTGGAGGATGTGGCTGCGCTCACCGGTCTGGTGTTCGCCCTGCTCGGCGTCGGCCTCACCATCATCACCGGCAACAGCGTCTGGGATGGGGTCGGCACCGTTCTGATCGGATCTCTGCTGGTCGCGGTCGCCGTGGTCCTCGGCATGGAGACCAAGAGCCTCCTGGTCGGCGAGGGTGCCACAGACACCGACCTGGCCGCCATCGAGCGTGCGGTGACCGCGGGCCCGGAGGTCGAGCGCATCATCCACATGAAGACCCTCTACCTGGGCCCGGAGGAGTTGATGGTCGCCGCGAAGCTCGCGTTCTCGGGCGAGCACCGCCTCGCTGACGTCGCGGCCGCCATCGATGTCGTCGAGCGACGCATCCGGGAGGCCGTCCCCGCAGCTCGCGTGATCTACATCGAGCCGGACGTCTGGATCGACCCCAACGAGCAGGCTCCCGCCACCGACACCATCGTCATCAAAGGACTCGAGTGACCCGCACCGCCCTCATCCTGCAGCACGACCCCAGCATCCACCTCGGCAACATCGGGCCCGTCCTCCTCGAGCACGGCTACGAGCTTCGAATCGTGGATGCGGCGACCGAGGATGTCGCGACCATCGACCCCGCAGAGGCGGACCTCGTCGTCGTCCTGGGCGGCGAGATGGGCGCGTATCAGACGGACGAGTTCCCGTTCCTCGATCACGAGAAGTCGCTGCTGCGCGCCCGGCTCGAAGCCGAGCGGCCGACGCTCGGCGTGTGCCTGGGCGCCCAGTTGATGGCCGGGGCACTCGGCGAGCGCGTCTACAAGGGCGACACCATGCAGATCGGTTACAGCCCGGTGGAGGCGACCGAGGCGGGAGCCTCCTCGCCGATCCGGCACTTCGACGGGGTGCCGGTGGTGGAGTGGCACGGCGACACCTTCGAGCTGCCCGCGGAGGCGACCCTGCTGGCGTCGTCGAGTGCCTACTCGAACGAGGCGTTCGCGATCGGGGACTTCGCGCTCGCGGTCCAGTTCCATCCCGAGGTCACCGACGAGATGCACGAGACATGGGTCGCCGACGCCTACAACGAGCTGGACGAGTACGCCGTCGACCCGGATGCCCTGCGACGGGAGCGCGCGGCGCACTCGGCGCGGATGCAGGAGGCGTCGCGCGCGGCGTTCTCGGAGTGGCTGGAGAACCTGCCCGCCTGATCCCGGCCGCACCCCGACCCGAGGCGCCTCAGCGCTTGGCCCGGAAGAAGTCGAGCAGCACCTCGCCGCACTCCTCCGCGAGCACACCGGCGAACACCTCGACCGTGTGGTTGAGCCGCCGGTCGCGGAGGACGTCGTAGACCGACCCGCCGGCGCCCGCCTTCTCATCCCACGCACCGAACACGACCGTCGGGATGCGCGCCGCGAGCACCGCCCCCGCGCACATCACGCAGGGCTCCAGCGTGACGACGAGCGTGCAGCCCTCCAGGTGCCAGTCGTCGCGGGTGGCGGCGGCATCCTGGAGCGCGAGAACCTCAGCGTGGGCAGTGGGGTCGTGGCGTAGCTCGCGCTCGTTGCGGCCGTGCCCGATGACCTCGCCGTGCTCGTCGATGATCACCGCCGCGACCGGCACGTCGCCGGTGTCGAAGGCGAGCCGGGCGTCCTCGAGCGCGCGGCGCATCCACTGCTCGTAGGCGGCGGGCACGGGCAGGCTCACGGGGCGGTCCTCCGGACTGGGTCGGGGCTGGCGGCCGGGGATGTTCGGCTAGCCTTGAGCCTATGCGAGTGCACGTTGCGGACCACCCACTCATCACCCACAAGCTGACGGTGCTCCGCGACAAGCGCACCCCGTCGCCGGTGTTCCGCCAACTGACGGAAGAGCTCGTGACGCTGCTCGCCTACGAGGCGACGCGGGGCGTTCGGGTCGAGCCGGTCGAGATCCAGACGCCGGTGACAACCACGATGGGAGTCGCGCTGAGCGAGCCGCGCCCGCTGGTCGTGCCCATCCTGCGCGCGGGCCTCGGGATGCTCGAGGGGATGGTGCGGCTCATGCCCACCGCCGAGGTCGGTTTCTTGGGAATGGTGCGGAACGAGGAGACGCTCGAGCCGACCACGTACGCCGAGCGGCTGCCGATGGACCTCTCCGACCGGCAGTGCTTCGTGCTCGACCCCATGCTGGCGACCGGCGGGTCGCTGGGCGCCGCGATCGAGTTCCTGTTTGCACGCAACGCTGTGGATGTGACGGCCATCTGCCTCCTCGCAGCACCCGAGGGCCTGGAGGCGCTCGAGAAGGCGACCGAGGGCCGCAATGTCACCATCGTTCTGGGCTCGTTGGACGAGCGCCTGAACGAGAACGGCTACATCGTGCCGGGGCTCGGAGACGCCGGCGACCGCCTCTACGGCACGGTCTAGCAGCCTCGCAATATTACGTAATGATTTGACACGTCGAGTCATCGTCGGTTTTACTTTCCTCCATGACTGACAATTCGCGTACCCTGACCTCCTTCGAGGCCCTTGGGGATGCCGGCATGATGATGGCCGGCCGCGACTCCGTCATGTGTTGCCGAATGTGTCGCTGATCTGACGACCCTTCGCCGAGCAGCAGCCCTCCGACGTATCCCGTCGTGATCGGGCGCACGCTCCCCGGGAACGCCACACTCACGCTCCCGCGCACCAGGCCCATTCTCTAGGGCCACAACACAACACTTCCCGCAGAATCCCGCACCTCCGCCGTACCCGCGGAGGCTTCAGCAGGGATGCGGAACATCATCACTAAGGACTCGATTCCCATGTCTCTGGCCACCATCGACACCGCCTTCCCCCGCACTTCCGCCGTTTCGCCCGTCAGCCCCCTCCGTGCCGCCGCCCCCGCAGACGGGGCCCCGACACCGGCACCCGCCGAGTCGGCACCCCGCATCCGCGCCGTCCCCGAGGGGACCGAAGCGCGCGGCTTCGTCCTCTACGTCGGCATCGACGAGGCGAAGGCCGCCGAGGCGGGCACCGACCTCGGCCGCATCGTCGAAGCGCTGAAGCGTCTCACGGCCGAGATCGCGCCCTCCGCCGAGACCTACGCCGCCGTCGCCCTGGCCCCGGCCGGCGCCGGCGGACGCGACGTGGATGTGGTCCGCCTCGCTCTGCAGGACCCGGCCGCGATCGCCAAGCACCGGCACGCGGTCACCGTGGATGAGGACGAGGACCGTGCCGCCTCCGGCGTCGTGGTCGACATCTCCCGCAAGCGTCTCGTGCTCGACAACCAGACCGTCGCGCTGACTTACAAGGAGTTCGAGCTGCTGCAGTACCTGGTGCTGCGCGAGGGCCGCACGATCGAGCGCTCCGAACTGATCAGCTCGCTGTGGAGCGCGGCCGACGAGGACGAGATCCCGAACGAGCGGACCATCGACGTGCACGTCCGCCGCCTGCGGGCGAAGCTCGGCCGCTACGAGGACATCGTGCGCACCGTGCGCGGCGTCGGCTACCGCTTCGACCGCCACGCCGACGTCTCCATCCGCTACGCGAGCGCCCCCTCCCCCGACCTCTTCTAACCCGTCCCCCACCCTCGACTCCACCGTCGAGTACGCAAAGATTGCACGTTCTCAACAGCAGAACGTGCAATCTTCGCGGACTCGACGGCGGGCGTTAAGCCGTGAGGAGGCCGAGGCGCTGTCGGTCAGGCGGAGCGCTGGTAGACGCGGAAGGCGCTGGTCGCCCACGCGGCCATGACGACCGCGAGGGCCGCGAGCAGGCCGGCGTGGCCCCAGAGGGTCGCCCAGTCGGGATGCGCGCTGAGCGCCTCACGACCGACGATCACCGCCCACTCGAACGGGTTGTACGCCGACACGTTCTGCACCCACTCCGGCGACAGCTTCGTGTTCATGATCGCCGAGCTGAGGAACATCAGCGGCAGCGTGATCAGCTGCGAGATCCCGATCAGCGCCGTCTGCTCACGCGCCAGCAGTGCGACCGCATTGGAGAGCGAGCAGAACACCGCGGTCAGCAGCACGACGCCGAGGAGCAACAGCAGGATGCCGACCGGGCCGCCCTCGAACCGGGCCCCGGCCCAGAACGCGATCCCCACGACGACGAGCGACTGCACCACGGCGAGAACCGACTGGTACACCAGCGTCGACACGATCAGGGATGCGCGATTCGTCGGCGAGGTGAGGAACCGGTCCATCACGCCGCGGTCCATGTCCTGGATGTACACCGTCCCGGACCACGCGCTGCCGAAGAGCGCCAGCATCATCACGACGCCGGGCGTGAGGTACTCGAGGTACGTCTGCCCGGCCCCGCCGAAGCCGGGGATGTTGATCACCGACTTGAACAGCTCGCCGAACAGCAGCAGCCAGATCACCGGTTGAACCAGGTTCATCACCAGGAAGACCGGCATGCGCCAGGCCGCGCGCAGCTGACGCCCGGTCAGGAGCAGCGTGTGCGTGAGGAAGGTCGGGCCGCTCGTGCGGCGCCGGGGTGCGGTCAGTGCGGTCGTGGTCATGATGCGTTCTCCAGGACGAACTCGGCGGACTCCTGCGCCCGCGTGAAGGTGCGGCCGGTGTGCCGCAGGTAGACGTCGTCCAGGCTCGGCCGGGCGACCGTGGCGGAGGCGACCGGGATGCCGGCGGCGTCCAGGGCGGCGAGCGCGAGCGGAAGCGTCGCCGCGCCGCTGTCGGCGCGGGCGCGCAGGGTGCGGCCGTCCCCACCGACCTCGCGCAGCGCATCCACTCGTTGGAGAGCCGCCAGGCCGGCGAACGGGTCCGCGTCCGCCGCCAGTTCGACGATGACGGCGTCGCCGCGGAGGTCGTTCTTCAGCTCCTCGGGCGTTCCGCCTGCGACGACGCGACCGTGGTCGACGATCGCGAGCCGATCGGCGAGACGGTCGGCCTCGTCGAGGTAGTGCGTGGTGAGCAGCACGGTCAGGTTCTCGGCCGTCGTCATCCGCTCGAGCTCCAGCCAGAGCTCGGTGCGCGCCTCCGGGTCGAGCCCGGTCGTCGGCTCGTCGAGGAAGAGCACCTCCGGCCGGTGCATGAGACCGATCGCCACATCCAGCTTTCGGGCCATGCCGCCGGAGTACGTCTTCACCTGGCGGCGCGCGTGCTCGGTGAGCCCGAACCGGTCGAGGAGCTCGCGTGCGCGAGCGGCGGAATCCCGGCCGGACATCCCCTGTAGGCGGCCGGCGAGCACCAGGTTCTCGACGCCGGTGTCGGTGGGATCGGACACGGGCTTCTGCGCGACGAACCCGATGGCCCTCCGCACACGGGCCGGGTGCCGGGTCACGTCGATCCCGGCGACGAAGGCGGTACCGGAGTCCGCGCGGGTCAGCGTGGACAGGATCTTCATGGTGGTGGACTTGCCGGCTCCGTTCGGGCCGAGCAGCCCGAAGACGGTGCCCGCCTGGGCCTCGAATCCGAGGTCGTCGACGGCGCGGATGGGCGGCTTGCCCCTCCCGCCGCTGTACGTCTTCACGAGGTGGTCGGCGGCGAGCGCCGGAGATGTTGCGGATGCCATGGTGGCTTCTCTCTTTCTCATTCGGTCAGCCACCGGCGCGGGTATCCTTGAAGAAGCCCTCGGTGACTGTTGACGCAGGTTCCTTGACGGAACGACTGAAGGTGTGGATGGCCGGAGAGTTGCCGCTCTCCGGCCATCGTTCATGTTCGGCCATCGTTCATGTTCGGCCATCGTTCATGATCGGTACAGTTCGGCCGCCTCCTCCCCGAAGGCACCGGCGGCGATGCGCGCGCTCAGCTCCTCCATACCGATTCCGTCGGCGAGCAGCTGATGCAGCTGCTCCCACGAGTCGTAGCCGCCGATCGAGTGGTCGCGGATGCGGGAGGCCAGGTCGGCGACGAAGGCACGCTCCGCTTCGAGCACCGCCACGCGGTAGTGGAACTCGACCATGAACAGTTCTGGCAGCCCGGCCGCCTGCGCTTGCAGTTCTCTGCGCGCGGCAAGGTCGTCGTCGATCCGGTCGCGCCGGCTCTCGAGCAGCGCTGCGGCGATGTCAGGCGGCAGCATCGGAAGGAGCGACAGGCCGGTCTCGATCGCCGGGTACTCCTTCACCGGCACCTCGATCAGCTCGCGGAGCCATTCCTCGGCCTCGCGCCTCCCCGCAGGGGTGATCGTGTACACGACGCGTTCCGGCCGATTGCCTTCGCGCTCCGTCTGGGCGACCTCGATGAAGCCGTTCTTCTGCAGAGACTTGATGACCGCGTAGAGGGAGCCGAAGTTCAGCCGGATGCTGTCCTCCTTGCCGCGCTCCCTCATCGTCGTCGTCATCTCGTACGGGTACATCGGGCGCTCCCAGAGGCAGGCGAGCACCGCGAGCGCCAGCGGGTTCGAAACCGCACGTTTTGCCATGGCCGCTCCTCCGTCTGTCGCTGATGATCAACTACTCTGAGTAGAGTACTCTATTCAGAGTATTGCGTCCACCATAGATATCCGGGGCCGCCGAAGCCGGCCAGCTCAGGCAGGCAGGGCCGGGTGGCTCGCCAGGACCTTGTCGAGCAGCTGGACGAGTTGAGCACGCTCGGCACGCTCCAGACCCGCCAGAAGCTCGCCTTGGACGGCATCGGCGTGCCCTTGGAGCTCTGCAAGCCGCGCACGACCTGCCGGCGTGACGGTCACGACATTCCGACGCCGGTCGGCAGCATCCGCCTCCCGGACAACCAGAGCGTCCGCCTCCAGTCGCACGACGATGCCGTTCACGTTGTTGCGGTCGAGCCCCAGCAACCGTCCCAGTTCGGCCTGGCTGAGCGGTCCGTTCTCTTCCAGGCTGGCCAGCACGGCGAAGTCCGACCTTCCCTCGAGAGGCATGTGCTGCGCGGTCAGGCGCGCCCCGATCGTCGCGACCCGGCCGGCTTGCCAGCTGACCAGGTGGCGCAATGCGGCGGGCGGACGCGTGTCTTCTGTCATGACTTCAGGGTAACAGTTGGCTTAACCAACGAATGATGTATTGTTGGTGGTACCAACATTGGTTCGACCAAGGAGTTCACATGTCCGCCATCACCCCTACCCAGCCCCTCGCAGGGCGCCGTGTCCTCGTCCCCGGCGGAACCGGCGGCGTCGGGGAAGGCGTCGTCCGCGCCTACCTTCAGGCCGGCGCAGACGTCGTCGTGCCCACGCGTTCCGACGAGCGCGGCGCGGAGCTTCGCGCCGCGCTCGGCCCCATCGGCGACTCCCCCCTCCTCCACCTGCCCACCCACGACTACGCGTCCTTCGCCGGAGCGGAGGCACTCGCCGTCGAGATGACCCAACGTCTGGGCGGGATCGACGACGCGGTGGTGCCGGTCGGCGGCTGGTGGCAGGGCGGGCCACTCACCGGGATCGCCGAGGAGGACTGGTCGACGGCGTTCACATCTCTCGCCACGACGCACATGGCGCTGGCGCGGGCCGTCGTTCCGCGCCTGAGCGGGGTCGGTGTCTATGCGGTGATCGTCGGCCAGTCGGCCGAGTTCCCCGTCCCGGGCAGTGGGCTCGTCAGCATGGAGCAGGCCGCGGTGCTCATGATGCAGCGCGTCCTCGCGGCGGAAGAACCCTCCAAGCGCATCCACGCGATGATGCTCGGACCCGTGCGGACGCGGTTCATGGACGGAGACCACGCGTGGGTGTCGACCGACGAAGTCGGCGCAGCGGCCGTCGCGTCATCGCTCGCCACCGGCACCCCGAGCGGCACCATCCCGCTCGGAACGAGCTCCGAAGCGCAGGCCTTCATCCGCGGGTCCGCCCCGGCGCTGATCTCATGAGAACAGGATCCGGCACCGCCCGGTGGATCGATCGCATTCGGCCAGGGGAACCGAAAACCTGCGCATAGCGAATTCGCAGAAAAAATAACGACTTGATAACTAGATGCCGTTACCTCTTCGTTATATAGTTCAAGAGCAATGGTTGTTTGCTGTGGCAGCCATCGCGGAATGTGATTGCAGGACACTCTTGGTGCAAGGGAGAGGGCCGGCCGCTAGCCTCTGCGGTCGGCCCTCGATCTTTTCCCCGGGAGCCGCTCCCGATCACCCTCGACGCCGCCCGTGCTGGCACGGATGCCCGCCCCTCGCGCATGATGGGAAGATGCGAATGCATTGAGCTCGCTGAGGGAGGACGGGTCATGACGGAGAGCGCGGCAGCGGCGTCAACACCCACGAAGCGCGCGCGCGTCAGCGCGGTGACCGCCTGGGAGTCGCTCTTCCGGGCCCAGGTCGCGGTGATGCGGACGCTGGCCGCGGAGTTCCCGACGAGAGACATCTCGTTCAACGAGTACGACGTGCTCTTCAACCTCTCGCGGCAGCCGAACCGTGAACTGCGGCTGCGCGACCTCAACAAGCACGTGCTGCTGACCCAGCCGAGTGTGAGCCGGCTGATCGACCGCCTCGTCGCGCGCGGCCTGGTCGCGAAGTGCCCGGAGCCGTCGGATGCGCGCGGAACGGTCATCCGTCTCACGGACACCGGCTTTGACATGTTCCGGCGCGTGGCGGTGGATCATATGAGAACCATCACAGACCGCGTAGGCGGACGGCTGACCCCCGAAGAACTGGAAACCCTGGTCCGGCTCTGCGACAAGCTGCGCGACGCATCCTGACCATTCCGTCCACAGGCCCAGCGGGTCTTCGCTCATCCCACAAGCTGAGCGTCGACGTCCCGGAGCCGTCACACCGGCCGCGTATCATTGCCGCCACGGACGAATGGTTACTCGGCGAGGGAGAAGACGCATGAGATGGGGATGGGCGCCTGCCTTGGTCGGCTTCGTGGCACTGAGCGGGCTGGCCGGCGTGCTGGCAGCCGCGGCCGTGACGCCGGCCGTGGCCCTGACGGGCAGCGCGGCCGATTCGACCATCAGCGTCTTCGACGGCCTCCCCGAGTACATCAAGGTCGAGCCGCTCGCCCAGGCCTCCACCATGTACGCCCTCAGCAACGGGCAGCAGGTGCCGATCGCGACCTTCTACTCCCAGAACCGCATCGAGGTCGGCTGGGACGGCATCTCGCAGAACCTCAAGGACGCGGCGATCGCCACGGAGGACCCTCGGTTCTACGAGCACGGCGGCGTGGATGTGAGCGGCACCCTGCGCGGTGCCGTACTGACCGCGTTGCACAAGTCGGTTCAGGGCGGCTCGTCGATCACCCAGCAGTACGTCAAGAACATCCTGGTGCAGCAGTGCGAGAACAAGCAGCCTGACCCGACCGCGGCGGAGGCGGTGCAGAAGAAGCAGCTCGCCGCGTACGAGACCTGCTACGACGACGCGACGAAGGTCGACCCCTCCCGCAAGCTCAAGGAGATGCGCTACGCCATCGGGCTCGAGAAGGAGTACTCGAAGAACGACATCCTGCAGAGCTACCTGAACATCGCGCTCTTCGGCGGCCGCGTCTACGGCGTGCAGTCGGCCGCGGAGTACTACTTCGGCGTGGCGGCGAAGGATGTCAACGTGCAGCAGGCGGCGACGCTGATCGCCATCCTGAACAATCCAGACAACCTGCGCATCGACCGGCCGGCCAGCAAGGAGAACGGCGCAGCGAACGGATACAAGGAGACGCTCGACCGGCGCAATTACGTACTCGACCGGATGCTCGCCAACGGCAAGATCACGCCGGAGGAACACGCTGCAGCCCGCGCCACCAAGGTGGAGCCGAAGATCACGCCGACACAGAACGGCTGCATGACGGCGCAGCAGTACAACGCAGCGTTCTTCTGCGACTACGTCGAGCGGATCATCGAGCAGGACGGCATCTTCGGCAAGACCGACGACGACCGGAGGAACTTCCTCACCCGCGGCGGCCTGAAGATCTACACCTCGCTGAACCTGGACCTGCAGAACCAGGCGCAGGCCGCGGTGAGCGCATACATCCCGCCCGCTCACCCCAACCTCGACCTCGGGTCGTCGAACGTCTCCGTCGAGGTCGGCACCGGCCGGGTCGTGACGATGGTGCAGAACAGGCCCTACGACAATACGGCCGATCCGGCGCCGTCCACGACGGCGGTGAACTACAACACCGACTACGACTACGGCGGGTCCGAGGGCTTCCAGACCGGATCCGCGTACAAGGTGTTCGACCTCCTGGAGTGGCTGCAGGAAGGTCACTCGCTCTACCAGACGGTGAGCGGGACGCAGCACCTCTTCCCGCAGACGCAGTTCCACGAGAGCGACCCCTGCAACGACATCGGCGGCGCCCCATGGCCGGTCTCCAACGACGAGGGCGAGTCCGTGACCGCGACAACGGTCATGAACGCCACCGCTCAATCCATCAACACGATCTTCGCCAAGATGGCCACCCAGCTCGACCTCTGCGGCATCAAACAGCGTGCGAAGGATCTGCTGGTGCACGGCGCCGATGAAGCGTCCAACCCGTTCATGGCGAACCCCTCGGCGGTGCTCGGCACCAACTACATCGCCCCCATCACCATGGCGACGGCTTACGCGGGCCTCGCCAACAACGGTGTCGCGTGCAGCCCGATCGCGATTGACAAGATCGTGGACGCGAACGGAGCCGAGCACGCCGTGCCCAAGACGCAGTGCTCGACGACGCCCATCGACCCGCAGGTCGCGGCCGCGGCGATCTTCGCTCTGCAGGGAGTGCTCCGCGGCGGCGGGACGGCGGCCTCCGCCAATCCCGGCGACGGCATCCCGATCTTCGGCAAGACCGGAACGACCGACAACTCGGTCGAGAACTGGCTCGTCACCTCCACGACGAAGGTGGCCCAGGCCACGTGGGTCGGCAACGTCCAGGGAGGCGTGGCCCTGCGCAGTCAGAGCTTCCAGGGCATCGGCGGCGGCAACGTGAAGTTCGCGATCGCGAAACGCATCATCACCTCGCTCGACGCGGCGTACGGAGGCGGCGCATTCCCGTCACCGAGCGGCAAGTTCACAACAGCGCCTCCCGCGCCGAAGCCTGCCGCGCCGAAGCCCGGTGCGCCGGCCGCCCCGGCGCCAGGAGCGGGTGCGGGAAACGGAAACGGCAACGGCAACGGCAACGGCGGTCCGGGCAATCCCAAGAAGCCCTGACGTTCGCGACAGGGCCCGAAACCATTAGGTCATGGCGCCATAAGTGTCTATCCATCTGGACCGATATTCGGACTAGTGTTATGCCGTGGGACGCACTCCAGATCCGAACCGAAAGCCGGAGCTCCTCGGCCGCATCATGGACCACGTCGCGACCGAGCCGCTCTCACGCATGACCTTCCGTAGTCTCGCGAGCGCGCTGGGCGTGAGCACCTACTCCTTCGTCTACCACTTCGGGTCGCGTCAGGAGATGATCGACGCCATCCTCGAGGAGGGTGTCCGCCAGCAGTCCGACTCCCTGGCGGGCATCGATGTGACGGCCTTCGACCGCGAGCAGTTCCGCGACTGGTACAAGGAGGCCTTCCGGCACTCCCTCCGCGAGAACAACCGCACCGGCCTGCGCCTCCAGTTCGAAGCGGGCGCCCTGGAACCGATCGACCCGGACATCGGCAAGCGCGTCACCACCGCGTTCACGCAGTGGCGCGACACGGTCAAGTCGTGGCTCAAGAAGCAGGGCATCGAGTCCCGCCGCGCCGGAGTGCTCGCCCACTGGCTGGTCGACTCGGCGGCCGGTCTCCACTTCGGGTTCCTGATGACGGGCGACCGGACCGCGACCGTGCAAGCCTTCGACGTCTTCCTCGGCGCGTTCCTGCGCGAAGCGTTCGGCGACTGACCGCTTCCGACCGCTGCTGCGCGGCCCGCTACCGCAGCTCGCGGTCGCGCTCGGCCACCGTCTTCACGCCCTCCAGCATCTGGACCCAGTTGGCCCGGGAATGCTCCGCCGCCTCGCGCGTCGGGTTGTTGTCCTGATCGAGGGTGACGCGCGTGCCGCCCGGGATCTCATCCAGCTCGTAGCGCAGCGTGTGGTAGTTCTCGGGTACGTCGGGCTGCCCGCTGAGGGGACTGAAGTGGGTGAGGGCGATGCGCCACGGCTCCTGAAGGTCGTCCAGTTCGATCACGCGCCCGTGATCTTCGAACTGCTTGCCCTGCCATTCCCCGCGCCAAATCACCGCCGACCCGAGGCGCCAGTCGGAGACCAGCTCGGCGCCGAAGAGGATTTCCGGATGCGACCCGTTGCTGGTCAGCACCTCCCACACGGTGCGCCGGGGCGCCGCGATGTCGATTTCCGCCCGCGCCACGTAATTGCCCATCGTCGCCTCCCGTATCGTGTCGCCCATCCCACACCCCACGGGCTCCGCGCACAAGACGGCGTTTCAGCTCAGCTGCGGGAGTAGACGACCGCCTCCCAGGGACGCAATGTCCCGGATGCCGCGGCAGTCACGCCGTCGAGGTTGGCGAGCACGAGCGTGGCGCCCGCCCATCCGGGGAGGTCGCCCGGGTCGAAAGCGGCAGTCGACCCGCTCAGATTCGCGAGCACGAGGAGCGACTTGTCGCCGCCGCTGCGCGTGTACGCGAAGACCTGGGGATGCTCGGCCAGCACCAGCGTGTAGTCACCCGTCGCCACGACCTCCGACCGGTGGCGCAGGTCGATGAGGGCACGGTAGTGCGCGAAGACCGAGTCGTCATCGGAGACCTCCGCTTCGGCGTTGATCTCGGCGGCATTCGGATTGACCGTGATCCACGGGGTCCCGGTGGTGAACCCGGCATGCACTCCGGACGTCCACTGCATCGGCGTTCGCGCGTTGTCGCGGCTGGTCCGGCGGAGCGCCGCGAGCACCGTCTCCGCGGGCTCTCCGAGGATGTCGACCGCTTCGGCGTAGTGATTGAGCGACTCGATGTCGCGGTAGTCGTCGATGGACGCGAACGGCACGTTCGTCATCCCGAGCTCCTCGCCCTGGTACACGTACGGCGTCCCGCGCATCAGGTGCAGCACGGTCCCGAGTGCTTTCGCCGAGGGGATGCGGTACTCGCCGTCGTCGCCGAAACGGCTGACGACTCGCGGCTGGTCGTGGTTGTTCCAGTACAGGCTGTTCCAGCCGACCTCGCTCAGGCCTTCCTGCCATTTCGACAGGTTGCGTTTGAGGTCGAGCACGGTGACGGGGCGGTAGTCCCACTTGCCGCCGGGGCCGTGGTCGAGGTCCACGTGCTCGAACTGGAACACCATGTCGAGCTCGCGGTTGCGCGGGTCCGTGAACCGCTGGGCCTGCTGGATGTCGACCCCCGGCATCTCGCCGACGGTGAGGTAGCGGTCGCCGCGGCCGGCGAACACCCGCTGGTGCATCTCGTGGATGAACTCGTGGATGCGCGGGCCGTCCACGAAGAACGGGAAGGCGTCGCCGTACAAGCCGCCGGCCGGGATCTCGCCGTCGGGCAGGTCGGTGACCTTCGAGATGAAGTTGATGACATCCATCCGGAAACCGTCGACGCCGCGGTCGAGCCACCAGTTCATCATGTCGTAGACGGCGTCGCGCACCTCCGGGTTCTCCCAGTTGAGGTCGGGCTGCTTGCGCGAGAACAGGTGCAGGTAGTACTCGCCGGTCTGCGGATCGAGCTGCCAGGCGGGCCCGGAGAAGAAGGAGCCCCAGTTGTTCGGCTCGGCACCGTGCTCACCCGGCTGCAGGCCGTCGCGCGGGGGACGCCACCAGTACCAGTCGCGTTTCGGGTTGTCGATCGAGGAGGCGGACTCGATGAACCACGGGTGCTCGTCGGAGGTGTGGTTGACGACGAGGTCCATCACCAGCTTCATCCCGCGCGCGTGCGCGCCGGAGAGCAGCTCGTCGAAGTCGTCGAACGTGCCGAAGAGCGGGTCGATCGCGCGGTAGTCGCTGATGTCGTAGCCGTTGTCGTCATGCGGCGACGCGTAGATCGGCGACAGCCAGATCACGTCGACGCCGAGCTCTTTCAGGTAGTCGAGGTGCTGGATGATGCCCTGCAGGTCACCGATACCGTCGCCGTCGCTGTCCGCGAAGCTGCGCGGGTAGACCTGATAGACGACCGCCGACTGCCACCACTTGTCGCTCACGCGCCCACCCTACCGGGCGATGTGGACCCGCCGTCCGCTGCGCGCCGACTCGCGGGCGGCCAGCGCGACGCGCAGCGCCTCGACCGCGGCGGAGACGGGAGCACGGGAGGGTGCGGTGCCGTATTCGATGCACTCCAGCAGGTACCGTGCCTGCTCAGCGAACGCGTTCCCGACCGCAGGCGACGCCTCATCCACTCCGGTATCGCCGATCACCTCGAAGCCGGTTCGGAACGGCTCGCCCTCCGGCAGGTCCGAGACGCTGAGCAGCTGGGCGATCCCGCCCCCGGCGTACTCGATCGTCGTCGCGACCGGCGACCCGAAACCGACGCCGTCGCCGGCGCCGTCGAGCGCCACGCTCGTCACAGCAACCGCTTCGCCCAGATAGCCGGCCGCCTGGTCGATGTCGTGGATGGCGAAGTCGACGAGCATTCCGCCGGAGCGGTCCTCATCGGTCAGCCAGTCGTATCCGACCGGCGCTGCCGAGATCCGCGACGCACGGACTACGCGCGGCCGTCCGACCGACCCGGCTGCGACGCGTTCGGCGAGCGCCGCGTACCCCGGGAAGAACCGCACGACGTGTGCGACCAGGAGGATGCCCGGGGCGCGGGATGCCGTTTCCTCGACGCGCGCGGCGTCCTCCAGTGTCAACGCAATCGGCTTCTCGAGCAGCACGCTGCGTCCCGCCTCCAGCGCCTGGATCGCGAGCTGGGCATGCGAGGCCGTCGGCGTGCATATGGAGACTATGGTGACGGCGGGATCGGCGAGCACCTCGTCGATCCGCGTGGCCCAGCGGGCCGCGGGCGCATCCACCAGGGACGGCTCGCGCCGCGGCGACACCGCCCAGAGCACCGGGACGCCGTTAGCCGCCCATGCGGACGCGTGCGCCTGCCCCATCCGCCCCGCGCCGACGATGGCGACCCCGTGGGTCATCGCACGACGAGGTCGACCCGCGACGGGTCGAACACCGAGTCGAGGATGAGCCTGCCCGCGCCGCGGATGCCCGCCTGCTCCTTGGCGACGCTCACGGCGATGTCCAGCTGGTCGGTGATCATCGGCAGGCAGTCGGAGTAGATCGCCGACCGCACTCCGGCGACGAACGCTTCGGCCTCGCCGAGGATGCCGCCGAGGACGAGCCGCTGCGGGTTGAAGAAGTTCATGATGGTCGCGAGGACCGCGCCGGTGCGCAGGCCCGCCTCCCGCAGCTCCTGCGTGGCACGGGGATGCGCGTCCCGCGCCAGCGCCAGCACCTCGCGGGTGTCGGAGATGTCGAAGCCGGATGAGCGGAGTGCCTGAACGATCGCGGCGCCGCCGGCCACCGCATCCAGGCACCCGATGCGGCCGCACGAGCAGAGCACGGCCGGGGCGCCGGGAACGGTGACGTGGCTGATGTCGCCGGCCATGCCGTGGTGGCCGTGGTAGACGCCGCCGAAGGCGACGATCCCGCAGCCGATGCTCGATCCGGCTTTGACGAAGACGAGCTCGCCGACGTCGGCGCCGAGGGTGTCGTACTCGCCGAGCGCCATGAGGTTGGCGTCGTTGTCGGCGGCGGCCGGCAGCCCGGTGATCGCCGTCAGCTCGGCGGCGACGTCGACGCCGTTCCAGCCCGGCATACGGGAGGGCGACACCATTCGACCGGTCGTGGAGTCCACCGGTCCGGGAAGGCCGATGCCGAAACCGCGGAGCGTCTGGCCCGGCTGCGCGTGCGCCTCCGTCAGTTCGGCGGCGACCTCCGCGATCCACCCGAGGACGGCCGCCGGGCCGGTGGCGATGTCCATCGGCTCGGTCCGGGACGCGAGCACGCGCCCGCTCAGGTCGATGAGCCCGAAGGTGGCGTGGTGCGAGCCGAGATCGGCGGCGCACACCACTCCGGTGGACGCATCCACCTCGAGGGCGCGCGGACGGCGGCCGCCGTGGGAGACGCCTGCGCCGGCCTCGCGGAGATAGCCCGCCGCGATCAGCGCATCAACCCGCTGGGAGACGGTGGACGGCGACAGTCCGGTGCTGCGGGCGAGATCGGCGCGGGAGCGGGAGCGGCCGGAACGCACGAGGTCGAGGATGCCGCCCGGCGTTCCGGGGCCGGCAAGCGCCGACGTCCCCTCGATCGTGCTCGTCATCGCGGCGTCCCCTCCGGGCGGCGGGCTCCGTGCCCCCCGCTGCGTTGAGGATACTGTACCGACTTCGTTCGATATCGCATTAACTAAATTCGATATTGCGGTCAACGTGCATCACTTAGTACGCTCATCGAAACCTGCCCGACAACGATGCGAGGACCCCCGATGACAGCAACGGACGCCCGGCCGATGGTGAGCCTGCGCGCGGTCGACAAGCACTTCGGCGACCTCCACGTGCTGCAGAACATCGACCTCGACGTCGCCGAGCGCGAAGTCGTCGTCGTGGTCGGGCCCTCAGGATCCGGCAAGTCGACGCTCTGCCGCTCCATCAACCGGCTCGAGACCATCGACTCCGGCGAGATCCGGGTCGACGGCGAACTGCTGCCGGAGGAAGGGGCTCCCCTCGCGAAGCTGCGCGCAGAGGTCGGGATGGTGTTCCAGTCGTTCAACCTCTTCGCGCACCGCACCATCCTCGAGAACGTCACCCTCGCTCCCCTGAAGGTGCGCAAGGTCGGCAAGGATGCGGCGCGAGCCCAGGCCATGCAGTTGCTCGACCGCGTCGGGATCGCCGACAAGGCGGACAGCCACCCGGCCCAGCTCTCCGGCGGACAGCAGCAGCGCGCCGCCATCGCCCGTGCGCTCGCCATGCAGCCGAAGGTCATGCTGTTCGACGAGCCCACCAGCGCACTCGACCCCGAGATGGTCGGCGAAGTGCTCGACGTCATGACGTCCCTCGCCAAAGAGGGGATGACGATGATCGTGGTCACGCACGAGATGGGCTTCGCCCGCCGCGCAGCAGACCGGGTCGTCTTCATGGACCGCGGGCAGATCGTCGAACAGGCGCCTCCCGCACAATTCTTCGACTCGCCGGCTACCGCTCGTGCGCAGTCGTTCCTGGCCTCCGTGCTGTCGCACTGACACGCGCCCGCACGAGGACGCGCACCACCTGCTCCACATCACACCCCATCACACCCCCGCCCCACCGAAGTCCAATCAGAAAGGGATGCATCCCATGACCCGCAGCATCCGCAGGAAAGGCGCCGTCGCCGGCGTCCTGCTCGCGGCCGTGACGCTCGCCGTCACCGCCTGCTCCGGAAACACGGCACTGCCCGGCAACGACGCCAGCTCCACCGCGTCCGGTGACTCCGTGCTCTCCGGCGCCCCCGTCGCGAAGGCCGACCTCATCCTCTCCGGCTCCACCATGGAGAAGATCAAGAAGCGCGGCAAGCTGATCGTCGCCGAGGCCCTCGACGCCCCGCTGCTGTCGCAGCAGGACCCGACCGACCCGTCGCAGGTCAACGGCTTCGACGCCCAGCTGGCCAAGCTGCTCGCGACCTACATCATCGGCAAGCCGAACGTGGAAATCGTGCCGCCGGCGTCCGAGACCCGCGAGGCGATGCTGCAGAACGACACCGTCGACGTCGTCTTCAACACCTACACGATCACGGAGGAGCGGGCCAAGCAGGTCGACTTCGCCGGACCGTACTTCGAGTCGGGCCTGGCCGTCGCGGTCAAGAGCGACAACAAGGACATCAAGAGCTACAAGGACCTCGACGGCAAGAACGTGATCGTCGGCGCCAACACGCCGGCCGTCACCGAGGTGCCGAAGATCGCCCCGAAGGCGACCGTCACCGCGTTCGGCACCGACCCGGCCGCCGTGCAGGCGCTCATCCAGGGCCGCGGCGACGCCTACGTGCAGGACTACACCCTGCTCGCCAGCGACGCGGCCAGCGAGAAGCAGATCAAGGTCGTCGGCCAGCCGTTCACGAAGGAGCCGTACGGCATCGGGCTCAAGCACGGTGACGACGACTTCAAGAAGTTCGTCAACGAGTGGCTGAAGACCATCCAGAAGGGCGGCCAGTGGGGCAAGGCGTGGAAGACCACGCTCGGCACCGTGACCGACTCCGATGTGCCCACGCCGCCGGAGATCGGGTCGGTCCCCGGCTCCTGAGCTGCGGGCTCCCAGACCTTCTGCACCAGACCGGTCGGATGCGCGTGGAGGCGACCCCCACGCCCGCGCGCATCCGGCCTTTCCACCCGTCTTCGGACCGTCGGACGAGAGAACGATGAACCCCCTGATCGACAACCTGGGACCGTTGCTCCAGGCGCTCGGCACCACCCTGCTGATGGCCGTCGTGGCCGGCATCGGGTCCATCGTGCTCGGCGTCCTGGTGACGATCGCGCGCGTCAGCCCCATCCCGGTGCTGCGCGCCGCGGCATTCCTCTACGTCCAGTTCTTCATCAACGTGCCGCTGCTGGCGCTGCTCCTGCTGGCGGTGTTCGCGCTCCCGGATGCCGGCATCCTGCTCCCGCTCACGCCGACCGCCATCATCGTGCTCACCGTCTACGAGGCGGCGTACGTCGCCGAAGCCGTCCGCTCGGGCGTCAACACGGTCGCCGTCGGTCAGGTCGAAGCCTCCCGTGCCCTCGGGCTGACCCTGTGGCAGTCGCTGCGGTACGTCGTCGTTCCGCAGGCGCTCCGCGCGGTCGTCCAGCCGATCGGCAACGTGATGATCGCTCTCGCTATGAACACCGCCCTCGCCGCGGCCGTCGGCGTCGTCGAACTCACCGCCGAGGTCAACAAGGTCAATCTCGTCGCGGCCCAGCCCATCCTGATCTTCTCCAGCGCGGGCCTTATCTACATGGCCATCGCCCTCGCCGTCGGCCTCACCGCCGGCTGGGTCGAGCGAAAGGTGGCGATCGCCCGATGACCGCACAACTCATCCCCGATGTTCCTCCGCCCGTCCGGGCGAAGCGCACCAAGCCCCGATACGACGCCGCCTTCATCTACGACGCACCCGGCCCGCGCGGCCGTCGCCGCATCCTGCTCGGCTCGATCGTCAGCGTCGTGCTCTTCGCCGTGATCATCGGGCTGGGGCTCTGGCAGTTCGCCGCCCACGGCCAGTTGGATCCTGCGCGCTGGGCGCCGTTCACCGAGTGGGCGATCTGGCAGTACCTGCTCGTCGGCCTGCTCGGCACGCTGGAGGCTGCGGCGATCGTCGCCGTCCTGGGCGCCGCGCTCGGCGTCCTCCTCGCGCTCGGTCGTGTCAGCCACGTGCGCTGGGTGCGGTTCGTGTGCGGGCTGTACATCGAGATCGCACGGACCGTGCCGGTGCTGCTCGTCATCTACCTCATGCTGTTCGGCCTGCCGCAGATCGGGATCAACCTCCCGACACTGTGGAAGCTCGTCGTGCCGCTGACCATCGCCAACGCCGCCGTCTTCGCCGAGATCATCCGCGCCGGCATCCTGAGCCTGCCGCGCGGCCAGCGCGAGGCGGCTCTGAGCCTCGGGATGCGGCCGGTCCAGGCGATGACGTACGTTGTGCTCCCGCAGGCGTTCCGCAACGTCACGCCGTCGCTCGTGACCCAGTTCGTCAGCCTCCTGAAGGACACCTCCCTCGGCTACATCGTCGCGTTCACCGAGCTGCTGTACCGCGGCCAGGTGCTCGCCTCCTACCTGCACCTCCTCATCCCCACCTATGTCGCGGTGACCGTGATCTACCTGATCGTCAACGGCAGCCTGTCGGCGTTCGCGTCGCGGCTGCAGCGCGGATCGCGGCGGCGGTCGTCGCCGCAGCCGACTCTCCCGACCCTCCCCGCCGTCGCCGCGGTCGAGCATGAGCGCGACGTGCCCGACATCGACTCCACGGACTCCACGAAAGCCGACCATGCCTGACGCCGCTCCCACCGTCTCCCTGCCGACCTCCGACCACTCCCAGCTGGCCGAGCTCGCGATCGTGCGCCGCTCCGGCCTCATCGAGAGCCGTCACTTCGGCAGCCTGGTCGCGCTGGAACCCTCCGGCTCGCCGATCATCGAACTGGGCCAGCCGGATGCGGTGATCCTGCCGCGCAGCACGGTCAAGCCGCTGCAGGCGCTCGGTTGCCTGACGGCCGGCGCACCGCTCGCGGGCCCGGAGCTCGCGATCGCGGCGGGCAGCCACACCGGCGAGGACGAGCACGTCCGCCTGGTGCGCGAGCTGCTCTCACGCGCGGGCGTCGACGAGTCCGCGCTCGGCTGCCCGGTCGACAGGCCGGAGGACGAGGCGACCTTCGAAAGGATGCTGCGCGCCGGCGAGGGCCGCTCCCGCGTCCGCATGAACTGTTCGGGCAAGCACGCCGCGATGCTGCTCGCCGCGGCGACGAACGGGTGGCCGACCGACGGATACCTGGACCCGGCGCATCCGCTTCAGCAGCACATCCGCGACACCATGGCGGAGCTGACCGGTGTAGCCGTCGACCACGACGCGATCGACGGCTGCGGCGCACCGCTCTTCGGCACGAGCGTCCGTGGGATCGCCCGCGCCTTCGGCCGCCTGGTGCAGGCGGAGACCGGTACTCCGTCGCGCGAGGTGGCGGACGCGATGCGCGAGCACCCCTACTACGTGGGCGGATCGGGCCACCCGAACACGACGCTCATGGAGACCGTTCCTGGCGCTCTTGCCAAGGGCGGCGCCGAGGGCGTCATCGGCGTCGCGGCCGCTGACGGCACCGCGGTCGCCATGAAGATCGTGGACGGCAGTCCCCGGGCCACGACCCTCATCGCGCTGCGCGTGCTCGAAGCGCTCGGCACCCCCATCGCCGACGCCCGCTCCCTGGTGGACCTCCCGGTGCTCGGCGGTGGCGCGCCGGTCGGCGCGATCGAGCTCGGCGCAGACCTGACGGCCGCGCTGGAGCGCCTCGCGTGACCCTCGTCGAGATCTGCCTGGACGACCTCGCCGGTGTCCGGGTCGCGGAAGACGCCGGCGCCGATCGCATCGAGTTGTGCGCCGCGCTCGGCGAAGGCGGCATCACTCCGTCGATCGGCACGGTGCGAGCTGCGCTCCGTGCGGCGAGCCGCATCGGCATCCAGGTGCTCATCCGCCAGCGGCCCGGCGACTTCGTGTACACGGAGGACGAGCTGCAGGCGATGGTCGACGACATCCACTCGATCAGGGCCCTCCCCAACCCGTCGGGTGTGACGCTCGGCTTCGTGATCGGTGCGCTGCGCAGCGACGACCGGATCAACGTGGATGCGACCCGCCGGCTCGTCGCCGCGTGTGGCGATGCGCCGGTGACGTTCCACAAGGCGTTCGACCAGGTGGTTGACCGCGCGGAGGCCCTCGAGCAGCTGGTGGACCTGGGCGTCGCGCGGGTGCTCACCTCGGGCGGCTCCGCGACGGCGCTCGAGGGCGCGGACGCGCTGCGGCAGTTGGTGGAGCTCGGCGGCGAGCGGATCAGCGTCCTGGCCGGCGGCGGCGTGCGACCCGCCAACGCAGCCGAGGTCGTCGAACGGTCGGGGGTGTGCGAAGTGCACCTGCGGGCGGCGCGCCCCGTGGCGACCGCGTGTGCGGGGGCGCCGACGGCGTACGACTCCGGCGAGCGCGACGTCACCTCCGGCGACGTGGTGCAGGCTGTCGTGGCGGCGGTGCGCGGCGCCGGCGCTGTCGTCGACGCGGATCGCGAGCCCGTCGCATGAGCGGCCTCCCCGTCGTCCTGGCCGTCGACCTCGGCGGCACCGCCATGAAGGGCGCTGTCGTCGCTGAGGATGGCGTGACGGTCGCCGAATCGACCCTCGCTACCCCCGCCGACGGCATCCTGACCGCCCTCGTGGCCCTGTTCGCCGACCTGCGCCGAACGGCATCCGAAGACGGGCACGACGTGGTGGGTGCCGGCGTCGCGACGCCCGGGATGCTCGACGAACAGCGCGGGCTGGTGCACTACGCGTCCAACCTGGGTTGGCGCGACGTGCCGCTGCTCGACATCCTGCGGTCAGAGCTGAGCCTGCCGGTCGCCGTCGGGCACGACGTGCGCGCGGCCGGACTGGCGGAGCGCAACACCGGAGCTGCGCGCGGGTTCGGCGACTTCGCGCTGGTCCCCATCGGCACGGGGGTCGCCGCTGCACTGGTCTCGTCCGGCGGCGCCGTCACCGGCGCGACCGGCGCCGCCGGCGAGTTCGGCCACATCCCCGTCGTCCCCGGAGGGGAGCCCTGCACCTGCGGGCAGCGCGGCTGCCTCGAGGTGTACATGTCCGGGGCGGGCGTCTCGCGGCGCTACCGCGCGGCGGGTGGCGAAGCCCTCAGCACGCGCCACATCGTCTCGCGGTTGGGGCAGGACCCGCTCGCCGACCGGATCTGGTCGGAGGCGCTGGATGTGCTCGCACAGGGGCTCAACATCCTGACCCTGCTGCTCGACCCTGGACTCATCGTGCTCGGCGGCGGAGTCTCGCACGCGGGCGACGCGCTGTTCGGTCCTCTCGGCGAGCGCATGACAGCCGGGCTGGCCTGGCGGGAGCGGCCGCCCGTGGTGCGCAGCGCCTTGGGCGGCGACGCCGGGCGGGCGGGCGCGGCCCTGCTGGCTTTCGACGCCGCGCGCTAGCCGCATCCGGCTTTTTCCCATCGAGGGCGACCAGGCGGTGAGAGGATGTGGCGGTGAACACGCCAGGCGCCGCATCCCTCGCGCGCGACGGCGTGGCCGCCCTGATCGTGACCCTCGCGGCGGCCGGGGCCTGCGCGACGACGTGGTGGATCGGGACGGCGGTCGCCTCGACCGGCTCGGCGGCGGTCCTCGCCACGGTGGTGGCCCTGTCGCTCGGCAGGCGGACGTTCGCCTCGCGCGCCGAGTTCGCCCGCTCGGCAGTTCTCCTCCCGGTGATCGGCCTGGCCGCCGGGGCCGTCGGCTTGCTGCTCCTCGTCGCACCGCCGGTCGGGGCGGCGCTCTTCGTCGCGGGGATGAGCGTGCCGATCTGGATGCGCCGGTTCGGCCCGCGCGCAGCACGTCTCGGCGGGCTGATCGCCCTCCCGCTGACGGCCGTCCTCGTCGCGCCGGTCCCGCCGTCCCCGGGTGTCCCGGTGTGGCTGTCCGCCGTCCTCGTGCTGATCGCCGGCGTCGTCGCCACGCTGTGGGTGGCCGTCGCCCGCGAGATGCTCCGGCTCCTCCCTGCGGAGCGCGGTCGCATCGAACCGCCGGGCGCCGCCCCTCCCGCCGCCCCAGCTGCCGCTCCGGCGGGCGTCCGCACCCGCCTCCCGGCCAGCACCCGCATGGCGCTGCAGATGGCGGTCGCCCTGACGGCGGCGTTCATCGTCGGCTGGATGGTGTTCCCGGAACATTTCATGTGGGTCGTGCTCACCGCCTTCCTGGTCTGCTCGGGCAACCGCGGCCGCGCCGACGTGCTGCACAAGAGCGCCCTCCGCGTCCTGGGTGCGCTGGGCGGAACGCTCGGCGCCGTTGCGCTGGTCGCCATCCTCCCTCGGGCGACCGGCCCGGGCGTCGTGGTGGCGATCTTCGTCGCGTTGTTCGTCGGCACCTGGCTCCGCCCGGTGAGTTACGCCTTCTGGGCGGTCGCCGTCACCCTCGTGCTGTCGCTGCTGCAGGAGCTGACCGGAGTGGCGACGCTCACCGGGGAAGCGGGTCTGCTCGCCGAACGCCTCATCGCGATCGTCGTCGGCGCCGCCCTCGGGGTCGCCTCCAGCTGGTTCGTCCTGCCCGTCCGGAGCACAGACGTCCTGCGGCGGAGGCTGTCACAGATGCTGGTCGCTCTCGGTGCTGTGTTCAGCGTCCCAGCCGGGGCCGGTGCAGAGGCGGATCGGGACGAACTCGTGGCGGAGTTCCGAGCCGCCGCCGCGCGCGTCGAGCAGCTGGCGCCCGCTCATCGGGCGGCCCGGTTCGTTCGCCGTCTCGGTCGCCGACGACGTAGCCCGATGGCGATCGACTGCATCGAACGGGCCGGCGAGCTGCCTGCCGCCCTCGAACTCCGTCTCGCCCGCGAGGCGGAGGCGCCTCGGGAAACGACCGGCCGGCTCCGCGCGGCCATCGGCGAGGCACGACGCAGTCTCGCCGCACCGACGGATTTCGGGCGGATCCACGGCGCGCTGTCGGCCCTCGTCGTCGTGCTGGGCGGCACGGCCGAGTCCTGAATACAGGACCTGTCCGGCGATAAGTTGTGCACAATCTAATTGCGTGCAATGATCGAACCATGCCGGTGACCGATGAGATGGTGTGCTTCTCCCTCTATGCCGCCACGCGCGCCACGACGCAGGCGTACCGCACGCTCCTCGAACCGTGGGGGCTCACGTATCCGCAGTACCTGGTGCTGGTGACGCTCTGGGTCGAGGGCGAGCAGACCGTCGGATCGCTGGGTGAGCATCTCCAGCTCGACTCGGGCACGCTCTCGCCGCTGCTGCGCCGTATGGAGCAGGCCGGGCTCGTCCGGCGCGAACGCCGCTCCGGCGACGAGCGCGTCGTGACCGTCACCACCGGCGAGCGCGGCCAGGAGCTACGCCCGCGGTTGGCGCACATCCCGGGCCGGATCGCCGCAGGCACCGGCCTGCCGGACGAACAGGCCGCCGCCGCCCTCATCGACACACTCCACCGGCTCACGGAGACCATGCACGCCGCTTCGGCACAGCAGCCGGCCCCCGCGACCAATTGACACACCCTCGAAAGGCACCGATGAACGTCCTCTACACCGCAGAAGCACTCTCCACGGGGGCGGGCCGCGACGGCCGCGTCGCCACCAGCGACGGCTCGTTCGCGCTCGACCTCGGCATCCCCCGTGAGATGGGCGGCTCCGGAGCGGGCACGAACCCCGAGCAGCTGTTCGCCGCCGGCTACGCGGCGTGCTTCCACTCGGCGCTGCAGGCGGTCGCCCGCAGCCAGAAGGTGAAGCTGGAGGACTCCTCGGTCGGCGGCCGTGTCCAGATCGGCCCGAACGGCGAGGGCGGCTTCCAGCTGTCCGTGCTGCTCGAGGTCGTCCTGCCCGGCATCGAGAAGGCGCAGGCGGAGGCCCTCGCCGAGGCGGCGCACCACGTGTGCCCCTACTCCAACGCCACGCGGGGCAACATCGACGTCACCATCACCGTCTCGGAGGACTGAGCCATGAAAGCACTCGTCCACAAGACGTTCGGCGACCCCGCCCAGGTTCTCGCCGTCGAGGAGCGCCCGCTTCCCGAGCCCGGACCGGGCGAGGTCCGCGTGCGGACCCTGCTCTCCCCCATCCACAACCACGACCTCTGGACCGTCCGCGGCACCTACGGCTTCAAGCCCGAGCTGCCCGCCCAGGCCGGGACCGAGGCGGTCGGAGTGGTGGATGCGCTCGGCGAGGGCGTCGAACAGCTAGCAGTCGGCCAGCGGGTCGTCACCGGTGGAACGTTCGGCGTCTGGTCCGAGTATTTCGTCGCCCGCGCCGGCGCGCTCGTCCCTGTCCCGGATGGACTGCCGGACGAGTCCGCCGCCCAACTGGTGTCGATGCCGTTCAGCGCGATCAGCCTGCTCGACTCGCTCGACTTGAGCGAGGGCGACTGGCTCATCCAGAACGCGGCGAACGGCGCGGTCGGGCGGATGGTCGCCCAGCTCGGCGCCGCACGTGGCCTGAACGTCGTAGGCCTGGTCCGCCGGGCGGCGGGCGTCGAGGAGCTGCGTGCGCAGGGGATCGACCAGGTCGTCGCCACCGACGACGAGGGCTGGCGCGAGCGTCTCGCCGAGATCACCCGCGACGCCCCGATCACCGCGGGCGTGGACTCCGTCGGCGGTTCGTCCGCGGGCGACGTGCTCTCGACCCTGGCGGAGAACGGGACGCTCGTGGTCTTCGGCGCCATGGCATCCCCGACGCTGGAGCTCGCCTCGGGCGACATCATCTTCAAGCAGGTCACCGTGAAGGGATTCTGGGGCAGCGTCGTCAGCCGCGAGATGCCCGCCGACCAGCGCGGCCGGCTCTTCCAGGAGCTGTTCGCCCGCCTGCTCGACGGCACGCTGACGCTGCCGGTCGCGGGCATCCACGACCTCGACGACATCGCTGCCGCGGTCGCCGCCAGCAGCGAGGCAGGACGCGTCGGCAAGGTGCTGCTGCGTCCGTGACCCGGCCCGGGGTGGGCGGCTCCCGGTAGCCTGAGGGCATGCTCACCCCGCCGGTCACGCCGAAGAAGCCTGTCGAACGCATCCACCACGGCGACGTCTACGTCGACGACTACGAGTGGCTGCGCGAGAAGGACGACCCGGCGGTGGTCGCCCACCTCCACGAGGAGAACGCGTTCACGAATGCGCGCACCGAGCACCTCGCGGTGCTGCGTGAGCAGCTCTTCGACGAGATCAAGGCACGCACCCGCGAGACCGACATGAGCGTGCCCGTGCGCGAGGGCGACTGGTGGTACTACACCCGCACGGTCGAGGGGAAGCAGTACGGCATCCACTGCCGCGCCCCCATCGCCTCGGCCGACGACTGGGTGCCCCCGGAGCTCGATGAGGAGGCGCAGCGGAGCGGCCTGCCCGGCGAGCAGGTGCTGCTCGACGACAACGCCGAAGCCGAGGGTCACGACTTCTACTCGCTCGGCAGCTTCGACGTGAGCGCCGACGGCACGCGCCTGCTATGGGCGGTCGACACGGAAGGCGACGAGCGGTACACGATCCGGGTGCGGTCTCTGGTGGATGACGGCGTCACGTTCCCCGACGAGATCGAGGGAACCGGAGGCGGTGCCCTCTTCGACCAGACGGGCGCGTACGTCTTCTACACGACCGTGGATGAGTCGTGGCGGCCCGACACCGTATGGCGGCACCGGGTCGGCGACGCCCCGGGGACGGCCGACGTCGAGGTGTTCCACGAGCCCGACGAGCGGTACTGGATCGGCGTGGGCCTCACCCGCAGCCGCCGGTTCCTGGTGATCGAGGCCGGCTCCAACATCACGAGCGAGACCTGGATGCTGCGCTCCGACGACCCGACCGGCGACTTCACCGTCGTCTGGCCGCGCGCAGAGGGCGTCGAGTACGACGTCGAGCACGCCGTCGTCGGCGGCCACGACCGCCTCCTCATCGTGCACAACGACGGCGCGGTCAACTTCGAGCTGGTGAGCGTCGCTGCCGAGGACCCGCAGGGCCCACGCCGGATGCTCCTCCCCCACGACCCGGCCGTCCGGCTGGAAGGAGTGGATGCGTTCCGCGACTTCGTCAGCGTCGAGTACCGCCGTGACGGGATGACGCGCGTCGCCGTCGCGCACGTCCCCGACCCGCACAGCGACCGGCCCCGCGACGACACCCCGCACGAGCTGCACTTCGACGAGGAGCTGTTCACCGTGGGCGTCGGCGGCAACCCCGAGTGGATCCAGCCGTTCCTGCGCCTCGGCTACGGAAGCTTCGTCACGCCGTCGACCGTGTACGACTACGACGTCCACACCGGCGAGCTCGCCCTCCGCAAGCAGCAGCCCGTGCTCGGCGGGTTCGACCCGTCGCTGTTCGAGCAGCGCCGGGAGTGGGCGACCGCGGTCGACGGCGCGCGCATCCCGATCTCGCTGGTCTACCGCCGCGACCTGGTAACCCCCGGCGAGCCGGCGCCTCTCGTGCTGTACGGCTACGGATCGTACGAGGCGAGCATGGACCCGTCGTTCGGCATCCCGCGCCTGAGCCTGCTCGACCGCGGCGTCGTGTTCGCGATCGCGCACGTCCGCGGCGGCGGCGAACTCGGCCGGCTCTGGTACGAGAACGGCAAGAAGCTGCACAAGAAGAACACGTTCACCGACTTCGTCGCCTCCGCCCGGCACCTCGTCGACCGGGGCTGGACCGAGCCGGCCCGGATGGCCGCGCAGGGCGGCAGCGCCGGCGGCCTGCTGATGGGCGCGGTGGCGAACCTGGCTCCGCGCGACTTCGCGGGCATCCTCGCCGAGGTGCCGTTCGTGGACCCGCTGACGAGCATCCTCGACCCGTCCCTCCCCCTCACCGTGATCGAGTGGGACGAGTGGGGCGACCCGCTGCACGACCCGGAGGTCTACGACTACATGAAGTCGTACTCCCCGGTCGAGAACGTGCACTCGACGCACTACCCGCGCATCCTGGCAGTCACGAGCCTCAACGACACCCGGGTGCTCTACGTCGAGCCGGCCAAGTGGGTGGCGAAGCTGCGCGAAGTGGATGCGGACGCCCTGCTCAAGATCGAGATGGCCGCCGGTCACGGGGGCGTCTCCGGCCGGTACGCCGCCTGGCGCGAGAGGGCGTTCACGCTGGCGTGGCTGCTCGACGTGGTCGGGGCCCACCCGTCGGGAGAGTGAACGGGGAGCCGGTGAAGGTCGACCTGAAGAAGGAGCTCGCGAGCTATCGCGCGAAGCACGGGCGCTTCGACGTCGTGACCGTGCCGCCGCTGCGCTACCTCGCGATCGACGGCGAAGGCGACCCGAACACGGCCGAGGCCTATCGGGATGCGCTGCAGACGATCTTTCCCGTCGCCTACGGCCTCAAGTTCCTCAGCAAGCGCGTCCTCGAACGGGACTACACGGTCATGCCGCTGGAGGCGCTGTGGTGGGCGGACGACCTGGAGTCGTTCACGAGCGCACGCGACAAGTCCCGATGGCACTGGACCGCGCTGAACCTGGTGCCCGACTGGATCGATGACGAACACATCGCCTCCGCCCGCGACACCGTCGCACGCAAGGGCCAGGCGCCTGCGCTCGATCGCCTACGGGTCGAGACCCTCGATGAAGGGCTCTGCGTCCAGACGCTGCACATCGGTTCGTACGACGACGAGGCGCCGGTGCTGGAGGCGATGCACGGCACCGTCATCCCCGAGTCAGGCCTGCGGATGACCGGACGCCACCACGAGATCTACCTCAGCGACGCCCGCCGAACCGCGCCCGAGAAGCTGCGCACCATCCTGCGCCAGCCGGTCGAGCGCGCCTGACCTCGGCGGCAGTCGCGCTCAGCCCAGGTCGTCGGGGTCCTTGCCCGTCCGCTCCCCCGACTCCAGGGAGGCGATGGCGGCGAGGTCGTCCGCATCCAGCTCGAACCCGAACACGTCGATGTTGGCGCGGATGCGCTCCGGCGACGTCGACTTCGGGATGACCACGTTGCCGAGCTGCAACTGCCAGCGGATGACGACCTGCGCCGGGCTGACCCGATGCTTGGCCGCCAGCCGGTCGAGCGTGGGATCGCCCAGAATGCGTCCCCGCGCCAGCGGCGACCACGCCTCCGTCACGATCCCGTGCGCCGCGTCGTACGCGCGCACCTCCCTCTGCGGCAGCCACGGATGCAGCTCCACCTGGTTGACGGCGGGCACCGTCTCCGTCTCGCGCGCCAGCCGGTCGAGGTGGTGCGTATGGAAGTTGGCGACCCCGATCGAGAGCGCCCGACCCTCATCGCGCACCCGTTCGAGCGCGCGCCAGGTCTCCACATATTTGTCGCTCTGCGGAGCGGGCCAGTGGATGAGGAACAGGTCGACGGCGTCGAAGCCCAACCGCTCGAGGCTCGCGCCGAACGAGCGCAGCGTCGAATCGTACCCGTTCTCCGTCCACCACACCTTGCTGGTGACGAACACCTCGGAGCGGTCCAGGCCGCTTTGGCGGACGCCGTCGCCCACCCCGCGCTCGTTCGCATAGAAGGCGGCCGTGTCGATG
Organism: Leifsonia sp. RCC_180; assembly: GCF_058138205.1. NCBI lineage: Bacteria > Bacillati > Actinomycetota > Actinomycetes > Micrococcales > Microbacteriaceae > Leifsonia > Leifsonia sp. RCC_180. The sequence goes on along the minus strand of NZ_CP200340.1, from coordinate 3,022,016 downwards.
TGGCGGTACCCCGCATCCAGTGCTGCCAGGACCGCATCCGCCGTGTCGGCCTCGGGAATCTTGTAGACGCCGAAACCCAGCTGCGGGATGGTGCGGCCGTCGTTGAGGGTGCACTGCGGGATGCTCGTCATGGCTTCATTCTGCCGCGCAGAGGGTGGTGAGCGTTCCCTGGCAATGGCCTCCACGGCGGTTGCGCCCGGGCGGGGTACGCGGGAACGTAGGCGACTCCTGGAACATCGAGAGGAAGGAGAGCGCATGCTCACCCTCACTGAGAACGCCAGCACGATCGTCAAGACCCTGACAGAGCAGTCCCCGGACGAGTCCGCCGGACTGCGCATCAGCAGCAACAACCCCGACAACACCGCCTTCGCGGCGGCCGTCGCTCCGGAGCCGGAGGCCTCCGACCAGGTGGTCGAGTCGGGAGGCGCCCGGATCTTCCTCGAGACGCAGGCGGCCGAAGTGCTCGACGACAAGGTGCTCGACGCCCAGGTCGACGACCAGGGTGCCGTCAGCTTCGCGATCGGCGTGACCGCGTAGCGGACGCCGTTCGCCGAAATGTGAGAAGGGCCCGGAGCTATCGGCTCCGGGCCCTTCTACGTCAGACCGCCCGTGTCGAATCGGTTGGGCTGTCCCGTCCCTCGCGGGCGGGTGCCGGCCCGACCTCAGGATCCGGCAGCGCGTCCGCGACGATGGGCTGCGGAGCAGTGCGCTGCTCCGGGAGTCCCCACAGCGCTTCCCCCTGGCCCGCATCCAGCAGGAATTCGACCGCGAGCGTCCACAGCGGCACGATCTTCATCGGAGGAATCTCCTCCTCACCCGGGAAGTGCGCCGCGAAGTGCACCTCCGGCTCCCCGTGGATGGGCTCGGCCGCCGTCACGAGGCCGTAGTAGTTGTCGTCATCCACCACCCGCCAGCGCCCGGTGCGTCCGTGCTCCGGCTCCAGCCGCACGTTGTACCCGCCGTACGAGAACTCGGGTCCGGGTGGCAGCGAGGCGCGCGCGTCGTTCGTCATGCTCCCGTTGTACGACCGAACTCCTCCGGAGACAACTCGTTCACTTGCCTAGCGAAACGGTGTACGGCTACACCCGCCCGGGCGGCTGTCAACGCCTCGACTGCCGGCATCGTTCGGCATCGACTGGTCGGAGCGAAAAGGCGAAGGGAAGGATCCACATGCTGGCGATGACGTACCGCGGGCCGTACAAGATCCGCGTCGAGGAGAAGGACAGGCCCACGATCGAGCATCCCGGCGATGCGATCGTCCGGGTGACCCTGGCCGCGATCTGCGGCTCGGACCTGCACCTGTATCACGGGATGATGCCGGACACCCGGATCGGCCACACGTTCGGTCACGAGTTCATCGGTGTGGTGGACGAGGTCGGCCCGGACGTCCAGAACCTCAAGGTCGGCGACCGGGTCATGGTGCCGTTCAACATCTTCTGCGGAAGCTGCTATTTCTGCGTGCGTGGCCTGTACTCGAACTGCCACAACGTCAACCCGAACGCGACCGCCGTCGGCGGGATCTACGGCTACTCGCACACCACCGGCGGCTACGACGGCGGACAGGCGGAGTACGTGCGCGTGCCTCTGGCGGACGTCGGCCCGACGATCATCCCCGACTGGATGTCCGACGAGGATGCGGTGCTGCTCACCGACGCCTTGCCCACCGGGTATTTCGGCGCCCAGCTCGGCGAGATCGCCGAGGGTGACACGGTCGTGGTGTTCGGCGCCGGCCCGATCGGATTGTATGCGGCGAAGTCGTCGTGGCTCATGGGCGCCGGGCGGGTCATCGTGGTCGACCACCTCGACTACCGGCTGGAGAAGGCGCGGCAGTTCGCCCAGGCCGAGACCTACAACTTCATCGAGGTGGGCGACGTGGTGCGCACGCTCAAGTACGCCACCGACGGTCTCGGCGCGGACGTCGTGATCGACGCGGTCGGCGCGGAAGCCGATGGCTCGGCGCTTCAGCACATCACGGCCTCCAAGCTGAAGCTGCAGGGCGGGTCGCCCGTCGCGCTCAACTGGGCGATCGACTCGGTCCGCAAGGGCGGGACGATCTCGGTGATGGGCGCCTACGGGCCGCTCTTCAGCGCCGTGAAGTTCGGCGACGCGATGAACAAGGGCTTGAGGATCAACACCAATCAGTGCCCGGTGAAGCGGCAGTGGCCGCGCCTGTTCGAGCACGTCAGGAACGGGTACCTGAAGCCGAGCGAGATCGTCACCCATCGCATCCCGTTGGAGCACATCCAGGACGGCTACCACCTGTTCTCGACGAAGCTCGACGGGATCATCAAGCCGCTCGTCGTGCCGAGCGCAGCGTAGAGAGGACGCCGTCATGCCGTACGTCGCAAGCGACCACAGGAAGAATCTGGACCGGGAGGCGCTCCGCCAGCGCATCCCCGGTTGGGGCGTCGACAGCGACCCCGCCGACCGCCCCTCCCATCCGCGGGAGCGGACCGTGCCGGAGGACACGGGCGCCCACTGGACCCTCCCGGTGCTCCAGGAGCCACGGGAGGGCAGGGAGAAGTCGGTCGAGCACACGATGCTGACGCCGGTGTTCGGAACGGCCCAGCCGCTCCACGGCGTCTCGGGCGCGATCCGCCGGTACGCCTACGACCGGTACAGCGAAGGTCAGACCGCCCACTGGCTGCTGCTGGTGGTCGGTGACCGAGTGGATGCCATCGGCGCCCATGTGAAATCGCTCGCCAGCCGCAGACCCGACGACCCGATCACCGAGTCCGGCGTGCTGTCGGAGCTGGGACACCGTCCACTGTCTTCCCGGTTCGGCAATCAGCGGGCAGACGTCAAGCACACCTGGCTCGATCCGATCATCGTGCTCGGGCCGTGGGTGCTCGCCGGCGTGGTCGCTGTCCGTGTCGTGGCGAAGGCGGTCAGGCGCTGACCCGTGTTGGCCGCCTCAGGCGCACGCCTTTTGGAGCCCGTCGAAGGCTTGGGCGACGTCCGTGAAGTGCTGAAGGAATCTGTACTCCACGTCCGGACCCTGGGGGGTCGAGGTCACCTCGATGAGTTTGAGGTATGCCAGCATGTCGTCCATTTCATCCGCTACGTCGTCGGCGGCGACGGCTACGGCGCTGTCCGTCGTCTGCGCCGCAGATGCCTCGAACTGAGCGACTGCGTCAGAGACGGCCGCGACGGCTCCCTTGGGGTCGCTGGCGTAGGTGGAAGAGACGTCCTTCATCACGGCAACAGCTGCTGCGAAGTCGTCCCCCAACTGAGCGCATTGGGACGACGTAGTCTCGTTCAGTTCGTCGCCGAACCGGCCGGAGGATTCAGCCGCCGAGGTCACGGCACCGAGAGCGGCTGCCGCAACCATGACGAAGGAGACGAGCACGGCGGTCACCATCTGAACACCGCCTATCACGATGCCCGCGATCGCGAACCCGCGGCCCTTCTGCCCGGTGCGCTTGAGCTGCGTCAATGAGATGATGCCGCAGATCACGCCGGCGAGACCCACGAAGAAGGCGGCGGCGAAGGCGACGATGGCGAGGACGCTCGTAGTGTTCACCGGAGGTACCGGCGGGGCGGGCGTTGCCGCACCGTCGGCGTAGGTTGTGGGCGCCCCCGTGTGCTGCTGCTGCGTCGGGTCGTTTTCGAAGGTCATCGGCACTCCATGGCGGGTCAGATCGCCAGGCGCGATTCGCCTGATCCCCTGCATATGAAGACGAGCGATGCGTGCATTCGTGACGCCGGATTGACCGGCGACGCGGACCCATCGTTCTAGCCGCACCCCGCGGCGCCGGTGTCAATCGACTGGCGCCGGCGCCGGCGGGGTCGTTCGATGGTTTGCAGTGCGCGGGCCGTCTCAACCCCGCTAGGCGGCTCGCGCACCACTCTTCGCGTTTACGGTGCCGCGACCTCTTCCGGGACACCCGGGTTCTGCTGCTGCCCGGCCTCGTGCTCGGCCTCCGCCTCGGCGTCGTCCCCGCGGAACTGCGTCATGTAGAGGTCGTAGTACGCACCGCGCCGCTCCAGCAGCGTGGCGTGGTCGCCCTGCTCGACGATCCGCCCCTGCTCCATCACCAGGATGGTGTGCGCATCCCGAATGGTGGAGAGCCGGTGCGCGATCACGAACGACGTCCGGTCGGTGCGCAGGGCCGCCATCGCGTGCTGCACCAGCAGTTCGGTACGCGTGTCGACGGACGACGTCGCCTCATCGAGGATGAGCAGCGACGGGTTCGCGATGAAGGCACGCGCGATCGTGAGGAGTTGCCGCTCGCCGGCCGAGACGTTGCCGCCTTCGGCGTCGATGACGGTGTCGTAGCCGTCAGGCAGCTGGCGCACGAAACGGTCGACCATGGTCGCCTTCGCTGCGGCGATCACCTCGTCGTCGGTCGCGTCGAGCCGGCCGTAGCGGATGTTCTCGCGGATGGTGCCGGAGAACAGCCAGGCGTCCTGCAGCACCATCCCGACCTGGCCGCGCAGTTCGTCGCGCGACAGGTGCGTGGTGTCGATCCCGTCGAGCCGGATCGTGCCGCCTGTCAGTTCGTAGAACCGCATGATCAGGTTCACGAGGGTGGTCTTGCCCGCGCCCGTCGGCCCGACGATCGCGACAGTGCTGCCCGGCTGGACGCTGAGCGACAGGTCGCGGATGAGCTCCACCTCGGGGTCGTACGAGAAGTCGACGTGGTCGAGCTCGACGCGGCCATCCGCCCGCTCCGGCAGGTGCTCGGTCGCGGTGTCGGCCGTCTGCTCCTCGGAGTCGAGGAACTCGAACGTCCGCTCGGCGGAGGCGACACCCGACTGCAGCATGTTCGCCATACCGGCGATCTGCCCGATGGGCTGCGAGAACTCGCGAGAGTACTGGATGAAGGCGGTCGCATCGCCGATGGTCAGCTGACCGGCCGCGACCTTGAGCCCTCCGACGACCGCGATGAGCACATAGGAGAGGTACGACACGAAGTTCATCGCCGGCATGATGCTGCCGGACACGAACTGCGCGCCGACCTGCGCCTGGTGCAGCTTCGAGTTGCGGGCGTCGAACTCGTCGAGCATCACCGCGTCGCGGCCGAAGGCCCGGACCAGGTCGAGCCCGGAGTACGACTCCTCGATGTGGCCGTTCAGCGACCCAGTGGAGGCCCACTGAGTCGTGAACAGCTTCTGGGAGCGCGAGCCGATGACGCCGGCGATCACGCCGGATAGCGGGATCGAGACCAGCGCGATCAGGGCGAGTTGCCACGACACGATGAACATCATGATCCCGATGCCGATGACCGTCAGGACGGACTGGATGAGCTGCGAGAACGCCTGCTGCAGTGCCGTCTGGATGTTGTCGACGTCGTTGGTCACCCGCGACATGAGGTCGCCGCGCTGGCGGGTGTCGAAGTAGCTGAGCGGCAGGCGGTTGAGCTTGTCCTCGACGTCCTTGCGCAGCCCGTAGACGACCCGCATCACGAGGGCGTTGAGCAGGAAGCCCTGCCACCACTGCAGCAGGGAGGCCACCAGATACATCGTCAGCACGATCAAGAGCAACCGGCCGAGCTCGGTGAAGTCGATACCCTGCCCGGTGGTCACGCCGGAGCCGGCGATGACGTCGGCGAGCTGGCCCTGTCCGCTGTCGCGGAGCTGCTGGACGACCTGGTCGACAGGCACACCCGGGGGCAGCTGCGAAGAGATGACGCCCTGGAAGATCACGTTCGTCGCGTCACCCAGGATCTTCGGTGCGATCACGACGAGCGTGACCGACACCACGGTCAGCAGCGTCACCCAGGCCATCCCGAGCCACTCGGGCTTGAGCAGGCCCAGCAGGCGCTTGAAGGAGGGCCAGAAGTTCTTGGCCTTCTTCGCGGGGGCGCCGCCGAACATGTCGCCGTCGGCCTCGCCGGGCGTGAAGTCGTACTCCTCCTCGAGTTCGTCGAGGACGATGTCCTTCGCGGTCGGGTTCTGCCCCTCCTCGGGGCGTCCGCCGCGCTTCTTGCGGTCCGTGGTGCGTGCCATCTCAGGCCACCTCCAAGCTCAGCTGCGACTCGACGATCTCGCGGTACGTCTCGTTCGTCTCCAGCAGTTCGTCGTGCGTGCCGCGGCCGACCACCCGTCCGTCGTCCATGACGATGATCGTGTCGGCCTCGCGGATCGTAGAGACGCGCTGGGCGACGACGATCATCGCGGCGTCCCCGGTGGAGTCGGCCAGCGCACGGCGGAGGCGGGCGTCGGTTGCTACGTCCAGCGCCGAGAACGAGTCGTCGAACAGGAACACCTTCGGGTCGGCGACCAGCGCCCGGGCGATGCAGAGCCGTTGCCTCTGCCCACCGGACACGTTGGTGCCGCCCTGGGCGATCCGCTCGTCGAGCCCATGCTCTTTGGCACGGACGAAGTCTTCCGCCTGGGCGATGCGCAGCGCCTGCCACAGCTCTTCGTCCGTGGCGTCCGGCCGCCCGAACCGCAGGTTCGATGCGATGGTGCCGGAGAAGAGGTACGGCCGCTGCGGCACGAGGCCGAGCACTCCGGCGATCTGCTGCCGGGTGAGCGCGTCGACGGCCACTCCCCCGATGAGGACGTGTCCGCTCTGCGGGGTGAACAGGTTGGCGATCACCGACACCAGGGTGGTCTTCCCGGACCCGGTGGATCCGACGATCGCGGTCACTCGACCCGGTTCCGCCGTGAAGGACACATCGCTCAGCACCGGCTTCTCGGCGCCGGGGTAGCCGAAGGTCACATTCTGAACCTCGACGCGCCCGTCAGCGGGCACCGTGATTGGCGTGCCATCGGCCTGCTGGGTGCTGGGCTCGGCGCCGAGCACCTCCTGGATGCGCTCGGCACAGACCATCGCGCGCGGGATCATCATGGCCATGAAGACACCCATCATCACCGCGACGAGGATCTGCAGCAGGTACTGCAGGAACGCCGTCAGGGCTCCGATCTGGATGTCGCCGGCATCCACCCGGTGACCGCCGAACCACAGCACGGCCACGGTCGCGACATTGAGGATCAGCATGATGATCGGGAACATCAGCACGAAGACGTTTCCGACCTTGACCGAGATGCGGGTCAGGGCCGCGTTGGCGTCGTCGTATCGCTTGGTCTCGAAGCGCTCGCGGACGAAGGCGCGGATCACGCGGATACCCACGATCTGCTCGCGGATGACGCCGTTCACCCCGTCGATGCGCTCCTGCATGATGCGGAACATCGGGAGCAGCACCGCCACGAGGATGCCGACGACGATGAAGAGGATGGCCACCGACACCCAGATCAGCCAGGAGAGTCCGGCATCCACTCGCACTGCGAAGATGATTCCCGCGATGCACATGATCGGCGTCGACACCATGAAGTTGAACGTCATCAGCAGGAGCATCTGCACCTGCTGCACGTCGTTCGTGTTCCGGGTGATCAGGGTCGGAGTGCCCCAGCGGGCGAGGTCGAGCGAGGGCAGCGCATCCACCTTGCGGTAGAAGGAGCGCCGGATGTCCCTGCCGGCCGTCATGGAGGCCCGCGCACCGAAATAGGTGGCGGCGACCGCCGCGATCACCTGGACGAAGCAGACGATCAGCATTATGCCGCCCGTGCGCCAGATGAAGTCGGTGTCGCCCTTGACCACGCCCTTGTCGATGATGTCGGCGTTGAGCGTCGGGAGGTAGAGAGCGGCCATGGTGGCGATCAGTTGCAGGATCACGACCGCCGTGACCGCACGCCAGTAGGGGCGCACGAAGCGAAGAGAAAGACGAAGCAGAGTCACAAGAGTTCCCCGGTGTGCTGTGTTGTGTGGATGCCGACGCGAGCAACGAGCGGCACGATCGACGTTATCGAGTAATGAGGACAGGAAACGTCCTCAATGAAGGACGTCGGGGCCGGTGGTCAGGCGGCCGTGTAGTGAAGGTGCACCACGCCGTTGTCGTACGCGTCGTGGTGGCGCAGCCGCAGTTTAGCGGGCGCGCTCCCCTCCGGGAACAGTCGCGCCCCCGTCCCGCGGACCACCGGATAGACGAAGAGGTGCAGTGAGCCGACCAGCCCGTCAGCGAGCAGAGAGCGAACCAGGGAGCCGGACCCGCTCACGTACACACCGCCGCTGAACCCGTCGGCGAACTCGCGGATGCGGTCCGCGTCGTACGCACCGAGGGCACGCGAGTTGTGCCAGATGTTCTCCGCCGTGGCGTCGTCGAGCGAACTGCTGACGACGCCCTTGGGACTGTCGTTGAAGAACGGCGCTCCTGGGTCGTCTTCCGCAGTGCGCTGGGACCAGGCGGGGGCGAACATCTCGAAAGTGCGTCGGCCCAGCAGGATCGCATCGGAGGAACGCGTGATGCGCCCGATGTCGTCACCCATCTCGGGATCGAACCCGAACTCGGCCGTCCAGCTCGGATCTTCGTAGACACCATCCAGCGACACGAACTCGTGCACAGCGATCGCGCCCATGAGATTCCCCTTTCCCCCGCAACAGCATAGGGGCTGGCGCGCGCTCACGGAACGGTCGCGGCGCAGCCTGAAATTCCGTCTCGGCAGCGTGGCGGCGGTGTGACGGGCTTTACCCGTACTACCCGCCACACCGCCTGAAGCAGTCCGGCCGTTCATCCAAACCCTTCATCCATGAAGACGCGCGTCGAGGGCATTCGTGACGCGACTCCGGCCAACCACATCCTGCTGTCAACCCCTGACCGTCGCAGAAGCCGCAGCGTAGACACGGAGCAGAGTGACGGGAGGGCTTTCGTGAACCGGTCCATGACTCTCAGCGGCGAGCGCCGGATGGGCGCGCCCCGGCTGACCCCGGAGGTGGTGCCCGGCGTCCACCGGCTGGAGCACGCATCCACCAACTGCTATCTGCTGGTCGACGGGGACGCGTGGACCCTGGTGGATGCCGCGTTCCCGAACACCTGGGGTGCCCTGGTCAAGGCAGCCCACGAACTGGACCTTCGGATGCGGGAGCTGCAAGGCATCGTGCTCACGCACGGGCACTTCGATCATGTGGGCTTCGCCGAGCGCGCCGTGGAGGAGCTCGGGGTCCCGGTCTTCGTGCATCCGGGCGACCGCCGGCTCGCCGCTCATCCGTATCGCTACCAGCGCGAGCACACTCCCTTCGTCTATCCCTTCCTCTACCCCCGCTCGCTCGGGCCGGTGGCCGGAATGCTGCGGGCGGGCGCCCTCAACGTGAAGGGAGTGGAGGAGGTGTCTGACCTTCCGGAATCCGGCACCGTGGATCTTCCCGGTCGACCCGAGGTCGTGTTCACGCCCGGGCACACCTTCGGGCACTGCGGGCTGCTGCTCCGAGACCGGGAGACGCTGCTCAGCGGCGACGCCATCGTGACGCTGGACCCGTACAAGGGCATCCCGGGGGCTCAGATCATCGCCGGCGCTGCGACCGCGGACTCCGATCAGGCCCTGGCGTCGCTGAACGTGATCGCGGCGACCGGCGCACGGGTGCTTCTTCCGGGGCACGGCGAGCCGTGGCGCGACGGTGCAGAAGCGGCTGTCGCGTCGGCGCGCGCCATCGGGCGGAGCTAGTTGCCGCCCGCTTTCGCCAGCAACGGAAGTGCGCGGACCGCTGTGGAGCCTAAGATCCACACCGGGGACAGGGCGACTCCGACGGCCGCGATCGCGAGCACCGCGCCCGTGGGCAAGAAGTACGCAAGAGCACCGGCGAGCGCGGCGCCGATCGGATCCACCCCCCAGGTCATGATGCGGCTTGCCGCCGAGAACGAACCCAAGGACTCCGATGGAATGAAGATCTGCTTGAGGGTCTCGGTACCGGTGATGTTCACCATCACGCTTGATGCCCAGAGACCCAATGACAACCCGAGGAGTGCGACGTTCAGGACGGGTCTGCCTGGGCTCAGGAGGAGCATGCCCAGTGCGGCGATCGACGGAAGCGCGAATGTGAAGCTCAGAACCAGCGCCGGCTTTGCCCAGTTCCAGGCACGCGGCGCAATGAGAGTCGACAGCAGCCCGAGCACGCCCCCCAAAGCCCCGGCGATGCCGATCTCCGCGGCGGTCAGGCTTTCGGTTGTGAGCGCGTGGGCGATGTAGACGGCTTGAATGGTCGCAGTGAAGAGATTGAAGTGGGCGATCGCCAGGTTGACGGGCCACATGATCGCGCTTCCATACAGGCTCCGGAAGCCGCTCCCGAGGGAAGCAACGTACGCCCGTACCGATAGAGGCGTCGGCGGCTCAGGTTTGGGCTCGCGGATGCTCGCTACAGCCACCGCGGACACGACGTACGTTACTGCGTCCGCGATGAAGAGGGCGAACGGGCTGAAGAGCTGGAGGAGGATGCCGGCCGTGGCTCCGGCCCCGATATCTCCTGCGGAGCGGATGCCTGCAATCCAAGAGTTCGCCGAGGTTAGCTTTGAGCGATGCGTGATTCCAGGGATGAGAGCCGCGAACGCGCTGTCATACAGCCCGGTGATTCCCGCGATGACGGCAGCAGCGACCACCAGACCCGGCAGGCTTGACTGTCCGGCGAGGAACGAGATCGCGATGGCGGTCATGAGCACGGCACGAACTCCGGAGAGGATCGCCATGAATCGGGTGCGTCGACCGCGATCGGTCCACGGACCCAGTAGTCCGAGAAAGATCAGAGTTCCGACCCCTGCCGCCGTGTTGATCCAAGCCACGTCAGAAGTCGAGGCATGCAGGTTCTCAAGCGCAACGATCGGCAGTGCGAACAACGTCAGCTGGCTGCCGAAGAATGAAACGGCTTCGCTCCACCACAACCGGCTGAAGCCACGATTCCATAGCCGCGGGGCCGCCGAAGCCTGAGCAATCCGGTTGGTCATGCGCTGGCCAGCTCCCGGGCATCAACGACGCCGCGTCCGTGAACGACGACGGTGTCGATGTCGATCGACGCCTCTTCGATCTCGAATGAAGTGGTCTCCATGGTTTGCACCTCCCCCCAAAGCACATGTGCGCGCTGTTGCGCATTGCGAAGCTAGCCGAAGGGTGACGCCGTAGAACAATCGTTCTACGTAGACGTGGGGCCGGTCGTACAGGAGGCTCGCGTATCTATTGGCAGCGGAGCACGGCATCCTGCCTGGATTCAGCTCTCGAACCTGTCCAACAGCTATTTCCGGCTGCGGCCGAATTCAGGACGGGCTCAGTACCTCGAGCAGTCCGCCGTCGGTGACGGCGGCGAGCGACAGCACCTTGTATCCGGCCTCGTCGAAGAACACCGTGAGGCGGTCGGCTTCCGTGTGCATCACGATCCCCGGACCCCACGTCTCGTGCCTCACCCGGGCCGACAGCGGGAAGGCCTCCTCGATGCCGACGTCATGCTCGTCAGCCCACCGCTGCGCGCTGCCGGAGGAGCAGGTGTCGCAGTTGCCGCACGGATCGGGGAGCTCTTCGCCGAAGTAGCCGAGGAGGAACTGCCGACGGCACATTCCCGTTTCGGCATACTCCTGCATGAGCTGGGCACGGGAGTGCTCGATGCGCTGACGGGCCTCGGCTTCTGCGACCGCACGCGATGCGGCTTCGGCAGGCTTGAGGTCGGCCGCACGCAGGTCGTCGTCGCTGCCGGACAGCACGTCCGCATCCCGCAGCAGCCCGAGAAGTCTGCCGAGGGATCGCACGCTGATCTCGACGCGTTCTGACAGCTCAGCGCGGGTGATGCCCGGGGAGGATCGGACGGCGGCGAACACCCGGGAGAGCTCCTCCGCGTCGGGCCCGCCACCGGAGAAGAACTTGGTGAGGGCGAAGTCCTCCGGGCGGTAGTGGAGCGTGACCAACGCAGGAGCACCGTCACGCCCCGCGCGTCCCGCCTCCTGGTAGTAGCTGTCGAGGGAGTCGGTGACCGAGGCATGGACGACCGAGCGCACGTCGTGCTTGTCGATGCCCATCCCGAACGCGCTGGTCGCCGTGACGACGCGCGCGCGGCCGTCCATGAACCGCTCGTAGACGTCTTCCCGCTCGGCGCGGCGCAGGCCCGCATGGTACGCCGCCGCCGGGACACCCGCCTTCTCGAGTTCCTCCGCGTACAGCTCGGCGTCCTTCCGCGTCGCGACGTACACCAGGCCAGAGCCGTCGATCCCGAGCACCTGCCCGACGACGGCGCTGCGCTTCGCGGCGTCCTCTTCGTGCCGGACCACCTCGAGGCGCAGGTTCGGCCGGTCGAACCCGGTCGCGAAGAGCCGCGGTTTCCGCAAGCCCAGCCGTTCGCCGATCTCTGCGCGGACGGGCGGAGCGCCCGTCGCGGTCATCGCGACGACCGGCGGGTGCCCGAGCTCGTCGATGACGTCGCCCAGCAGGAGATAGTCGGGCCTGAAGTCGTGGCCCCAGGAGGAGACGCAGTGCGCCTCATCCACAGCGAACAGGGTGACGTCGATACCGCGCAGACGCTCGCGGACTTCCGGGTTCGCCAGCTGCTCCGGAGCGAGAAAGGCGAAACCGGCCTCGCCGGACTCGAGTGCCTCCCAGTCCCGTTCCCGCTCGCGCTGTCCCGCCGACGAGTTGATGGCCACCGCCCGAGGGACGCCCTCCGCCTCGGTGAGGGCGCGCACCTGGTCCTCCTGCAGGGAGATCAAGGGCGAGACCACGATGGTGACACCCTCCAGGATCGTGCCGGTCACCTGGTACAGCGACGACTTGCCGTACCCCGTCGGCATGACGGCGAGGACGTCGCCGCCCGCGAGCAGCACCTCCATCGCCTCGGTCAGACGCGGGCGCAGCTCGTCCCAGCCGAACGACGTGCGGGCGACCTCCTGGATGCGCGACATGGCGCTACCGTAGCCGCTCACGCTCACCGGGTGTACGCGCGCTCTTGGTCCTGCTCGTCCGCGACCCGGACGCCGTGACGGTAGGCGAGCTCGCCGCCGAGGAAGCCGGAGACGCCGACGACGAGGATGCCGATCAGCGCCAGCACGAAGCCGGCGACACTCGGTTCGTCGGGGTCGCCCGCCCGCACGATCGCGCTGACGATGAAGAGCACGAGCGCGGTGGAGTTGAAGGCGAGATGGTAGACCGCGGTGCGGCGCACCTTCGTGCCGGAGGGAAGCTGTGAGAAGTCGAGCAGGCCGAACACGGCGGCGATGAGCCCTCCGATCACGCCGATGACGACCAGCCAGAGGGCGCCGACCGACAGCGCGTCGGGTGCGGCACCGAGCAGGGCGGCGATGTCGAACACGACGGCCGCTGTCCATGCGCCGATGGGAATGGTGACGACGGTGGCGTGGAAGGGGTGGCCGTACGGGCCGGCGATCACGGAACGCGGCCGCTTGGCCCGCCGGAACCCGGGCTCGATGTCGGGGGTGGTCATGGAGTGCTCCTTTCCTCCCCAGCATCGTCGGACGATACCGGGTGGTACGGGAGGCCTTCCCCGGCGAGCGGGGGGCGCGTATGGTCGCGGCCCGCGCGTACCCTCGAACGACTGTCAAGGCCTGAATTCAGGACCGACGCACGCCTACCGTGCCGCGCATGAGCGCATCCCCTGTCGTCGTCATCACCGGAGCCTCCAGCGGCCTCGGCCGCGGTACCGCCCTCGCCTTCGCGAAGAGGCACGCCAGACTCGTCCTGGTCGCGCGAGGCGCATCATCCCTGAAGGAGGTCGCTGCCGAATGCGCCGCGCACGGCGCTCGGGATGTGGCGACCGTCGTCGGCGACACGACCGACGAATCCACCGCCGACCGCGCTGCGGACACCGCCATCGCCCGGCACGGGCGGCTCGACGTCTGGATCAACGACGCCGCGGTCAGCAGCTACGGCGCGTTCTGGGAGCAGTCGTCCGACGACTTCCGGCGCATCCTCGACGTGAACATCACGGGCTACGCGAACGGCAGCCGCAGCGCACTCCGGGTGATGATCCCGCAGCGGTCGGGGCTGATCGTCAACGTCGCCTCCATCTTGGGCGAGGTGCCCCAGCCGTACTCGGCCGCCTACTCGATGTCGAAGGCGGCCGTCATCGCGTTCGGTCGCAGCGTCCGCTCCGAGCTGTCGTTGGCGAAGTCGCCCGTGCACGTCGTCACGGTGCTGCCGCCGACGCTCGATACGCCCTTCTTCCACCACGCCGGCAACCGGACCGGACGCGCACTCCAGGCGCTGCCCCCCGTCTACCCGCCGGCGGAGGCGGTGGACGAGATCCTCGCCGCCTGGAAGAACCCGCGGAAGCCGGAGCGCACGGTCACCGCGTCGGGAAGGACGCTGGTGCGGCAGCACCGGCGGCGGCCGACGGTCGTGGAGGCGGCGATCGCCGCGCAGACCGAACGGGGGCAGTTCACCAAAGGGTCGGCTGCGGTGACGACCGGCAACCTTTACGAGCCCTCCACCCCACCGCTCGGCGTGACCGGCGGCTGGGGCGGGCGAAGCAAGCAGACGGGTCGGCTGCTTACCGTCGCAGCACTCGCCGGCGCGGCGGCCTACGCCGTCCGCGCCGTGCGAGCGAAACGCGATTGACCCGACTGCTCGCTCCCGTCCTACAGGTTTACTGAACCGACCATCCACCGTCGCTCGGCAGCACGGCGCCATTGATGTTGACGCCGTCGTCGCTCAACAGGAACGTGATGGATGCGGCCAGCTGCTCCGCCGTCGCGATCGTCGGGATCTGCTGCTGGAACGGGGTGAGCCGCGCTGTTCCGGACTCCGACGGGTGAGCGGGCATGGGGATGCCGGTGGCCACGCCACCCGGTGCCACGGCGTTGACGCGGATGCCCTGCGGCCCGTACATGAAGGCCGTGCTCCGGGTCAGGCCGACCACACCGTGCTTGGAGACCGTGTAGGCGGTGCCCGAGGCGTTGCCGCGGAGGCCTGCCTCCGACGCCACATTCACGATGGATCCGGTCCCGGCCTGGAGCATCGCAGGCAGCACGGCGCGGGTGAGCTTGAACCCGCCGGTCAGGTTGATCCCGATGGTGCGGTCCCAGACCGCGTCGGAGGTCTCGTGCGCCGGCGAGAAGTCGTCGTTCACCCCGGCGATGTTGGCGAGGGCGTCGATGCGGTCGCCAGCGGCCGCGACGATGCTGTCGATATCGTCCTGCTTGGTGATGTCGCCCACCACGGTGGTGACGGAGCCGTCGGGGAGGGATGCGGCGAGCTCGGCCAGGCGATCGGCCGAGATGTCCACGGCGACGACGCGGCCGCCTTCGCGCGCGATCCGGGATGCGGTGGCGCGCCCGATGCCTGAGGCGGCACCGGTGACGATCACCGTGCGGCCGTCGAACCGGCCGGGCGTGACCTTCTCGACCCATCCCGTCTCCACGTCCTCCGGCATCACGCCGTCGTTGACCTGGAGCACGAGGCCGTCGACGACGGACTGGGGCATCTGGCCCTGACTGAGCGCCACCAGCTGCTGCAGTGGGAGCCCGCGCACCGGCGCCAGCATCTCCTCCCCGACGCCGGACTGGGCGAGCAGCCCTTGGATCAGAGGTGCGCCCTTCGGGTGCTCCAGCCATTCGCCGATGGTGCTGTGTGCGGTCAGCGGCTTCGGATCGGTCATCGTCGTCCTTCTCTCTGTGTGGAGTCGTCCTGTGGAGTCGTCCTGCCGATTATGGCACTTAGTGCCTTAAAGCCGCCTGTCGAATGCCCGAGTGTGCGCAAGCACCGCAAGGGGTTGTCACCGTGCCATTCGGGCGTAACCGTGGTCGGTACACGATGCCGCAGGAAAGGGGGCCGCGATGGATACGGTGCTCGCTGTGCTGGAACGCGACGACGACGCGTTCGAGATCGAGTTCGAGCGGACCAGCGAGCCGCCGTTCGAGCTGCGCCTCCCCTCCAACATCGGCGGGGCGGCCGTCATGGACGTCTTCGACCTGTGCGATTCGACCCTCTGGCCGGAGATCATCCGCTACCGGTTCTCGGAGTGCGTGCCGGTCGTGATCGGCTCGGTCGACGACTTCTGAGTTTCGCCCCGCCGCGCCGGCTGTCTGACGTTTCGCCGCTGCATTCCCCGCGAAGCACCGCGCTGGCTATGCTGTGCCGCATGAGCACCAAGAGCCGTCAGGCCCCGCACCAAGAAGAGACGCTGCACGTCGGCGGGAGCAGGGGACTGTGGGGCGCCTTCGCGGGTCTCATCACCGCCGTGCTCATCGCCTACCCGCTGTCGGCGTGCATCGCGTTCGCCACGCACCCGACGACGCAGAAGCTCTTCGGCGGCCGCCTCGAGTCCGCCTCCGCCGGCGGCTACGCGGCGTTCTGGTGGGTGCTGGCGCTCGGCTGCCTGGCGCTCCCGTTCCTGGTCGGCTTCGGCATCGCCAAGCTCTCGTCGCGCGCCGTCGTCACCATCGGCGGCATCGTCGTGCTGTTCATCATCGCCGTGCTCGTGCTCGGCCAGATGTTCGCGTTCTGACGGGTCGTCTCAGCGGAGGGCGAGGACGACCTTCCGCCCCGGCGGGGACGCTTCGGCAGCCCGGTGCGCATCCCACACGTCGGCGAGCGGGATGACATCCGGCTGGGCCGTACGGAGTGCGCCCGACGCCGCGTCGGCAAGCAAGGAGGCGAGCGCCCGGCGGTAGTCGTTGCGGCGCGTGGCGATGAGGAACGGTGTGCTGCACACGCGCTCGGACCGGCTGCGGGCCGTCCGAGCGGCGCCCGCCAGTGCGTCGACCTGCTCGTGCCCGTGCCGCCCGGGGAACGCAGTGCGCACCACGACTCCGTCGGGGGCCAGCGCCTCGTGCACGCGCTGCGACCCCGTGTGGTCGATCGCCGCATCCATCGGTCCCCCAGCTGCCGCGCGAACCTGCTGCGGCCAGTCCCGCGCCGAGTAGTCGACGACGGGGATGCCGAGCTCCGCCACTCTGTCGCGGCTCCGCGCGGAGGCCGTGCCGACGACGGTCCGGCCCGAGCGCTGAGCGAGTTGCACGGCGAGCATCCCGACCGCTCCTGCCGCCCCCTGCACAAGGATGCGCGGGGCCGCACCGGCGAGTTCCAGCGCATACGCGGCGGTCACGCCGTCGAGTGGAAGGACGGCCGCGTGTGCCGGATCCATCCCGTCGGGGACGCCGACGAGCAGCGTTGGCGCGACGGTCAGGACGGTGGTGTGGGAGCCCATCCGTGGCAGCGCCCCGGCGACAAGGGCACCCGCACGCAAGCCGAGCGCGACCGAGACCGCCGACTCGGTCATCAGCTCGCCGACGAAGTCGTAACCCGTGACGAAGCCGGGCAGCGGCTGGAACACGTAGCCGCCCGCACGTGCGAGAACGTCCGTCGCGCCCAGCGACGCATGGGTCACCCGCACGAGCACCTCGTTCCCGCGCGGCTGTCTCACCGCTTCGCGCGCGAGCACCATCGCCGTCGGGTCCCCGAACCGGGAGACCCGGGCGACGAGGCGCGAAGGGACGTCCCCCAGCCGACCCATCGGCCGCTCAGCCGGCGCGGCGCTGCAGCAGCGCGGCACGCTCGGGGTGGGCCTCGAACCAGTCGCCGACGTACCAGCACATCGGCACGATGTGCCGCGCGCCGTTCTTCTCGATGTCGTCGACGGCGTACTCGACCAGCTGCGCGGCGTACCCCTTGCCGCGATGCTGAGGCACGGTGAAGGCCCTGGTCAGCGAGATGGAGTCGCCCAGGATGCGGTAGTCGAGCACGCCGACGAGCTCGCCGTCGATGTGCATCGTGTAACGGCTGGCATCCTTCTGATCGCTGAACTCGGTGGCCATGCGCCCATGGTACGTCCGTCGTCCCCGCGCGTAACCCGCGGTAGGGTGAAGACGTGGGATCCCGACCCGCACCCGAGGGCTCCCGCGCGCATTCCGCGACCACGTCACAGCAGACCCGGCCGCCGGCGGCACCCGCCGACCGTGCGACGTGACGACCCTGGAGCACCCACCGTGACGTTCGACACCCCGTCGCCCGCACTCGCCCCCGCCTTTCAGGCCCTGCTCGAGCAGGTGCCGATCGGTGAGCACTCGGTCATCGAGGGCGAGGTGATCTCATACGAGCACGAAGGCCTGCCGATGGAGGGATACCTCGCGCGCGACGTGCAGGCGGACGAGCGCCGGCCGGGCGTGCTGGTGCTGCACGACTGGGGCGGCGTCGGCGACAACGTCCGGATGCGGGCGCAGATGCTGGCACGGAGGGGCTACGTCGCCTTCGCCGCGGATCTCTACGGCGCCGGCATTCGGCCGACCGGTGACGCGGCGCCCGCGGAGGCGGGGAAGTACTACCGCGACCTCGGCCTGCTGCGCGCCCGGGTCGCGGCGGGGTTCAGCTGGCTGCAGCAGCATCCCGCCGTCGACCCGGCACGCCTCGCCGTGATCGGCTACTGCTTCGGCGGGACCGCCGCCCTCGAGTTCGCCCGCACGGGTGCGCCGGCGCGCGCGGTCGCGTCCTTCCACGGCGGCTTGATCGCGCACGACCCGTCGGACGCGTCGCAGATCGCGGCATCGCTGCTGATCCAGACCGGCGGCGACGACCCGGTCGTGCCAGACGAGGCGGTGGTCGCGTTCGAGCAGGAATTGCGCGGCGCGCCCCACGTGGACTGGCAGGTCACGACGTATGCCGGCGCACCCCATGCGTTCACGATTCCCGGCACCGACCGCTACCGGCCCGTGGCGGATGCGCGGAGCTGGCGTGCGCTGGTCTGCTTCCTGGATGAGATGTTCCGCTGAGGAGGGATGAGGACGATGGAGCATCCACTGCTGTTCGAGGAGGGCGACACGCTCGTCGCCCGGGTGCGCTCCCTCTGCCTGGCGCTTCCCGAGGCCGTCGAGACGCTCAACCACGGCCGTCCGTCGTGGAAGGCGGGCGAGAAGGGACGCGCGTTCGCCGTGCTCGGGGCCTCGATGGACCGCCCGGACACGCTCGTCTTCAAGCCCGATCCGGCCGAGGCACCGGCGTGGCGAGAGGACGCCCGCGTCTTCGTCCCGAAGTATTGGGGACCGAGCGGATGGCTGGCGATCGACCTCGACCGGACGGTCCCTGACTGGACGGAAACGGCCGAACTGATCGAGACTTCGTACCGCCAGGTCGCGCTCCGCCGCCAATTGGCGGTCCTGGATGCGGTCATGTAAGCTCGTATCCGGTCCGCGTGCGGATCATGCGCCACTAGCTCAACGGATAGAGCATCTGACTACGGATCAGAAGGTTGGGGGTTCGAATCCCTCGTGGCGCACACTGGTTGAGACAGTAGGAAAGCCCCGCCCGGCGTGACGCCGAGCGGGGCTTTTCGTTTCGGCTCTTCACTCCGAGCGCGGGCCGTCCGCGGCGGTCGGCGGCGGCGCCGTGCTCGCCCGGACCACCAGGCGGGTGTCCATCACCGAGGAGCGGACGGGTTCCGGGCGGCCCTCGATCTCGGCGATCAGGAGCTCCAGGGCGCGGCGGCCGATCGCCTCGAACTGCTGGTGGATGGTCGTCAGCGGCGGCCAGAAGGAGTCGGACTCGGCCATGTCGTCGAACCCGACCACGCTGACGTCCTCCGGCACGCGGCGGCCCGCCTCGTGCAGCGCGCGGAGCACGCCGAGCGCCATCTGGTCGTTGCCCGCGAAGACCGCCGTGATCTCGGGCCGTGAGGCTATCTCCTGGCCGTGCCGGTATCCGGCGGCCGTGGACCAGTCGCCGGGGAAGACCTCGGGCACAGACGCTCCGGCCTCCTCGAGCGTGCGCCGCCAGGACGCCTCGCGGCGCGCGGCGGAGTACGAGTCCTCCGGACCCGAGATGTGCCACACGGTGCGGTGGCCGAGTTCGAGGAGGTGCTGCGTCGCCTGGCGCGCTCCTTCCGCCTGGTCGGTGTCGACCTGCGGGTAGTCGGAGCGCTCCGTCGAGTCGACGACGACGACCGACAGCCCCGAGGGGAGCTCGACGTCGGCACGGTCGACGATGTGGGCCTCGATGACGACGATGATCCCGTCGACCGCCTGTTCCAGCAGGCGGCCGAGCGCGACGCTCACATCCTGCTGGGTCGGGCGTTCGACCGGGACGACCGTGATCGAGTAGCCGGCCGTCGCGGCGGAGACGGCGATGGCATCCAGCGTGCGCATGTTGCCGTACGAGGAGAGGGTGAACATGACGACGCCGATGTTGCGGAACTGCCCGGAGCGGAGCGCACGGGCCGCGCGGTTGGGCCGGTAGCCGAGCGCCTGCATCGATGCAAGGACCCGCTGCTTGGTGGACTCCTCCACATTGGTGAGCCCGTTCGCGACGCGGGACACGGTCTGCGTGGAGACGCCGGCGTGGAGCGCCACGTCGCCCAGCGACGGGCCACGCTTGCGCGTCGCCGATCGAGCGGGCGGCGTATCGGCGAGCGACTCGGTCATGGTCTTCACATTCTCCGGGGGAACACGGCCTTGCGCCATGTTGACGTCAACATGTTAGAGTAGCCGACACGATGTTGACGTAAACATCGACGCTCGATCTCCAACACGAGGAAGACATGACAACGACGTCTCTTACGCAGGCGACCACGTCCGCCGCAGCACGCGGCACCCGTCGCACCCGCCGCGACTGGCGCGGCTGGGCCTTCGTGGCACCCTTCATGGTCGTCTTCGCGGCGATGATCATCGCACCAGTGGTCTACGCCATCTACCTCAGCCTGTTCCGTCAGCAGCTGATCGGAGGCAACGCCTTCGTCGGCCTCGGTAACTATGTGGCCGTGCTCCAGGACGACAAGTTCTGGGCATCCCTCGGGCGCGTCTCCCTCTTCCTGGTCGTCCAGGTGCCCGTCATGCTGGCCCTGTCGCTGACCGCCGCCCTCGCCCTCGACAGCGCTCGCCTCCACGGCACTGGGTTCTTCCGGATCGCGCTCTTCCTCCCCTACGCCGTGCCAGGAGTCGTCGCCGCCCTGATCTGGGGATTCATCTACGGCGATCAGTTCGGCCTCACCGCGAGCCTCAACCAGCTCCTCGGAACGGGGCTCGCGCCGCTCAGCGGCCAATGGGTGCTCGCCTCCATCGGCAACATCGTCACCTGGGAGTTCATGGGCTACAACATGCTCATCTTCTACGCGGCGCTGCGCGTCATCCCCGGCGAGCTCTACGAGGCCGCCGAGATCGACGGGGCCGGCGCGTTCCGGACGGTGTTCAGCATCAAGCTCCCCGCCATCCGCGGCGCGCTGGTGATCGCCACGATCTTCTCGATCATTGGCAGCTTCCAGCTCTTCAACGAGCCGAACCTGCTCAAGCAGCTGGCGCCGAATGCCATCAGCAGCTACTTCACCCCGAACATGTACGCCTACAACCTGTCGTTCGCGGGCCAGCAGTTCAACTACGCCGCGACCGTCGCGATCGTGATGGGCGTCCTCACTGCGGTCATCGCCTACGTGGTGCAACTGCGGGGCACCAGGAAGGAGGTCCGCTGATGGCCGCGGTCACCGACACCAGAAGCACAGCGACCCGCAAGTCGACCCGCAAACCGCCTTCGAGGGCCGCCGCGCGCCTCCGCGCGGGAGCCTCCTCCGACCGTCGGGTGCGCAAGTCGCCCGTCCTGACGGCCGTGATGGTGCTGTTCGTCATCTACTCGTTCGTCCCCCTGATCTGGCTCCTGGTGAACGCGACGAAGAGCCAGCCGGACCTCTACTCGTCCTTCGGGCTCTGGTTCGGCAAGGACTTCAACCTCTTCCAGAACATCGCGGACCTGTTCACCTACCGCGGCGGCATCTTCGTGCAGTGGCTGGGCAACACCCTCCTCTACGTCGTGGTCGGTGCGGGCGGGGCGACACTGCTCGCGACCGTGGCGGGCTACGGACTCGCTAAGTACAACTTCCCGGGCAAGCGGGCCGTGTTCGCGGTCGTGCTCGGTGCGATCGCCGTCCCGGGGACGGCGCTGGCGGTGCCGACGTTCCTGATGTTCAGCCAGGCAGGGCTCACGAACACGCCGTGGGCGATCATCCTGCCGTCGCTGATCAGCCCGTTCGGCCTGTACCTGATCTGGACCTACACGACCGAAGCCGTCCCGACCGAGCTGCTGGAGGCGGCGCGGATGGATGGGGCCGGCGAGTTCCGCACGTTCTTCACGATCTCGCTGCGACTCCTCGCACCCGGGATCGTGACGGTCGCCCTGTTCGCGATCGTCGCCACCTGGAACAACTACTTCCTGCCGCTCATCATGCTCAGCGATCCGACCTGGTACCCCCTCACGGTCGGACTGAGCCAGTGGAGCGCGCAGGCGACAGGGGTCGGCGCCCAGCCGATCTTCAACCTCGTGATCACCGGATCGCTCGTCACGATCGTCCCGATCGTGGCCGCGTTCCTGGTGCTCCAGCGCTACTGGCAGTCGGGCCTGGCCGCCGGAAGCGTCAAGCAGTAACCCGCAATCGCACTCCACAAAGAAGTGAAAGGAAGCTCATGAAGAGCACACTCGTGTCCCGGCGGATCGGCCGGATCGTCACGGCCGCGGTGGTCGGCGTCGTCGCCGCAGCCACGCTCGCCGCCTGCTCCGGCGGCGGCACCTCGTCGGGCGGCGGAAGCGCCAGCGACATCGACGCAGCCCTCAAGCAGGGCGGGACGATCACCTACTGGTCGTGGACGCCGTCGGCGGAGGCGCAGGTCGCCGCGTTCGAGAAGCAGTACCCGAAGGTGAAGGTGAAGCTGGTCAACGCCGGCACCAACACCACCGAGTACACCAAGCTGCAAAACGCGATCAAAGCCGGATCCGGCGCACCGGATGTTGCCCAGGTCGAGTACTACGCCATCCCGCAGTTCGCGCTCTCCGACTCGCTCGTCGACCTGACGCAGTACGGCTTCGACAAGCTGAAGGGCGACTACACGCCCGGCCCCTGGGGTTCGGTGAACGTCGGCGGCAAGCTCGTCGGCCTCCCGCAGGACTCCGGCCCCATGGCGATGTTCTACAACAAGACGCTCTTCGACAAGTACGGCATCGCCGTCCCGAAGACGTGGGACGAGTACGTCGCGGCCGCGCAGAAGCTGCACGCCGCCGACCCGAACGCCTACATCACCAGCGACTCGGGCGACTCCGGCTTCACCACCTCGATGATCTGGCAGGCCGGCGGCCGGCCGTTCTCGGTCGACGGCACCAAGGCGACCATCAACCTCCAGGACGAGGGCACCAAGAAGTGGACCGCCACCTGGGACAAGCTGGTCGAAGGCAAGCTGCTCTCCACCGTCCCCGGCTGGAGCGATGACTGGTTCAAGGCGCTGGGCAACGGCTCCATCGCGACCCTGGTGACCGGCGCGTGGATGCCGGGCGTGCTGGAGTCGTCGGTGAAGGACGGCGCCGGACAGTGGCGCGTGGCGCCCATCCCGACGTACGACGGCACCCCGACCAACGCCGAGAACGGCGGAGGCGGTCAGGTCGTGCTCAAGCAGAGCAAGAACCAGGCGCTCGCGGCCGGCTTCCTGAAGTGGCTGAACAACGACGAGGACAGCATCAAGGTCTTCCTGCAGTCCGGCGGCTTCCCGTCGACCACGAAGGACCTGAACTCGTCCGACTTCCTTGCAACGGCCCCCGACTACTTCGGCGGCCAGAAGATCAACGAGGTGCTGGTGGATGGTGCCAAGAACGTCTCCACCGGGTGGCAGTACCTGCCGTTCCAGGTCTACGCGAACAGCATCTACGGCGACACCGTCGGGCAGTCGTACACCTCGAACACCAGCCTGAACCCGGGCCTGCAGGCCTGGCAGAAGGCGCTGGTCGACTACGGCAACCAGCAGGGCTTCACCGTCACCGGCAAGTAGCACGGCCGTGGCCGGCCGCGTATCACGCGGCCGGCCACGCTGTCCCTTCACCCTTTTTTACGGAGAACCATGACCACGTTCGAGATCGCGGGAGACGACTTCGTCCTCGACGGCGAGCCCCACCGAATCCTCTCGGGAGCACTCCACTACTTCCGGGTGCACCCGGACGACTGGGCGGACCGCATCCACAAGGCGCGCCTGATGGGACTCAACACGATCGAGACGTACGTGCCGTGGAACGCTCACGAACCGCAGCCCGGTCAGTGGCGCGCGGACGGGTGGCTGGACCTCGACCGGTTCCTGCGGGCGGTAGCGGACGAGGGGATGCACGCCATCGTCCGCCCCGGCCCCTACATCTGCGCCGAGTGGGACAACGGCGGTCTTCCTGCCTGGCTGTTCACCGACCCGGAGGTCGGCATCCGGCGCTCGGAGCCGCACTTCGTCGCGGCGGTGACGCAGTATCTGCAAAACGTGCTCGACATCGTCCGGCCGCTGCAGGTCACCCAGGGCGGACCGGTGATCCTGGTGCAGGTCGAGAACGAGTACGGCGCGTACGGCGACGACAAGGCGTACCTGCAGCACCTGGTCGACGTGATCCGGGATGCGGGGATCGACGTCCCCCTCACCACCGTCGACCAGCCGCAAGACGACATGCTCGAGAACGGGTCGCTCCCGGGCCTGCTGAAGACCGCATCCTTCGGGTCCCGCTCGCGCGAGCGCCTGGCGACGCTCCGCCGCCACCAGGCGACCGGGCCGCTGATGTGCTCGGAGTTCTGGGACGGCTGGTTCGACAGCTGGGGCGGCCACCACCACACGACGTCGGTGGAGGAGTCGGCGGCCGACCTGGATGCCCTGCTGGCGCTCGGCGCCTCGGTCAACCTCTACATGTTCCACGGCGGCACCAACTTCGGCTTCACGAATGGGGCCAACGACAAGGGCGTCTACCAGCCGATCGTGACCAGCTACGACTACGACGCACCTTTGGATGAGGCGGGCGAACCCACCGAGAAGTTCTGGGCGTTCCGCGACGTGATCGCGAAGTATGCACCCGTGCCGTCGCTGGAGCCGGTGGCCGTGGCCGCCGCCCCCGCCTTCACGGTGCCGTTCGACGCTGCGGTCCCGCTGTGGGCGGTCGCCGACCGGCTGGGCGAGTGGTCGCACACCGACTCCCTCCCGAGCTTCGACCAGCTGGGCCACTACAGCGGCCTGGGCCTCTACCGCACGGAGATCGACACGACCGAACCGGCGGTGCTCGAATTCGGCGAGGTACGCGACCGCGCCTACGTCTCGGTCGGCATGAGCCGCCTCGGCGTACTCGCCCGCGACCACCACGACTCCGCGATCGCGCTCTCGCCCAGCCGCGGCACGCTCACCGTCCTGGTCGAGGACCAGGGCCGCGTCGACTACGGGCCCCGCATCGGCGAGCCGAAGGGCCTGATCGGCCCGGTGCAGCTGAACGGCGAGGAGTTGCGCCGGTGGAGCGTCCTGCCGTTGGAGCTCTCCTCGATCGAGCCGGTGCGGGATGCGCTGGCCGCGGCCGCCTCGACCGGCCCGGCCCCGGAGCGGCTGGCGGGACCGGTGTTCGCGCGCGCTGTCTTCGACCTCGACGAGCCGGGGGTGCTGTTCCTCGACACGACGAGCTGGGGCAAGGGCGTCGCCTGGATCAACGGCTTCAACCTCGGCCGGTACTGGACCCGTGGGCCGCAGGAGACCCTGTTCGTGCCGCGCGGAGTGCTGAAGGCCGGACGCAACGAGCTCATCGTGCTCGAACTCGAATCCGCCGCCGAGGCGATCGCCGCGTTCGTGCCGGAGCCGCGGCTCGGCCACACGGAGGTCTAGGCGCTCAGGATGCCGGCTCGGCCGCCTGCGCGAGCACGGCGGCCGAGCGATCACGCCTGCTGAGGACGGCGACGCACACGACGATCGCCGCCAGCAGCACCAGGCTGACCGGACCCGTGCCCAGGGCGAGGCCGCCGCGCTCATGCGACACCGCGAGGCCGTCGGCGACCGACGCGCCGAACGGCCGGGTGAGGACGTACGAGGTCCAGAAGGCAGCCGTGGCGCCGAAACCCCACCACCGGTACGCGACGCCAGGGAGGGCGAAGAGGATGCCGAAGACCAGCGCCGACGCGAAGTAGCCGAGCCCGAAGGTCACGGCGGTCAGGTCGCCCAGCGCCGTGCCCAGCGCGAACGTCCCCAGCACGGCGCACCAGTAGAACACCTGCCTGGGCCGCGTGTCGATGCGGTGCACCGACAGGGTGCGCTGCGTCGCGTACCAGAGCACGAAGACCGCGGCGAGCGCCACCGCGAAGACGGCGGTGGACACCAGGTACGGGACGCCGAGCTCGACATGCAGCACGTCGGCCACCATCGTCCCGAACACCGCCACCATCAGCACCGCGAACCAGTACACCCACGGCACGTACCGGCGCACGGCAAACTGGAGCGCGAGCGCGACCACGAGCAGCAGGAAGGCTCCGCCGACCGCCACGAAGGGGTCGATCGTCTTCACCAGGAAATCGGAGGCCGTCTCACCCATCGCCGTCGTCAGCAGCTTCGTCACCCAGAAGAGGGCGGTGACCGCCGGCACCGTGTTGCGCATCCCCTCAGCATCCCGGACGACCGGGCCGCCACCCTGTGCGGTGGGGTCGAATACATGAGAGCCCTCAGAGGAACAGCCGCTGGTGCAGGATCACCCGGATCTGCTCACGGATGTCGGCGCACACCTCCGCGTCGGTGGAGTGGAGATGCACTGGAGTCGCCAGGCTGATGAACATCGCTGCCGAGATCGTTCGGGCGAGGAGGGCGGCATCCTCGGCTGGGATTCGTCCGTCGCGACGCAGGATCTCGACGTAGGCATCATCCACCCGCTGGATGAGCTCGAGCCCCACACGGTGGTACGGCTCTTCGGGGTCGCCGAACACGAGCTCGCGCAGGTAGATCCGGCCATTGTCGATCTGGCGACGATTGCACTCGACGATGGGCTGCACGATGGCCATGACCGCGTCGATGGGCGACGCCTCCGTCGCGGCCGCGGTCACGCCCGCCTCGATCGCTTCCGCGTAGTGGGTGTTCTGGACGAGCAGCAGAAGTTCGGCCTTGCTCTTGGCATAGAGGAACAGGGTGCCGGTGCCGATGTCGGCCGCGTCCGCGATCTGCTGGGTCGTGACTTCGTCGACGCCGTGGCGGTCGAACAGCTCGGCGGCCGCAGCGGTGATGCGGTCCAGTTTCTGCTGCTTGTTGCGCTCGCGGCGACCGAGCGGGGAGGGCTGCGTTGCGGTCATCAGGACCCCAGGGTACCGCATCCATGGGTCCAATCATTTGCGACTGTACTCAAAACTGAGTACAGTCATATCTTGCAATCGAGAAGTGAGGCGCGAAGGACGTATGAAGGCATTCAGGATCGACCGGTACAAGGGCGAGATCAGAGAGGCGGAGGCCCCCGAGCCCGTCGTGGGAGAGCGGGATGTGCTCGTGAACGTGCACGCGGCCGGGGTGAATCACCTCGACATCATGCTGGCGCGCGGCCAGTTCTCGGCGACACTCCCCTATGAACTGCCGCTCACCCTCGGCCACGACGTCGCCGGTGTGGTCGAGCGCGTGGGGCCGGGAGTCACCCGCTTCGCGGTCGGCGACGAGGTGTTCGCCCGGCCTGCCGACCTCCGCATCGGCGCGTTCGCCGAGCGCATCGCAATCGCGGAGCAGGACGTCGCGCTCAAGCCGACGACGCTCACCATGACCGAGGCAGCATCCCTGCCGCTCGTCGCCTTGACCGCCTGGCAGGCGTTGGTGGAGCGCGCCGACGTGAAAGCGGGGCAGCGCGTGCTGATCCACGGCGGAGCGGGTGGCTTCGGTTCGATCGCGATTCAGCTTGCGAAACATCTCGGAGCGTTCGTTGCCACCACCGCGAGCGGCTCGAACGTCGAGTGGCTGAAGCAACTCGGCGCCGATGAGGTGATCGACTACCGCTCCGAGGACTTCGAATCCCGGCTGCACGGCTACGACCTGGTCATCGACACCGTCGGCGGCGCGAACCTCGAGAAGTCATTGCGCGTGCTGCGACCGGGAGGCCGGGCGCTCAGCCTCGTGGGTCCGCCCGACCCGGGCTTCGCGCGCCAGCTCGGACTGAACGCCGGCCTCCGACTGGCCATGCGCGGGCTCAGTGCGCAGATCCGCCGGCAGGCACGGCGACTCGACGTCGACTACTCCTTCCTCTTCATGCGTGCCGACGGCGCGCAGCTCGCCCACATTGCGGCGCTCGTGGACACGGGTGCGCTGCATCCGGTGATCGGCCGGATCCTCCCGTTCGCCGAAACCCCCGCCGCCGTTTCCGCCGTCGAGGCCGGCGGCCTCCGCGGAAAAGTCGTCGTCAGCCTCGTCGGCTGACGACGGCTCCACCCGAACCGCAACCGCAACCGCAACCCAGCCTGAAAGGCGAACCCATGAACACCGAAGAACCCGTCAACACCTCCTACGCGAAAGCGCCGAACCAGACCCTCACGACCGGGGGAACCTCCTTCGCCTACCGGGAACTCGGGCCGAGGGGCGGCGTGCCCGTCGTCTTCCTCGTGCACCTGGCGGGGACCCTCGACAACTGGGACCCGCGCATCATCGAGCCCATCGCCCGCAACCGCCACGTCATCGCCTTCGACAACGTCGGCGTCGGCGGCTCGTCGGGGGCCGTGCCACGGACCATCGAAGAGGCCGCCGACGACGCCTACCGCTTCGTCACCGCTCTCGGCTTCACCACCATCGATGTCTTCTCGTTCTCCATGGGTGGGATGATCGCCCAGGATCTGGTCGTGAAGCACCCGGGACTGGTGCGGAAGCTCGTGCTCACGGGCACCGGCCCCCGCGGCGGCAAGGACATGGACAAGGTGGTCGGCGTCACCTACTACGACACCCTCCGTGCGGCGCTGACCCGCTCCGATCCGAAAGAGTTCCTGTTCTTCAACCGCGACGCCGTGGGCAAGCGCGCCGGCAAGGAGTTCATCGCCCGGCTTCGGGAGCGCACCGTCGACCGCGACGCGCCCATGCACCTGAAGGGGTTCCAGAGGCAACTGCGCGCGATCCAGCGCTTCGGCCGGTCGGCTCCGTCCGACCTGTCGGTATTCACGATGCCGACACTGATCGCGAACGGCGACAACGACCGCATGGTGCCCTCAGTGCTCTCGCACGACCTGCACCGCCGCATCCCCGGCTCGGAGCTGATCATTTATCCGAACTCCGGACACGGCGGCATCTTCCAGTACCACGCGGACTTCGCGCCCGTCGCCGCCGAATTCCTCGGCCGCTGACCGGATACTCTCCAAGGTGAACCCCAAGGAGCAGTGACAATGCGCAGAAGCGATCTTCCCGACGGCTTCGTCGTCGGAACGGCCACCGCCTCGTACCAGATCGAGGGCGCCACGCGGGAGGACGGTCGCGGCGACAGCATCTGGGACACCTTCGCCCGACGTCCAGGCGCCATCGCCGACGGCAGCACCGGCGATATCGCCGACGACCACTACCACCGCTGGGCCGAGGACGTTGCCATCATGGGCGACCTGGGCATGGACGCGTACCGGTTCTCGATCGCCTGGCCGCGCATCCAGGCCGACGGCCGGGGTGTGCCGAACAAGGCGGGCGTCGACTTCTACCGTCGCCTGGCCGAGTCACTGCTGGAGCGCGGGCTCACCCCGTGGGCGACCCTGTACCACTGGGACCTCCCGCAGGCGCTCGAGGATCGCGGCGGCTGGCTCGACCGCGACACCGCGTTCCGCTTCGCCGACTACGCCCACGAGGTCGCCGATCGGCTCGGCGATGTGATCACCGACTGGATCACCCTCAACGAGCCGTGGTGCTCGGCCTTCCTCGGCTACGCCAGCGGCGACCACGCCCCCGGCCGCACGCTCGGCACGCGCTCCGCGCACGCGGCGCACCACCTCCTCCTCGGTCATGGCCTCGCCCTCGAAGCGCTGCGAGACGCGCGACCGGAGGCGCGGATCGGCACGACCCTCAACCTGTACTCGGTGCAGCCGGCCGGCGACTCGGACGGAGATGCGGAGGCCGCCCGCCGCATCGACGGCCTGAGCAACCGCTTCTTCCTCGACCCGGTGGTGCGCGGCGCATACCCCGAGGACGTCCTCGAGGACCTCGGCGAGACCCGATGGTTCGCCGAGCACGCCACCGAAGAGGACCTGCGCCGCATCTCGGCGCCGATCGACTTCCTCGGGATCAACTACTACAGCCGCCACACGGTCGCCTCCGGCTCGGCTCCGGCGGAGGGCGCCCCGGCCAGCTCCTACCCGGGCAGCGAGCATGTGCGTTTCGTCGCGACCGGCT
Organism: Leifsonia sp. RCC_180; assembly: GCF_058138205.1. Lineage (NCBI taxonomy): Bacteria > Bacillati > Actinomycetota > Actinomycetes > Micrococcales > Microbacteriaceae > Leifsonia > Leifsonia sp. RCC_180. The sequence continues at coordinate 2,992,200 of NZ_CP200340.1, read as the reverse complement.
CCCCGGTGACCCAGATGGGCTGGGAGATCCACCCCGACGGGATGCTCGACGTGCTGCGCCAGGCGCACGAACTGGCACCCGACCTCCCGCTGTACATCACCGAGAACGGTGCCGCCTACCCCGACCACGTGGATGCGGACGGCGCGGTCGACGATCCCGCGCGCGTGGACTACCTCCAGGCGCACTTCGAGGCCGCGCGCGACGCGGTCGACGCCGGGTTGCCTCTGCGGGGCTACTTCATCTGGTCGCTGATGGACAACTGGGAGTGGGCGTGGGGGTACTCGCGCCGGTTCGGGATCGTCCACGTCGACTACGCGACGCAGAAGCGCACTCCGAAGCGCAGCGCACGGTGGGTCGCCGACTTCCTCCGGTCCTGACCGCCGGTCGGGCGGTCGGGCGGCGCGGCCGGTCAGCTCTGGCCGCGTCCGGTCTTCTGCTGCAGGCGGTCGATCTCGCTCGACGCCTGCGCCTTGGTGAGGTCGGCGGGGAGCTCCTCGCCGGCCTCCCGGGCGAGGGTGTCGAGGTAGCTGCGCTGCGAGGCGGTCATCGGCTCGTCGCCGGTGACCCACTCGGACGGGTCCTTGCTCGCCGGGTTCGCGTCGTCTCCTCCGCGGGCGCCCAGCACGTCGCCGGGGCCGTTCGTGGTGTCGCTGGTGTCGGTCATGCCCGGCACAGTACGCCGGGGCGCCGACGCTGTCATTGCCGCAGGAGCCGGGCATGCCGTAGCGTGCGGCGCAGATCGGCTCGCCGACGAGCCGGGGAAGCAGGTTTCGATGTTGATCACGGGCTCCTCCCAGACCGATTTCGCCTCCGCCCTCCAGGACGCGATGGGGCAGCAGCCCACGCAAGGCGATGTCCCGCGCCGCTACGAGGTCGTGCGGGCGTGGGTCGACACCGGCGGGATCGTCGGCACCTGGTTCCGGTGCGAGGTCGCCGTGACCGGACCGGACGTCCCCGGCGACGACTGAAACCGACCCGGCGAGCGCCCACGACGTCGGCCGGGCACGGCGCGTTCAGGGCGCAGTGACCTCGGCGACGGCGCGGATGAAGTCACGGGCGATTCCGTGCCCAGCCGAGCGTCGGGTGACAGCCCACACTCGGCGCCGCTGGTTCGGGAGCGGGCTGGCGGAGAGCTTCTGCATGTCGAGTGAGCGGAGCGCGGTTCCGGGCATGGTGATGACGCCGAGCCCGGCGGCGACGAAGGAGGCCTGGACATTGATGTCCTCCGTGCGCAGCGAGATTCTCGGTTGGAAGCCCTCTGCCAGACAGACGGCTTCGATGCCCGCCTGGCAGCGCTCACAGCCGGCGATCCAGCTTGAGTCGCGGTGGTTGGCCACGGTGTCGTTCGGTGTCGTGCTCAGCAGGTAGACGGGGTCCTCGTACAGCTTGACCGCCAGGAATTCGTCGCCGACCGGCGCATCGTCGGGGCGGTGCATCAGCGCCACATCCACCTCGTTCTGGCGCACCAGTTCGAGCGCGTCGATGGGATGGCTCTCCCGGAGCTCCAAGGCGATGTCCTGATACGTGGGCTGCAACTGCTGCAGCGCCGGCGGGACGATCTCGAGGAGCGCGGACTGGAACGCGGCGATACGGAGTCTGCTGCGCAGTTGTCGACTGAGGGCAGTGACCTCGGACTCTGCCTCGTCGAGGCGTCGGAGGATCTCACGGGCTCGCGCTGCCAGAAGGTCCCCTTCAGGGGTGAGGACGATGCCGCGGCCGCGGCGGGCCGTGAGTGCTGCGCCGACGTGTTCTTGGAGTCGCGCCAAGTGATGACTCACCGAGGCCTGCGCGTAGTGCAGTTCGTCGGCGGCAGCGGTGATGGAGCCGGTGCGGGCGACAGCGTCGATGACGCGGAGCTGGTTCACTTCCATTCATCGACCCTAGCGATAGGTTCGGCGAAATCGTTGCCTTGATCGATGCGAGCGCCTCCGCGAGCATCGAGTCATGACCGAATCGGCTGCAGCAGTACCGGGGTACAGCCTGCTGTTCCGGAACAAGGAGTTCCGAGCGCTGTGGTTCGGAAGTGCGCTTGGCACGGTGTCGACCTCGATGGCCGGCCTCGCCCTGGGTCTTCTCGTGCACGCCCAGACCGGCTCGGCCCTTCTGACCGCGTTGGTCGTCTTCGGACCATCCCTCGCGCAGCTGTTCGGCGCAAGCTCGTTCATGTCGGCGGCGGACACGGTGCAACCGCGGATTCTTCTTGGGGCGACGTCGACGGCTATGGCGGCGGCTTTCACGGCACAGGCAGCGTTCGACCTCCCACCTGTCGGCCGGCTGGCCATCGTGGTCTGCGCATCGTTCGCACTCTCGCTTGCGGCCGGCGCCCGGTGGGGGCTCCTCTCCGATGTCGTATCGGCGGACCGATACGCACTTGCCCGTTCGGCGATGAACGTTTCGGTGGGCGTTATGCAAGTGGTCGGGTTCGCGCTCGGCGGCCTGCTAGCCGCCTGGCTGACGCCGACGTTAATCTTCTGGCTCGCGGTCGCCACCTCGCTAGCGGCTGCGCTGGTCAGCTGGTTCGGAATCGGGGCGCACCCATCGCGCCGTTCCGGGCGCCCGGGCTTCCGGGTGACCTGGACGGCCAACAGGCTCCTCCTGGGGCAACCCTCCACGAGGTGGCTTCTGCTCGCTCTCTGCGTACCGAATGGCCTGGTGGCGGGATGCGAGGCGTTGTTCATCTCGTACTCGCCGTCGTCGGCGGCGGTGTTCTTCGTGGCCGGCGCTGCAGGGATGCTGACAGGCGACATCCTCATGGGCAGGGTGCTCACCGGGAAGGCCCGGCGGATCGCCACCGAGTGGTTGCGTCTGCTGCTGCCCGTTCCGTTCCTCGTCTTCCTCTGCAACCCACCGGTCGCGGTCGCTGCGGTGATGGTCGCGATCGGATCCGTCGGCTATGCCGCGTCGCTGGGACAGCAGGAACTCCTCGTCGCATTGACGCCGCGTGAGCTCACCGGCCAACTTCTGGGAGCCGAGTCGTCCGCGCGGGTCGCGTTTCAGGGTCTGGCGGCCGCGATGGCCGGCGCTCTTGCCGAGTTCGTCCCGACCGCGCTGGCGATCGGAGTCCTCAGCCTCAGCTCGATCGCGATCTCAGTCCTGCTGATTCCCGGCCTTCGCAGAGCGGCCGGATCTGTGACCGGTGTCCGCCCCGCATACGCATCGCAGTGACACATCAACGAAAGGAACAAGACCATGCGAAAACTGATTGCTCAACAGTGGGTGACACTCGACAACATCGTCGCCGAGGACGACGGAGGCCTCGGCTTCGTCTCCGGCGAACCGTTCGACGACAGCAGGAGCACTCCCTTTCGGGACAGCTCCATGGAGCTGATCAACTCGGTGGACACCATGATCCTGGGTGCCACCACGTATCGGCAGTCGACCGGATGGGCCACCGCCACCGACCAAGGCGAGTACGGCCGCAAGCTCAATGAGCTGACCAAGATCGTCGCCTCCAGCACCCTCGCAGAGGCGCCCTGGGGTGACTTCCCGGCCGGAACGGTGACGCCGGATCCTGAGGCGACGATCCGCGAGCTGAAGCTGCAGGACGGCAAGAACCTGTGGCTATGGGGCAGTCTGTCTCTCATGCAATCGCTCTTCGACGCCGGCCTCATCGACGAGGTGCGGCTTCTGGTCTGCCCGACGACACGCGGCGCCGGTCGCCGCTTCTTCCACGACCGACAGGACCTTTCCCTGATCGAAGCGACCGGCTTCGACAACAATGTCGTTCTTCTCCGTTACGAGGTGAAGCACTGATGGCCATCAAACTCGACAACGTCGGCATCGCCGTCCGCGACATCGAAGAGGCGATCTCCTTCTTCACCGACCTCGGCCTCACCGTCCTCGGCCGCGACACCGTCAGCGGTGAGTGGGCGGACACTGCCGTCGGCCTCGACGGCAACCACGCAAAGATCGCGGTGCTGCAAACGCCAGACGGCAATGGTCGGCTCGAGTTCTTCGAGTACATCCATCCGGATGCCATCGAGACCGCGCCGACCCTTCCCAACGATGTCGGGATGCACCGCGTGGCGTTCAGTGTCGACGACATCGACGAGTCCCTCTCCATCGCAGCCAAGCATGGCTACTACCCGCTTCGGGGCGTGGCCACCTACCAGGGCTTCTACAAGCTCACCTACCTCCGGGGGCCAAGCGGCATCCTGGTGATGTTCGCCCAGCAACTGAGGCCGATGTGAGCGGCTGAGCCGCTCGCGCCGCTGGGGCGGCCGTCAGCGACGCAGCACGCTCGGGCGCGGGAGGTCGAGCTCCTCGAGCAGGTCGCCCAGCATCCGGTCGAGTTCGAACCCGGCCTGCGTGATCTTGTTGTTGCCGAAGCTGCCGAGCCGGCTGCTCGGCTGATCGACGCTGAGCACGGTGCCGCCGGCCTTCGTCGCGTGCAGCTCGACCCGGAGGGGTGTGTAGAGCAGCGCACCGGGGTCGTGGCGGAACATCCTCGCCGCGGTCGAGTAGTCGCCGATCAGGTAGACCGCGCTCGGGATGTCCGCACCGCCCACTCGCATCACCGGTGTCGGGTGATCCGTCCAGAACCGGACGAACCGATGGATGCCTGGGCCCGCGGTCTCCAGCGACAGCCGTCGCCAGTCCGCGCCGGAAGACAGCAGCTCGCGCAGGCGAGCCACATCCAGCGGCGGCACCTCGGCCTCGAAGGCGCGACGCAGTGTGCCGAACGCGACCGCGGCCTCCAGCTCGATGCGGTTCACCGAAACGGGGACGATTCGCTCAGTCGCGGGGAGGGCCATTCGACCATTCTCGCCCTGCGCCGCCCGGCGACGTGATCAGCCCAGCCCGGTCACACCCCGCTTCGGGGGCACCTGCGGCAGGTCGTCCGACGACCCGTCGGCTCCCAGCTGCGCGACGTGCTCGCGTTCGCGTTCCAGCGTGTCGGTCTCGGCAGTTCCGTACCGCGAGGGATCGGGACGGTCCTCATCCTCTTCGACAGTCAGCAGACCGTCCGGGTCCTTGGGGTCGCGGACTCCCGTCAGACGCACATCCATCGTCGACTTGTCCTCATCGTGACCGCGCCGTTCCGCGTCTGCGCTCGTGGCATCCATGCACCCACCATCGGCGTGCGCCCGGCCCACGGCAAGGGGTCAGGCCGGACCGGTCCGGGGATTCAGCAGGGAGTCCATCGCCGCAAGCGCGCTCGCGCGAGCCGCGGCGACGATGTCCGAGCCGGCGAATCCTCCGCCGTTGGAGGCCTCCAGGGCTGCATTGATGCTGAGTATCGCCATCCGCAGTCGCAGAGCCGTCTCTGCGTTTCGTTCGGGCAGGAGTTCGGCAAGAGCATCCGAGAGTTCCGTCAGCGCACTGCCGATGCGCCGGGGGCCACCGCCCTCCAGAGTCCGCGCCAGCAACGGGTTGGCGGCGAGGAAGCGCAGCCCGCGCAGCTTGTCCTCCGAGAAGGAGTCGATCCAACGCAGCACGGCCGCGCGTACCAGCTCGGGTGTCGGCGGTTGCTGCCGCACCCACTCCACGAGGTCCTCCGCCTCGTCGCCGCGCTGGTCGAACAGCGACCGTACGATCTCGGCCTTGCCGGAGAAGTGGTAGTACAGCGAGGCTTTCTTGATCCCCAGCTCTTCGGCGATCTCCCGCATGGAGGTGGCCTCGTATCCACGAGAAGTGAACAAGTCGAGAGCGACGCGGCCGATCTGGGCACGGGTCTCCTCTCCGGTTCGTCGCTGACCGGCGACGGATGGTGCGGACGTCATAGCCGCAGCTTATCGCGGTTGCCTACCTACCGGTAGGTAGGCTATGTTGGCCGGGTCAGCAGCCAAGGAGTCACCATGAGCGAATACTCGACCACCCGCGTGTACCCATACGCCATCGAGGAGGTGTGGACCGTCCTGACGGACCCCGAGTACGTGGCCCAATGGACGACCACCGGCCGCGGCGGACGCCCGGAAGGATTCGCCCCCATCCCCGGCACGGAGTTCACCCTCGTCGGCAAACCCACGATCGGATGGGCCGGCATCGTCTACTGCGAAGTGATCTCGGTCGACGCGCCCCGGTCGCTCAGCTACACCTGGAGAGGCGACAAGGATTCCGACGACCTCACGCGGGTGACGTACCGGCTGGAGGAGGTCCCCGGCGGCACGCGCTTCACGTGGCAGCACACCGGCTTCACCGGTGTCGGCGGGTTCGCCATGTCCCGGCTGCTGTCGAACGTCAGGGCGAAGATGCTCTCCGAGGGCGTTCCGCCGGTGCTCGCCGCCTACCGCGAACGCCGTACAGCCTGAGGAATCAGCCGGGAGCTCATGCCGGTTTCGACGCCCGCAGGGTGTAGCTCAGCGGCGCCACACCGTCGAGGGCCACGAGGGCGAACTCGCCGTCGGGCCGAGCGACCATCTGTCCGGGCAGCGCCTCCCACGGCACACTGTCGTGCTCCACGAGCAGGTCGATGCGCAGGCCCGCAGTGATGAGGGCGGTCACGATTTCGCCGAGCGAGTGGTTCCACTCGTACGTGCGGGTGGCGGTGATCGGTCGCTGGGTCTCCACGTACGTGGTGTCCGAGTCCCACTCCAGAGGCTCCGGCCGCTCGAAGTAGGGGAACCGCAGGTGCAGGTCGTCGTCGAGCCGCTCATCCATCGACCAGAGGATGGGATGGCCCTCCCGCAGGAACAGCGAGCCGCCCGGCCCGACCAGGTCGGCGACGACGGCGGCCCACGGCTGGATGCGCGGCAGCCAGCACAGCGCGCCGACGCCCGTGTAGACGAGGTCGAACGAGCCGGGAGTCAGCACCTCGGTGGCGTCGTAGACGTCGGAGACGACGAAGTCCACGTCGTCCCCGGTATCGGCGACGAGCCTGCGTGCCTCCTCGATCGAGACGGACGAGAAATCGAGACCCGTGACCTGCGCACCGAGCCGGGCAAGCGAGAGGGTGTCCGTGCCGATATGGCACTGCAGGTGGACCACCCGGAGGCCCTCGATCGAACCGAGCCGCGGCAGATCGAAGCGGACGACACCGGAGATCGCCTCGCGGTCGTCGATGTAGTGCGACACCTGGTAGCCGTGCGGGCCGCGGTCGGCGTGCGCCGACGCCCGGTCGTCCCAGTTGGCCCGGTTCGCCTGTGCGTATTCGGACATGCCGTGCTCGAATATGCCGTGCTCGAGTCTGCTGTGCTCGGACATGCTGCCGCCTTCCGCCCGGCGGCGCCGAGCCTGCCAGCCTAGCGCAGCGTTCGCTCGCGCTGGCGGGCGTGCGGCTCGGCCGCAGCTCCTCCTGCAGGGTCGCCGCGGTCGGCGCGCACGAGCGCGATCCCGCCCAGGATGAGCACACCTCCGAACAACTGCAGCAGGGTGAGGCGTTCGCCGAGCAGCAGCCAGGCGTACAGGGTCGCGGCCACCACCTCCAGCAGTCCGGTGAAGGACGCCAGCCGCGAACCGAGGAGCTCCGTCGCGGTGATGCTGGCGGCGTAGGCGATGGCGGTGGCGAACACCCCGACGATCGCGAGGGGCACCCACCAGGCCGTGTCCTGCCCGAAGAGCGGCACGTCCGCGAAGCTGACCGTGACCGGCAGCAGCCCCGTCGCCCCTACCGCGGCGAGCGCGACGGCACCGATCAGCAGCCCGCCGGACGCCAGCGCCACGGGTGGAAGCCCGTCGCTCGGCCGGGCGGCGATGACGTAGAAGGCGGCGCAGCCGACCATCGCGATCACCGCCAGAATCAGGCCGAGCGGATCGAGACCGCCGGACCCGTCCGGCGAGACGACGAGGACGAGTCCCCCGACGGCGACGACCGACCCGATCAGCACGACCGCGCGCGGCGCCTTCCTGCTGAGCGCCCAGGCCACGACGACCAGGAGCACCGGGGCGAGGTACTCGACGAGGATGCCGGTGCTGACGGGAATGCGCTGGATCGCCGCGAAGTACAGCACCTGCGTGCCGGCCACCCCGACCAGCGCCATCCCGAGCAGACGCCAGCGACCGCGCCAGACCGCGGCCCAGCGTCCGCGTACGGCGACGAGGGCGAACGGAAGCAGCACGAGGCCGCCGATCAGGGCGCGCGCGGTGACCGCGGCGACCGGTGACCATCCACTCTCCAGCAGCGGCTTGATGAAGGCTCCGGACATCCCGAAGGTCGCGGCAGCGACCACCGCGATGAGAAGCCCGACGGAAGTCGGGTGCCGGTGCGTCATGGGGTCACCTGTCAGGGTTGAGAGGGATGATGGTCCTGACGTTACTGTGCCCCTAGTAAGGAGTCAACTTGCATTTTGCCCCTGACACAGTGGATGCGCTGGAGTTCGCCGTCACTCTCTGCGACACCGACCCAGGCGCGACCCGGAGCGGCCAGGACGAACTGATCACGACGGAACAGCTCGCGGCGCTGCTCACGGCGAGCCGCTACTCGGGTCGCGTCGACGGCGACGATGCCGAACTGCGAGACGTGCGCGCAACCCGCGAACGCTTGCGGCTCACCTGGGCGCTCGACCGGGACGCGGCCGCTCTGGAGGTGAATGCGATGCTCGCCGAAGCCCGCGCCCTCCCCTACCTGATGCGGCACGACGGATTCGACTGGCACCTCCACGCGACTGCCCAGGATGCCCCGCTCGGCGAGCGAATCCGCGTGGAGGTCGCGCTCGCCCTCGCCGACGTCATCCGCTCGGACCAGACGGAGCGCCTGCGCGTCTGCGCCGCCGACGACTGCACCGGCCTGGTCTTGGACCTGTCCCGTAACGGCTCGAAGCGCTTCTGCAGCGTCCGCTGCGGGAACCGGGTGAACATGATCGCGTTCCGGGCGCGGCAGGAGCAGGCCGGGTAGGGCTGCCGCGTCCTCAGAAGTCGGACAGGTTGCCCCGGATGCCGCCGTTCCCGAACTCGGTGCGCAGGATTCCGCGACGCCGCAGCACCGGGACGAGCTCGTCGAGGTAGCGGTGCAGCGTCACCGGGTGCAGGTCGCCGGAGAAGATGAAGCCGTCGTTGTCGGCCTCCTCCCCCAGTTGCTCGATGAAGTCCGCGATCTGCTCGGCCGTGCCGACAAAACCCGCGCGGTCTGCGATCCGGCCCTTCACCACCTTCGGTGCGACCAGCTCACGCAACGTGACACCCCCGCGGACACCCTGCTTGCCGAAAAGCCCCTTGATGCTGCCCTGCGACACGTGCTCGCCGAAGACGGAGACGTCGAACGGCTCATCGAGCGAGAACGTCGTCAGGTCCGTCTCCAGGTCGCTCGACTGCCCGGCCAGCTCCCGGTACAGCTCCTCGTCGGTGGGATGCTTGGACGCCTCCACGACGCGGCGCGCCTCCTCGTCACTGGACACCACCTCCGGCTTGAAGACGAACAGCACCTTGATCGAGTCCGGGTTGCGGCCTGCGGCGATGGCCGCCTCGCGCACCTTCGCCCGGTAGTCCCGGATGCTCTGCGCATCCAGCGGGGCGAGCGCCAGCTGCACGTCGGAGTGCGTGCCGGCGAAGGCGATGCCCCGCGGCGAACCGCCCGGGGAGACGATGGCGGGGTCGCCGTCGGTGAACGGCACAGCGTTGAGCGGACCGGCGAGCCGGAAGTACTCGCCCTCGTGCTCGAACGGACGGATCCGGGAGCCGTCGGCGAAGTGCCGGGTCGCGGCGTCCTCGATGAGGGCGTCGTCATCCCAGCTGTGCCACAGGCGGCGGATGACGGTGAGCCACTCCTCCGCGCGATCGTAGGCGGCGTCATGCGACAGCTGCGGCAGCCCGAGGTGCCGGGCGCTTCCCACATCCGTGACAACGTTCACTCCGAACCGGTGCCCGCTCAGGTGATGGAGGCTGGCGAACTGGCGCGCGGCGACGTACGGAGGGTAGGCGCCCGCGTTGATGGTCGGCGCTATGCCGATGTGGCGAGTGGCATCCAGGAGGTACGGCGAGAGGATGAGCGGGTCGTGCTTCGGTCCGCCGTACGCCTCGCGCACGCGGAGGTCGAGCGTGTCGGGGAAGCCGAGGGAGAGTGCGTCCTCGATGATGACGAGGTCGAGGCCGGCATGCTCGAGTTCGCGGGCCGACTGCTGGTACAGGTCGGGTCGCTTCCAGTCGTAGCCCCACTCCCAGTACGGGCGACCCCACCCCTGCGGGCCGAAGCCGCGGCTGAAGAACCAGCCGAAATGCTGAAGACGTGCCATGGAGTCCTCCTACCGTCCCGCGCCGACGATCACGGGAGCCGTCACGTCCGGCACCACCGCATCCGGCACCGTGACCTCCGCCGCCCCGACTGCCGCGATCCCCCGGGCGAGGTCGGCGATCAGGTCGTCCGCGTCCTCGAGCCCGATCGAGAGGCGGAGCAGCCCGCCGCCGATCCCTGTCTCCTCCCGCACTTCGGCCGGCAGGTGCGCGTGCGTCGTCGAGGCGGGGTGAAGGATGAGCGAGCGCACATCGCCGACGTGCGTCATGCGGCTGAACAGTTCGACCGCGTCGTAGAAGCGCTCGGCTGCGGCGGCACCGCCGGCGAGCCGGAAGCCGAGCACAGCACCCTGCCCGCGGGGAAGGTAGCGCTGCGCGAGCGCGTGCGAGGGATGGGACTCCAGCCCCGCATAGTCGACGCGCGTGACCTCGGGCTGGGTCTCCAGCCAGCGCGCCACCGCGAGAGCCGTGTCGGACTGCCGCTGCACCCGCAGCGACAGCGTCTCCACGCCCTGCTGGATGAGGAACGCGTTCATCGGCGACAGCACCGGCCCGAACAGGGACGCCACCACCGAGCGCGAGAAGGCCGTGTAGGCCCCAGCCCCGTGCACCTGCACATAGCTCGCGCCGTCCAGCCACTCGTCCGGCCCGGTCAGGTGGGCGAACGGCGAGGTGGACCAGTCGTAGCTGCCCTGGTCGACGACCACACCGCCCAGCGTGGACCCGTGGCCGCCGAGGTACTTGCTCGCCGAGTGCACGACGATGTCGGCGCCGTGGTCGCCTGGACGGAGCAGGTACGGGGTCGCGAGGGTGTTGTCGACGACGAAGGGGATGCCGCGTTCATGGGCGACGTCCGTGACGCCGGCGATGTCGAGGATGTCGGTCCCCGGGTTGGCGATCGACTCGCCGAACAGGACGCGGGTGTTCGGGCGGATGCGACGGCGCCATTCCGCCAGGTCGGCGGGGTCGTCGACGAACTCGAGCTGGATGCCCAGCCGGCGCAGCCCGTTCTCGAACAGCCCGCGCGTGCCCGAATAGACGTTCTGGGCGGAGAGGATGTGGTCGCCCGCCTGCACGAGACCGAGCAGCGCGACCGTCAGGGCGGCCTGCCCGCTGCCGACGGCGATCGCCTCGCGGCCCCCTTCGAGCGCTGCCACGCGGCGCTCCAGGGCGGCGGTCGTCGGGTTGCCCGAGCGGCTGTAGGTGTAGCCGGCCTCGTCTCCGCCGAAGCGTCCCTCCGCCTGGGCGAAGCTGTCGAACTCGAAACCCGCGGTCAGGTAGATGGGGGTGACCCGGGCGCCGTGAGCGGCATCGCGGGCCTCTCCCGCGTGCACCTGGGCTGTGCTGAACTCCGACATTCCCCTATGGTGCGGCACCGTTCCCGTCCAGAAGCCTTCTATTGCGGAAAGCTACGCCGCACCGGTCAGCGTGTTGAGCGCGAGCACGATGATGGCGCCGTTGTAGAAGAAGCTGAGGATGGAGTGCTTGCTCACCGACCAACGCAGCGTCGGCGACAGGATCTGGGCGTCGGAGGTCGCGAACGAGGTGCCCACCGTGAAGGCGAAGTACACGAAGTCACTGAGGCGCGGGGTCGCGCCCCCAGGAAACTCCACCACCGGCTGTTGCGCCCGGCAGTGGCGCCGAAAGTAGAACTGTGCGTAGCCCCAGTTCAGCATGAGCCACGAAAGCAGCATTGCGAAGGTTCCCACGACGTCGGTGAAGACGTCACGGTGGACGTCGTCGTACACGACGATGACCTGGATGGCGCCGGCGATCCCGCACACGCTGGCGATGACGGTCGATGCGGCGCCGACGAACTGGGCCAGCCAGCTCACGTACACTCTCGGCGGCTGCTGTGGTGAGTGTGTGCGGGGCCGGCGCGCGATCCGGTTGACGGCGACGGAGACCGCGATCACGTAGAGGAGCGCGAATCCACACCAGTCCGCCAGCAGCTCAACCGTCTTCTGCTCGTCCGCGTCGATGAGTAGGGCCACGCCGAGCATGACAAGAAACACTTGGACCAGCAGATTGGCGCTGAGGGCCACGTGCAGGAGCAGACGACCCGCCGTGCGACGGATACCTAGCGAGGTGATGACGGCCATAACTCTCAGAGACTCGGTGGGTCGCGGATCATGACGCGGGCGCACTGGAATGTCCGATCAGCTACGATGGAGAGCGATATGCGAACGTAGTGTTCGCATAATGAACGACCCACAACGAAGTGAGGACCCCGTGCAGTTCCACCACCACGGCTACGTCTCCGGCGATCCGCGCATCCACGAGCCCGCCGGCGCCGGGATCGACCGCGCCGCCGAGCTGCCCGACGAAGTCGATGTGCTCATCGTCGGCACCGGCCCGGCCGGCATGATCGCCGCAGCGCAACTGGCGCAGTTCCCCAACGTCGTCACGCGCATCGTCGAGCGGCGGCCCGGCCGGCTCGCGATCGGACAGGCGGACGGCATCCAGGCCCGCAGCGTCGAGACGTTCCAGGCGTTCGGCTTCGCCGAGCGGATCATCGCCGAGGCGTACCGCATCACCGAGATGGCGTTCTGGAAGCCGGATGCCGCCGACCCCTCCCGCATCGTCCGCACCGGCCGCCCGGTCGACGACCCGACCGGGGTCAGCGAGTTCCCGCACCTCATCGTCAACCAGGCGCGCGTGCTCGACTACTTCGCCGAAGTCATGGCGAACTCGCCGTCACGGATGACGCCCGACTACGGCTACGAATTCGTGGGGCTCGAGGTCGGCGAGGGCGAGCATCCCGTCGCCGTCACCCTCCGGCGGACCGCCGGCCCTGATGAAGGCGCCGCGCGGGTCGTGCGCGCCAAGTACGTAGTCGGCGCCGACGGCGCCCGCAGCAAGGTCCGCGAGGCGATCGGCTGCCACCTCGCCGGCGACCAGGCCAACCACGCCTGGGGGGTCATGGATGCGCTCGCCGTCACGGACTTCCCCGACATCCGCACGAAGTGCTCGATCCAGTCGGAGGCGGGCAACATCCTGCTGATCCCGCGCGAAGGCGGGTACCTGTTCCGGATGTACGTGGACCTCGGCGAGGTCTCACCGGAGGACAAGGGCGCCGTCCGGCAGACCACGATCGAGCAGATCATCGAGCGCGCGAACGCCATCCTGCACCCGTACACGCTCGACGTGCGCAACGTCGCCTGGCACAGCGTCTACGAGGTCGGCCACCGCCTCACCGACCGCTTCGACGACGTCCTGCCGCACGAACTGGGGATGCGCACGCCGCGCGTCTTCATCACCGGCGACGCCTGCCACACGCACAGCGCCAAGGCGGGCCAGGGCATGAACGTCTCGATGCAGGACGGCTTCAACATCGGGTGGAAGCTCGGCCATGTGCTGGACGGCCGCTCGCCCGAGTCGCTGCTGGCGACCTACTCGGCCGAACGGCAGGTCGTCGCCAAGAACCTCATCGACTTCGACAAGGAGTGGTCGACGCTGATGGCGAAGAAGCCGGAGGAGTTCGACAGCCCGTCGGAGCTGGAGGACTTCTACGTCCGCACCGCCGAGTTCCCCGCCGGCTTCATGACGCAATACTCCCCGTCGCTCATCGTCGGCGAGGCTGCGCATCAGGAACTCGCCACCGGTTTCCCGATCGGAAAGCGCTTCAAGTCGGCGCCCGTCGCGCGGGTCTGCGACGGCAACCCCGTGCAGCTAGGGCACCATGCCCGGGCCGACGGCCGGTGGCGCCTCTACGTCTTCGCCGACGGCGCGGCCGCGGGTCAGCCGTCGGCTGTAGCGGACCTCGCCCAGTGGATGTCGACCTCCCCCGAGTCTCCGCTGGCAGCGACCCCGACCGGCGGCGATCCCGACGCGTGGTTCGACGTGAAGGCGATCTACCAGCAGGACCACGCCTCCGTCGACCTCGGCGCCGTGCCCGAACTGTTCCTGCCGCGGGTGGGCCCGTTCGGACTGATCGACTACGAGAAGGTCTACGCCTCCGACCCGGCCGGCGACATCTTCGCGGCGCGCGGCATCGACCGCGACGGCGCGATCGTCGTGGTACGACCCGACCAGTACGTGTCGGCAGTGCTGCCGCTGACCGCGACGGACGAGCTCGCCGCGTTCTTCGCTCCGATCCTGAGTACGCGAACACTGGCCGGCTGACCCGCTCGCGCGGCTCGGCTGCTGGCGGTTTAGCCTGTGGGCGTGGGCCTCTTCGAGACAATCGCCGACGGCGTGCACGCGGTGCGCATCCCGATGCCCGGTGGCGGCCTGCCGTACAGCCTGGCGTACCTGGTGGAGGATGACGGCGGGCGGCTACTGGTCGTGGACCCGGGCTCGCCGACCGACGAGGCCACCGGAAGACTCCTGAATGCGGTGGATGCGCTCGGCCGCACGCCCCGCGACGTCGCTTCGATCGTGGTGACGCACCTCCACGCCGACCATGCGGGCGGGGCGGCCGCCCTACGTGGGGCGACCGGTGCGCCCGTGCTGATGCACGCGCGCGAGGCGCAGGCCCTCGAGACGATCGCGCACGGCCTGCCGTCGCCGGATCTGGACGCGTGGGGCGTTCCGGCCGACCGGCGGGCGGAACTCAGTGTGGTGGCGTCTGCACCGATCGGTCCGGCCATCCCACAGCCGGATGCCGTGCTGGCCGACGGCCAACTTCTCGACGTGCCCGGTCGCCGCATCCGCGTGCTGTGGACGCCCGGCCACACGCCCGGCCACCTCTGCCTGCACGACGAGGACGCAGGCCTCGTCTTCACGGGCGACCATGTACTGCCGACCATCAATTCCGGCCTCGGTCTCGGCGGACCATCGGCGACGAATCCGATCGAGGACTACCTCGCCGGACTGGAGCGGATCAGCGCGCTCGACGGCCGGGCCCTTCCCGGGCATGAGCAGCCGTTCGACGGCCTCGCCGAGCGCTGCGCGACTCTGCGCGAACACCACCTGCGGCGAGCGCGCGAGGTCGCCGCGCATCCCGGTGGCACCGTGTGGGAGATCGCGAGCGGCCTGACCTGGACCGGCGGCTGGGATGCGCTGGCCGGCTTCACCCTGCTCTCGGCGCTGTCGCAGACCGCGCTGCACCGCGATTTCGTCGCGCGCGGAGGCCTCCGCTCCGGTTAGGGCCGACCAGGCACCTCGAGAGCCAGCACTGCCTGCACGACGGGCGCATGGCGACGGGTCATGTCGTCCGACCAGGCACCGAGCAGGTGAAGGGTCGCCATCCGGAAGACCAGAGCCCGCACGAGGAGTTGCCTCCAGTCCGGGATGTCGTGGTCGGAAGCGAGACGATCGAGCGGGTAGCCGTGCCAGCACACTGCATCGGCGACGGCGATGGCGCTCGCGTAGGCCGGTGGACGCCAGTAGGGCGCCCAGTCGATGACAACGGGCGGTCGGTCGTCGGCGAACAGGACGTTGCCGAGCACGTCGCCGTGGATGAGCTGGTCGGGCAGGTGCACCGGGCGGTACGCCGCGCGCAGACGGTCGAGGAGCGCATCCCGCGGCGCCTCCTCCTCACCCCAGGCGATTCGGTCGGCGCGGGCCCACGGGTGGTCTCGGCGCTCCAGGAAGTCGGGCTTCGGAACGTGAGCCATCGCCTGGTGGAACGCCTCTCCGGCACGCACCACGTCATCCACTCGCGACGGATCCGCTGTCCCTGGGACCCACCGCTGGGCGTGCCAGCCGTCCCGCGTCCACGATCCCCGGTCGTCGCGCAACGGCTCCGGGACGGCGAACTGGGCCGAGCGCTCCAGCCGGCTGAGGACATCGGAGGCCCACTCCGTCTCGCCGAGCTCCTCGGCCGGGCGGAGGACCACCGACCCGGCCCGCCAGGTGACGCCGCGTCCACCGGCGAGCCGCTCGATCGGCACCCCACCCGCGAATGCCGCCACGACCTCGCCGGAAGGCTGAACCGTCACCGCAGCTCGCCCTCAATGGCCGCGGCCGCCTGGCGCAGGCGCGCGCCGATCGCCTCCGCATCCACGTCGTTCGTGACGTAGACGACGGCGAGCGCGGCGACAGGCTGCCCGGCAGCCTGCACTGGGACGGCGATGGACGCGAGCCCCGCGATGACCTCGTCGTGGCTGGTCGCGTATCCGCGTTCGCGCGCAGCCGCCGCCTCGTCGCGCGGATGCTCCCCGGGGAGCGCCCGCCACTGCGCCTCGGTCAGCGCGGTCTGGATCGCGATCCCCGGCGCGCCCGATGCGAGAGGGTGCCGGGTGCCCGGACGCTGGGCCACCGTTGCGTGCGCATGCGACGGCTCCACCGTCACGAGCGTCACCACGTCGTGCCGGTCGAGCACGGCGAGGAACGCCGTCATGCTCAACTCGTTGGCGAGGGCGGTGAGCTGCGGCAGCGCAGCCGACTGCAGGTCGCGCGACACCGCCCGGGCGAGCGTCGCCATCCGCGGGCCGAGTTCCACGGCCCCGGCCGCATCCCGCACGACGAGCCCGTGATCCTCCAGGGTGCGCAGGATGCGGTAGGCGATCGAGCGGTGGAGGGCCAGCCGGGAGGCGATCACCGGGATGGTCAGCGGTTCGCCAGCGTCGGCCAGCAGCTCCAGCATCCGGATGCCCCGCGACAGCGTCTGCAGCGGGGGCGTCTGGGCGGCGGTGGGCTGCGCGGCGGTGGGGTCTGCGTCGTCGGTCGGGGGCACGTGTTCGATTATAGAAACATCGCGGCTCAACCGACTTCGGGCGCTCGGGCGGCCCAGGTCGCGAGCAGCCGAAGCTTCTCGGCGGCGTCGCTGTTCTCGTGGGGGTAGTAGATCACCAGGATGACGTCGTCCACGGGCAGCTTTTCTCGATACAGGTCGAGCGTCCCGACGACCGGATGAGAAATGGTGGCCCTTCCGCCGTCGAGCGCCCGCACGTCGTGACGTGCCCAGAGTGTGCGGAACCGGGCGCTGGCGATCGACAGTTCGCCGATCAGCTCCACCGCGCGCGGGTCGCTCGCGTCCGCACCGAACGTCTGCCGCGCCGCAGCGACGAACGAGACCACTGCGGCCTCCCAGTCGGCCTGGAACTCGCGCTCTTCCGGATCGAGCAGCAGCGACCGCAACCGGTTCTCTCCCGGCACGAGGCGGGGCGAGAACGCGACTGCGAGCGAATTCGCTGCGAGCACGTCGAAGTATCTGCTCTCGATGAAGGCGGGCACGTCGAGAGCCGCGAGCAGATGGTGGAGTCGCGCCGGCACGCCATCGCTGCGCGGACTACGCCGAACGCGGGGGCGAGGTCCGGCGAGGCTGAACAGGTAGGCCGCTTCGACCTCATCCAGGTGCAGCACGCGCGCGAGGGCCTCGAGCACCTGCAGGGACGGATTGTCGTCCCGCCCGCGTTCGAGCCTCAGGTAGTAGTCGACGCTGATTCCCGCGAGGAGCGCGACCTCCTCGCGCCGCAGCCCGGGAACCCGGCGGTGTGGACCGTTCGGGAGACCCACCCGCTCCGGGGAGACCAGCCCGCGTCTGGCCCGCAGGTACTCCCCGAGCGCGTTCGGCCGAGCCGCATCATCCATGCATTCGACGATACCGAGCGCTCCGTCGATGTGAGGGGGTCCTGTCACTCCCCGGATCATCGGGGAACTGCCTGACCCGCGCAGGTGGCGCGAGCATTGCAGCGACCCGTCATCGAACGGGAGGAAGAGGAACCATGGAGCTGAACAATCGCACCGTACTGATCGTCGGAGGCACCTCCGGAATCGGGCTCGGCCTGGCACGGCGTTTCGCCGCCGCGGGAAGCACCGTCATCGTCGGCGGACGCGACGCGAGCACGGTCGACGACCTCGAAACGGTCACGATCGATGTCACCGACGCCGACTCGGTGGCCCGGGCTCGGGATGTCGTGCTCGGCGCCCATCCGGACCTGGACGTGGTCGTCACCATGTCGGGCGTCATGCTGATGGAAGACCTCCGCGACCCGGCGCACGCCGAGGCTGCGGAGACGACCATCGCCGTCAACCTGCTCGGCACGATCCGGACTGTCGACGCCTTCACGCCGCACCTGGTCGCTCGTGGCGGGGCGGAGATCATCACCGTCACCTCGGGGATCGGATTCCTGCCGTTCCCGCTGATGCCGACGTACGGAGCCTCCAAGGCGGGCGTCCACGCCTACACGGAGGCGCTCCGAGCGCAGCTCGCCGGCACCGGGGTCACCGTCACCGAGCTCATCCCACCGGCTGTCGCGACGGCGGGTCAGGAGAAGGTGAACCCTGCCGCCCTTCCGCTCGACGCTTTCCTCGACGAGGTCGTCGACCTCCTCAGCCAGGATCCGACGCCGAACGAGATCGTGGTCCAGGCCGCCCGGCGCCTCCGCTGGGCGGAACGGGACGGAACCTACGCGGAACTCCTGGAGGCCCGGTCGCAGGCGCTCAACACGCTCCCCGGTCGGTGATGGCCGCGGGCGGACCTGCCTCCGGCGGCGCTTAGGCCGAGACCGACGCCCGCGTGTTGACCACATCCACGCGCGCGTCGATGAACGAGTGCACGCTCTCGTGGATGTGGTACTGCGTGTGCGACAGGCGGTCGCCGCGGCTGCGGAGGAGCGCACGTGCAGCGGTCCGACGGGCACGGATGCGGCCCAGGGCGATCCCGACCGCGATCACGACCGCGAGAGCCACACCGGCCCCCGCACCGTCGACCGCGGCACTCCACGACGGCGCGACCGTCAGGAGCGCGACGGCCCACGCGGCGGCCGTGACCGCGAGGAGCGAGCCGCCGGTCCACAGCGCGGTCCGCGCGAGGCGGAGCGGTCGGGCCGCCAGCGTTGCGCGGGCCTCTGCGGCTTCCCGCTCGTGCTGGCGGCGGCGCTCCTTGGCCCAGTGCAGGTCGCGCTCATGGCGCCGCGCGAGCAGCTGGGCCTTGTCGTGGGCAGGGTTGTAGGAAGTGGTGTGCACGATACGTCCTTTTGCGCGTTCGGGTTCTCCCGCGGGCCGGGTTTCGGGTCGGCGTCGCGAGGCTCAAGACAGTAACTCGGGTGTGACATCCGCGAGCATAGCCAGAAAGAACGGTCTGTGGGTCGTTTGGAGGACACGGATCTGTACCCCAATCCGGGCGACATGGATGCCGTCCACCGTGCGCTGTTAGGGTGTGCTTTCCGAACGAGTCCGGAGGGGGACGGATGCGCAGACCGGTCGTACTCACCGTCGCCGTCGTGGCGGCCGTGCTGCTGGCCGCCGGCGTCGCGCTCGCGTTCGCCGTGCCAGGCTCGACGCCCGCGCGGACGGCTCCGGGCGGAACCACCGCGACCGACGGTCCGGCCGCGACCTCCACGCCGACCACCGGCCCCCAGGCGCCGGCGTTCGCCTCCACGCGCCTCTACCTCGACCCGAACACCGAGGCCGCTGCTGCCGAGAAGCGCCTCAGCGCCGACGGCGACCCTGCAGCCGCGTCGTTCGCCGGCCGTATCGCCGAGGTGCCGACGGCGGTCTGGCTCGGCGAATGGTTCCAGGGCGCCCGGTTGACGACCGAACTCCGCAATGACATCGCCGACGCGAAGGCGCAGAAGGCGACGCCCGTGTTCGTCGCGTACGCCATCCCGAATCGCGACTGCGGCGGGTACTCAAAGGGCGGTCTGGCGGCCGATCAGTACGTGCCCTGGATCCAGAGCATGGCATCCACCCTGAAGGGCAGCCACGCCGTCGTGCTGCTGGAGCCGGACTCGCTCGCCATGCTGTCCGACCCGAAATGCGCCGGCTCGGCCGAGGTCCGGTTGCCGCTGCTGCGGTCGTCGGTGCGCATCCTCGAATCCGCCGGGGTGGCCACGTATCTCGACGGCGGCAATGGCCGCTGGCTGTCCGCTGCGGACCAAGCCGCGTGGCTGAAGCAGGCAGGGGTGCAGGATGCGCACGGCTTCTTCACGAACGTGTCGAACTTCGACACGACCCAGAACGAGCGCGACTACGCCGGGCGCCTCTCCTCGAAGGTCGGCTGGAAGCACTACGTGATCGACATCTCCCGCAACGGAAAGGGCTGGACGGGCGACTGGTGCAATCCGCCCGGTGCAGCGCTGGGTCAGGACCCGCGCGTGACCGAGAACGCCGACGGCAAGCTGGATGCGCTGCTCTGGGTCAAGCACCCCGGCGTCAGCGACGGAAGCTGCAACGGCGGGCCGGCCGCCGGCGTGTGGTGGCAGGCGGGCGCTGAGGCGCTCGTGCGCGGGAGGGCGGAGTGAGCTCGGACGCGTGCGGCCGGCTGGCGGAGGCTTGCGCGCGCCTCGCCGCCGACGACACCACCTCGACGAGCCGGTTCCTTCGCGAACTCGGGCACGAGGTGGCAGGGGTCCGGCGTGGGCCGCTGTGGTTCCTCGACGCCGGTCGCGGTGGCGCGAACCGCATCCGCGGCCGCGGCTTCCGTGACCACGTCGATGACGGGACCGAGGGCCAGGCGCGCCATTTCGCCGGAATCGTCGCCGTGGCCGCACGGGTCGGCCCTAGCCCGACCCGCTGGCTGTCCATCCACGTCGGCCGGGATGCGCCTGATACGGCAGATGGTCGCCTGACCGATCACGCCATCGACTTCGTCCGCCTGATCCGGTCGGGCGAGCTCCCGCTGAGCGAAACGGATGGGTGGATCCGCGAGACGATCTGCGGCGGCGATTCCGCCTAGCCGCGCGGTGGGAGGTGCGCTCCCCGGTGGATCTCGTACAGGCTCGCGTGGCCGGGCGAGTCCGGGTCGTCGACGATCGGCTGGTCGGCCATGAACAGCCGGATGATGTGGGCCAGTTCGCCCGGGTGGCTGAAGTTGATCGCATGCGCTGCGCCCTCGATCCGGACCAGCAACAAGTGATTGTCCGTTTGGGCGGCGATCTCCTGCACGCGGTCGGGGTGCGGCATCAGCGGGTCACGGTCGCCGAGCACCACCAGGGTCGGGATGTGCAGCTCGAGCAGCCGGTCCAGCGACGGGTACTGGGTGAGGGCGCCGAACATCTTGAACGTGCTCGGTACGCCGAAGCGGAGATAGTCCGGGGTCGCCACCCGCATCATGCGCGCCGGCTCGCGCCCGCCATCCCGGGTCAGCTGCCCGACGGCACGGCGGAGCGGCTGGTTGTACAGACCGCCCGCCGGGGAGACGAGGATCGCGCGGTCGAGCCGGTCCGGGTAGTGGTGGGCGAACTCCAGAATCACGGGACATCCCATCGAGTTGCCCACCAGGGTGACCTTCTCGATGCCGCGCTCGTCGAGGAAGCGCGCGGCGGCGTGCGCGAGGTCGGGGATGTCGAGACTGTTGGGAGCCTTGCCGCTTCGGCCGAAGCCGGGGAGGTCCGGCACGAGCGTGTGGAAATCTCCCGCGAGCCGCTCGGCGGTGGGCAGCAGATACCGGCCGGACAGGCCGAAACCGTGGACGTGCATCATCGCCGGGGCGTCCGGCGGGCTCGGCGACTCCCGGTAGAACACGTCGATGCCGTCGACCGTGGTCCATCGTTCCGCCAGGCTGGACGCCGGGTGCCGGGGAAGGCGCCGCGGCGCGCTTTTCGTGCCCATACGGCCGATGATCCTCGCCGGATACGCCCCGGCGCAATGCACTACGACGACAGCAGTGCGCGCATCCGCGTCCAGTCGAGGAGGCGGGTCAGGTCGGCGGTGGTCGCCGAGGTGTGCTGGCCGACGACGATGGCGCGCGCGCCGGACGCGACGGCTGCAGCGAGGCCGGCCTCGGCATCCTCGAAGACGACGCAATCCTCGATGGGCACGCCCAGCAAGGTCGCCGCGCGGAGGTACCCCTGCGGGTCCGGCTTGCCGCGCTCGACGTCCTCCGCCGCGACGACGACAGCCGGGACGGGGATGCCGGCGGCGCGCATCCGGGCGATCGCCAGCTCGCGCGGGGCGCTGGTGACGACGGCGACCGGTGCCCCGACGGCGACGAGCGCCTCCAGCATCGCGACCGCGCCCGGGATCTCGACGATCCCCTCGGTGCGGCCGACCTCCTCGGCAACCAACTGCCGCACGAGGTCGGCGCGTTCGCCCTGGCTCAATGTGGGGAGGAAGTGCGAGACCGTGTCGATCGCCTGACGTCCGTGCGCGTAGGCCAGCAACGCTGCGGGGTCGATGCCGTGCCGATTGCCGAAGGCGGTCCAGACGGATTCGACGACCGCCGTCGAGTCGACGAGCGTCCCATCCATGTCGAACAGGAACCCGGCCGCCTCGATCTCATCCACGCTCCGAGCTTAGGAGACGGGTCCGAGAGGAGACGGCCGGGAGGGCGGAGGGGGCCCCATCCCGCGGTGCCGGCCGAAGCCCGCGACCCCCTCCGCGACGTTCACACCAGTGCGGCGGAGAAGCGCGCGGGGCGGAACGTGTCGAGCAGCGGCGACTTCTCGCTGGTGAGGATCTCGCGGGCGAGCAGCTCGCCCGCGATGAGTCCGAGCGTGGCGCCGCTGTGCGTGAACGCGACGAAGTATCCGGCGAGCTGCTCCAGCTCGCCGAGGACCGGCTCGCCGTCTCCGGGGATCGGCTTGCCGCCGATGCCGAAGCCGTCGAACTCGAGCGCCGGGTTGCCGGCGAGCACGCGGGAGGCCTCCTCCAGCAGGCGGTCGACGATGCCGTCCGGCACGGTCACGGAGCCGTCGTCGCCGACGATGAGCGCCTCCTCCGACCACGCGGAGTCGAGCGCGAGGGCGCCGGATGGGGTCGGTCGCACGGCCACGTTCGGCGTATTCAGGACGGCCTTCAGCTCCGTCTCGACCGGCTTGGTCCACACGAGCAGCGCCGTCGGGCTGCCGTCCTCGATCTCGATGCCGTGCTCGGCGACCTGCGCAGGGACGCCCGGACCGGTAGCGAGCAGCACCGCGTCGGCGTCGAAATGGCGGCCGTCGGGGGTCACGGCTCCGACGGCGCGGCCGTCCTCGACCACGACCTCGACGTGGCCTGCGCCGGTGATCAGGCGCCCGCCGCGCGCGGTGAACTCGTCGGCGAGGAAGGCGATGAGCGACGGCAGGTCGACCCATCCCTCGCCCGGGTTGAAGATGGCGCCCTCGTCGGCGATCGCGGCCGGGTCGACGCCCGGCGTCCAGTCGGCGACGTCGGCCGCGGTGACCCACTGGGCGTCGTAGCCGATCGCGCGCTCGTGCTCCAGGACGGGCGCATACGAGTCGCCCTCGGGTGCCCAGGTCAGCCCGCCGTCGAATCGCAGGAACGCGGAGACGTCGGCGCGCGCCGCGAGCGTGCGGTAGCGGTCGATGCCGAGCTGACGCAGCGCGTGGTACTCCGGCGAGCGCAGCCCCGCGGTGTTCAGCCACGAGAGTGACCGCCCGCTCGCGCCGCTCGCGAGCTCGCCCTCGGTCAGCAGCGTCACGTCGGCCCCCGAGCGGACCAGCTGGACCGCCGTCGAGACGCCGAGGATGCCGCCGCCGATGACGACGACGCGGGAACGGATGGATGGCGTGGTCATGGTGCTCACTTTCGGTTCTGGGTGTGGATGGTGTCGATCAGTTCGAGGGCCGCGAGGCTGTCCCGCGGGTCGACCGGGAGAGCAGCCCCGTCCTGGAGGGATGCGGCCAGTCGCCGGTAGAACTCGGCGTAGTCGCCGGGGATGAGCGGCAGTTCGTCAGGGTGCGCGTCGGTCCCGACGCGGGCCGGTGCGATGGCGCGACCGAGCCGCGGGTCGCCGGGGCGCATCCCGCCGGCGAGCTGCCCCTCCTGCGGGTCGAGCCCCCAGGAGACGAAGCCCGAGCGCGAACCGAGCACGCGGAACCGCGGCCCGGCGATGGGCGCGACGGCGCTCATCCACAGGTGGCTGGTCGTCCCGGACTCGTGCTCGAGCACGGCGAACGCGTCGTCGTCCGCTCCCCCGCCGCGGCGGGTGCGCACCTCCGAGTGCACAACTCGGGCGGGTCCGAACATCAGGAGCGCCTGGTCGATGAGGTGGGCACCGAGGTCGAACAGGATGCCGCCGCCCTCGCCTGCGCCCGTGGTCGATTTCCAGGACTCGTCGGCCGACGGCTTCCACCACTCGAACCGCGACTCGAACCGGCGGACGTCGCCGAGCGCGCCGTCCTCGATCAGGCGGCGCAGGGTGAGGAAGTCGCCGTCCCAGCGCCGGTTCTGGAAGACCGTGAACGGGACGCCGGCGGCCTCCGCACGCTCGAGGAGCGCGCGGCCCGACGCCGCATCCGGCGCGAAGGGCTTGTCCACGACGGTGGCGAGGCCTGCATCGATGGATGCCGCGGCGTGCTCGACGTGCAGCGGAGTGGGCGAGGCTACGACGACCAGGTCGAGGCCGGGATGCGCGAGCAGCGCATCCACGTCGGGCACCGCCACCGCCTCCGGATGGTCCGCAGCCAGCCGGTCGGTCTGCGAGGTGACGACGGCGGCCAGTTCGAACGCGGGGTCCGCCGCGAGGAACGGCGCGTGGAAGACCCGGCCGGCGACGCCGTAACCGATGAGTCCGACGCGGATCACAGCACCTCCGAGAGGAAGCGCTGGAGGCGCGGGCTCTGCGGCCGGTCGAACAGGTCGTCCGGACGTCCGGCCTCGACGACGCGCCCCTCGTCCATGAAGACCACCTGGTCGGCGACCTTGCGGGCGAAGTTCATCTCGTGCGTGACGACGACCATGGTCATGCCCCGGCGGCCGAGGTCGGCCATCAGGTTGAGGACGCCCTTCACGAGCTCCGGGTCGAGCGCGCTGGTGACCTCGTCGAAGAGCATCACCTCGGGTTCCATGGCGAGCGCGCGGGCGATGGCCACGCGCTGCTGCTGACCGCCGGAGAGGTCGCGCGGGCGGTGGTCCATCCGCTCGCCGAGCCCGACCTCGATGAGGCGCTCCTCGGCGATGCGCTGGGCCTCGGCCTTCGACATCCGCTTCACCGAGCGCAGCGCGAGCGTGACGTTCTGCAGCGCGGTGTGGTCGGGAAACAGGTTGAAGTGCTGGAAGACCAGTCCGATCCGGCGGCGCAGCACATCCGGCTTCGTGCCGAGGATGCTACCGCCGTCGAGCAGCACGTCGCCGCTCTTCGGCTCGTGCAGCCGGTTGATGCCGCGGAGCATCGTCGACTTGCCCGACCCCGACGGGCCGATCACGCAGGTGGTCGTGCCGGGCGCCACCGAGACGGTGACGCCGCGGAGCACGTCGATGTCGCCGTAGGCCATGGTCAGGTCGACGAGGTCGAGGGCCGAGCCCCGGAACTCGGGCGTCTGCTGCGCGGGCAGCGGAGAGGTGTAGGTCATGTGTTGCTCCCGAGGGTGAGGGGCGCCGGCGGCTGGACCTCATCCAGCTCGTCCAGACCGCTCTTGGGCGGTGCCGGCTTACGGCGTCCGGTGCGGAACCGGTTGTCGAAGTAGTTGACGAGGTGCGTCAGCGGGACGGTGATGACGAGGTAGAAGAGCCCGGCCAGCACCAGCGGAGACAGGTTGCCGGTCAGCACGGCCGCATCCTGTCCGACCCGGAAGAGCTCGCGCTCGCCCACCAGCAGACCGAGGAAGTACACGAGGCTCGAGTCCTTCACGATGGCGATGAACTGGTTGACGAGAGCCGGGAGGACACGCCGGATGCCCTGCGGCACGACGACCAGCCGCATCGCCTTGGCGTAGCTGAGGCCGAGCGCGCGGCACGCCTCCAGCTGACCGCGGTCGACGCTCTGGATGCCGGCGCGGAAGATCTCGCCGATGTATGCGGCCGCGATGAGCGACAGCGCCAGGATGCCGAGCGGATACGGGGACGGCCCGAAGATCGACTGCGAGAACCGGGCGAAACCCTGTCCGATGAGCAGGATGGTGAGGATCGCCGGCAGGCCGCGGAACACGTCCGTGTAGATGCGGGCGGGGATGCGCAGCCAGCGGGACGTGGAGATCCCCATGACGGCGACCACCATGCCGAGCACGACGCCGATGATGGTCGCCGCGATCGAGATGATCAGCGTGTTGACGAGTCCGACTCCGAGGAGCTGCGGGAAGACCTGCAGCATCGACGGGATGTCGAAGAAGGTGTGGGTGATGGTGGTGAGCCAGTCCATGGGGATCTCCGTGAGTGCCCGCTCGTCTACTTGGACGGGGTGGGCGTCGAGGTCTGCTCAGCCTTCGGCAGGTACTGCTCGGGCATGGGCGAGCCCGGGAACCACTTCTGGTAGAGCTTCTTCCAGGTGCCGTCCTCCATCGCGTCGTGGAGGGCCTTGTCGAGGGCCTTCTTGAGGGCCGGGTTGCCCTTCGCGATGGCGAAGCCGGCGGGGGCGTCGAAGGACGGGATGTCTTCCGCATCCTTCAGCGACGGGTACTGCGAGACGTAGCTCTTGGCCGCCTCGTAGTCGAGGAAGTGCGCATCCACCGAGCCGCTGTTGATGGCGGAGACGGCGGCGTTGTTGTCGGGGAAGCGGACGAGGTTCGCCTTCGGGAAGTTCTTGACCGCGTAGGCCTCCTGCAGGGTGCCCTGCACAACGCCCAGGCGCTTGCCGGCGAGATCCTTCGCCGAGTCGATGCCGCTCGACTTGGTGGTGAGCACCGTCAGGTAGCCCGCCAGGTAGCCGTCGGAGAAGTCGACGGTCTTCTTGCGCTCGTCGGTGATGCCGATGGCGGCGACGCCGACGTCGAACTGGTGGTTCGCGACGGCGGAGAGGAGGCCGGAGAAGTCCTGCCCGGTGAAGACGGCCTTGCCGAGGTGGGCGCGCTTGGCCACGTCGGTGAAGAGCTCGACATCGAAGCCGGTGAAGTTTCCGCCGGCGTCGGTGAAGGTGTAGGGCTTGGCGTCGCCGAGGCTGGCGACGCGGACGGTGCCCGCCTCGATCAGCCCGTACGGGTTGTCCTTGGTGGTGGTGCCCGAGGCGCCGCCGGAGCTGCAGGCCGCGAGGACGAGGGCGGCCGAGGCCGCGGCGGCCAGCAGTGCGGCCGGCCGGAGGAGGGTGCGTCGTTTCACTGCGGGGTCCAATCGTCGAGGGATGGTGGACGAGAAACGGAACGTGCGATCCTCGTCGATCTCGGGGTTGCTGAGACCGGTCTCTGGCATTTACGCTGAGACCGGTCTCAGTTGGTTTTCTGGGACGCTATAACATCAATCCGGGGTTCGTCAACACGAGAGCCCGAATCAGGAAGGCGGCTCCGATGTCACCACGCCCCGCGTCTCGGCGCGCCGTAACGGTGGCCGACATCGCCCGCGCAGCCAAAGTCTCGAAGGCGACAGCCGCTCGCGCCCTCGGCGACTACGGGCAGGTCAGCGACGCGGTGCGATCCCGCGTTCTGGCCGCGGCGGAGGAGCTCAACTACCGGCCGAACGCGCTCGCCAAGTCGATGAACACGGGCCGCTCCAACACGATCGGCGTGGTCGTCGGCGACATCGAGAACCCGTTCTTCGCCCACGCCATGCGGGGCATCTCCGACGTGGCGAACGCGGCCGGCTACGACGTCATCCTCACGAACTCCGACGAGGACGTGGATGCGGAAGAAGCGGCCGTCGACGTCCTCCTCGACAAGCAAGTGGATGCGCTCATCGTCGCCCCCGCGTCCTCGGCTCGGGTGTCCCACCTCGCCGCGGTCGCCGACGCCGGCCGGCCACTCGTGCTCCTCGACCGCCGCGCCGACGGCCACTCCTACGATTCGGTCACCGTCGACAACCGGTCCGCAGCAGCCGCCGCCACCTCCGAGTTGCTGGCCGAAGGCCACCGGCGCATCGCCTTCATCTCGACGCACGACCATCCGGCGCCCGAATACACGTCCGGCGAGCGGATCACGATGTCGAGCGTCGCCGATCGCGTCGCCGGCGTGATTGAGACACTGGCTGCCGCGGGGATTCCGTCACCCGAGACGCACATCCGGCTGGACGCCCGCCGCCGCGGGGTGGATGTGGTCGCCCGCGAGCTGCTCGACGGCGACGAGCCGGTCACCGCGATCATCGCCTCCGACAGCCTGATCGCCATGACCGTCTTTCAGGTGATCCGGACGCTGGGCCTGCGCATTCCGGACGATGTCTCGCTGATCGCGTTCGACAACCCGGAGTGGACGGGCATCACTACACCCCCGCTGACGGTGGTTGAGCAGCCCATCTACGAGCTCGGGGCTGCGGCCGCTCGGCGCGCTCTGGCGCGCATTCGAGGTGAGCACGTCGACGACGAGGCCGTCGTGTTCGCGGCCGACCTCGTGCGGCGCGCCTCCGTCGCCGCTGCGCCCCGGCCCGCGCCGCTTCGCATCGCGGCCGCCTTCACGGAATCGGACTAGCGGCCGGTCTCGCGCGCCGACTGCGCTGCGCGCAGGTCGCCGAGTGCGCGATCCGTCTCCCGGTTGATCTGCCCGCCCCGGGCGAGGATCGCCGCGGGGAGCCAGTCACTGAGGACGAAGCGACGGCGGGCGACCGGCTCGCCGTTCTTCACGCGCGCCGGGTGCGAGACCCAGCTGTGTTCGATGCCCTGTGTCCACGTCGTGTTTGCCATGACCTCAACGTTACGGACGTAAAGATACCGCCACGAGATGGCATCAGGTCTATCTTCGCAAACATTCGGCCAGTACACTCGGCAGCATGATCCGATCCGTCGCGGTCCCCCTCATCGACGACTTCGCCATGTTCGAATTCGGCGTGGTCTGCGAAGTCTTCGGGCTCGACCGCAGCTATGCGGGGCTGGAGCCGTTCGACTTCCGCGTGTGCTCCATCCACTCAGGGGCGCCCATCACGAGCCCGGTCGGCGTCACGGTCACCGCCCCCTACGGACTCGAGGCGATGGACGACGCCGACCTGATCGCGGTCCCCGCGGCGACGGTGCGCGATGAGTACCCCGAGGAGTTCCTGGATGCGCTCCGCCGGGCCTACGCTCGCGGCGCCATCCTGCTCAGCGTCTGCTCCGGAGCGTTCGCGCTCGGAGCCGCCGGGCTGCTCGACGGCCGCGACTGCACCACCCACTGGCGCTACTCCGAGGCACTGCAGCGGCGGTTCCCGGAAGCGCGCGTCGACCCCGACGTGCTGTTCGTGGACGACGGCCGCATCATCACCAGCGCCGGCACCTCCGCCGGGATCGACGCCAGCCTCCACCTCGTCCGCCGCGAACTCGGCAGCGCCGTCGCAAACACCATCGCCCGCAACATGGTCGTTCCTCCCCAGCGCGACGGCGGCCAGCGCCAGTACATCGACAAGCCGGTCAGCGACTGCGAAGACGACGCCTTCAGCGAGCTGCTCGAGTACCTCACCGACCGCCTGGATGAGCCCCACACGGTCGGGATGCTGGCCGAACGCACCCACATGTCGACTCGCAGTTTCTCCCGCCGGTTCGTCGCCGAGACAGGCGTGTCGCCGATGCAGTGGCTGACCACCCAGCGCATCCTCCGCGCACGGCTGCTGCTGGAGACGACCGACCTTCCGATCGACGAGGTGGCTCGGCAGTGCGGTTTCGGCAGCGCCACGCTGCTCCGCCACCACTTCGACGCGGAGGTCGGCGTGCCGCCGACCCGCTACCGGGCAGCCTTCGCCCGCGCCTGACGGCCCGGCGCCAGGTCGTCACCGCGGTAGTGGCGCAGCAGCCTCCGGTTGCGCGCGACGATCTGCCCGCAGAGCGCCACCGTGACGAGCCCGCACACGACCACGCCCCAGGCACGCGGGTTCTCCCCCTGCGTCGGGATGGCGATGGCCACCGCGATGGTCGCGAGAAGCGCCAACGCGGCCAGGATGGCGCCGATGGCCGCCCTTCGCCACGCCTTCGCCCGATCCGACCGGTCTCCCATGACCGGAAGCTACTCCGAGCGCCGGGTGAACAAAAGCCGAATCTGAGGGAAACACAGGATGAACGGCCTGGCATGCCGAAGCCCCCACCCGAAATCCGCGCAGGGGCTTCGCGAAACGCGTCAGTTCGTGAAGACGTCAGCGCGCGAAGACATCAGTCCTTGAAGACGTCTTTGATCTTCTCGCCGGCCTGCTTCACATCGGCCTTGGCCTGGTCGCCCTTGCCCTCGGCCTCGAGTCGCTCGTCACCGGTGGCCTTGCCTGTGGCCTCCTTGGCGTTGCCTCCGAGCTTCTCGCCCGCGTTCTCGATCTTGTCGTCGAGTCCCATGAGGTCTCCTTTCGTCCTCCGATTCGCCTTCGACGCTCCCACCGCGCCGACACCGCGTCTACCCCCGACCGATCCCCTGAGAAATCAACCCCGGACGACGACCTGGCCCTCGCGGGAGGAATTCGCAGGTTCCGGCGTCACGAGGAGTCCGTTGGGCCGGTGCGTCCCGTCGAGCAGCGCCTCCAGCCAGTCGCGGTTCAGAGGCGCGATGGCACCGTCGTCGTAGTGGAAGCGGATCGGGAAGCCGTTGTCGATCCAGATCGCCTCCCGACCGCCGTCGTCGTCCCGCATCCAGCTGAGGGCAAACGACTCGCGACGCCGCAGCTTGTTGGTGATGACCACCTGCAGGTGGGCGAGCATCCTGTCGCTGAACTCGTACTCCGCGCCCCCGTAATTCAGCACTGCCACTTCCGCCACTCCCCTCGGCCGCCCGGGCCGCTGAGTGCGACGCGAGGCTGGTGACCTCCAGCTTATTGCTCGCCTGTCTAGCAATACGACCGGCGTGAGATTTCAAGGCCTACTCGGCACCTCTCCGCTCCCCCAGAATGAAGCGTGTGAGCACCTACCGCCTCCAGATCTCCCCCGACTTCACCCTCCGCGACGCCACCCAGGTGCTCGACCACATCCAGCGCCTCGGAGCGGACTGGGTCTACCTGTCGCCGCTCCTCGAGGCCGAGCCCGGATCGATGCACGGGTACGACGTCGTGGACCACAGCCGCGTCGACGCTTCTCGCGGCGGCCCGGAAGCCCTGCGCGAATTCTCCGACGCCGCGCACGAGCGCGGCCTGAAAGTGCTCGTCGACATCGTGCCCAACCACATGGGGGTTGCGACGCCTGCGATCAACGCCTGGTGGTGGGATGTGCTGACGCACGGCAAAGAGGCGCGCCACGCCTCCTACTTCGACATCGACTGGGAGTTCGGCCACGGTCGGCTGCGCCTCCCGATCCTCGGCGACGGCCCGGACGAGGAGGACGCGCTCCGGATCGAAGACGGCGAACTGCGCTACTACGACCACCGGTTCCCGATCGCCCCCGGCACCGGCGACGGCACCCCGCAGGAGGTGCACGGCCGCCAGCACTACGAGCTGATGTCATGGCGCCGCGCCGACGCCGAGCTGAACTATCGCCGCTTCTTCGCCGTCACCACGCTCGCCGGGCTGCGCGTAGAGGACCAGGAAGTTTTCGACGACACGCACCGGGAGATCGCGCGCTGGGTGGATGAGGGGCTGGTCGACGGCATCCGCGTCGACCACCCGGACGGCCTCCGCGACCCCGCTCAGTACCTGGAGCGGCTGCGAGCCCTCGCCGGTGACGCGCCGATCTGGGTCGAGAAGATCATCGAGGGCGACGAGCGGATGCCCGACTGGCCCGTGCAAGGCACCACCGGCTACGACGCGCTCGCGATCGTCGACCGCGTGCTCGTCGACCCGTCCGGCGAAGGCCCGCTCACGGCATTCGCGGGCGAACTGGACGAGCGCGAGGAAAGCCAGGACTGGGCGGAGCTGGTGCACCGCCGCAAGCGCGCGGTCGCCGACAGCATCCTGCGCTCCGAGGTGCTGCGCGTCGTCCGTGAGCTCGGCGAGGGCACGGATGAGGAGGTCGCCGACGCGGTGGCCGAGTTGGCCGCGTGGTTCCCGGTGTACCGCAGCTACCTGCCGTTCGGCGCCGAGTACCTGGAGGAGGCGCGGCTCGCGGCCGCGGAGTCCCGGCCCGATCTCGCCCCGGTCATCGCCCGCATCACCGACCGCCTGGGCGACCGGTTCGAGCAGACCACCGGCGCCATCATGGCGAAGGGCGTCGAGGACAACGCCTTCTACCGGTACACCCGTCTCGTCTCGCTCACCGAGGTGGGTGGCGACCCGGCCGAGTTCGCCCTCTCGCCGGAGGAGTTCCACCGCCGCCAGGCGGACCGCCAGCGGCGCCTCCCCGAGTCGATGACCGTACTCTCGACCCACGACACGAAGCGCGGCGAGGACACCCGGGCGCGCATCCATGTGCTGGCCGAGCTGCCGGGACGCTGGGAGCGCTTCCTGCGCACGGTTCGCGAGCGGGTCGGGTTCGGCGACGGGTCGCTCGAGAACCTGCTGTGGCAGTCGGTCGTCGGCGCGTGGCCCGCCTCGCGCGAGCGCCTGCAGGCCTACGCGCTGAAGGCGGCGCGCGAGGCCGGCGCCTCCACCGGCTGGACCGATCCCGACGAGGCGTTCGAGCACCGGATGGCCGCGGCCATCGACGCCGCCTTCGACGACGAGCGCGTGCGCGCCGAGGTGGAGGCGCTGTCCGCCGTCATCGAAGCTCCCGGTGCGAGCAACGGCCTCGCTGCCAAGCTGCTGCAGCTGACCGCCCCCGGCATCCCGGACGTCTACCAGGGCTCGGAGCGGTGGGAGCGGTCGCTGGTGGACCCCGACAACCGCCGGCCCGTCGAATTCGACGCCGCCTCCGCGCTCCTGGCCCACATCGACGAGGGATGGCAGCCCGAGATCGACTCGTCCGGCGCGGCGAAGGTGCTGGTCACGGCGAAGGCCCTGCGCCTGCGCCGCGATCGCCCCGAGCTGTTCACCGGATATCGCCCGGTCTACGCGGAGGGCTCGCGCGCCGGCCACCTCGTCGGCTTCGACCGCGGCGGTGCAATCGCTCTCGCCACGCGCCTGCCCGTCGGGCTGGCCGCCACCGGCGGCTGGGCGGACACGACGATCGACCTCGGGGAGGATCCCATGCGCGACGAACTCACCGGGCGGGAGCACCGGGGCCGCGTGCCCCTCGCCTCCGTCTTCGAAACGTACCCGGTCGCACTGCTGGCGGCGGTCCGATGACCGGCGGCTGGAGCGAGCGCCGGTTCCCCGTCTGGGCCCCGCAGGCCCGAGCGGTGGATGTGGTGCTCGGCGACCTGGGGACCTTCCCGCTCACACCCATCCCCGCCACCGCGGACAGCCCGACCGGCGGCTGGTGGGAGCTGGCCGAGTCGCCCGCCCTCCCCGACGAGCCGCTCGACTACGGCTTCCTGGTCGACGGCGAGGGCCCCTTCCCCGACCCGCGCTCGCTGCGCCAGCCGAACGGCGTGCACGAGCTGAGCCGCGAGTTCGACCCGCGAGCGCACGAGTGGGCGGACGGCGAGTGGGAGGGCCGCGACCTCACCGACGCGGTCACCTACGAGCTCCACATCGGCACCTTCACGCCCGAGGGGACGCTGGATGCCGCCCTCGAGCGCCTCGACCACCTCATCGAGCTCGGCGTCGACGCCATCGAGCTCCTCCCCGTGAACGCCTTCAACGGAACGCACAACTGGGGCTACGACGGCGTGCTCTGGTACGCCGTGCAGGAGCAGTACGGCGGTCCGGCCGCGTACCAGCGGTTCGTCGAGGAGTGCCATCGGCGCGGACTGGCCGTCATCCAGGACGTCGTCTACAACCACCTCGGTCCGAGCGGCAATTACCTACCGAAGTTCGGTCCTTACTTCGGCCAGGGCGCAAGCACCTGGGGCGTCTCCATCAACCTCGACGGGCCGTCCTCCGACGAGGTCCGCCGCTACATCCTGGACAACGCGGAGTACTGGCTGCGCGAGATGCACGTCGACGGCCTGCGGCTGGATGCGGTGCACGCCCTCAAGGATTCCGGTGCGACCCACCTGCTCGAGGAGCTCGCGGTGCTGGCGGACGAGCTCGCGGGCGAGACGGGCCGGCCGCGCACCCTCATCGCGGAGAGCGACCTGAACGATCCCCGCCTCATCCGGACGCGGTCGCATCACGGCTACGGACTCCACGCCCAGTGGGACGACGATGTGCACCACTCCATCCACGCCAACCTCACCGGTGAGGACACGGGTTACTACTCCGACTTCGCGAACCCGGATGCACTGGTGAAGGTGTTCGAGCGCGGCTTCTTCCACGACGGCACCTGGTCCAGCTTCCGCGAGCGCCGCCACGGCCGTCCGCTCGACGCCGACATCCCCTTCACGCGGCTCGTCGTCTTCAGCCAGGACCACGACCAGATCGGCAACCGTGCGGCCGGAGACCGCCTCACGGCCACGCTCGACTCCGGCCGGCTGGCGGTCGCCGCCGCTCTGACGCTCCTCGGCCCGTTCACGCCCATGCTGTTCATGGGCGAGGAGTGGGCCGCGACGACGCCCTGGCAGTTCTTCACCTCGCATCCCGAGCCGGAGCTGGGCAAGGTGACGGCCGAGGGCCGCATCGAGGAGTTCGCGAAGATGGGATGGGACCCGGCCGTCGTCCCCGACCCGCAGGACCCGGAGACGTTCCAGCGCTCGAAACTGGACTGGTCGGAGCCCGGCCGCCCGGAGAACGCGCGGATGCTCGACTGGTACCGCACGCTGACGGCACTCCGCCGCACAATCCCCGCCGGCGCCCCCGCTACGGATGTGGCCTACGCCGAGGGCGTCTTCCGCTTCTCGCGCGGCGGCCTCCTGGTCGAGGCCAGCCTCTCCGGCACGGGCCTCGGCGCGCCTCCCGCAGGCGCGGTCGCCGCCTTCGGCGAGGCGGTCCGCGTCACGAGGCCAGCCGTGAACTGACCAGCCGATTCAGGCTCACATGCTCCTCGGCAGCCTGGATCGCCAGACTTCGATGAAGCTCCGGAGGGATGCGGACCTTGAACTCGCCGCTGTAGGTCCGCTCTGAGAACGGCGGGGGGACGAGTTCGCCCGATTCCTCCAGGTCTGTGATCACATCTTCGACCAGCCCGACAATGCCATGCAACGCCTCAGCCTGGGTCTCGGCCAGCCATGACAGAGACGGGAACTCAGCGACCTGGCCGACGAACTCGCCGTCTGCTGCCGACCAGAGGACTCGGTACGTGTAGTGCGTGAAGTCGGTCATGATCTCTCGCTCTCCCATCGCTGGACAGCCAACAAAACTTGGATGACCTGGTAGCGCTTCGCGCGTCCACGATCGTTCTGGATGTTCACCCGCGGGTCGCCGGCCCACGGAGTCTTGAAGACTAGGTGGCTCGAGCCGGACTGGCGAGGTTCGCCGAAGTACGCAACACACACGCTCACCAACTCCTGAAATCGGACATCCGCTGGGTTCAGCCTCATGCGCGTGAGGAGCTTTGCAGCATTCGGCACCCTCGATGGTGCCATTATTGACACCACAATGCAACAGCCTTGACGCGTTGACGCGCGCCTAACGGTCCGCCACCTCCCTGTCAATGCCTGGAGGACCGCACCGCCTCGCAGGTATCGTTACGGTCTACCGATCGGAGGCACCGTGCCAAAGCCCTGCCCCCGGCCCCACCGCCGGACCCTCCACAGCGCATCCACACTGCGGGGGGCATCGCTGTGACGGCGGAATCCCTTCCCTACCCGCTGGGAATCACCCTGCGGGAGGGCGGCGCCAACGTCGCCGTCTACAGCGAGCGAGCCGACAAGGTGATCGTCTCGCTGTTCGACGCGCGTGGCCGCGAGAAGCAGAGCGAGCTCACCGAGCGAACCGGCCACGTCTTCCACGGATTCGTTCCCGGCCTCGTCCCCGGCACCCGGTACGGGCTGCGCGTCAACGGCCCATGGGATCCGGCCAACGGTCTCCGCTTCTCCCCCGCGAAGGTGCTCCTGCCTCCGCATGCCCGCGCGGTGACCGGCTCATGGGACAACACCCAGGCCGTCTTCGGCCACCAGCTCGGCCGCCCGAAACGCCGCAGCGACACCAATGGAGCACGCCACGTCGCCCTCGGCGTCGCCATCGACCGCCAGGAGTTCGACTGGGGCGACCACGAGCGCCCGCGCACGCCGCTGAGCGAGACCATCATCTACGAGATGCACGTGAAGGGATTCACGAAGCTCATGGAGTGGGTGCCCGAGGAGTTCCGCGGCACCTACGCCGGCCTTGCACATCCTGCAGCCGTCGAATACCTCAAGAACCTCGGCGTCACCGCCGTCGAGCTGCTGCCCATCCACCAGTTCGTCCAGGATGCGCACCTGCAGGAGAAGGGCCTCCGCAATTACTGGGGTTACAACTCCATCGGCTTCTTCGCGCCGCACAACGAGTACGCCGCGACCGGCGACACCGGCCATCAGGTCGACGAGTTCAAGGGTATGGTCAAGGCGCTGCACGCGGCGGGCATCGAGGTCATCCTCGACGTGGTCTACAACCACACTGCCGAGGGCAACGACATGGGGCCGACCTACAGCTTCAAGGGCATCGACAACCCCTCCTACTACCGGCTCGTCGAGGGAGATGCCGCCCACTACTTCGACACCACCGGCACCGGCAACAGCTTCAACGTGAGCCACCCGGCGGCCCTCCAGGTGATCATGGATTCGCTCCGCTACTGGGTCGAGGACATGCACATCGACGGCTTCCGTTTCGACCTGGCGACCACGTTGACCCGGCAGGGCGGCGACGCCAGCCTCCACAGCGCATTCCTGACCCTGATCCAGCAGGACCCGACGCTCGCGCAGGTGAAGCTGATCGCCGAGCCGTGGGATGTCGCCGGCTACCAGCTGGGCGGCTTTCCCGCCGACTGGTCGGAGTGGAACGGCAAGTTCCGCGACGACGTCCGCGACTACTGGCGCGGCACCCCGGGGGTGCTGTCGACGCTGTCGCAGCGTGTCCTCGGGAGTCCGGACATCTACGAGGACTCCCGCCGCGCCCCGCTCTCCAGCGTCAACTTCGTGACCGCCCATGACGGTTTTACCCTGGCCGACCTGACCAGCTACAACGAGAAGCACAACGAGGCGAACGGCGAGGACAACCGCGACGGCGAATCCGACAACCGGTCGAACAACTACGGCGTCGAGGGCCCCACCGATGACGAGGGGATCAACGCCTTCCGCATCCGGCAGCGCAAGAACTTCCTCGCCACGGTGCTGCTGTCCGCCGGCGTGCCGATGATCCTCGGCGGCGACGAGATCGGGCGCACCCAGCAGGGCAACAACAACGCCTACTGCCAGGACAACGAGATCTCCTGGTTCGACTGGGCCAACGCCGACTGGGAGCTGCACGAGTTCACCTCGAAGCTGATCCGCCTGCGCCGCTCCGAGCCCGCCCTCCGCCCCGAGTGGTACCGGCAGGCGCCCGAGGTGGGCGGCACGGATGTGGTGTGCATCGTCCGCAGCGACGGTGAGCCGTTCTCCGACGAGGACTGGGCCGACCCCGAGGCGCGGTCCATCGCGTTCGAGTTGCGACACGAGGGCGCCGACTCGTTCCTGCTGATGCTCAACGCGGCGGGCAACGGCGTCGAGTTCGTGCTCCCGGACGCCGCGGGCGCGGCGTGGGAGTTGGAGCTCTCCAGCGACCCGGAGCTCGCCGTAAACGACAGCACCAACGTCATCCTGGGCGAGTCCTCGTTCGCCCTCCTGCGGTCACGGAACAGCTGATGCCCGAGTCGACCATCCCGGCCCTGCTCGGGCGCTACCGCCCGCAGCACGTGATCGGCCGCGGCGGTGAGGCCAGCATCTTCAAGGCCACCGACGAGCTGCTTGGACGCGAGGTCGCCATCAAGCTGTACCGGGCCGGCGGCGAAGAGGAGATGGCGCAGTACCGCACGGAGCAGGCGGCGCTCGCTCGGCTCAGCCACCACGGCATCGTCTCGCTCATCGACGCAGGAATCGACTACACGTCGCCGAAGGATCCGCGCCCGTTCCTCATCATGGAGCTCGTCACCGGCACCGACCTCGCCAGCGCGCTGGCCGAGCGGGAACTCGAGCTGGAAGAGATCGCCGAAGTGGCCTACGACATCTCTGAGGCGCTGGAGTACGTGCATGCGAACGGGGTCGTGCACCGCGACATCAAGCCGTCCAACATCATGCTCGTCTCCTACGGCACGACGACGTTCCGCGCCCGCGCACGACTCACCGACTTCGGAATCGCGAGCGGCATCGCCGGCACCCCGGCACAGCCGGATGAGGGAAAGACGACCGGAACGGCGGCCTACCTCAGCCCCGAGCAGGCGATGCGCCGGCCGGCAACCTCGGCGAGCGACATCTACTCCCTGGGCCTCGTGCTGCTGGAGTGCTTCACCCGGTCGGTGACCTACCCGGGGTCCGCGGTCGAGTCGGCGCTCGCCCGTCTTGAGCATGAGCCGCCCATCCCCGACGGGCTCCCCGACGACTGGCCGCGCATCCTTCACGCCATGACCGCCGCCGACCCGGCCGAACGGCCCACAGCCGCTCAGCTGACCCCGGTCTTCCGCGAGGCCGTCATTTCGGCGGCGGGGCTCCAGCAGCGGGCGTGACGGCATGAGCGAGGCGGCCATCGAGGACCACGCTGCGCTCGGCGACGGTCGCACGGTCGCGCTTATCGACCGGTCCGGCACGGTCGACTGGCTCCCGGTGCCGAGCCTCGACTCCCCACCCGCCTTCGCCGCGCTGCTCGATTCCGAGCGCGGCGGCCGCATCCTGCTGCACCCGGTGAGCGATTTCGAGACGAGCAGGCGCTACCTCCCTGGGACCAACGTCCTGGAGACGACGTTCCGTACCGCGACCGGAACGGTGCGAGTGACGGATGCACTGGTCACCGGCGTCGCGGGCCGCCTCCCCTGGCTGGAGCTGGCCCGCCGCATCGAAGGCGTGACCGGCACGGTCGTCATGGACTGGGCCGTCGAGCCGGGCACCATGCTTGGCGGTGCGAGCCCGTGGGCCGAGCGGGTGGACGGCAAGCGCATCCTCCGGGTGGACCGGGTCAATATCGGCGTCACCGGCCTGAACGACACCGAGGACGACGTGGATGCGCCGCGTTTCGGCGGTCGCATCCGGGTCGCCGAGGGCACCCGCCGCACGCTCAGCATCGTCGCGACCGACGACGAACCGCTGCACCTGGCGGATCCGGGGAACGTCGACATCGGCATCGATCGAACCGTGTCGAACTGGGAGCTCTGGTCGCGGACCTTCTCGTACCAGGGGCCGTGGGACGATGCGGTGCAGCGCAGCGCCCTCGCCCTCAAACTGCTGCTCTACGCGCCGACCGGCGCCATCGCGGCCGCGGCCACCACCTCCCTCCCGGAGACACCGCGCGGCGGCAAGAACTGGGACTATCGCTTCGCCTGGGTGCGCGACACCGCGTACGCGCTGCGGGCGCTCGCGCGGTTCGGGCTGCGGGAGGAGACGCATGCGGCGATCGCGTGGCTGCTGCGCGCGGTGAAGGGCGACATCGCGCAGGTGCGGGTGCTCTACGGGCTCCGGGAGGAGTCCTCCGCCGACCCGCAGACGCACGACGTGCCCGGCTGGCGCGGCATCGGCCCGGTGGTGACGGGGAACCGGGCTGCGGGCCAGTTGCAGCTCGGCGTCTTCGGCGATCTGCTCAGCGTCGCCCTCGCGTACGCGGCGGCGGGCAACGTCCTCGACGTGCCGACCCGGCGTCTGGTCGCAGACGTGGCCGACCACGTCTGCGACGTGTGGCGGCTGCCGGACTCGGGGATGTGGGAGCTGACCGAGCTCCGTCACCACACCTCGTCGAAGATGGGCTGCTGGCAGGCACTGCAGTCGGCCCTTGAGCTGGAGAAGCTCGGCCAGATCGAGGGCAACCCGTCGCGCTGGCGGCGTGAGGCAGACCTCATCCACGCGTGGGTCGAGGAGAACTGCTGGTCGGACGACCTCGGCGCGTACACGATGGCGGCCGGCGCAGAAGAGCTGGATGCGTCCGTCCTGCTGCACGCTCCGAGCGGCTTCGACCGGGGCGAGCGGATGCGCTCCACCATCGCCGCGCTGCGACGCGACCTGGGGGTGGGCGCGCTGCTGTACCGCTTCACCGGCGCCGAGGCGGAGGGCGAGCGGCCGTTCACGGCGTGCTCGTTCTGGCTCGTGGCGGCGCTGGCGTGCGTCGGCGACGTGGCCGAGGCATCCACTCTGATGGACGACCTGATCGGACGGGCCAACGACGTCGGACTCTACGCGGAGATGATGGATGCGGACGGCGCCTTCTGGGGCAACTTCCCGCAGGCACTGTCGCACCTCGGCCTCATCGACGCAGCCCTGACCGTCGCCGACCTGCGCTGAGCCGGCTGCCCTCTAGTTGACGCAACACGCCGTCGCGCCGACCTCGCGCGCGGCGTGTCGTGTCAACTCGAGCGGTCGGCGAGAGCGGCGGCGATCGCGTGCGGAACCGTCTCGTCCTGCAGCGAGGTGGTGTCGCCGAGCGGACGACCGTCGAAGAGGTCGACCAGGAGCCGACGCATGATCTTTCCCGACCGAGTCTTGGGCAGGTCGCCGACGAGCACAACGTGGCGCGGCTTCGCGATCGCCCCGATCTCGCGGGTGACCTGCTCGCGCAGCTCGGCCTCCGCCGGCGCCTCCCCCGACGGCACCACGAACGCGGCGACCGCCTGCCCGGTGGTGTCGTCACCCACGCCGACGACGGCCGCCTCGGAGACGCGTGGATGCGCCACGAGCGCCGACTCGATCTCGATGGTCGACAGACGGTGCCCGGAGACGTTGATCACGTCGTCGAGCCGTCCGAGCAGCCAGATGTAGCCGTCCGCATCCACCGCCGCACCGTCCCCCGCGAGGAAGTAGCCGCGCTCCGCGTATGGCCGCCAGTACGAGTCCCGGTACCGCTCCGGGTCACCCCAGACCGTCCGCGACATGGCGGGCCAGGTCCCGTCGATCACGATGGAACCGCCCGAGCCGCGCGGCACGTCCTCGCCGCGCTCATCCACGACGCGCACGGTCACGCCCGGCACCGCGACGGTCGCGGAGCCGGGCTTCAGCGCCGTCACACCGGGCAGCGGTGCGACGATCGCCGCGCCGGACTCCGACTGCCACCAGGTGTCGACCACCGGTGTCCGGCCGGCGCCGATGTTCTCGCGGAACCACACCCACGCCTCCGGGTTGATCGCCTCGCCGACGGTTCCGAGCAGCCGGATGCTGGACAGATCCCAGCGATCGCCGAGACCCTCGGGGAACCACGTCATGAACGTGCGGATGAGCGTCGGGGCCGTGTAATACGTGGTCACGCCGTAGCGCTCGATCAGCTCGAAGTGGCGCCCGGTGTGCGGGGTGTTCGGTGTGCCCTCGTAGAGGACGGAGGTGGCACCGTTCGAGAGGGGACCGTACAGGACGTAGGTGTGCGCGGTCACCCAGGCGAGGTCAGCCGTGCACCAGTAAACGTCGTCGTCCTTGGCGTCGAACAGCGCCCAGTGACTCCACGAGGCCTGCGTCAGATAGCCGCCGGTCGTGTGCACGACCCCCTTCGGGCGGCCGGTCGTGCCGGACGTGTAGATGATGAACAGCGGCGTCTCGGCGTCGAAGAACTCCGGCTCGTGGATGTCCGGAGCGGTGTCGACAACATCGTCCCACCACACATCGCGGCCAGGCGTCCACGGGATGTCCGGCGTCAGCTCGCCCGTGCGGCGCACCACCAGGACGTGCTCGACGGCGTTGTCGCCGGCGACCGCCGCATCCGCATTCGCTTTGACCGGTACGGCGGAACCCCGGCGGAACTGCCCATCGGAGGTGACCAGCAGCTTCGCCCCCGTGTCTTCGACCCGGAAACGCAGCGCCTCGGCCGAGAACCCGCCGAACACCAGCGAGTGGATGGCGCCCACCCGCGCGATCGCGAGCGTGATGACGACCGTCTCGGGGATGACCGGCAGGTAGACGACGACCCGGTCGCCCTTTCCGACGCCCAAGGCGGTGAGGGCGTTCGCGGCCCGCGCGACCCGGCGCTGCAGGTCGGCGTAGGTGATCGTCTCGCGGTCGCCCTGCTCCCCCTCGAAGTGGATCGCCACCCGGTTGCCGCGTCCGGCGTCGACGTGCCGGTCGACGCAGTTGACGGCCACGTTCAGCCGCCCGCCAGCGAACCATTCCGCCCGCGGGACGGTGAGCTCGCCGTCCTCCCCGACGACAGCCGGCTCCCACGTGTGCGCGGTGTGCCAGGGCTCGGCCCAGTCGAGCCGCGCCGCCTGCCGCTCCCAGAAGGCCACTGGATCGCCGGCCGCCTCAGCGAACACCGACGCATCCACGTTCGACTGGGCGGCGAACTCGTCCGACGGCGGGTACAGGCGGGTCTCGCGGCCCAGGTTCTCGATCGGGGTGGTCACGCTCCGACGGTATCCGGGTGCGGCCCGGCGGGCGCGAACGGCCCGTAAGGTTCCGTAACGCCGGTTCAGGCGCCGACGTAGCGCGCGAGGTGTTCGCCCGTCAGCGTCGAGCGTGCTGCGACGAGTTCGGCCGGGGTGCCCTCGAAGACCAGCCGGCCACCGTCGTGGCCTGCGCCGGGGCCGAGGTCGATGATCCAGTCGGCGTGCGCCATTACCGCCTGGTGGTGCTCGATCACGATGACCGACTTGCCGCCGTCGACCAGCCCGTCGAGCAGCCCCAGGAGCTGTTCGACATCGGCGAGGTGCAGGCCGGTCGTCGGCTCGTCGAGGACGTACACCCCGCCCTTCTCGGCCATGTGCGTCGCCAACTTGAGCCGCTGCCGCTCACCGCCGGACAGGGTCGTCAGGGGCTGTCCGATCGTCAGGTAGCCGAGCCCGACATCCGACAACCGCTTCAGGATGGCGTGGGCGGCCGGCAGCTTCGCGTCACCGCCGGCGAAGAACGCCTCGGCCTCGGTGACCGGCATCGCGAGCACCTCGCTGATGTCTCGTCCGCCCAGCGTGTACTCCAGCACCGACTCGTCGAAGCGCCGGCCCTCGCACACCTCGCAGACGGTCGACACTCCCGCCATCACGCCGAGGTCGGTGTAGATGACGCCGGCGCCGTTGCAGTTGGGGCAGGCGCCCTCCG
Source organism: Leifsonia sp. RCC_180 (assembly GCF_058138205.1). Lineage (NCBI taxonomy): Bacteria > Bacillati > Actinomycetota > Actinomycetes > Micrococcales > Microbacteriaceae > Leifsonia > Leifsonia sp. RCC_180. Next base: position 2,949,508 of record NZ_CP200340.1, on the reverse strand, counting down.
AGTTGGCGCTGAACAGCGCAGGCTTGACTCCGTTGGCCTTGGCGAACGCCTTGCGGATCGGCTCCAGCATTCCCGTGTAGGTCGCGGGATTGCTGCGGCGCGACCCGCGGATCGCCCCCTGGTCGACCGCCACGACTCCGTCGCGCGACGCGACCGACCCGTGGATCAGCGAACTCTTGCCGGAGCCCGCCACGCCCGTCACGACCACCAGCACTCCGAGCGGGATGTCGACATCCACGCCCTGCAGGTTGTGCTCGGACGCCCCGCGCACCTCCAGGGCTCCGGTCGCCCCGCGCACTTTCTCCTTGAGCCGCGCACGGTCGTCGAGGTGTCGTCCGGTGAGCGTTCCGCTCGCGCGCAGCTGCTCGACCGATCCCTCGAAAACGACCTCACCGCCGGCGGAACCCGCGCGCGGGCCGAGGTCGACGACGTGATCGGCGATCGCGATCGCCTCCGGCTTGTGCTCGACGACCAGCACGGTGTTGCCTTTGTCTCGCAACTGGAGCAGCAGCTCGTTCATCCGCTGGATGTCGTGCGGGTGCAGACCGACCGTCGGCTCGTCGAACACGTACGTGATGTCCGTGAGCGACGATCCGAGGTGCCGGATCATCTTGGTGCGCTGCGCCTCGCCCCCCGACAACGTCCCGGAGGGACGATCCAGCGACAGGTACCCGAGACCGATGTCGACGAACGAGTCGAGCAGGTGCTGGAGGTTCTTCAGCAGCGGGGCGACGGAGGGCTCGTCGAGCCCGCGCACCCAGTCGGAGAGGTCGGTGATCTGCATCGCGCACGCGTCCGCGATGCTGATGCCGCCGATCTTCGACGCCCGCGCCCCTTCGCTGAGCCGCGTGCCGCCGCACTCCGGACAGGTGGTGAACGTGACCGCGCGCTCGACGAACGCCCGGATGTGCGGCTGCATCGCGTTCACGTCTTTCGACAGCATCGACTTCTGGACCTTGGGCACGAGACCCTCGTAGGTCATGTTGATGCCCTCGATCTTGACCTTGACCGGGTCCTTGTATAGGAAGTCCTGGCGTTCCTGGTCCGTGAAGTCGCGGATCGGCTTGTCGGCCGGCACGAACCCCGAGTTGCCGATGATCCGCACTGCCCAGCCGTCGGCCGTGTATCCGGGAATGGTGATGGCCCCCTCCAGCAGCGACTTGCTGTCGTCGAACAGCTGCGCCAGGTCGATGTCGCTCACCGAGCCCATGCCCTCGCACCGCGGGCACATCCCGCCCAGCTGGGCGAACTCGCGCTTCTCCGTCTTGTCGCCGACCGTGATCGCCCCGCTGCCCGTCACCGACGGGATGTTGAACGAGAAGGCCTGCGGCGAGCCGATGTGCGGCTGTCCGAGCCTGCTGAACAGGATGCGGAGCATCGCGTTCGCGTCCGTCACGGTGCCGACCGTCGACCGCGCGTTGGCCCCCATCCGCTCCTGATCGACGATGATCGCCGTGGTCAGACCCTCGAGCACGTCCACGTCCGGACGCGCGAGCGACGGCATGAACCCCTGGACGAAGGCGCTGTACGTCTCATTGATCATGCGCTGGGATTCGGCCGCGATCGTGCCGAAGACCAGCGAACTCTTGCCCGAGCCGGATACCCCGGTGAACACCGTCAGCCGCCGCTTGGGCAGCTCGACGCTCACATCCTTCAGATTGTTCTCGCGCGCCCCCTGGACGCGGATGAGGTCGTGGCTGTCGGCCGCTGCGGTCATGTCGATTCCCTCCGTCGAGCGTGACCCACGATATATCAGGAGGCCGGTTCGGCGGGCGAGACGGAGTACCGCAGCCGCGCGAACTGGCCGACGGCAGTCGCCTCCTCCAGGTGCAGGCGGTCCGACTCCACCCGCCGCGGGAAGAGCGGAGCGCCTCCGGTGAGCGTCACGGGCGCGATGGAGATGGCCAGCTCGTCCAGGGCCCCTGCGTCGAGGAACTGCCCGGCGAGGTCGCCGCCGCCGACCACCCAGATGTCGCCCTCTCCCGCCGCCTCCCGGATGCCCGGCAGCGCCTCGCTCACCGACCCGGACACGAAGCGGATGTCGGCCCCCTCCGGCACCGGCAGCTCCCGGTGCGTGAAGACGAAGGTCGGCCGCGTGCCGTGGAACTCCTGCCACTTCTCCGGATGCGCCAGGATGTCGGACTCGCGCAGCACCCACTCGTACGTCGTGCGCCCCTCCACCATCACCGCCGCACCGCTCGGGATCAGCGATTCGTCGGGCGTCTCGCCGCCCGGAACCGCGAAGAGCCAGGACAGCGAGTCGTGTTCATCCGCGATCCATCCGTTGATGGTCGCGGCCGTGTCGAAGATGATTCTCCCCATGGCCCGACGGTACCGGCGACCACCGACAGGGTGGGAGCATGGGCGCATGGATGCCGTCGACGCGCTGAACGAGATCGCCTTCTGGCTCGAGCGGGAGCTGGCGCCCAGCTTCAAGGTCCAGGCGTTCCGGCGCGCCGCAGCCACGATCGCGCCGCTCGACGCGGCGGAGCTCGCGGCGCGCGTCGCCGACGGACGGCTGAAGCGCACCAAGGGCATCGGCGATCGCACGTTCCAGGTGATCGCCCAGGCGGTCGACGGGCAGGTCCCCGACTATCTGGCCGATCTCCGGGAGCGCAACGACCAGCCGCTCGACACCGGCGGCGCCGAGCTGCTCGCGCTGCTACGCGGCGACCTCCACAGTCACACCGAGTGGTCGGACGGCACGGTCCCTATTGAGGTCATGGCAGCGGCCGCGGCGACGCTCGGCCGGGAGTACCAGGCGATCACCGACCACTCCCCCACACTCACGGTCGCGAGCGGACTGAGCGCTGAGCGGCTCGAGGAGCAGCTCGACGTCATCGCCGGGCTCGACACCGGGCCCCTCACCCTCCTGACCGGGATCGAGGTCGACATCCTCGAGAACGGCACGCTCGACCAGACTCCCGAACTCCTCGGGCGGCTGGATGTCGTGGTCGGCAGCGTCCACTCGAAGCTGCGGTCGGACCGACGGACGATGACGAAGCGGATGCTCGGCGGCATCCACGACACGCAGACCAACGTCCTCGGGCACTGCACCGGGCGGCTGGTGCAGGGGTCGCGTGGCACGCGGCCGCCGTCGGAGTTCGACGCCGACGCCGTGTTCGCGGCCTGCGTCGGGAACCAGGTGGCGGTCGAGATCAACTCGCGTCCGGAGCGTCAGGATCCGCCGGACGACCTCATCCAGCGGGCGCTCGATGCGGGATGCTTCTTCTCGATCGACACGGATGCGCACGCGCCCGGCCAGCTCGACTTCCTGGCCTACGGTGCCGCCCGCGCCGCCGCGAACGGTGTCCCGGCCGACCGCATCATCACCACGTGGCCGCTGGACCGCCTCCGCGCCTGGCTCGCCAAGTCCTGAATACAGGACGGCCAGGTGCTCGCAGATGCCCGCGACACGCCGGGGCGTCGCGCAATAACGAGCACCTCACGACTAAGAAGCGCGGTGAAGAGCGAGCTAGAGGCCCCAGGCGGAGGCGGGCGCCTGCACGATCTCGACGGGGCGCGTGCTCCAGTGGGTGCCGTTCCCGTAGTGGCTGCTCGCCCACGGGCTCGCCCAGATCGCCGACGCCGTCGCATCCGCCGAGCTCCCCGCCTGCAGCCCGGCCACGATGTCCGGGTATCCGCGCTGCAGGTTCTTCGCGCAGTACTCGGCGGCCGTGACGAGGTCCGGGTAGCTGCCGAGGCCGGCGCCGCCGCCGGAGCCGTACCCGTTGTTGAGAGGATTGTTACGGTTCCACCAGTCCGGCGGGCCGTTCTCCTGACGCATCCAGCGCAGCATCACGGTGACGTTCGCGTCGGTCTGCGGCCAGCCGCCGAACATGAGCACGAGCTTCGCCCACGCCTCGTTGGTGCCGACCCGAGCAAGAGTCTGCAACCCGTCCGTCGCGGCGAGGTTGTCGCGGTTGACGACCGGGGCGGCGATCGTCGCATCCACCAGCAGCTGCTGATCGGGAGCGGGCGTGCCCGTGCCCGGCTCCCCACCCTGCCCCGGCGCGAGCGTCGTCGACGGCGCCACCAGCAGCGAGGAGGCGAGCGCCTCGTCCGTCGGAACGATCGAGAGCCCGCACACCAGCCCGATCACCGCGAGCGTGACGCCGACGCGGTGCTGAATCGGCACGATCGGCTTCCGCGACGGCTTCGGGAGGCGGATCCGCACCCGCTGCGACGGCACAGCGGCACGACGGCCAGCCGAGCGGCGGCCGCGGGGGCGGAGGGGGGCGGATGCGGACTGCATACCCGACGTAGGGTACCAGCGCCCGCCGGGAACGCCACCCGGAGCCGCCACCTGGAGTCCTACCGCGTGACCTCGTTCAGCCGCTCCAGGAGCCCCGCCAGCCGACGGACGTCCTCGTCGCTCCAGCGCCGCAGGCTCCGGTACAGCGTTGCCTGGTCGGCGGCGCGCACCTCGTTGACCTTCTCGATGGCCTCGGGTGTCGCGGCGATGAAGCTGGCGCGCCGATCCTCGGGATCCGTCTTCCGTTCGACGAAGCCCATGTCCTCCAGGAGCTTCACCTGCCGGCTGATCACGCTCTTGTCCGTGTAGAGCATGTCGGCCAGCGCGCCGGCGTGGATGGGGCCGCTGCGCACGATGGCCGTCAACAGCTTGTAGCTCCCGGGCTGCAGCTCCGAGTGGATGCGCTGCGCGCGATCCCGCATGGCGATGCTCACCTGGTTGAACAGCCGGGTGAACTGCTCCTCCACGTCGGAGATGGCCGCGTCGCTCGCCTGTCCGGGGGCGACTGGAAGGGTGGCGGCGGAGCCCGCCGCCACCCGGTCCGTGTTGTCCATGGCCGCGATCATAACGTGGCCTTCTAGCGGCCCGTCCCAGCCGGGGCGTCGTCGTCCGCCGTCCGCCGAACGGCGGGCAGCGAGCCGGTGACCGGAGCACCGATCATCGCCTCCGCGACCTCGAGCGCGTTCTCCTCGGCGGCCTCGAGCGGCGTCTCACCGTTCTCGGGGTGCTCCTCGTTCATCCGCTCGATGGCGGTCTTGCTGCCGAGCTTGATGTTCGGCAGGAACAGGATGGCGATGATCGTGATGATCGCCAGCGGCACGGCGACGAGGAAGATGTCGGCCACGGCCTGCCCGTACACCGACTCCACGATGGTGCGGATCGGCAGCGGGAGGGTGTTGACCTCGGGCAGCGTGCCGCTCTGCAGCGACTTCGCGGCCGCGACGCCCTTCGCGCCGAGCTTCGCGACGGCAGCCATGAGTTCGCCCTTGCGGTCGGCCATCATGTCGACGACCGCGGTCCCGAGGATGGATCCCATCACCGAGACGCCGATCGTTCCGCCGAGGCTCCGGAAGAACGCGACGTTGGAGCTGGCAGCGCCGAGCTGTTCGGGACGGACGGTGTTCTGCACGATGAGCACGAGGTTCTGCATGACCATACCGACGCCGGCGCCGAGCACGAGCATGTAGACCGACACGAGCCAGTAGTTGGTGTCGTACTCGATGGTGCTCATCAGGTAGAGGCCGACGGTGAGGAGGATGGAGCCCGTCACCATGAAGGCCTTCCACTTGCCGAAACGGCTGATCAGGTTGCCGACGATCATGGAGGAGAGCAGCAGGCCGAGGATCATCGGCAGGGTCAGCAGCCCCGACTCCGTCGGAGTGGCACCGCGAGCGAGCTGCATGTACTGGCCGAGGAACACCGAGGTGCCGAACATCGCGACGCCGACCGAGATGGATGCGATGACCGCGAGCGTGAAGGTGCGGTTCTTGAACATCCCGAGCGGGATGATCGGCTCCTTGACCACGAGCTCGGTCACGATGGTGGCGATGATCAGGGCGATCGAGCCTCCGACCATCCACATGGTCTCCGCGCTCCACCAGTCGAAGTTCTTGCCGGCCAGCGAGACCCAGATCAGCAGCAGCGAGACGCCGCCTGCCAGGAAGATCGCGCCGAGGTAGTCGATGCGGACGGCGCGCTTCGGGCGCTTGGGGAGGCGCAGCGTCATCTGCAGCAGGATGATGGCGGCGGCGGCCACGGGTACGCCGACGAAGAAGTTCCAGCGCCAGCCGACGGAGTCGGTGAGAAGGCCGCCGATCAGCGGGCCGCCGACCGTGCCGACGGCCATGATGCCGCCGAAGAGGCCCATGTAGCGGCCGCGCTCACGTGGGCTGATGATGTCGGCCATGATGATCTGGCTGAGTGCCGTCAGACCGCCGGCGCCGAGACCCTGCACAACGCGGAAGCCGATGAGCATGTTGGTGTCCTGCGAGAAGCCGGCGAGGGCCGACCCCAGGACGAAGATCACGAGCGCGAGCTGGATGAGCAGCTTGCGGTTGAGCAGGTCAGCGAGCTTTCCCCAGATCGGTGTCGAGACCGTGGTCGCGAGCAGCGTGCTGGTGACGACCCAGGTGTAGGCCGTCTGGTCGCCGTGGAGTTCGGAGATGATCCGCGGCATCGAGGTCGAGACGACCGTGCCCGCGAGGATCGAGACGAACATCCCGAGCAGGAGTCCGGAGAGGGATTCGAGCACCTGCCGGTGCGACATCACGACCGGTGATCCATCCCTGGAGAGAGTGGTTGACATGCAGATCCTTCACGCAATTGGTTGACGAAGATCAACCATATATAAATAGATGACCAGAGTCAACTAACGTTTTGCAGTCCTGCAATATTTCCGCACGCTGAAGAATCTCGAATCGGCCCCGGCGGATGCCCAGCGTCGGCGGCGGCCGGCTCCCTACCCTCGGAGGATGCACTCCCGCCGCCCGAATCCGTGGTCTCTGCGCGTCCCAGCGCACTGGGTCGTCTGGACGGTCGTGCTCTTCGCGCTGACGATCGGGCTGGGATTCGCCGCGAAGGCCGTCCCCGCCCTCCGCCTGGCAGGCCTCGACGCGGCGGTCAACCGGGTCAACTCCCCGCTGCTGGATGACGCGGCGCTCGTGCTGGACCGGCTCGACCATCCGGTCGTGGTCGCCGTGATCCTTGCTGTGGTGTTCGTCATCCTGCTCTTCGTCGTGGGCTGGCGCCGAGCGCTCGGCGTGTGCGTGGTCACCGGCGGAGGATGGCTGACCACCCTCGTCGTCAAGACCGTCGTCGCTCAGCCGCGTCCGTCCACAGCCGGGCTGACGCACCTCCTGCACATCTCGCCCGCCACCCTGAGCTACCCGAGCGGCCACGTGGTGTTCGCTGCTGCCCTCGTGACCGCACTGTCGCTGGCCTGCGGCACCGCCGCGGCCCGCGTCGTCGTGCTCGCGGTGGGCGCGGTCTTCGTCCTCCTGGTCGCCTGGTCGCGGCTTTACGTCGGGGTGCACTACGGGACGGACGTGGTCGGCGGCGTTCTGAACGGCATAGCAGGGGCGCTGCTCGTCGCGGGCTTCTGGCAGCTCGCCACGCGCGGCCGGCGCACGGGATACGCAGCCACTCGGTAGTAGCGCGGTCACTCGCTGCGGGGTCCGCACGGGATGGTGATGGCATCGGTCGCTCTCTGGCGCCGTCAAAAAGCCGAACAAATTTCTTCGGCGACGCGTCATGATCCCGAACCTGGTGCGTCTATCTCAACAAACGCCCCGTATTGCGTAAGGACCCGACCTTATGACCCGTCATCTCGACGACCTCTCCGATGCCGATCTGATCACCCGTTCCCGAGAAGGGGACTCCCAGGCCTACGGCGTGCTGTTCACGCGCCACTGGCAGGCCGCCAGAGCCATGGCGGCCTCCGTGACGAACCGCTTCGAGCCGGACGACCTGGCGTCGGAGGCGTTCGCGCGCATCCTCAAGACCGTGGAGAAGGGCAACGGGCCGCGGGCCGGGTTCCGGTCCTACCTGGCCACGACGGTGCGGAATGTGGCGATCGATTGGTCGCGCCGCAAGGTCACGCCCAACATCGAGGATCCCGACGTCATCGAAGACTGGACGTACAGCGAGCTCACCGCCCTCGACCGGATGGAACGCCAGACGGTCGCGCAGGCCTTCTATGCGCTTCCGACGAGTTGGCAGGAAGTGCTCTGGTACACGGAAGTGGAGGGGATGGCGCCGCGCGAGGTGGCTCCCCTGCTCGGCCTGAACTCCAACGCGGTCTCCGCGCTGGCTCTGCGGGCCCGCGAGGGGCTGCGCCAGGCCTGGATCAACGCTCACCTCGCCGAGTCGGACGCAGACGATCCCATCCACGGCTGGACGCTCAAACGGCTCGGATCCCACGTGCGGGGGAAGCTCTCCAAGGCTGACACCCGCAAGTTGAGCGAGCACCTGAACAGCTGCACGCCCTGCTCAGACGCAGGGGAAGAGGCGAATCACGTCGGCTCCCGCCTCGCCCTCGGCATCCTGCCCCTCTTCCTCGGCCTCGCAGGCGCCGCGGCGTACACCTCCTGGACGAGCGGCTCGCAGGGCGCCGTCGCAGCGACGCTGGCGAGCTCCGCCTCCGGGGTGCGGCAGGTCGGCCGCCTGAGGCACCTGTTCGGGTCGGGGGCAGGCGGGGCGCACCTGGGAATCAGCGCCGTGGCGGCCAGCGTGGTCGCGGCGGCAGCGCTGACGGGCGGGGCCATCCTCGCGTCACCCGCGCCGGAGACCGCGGGGGCGCTCTCGAGCGGGTCGCCGGCCATCGGGTCCGATGACGAAGGTGCGCCCACCCCGCCGGCAGCTCAGAAGATCCCTTCTCCCGAGACGGTACCGGACCAGGCAGGCCCTGGCCAGGCTACGTCTCCCGTACCGGCAGAGCGACCGGCGGAGCAACCGGCGGAGCAACCGGCGGAGCGACCGGCGGAGGCCGACACGCTTCCCCTCCCCGAAGCGCCGCCCGAACCTGCGAACGCAGGAACGAGTCCGCCGACCGAGCAGAATCCGACCCCCACGCCTCCGGACCCGGAAACCACCACCCCATCGGACCCGGGGGCCACCACCCCGCCGGACCGGGAAGCCACCACCCCACCGGACCCGGACCCCGGCCCCGTCACACCAGCGCGCGGATGCGAGGCGGCTATCCGCATGGTCTCCGCCGAGGACACCGTGCTCGCCTACGCGCTCGACGAGGCGGCAGGCACGAGCACGGCCACCGACCTCGTGCACGGAGGCACGGCCCGCTACGCCGGAAGTTCGGGCGATGGGCGCTGGTCACTCATCGACGACGCCGTGCGGCCACCCAGCGATCAGTTCACCGTGCAGATCTGGTTCAAGACGGCGGTCGGCGGCGGTCGGCTCCTGGGCTTCAGCAACTCCGGCGGCGGGGGTCTCTCGTCTGAATACGATCGGCATCTCTTCCTCACCGATGACGGCCGCGTCGTGTTCGGCGTCTTCCCGGATGCGGTGCACACCATCGCCTCCGGCCGGAGTTACGCCGACGACGTCTGGCACCAGGCGACGGCGACCCTCTCCTCCGCGGGCATGGCCCTGTACGTGGACGGACAGCGTGTCGCCCAGGATGCCGCTGTCACGACCGCGCAGAACTTCTCCGGCCACTGGCGCGTCGGCGCCGACAACCTCGACAACTGGGGGCCAGGGACTCCGTCCCGCCAGCAGGTGGCGGGAAGCCTCTCGCATGCGGCCGTCTACGGGGTCGCTCTCTCGTCCGACCAGATCGAGGCGCAGTGGAATCGATGCGCCTGACAGCTCTGCGTCATAGCGGAGCCGATGCAACGTCTTTATTAAGCGTGGGTGCGATTCGGGCTTCGCACTCCACCAGGAGCGGCCCGGTCACCTCGTCGGGTAACGAGGCCCTGGGCCGCTCCCTCATGACAGCCGCGGTGCGGGAGGGAACGAGATGAGAACAACGACCTGTAACCCTCGCGAGCGCGCCGCCGGACTGGTCAGCGTCATCACCGATGGGTGGCGCGGCGAGGTGATCACACCGCTCATCCCTCGCGATCCGAGCTCTCCTCTGCGCTCCGCTCTCCTGAACGAGCGGGCGGAACGGCTGAGCGAACTCCGCACGCTCGACTTCCGCGTGTTCACCACGGTGCGGCTCGAGGAAGCCGGCTCGGGTGATCATTACCGGATCATCGATCGCTTCAAGTCGGCGGCAGAGGTCGCCCGCCCGGCATGAGCCGACTCATCCCGCGCCCAGTGTGACGGTCGCCTTCTCGGTCTTGCCGTCGCGCAGATAGCTGACCTGCACGTCATCACCCGGTGAGCTGGTCAGTTGGATGGCGGTCAGGTCGTCCACGCTCGCGACCGGCTTGCCGTCCACCTGGGTGATGATGTCGCCGGCGGCGAGGCCGGCAGCGGCAGCGGGTCCACCCGGAGTGACCGATTGAACGTACAACCCGGACGGCGCCTCGCCGGCGCCCGGTTCTATCGGGCTGACAGCGATACCGAATGTCGGGTAGACCACCTTGCCCGTCTCGATGATCTGTTTCGCGATCGGGAAGGCGACGGCCTCCGGGACTGCGAACCCGATACCGACGCTGCCTCCCCCGGCCACGCCGGTCGCTCCCGGAACGGTGGCGATCGCCGAGTTCACGCCAACGAGCCGGCCATCGCAGTCCACCAGCGCACCGCCGGAGTTTCCCGGGTTGATGGACGCGTCGGTCTGAATGGCGTCGGCCAGCACGGCATTGCGATCCCCGTCTCCCTGGACGGGAACGGTGCGCCCGAGAGCGCTGACCACACCGGTGGTGACGGTGCTGGAGAGTCCCAGCGGCGCGCCGAGGGCGACCACCGGCTGGCCGACGCTGAGGGTCGTCGAATCTCCCTGCTGGATGACGGGCAGGGCGGATGCCTGAACCTTGATGACCGCGATGTCGGCACGCTCGGAACGTCCGATCAGGCGTGCCGGGTGCGTGCTGCCGTCGCTGTAGAGCACGACGATCTCCGCCCCGGCGGCGGCGGGCGCGATCACATGATTGTTCGTCAGGATGTAGCCGTCCGCGGTGATGATCTCCCCGCTTCCGGTTCCGCCCGAGCCGTCAGCCGCCGAGACGCCGATCGTGACGATCGTCGGAAGCACGTCGCTCGCAACACGTTCGGCGTCGCACACCGACGGCGAACTGGCCGTCGGCGCCCGGGAGGGAAGCATCCCGATCACAGAACCGGCCGACCGGATGGCGAGGCCACCGAGCACGCCGGCGCCGAGCAGAATGACGGCGGCCAGCACAACGAGGAGCACGATCGCCCACGCCGGGAATCGGCCCGACCTACGTGCGTGGCTGCCGTTCGACATGCGGATATGGTCCCGTCGGATGCGAGCACCTGGCTAGACAGTTGGTCCTGCCCTGCTGAACGTCTCCAGCCGGCTATAGCCAACCAGCCGCCGGACACGTCAAGCTGTCCCCGTTGACACGTCTCGACCGTGGGGGAAGAGGTGCAGTGCGTTGACCGAGGATTCGAGCCCTTCGCCGTGGCCGGAACGGCGTGACTGGGGACGGGCGTTCGAGCATGCGGAGGTCGTCGGCGTGGAAATCCTCGCCACCGAGGTGCGCGTGCGCCTGCGCTCGGGGGTCGAGCTGGAGTGGCCGCTGAACCCGCCGGGGTGGGATCGGAACACCGACGATATTGCATAGTGCGCAACCTCCTTCGCGGTGCGACGATGTAGCACGCCGACACCGGTTGGTCCGACACCTGCCGGGCAGAAGGAGGCAACGATGGCTGACGACAGCGACTACATCCACCCGCCCCACCCTCCGCGCCTGAGAGAGCATGTCGGTCTGATCCGGTGGAGTCGCGACGTCGCGGGCGAGTGGGTCACCGAGACCATCACCGGTCAGTTCGCCGGCGGCGACTCGCGACGCTGGGTGCTCCGCCTCTACACCGGTATCGAGCTGGAGTACGACCTGGAGGAGTGGGCTCCGTACCAGCCGCACCTCTGACGGATCGCATGCACGCATCCAGCTCGTTGCACGGTCTCCCTGCGCGCCTCGACCCCATGATCGGGCGGCGCGAGGAGGTGTCCCTCGTGCGCCGGCTGCTGCAGACCTCCACACGCCTGGTCACGCTGACCGGCACGGCGGGCGTCGGAAAGAGCCGTCTGGCGGCGGCCGTCGCCGAATCGCTTCTGCGCTCGGTCTCCGGTGTCTGGTACGTCGATCTGCGTGGGCGCGGCGGCGAGGTGGCCTCCGCCATCGCCCACGAACTCAAGGTCGACGCTGGAGAGGATGCGGTCGGAGCCGTGATCGCGGCGATCGGTGACACCGACACGCTGCTTCTGCTCGACGACGCGGATGGGGCGGTAGAGGAGGCGTCGGCCGTGGTCGACGCCCTGCTGGGCGCCTGCTCCGGCGTCCGGATCATCGTGACGAGCCGGGAGCCGCTCGCCTCGAGTGGGCAGGCACTCGTCGCTGTCGGCCCCTTCCTCCACCGCGACCTGACCGCCACCAGCGACGCCGTCCGGCTGTTCGCCCAGAGGGCCGCGACCGGGGACGCCCGTTTCACGGTCGACGAAACTACCCTTCCGCAGGTCGTCGCGATCTGCGAGGCGACGCATGGCGTTCCGCTGGCGATCGAGCTGGCCGCGGCGCAACTGCAGTTCATGGACGCGGAGACCCTGGCACGGCGGATGGGCGACCAGCTTCACGTGCTGGAACCGACGGGTTCGGAGTCGCGCTCGCTTCGCGCTGCGGTCGAGGACAGCTGGCAGCGCTGCAGCCCGTTGGAACGGCGCGTGTGGTCGGACCTCAGCGTCCTCGCACCCGGCTGGGATTTGGAGCTCGGGGAGGCTATGGCGGGCCTGACCGCCGGGGAGGCTCACGCGGCCACGACGGCGGTGAAGCAACTGGTGCGACGGTCCGTCGTCCACCGGCGCCGTGCCGAGAGCGGGGTGCGTTACGAGTTGCTGCCGGCGATCCGGGAGTTCGGCGCCGAGAAGCTCGAGCGTCGCCGCGAGGCCGAGGGGCACTTCCTGCTGTGCATGCTGGCCAGGCTGCACGACGCAGAGGACGCCTGGTTCTCCGACCGGCAGGCCGAGATCCTGCGACGGCTGCGAGGCGACATCCCGAACATTCGTCGTGCGGTCACGACGGCGGCGTCGCACGGCGAAGCGGACCGCGCGGTCGAACTGACCGTCACCGCATGGCGTCAGGCATGGCAGATCCACGGCAGCGCGGACGAACTGGGGAGCTGGCTCACCATCGCCCTGCGGTCGGGCGCCCTTTCCCCGTACTGGGCGGCGTTGGGCCATGCCCTCCGTTCGGTCGTGTACGGCCAGAGCGGGAAGCCGAACCTGGCCGAGCGCGAGCAGGAGCAAGCGATCTCGGCGTTGGCTGCGCTTCGGAAGGAAGAGTCCGCCCGCACCGAACTGGTACGGGAGGCCGATGCAGCGGTGCGGAGCGCCACCGAGGCCGTGGAGCGGGACGACGGCGAAGCGGTGCTCGCCCTTCGCGGTCTCATGCGGGACCTCGGCGAGGATGCGTACCGCTTCGGCCGCACCAACATCCCGCAACGTTTGGCCGCCCGTCTGCTCGCGCGGGGCGAGCGCGCGGCCGGGTATGCGGCCGGCGACGGGGTCCTCGAACGAGGGCAGGTGGCTGGGGACCGGTTCGAGCGGTCCTTCGTGCTGACGACCCGGGCCGCGGCGGCCGCGGCCACAGGTGACTACGAGACCAGCGCCGAGAACGCGCGCGCCGCCCTGCTCTTGAAGCGCGGACTGGGCAATCTGCTCGGCGTCGCCCAGGCGCTGGAGCTCCTGGCCGATGTCGCGCGCGAGCAGGCCGACCCGGCACGCGGCGCGACCCTGCTCGGGGCCGCGGCGGGCCGATGGGAGGAGGCCGGCGCGATCCAGGCGAACTATCCCCCCTACTTCTATGACAGGGAGACGACCGAACGGGCCCTCCGCCATCGGATGGGCGACCCCGCATTCGAGAAGGCGTTCGCATACGGTCGCGAACTCGGCGAGGACGAGAGCATCGACTTCGCCCTGCGCGGGGTCGTCGAGGCGCGCACACGATCCACCTTCCCGGCGCCGCCGCTCGGCCCCGCGCTGACACCCCGCGAGAGGCAGGTGGCGGCGCTCGTCGCCGATGGGGAGTCGAATAAGGCGATCGCTCGTCGGTTGTTCGTGTCCATCCGCACCGTCGAAGCGCACGTGCAGAACGCACTGGTGAAGCTGGGGCTCCGGTCCCGGACCGAGCTGGCCCTCTGGTACCGGGAGCACACGGCGGAGCACGCGAGGGGACACACCGTCGCCTCGTAACGGTCGCGACCGCTCACCCGGGAAGCGCACGCGTCGCACGCGCGCTCCCCGGGGCGGACATCGTCAGGCGGCGAGCGTCAGCTCGTCGCGGGTGGTGTCCAGGGCGGCGCGGAGACCGTTGCGTGCGCGTGCGGCCAGAGCCGTCGCCGCTCCCGGGGTCATCCCCATCGCCTCGGCCGCCAGGGTCATCGGCAGTTCGTGGACGCACGTGAGAAGAAGGATGCGCTGCCAGCGCTCGGGCAGGCCGCGGAACGGACGCTCGAGGTCGCCGAGGTCGCGGACCTCGAAGCCGCAGGCCCCGGCAGCGGTCTCGTCCGTCAAGGGTACGAGTCGCAGTCGCGCCTCCCGTGCACCCCAGGTGGCGGCGACGTTCCGGATCGCCGTGCGGAGGTAGTGCGCGAAACCCTGGGTGGGCCCGTTGCCGTTGCACAGCGCAGCGAACACCTTGGCGAAGGCCTCCTGAACGATGTCCTCCGCGTCGAACCGGGCGGTGGTGGCCCGCGCCACGTGGTGCGCCCACGCCTGGTAGCGGTCCCACAGCTCGCCGAATACCGCATGCTCGCCCTGGCGAACGCGGTGCAGCAGTTCCAGGTCGGTCGCACGGACGGCGGTGGCGGACATCAGGCTCTCCTCGATCACTTCCCGGTCGGAAGGCGTTCACGACCGGATGACCTCAGACTCGATCGCGCGACGCCTCCGCGAGAACGGGGAAACTACCGACGTACTACCGAGCTCGGACCACCCGTTCCGCACGTGAGAAGTCGGGTAGGCGCTCACCCACCCCCAACAGTGCGGCGACCGCGGCCGCGACACGGTCGGAGGCGTGTCCGTCGCCGAACGGACTGACCACCTCGGCCATGGCGGCGAGACGCAGCGGGTCGGTGAGCAGTTCGGCCACCTCCTGCACGATGCTTTCGACGCGCGTTCCGATCACCCGCGAGCAGCCCGCCAGGATCCCCTCCGGCCTTTCCGTCGTCGTACCGAGCACGAGCACCGGGGTGCTCAGCGTCGGCGCGATCTCTTCGATCGCAGCGCGGCCGGTGAGGACCAGCACCGCCCGCTCGACCAGGACCACCATCTCGGGGAGCGGGAGCAGAGCGACGGTGCGGATGTTCGTCGGCCGGGCCGGCGCGGCGGCGAGCCCCGCGTGAACCGCGAGGCCTGCCCCGTCGCAGAGAACGAAATCGTGATCCGGGAACCGGGCCGCAAGCAGCCGCACGGCGGTACCGACGCGCTGCACGGCGGCGGAATCGCCCTCGGGAGTGTCGGCCGCGATCAGGACGACCGGGCGGCCGGGCGGCGCAGGCCGGCGCAACGGCAGCACCGCATCCACGACAGTGTCACCGG
Organism: Leifsonia sp. RCC_180; assembly: GCF_058138205.1. Lineage (NCBI taxonomy): Bacteria > Bacillati > Actinomycetota > Actinomycetes > Micrococcales > Microbacteriaceae > Leifsonia > Leifsonia sp. RCC_180. The sequence goes on along the minus strand of NZ_CP200340.1, from coordinate 2,934,071 downwards.
TCACGACGATGCGTTCCTCCGGGACCCCGGAGGCGAGCAGGATGCGCTCGGCGTGTTCGGTGGGAGCGAGGTGGAGGGAGGCGATCCTGCCGATTCCCCGCCGGGCCGGCTCACACACGGCGACGCCGGCCCGATGTCCGTCCCGTCTGCCTGCATCGACGTGCACGACCGGGATCCCCCGCCCGGCTGCCGCCAGTGCCGCCTGCAACCCCGACACCGTCCCCCCGTGGATCAGCACGGCGTCGGCGTGTGCCTCCTCCGCCACGTCGACGACGGCGAAGACCTCCGAATCGTCGAGCGCGCGAACGATCGGCCGCATCCGCAGATCGGCATCGGGACTTCCCCCGACGGGCAGGATTCTGAGCACGGCGGCTCCTCTCGCGAGGAGGGCGGGATAGCCCTCACCACTAGAGACGACGATGGTCTCCACTCCCTGACGGGGTAGCGTGGATTCATGAGCCTGACCGTGGAGAACCGGCCCGACGAGTCCCGCTATGTACTGCTGCAGGACGGCGAGGTGATCGGGCTCGCCGAGTACGAATTGGGCGGCGACGCGATCGTGTTCACCCACACCGAGGTGGATGAGGAGAAGCGCGAGAGAGGGATGGCATCCACTCTCGTGCAGGCCGCACTCGACGATGTGCGCGACAACTCGGAGCGCCGGGTCGTCGCATCATGCCCCTACGTCCGGAGCTGGCTCAGCGAGCACCCCGACTACGCGGACCTGCAGGAGCGCTAGCCCGGCCGTCGTCGCTGGGCTCCCGGCCCTCTGCACGCTGGCCGTTTCCCGCCGAGCCGAGGTCGAGCACGATCTTGCCGCCCTCCCAGCCGGTGTCGCCGGCATCCCCGGGCAGGGGCGCCGGTGCGGGGAGGAAGGACTGACGGTCGAGCTCCTGCTGCGCCTCGTGGCGGGTGGGAGCGAAGACCTCGTCGAAGGAGCCGCCGATGGCGCCGCTCATGGTGCCGGATCCGCGCTGGGCCTTGTTCGACAGGTCGATCCAGCCGAGCTTCACCGCGACGACGATCAGCGCGACGAACGCAGCGACGATCCCCACAACCCACCAATTCACGCCCTCCAGGGTATCGGAGGACCTGTGGGCTTCCTGAGGATGGGGCCGATCGCGATCGGCGTCCCGGTGTAGCGTCACGTCTCGTGATCGATGCGCACGGCGAACATCGCGCCCGGATCGTCGTCGCACCCGACTCGTTCAAAGGGTCGGCCGGCGCCGACGTCGTCGCGGCGGCCATCGCCGAGGGCTGGCGTCGGGTGCGGCCCGGCGACGACCTGACGCTGCTGCCGATGGCCGATGGCGGCGAAGGCACAGTGGATGCGTTCCTCGCCGCCGTCCCGGGAGCGAGCGAGCGCACGGTGGTCGTCGATGGACCCGACGATCGTCCGGTCACCGCACGCTGGGCGCTGCTGCCGCCATCTGCGGACATGTCCGGCGGAACGGCCGTTATCGAGGTCGCGCAGACCAGCGGCCTGAACCTGCTCGACCCGCTGCGGCCGCTGGAGGCCCACACCCGGGGTCTCGGTCAGGCGATCGCGCAGGCTCTGCGGGAAGGCGTCTCGCGCATCCTCGTCGGGCTCGGCGGAAGCGCCAGCAGCGACGGCGGAGCCGGCGCCCTCGCGGCCCTCGGCGCGCGGTTCACGACCGGAGACGGCACGACCACCCGGGACGGCAACGCAGGCCTCAGCTGGATCGAGGCCGCGGACCTGCGCGGCCTCCCTCCGCTTCCCGAGGGAGGCGTCGTGCTGCTGACGGATGTGCGCAGTCCGCTCCTCGGCGAGCGCGGCGCCGCGCGGGTCTTCGGCCCTCAGAAGGGTGCGTCACTCGCCGAGGTCGAGACGATGGAGGAGAACCTCGCGAACTTCACCCGTCGCCTCGCCGAGCACCGGCCGGAGGCAGCTTCGATCAGCGCAGCGCCGGGCGCCGGTGCGGCCGGCGGCACCGGATTCGGGCTCGCCCTGTGGGGAGCGACGACGACATCAGGCGCGGACGAGATCGCGGTCCAGGTGGGGCTTCCAGACGCGGTGCGAGGGGCCGACCTCGTCATCACCGGCGAGGGCCGCTACGACGCGCAGACCGGCGAAGGGAAGGTGGCCGCGCACGTCGCATCCCTCGCCCGGGATGCCGGTGTGCCCGTCGCCCTCATCGCCGGGCTGATCGCGATCGAACCGGTCGGCTTCGCCGACCGCGTGGAGCTGACCTCGCTAGCCGGTTCGGCCGAGGAGTCCGTGGCCGACACGGCGAAGTGGGCGCGGCGGGCCGGGGAAGTGCTGGCGACGCGCTGGCGCGCCTGAGCCCCCGCATCACGGCACGCGGTAGAGCCACTCCTGCGTGGCGAACTTCTCGGCGACGAGCTTCTCTGCCGCGGCGTACTCGGCATCGGTGAGGTCGCCGTCGGTCGCGCCGTACAGATTCTTGAACGTCAGCTTCATCTGCTCGATGATCTCGGCGCGGCTGAGCCCGGTCTGGCTGCGGAGCGGATCCACACGCTTGGCCGCACTCGTGATGCCCTTGTCGCTGATCTTCTCGCGACCGATGCGGAGCACCTCCGTCATCTTCTGGCCGTCCATGTCGTAGCTCATGGTGACGTGGTGCAGCACGGCACCCGAGCCGAGGCGCTTCTGGGCCGCGCCGCCGATCTTGCCCGACGGGCTCGTGATGTCGTTGAGCGGCTGATAGACGGCGTCGATGCCGAGCGACTTGAGCGCGATGATCGCCCACTCGTCGAGGAAGGCGTAGCTGTCGGCGAAGCTCATGCCCTGAACCAGGTCGGCCGGTGCGTAGATCGAATAGGTGACGACCGATCCCGCCTCCATGAACATCGCGCCACCGCCGGTGATGCGGCGGACGACCTGGACGCCGTACTTCTCGGCGTTCACCGGGTCGACCTCGTTCTTGACCGACTGGAAGCTTCCGATGACCACGGCGGGCTCGTCCCACTCCCAGATCCGCAGGGTCGGCCCCCGGCGGCCCTCGCCCACTTCGTTCGTGAGCACCTCGTCGAGCGCGAGGTGCAGCTGCGGCGAGACGGCCTTCGCGTGAACGATCTGCCAGTCGTAGTCCCGCCAACTGGTCGCCTTGGCGAGCGCGCGACGGACGGTCACAGCGACCGCCTCCGGCGAGAAGCCGAGCAGGCTCGCGCCCTCGGGCAGGGCCTCCTTGACGGCGGCTGCGATGGTCTTCGCATCCGCCTCGGCCGGGAGCCCGTTCACTGCGGCGTCGATGGCCTCGAGCGCCGTGTCCGGTTCGAGGAAGAAGTCGCCGGCGAGCCGGAAGTCCGCGATCCGGCCGTCGACCACCTCCAGGTCGACCACGACGAGCTTGCCACCGGGGACCTTGTACTCACCATGCATACCCCAACCCTACGACCGCCGGGCGGGACGGACGCTCGGGCAGCGATCAGCGAGGCGGAGCGCCTGTCGGCTCGCCGAACTCGTCGATCTGCCGGTCCGGCCGGCGGGCGAAGCTCACGCCGATCCCGATCAGCAGGATGACGAGAAGGAGCCCCAGGATGATGAGGATGTTGACGAAGTCGGACTCGTGCCCGGTGAACGTTGCCGGATTGTCGACCGGTGTGAACCTCCACAAGCCGAGTGCGGTGCTGATGCCCATGACGACCTCCCGTCACCAGTGTCGCCGCGCGTGTGCGCTCGCGAAAGACACCGCACGGTCAGAACGGAGTCACCTTCAGCCACGGGGCGGGAACCGCTCCGCGAGCCAGGCCGTGAGGTCGTCGAAGACCTCGGCGCGGTTGATCTCGTTGAAGATCTCGTGGCGAGCGCCGTCGTAGACGATCGTGGTGACATTCGAGAGCCCCGAGCGTGTCCGGTACGCCTGCTCGAGGCGGCGCGCGCTCACCGGGCCGCCGAGCGGATCGTCGGATCCGACCTGGATGAGCACGGGGATGTCGGGCAGCCCGCGGGACGGCCGGCCGAGCAGCCGCGCCGCGTCGAGCATCCCGAACAGCTTCTGCAGCGGGGTGAGGGTCGTCAGCGGATCGTCGACGAACGCCTGCGCGACGGCGGGGTCGCGGCTGAGCCACTCGGCCCCGGTGGTGCCGAGTGCCGCGAAGCGCTTGTTGAGGTCGCCGCCGTTCATCGACCCGAGCATCCGGTACGCGGTGCCCGAGAGCACCATGGCGTCGTAGTCGTCGCCGTAGCGGTTGAGGAGCAGCTGCCCGATGAGGGAGCCCCAGCTGTGACCGACGTAGATGAGCGGGAGATCGGGGTTCTCTTCGCGGATGCGGAGGCTGAAGGCGTGCACGATGCGCACGGCGGCTCGCAGGCCGCCAGGCCCCAGTTTGCCGAGCCGCGTCGCGTCGCCGTCCCACTGCTCCATCCCGGTGCGCCCGTGGCCGAGGTGGTCGTCGGCGTAGACCAGGAAGCCAGCGCTCGCGAGGTGCTCAGCGAGCTCGCGGTAGCGGCCCGCGTGCTCGCCCACCCCATGCGCGAGTTGCACGACCGCCGACGGTCGTGCGCCCTCCGGCAGGGGCGCGTAGACATCGAAGTAGACGCGGACACCGCCTTCGGCGTCGAAGCTGCGTCCCTGTTCGCTCTGCACGGCCTCATTCTGTCGTACGCCGCCAGCGAAGGGGGGTTTAGTTAGCAAGCCTAATTTGTTAGGCTAACTATGTATGAACGGACGCCTGTCGACTCACGACCTGAGCAGCGCCCTCCGCATCGCGGTGGCGCGGCTCTCCCGGCGACTCCGCGCCGAGAAGGCGGACCACGAGCTCAGCGACTCGCAGACCGCCATCCTCGGCTACCTCGTCCGCGAGGGATCCGGCACCGTCGGCCGGCTCAGCGAGTTCGAACGCGTGAAGCCGCCGTCGATGAACCGCACCGTCAACCGGCTCGAGGAAGCGGGCTACGTCGCCCGCACCGCCGACGAGGCCGACGGCCGCAAGGTCGTCGTCGTGCCCACCGAGCGTGGCGCCGCGCTCGTCGCCGAGACCCGCAAGCGTCGCGACGCGTGGCTGCACCAGCGTCTGCGCACCCTCACCGCCGAGCAGCGCGCCACCTTGGCGGCGGCCGCCGAGATCATGCGGGAGCTCGCCGACTCGTGAGTGCCATGTTCCGCTCCCTGGCGGGGGTCAACTACCGCATCTGGGCAGCCGGGGCCATCGTCTCGAATGTCGGCACCTGGATGCAGCGCACAGCGCAGGACTGGATCGTCCTGACCCAGCTGACCCACAACAACGCCTCGGCGGTCGGGTTCGTCATGGCCCTGCAGTTCGCGCCTGCGCTCTTCCTGCTGCCGGTGACGGGATGGGCCGCAGACCACCTCGATCGCCGCAAGCTGCTCATGGCCACCCAGGGGGCGATGGGCGCGCTGGGTCTCGGCCTCGGCATCCTCACCGTCAGCGGGATGGTGCAGCTCTGGCACGTCTACCTCTTCGCCCTGCTGCTCGGGATCGTCGCGGCCTTCGACGCCCCGGCCCGTCAGACGTTCGTCTCGGAGCTGGTCGCCGGTCCGAACCTCTCCAACGCCGTGGCACTCAACTCGGCGTCGTTCAACGCCGCGCGGCTGATCGGGCCGGCGGTCGCCGGGCTCCTCACCGCCGCGGTCGGCGCCGGATGGGTGTTCCTCATCAATGCGGCCACCTTCGGGGCGGTCCTGGCCTCACTGGCGATGCTGCGCAGTGATCAGCTGTACCGGAGAGAGCGGGCGAAGCGTTCCCGCGGCGGTCTGGTCGAAGGCTTCCGCTACGTGCGACGGCGCCCGGACATCCTCGTCATCCTCGTCATGGTGTTTCTCATCGGCACCTTCGGCCTCAACTTCCCGATCTTCATCTCGACCATGTCGGTCAGCGTGTTCCACCAGGGCGCGGGCGAGTACGGCATCCTCTCCTCGATCATGGCGATCGGGTCGGTGATCGGTGCCCTGCTGTCGGCGCGACGCGATCGGCCGCGGGTCTCCCTGCTCTTCGCGGGAGCCGCGTTCTTCGGCTTCGGCTGCGCCCTGGCCGCGGTCATGCCGACCTACTGGCTGTTCGCGCTCGCCCTGATCGTGATCGGCGTCTCCTCGCAGACCCTGATGACCACGGCGAACGGCACCGTGCAGATGACGACCGACCCGATGCTCCGCGGACGTGTGATGGCCATCTACATGGCGATCTTCATGGGCGGCACGCCGATCGGGGCTCCGATCGTCGGCTGGGTCGCCGACACCTTCGGGCCCCGCTGGGCGCTGGGCGTCGGGGCCGCGAGCGGCTTCGCCGCAGCGCTGGTCGGCGTCTTTTACCTGATCAAGTACCGGGGACTCCGCGTCAGGTTCGCCGGGATGCGCCCGCGCGTCGTCCTCGCGCCGCGCGAGGTCGTCCGCGAAGAGCTCGAGGAGAACGAGGTCACGGCCACCCGCACCTCCTGAGCCCGCGGTACGGTACCGGGATGTTTCCTGTGACCGACACCCTCGCGTCCGGCTGGGTGGAGAACCCGGACAGCGACCGCATCTACTGGGAGACAAGCGGCAACCCGCACGGGATCCCCGCGCTCTGGTTGCACGGCGGCCCGGGCTCAGGACTCGGCTCCGGCAGCTATCGCAAGCGTTACGACCCCGACGTGTTCCTGATCGTCGGCGTCGACCAGCGCGGTTGCGGGCGCAGCACTCCGCTGGTGGTGGATGCGCTCGATCGCCTGCCGCGCAACACGACGGAAGGGCTGATCGCCGACATCGAGCTGGTGCGTGAGCACCTTCGCATCGACCGCTGGCTGGTGACCGGAGGCTCGTGGGGGTCGACACTGGCCCTGGCGTACGCGCTCGCGCATCCCGATCGCGTCCGCGGCATCGTCCTCGGCGCGGTGACGACGACGGGACGGGACGAGGTCGACTGGATCAGCGAGACGGTCGGACGGATCTTCCCGGAGGCGTGGGAGGCGCTGGAACGCGACTCGCACCGCCGCCCCGGCGAGCGCGTGGTCGAGGCCTACGCACGTATCCTCGCGACCGGGACACCCGAGGAGCGCACCGCCGCCGCCGACGCGTGGGACGCCTGGGAATCGACCCACGTGTCCCTCGACCCGAATTACACGCCGGGGCCGCTGCACGAGGATCCGGTACAGCGGCTTGTCTTTGCGACCCTGGTGACGCACTACTGGGCGAACGACGCGTTCCTGCCCGGCGACCGCGCCATCCTGAGCCGGGTGGACGAGCTGGCGCACATCCCCGCTGTTCTCGTGCACGGCCGGCACGACGTCAGCGGGCCGGTCATCACGCCGTGGCTGCTGCATCGGCAGTGGCCCGCCAGCCGGCTGATCGTGGTGGAGGACGAAGGGCATGGTGGCCCTCGCTCCATGGAGCGCATGGCGGAGGCGATCAGCGGGTTCGGGCGCTGATCGCAGCAGAATGGGACGCGTGACTTCCTTCGCCTCCTCTGCGACCGATCCGAGCGATCCGACCGCCCTCGCTCGCCGCGCCCTCGCCCTCGCTCAGGGCGGCCGGGCCATCGTCGGCGTCGCCGGAAGCCCCGGCTCGGGCAAGACGACCCTCGCGCGTGCCGTCGCGCGTCGTGCGAACGAGCTCGCCGGGGCGGGCACCGCAGTGCACCTGCCGATGGACGGGTTCCACCTGGCGAACGCCACCCTCGACGCGCTCGGCCGGCACGATCGCAAGGGCGCGATCGACACCTTCGACGGATGGGGATTCGCCGCGCTGCTCGAGCGCGTGCTCGCGGAGACGGCCAATCCGGTCTACGCCCCCGCCTTCGAACGAAACGTCGACGAGCCGGTCGCGGGATCCATCCCGATTCCGCCCGGCACGCGGCTCATCGTCGCGGAAGGCAACTACCTGCTGGTGGACCAGGATCCGTGGTCGCGCATCCCGGCTCTGCTGGCCGAGAGCTGGTTCGTCGCGACACCGGAGAACGAGCGGATGCGGCGCCTCGTCGACCGGCACACCCGCCACGGCCGCACGGTCGAGGCGGCAACGGCATGGGCACGCGATGTGGATGGAGCCAACGCGGTCATCATCGAGGCATCCCGCTCGCGCGCCGATCTGATCGTCGACGGCACCACCGGTCTCCCAGGAGACACCGCTTAGCCTGAAGCAATGACTTCCCCGACCGCATCCTTCGACCGCGTGACCGTCTTCGGCGCCGACTGGTGCCGCGACTGCATCCGCTCCAAGTCCCTCCTCGACCGCCTCGGCGCCGACTACGAGTACGTCGACCTCGTCGCCCGCCCGGAGGAGGCGGACCGCGCTCAGCAGATCAGCGGCCGCACGAACATCCCGGTCATCGTCTTCCCGGACGGCCGCCACCTCGTCGAGCCGACCGACCCGGAGCTCGAGGCCGCGCTGCGCGGCTGACGCCGGATCAGCTCACCTGATCAGTCGAGCCGACCGGCGCGACCGTGACCGGGCAGGACCAGCCGCGGCCGCATCGCGGTGATCGCCGCGAGTGTCGCGTCGGCCTGGCCCTGGTCTGAGATCAGCATGCCCGGGAGGTTGATCAGGCGCCCCCTGGACATGATGCCGGCATCTCCGATGAACGCGACGCCGCGCCAGCGCACGAGGTGATGACCCGGCGTGTGCCCCGGCGCCGGGACGACGACAACCCCGGGCGCGACCTCGAACTCGGCGTCGTCAGGCAACTCGGTGAGCTGCGGCAGGTCGGCGTGACCGGGCCGGTTGAACCGGCGCATCATGCGGCGCGTGCGCGTCGGGGGCGCGACCTCGCCGCGCAGAATGCGCGCATCCGCCGCCCCGAGCCAGACCGTCGCTCCGGTCGCCCGCTGGACGGCGGCGGCCGCGCCCACATGATCCGGGTCGTAGTGGGTCAGCACGACATCCGTGATGGCGGGGATGCGCGCTGCCTCGAGCTCGGCGACGAGCCGCTTCGCGCCGGACGGGACCCCCGTATCGACGACGATGGAACGATCGTCGGCCTCGATCAGGTACGCATTCGCTCCACGCGCGCCGTCGAGGCGGTGGACGCTGTCGATCAGCTCTCGCATGGTGGGATGCTAGTCCCGTGGCTGATCCAGACCTCGCACGGCTCCGCGCGGAAGCCGCCGAGCGGGCGCGGGCACGGCCCCGGCTGCCCTTCGACGGGACGGTGTCCGACGACACCGTCGGTGGCGTCCCGGCCCGGTACTACCGGCCGGCACGCGCCGCGCATCCCGAAACCGGCGTCGTCTTTCTGCACGGCGGCTACGGCGTGCTCGGCGACCTCGAATTGCAGGATGCGTACGCCAGGCGCATCGCGGGCACACTGGGTGTCCTCGTGCTCTCACTCGCCTACCGGCTCGCTCCGGAGTTCCTCCTCGCCGACTCCGCCGCCGATGCAGTGGCCGGCGCGGACGTCACGCGTGCCGCGGGTATCGAGCGGGTCGTGCTGTGGGGCGACTCCGCCGGAGGCGCGGTCGCTCTCGCGGCCGCACGCAGCGCGCGGGTCGACGGCCTGGTGCTGACCAATCCGAACGTCGACCTGAGCCTGTCGCGCTACGACGATGCGGCGCCCGGCGGCCCCGGTCGCGAGCTGTCGGAGTGGGCGTTCTCTCGCTGGGCCGGCGTCGCGCGGCTCGCGGATGCGCCCGACCTCGCCGCCGACATCAGCCGGCTACCACCCGTGTTCGCCGCCGTCGGGTCCGAGGATTCGCTGCTGCCCGACGCCCGGCACCTCGTCGCGCGGTGCGCGCACGCCGGCGTCCGCGCCACCCTGCGGGTCGTGCCCGGCGCCTCCCACGGGTTCATGGGCGGCCGCGACACGGCCGTCGCCGAGGCGATCATCGGCGAGGCCGGCCGCTTCATCATCGACTGACGGGCCTGACTGGACTGACGCGATTCATCGTCCAGGGCGCGCAATCCCATCCACATCACCTGTTGGACATGTGGACGCGTTCGGCGGAGAGTGGCGAGCATGGAGTACACACACCTGGGCCGGTCCGGCCTGAAGGTCTCGCGCCTCGTCCTCGGCACGATGAACTTCGGTCCGCAGACCACCGAAGAGGATTCCCACCACATCATGGACGCCGCGCACGACGCGGGCATCAACTACTTCGACACCGCCAACGTCTACGGCCAGCACAAGGGCCGGGGCGCCACCGAAACGATCGTCGGCAACTGGTTCGCCCAGGGCGACGGCCGCCGCGAGCGCACCGTTCTCGCCACCAAGCTGTACGGCGACATGGGCGACTGGCCGAACGAGAACCGGCTGTCGGCGCTGAACATCCGCCGCGCCCTCGACGCCAGCCTGAAGCGGCTGCAGACCGACTACATCGACATCTACCAGTTCCACCACGTCGACCGGAACACGCCCTGGGACGAGATCTGGCAGGGCATCGAGACGGCCATCGCGCAGGGCAAGATCCTGTATGCAGGATCGAGCAACTTCGCCGGATGGCACATCGCGACGGCGCAGGCCGAGGCCCGCAGGCGCAACCTCCTCGGGCTCGTCAGCGAGCAGTCGATCTACAACCTCCTGACGCGCCATGTCGAGCTGGAGGTGCTCCCTGCGGCCCAGGCGAACGGCGTCGGCGTGATCGCCTGGTCGCCCCTGCAGGGCGGCCTTCTCGGCGGGGTCGTGCGCAAGCAGAACGAGGGCAAGCGTCGCCTCGAGGGTCGCGCGGCGGAGACGCTGGAGAAGAACCGCGAGGCGATCGAGGCGTACGAGGCCTTCGCGGAGGAGCTCGGTCACGAGCCCGGCGACCTCGCACTCGCGTGGCTGCTCACCCGCCCGGGCGTCACCGGACCGATCATCGGCCCGCGCACGCAGGAGCAGCTCGACGGCGGCCTGCGTGCACTCGACATCCACCTCGACGATGCGGCGCTCGCGCGGCTCGACGAGATCTTCCCGGGCCACAAGACGGCCCCTGAGCACTACGCCTGGTGACCCCGGGCGTGACGGACACGAAGGAGAACAGGTGAAGACACGCACAATAGGCGACGTTCAGGTCTCGGCGATCGGCCTCGGCGGGATGCCCATGTCGATCGAAGGGCGCCCCGATCGCGAGCGCTCGATCAAGACCATCCACGCGGCGCTCGACGAGGGCATCACGTTCATCGACACGGCGGACGCCTACCACCTCGAGGCCGACGAGGTCGGCCACAACGAGGAGCTCATCGCCGAGGCGCTGCGCTCGTGGGGCGGAGACTCCTCCTCGGTGCTCGTCGCCACCAAGGGCGGCCACCTCCGCCCCGGCGACGGTTCGTGGACGCTGGACGGCCGGCCCGAGTACCTCAAGGAGGCCGCGAAGGAGTCGCTGCGACGCCTCGGCGGCGACGCGATCGGGCTCTACCAGTTCCACCGGCCCGACCCCGAGGTCCCCTACGCCGAGTCGGTCGGCGCGGTGCGCGACCTGCTCGACGAGGGCATCATCCGCATGGCGGGCATCTCCAACGCGAACCCGCAGCAGATCCGGGAGGCGCAGGAGATCCTGTCCGGCCGGCTGGTGTCGGTGCAGAACCAGTTCTCACCTGCCTTCCGGTCGAGCGAGCCGGAACTCCGTCTGGCGGACGAGCTGGGTATCGCGTTCCTGCCCTGGAGCCCGCTCGGCGGGATCAGCTCGGCCAGCGATCTGGGCAGCAGGTTCGAGCCGTTCAAGGATGTCGCCGACGCTCGAGGGATCAGTCCGCAGGTCGTCGCCCTGGCCTGGCACCTGGCGCAGAGCCCGCACGTCATCCCCATCCCCGGCTCGTCGCGTCCGGAGACCATCCGCGACTCGGTGACCGCGGTCGACGTCGAGCTGACGCCGGAGGAGCTCAGCCGGCTGAACGCGGCCTGACCTCCGTCAGACCGTCGCGGTCACCGGGTCGAGCTGGGTCAGGAAGGCGGCCGCCGCCGGACTCGGCTGCTCCGCGACCGCGACGGCCACCCGCCACGCCGGGGCGCCCCGCAGGCCGACTGCCCGCAGGGCGTCCGGGCGTTTGAGGGCGAAGCTCGCCGGCACCACGGCCACGCCCAGGTTGTAGCCGACGAGGTCGAGCAGGGGATGCACGTCGTTGACCTCCATCGCCGCACGGTAGTCGAACCCGGCCGCCGCGAAGGCGCGTCGGGTGAGCGCCTGGGCGCCCCATCCCTCCTGGAAGCCGACGAGCGGCTCGCCACGGAGACTCTCCAGCGGGATGCTCTGCTCGGCCGCGAAGCGGTGACCGGGGTGGCACAGCACGAGCATCTCCTGGGTGCTCAGCGGGCGCAGGTGCACGCCCGACGGCGTGTGGCCCGTGTCCACGACCAACGCGATGTCGGTGCGACCGCCCGCCACGTCATCCACCAGCTCCTCGGAGCCCGAGTAGCGCAGGCGCACCTCGACGCCCGGGTTCTCGGTCCGGAACGCGGCGAGCTCGGCCGGCAGGTCGACCGACCCCAGGCACGGCTCGGCGCCGATCGTCAGTCGCCCGCGTAGCAGCCCACGGACGGCGGCGACCGCATCCCGTGCGGCGGCGGCGCTGGCGAGCGTTCGCACCGAATCGGCGAGCAGCGCCTGGCCGGCGGCCGTCAGTTCGACCCGGCGCGTGCTGCGGATGAACAGCGACGTTCCGAGCTCCTGCTCGAGGGAACGGATGGATGCCGAGAGACCGGACTGCGAGATGCGCAGCAGTTCGGCGGCACGGGTGAAGTGCCTCTCCTCGGCGACGGTGACGAAGTGCTCGAGCTGGCGCAGTTCCATTGCGCGATCGTACTGCTGAATAGCTGTGCGCTCATAACTCGCGCCGATGCGGCGACCGCTCCCTCACGCCGCCGACGACTGCGCGGTCGCATCCTCCCCGGGGATCGGGTCGAACCGGAAGGTCCGCCGGAAACGTTCGACGAAGTCCTTCCGCCCCGCCAGCACCTCGATCGTCGGAGTGCCGTCGCCGAGCAGAACCTCCAGGTCGGCGAGCGCGACCCGGAACTCGAGCACATCCTCTGGAGTGCCCACCGTCAGCCGCCGCTGCGGCTGCGGGAGGGCGTCCGGGCCGACGTCCATGACATCCAGCGCGTCGCCGTCCACGACCGCGCTCACCGAGGCCGCGTCCACGTGGAGGACATACTCGGTCGCCGGCAGACCGGCGGCGTCGTCCCGCCGGAAGGCTGCACGCAGCGTCACCGCCAGTGCGTCCGCCGTGAAGACGTCGTCCGCACCCGGCTCGGCCGGCACGGCCCACCCCCACCGCTCCAGCGCGAGCACCACCGGCTCGAGCCCCCGCCCGAGCGGCGTCAGCTCGTAGCCGCCGCGGACGACAGGCACCCGCCGGATGATGCCCGCCTGCTGCAGTTCCTTCAGGCGGTCGCTCAGGATGTTCGTCGGGATGCGCGGTAGTCCCGCCTTCAGATCGCTGTAGCGGCGCGCGCCGGCGAGCAGGTCGCGGACGATGAGCAGTGCCCACCGTTCCCCGACCCGCTCAACCGCACGCGCGACCCCTCCGGACTGGCCGAAGCCGCGCGGTGACCGTGTGGCCATGCGGGATGCCGGGTCAGGCCTGCGCCTGGGCTCCGGCGCCCTGCTCGGCCAGGTAGGCCTCCGGGCCCTTCTCGGCCGCCTGCGGCACCATGTAGACGTAGGACAGGTTGTTGCCGTCGGGGTCCTCCAGGTCGCGCGAGTACATGAAGCCGAGGTCCTGAGCCGGGCGGGGCTCGGAGCCTCCGGCCTCCAGGCCGTTGGCGACGATCGCGTCCACCTCCTCACGCGAGGTCGCGCCGAGGGCGATGGTGGCGCCGGCCTGCGTCGCCGGGTCGATGATCTGCTTGTCGGTGAAGGTGCCGAGGTACTCCCGCGTGAGCACCATGAAGTAGATGGTGTCGCTCAGGACGACGCAGGCGGCGTTCTCATCGGTGAACATGGGGTTGATGCTGTACCCGAGCGCCTCGTAGAAGGCCTTCGAGCGGTCGAGGTCGTTCGTCGGAAGATTGACGAAGATGTTGGTGGCCATGATGTTCCTCCCAATCGGTGGTTCGTTGGGACTTAGCTTGCTCTTTGCAAGTTCACTTGTCAAGAACAAGTAAACGACGGGATCGCAGTTTGGCGATCGCCTCTCGCATCTCGCGGACGAGCGTCAGCATCCCCTCGCCCTCCGCCGCCTCCAGCGCGTCGGCCTGCGCCGCGTCAGCGCCCGAGAACCAGGAGGCGACGGTGACCCCGTGCCCCGGCCGCGACAGCACCCGGACCTCGTCGCCCGCGCCGACCTTGCCCGACTTCACGACCGACAGGTAGGCGCCCGGCCGGCCCTCCTGCGTGAAGCGCTTCACCCACTGCGGCTCGCGCATCCTGCGCTGGAAGACCGCGCACGGCTCCCTCGGACAGGTCACCTCGACGACCAGTTCCTCGCCGATCGCCCATCGCTCGCCGATCTCGGCGCCGTTCACGTCGAGTCCGGCCGTCCGCAGGTTCTCGCCGAAGAGACCCGCCGGGATGGGCCGCCCGAGCTGCTGTGCCCAGAAGTCCGCATCCTCATCCGCGTACGCGTAGAGCGCCTTCGACGCGCCGCCGTGGTGCTTCCGGTCCGCCTGCACGTCGCCGTACAGCCCGAGCGGGCGCACTCGCAGGCGCTTCTCGACCGGCCGCTTGTCGATCGCGGTCACACCGATCGCCCCTGAATCGTGGACGAGCTGCTCCACGCGGCATACCGCCAGAATCTCTGCCATCCGGCCAGTATCGCAGCGCGGCCGAACCTCAGCGGAGCCGAACCTCAGCGCACCCCACGCATCATCCGGAGCACCCACGGGCTGACCAACGCCAGAAGCACGCCGATCACGATCGCGACGCCGCCGATGGCGCTGAAGTAGATCCCCTCGGTCGCCGGCGTGTACAGCTTCGCCAGCTGGCCGGCCATCGCCGTGCCGAGCGCCACCGACAGGAAGTAGAGCGCCACCATCTGCGCCCGGAACGCGCGCGGCGAGAGTTTCGTCGTCACCGACAGCCCCACGGGCGAGATCAGCAGCTCGGCCACGGTGAAGACGAACAGGATGGCGACGACACCCAGCAGCGGAGTGCTGTTCGCTCCTCCGCCCGCCCAGATCAGGAACAGGAAGAAGGCGAGCCCCATCAGCACCGTCCCCGCAGCGAACTTGATCGGTGTCGACGGCTGCTTCTCGCCCCACTTCGTCCAAATGGCGGCGAAGACGCCCGACAGCACGATGATGAAGATGGGATTGATGGACTGCACCCACGAGACCGGGAACTCCCAGCCGAAGATGTTCCGGTTCAACCGTTCGTCCGAGTAGATCGTGACGACGGTGAACTGCTGCTGGTACAGCGACCAGAAGGCGGCGTTGGTGATGAACAGCGGGATGAACGCGACCAGGCGACTCCGCTCCTCCGCGCTCAGCAGACGCGACGACATGATCACCACGAAGTAGGCGATGGCGGCGACGATCGTGACGCCGATGACCCACAACGCGAGGTTGAACGCGTTGATGACGTGGGTGAGCACCAGGACGACGATCACGATCACCCCGCCGACGCCGACGCCGATGACCAGCCCGAACCGGGAGCGCTCGAGGGGATGCGGCACATGACGCGCCTCCTCCGGAAGCCGTTTGCGACCGAAGGAGTATTGGATGAGCCCGATCGCCATCCCGACCGCCGCCAGCGCGAAGCCCCAGTGGAACCCCAGCGTCGTCTGCAGCAACCCGGTGAGCAGCGGACCGAAGAAGGCGCCGAGGTTGATGCCGAGGTAGAACAGCGAGAAGCCGGCGTCGCGCCGCGGATCCTTCTCCGAATACAGCGTGCCGACGATCCGGGTCGCGTTCGCCTTGAGCCCTCCGCTACCGAGGGCGACGAACAGCAGGCCGACCAGCACGCCCGCCACACCGGGGATCAACGCGAGCGAGATGTGCCCCGCCATGATGACGACCGCGCTCCAGAACAGCACCCGCTCCGAACCGAACAGCCGGTCGGCGAGCCACGCCCCCAGGATGGTGGAGAGGTAGACGGCGCCGCCATACGCGCCGACGACCCCAGCCGCCGTCGGCTGGTCGATCGCCAGGCCGCCCTGCTCCGCCGAGTAGTAGAGGTAGATGAGCAGGATGCCCTGCATGCCATAGAAGGAGAACCGCTCCCACATCTCCACGCCGAAGATGTTGGAGAGGGCCCGCGGCTGCCCGAAGAAGCCGTGACTGGAGTCGTCCTCGCGTCGCGACGGGGCGGTGTCGGTTTCGCTCATGGCGCCCATGGTCCCACCGTCCGAGTCCCGGGTGAACGCCCGCTTTGGTCTCGCTATGGCGCACGGTGGTGTGTCAGATCGTGCGCGCGGCGCACAATACGGCCACTTCCCTCACCTCTACGCAACGATTCACCATAAGCTCGGCACGTGGACAACCTCGATCGCAGCATCCTCGACCTCCTCCGTCAGAACGCGCGGGCGGGCTACGGTGACATCGGTTCCGTCGTCGGGCTGTCCGCCTCCGCCGTGAAGCGGCGTGTGGACCGGCTGGTGGCCGACGGCGTGATCCGCGGGTTCACCATCCAGGTCGACCCGGCGATCGACGGGATGAGCACCGAGGCGTACGTCGAACTGTTCTGCCGCGGCACGGTCTCACCCGAAGAGTTGCTGCGCATCCTCTCCGCCGTCCCCGAGGTCGTCGATGCCGGAACCGTGACGGGCAGCGCCGATGCGATCGTCCACATCCGCTCGCGCGACATCCCGAGCCTGGAGGCCGCCCTCGAGAAGGTGCGCCTCGCGCCCAACGTGGATCACACCCGCAGCGCGATCGTGCTCTCGCGGCTGATCAACCGCGGTCACGCCTGACGACGCGGCCGCCGGTGCGTCGCGAAACTTCAAGACGCCCGACCGCGGGCCGCGCGAGACTTACCCCATGAGCACGACAGCACGAACCGACGTCCACGTCGACGCCTCACGCGAGCGCCTCTGGACGGCGCTCACCGACCCCGACACGATCGCACGCTTCCTGTTCGGCAGCCGGGTCTCGACCGACTGGCAGCAGGGCAGCCCCATCGTCTACCGCGGCGAGTGGGAGGGCCGGCCGTACGAGGACAAGGGCACGATCCTCGAAATCGTGCCAGGCGACCGCCTCGTCACCAGCTACTACAGCCCGCTGAGCGGCAAACCGGACGTGCCGGAGAGCTACCAGACGGTGTCGTACCTGCTCGCCGACGACGGCGAGGGCACCCGGGTCACCATCACGCAGGACGGCTGCGCGGACGACGCAGAAGCCGAGAGGATGAGCGCCAACTGGGCCATGGTGCTCCAGGAGCTGAAGTCGGTCGTCGAGGAAGACTGAGCGTCCTCCTTCGAGAACCTTCAGCCCGCGCAGGGCCTGCTGCGGGGCGGTGGGAGCGGCGGCACGGCCAACAGTGGCACGATGGGCGCATGAAGCTGCTCGTTGTCGAAGACGATCCGGACATGGGAGGCCTCGTCCAGCGGGGCCTCGCTGCCGAGGGCTACGACGTCACCCTGGTCACGAACGGCGTGGATGCGCTCATCGCGCTCCGCGGCGACGCCTTCTCGGCCGCCGCGATCGACGTCATGCTCCCCGGGATGAGCGGCTTCGAGCTGTGCCGCCACATCCGGGAGGCGGCGAACCCGATGCCCATCCTGCTGCTCACCGCACGCGACGCCATCGAGGACCGCGTGCACGGCCTCGACTCGGGAGCCGACGACTACCTCACCAAGCCGTTCGCGTTCGCCGAGCTCGCCGCCCGGGTGCGGGCACTGCTCCGGCGGGAGCCGACCGGCATGCGGCCGCAGGTGAGCGTCGGCCGGCTCACCATCGACTCGCACGAGCACCAGGCGCTCGTCGCCGGCCACGAGATGCCGCTGAGCCGGCGCGAGTTCACCCTCCTGCGCCTGTTCGCCACCAACCCGGACAAGACGCTGTCGAGGTCCGACATCCTCGAGTCCGTGTGGGGCACCACCGAGAACATCGGAACCAACGTCATCGACCAGTACGTGTCGTACCTTCGGAAGAAGCTGGATGCGGCGGGCGCCGGGCTCTCCATCGTCACGGAACGCGGTCGGGGCTACCGGCTGGACGCCCGCAACGCGGTCGACCGGACCCGAGCAGCCGGCGCGGCCGAGCCGACACCGACCACGCACAACACCGCTTCGACGCCGTGAACTGGGTGCGGCGCCTGTCGATCACGGCGCGGATCACGATCGGCAGTCTCGTCGTCGCCGCCCTGCTCGCACTGGTCGCCGTCGTCGTCATCCGCATCGGGGTGTCGTCCATCCTGCACAACGCCACGGTCACGCTGCTGAACAACGACGTGGTCGCGCCCGCGCAGTCGCTCCTGTCGAAACCGTCCGGTCCCTTCGATCTGCCGGGTGGCGGCCAGGAGCTGGCGATCGTGGATGCACAGGGTTCCGTCCTCGCGTCGACAATGCCGGAGGCGCTCGAGAACCGTCTCGCGCGGTTGATCAACCAGGGGAAGGACCCCCGCGAGGTGCAGGTCGGTGACGACCACTACCTCGTCCTCAGCCGCAGCGTCACCACGTCCGACGGCGTCATGCATGTGGTCGCGGCTCGCAACGATGAGACGACGGCGCTGATCCTCGACCGGCTGACGGCCGCGCTGCTGGCTGGCGCGGGTATCCTGATCTTCGCCTTCGGGGCGGCGTCGTGGCTGCTCGCGCGCACCGCGCTGCGGCCGGTGAGCAGGATGCGGGAGCAGGCGGACCGGATCGCCGGCTCGACCCCGGAGGAGGCCGGGCTGCTGCCGGTCGGCCCCGCCCAGGACGAGCTCTCCGAACTGGCGACGACCCTGAACGACCTGATCCTGCGGCTGCGGGCGTCGGCGGATCGCGAGCGGCAGATGGTGTCGGATGCGAGCCACGAACTGCGCACACCGCTCGCAGTGCTTCGGGGGCAGCTGGAGCTGGCCGAGCTGGATGCCGGAGATCCGGACGCGCTGCTGGCCGACGTCCGCTCGTCGCACGCGACGGCGATCCGGCTTGCCGCGCTCGCCAACAACCTGCTGGAGCTGTCGCGGATCGAGGCGGGCCCATCGAGCGGGCGGATCGACTGGCGCACCCTGGTCGACGAGCTGACCGACGCGATCGATCGGGCGCGGTTGCTGGTGAGCAGCGACGACGAGGCGGCCGGGATCTCGGTCGACTTCGAGTACGACCCCAGGCGGCGCCCGGATGCGCGGGCACGGGTGGCCTTGTCCCCGACGGATTTCGGCCGGATCCTCGACAACCTTCTCGGGAACGCCATCACGGCGATCCGCTCGTCCGACGGCGAGCGCCCGGATGCGACAGTGACCGCGCAGCTGGAGCTGGTGACGGACGACGACGGCGGTGAAGCCGTGGTGCTCACGGTCTGCGATTCGGGGCCGGGCATGCCGGAGGAGTTCATCCCCGTGGCGCTCGACCGCTTCACGCGCGCCGACGGCGCCCGCACCGGCCAGTCGGGTGGTGGGCTCGGGCTCGCCATCGTGGGCGCCTTGGCGGAGGCCGCTGGCGGCCGTGTGGTATTGGCGAACGCGTCACCGTCGGGGCTGACGGCGACCGTTACCCTGCCGCTGCGACGCGACTGAGGCGGCGGTCGCCAGCCGACTGCGCCGGACTCAGTGTCCGGTGCGGTCGGAGTCGACACCCGCGTCCGGCCCCTCGTCCAGCGCCTCGAGCGCGGCGAGGTCGTCGGCGTCGAGCTCGAAGTCGAACACCGTGAGGTTCTCGGCCATACGCTCGGGGTTCCGCGACTTCGGGATGGCGACGAGCCCGTTCTGCACGTGCCAGCGGAGGACGATCTGCCCGGGCGTCCGGCCGTGCTTGTCGGCGAGCTGGGCGAGCACGGGCTCGGCCAGGAGGTCGCCGGTCCCTCCGATAGGGCTCCACGACTCGGTGACGATGCCGTGGTCGCTGTCGTAGGCACGCTGCTCCCGGCGTGGGATCGCCGGGCTCAGCTGGATCTGGTTGACGGCGGGGGCGACCCCGGTCTCGGCGATGATCCGGTCGATGTGGGCCGGCTTGAAGTTGGAGACGCCGATCGCGCGCGCCTTGCCGGCGTCGCGCAGACGGATGAACGTCTCCCAGGTCGAGACGTACTCATCGCGTTGCGGTAGCGGCCAGTGGATGAGGAGCAGGTCGACGTAGTCGAGCCCGAGCCGTTGGAGGCTGTCGTCGAGCCCGCCCATCGCGCGGTCGTCGCCCTGGTAGACGCCGTCGAGCTTGGTCGTGACGAACCACTCGTCGCGGGGCACCCCGCTGTCGGCGAGGCCGCGACCGACGCCGATCTCGTTGGCGTACTTCACCGCCGTGTCCACGTGCCGGTAGCCGATCTCCGCGGCCGCGACGACGGCCTTCCGCACCTCTGCGTCGTCGAGCGGCCACGTCCCCAGGCCCAGCTGGGGGATGCTGCCGCCGCCATCGAGGGGAAGGGAGGGGATGGATGTCGTCATAGCTGCCACAGTACGCGAGCGCTCACTTCTCACAGCACCTCGTCGGAGAGGTGCGTGGGGTTTCCGAAGCGGTGGTTCGTGATCGAGATGGCCTGCTCGTGCAGGAAGGTGAGCACCTCGATGCGCCCGGACGGTGTGACCGGCCCGCTGTGGACGGCGACATCCGGGGTCCCGCCCAGCGCCGCGGCGAGCGCCGCGGGGTCGCCGCCGATGAGCCGGATGCGGTGAGCCGTGATCCGGCGCGACCGCACCCGCGATAGCCAGTGCGCGTCGCTTTCGACCACGACCTCCACCTCTCGCTCTCGCAGCACCGCGAGCATCCCCTTCGGCAGCCTGGCAGGCGTGCTGACCGTGAACGGCGCACGTGCGACCGTGGCGGCCGCCATCACCCGCAGCAATTCGGGCAGCGAGCTGCCCTCGGAGAGCCGGATGGCCACGGGCACCGGCCGGTAGCGGAAGAGGTTCCGCTCGACACCGAGGGCCGAGACGTCGGTGACGCGGTGGTATTCGGTGGCCACCGCGATCGCGTCGCTGAGCGCGGATCGCCGCACCAGGTCGAACGACGGGTAGTCCATCGACGACTGCCCGGACTCGATGAGCTGAGTGACGCGTGGCTCGAGTCCACGCAGGTGCAGGCTCGAACTCGAGTGACCCGCCTCCGGCACCCAGGTACCGAGACCCAGCAGGTAGTTCGGGCCCCCGGCTTTGGCCCCCGCGCCGACAGACGACCGCTTCCAGCCGCCGAACGGCTGCCGGCGGACGATCGCGCCGGTGACGCCCCGGTTGACGTACAGGTTTCCGGCCTCGACCGTGTCGAGCCACAGGGCGAGCTCGTCGGAATCGAGCGAGTGCAGGCCGGCGGTGAGTCCGTACTCGACCGCGTTCTGGAACCGGATGGCCTCCTCCAGGTCGCGCGCCGTCATGATGCCCAGCACGGGCCCGAAGAACTCGGTGAGATGGAAGTACGACCCGGGCTGGACGCCTGTGCGAACGCCCGGAGACCACAGGCGACCGGAGTCGTCGAGCCGCCGCGGTTCGACCAGCCACTCCTCCCCCGCTCCGAGGGTGGTCAGCGCATGCAGCAACTTGCCCGAGGCCGGCTCGATGAGCGGTCCCATCTGAGCGACCGGGTCCTGCGGGTAGCCGACGCGCAGGCTGGTCACCGCATCCACCAGCTGATTGCGGAACCGCTCTGAGGTCGCCGCCGATCCGACCAGGATGACGAGGCTCGCGGCGGAGCACTTCTGGCCGGCGTGCCCGAATGCGCTCTTCACGATGTCCGAGACGGCGAGGTCGTAGTCGGCGCTCGGCGTGACGATGATCGCGTTCTTCCCGCTCGTCTCGGCGAGGAGCGGGAGGTCCGGACGCCACGAACGGAACAGCTTGGCCGTGTCATACGACCCGGTGAGGATTACGCGATTCACCCGTGGATCGGAGATCAGGTGCCGGCCGAGCTCGTTCTCGGCCACGTCGACCAGGGCGAGGAGCTGGCGGGGGATGCCCGCCTCCCACAGCGCCTCCACCATCACTGCCGCTGATCGGCGAGCCTGAGGCGCCGGCTTGATGATGACGCCACTGCCTGCGGCGAGCGCCGCGAGCACGGACCCCGCCGGAATCGCGACGGGGAAGTTCCACGGCGGAGCCACGACAGTCAGCGCGGCCGGGATGAACCGAGCTCCCTGGACCGCGTCCAGTTCGCGGGCGCGGGTCGCGTAGTAGTGGGCGAAGTCGACCGCCTCGCTCACCTCCGGATCCGCCTCGGCAATCGTCTTGCCGGTCTCGGCCGCCATCACCTCGATCAGGCGGTCGCGGTTGGCTTCCAGCGCGTGCCCGGCCCGATCGAGCAGGGTTGCTCGGTCGTGCCCGCTTCGCCGTCCCCACTCGCCACCGGCGTTCGCGACTCCCTCCATGATCGCGTCGAGACGCGCCGGGTCGTCCACGACGGCGGCTGTGATGGTGTCCACGCCGATCGCCGAATCCGCAGAGCGCGACAGGATGCGGCGTCCCCAGGCCCGATTGGCAGCGCGCGATGGATCGGTGTCGGGCGCGTTGCTGAAGGCGCCCGACTCGGTCGGCACCTCCATACCACCGGAGCCTCGCGTCAGCCCGAGCACGACACTGGTGAGCCCTTCCGCCTGTGCTGTCGCTGCTTCTGGGGCGGGCGGCCTCGTGAAGGAGGGCGCTGACGCCTCCTCCCACTCCCGGGTGCGGTCCTGCTGCCGATTCGGCACGGGCGCCGCCCCGCGCGGCCCGCCGTCTGCTTCCAACTCGGCCACGGACGCCAGGAAGCGCTGCTTCTCCCGTTCGAACAGCTCGGTGTCGGAGGCGAGCTCGAAGACCGCCGACATGAAGTTCTCCGGGCTGGCGTTCTCCTCCAGCCGACGGATCAGATACGAGATCGCCACGTCGAACTCGCGTGGGTCGACCACCGGCGTGTAGAGCAGCAGCCCGCCGACCGTGCGCTTGACGGCCTCGGCCTGTGCCGTGGCCATGCCGAGCAGCATCTCGAAGTCGATCCGGTCGGTCACACCGCGCCTTGAGGCGAGCAGCCACGCGTAGGCGATGTCGAACAGGTTGTGACCGGCCACGCCGATCTTGACCGCGTCCGTGTGCTCCGGCGTCAGCGACCAGTCGAGCACCCGCTTGTAGTTCGCGTCGGTGGACTGCTTCGTGCCGTAGGTGGCGAGCGGCCACCCGTGGATGGTCGCATCCACTCGCTCCATCGCCAGGTTGGCGCCCTTGACCACCCGGACCTTGACGGGCGCGCCGCCGGCGACGCGCCGCTGCGTCGCCCACTCCGTGAGCGTCTGCATCGCATCGAGGGCATCCGGGAGGTAGGCCTGCAGCACGATGCCCGCCTCCAGGCCCAGCAGCTGCGGCTTGCTGAGGATGGTGGTGAAGACTGCCATCGTCAGGTCGAGGTCGCGGTACTCCTCCATGTCGAGGTTGATGAATTTCGGCGTCGGGGATGCGGCGGCGAGCTCGTAGAGCGGGGTCAGCCGGTCGACCACGCGTTCGACGGTCTCGTCGAACGCCCACATCGACAGCTGAGACGCGATGGACGACACCTTGATCGACACGTAGTCCACGTCGTCGCGCGCAAGCAGCGCACGAGTGCCCTCGAGCCTGCGCTCGGCCTCCTTCTCGCCCAGCACCGCTTCGCCGAGCAGGTTGAGGTTGAGGCGCGCGCCGTGGCCCTCCGAGTCATCGGGCGCCCGGAGCCGTTCGATCGCGGGCCCGAGCTTCTCGGGCGTCGCATCCACGACGAGATGGCCGACCATGCGACGGAGCACCCGCCGAGCGATCGGGATGACCACCCACGGCAGCACCGGCCCGAACACCCCACCGAGCCAGATCGCGAGCCGCATGTACCAGGGCAGGAAGGCGGGGATGCGCTTGGCGACCCGCTGCAGGTTGTACCCGGCGACGAACAGGTCTTGAGGCCGGGCCACACCGTCAACGAACCCCACGGCGAACTCCAGCCCGTGCGGGTCGCTGAGGACTCCGGCGAGCCGTTCCGCAGCGGGATCCCTCGGGGGCGCGTCAGCCCCGTTGCCGTGCTTGCTCTCGGCGAGCCAGCGCTGCACCAGCTCGACCGCCTCGTGAGCGATCGTCGCCGGGCGCGCCTCGGCGCCATCCGTTGTGTCGACCATGATGACGACACTATTACCCGGTGCTGGACGGGCTCGGAAGCGACCTGAAGTTGTGGAGAACTGCCTGTTCTCCACCGCGGCTAGAGTCGTTCCCATGACCGACCGCTCCTCTTCGCCCGCCACCCAGACGCACGACATCGTCATCGTGGGCGGCGGGCACAATGGGCTCACCGCCGCCGCCTACCTCGCGCGGGCGGGGAGGTCCGTCATCCTCCTGGAACGGTTGGAGGAGGTCGGCGGCGCAGCGGTCAGCGCCCAGGCGTTCGACGGGGTCGAGGCCCGCCTCTCGCGCTATTCGTATCTCGTCAGCCTCCTCCCCCAGCGCATCATCGAGGACCTCGGGCTCGACATCCGGCTCGTGCGGCGCCGGTACTCCTCCTACACTCCCGTCCCGGGAGACCCCGACGGTGCGGGCCTCCTGATCGACAACACCGACGCCCAAGCGACCGCCGCATCCTTCGCCCGGATCGGCGCCGCGGACGACGCCGCAGCCTTCGACGCCGTGTACGAGACCACCGGCGGGCTCGCCCGCGCCCTCTGGCCCACCGTGACCGAGCCCCTCCTGACCCGGTCCGAGGCCAAAGCGCTGGTCGGAGACGACGAGGCCTGGCGTGCCCTCGTCGAGCAGCCGATCGGCGAGTTCATCGAGTCCCGCCTGCAGAACGACCTGGTGCGCGGCGTCGTCGCCACCGACGCCCTGATCGGCACGTTCGCAAGCCTCTCCGACCCCCGACTCGACCAGAACCGATGCTTCCTCTATCACGTGATCGGCCAGGGCACCGGGGAGTGGGATGTCCCCGTCGGCGGGATGGGCGCGGTCACCGGTGAACTGGCCCGGGTCGCCCGCGAGGCCGGCGCCCGCATCGTGACGGATGCGGAGGTGACGCGCATCGACGCCGACGGCACGGTCGAATACCTCCGCAACGGGCATGAGCGACGGGTCGTCGGCAGCCGGGTGCTCGCCAACGTGGCGCCCGATGTCCTGGACGCACTGCTCGGCGAGACCCCCCAGCCGCCCCGGCCGCGGGCCGAGGGCGCGCAGGTGAAGGTCAACCTCCTGCTTTCGCGTCTGCCGCGCCTCCGCGACGAGGCCATCGACCCGAAGGCGGCCTTCGGCGGCACCTTCCACATCAACGAGACGTACACCCAGCTCGAGGAGGCGTACTCGGGCATGACCCGCGGTGTGATGCCCGACCTCCTCCCCTGCGAGATCTACTGCCACACGCTCGCCGATCCGAGCATCCTCGACCCCGAACTCGCCGCCACCGGAGCGCAGACGATCACCGTGTTCGGCCTCCACACGCCGGATCGCTGGCTGACCGATGAGAACAACGACGCCACCAGGCAGCGGCTTCAGGATGCGGTGCTCGCCTCCCTCAACTCGGTGCTCGCCGAGCCGGTGGAAGACCTGCTCCTCACCGACGCCGACGGTCGCCCGTGCATCGAGACGAAGACCACGCGCGACCTCGAGCAGGCCCTCAACATGCCCGGCGGCAACATCTTCCACGGCCCGCTCTCCTGGCCGTTCGCCGAAGACGACGAGCCGCTCGGAACGCCGGCCGAGCGCTGGGGTGTCGCCACGCGGCATCCGCGCATCCTCATGTGCGGCTCTGGCGCCCGGCGCGGGGGCGCCGTCAGCGGACTCGGCGGCCACAACGCCGCCATGGCCGTCCTCGAAGACTGAGAGCCCTCATAGCCGCCCCCTGCCGTTTCGCGGCGACCGTGGCTAAGGTGTGGATCACCAGAGGCTGAGCCGACGGAGGTCACCATGATGCCGCAGCCGACAGGAAGACTGGTCCGCAAGGACGACGGGGTCTACCTCGTCTTCGATCGCATGTTCAAAGCGCCGATCGAGGAGGTGTGGACCTACTTCAGTCGCTCCCCGCGGCTCGGCGCCTGGCTGGGCGAGTACAAGGGAACCGGCTCCACGGGCGCGGTCAAGCTGCGAATGACAGCGGAGCGTGACGGTGCCGAGTGGGAGGACGTCTCGGTGCTGGAGTGCTCGGCGCCGCATCGCCTGCACGCCGACATCGGTGCGGCCGGCGAGTCCCACCGGATGTTCGCCCACCTCACCGAGGCGAGCGGCCACACCACTGTGACCGTCGGCCGCCGGCTGAGGTCGATCATCGACGAGGCCGACTCCGGACCACGTTGGGACTACTACCTGGACCGGCTGGTGGCCGCGCACGACCACAAACCCCTGCCCGACGTCAGCAGCTACGTCCCCGCTATGAGGGAGCACTACCGCACCCTCTGCCGGGAGCTGGACCGCGACCTGCGTTCCGAGCACGCGGCTGCCCGGTCGGGCGCGACGGGCTAGCGGACCGCGCCGCATCCACGCTCAGTGCCAGCGGTGGTCCTGAAGCGTGACCCGGGGTCCGCGGCGCTGGAACCGGAATCCGCTCACGAAGATCAGGCGGACGACCCGCTGCCGGTGACCCGCCCACGGTTCGAGCAGTTCGAGCATCCCCTCGTCGTCGACCCGGCGCCCGATGAGCGCTTCACCCACCTGATGCGCGAGGTGATAGTCGCCGACGCTGACGAGGTCCGGGTGGCCGTGCGATCGCTGCAGCGTCTCCGCCGCGGTCCAGAGGCCGACGCCCGGGATGGTTTGCAGCGCCGACTCCGCGGCCGCAAGGGTCTCGGCTCGTTCGACCGCTCGCGCAAGCGAGGGCGCGACGGCGAGCACCGACTGGATGGCGCGGGCCCGGCGCGGGTCCACCCCGGCCCGGTGCCACTCCCACGACGGGATGCCGCGCAACTGCTCGAGCGTGGGGATCACCCGCATTCCCTCGGGCGCCGGCCCTGGCGCGGGCTCGCCGTACCACCGCAGGAGGCGCGACCAGGAGCGGTACGCTTCCAGGCTCGTCACCCGCTGCTCGATGATCGCCGGGAGGAGCGCCTCCAGCATCCGGCCGGTGCGCGCAAGGCGCAGTCCCGGGTTGCGGTGGAGGCTGTCGCGCAGCAGTGCGTGCCCGCTCACGTCGAGGTCTGACCAGTCGTCGCTGCGCCCGAGCAGGTCGGGCACGCCGGCAATCGCCCACTCCGCGCCTGGACCCCAGGCCGCCGCCTCGATCGAGCCGTCGGCTGTGCGCCGCTGGATGCGGAGCGTCGCCGCGCCCGCCGGCGTGCGCCAGGTGCGCCACATCCCGCGCAGATCCCACACGGTGGTGGGATCGTACGGTCCACGGCCCAAGAGGGCGAGCGTGCCTGCCAGATCGAGCGGTTCGCTCGGGCGGTACACCGTCGTTGCGTCAGGCGCCGCGTCCGCGCCGGAAGCGCGGGGAACGGGCAGCACGGCGGTCATGGAGGAATGCTACGTCACACGGCTGACGGTGGCCTTCTCGTGCCCGAGCCTTCCCGTATGTCGGTCGTCTCCCCTACATTTCCCCCATGGGAATCGAACTCGATACGACCGCTGTCGCGCGCTTGCGCGAGGCCGTCAACGGAACCGTCTACACCCGCGGCGAGGAGGGGCTCGCCGCTGAGGTGTCCTGTTTCAACCCGGCGATCCGCCATGATCCTGACATCGTCGTCGCCGTCGCGACCGAGGGCGACGTCGTCGAAGCGGTGCGCTTCGCCCGCGACGCCGGCCTCCCGGTCCGCGTGCAGGCGACCGGGCACGGGGCCGAGGCCCCGATCTCCGGAGGGATGATCATCTCGACCCGCGGGCTCGACCAACTCTCCGTCGATCCGGAGACGCGGCTCGCGCGCATCGGCGCGGGCGTCCGCTGGGCGCCGGTCATCGTCGCAGCGGCCGAGCACGGGCTGGCGCCGATCACGGGCTCATCGACCAACGTCGGTGCCGTGGGATACAGCCTCGGCGGCGGGATCGGCCCGCTCGCTCGGCAATTCGGTTTCACCGCCGACTGGGTGCGCGGGTTCCGCGTGGTCACCGCCGACGGCACGGTCGTCACGGCCGACGGCGAGACCAACACCGACCTCTTCTGGGCCCTCCGCGGCGGGAAGGGCGGCCTCGGAGTCGTCACGGAGATGCTCCTCGAGCTGGTCTCGCTGCGCTCCCTCTACGGCGGCAGCGTCTTCTTCGAAGGGGATGCGATCGAGCCCGCGTTCCGCGCCTGGATCGACTGGTCGGCCGACCTCCCCGATGAGGCGACCACCTCTGTCGTCCTCCTGAACGTGCCGGACATGGATGGTCCGCCCCCGCCCCTGCGCGGCCGCACCGTCCTCAGCGTCCGCTTCGCCTATCCCGGCGATCCGGTGGAGGGCGAGCGTCTCTTCGCCCCGATCCGGGATGCGGCGCCGGTCTACCTCGACTTCGTGGCCGAGATGCCGGCTACCGCTGTCGCGAGCATCCACAACGACCCGGAGGAGGGCGGCCCCACCTGGATCCGCGGCCTCATGCTCGACACCTTCGATCAGGATGCGGGCGACGTCATCCTGGAGCTCGCCGGACCGGGATCCGGTGCGCCGTTCCTCGCGGTCGAGCTCCGCCAGATCGGCGGTGCGACGGCTCGAGACCCGGAGGACGGAACATCGGTCGGCGGCCGCGACAGCGGGTACACGCTCAGCCTGCTGGCGGGCGATCCGTCGACGTTCGCGGAGGCCGCGCCAGCCCGGGCTCTCGCGATCACGCAGGCCCTCGGCGGACGGGTTTCGGCCATCACGAACGTGAACTTCGCCGGCGACCTCGCCGACAAGGCCGCGTTCGAGAAGGTCTGGCCGCCCGCCGTCTTCGAGCGGCTGCAGTCTGCGCGGGAGCAGTGGGATCCGGAGCGGGTATTCGCCTTCGGGCCCGCCTGATTCAACCGGCCTGATTCAACCGGGCCTCATCTCAGCAGGGAGGCCGACCGGTCACTCGCTCCAGACGCTGGGTGCCTCCGCCCGCGTCGAGGGGAGGGCCGCGTCGGTTCCCCACTCCCGTAGCCACTGTGGCACGGTCACGTCCGTCGGCGACGGGCCCACCGCATCCAGCAGCTCGTCGATCGTCACTACGCCCCCGCCGCGCTTGAGGAATCGTCCGCGGATGAACGCCTGCGTGTAGATCTCTCCGTCGACGGTGAAACGCTGTTCGACGTAGACGGCCTTCTCGTCGAAGCCCAGGATGCGTGACTCGACGACGAACCGCTGCCAGAGTTCGAGCGACTTGCGGAACGAGATCGTCTCGGAGGCGACGACCGGGTACCAGCCGCGGTCCTTGAAGATCGCCCAGACCCCGTTGCGTTGCAGCAGGTCGAAGCGACCGATGTCGGCGATGGAGAGATACACGCCGTTGTTCATGTGCTTGAGGATGTCGAGGTCGGTCGGCAGGACGCGGAACCTCGTGCGCGCCACATCCCAGTGGCCGAGCCGCGCACCGAGACGCGAGATGATCGCGTGAAGCATCGTCCGGAAGATCATGTGCACGCGATCATGTTAGTGATCCGCTAGCGAACCCCAGCATTCGTTGTGCGGTCTCTCCAACGCGGACGGCGACCGAGTGGATGTGGCTTGTGCGGTCCGCTAGCTGATGCGGAGACTCGCGATCCGTCCATCTCGCAGCGCGAACTCCATCGGGCCGGTTCCGTTGAATCCTTCGCCGGTCACCTTCAGCGTGACGACGTACGTGTCGGGCTCGCCGCCGTCGCGATAGTCCACGAACTGGAAGTGCGACTTCTTGCCGATGTTGTCGGTGCGATCCCAGCTGCGTGCGCCGTCGCGTCCGTGGAACTCACGCCCCCAATCGTTGAGGTAGGCGTCTTCCGTGAAGAGGTCCACGAAGCCGTCGGAGTCACCGGCATTCGTTGTATCGATGAACTGTTGGATCGGCTCGGGGAGCCCGGATGCTGCCACGTCGTTCTCCTGACGATCAGCGGGTGAGGGGGATCTCCAGAATGCTGACACCGGCCGGCGGCGCCGACAAGGCCTGATCGAGCTCTCCCTTGGTCCGTGCGACGCTGTGGTGCCAGCCGTATGCTTTCGCGAGCGCCGCCAGGTCCACCGAGTGGGGTGTGAAGAGGACGCGATCGAATGCCGCCGCGGGCGCGGTGCCGGCCACCTCGAGTCCGTCGAAGATCGTGCCGCCCCCGTCGTTGCCGACGACGACCTGAAGGTGGGGGCGGTGCTCGCCTTCCACCACGAGCAGAGACCCCGCGTCGTGCAACAGAGCCAGGTCTCCGAGGAGGACCCGAGTCACACCGCTCGGTGTCTCCGCTTCCCTCGCTGCCGCCTGGCTGGCGACCGCGATCCCCAGGGCTGTGGCGATGGTTCCGTCGATCCCCGCGAGCCCCCGGTTGGCGTGGACGGCGATCTTCTTGCCCGGGACGATCCGGTCGACGTCGCGGATGAGGCGTGATGCACCGAGGACGAGACGGTCGTGCGGCCAGGTGTACCGCCATAGGGCCTCTGCGAGCAGCGCCCGGGTGACCGGTGCTCGCACAGCCGCAAGCTCGGCGGCAGCGAAGGCGAGCGCGTCGGCGGGCTCGAACGAACGTGCCTTCTCGACGTCCGGAGCAGCGGCCGCGGCCCCCGCTTCGCGCTCGGTCTGCTCGGCGATGCGCCTGCTCGCGAACACCCAGCGGCCAACCCACCCACGGACCTCGGGCGAGCGCACGTCGATGCCGTCGCCGACGCGCACGCCACCGACGATTCGGGCACGGCGTCCGGGGTTGTACGCCTGCTCGCCCGTGGGCGCGACGACGAGGAGCTCGACGTCGTCGCGGGTGAGGAGCGCGGGAATCTCCCGGCTCAGCGTGGGGTGGCCGAAGACGATGGCGCGCTCCACCGCGCCGCCGAACGACTCGTCGCGCAGCAGTTCGCGGTAGGAGACCACCAGGTTGGGCCCGAAATGTGCGCCGCTCGAGACCTCCGCGAGCAGAGGGAATCCGCCCTCCCTGGCAAGTTCTTCCGCGTGGATGCCGGCGTCGGCCCCCGCAACGACCACCGTGCGAGGGCCACCATCGACAGCGACGATTTGCCTTCCCAGCGCGTGAGGACCCGCCACCGTCGGAAGGGTTCCGGTCACCGGCTCCGCCAGCGGCGGGACGGCGACGGAGAGGGGCTCCCGGAACGCCACGTTCACGTGTACCGGTCCCGGATCGGCCGTCTCGGCGCCGACCGCGGCCCGGACGGCCGCCTCGGCGAGCGCCGCGGCACGCGCTGCTTCGTCCGGCGCGCCCGTCGGAGCCTCCACGTCGTGTGACGCCCGGACCGCAGCAGCGTAGAGCCCGTCCTGCTGCGTGGTCTGGTTCGACCGGATGCCGCGTAGCTCGGTCGGACGATCCCCGGTGACGACGATCAACGGGATGCCCGCCTCGTGCGCTTCGAGGACGGCCGGGTGGAGATTGGCCGTGGCGGTCCCACTCGTGGTGATGACGACGGCGGGCGCTTTCGTCTCGCGCGCGAGGCCGAGCGCGAGGAAGCCGCCCGATCGCTCGTCGATGCGCACGTGGAGGCGGGAGGAACCCGACCGTTCGAGTTCCGCCGCGACCAGAGCGAGCGCTTGCGAGCGCGACCCGGGACTCACGACGATGTCGCGAACGCCGTTGCGCACCAAAGCGCTGAGCAGTGCGAGCGAGAAGTCGGTGGCAGGGTTGCCGGTGCGTTTCGCGCCGTCACCCATCCCGTCGGCCGGTCTGGTCGTTGTCGGGAGGGTTGTCGTCGAGTTCGGAGAGTTCCTTCTCCAACTGCCGGATGCGCTCCTCCTGGTCGTGGTCCATCCGCAATTTGCCGAGGAACTCCGGGTCGTCGTCTGGCGCGGTCACACGGCGTGCGAGGTTGGCCTTGCGGCGACCCCGGCCTATCAGGAACCAGAGGATGCCGCCGATGACGGGGAACAGGATGATGACGAGCAGCCACACGGGCTTGGGAAGGCCACGCACTCGAGAACGGTCGAAAAGGGCGCAGTCTGCCACCGAATAGATGTAGAACACCACGGCTGCGACGCCGAGGGCTATCCAGAGGCGAACCATGGGTCAATCGTAACTCTCAGAGACGGTCTCTAAGCTGGGAGGGTGAAGCGGATTCCCTCTTGGATCACCTACACCGTGCTGCGCCTCTTGGTGTTCGCGGTGCCGCTCGCGATCCTGCTCATCTTCGGGCTCGTCTGGTGGCTGGCGGTGATCGCCGCAGCGCTCATCGGATTGTGCCTGTCGTACATCTTCCTGAGCCGTCCGCGGAACGCCGTCTCGTCAGAGCTGTACGCCGTCCGCCACCGGGAGAAGCCGGTCCGGTCGGAGGACGACGACGTGGAGGACGCGGCGGTCGACGCGGGCGACGCCAACACCGACGTCAACATCGGCACTCAGACGGACGCTGAGACCGAACCCGGGCAGCGCGGCCAGCGCGGTCAGAACGCGTAGGCGGCGCCCAGCGCGATCCCCACGAGCAGCCCGGTGATACTGGTGAGCTGCAGCGCGGTGACCAACTCGCGCGGCGATCGGCCGAACAGCGTGATCACGCAGGCGGGAAGCGCGGTGAGCAGCGCGAACATCCCGAACCAGGCGAACGGGTAGAAAAGCGCGAGCACCGCGAGGATCCCGAACGGCGCCAGCAGCAGCACGCAGAAGACGATCCGGGATGCGATGCTGCCGAGCAGGACGGCGAGCGTCCGCTTACGCGCCAGCCGGTCCGGCTCGATGTCCCGGATGTTGTTGACCATGAGTACTGCGCAGGCGATGAGCCCGGCGATCACACCGCCGTACCAGGCCTCCTGGTTGACGACCCCCGCCAGCATGAACGTCGTGCCCGCTGTGGCGACGAGTCCGAAGAAGACGAACACAAACACTTCGCCCAGGCCGTAGTACCCGTAGGGCCGCTTGCCGCCGGTGTAGAACCATGCCGCCGCGATCGCAGCCGCGCCGATGAGCAGTACCCACCAGTGCTGGGTGAGGATGACGAGAATGAGTCCGGCCACCGCAGCCAAGCCGAAGACGACAAGGGCGACGGTGAGCACCGACCGCGGCGCAGCCTTGCCGGACCCGGTGAGGCGACCAGGCCCGACGCGGAATTCATCCGTGCCCCGCACGCCGTCCGAGTAGTCGTTCGCGAAGTTCACACCGATCTGCAGCAGCACCGCGACCGCGAGGCACAGCAAGGATCGGACCGGGTGCCAGACACCCGGGCCCTCTGCGATCTTGGCGGCCCCGACACCGATGAGCACGGGTGCGACGGCCAGCGGCAGCGTCCGCAGTCGCGCTCCGGCGATCCAGTCGGCAGTGGTCGCCGGCTTCACGTTGGCGGCAGCGGCTCCCGGTCGGCCACTTCGGCCGCCTCGCGGTCCGCGCGCAGTCGGCGGGCCCATCCGCTGCATGCGTGGCTTGTTCTGACTCATCACAGAGCGAATCGTAACAACATCCGCTATGCCTCTCGCTCTTCGGCGATCGCGGAGAGCGCGACTCGATCCGGCTTGCCGCTGTCAAGACGGGCGATCTGATCGACCACGATGATCCTGTCGGGCGCGGCAGCCCGCCCCAGTCGCTCCGCGAGCGCCTTGCGGACGACCTCGAGCCGCGGGCTGGCCCCGCCCTCCACGACGACAATCGGAACCTGTCCCCAATCCGGATGCGGCGCTGCGACGACGACCGAATCGGCCAATCCCGGCAGTTCGCGGACCACGCGTTCCACCGCGTCGAGCAGCACCTTCTCGCCGCCGGAGATGATGACGTTGTCCGCCCGTCCGAAGACCTGCACCCGGCCGCCGGCGTCGACCTGCCCGAGGTCGCCCGTGCGATACCACCGTGCGCCGTCGTGTTCGTGGAAAGTGGATGCAGTCCGCTCCGCGTCGCCGAGGTATCCCTCGGCGAGCACCGGCCCTGAGATCTCGAGCTGTCCCTCGGCCTCACGAACGACGGTCGTCCCGATCGGGATGCCGTCGTAAACGCATCCTCCGGCCGTCTCGCTCGACCCGTAGGTGGTGACGATCCGCGCGCCTACGGCTTCCGCGCGCTCCCGGAGCGCTGGGTTGAGGGCTTGCCCGCCGACGAGGATGCCGTCGAAGCGGCGCAGCGCGTCCGCGACCGCTTCCGATCCGCCCTCGACCGCGTCGATCAGGCGCCCGAGCTGCACAGGGACCAACGATGTGTATCGCAGGTCGTGCCGCAGCTCGCGTGCGACCTCCGCGAACCGCTCCGGATCGAAGTGCCCGGGGCCGTAGAGCACGGGCTCCGTCTCGGCCGCCAGAGACCGCACCAGCACTTGGGCGCCCGCGACATAGTGCGCGGGAAGCGCGAGCAACCACTGGCCCTGCCCTCCGAGCGCACCGGCCGAGGCGGCTGCGCTCGCCAGCAGCGCGTCAGCGGACAACGCCACCCGCTTCGGTACGCCGGTCGATCCTGACGTCTCGATGATGAGCGCGACATTCTGTGCCACGCGCTCTCCGTCCGCCGGCCACGCCTCCCGATCGAGACCGCCTGCCGCTCCGCTGCCTCCGGTGCTTCGCGGGACGACCGCATCCCCACTTCCGGTCAGGGCCTCGCGCAGCGCGACATAGACCTCTGTGGGACGCGCAGCATCGACCACCCGCACGGATCGCGTCATGGCGGGCCGCCTCAGTACTGCCACGGGAACGGGGACCAGTCCGGATCCCGCTTTTGCAGGAAGGCGTCCCTCCCCTCGACGGCTTCATCCGTTCCGTAGGCGAGCCGGGTCGCCTCACCGGCGAACAGCTGCTGCCCGACGAGCCCGTCGTCCACGGCGTTGAACGCGTACTTCAGCATGCGGATGGCGGTCGGCGACTTCGTCAGGATCTCGTTGGCCCAGTCCAACGCGACCGCCTCCAGCTGCTCGTGCGGCACCACGGCGTTGACGGCACCCATCTCGTACGCCCGCTGCGCCGAGTATTCGCGCGCCAGGAAGAAGGCCTCCCGACCGACCTTCTGGCCCACCTGCCGTGCGAAGTACGCCGAACCGTAGCCGGCGTCGAACGAGCCGACGTCGGCATCCGTCTGCTTGAACCGCCCGTGCTCGGCGCTCGCGAGCGAGAGGTCGCAGACCACATGCAGCGAGTGGCCGCCTCCCGCCGCCCATCCGGGGACCACGGCGATGACCACCTTCGGCATGAAGCGGATCAGGCGCTGCACCTCGAGGATATGCAGGCGCCCGCCACGCGCCGCGTCGATGCTCGACGCGGTCTCGCCTTCGGCGTACTTGTACCCGTCGCGCCCACGGATGCGCTGATCGCCGCCCGAGCAGAAGGCCCATCCACCGTCTTTCGGACTCGGCCCATTGCCCGTCAACAGCACCACGCCGATCCGAGGGTTCGTCCGCGCGTCCTCCAGCGCCGAATAGAGCTCGTCCACCGTGTGCGGGCGGAACGCGTTCCTGACCTCGGGGCGGTTGAAGGCCACGCGAGCGATGCGCCCGCTGACGTCGTGGTGGTATGTGATGTCGGTGAGCCGGCCGAAGCCGGGGACCTCGCGCCACACGTCGGGGTCGAAAAGTTCTGAGACGTCCGCTTGCATGGATCCAGCCTACGGTTCACCGTCCCGGCACGACTGTGGCGTGCAAAACTTGTGGAATGCTGCCCGAACTGGCCGACCTGTTGGCAACTGCCCGGGTGGTCTCCCTGCCGATGACCACACGATTCCGCGGCATCACGGTCCGCGAGGCGGTGCTCTTCGAGGGCCCGGAGGGGTGGACGGAGTTCTCACCCTTCGTCGAATACGACGACGAGGAGGCGTCGGCGTGGCTCCACGCGGCCGTCGACTTCGGCTGGCGCGCAGCCCCCGAGCCGCTTCGTCGGCGAATCCCCGTCAATGCAACGGTTCCGGCCGTGCGGGCCGAAGACGTGGCGGCCGTGCTCGCCCGCTTCCCCGGCGCCCGCACCGCCAAGGTGAAAGTGGCGGAGCCCGGCCAGACCCTCGCCGACGACGTCGCCCGGGTTCGCGCCGTGCGCGAGGCGCTCGGCCCCGAGGGCCGGATACGTGTGGACGCGAACGCGCTGTGGAACCTCGACGAGGCCGAGCACGCCATCCACTCGCTAGCACCCTTCGATCTCGAGTACGTCGAGCAGCCGTGCGCGACCGTCGACGAACTCGCCGAGCTGCGCCGTCGCGTCCACTACATGGACATCCCGATCGCCGCCGACGAGAGCGTCCGGAAGGCCGCTGATCCCCTGGCCGTCGCTGAAGCCGGGGCCGCCGACCTGATCGTGGTGAAGGCGCAGCCTCTCGGCGGAATCCACGCGGCCCAGCGGATCGTCGCAGCAGCAGGTCTGCCCGCCGTGGTGTCGAGCGCGCTCGACACGTCGGTGGGCATCGCGATGGGCGCGCATCTGGCGGCCGCCCTGCCCGAACTCGATTTCGACTGCGGACTGGGCACCGTCGCCTTGTTCGTGGACGATGTGGCCGACGAGCCGCTGGTCCCCGTCGACGGGAGCATCCCCGTCGTCCGGCCGACCGTGTCCTCGAGCCGATTGGATGCGCTGCGCGCGGACGACGAGCGCACCCGGTGGTGGCTCGACCGGGTCAGGCGGTGCCACCGCGTCCTGGAGCACGCCGTCGCGCTCTGACGCGGATCAGAGGTAGAGCTGCTCCGGCACTTCGAGCCCGTAGATCGCGCGCCCCGAGTTCCAGATGGCGGCGCACGCTGCCCGCAGCAGGTCCAGCTCGTCGGAACCTTCGGACCGGATGCGCACGTCGTTGCCCTCGATGGCGACGGTCGCTTCGCGCACAGTCACTGCGCCGTCGCGCGCCGTCTTCACCTCCGGGTACGGCTCGCTGAGCCCGCGGAGGTCGCCCAGGATGTAGGTGGGACGCGAGTCCGCGTCCGCCGCGAGCAGCTGCTTGCCCCGGTCGATCCCGGTCAGCACCAGGACGGAGTCGATCCCCGCGCGGTTCGCCCCGAGGATGTCGGTGTCCAGCCGGTCCCCGATGAAGAGCGGCTTCTGCGCCGCGAAGCGCGTCACCGCCTCATCGAAGATGGCCCGCTCGGGCTTACCCGCGACCAGCGGCAGCCTTCCGACGGCGGTGTGCACCGCGGACACCAGCGTCCCGTTCCCCGGAGCGATGCCCCGCGCGACAGGAATGGTCCAGTCGGTGTTCGTCGCGATCCACGGTCGCTCTTCATCGGTGCGCCCTTGGAGGGCGAACGCCGCCTCGGCCAGATGCGTCCATCCGATTTCGGGTGAGAACCCTTGGATGACCGCAGCGGGCTCGTCCTCGGCGGAGCGAGTCACGGTGAACCCGCCCTTCTGGACCTCGTCGACAAGGCCGTCTCCTCCGACGACCAGCACATTCGAACCCGCCGGAACGTGGGCGGCGAGCAGGCGTACGGCCGCCTGCGGTGACGTGACGACGTCGGACGGCTTCACGTTCAGCCCGAGCTCGGCGAGGTGCTGCGCCACCGCGGCATCCGTCCGCGATGCGTTGTTGGTGATGTAACCGACTCGGGCGGTTGCGCCTGCGTCGTTCAGGCTTTCGACCGCATACGGGATGGCGTCAGCGCCTTTGTAGACCACGCCATCCAGGTCCGCCAGGACCAGATCGACTCCGTCGAGCGGTGCCTTCGCGTCACTGCTCCGTCGAAACAGCGCCATCGTCCGGCTCACCCTCCTGCTCGAGCTCCTGGTGCCGCTCGTCGTCGCCCTCGGTCGGGGCTTCGCCCGTCTCCTCGGCCTCGTCCGTGTCGTCCGTTTCCTCCGCCTCGAAGAAGACGTCCTCCTCGACAATGTCGACCGTCTCGAGTTCGTCCGCCGCGTGCGCCTGGTCGAGCGCGATCTCGGCACGTTGCGCCCGATCGCGCCAGCGCTCCGCGTCCTCGTCGCGCCCGAGCTCTTCGAGCACTTCGGCGTACGCGTGGAAGAGGTCGGCGCTGTAGGCGAACGCCCGATCGGGATCCAGCTGCGGTATCTCCAGTTCGGCCAAGGCGGCCTCCGCCTGATCGAGATCGAGGCGAGCGCCGGACATGGCGATCGCCAGGGAGACCTGGACATCGGCGGGCAACGTGGAGCGGTCGACCGAGCGGCCGAGTTCCAGCGCGCGGTCGGGACGCCCCACCCCGCGTTCGCTGTCCACCATCAGAGGAAGCTGGTCGTTCGAACCGGAAATGCGCCGGTATGTGCGGAGCTCGCGGAGCGCGAGAGCGAAATCACCGGTGGCGTACGCCGTGATGGCCAGAGTCTCGCGCACCACGGCCACCCGGCCGGCGCGGCGCGAAGCGGACACCGCGTGCTGGTGAGCGCGCTCCGGATCGGTGTCGATCAGGCGGCCGGCCATCACCAGGTGCTTGGCGACCTCGTCCGCGTTGTCCTTGCTCAGGGTCTTCAGCTCGACGCGTGCTTCCTTCGGAAGATCGCGGGCTTCGATGTCTTCCGGGATGATCGGATCGTCGTGGCGCGGACGAATGGACTTCAGCTCGCGAGCGCGCTCGGCATCCTCGTCGTACTGGCGTCCCTGATCGCGGGCATCCCTGTCACCGCGGGCCGGTCGCCCTTCCCGTGTCCAGAGCTGCTCGTCGCGGCCTGATCGGCCCTGACCGTCACGGCGGTATCCGCCCTGGCCCCGAGGCGCATCGGAACGCGGGGCGCCCGAACGCGGAGCGCCGGAGCGCGGAGCGCCGGAGCGCGGAGCGCCGGAGCGCGGAGCGCTGGAACGCGGGGCGCTGGAACGAGGCGAACCATCGCCGCTTCGCTCGCGGGATCCGCCGGTCCAGGGGCGGCCGCCTGCGCGGTCGCCGTCGCGGCCGCGGTAGCCGTCTCGTGACCCGGCGCCGCGGTCGCCGTCGCGGTATCCGCTGTTGCGGTCGTTGCGGTCGTTCCTGTCGTTGCGATCGGAGCGATCGTTGCCGCTACTACGGTCGCTGCCACGGTAGCCGGAGCGCTCTCCCGCTCCACCGCGGCGGTCTCCTCCGCGTGAGCCGGCGAAGCCGCCGGAACGCTCGGGACGGGCCCCGTCGCCAGAGGCGCGCGGCTTCCATTCGCGGGGCTGGCGGTCGTCGCGTGAGCGCGCCCCGCCGTCGCGGTCAGAGCCTCCCCGCGAGTTTCGTTCGGCGCCACGGTAGCCGCCAGAACCTCCACGTCCGGACTGTGCGTCGCCGGAGCGTCGATACCCGCTATCCGAGCGGTCGGAACGTCCGTTGCGCCATGATCCCGCGCCTCCCGAAGAAGACCGGTCGCGCGACGCGCCGCCGCTCCCTCGAGGGGCGCCGCCTTGGCGGCCTCGGTCGCCATCGCGCGGCGATCTCGAGCTGTCGCCGCCTCGCGCCGGCCGTTCTGGCTGCTGTCGACGCCGTGGCTGCTCGTTCCGGGCGTTCTCGTCTGCCGGTGTGTCGCTCACGGCTTCTCCTGTCGAGTCGGCGGGTCCAGCCCAGCCTATGCTTCGTACTGCTTCTGACCCCGTTAACGCGAAATGGCCACCCATCACTGGGTGGCCATCTCACAAAGAAGTCCGGCGGTGTCCTACTCTCCCACAGGGTCCCCCCTGCAGTACCATCGGCGCAGAGAGTCTTAGCTTCCGGGTTCGGAATGTAACCGGGCGTTTCCCTCTCGCTATGGCCGCCGAAACACTATTGATGTATCAAAGTGAACGATCAAGCTTCGCTTGAATCAGTTCTCGACCGTACATCGAGAACCACATAGTGGACGCGTGCAATCTCATGCCCCTCATACCAGCCTTACAACAGTATGAGAGTGGTGATTATCAAGTTATCGGCTTATTAGTACCGGTCAGCTCCATGGGTCTTTAGTCCCCACTTCCACATCCGGCCTATCAACCCAGTAGTCTAGCTGGGAGCCTCTCGCCCGAAGGCATGGAAATCTCATCTTGAGGCCGGCTTCCCGCTTAGATGCTTTCAGCGGTTATCCATCCCGAACGTAGCTAATCAGCGGTGCTCCTGGCGGAACAACTGACACACCAGAGGTTCGTCCAACCCGGTCCTCTCGTACTAGGGTCAGATCCTCTCAAATTTCCTACGCGCGCAGCGGATAGGGACCGAACTGTCTCACGACGTTCTAAACCCAGCTCGCGTACCGCTTTAATGGGCGAACAGCCCAACCCTTGGGACCTACTCCAGCCCCAGGATGCGACGAGCCGACATCGAGGTGCCAAACCATGCCGTCGATATGGACTCTTGGGCAAGATCAGCCTGTTATCCCCGAGGTACCTTTTATCCGTTGAGCGACAGCGCTTCCACAAGCCACTGCCGGATCACTAGTCCCGACTTTCGTCCCTGCTCGACTTGTCAGTCTCACAGTCAAGCTCCCTTGTGCACTTACACTCGACACCTGATTGCCAACCAGGTTGAGGGAACCTTTGGGCGCCTCCGTTACTTTTTGGGAGGCAACCGCCCCAGTTAAACTACCCATCAGGCACTGTCCCTGAACCGGATTACGGTTCTAAGTTAGATATCCAGAGTGACCAGAGTGGTATTTCAACATTGACTCCACCGACACTGGCGTGCCGGCTTCAAAGTCTCCCACCTATCCTACACAAGCCACACCGAACACCAATACCAAACTATAGTAAAGGTCACGGGGTCTTTCCGTCCTGCTGCGCGTAACGAGCATCTTTACTCGTAGTGCAATTTCGCCGAGTTCGCGGTTGAGACAGCTGGGAAGTCGTTACGCCATTCGTGCAGGTCGGAACTTACCCGACAAGGAATTTCGCTACCTTAGGATGGTTATAGTTACCACCGCCGTTTACTGGGGCTTAAATTCTGAGCTTCGCCGAAGCTAACCCTTCCTCTTAACCTTCCAGCACCGGGCAGGCGTCAGTCCGTATACATCGTCTTGCGACTTGGCACGGACCTGTGTTTTTAGTAAACAGTCGCTTCCCACTGGTCTCTGCGGCCTTCAAACGCTCCCGGAGCAAGTCCGTTCACGCCTCAGGCCCCCCTTCTCCCGAAGTTACGGGGGCATTTTGCCGAGTTCCTTAACCACGATTCTCTCGATCTCCTTGGTATTCTCTACCTGACCACCTGAGTCGGTTTGGGGTACGGGCGGCTGGAACCTCGCGTCGATGCTTTTCTTGGCAGCATAGGATCACCCATTTCGTCAATGAAGACTACGCATCGTGCCTGGGCCTATATGAGGAACGGATTTGCCTATCCCTCGGCTTACACACTTACACCGGGACAACCATCGCCCGGCTGGGCTACCTTCCTGCGTCACACCTGTTAATACGCTAGCCGCACCAGCATGGGGTCGAGCGTTAGGCCCGGACCTTCACCCCGAAGGGGTCTGTGTCCAGGATTAGGACTCTTAGCACCACTGGATTAGCTTGGGCGGTTCTTCGCCGGTACGGGAATATCAACCCGTTGTCCATCGACTACGCCTGTCGGCCTCGCCTTAGGTCCCGACTTACCCAGGGCGGATTAGCCTGGCCCTGGAACCCTTGGTCTTTCGGAGGACGGGTTTCTCACCCGTCTTTCGCTACTCATGCCTGCATTCTCACTCGTGTAGCGTCCACGGCTGGTTTACACCGCCGCTTCACTCGCCACACGACGCTCTCCTACCCATCAACACGGCTGGACCACGAAGGCCTACCAATAATGTCAATGCCACAACTTCGGTGGCGTGCTTGAGCCCCGTTACATTGTCGGCGCGGAATCACTTGACCAGTGAGCTATTACGCACTCTTTCAAGGGTGGCTGCTTCTAAGCCAACCTCCTGGTTGTCTGTGCAACTCCACATCCTTTCCCACTTAGCACGCGCTTAGGGACCTTAGTTGGTGGTCTGGGTTGTTTCCCTCTCGACGATGAAGCTTATCCCCCACCGTCTCACTGCTGCGCTCTCACTTACCGGCATTCGGAGTTTGGCTGACGTCAGTAACCTTTTAGGGCCCATCGGCCATCCAGTAGCTCTACCTCCGGCAAGAAACACGCAACGCTGCACCTAAATGCATTTCGGAGAGAACCAGCTATCACGAAGTTTGATTGGCCTTTCACCCCTATCCACAGCTCATCCCCTCAGTTTTCAACCTAAGTGGGTTCGGTCCTCCACGACGTCTTACCGTCGCTTCAACCTGGCCATGGATAGATCACTTCGCTTCGGGTCTAGGACATGCGACTGAATCGCCCTATTCAGACTCGCTTTCGCTACGGCTACCCCTCACGGGTTAACCTCGCCACATATCGCTAACTCGCAGGCTCATTCTTCAAAAGGCACGCTGTCAC
This sequence comes from Leifsonia sp. RCC_180, assembly GCF_058138205.1. Classification (NCBI taxonomy): domain Bacteria; kingdom Bacillati; phylum Actinomycetota; class Actinomycetes; order Micrococcales; family Microbacteriaceae; genus Leifsonia; species Leifsonia sp. RCC_180. Next base: position 2,892,080 of record NZ_CP200340.1, on the reverse strand, counting down.
CCCTACAAGGAGGCTCCAACGGTTTGTAAGCAAACGGTTTCAGGTACTATTTCACTCCCCTCCCGGGGTACTTTTCACCTTTCCCTCACGGTACTTGTCCGCTATCGGTCATCTGGGAGTATTTAGGCTTATCAGGTGGTCCTGACAGATTCACACGGGATTTCTCGGGCCCCGTGCTACTTGGGATACTCTTCGCGCCATTGGACCATTTCGGTTACGGGGCTGGCACCCGCTGTGGCTGGCCTTTCAATGCCATTCACCTATGATCCTTTGTAACGCTTGCAGTTCGGCAGAAGCTGCTGAAAAGTCCCGCAACCCCGACCATGCAACGCCTGCCGGCTATCACACATGATCGGTTTAGCCTCTTCCGGTTTCGCTCGCCACTACTAACGGAATCGCTTTTGCTTTCTCTTCCTGTGGGTACTGAGATGTTTCACTTCCCCACGTTCCCTCTACCCGCCCTATATATTCAGGCGGGAGTCACTGGGTCACCCAAAGGGCCCAGCGGGGTTTCCCCATTCGGAAATCCTCGGATCAAAGTTCGCTTATCAACTCCCCGAGGCTTATCGCAGATTGCTACGTCCTTCTTCGGCTCCAGATGCCAAGGCATCCACCGTTTGCTCTTAGAAACTTGAAATCACATGAGTTTTAGAATCGATCGACGTCTCATCTGCCGAAGCAGAATTTGACGCAGATTGACCAATGATCTAATAAATCAGATCATCTTTGTGATCCGAACCCGAAGGTTCGAATCTAAGATGCTCGCGTCCACTGTGTAGTTCTCAAAGTACGGGCGGTACCTTCTCCGCCGGCCGAGTTATGGCCAACAAGAAAAGGTCCAGAGGATTCGGTTCTCATCTGTTCCGATGAGGTCCGGTCCCTCAGGACCCAACAGCGTGCATGTGCGAAGCTTCGCAGTCCGAACCGTTCCTATCCCGAGGGATGTACTGAGTTCGAGCCGATCGGCCCCGCACCAATGTCAATGTTCCACCCATGAGCTAACCAGCTGAGACGTTCGCTCAGATCTGGCGCCTGGACACCCGAGGGTGCCAGTTGCTCCTTAGAAAGGAGGTGATCCAGCCGCACCTTCCGGTACGGCTACCTTGTTACGACTTAGTCCTAATCACCGATCCCACCTTCGACAGCTCCCTCCACAAGGGTTGGGCCACCGGCTTCGGGTGTTACCGACTTTCATGACTTGACGGGCGGTGTGTACAAGGCCCGGGAACGTATTCACCGTGGCGTTGCTGATCCACGATTACTAGCGACTCCGACTTCATGAGGTCGAGTTGCAGACCTCAATCCGAACTGAGACCGGCTTTTTGGGATTCGCTCCACCTTACGGTATTGCAGCCCTTTGTACCGGCCATTGTAGCATGCGTGAAGCCCAAGACATAAGGGGCATGATGATTTGACGTCATCCCCACCTTCCTCCGAGTTGACCCCGGCAGTCTCCTATGAGTTCCCGCCATTACGCGCTGGCAACATAGAACGAGGGTTGCGCTCGTTGCGGGACTTAACCCAACATCTCACGACACGAGCTGACGACAACCATGCACCACCTGTTTACGAGTGTCCAAAGAGTTGACTATTTCTAGCCCGTTCTCGTATATGTCAAGCCTTGGTAAGGTTCTTCGCGTTGCATCGAATTAATCCGCATGCTCCGCCGCTTGTGCGGGCCCCCGTCAATTCCTTTGAGTTTTAGCCTTGCGGCCGTACTCCCCAGGCGGGGAACTTAATGCGTTAGCTGCGACACGGAGACCGTGGAATGGTCCCCACATCTAGTTCCCAACGTTTACGGCGTGGACTACCAGGGTATCTAATCCTGTTCGCTCCCCACGCTTTCGCTCCTCAGCGTCAGTTACGGCCCAGAGATCTGCCTTCGCCATCGGTGTTCCTCCTGATATCTGCGCATTCCACCGCTACACCAGGAATTCCAATCTCCCCTACCGCACTCTAGTCTGCCCGTACCCACTGCAGGCCCGAGGTTGAGCCTCGGGTTTTCACAGCAGACGCGACAGACCGCCTACGAGCTCTTTACGCCCAATAATTCCGGACAACGCTCGCACCCTACGTATTACCGCGGCTGCTGGCACGTAGTTAGCCGGTGCTTTTTCTGCAGGTACCGTCACTTTCGCTTCTTCCCTACTAAAAGAGGTTTACAACCCGAAGGCCGTCATCCCTCACGCGGCGTTGCTGCATCAGGCTTTCGCCCATTGTGCAATATTCCCCACTGCTGCCTCCCGTAGGAGTCTGGGCCGTGTCTCAGTCCCAGTGTGGCCGGTCACCCTCTCAGGCCGGCTACCCGTCGTAGGCTTGGTGGGCCGTTACCTCACCAACTACCTGATAGGCCGCGAGTCCATCCTTGACCGAAGTTCTTTCCACGTACAGGAGATGCCTCCGTACGTCGTATCCGGTATTAGCTTCCGTTTCCGGAGGTTATCCCAGAGTCAAGGGCAGGTTACTCACGTGTTACTCACCCGTTCGCCACTAATCCCCCGGAGCAAGCTCCAGGTTCATCGTTCGACTTGCATGTGTTAAGCACGCCGCCAGCGTTCGTCCTGAGCCAGGATCAAACTCTCCGTAAATGTTTAGCTCCACGATCGCAAGCGACCGGGAAACATTGTGCGGGCGAGACCAGGAAATGTGGTCTACGCACCGCGAGTTTGTCTTGACTAGTTTCGAATATCTACTGACATTCTGTTTCTAATCCAAAGGAATCTCGCATCAACCCACTAGACTAGGTCTAGAAAGTCAATGCAGAGGTTATTTGGCATTTGACATTGTGCACGCTGTTGAGTTCTCAAGGATCGGACGCTCTCACCTTTCAGCCTGTCGGCTTTCTCTGTGAGGCAACTTCTCTACCTTACCACTCTCAGTCAGTTTGTCAAGTCGGCGTTTCGTGTTCCTCGTTGGCCCGATATGTGGTGGGCACAACCGATCACACGATCCGAACCGGTTAGACCTGCTCAGTGAGTGGGTGTTAATCCTAAGCGCAGCAAGCGAACTTATACAAGTTCAGGTTTGCCGCTAGGCCAAGGATTTGGTCCCGCTTGAGGCCGGGGAGCTCTTCCGCTCTCCCGCACCTTTGGGGTGACAAGTAAGTACTTTACGCAGGCCTCCGGGGACGTGCAAATTCCGCCAGCAGCCCGGGCGTGTCGCTTCCAACTTCCGCGGAATTCCGCGGATCTTCACCCCGTGGGTCTCCGCGGCGCCTCCCCACGAACAAAAGAACCCCCTCGTGAGCCGAAGCACAGAGGGGGTTATTCGACGCGGAAGTCGGGATGGTTACAGGCCCGAGTACGCGTGCAGCCCGTGGAAGAAGACGTTGACGATCCCGAAGTTGAACAGCACGGCCGCGAAACCAATGATCGCGAGCCATGCCGAGCGGGACCCGCGCCATCCCCGGGTGGCACGCGCGTGGATGTATCCGGCGTAGATCACCCAGATGATGAAGGTCCACACCTCCTTGGTGTCCCACCCCCAGTACCGACCCCATGCCTTTTCGGCCCAGATGGCGCCGGCGATGAGCGTGAACGTCCACGCGATGAAGCCGACGATGTTGATTCGGTACGCCAGGTTCTCCAGCGCGACGGAACTGGGCAACGTCGCCAGGAACCGGAACTGCTGCGGGCGCGACTCCTCGACCTGACGCTCTCGCCGGTACTGCAGCAACTGCAGTCCCGACAATGCGAAGCCGAGTGCGAAGAATGCCGTGCCGAGTACGGCCACGATGATGTGGATGACCAGCCAGTACGACTGCAGCGCCGGCTGCAAGGGCACGACCGGGACGTAGTACCGCAACAGTGCGATGCCTTGAAGCACGAGGACCAGCCCCAGGACGAAGGTGCCCACATACTTGATCGGCCACCTGAGGTTCGCCACGAGGAAGACGCCGATGATGACGAGGGTCCCCGTCATCGAGAACTCCCACATGTTCGCCCACGGGACCCGGGCCGCGGCGATACCGCGCAGCACTACGGCGACCAAGTGGAACGCGAAGCCCACGATGGTGAGCGCGAACGCCCACCGCATGGATGCGGAGTTCTCCGATCCGTTCACCAGGTCGTCCTCGACCCGCGAACTGATGCGCGACGACAGCCGCCCGAGTGCCGACGATGGCTGAGGCGGCGCCTCCCCGGGGCTACTCCCGATGACCGCGGTCGTCGACGCCCCGACGGGCGCACCGACTTCCGCTCGACGGGCGACGGCACTGGGTACGACTGCTGCCTCCGCCGCCGTCGCTCGAGCGCCGCGGCGCGCAAGGTCGAGTGCGAAGGCGATGAACGCCGCCGCGTACAGACCCATCGCCGCGTACAGGAACACGGTCGACAGCTGAGCGAGGGTTTCGGTCACGATGCAAGCCTAAGTCTTCTGGGAGCCGGCGAGGGCTCGGGAATGCTGGTCCGCCACCGCGGTCACGGCGGCGAGGAGGTTCGGGTCGTCGCCACGGGCGAGTCCCGCGTACTCGAGCGTCAGCGAACCGTCGGGGTTCTCGACGGCCTTCACCCACATCCGGCGGCGGGGAACGAACAGCGACGTGAGGAGCCCTACCAGGATCAGGATGGCGAACAGCAGCACCCACCCCTGGGCAGGGTCGTGATGGACCTCGAGGGTGGCGAAGCGCTTCACTCCGTCGAGCGAGATCGTGCCCAGTCCGTTCGGGAGCTGCACCGTCTCGCCCGGCTTGAGCTCGAGCGCCTTCGTCTTGGTCGGCGGTCCGGCCAGCTGCTCGAGGGTGTCGGTGTTGAGGCTGTACACGGATTGCGGAACACCGTCGTCGACGCCAAGGTCGCCGGCATACACGTTGAGGCTCAGGACGGGGTCGTCGAGCCCTGGGAACTTCGACGCCAGAGCGCCCTGCGCGGTTTGACTCGCGGTCACGGTCGGGTAGAAGAAGCCGATCATGCCGACCTGCTCCTTGAGCCCGTCCGGCACCTTGACGAAGCCGAGCGACGTCAGGTTCGGATCGGCTTGCGGGATGAACGGCACCGAGTCGCTGAAGACGACCTTGCCCGCCGTATCCCGCACTGTGATCGTCGGCGCGTACCCGTTGCCGAGGAGGTAGACGTTCGTTCCGCCGATCGCCAACGGGTCGTTGACCTTGATCGTCGTCTTCGACGTCGCATCCCCTGGACCGACGGTCGTCACGTGGGCCGTGTAGTCGAGCGGGGTGCCGATCGCATCCTTGTTCTTCGTCTCGTAGGCCACATCCAGCTTGTCGACGGCGATCGAGAAGGGTGCCAGGGTTCCGTCACTGAAGAACCGGCCAGGGTTGAACGAGTTGTACGACGGGAGGCTGTTCACGAAGCTCTGACCCTCGACCACGATCTTCTGTCCCGTATAGCCGAACCCTCCGCCGACGCCGATCGCGAGGAGCACGCCGAGCAGGGCGATGTGGAAGACCAGGTTGCCGCTCTCGCGCAGGTAGCCGCGTTCAGCCGAGACCGAGGTGGAGCGCGCGTCCTGATAGAGGGCGACGCGGTATCGGTTCGCCTTCAGCACCTCGCGCGCAGTGACGATCGGGTCCGGCGCATCCGCCCGAAGCTCCGCCGGAAGGATCCGCGCCTGGAATCCGGCCATGCGGGTCAGCCGCACAGGCGTCCGCGGGGGCTTGGCGCGCATCGCCAGGAAGTGGTGCTTGGTGCGCGGGATGATGCAGCCGATGAGGGATGCGAACAGCAGTAGATAGATGGCCGAGAACCACACTGACGTGTAGACGTCGAAGAACTGGAACTTGTCGAGGACCGGCGCGAGTGACGGGTTGTCGGTGAAGTACTTGGTGACACCGTTCGGGTCAGAGCTGCGCTGCGGAACGAGCGACCCGGGGACCGCCGCGATCGCCAGGAGCAGCAGCAGGAACAGCGCCGTGCGCATGCTCGTGAGCTGGCGCCAGAACCAGCGAATCCAGCCGGTCGGGCCCAGCTGCGGCTGGACGACGTTCGGATCCTCCCGGGGCGGGGCCGAATCGATGTGATCAGAGGGCCGGCTCAAAACCTTGGATCACCGCCAAGAACTGGGACATGAGCTCGCTCCAAAGACCGGTGACCATCAGGATGCCGATGACCACCAGCAGCACGCCGCCGATGATGTTGATGGCACGGATGTGCCGCTTGAGGAAGGCCACCGAACCCGCCACCCACTCGAAGCCCAAGGCGACGAGCAGGAAGGGGATGCCGAGGCCGACGCAATAGAACAGGCCGAGCAGCGCCCCGCGCCAGGGCGAACCGCTGCCCACACTCAGCGCGCTGATCGCAGCGAGCGTCGGGCCGATGCATGGTGTCCAACCCAGACCGAAGACGATGCCGAGCAGGGGTGCGCCGATCAGCCCCGTCGCAGGCCGCCAGGCCGGCTTGATCGTGCGCTGGAGGAAGGAGAACTGGCCGATGAACACGAGCCCCATGACGATCACCAGCGCGCCGAGCACGCGGACGACGACGTCCTGCCAGCGGATGAGCCAGAAACCCAGTGCGCCGAAAGCCGCACCGTAGGCGACGAAGACGACGGCGAATCCCAGGATGAACAGACCAACTCCGGTGAGCAGGCGCGAGCGGTCGCGCTTCGCGCCCGGATCGCTGATGCCGCCGACATACGCCAGGTAGCCCGGAACCAGAGGAAGGACGCACGGAGAAGCGAAGGACACCAGACCCGCGAGAAGTGCGATCGGCAGGGCCAGCAGGAGCTGACCGCTGAAGACGATCTGACCGACACCGCCCACGTCAGTTCTCGGCCACGGCGTCGGAGATGAGGGAGTCGAGGATGCTCTTGTCGGGGATGGCGCCCAGGATCCGGGCCGCGACGCGACCCTTCTTGTCGACCACCAGTGTCGTGGGCGTTGCTTTCGGCGGGACCGTCTTGCTGAAGGCGAGCAGGACGGATCCCGTGTCGCGGTCAAGTACCGAGGGGTACGTGACGCCCTTCTCCTTCTCGAAGCTCGCCGCCGTCTGCGCCGAGTCGTAGAGATTGACGCCGAGGAAGCCCACGCCCTGCGATGCGTACTTCCGGCTGAGCGACTCCAACGCGGGGGCCTCCACACGACAGGGCGGGCAGCCGGCGTACCAGAAGTTGACGACGAGGACCTTGCCCGCGAACTCACCGGAGGTGACCGTACTGCCGTCCTGCAGCTTGCCGGTGAAGGGGACGGGTTCGCCCCGATTGGCCGCGGCGAACTCGCTCACGGTCCCATCGCCGGCGATGTAGTTCTGGCCGCTGCCCGAGCGGTACTGCTTTGCCAAACTGTCGTCGGCCGTGCAGCCGGTCAGCGCGAGCGCGGTCGCGGCGACGAATGCGGCAACCGGCAGCAGGACGCGTGAGCGCACGCGGGAGACGCCGCTCATACGGCTCCCACATCGGTCGCGGACGCCTGCAGGCTGGCCGCGGGCTCGACGTAGCCGACTTCGATGAGGCGGCGGGATTCGGCCGTCCGCGCGGGACGATGCGTGGGATCGGCCGGCGCGTCCGCGTCGCCTGGTGCGAGCTCTCCGGGCTCGATGCGCTCGAAACTGGTGATGCTGGAGAGAGCGCAGCGTCGCTTGCGGGGATCGTGCGGGTAGCGCTCGCCCGCAACGGACAGGTGCGTGACCCAGATCGGAAGCTGGTGGCTGACGAGGATGACGTCGCCCGAGTCGACGGACTGGAAGGCGTCCTCCACGGCGGCGAGCATCCGCTGCTCGATCCTCGTGTACGCCTCGCCCCAGCTCGGCCGGAGCGGGTTGACCAGGTAGGGCCAGTAGACGGGGTTCCGGACGGCACGCTTCATACGGGTGCCCTCGAAACGGTTTGTGGGCTCCATGATGCGCTCTTCGGTCACCGGCTCGAGGCCGAAGGCCTCTGCGATCGGGGCGGCCGACTCGCGGGTGCGCTGGAGCGGCGAGACGCGCAATGCGGTGACCGGGCGGTCACGTGCGATCAGTTCGTCGGCTGCCGCCTGCGCCATCCGGTGGCCGAGTTTAGAGAGGCCGAAGCCCGGCAACCTGCCATACAGGATGCCGTCGGGGTTGAACACCTCGCCATGACGGACGAGGTGGACCTGGCTCGCTACCACGGCTCCAGTCTACGGAGGAGGTTCCCTTGAATTGACTGAGCGCCGGCGGGGGCTCGTGCTCGGCTGGTTCTCCACAGGCCGTCGGGACTTGCGGTTTTCCACAGATTGTCGCCACGGGCGATTGCGGATGCTGTCCCTGCCTAGTTTCGAGCCATGGCCGACGATGAAGAAGAGGACGTGGCTCTTGCGAACATCCCGAATCACGACCGTCCCCGCGAACGGATGCGTCGCCTGGGCGTCGGATCACTCACCGACGACGAGGTGCTCGCGCTCGTCCTCGGTTCGGGTCAGACCGGGCGAAGCGTCCTCGCGCTGGCGCGGTCGGTGCTGCGGAGGACCGGCGGCTTTCCCGGGCTCGCGACGATGGACTTCCCCCGGCTGGAACAGCTCCCGGGAGTAGGGCCGGCGACGGCCGGGCGCCTGGTCGCGATCATCGAGATCTGGCGGCGTGCAGGCGCCCCCTCCGCCTGGACTCGACTCGTCGACCACAAGTCGGTCGCCGCTGTCGTACGTCCCGAGTTGCTGCACCGCGACTCGGAACGCTTCGTCGTCATCGTGGCGGACCGCGCGGCCCGGCCGCTCGAACTCGTGCTCATGCGCGACGGCGGGGTGGATGAGACGAACGTCCAGCCGGCCGATGTGCTCCAGGCGGTGCTCACACGCGGCGGCAGGTCGTTCGCCGTGGCGCACAACCATCCGTCAGGCGTCCTGGACGCATCCGTCGCCGATCTCATGCTCACCCGCCGGCTCGACCAGTCGGCGGCGACGCTCGGCCTGCGCTTCCTTGGGCACATCCTCGTGGCGGGCGAGAGCTGGACGGCTCTGCCCACCAACGGATCCGGGACTACGGCGTCAGGCGCGTCGGGCCGCGGAAGAGGTACGTCGTCTCGCGGAGGTTCGACAGGTGCAGCATGAGCATGAGCACGCGGGCCAGGCCCATGCCGAAACCACCGTGCGGCGGGATGCCGTGCCGGAAGAACGCCAGCACGTCTTCGAGCTCCTCGACGGAGAGGCCCTTCTCGGTGGCCTGCTGCTCCAGGATGTCGACGCGATGCTCTCGCTGAGCACCGGTCGAGATCTCGACCCCGTTGAAGATGAGGTCGTAGCTGCGGGTGATCGACGGGTCCTCGGGATGACGCATGTGGTAGTACGGGCGGATGCTCGACGCGTAGTCCGTCAGGAAGACGAACTCGTGGTCGAAGGCCTCCTTCACATACGCGGAGATCTGGCGCTCGCCCTCCGGGTCCATGTCGTCGTCCGCACGCGGCACCTCGTAACCGCGCTCGGCGACGATGCGCTTCGCCTCCGCGAGCGGGATGCGGGGGAACGGCGTCGAGGGCACGGTGACCTCGACGCCGAACAGGCGCTCGATGTCCTCGCCGTGCTTCTCCTTGACCGCCGTGAAGCCGGCCACCAGGAGTTCTTCGTGGACCTTCATGACGTCTTCATGGCTATCGATCCAGCTGATCTCCGTGTCGACGCTGGTGAACTCGGTGGCGTGGCGGCTGGTGAAGCTGGGGTCAGCGCGGAACGCCGGACCAATCTCGAACACGCGGCCGAAACCGGCAGCCTGGGCCATCTGCTTGAAGATCTGCGGGCTCTGCGCCAGGTAGGCGGTCGTCTCGAAGTACGGCAGCTCGAACAGCTCCGCACGCGACTCGGAAGCCGAAGCCATGAGCTTGGGGGTGTGGATCTCGACGAACCCGTTGTCGACCCAGTACTGGCGGAGCGCGTGCTCGAAGGTCGTCTGCACCCGGAAGATGAGCGCGTGGCTCGGCTCGCGCAGGTCCAGGAAGCGCCAGTCCATGCGCTTGTCGATGCCGCTGTCGGCCGCGATAGGCGTCTCCGGGACTGCCGCCGTCTCGACCTCGAGCGACGACAGCCGGATCTCGATCCCACCGAGCTTCACCCGCTCGTCGTGTTTGAGCTCGCCGGTGGCGCGCACGAACGTGCCCTGCGAGAGGCCGGAGATGGTGACGGCCGGCTCGTCGGCGACGACCACGCCGTCCTCACCCACCGTTCGCGGGTTCACCAGCTGCACGGCGCCCGACTCGTCGCGGAGGACGACGAACTGCACCTTCTTCTGGTCGCGGACGGTCTCGACCCATCCAGCGACGCTCACGGGGCCGTCAGGGAGGGCGGCCAGGTCCTTGATCAAAACGCGTGCAGTCACGAGCCCCAAGCCTACCGGTGCGCTCGGTGTGAGAATGGAAGGACCAGGCACGAAGGAGTAGCCCATGAGTACCGACGACGTCGTCATCCTGTCCGCCGCCCGCACGCCACTAGGGAAGATCAAGGGCGCGCTCGCGTCGCTGACGGCAGTGCAGTTGGGGACGATCGCGCTGCAGAAGGCGCTCGAACGCTCGGGCCTCGGGCCCGAAGCCGTGGACACGGTGCTGTTCGGGCAGGTGCTGCAGGCGGGTGCCGGTCAGAACCCGGCGCGGCAGACCGCGATCGGCGCGGGCATCGGTTGGGATGTTCCCGCCACAACGATCAACAAGGTGTGCCTCTCCGGACTGGCCGCGGTGATCGACGCCGCACGACTGATCCGCACCGGCGAGGCGACGGTGGTCGTCGCCGGCGGCCAGGAGTCGATGACGAACGCGCCGCACATCCTCCCCGGTTCACGAATGGGGTGGAGCTATGGCTCCATCCAGGCGCTCGACTCCGCCGCGCACGACGGACTGACCGACGCTTTCGACGGAGTGTCGATGGGCGCCTCCACCGAGAGCTACACGGAGAAGCTCGGCCTGACGCGCGAAGCACAGGACGAATTCGCGGCGCGATCCCATCAGCGGGCCGGCGCGGCGGCAACGAACGGGGTGTTCGACGACGAGATCGCGCCCGTCACGATCCCTCAGCGGCGTGGCGAGCCCGTCGTGGTGAGCACCGACGAAGGAGTGCGGCCAGAATCCACGGCCGAGACGCTGAGCCGACTGCGGCCGAGCTTCGCGGAAGGGGGCACGCTGACCGCCGGGAACTCCTCGCCGCTGAGCGATGGAGCGGCAGCGCTCGTGCTGACCAGCCGGGAGAATGCGGAACGCCTGGGGCTCGACTGGCTCGCTCTGGTCGGGGCGAGCGGACAGGTCGCCGGGCCCGACAACTCCCTTCACTCCCAGCCGTCGCGCGCGATCGACGCGGCACTCCGGCGGGCGGGGTGGAGCGTCCCGGAGCTCGACCTGGTCGAGATCAACGAGGCGTTCGCCGCCGTCGCGCTGCAGTCGATGGCCGACCTCGGACTGGACGCCGAGCGGGTGAACCTGCACGGCGGGGCTATCGCTCTGGGGCACCCGATCGGCGCCTCGGGAGCACGGCTCGCCAGCCATGCAGCTCACGAACTCGCGCGTCGTGGTTCGGGTCGGGCGGCGGTCGCGCTATGCGGCGGCGGTGGGCAGGGGGATGCTCTGCTGCTCTATCGCTGATGCAGCGGATCCGGCTGGCTTGCCGGATCCGAGCAGCGCTAGCGCTCCAGGTGACGTTCCGTCGGACCGGTGTACTGCGACAACGGCCGGATCAGGGAGTTCGAGGCGTACTGCTCGAAGATGTGCGCGGTCCAGCCGGACACCCGGGCGGCGGCGAACAGCGGCGTGAACGTCTCAGTGTCGAACCCCATGAGGTTGTAGGCAGGGCCGGACGGGTAGTCGAGGTTCGGCTTGATGTTCTTGCGCTCCCCCATCGCGCTCTCGAGCGCGTCATAGAGGTCGAGCATGTCCTGCCGCTCGTAGTGCTCTGTGAGCGTGACCAGCGCCGCCCGCATGGTCGGCACGCGCGAGTCGCCGTTCTTGTAGACGCGGTGACCGAAGCCCATGATCTTGCGCTTCTCGGCGAGTGCGGAGTCCAGCCACTCGGCCGCACGGTCGGCCGAACCGATCTCGTCGAAGGCGTGCATCACGGCCTCATTGGCTCCGCCGTGCAGCGGCCCCTTGAGGGCTCCGATCGCTCCCGTCACTGCGGAGTAGACGTCCGACAGCGTCGACGCGATGACCCGAGCGGTGAAGGTGGAGGCGTTGAAGGAGTGCTCCGCGTACAAGACCAGGGAGACCCGGAAGGCGTCGACGACCACGTCGTCCGGCACCTCGCCGAAGGTCAGCCACAGGAAATTGCGCGAGTAGTCCAGGTCGTCGCGCGGCTCGACCGGCTCGAGCCCGCGCCTGCGGCGCTGGATATACGCAACGATCGTGGGCAGCTGAGCCAGCAGATAGATCGCGCGGCCTTCATTCAAGTCACGATCGAGGATGCCGTCGGTCTGCTGGAGCGTGGCGTCGAGACCCCCGAGCTGACTCACCGCGGTGCGCAGCGCATCCATCGGGTGGGCGGAGACGGGGATGTCATCGAGGGCACGTCGGGTGCGATCGTCGAGACGGCGGAGCGACCGTTCGAGCGATTCGAAGGCGGTGAGTTCCTCGGGCGTCGGGAGCTCACCGTGCCACAGCAGGTACGCGACCTCCTCGAACGAGCAGTACTGCGCAAGCTCCTGCACCGGGTAACCGCGATACAGCAACGAGTTCGTCTGCGGGTTCACCGAGGAGATGGTCGTCGTGTCGACGACGACTCCGGCGAGGCCCTTGTGGATCTCAGGGTCGGTCATGTGAGCTCCTTCGCTGCTGACAGGGTGGACACCGACGCGCGACGTCATCGGAGAGTTCTAGCGCCGCACCTCGAAGTTGTATACCGAGGTGTCGAAGGCGTTGTAGCCCTCGTAGTCAATCAGGTCGTACAGATCGGCGCGATGCTGCATCTCACCGAGCAGCGGCTTGAGCGACCCCTCGGCGAGAAGCTGGTCGAGGCCTCTCTCGGCGGCTCCCATCGCCAGCCGGAGGAGAGAGACGGGCCAGATGACAATGTTGACGCCGACGTCACGCAACTGGTCGACCGTGAAGAGGTCGCTCTTTCCGAACTCGGTCATGTTGGCGAGCATGGGCACGTCCACGGCGGCCCGCACGGCCTCGAACTCGGAGAGATCGGCCATGGCCTCCGGGAAGATCGCATCGGCGCCTGCATCGATGAGAGCTTTCGCACGATCGATCGCTGCATCCAGTCCCTCGACAGCTCGGATGTCGGTCCGGGCCATGATCAGGAGATTCGGATCGCGACGAGCATCGGCCGCTGCGCGGATCCGCTTGAGCGCCGTGTTCTCGTCGACGACCTGCTTGCCGTCGAGGTGCCCGCAACGCTTCGGGTTCACCTGGTCCTCGATATGCAGGCCCGCGACTCCGGCGTCCTCGAGCGCCTGGACGGTGCGGGCGACGTTCATCGGCTCTCCGAATCCAGTGTCCGCGTCGACCAACGCCGGGAGGTCGGTCATTCGGGTGATCTGCGCGGACCGACCGGCCACTTCGGTCTGCGTGGTCAATCCGATATCGGGCAGGCCCAACTCGGCGGAGAGCACCGCGCCCGAGATGTAGACGCCCTCGAAGCCCTTGCGCTCGATGAGGCGAGCGCTGAGGGGATTGAACGCGCCGGGCATGCGCACGAGCTCACCCGACGCAAGACGGGCGCGGAATGCCGCGCGCTTCTCGTGCGCGGGAACGGACGAATAGAGCATCTAGAAGAGTCCCTTCGGCGCGGGCGAAGCGGCGAGCAGGCCGGGACGCGCGGTGATGGTCAAGCCGCCCAGTTCGGCGGCGTTCAGGTCGGGAAGCCGTTCGGCCAGCGCGAGGAAGCGCTCGATCTCGTCGGCCTCCAGCACGCCTGCCGCGAGCGTCCGGAACTTCGCGATGTAGTCCTCACGTGCGAAGGGCCGAGCCCCAAGCGGGTGCGCGTCGGCCACGGCGACCTGGTCCTCGATGACACGGCCGTCGGCCAGACGGATCTCGACGCGACCGCCGAACGCCTTCTCGGCGGGGTCGGTCGAATGGTAGCGCCGCGTCCATTCCGCCTCCTCCGTGGTGGTCACCTTGCCCCACAGCTCCACAGTGTCCGGGCGGGCGGCCCGAGCGGGCAGGTACGACTCCACGTGGTGCCAGCCCCCGTCCTGCAGCGCCACCGTGAAGATGTACGGGATGCTGTGATCGAGGGTCTCGCGCGACGCCGTCGGGTCGTACTTCTGCGGGTCGTTGGCGCCCGAACCGATGACGAAGTGCGTGTGATGCGAGGTGTGGATCACGATGCTCTCGACGCGCGACGGATCGGCCACCTCGGGATGCTGCCGGTGGAGTCTGCGGGCCAGGTCGATCCACGCCTGGGCCTGGTACTCGGCGGAATGCTCCTTCGTATACGAGTCGAGGATCGCCCGCTTCGGCTCGCCGGCCACCGGGAGCGGGACATCGTACGAGGCGCCCGGGCCGTCCAGCATCCAGGCGATGACGCCGTCCTCGCCTTCGTAGATCGGAGTCGGGCTCGTCTCACCGCGCAAGGCACGGTCGATCGCCTCGACGGCCATCTTCCCGGCGAAGGCGGGGGCGTGCGCCTTCCAGCTCGAGATCTCACCCTTGCGGGACTGCCGCGTCGCGGTCGTGGTGTGGAGTGCCTGCCCGATGGCTTGGTAGATCGTCTCGGGGGGAAGCCCGAGCAGGGTGCCGATGCCGGCCGCCGCCGACGGACCCAGGTGGGCGACGTGGTCGATCTTGTGGCGGTGCAGGCTGATCGCGCGGGCGAGATCGATCTGGAGTTCGTATCCCGTCGCGATGCCGCGAACGAGATCCCTCCCGGTCGGCCCGTACGCGCGAGCGGCGTGCTGCGCGACCGCGGTGATCGGAGGGATGTTGTCTCCCGGGTGCGAATACTCCGCCGCCAGGAAGGTGTCGTGATAGTCCAGCTCCCGCACCGCGACACCGTTCGCCCACGCGGCCCACTCCGGGGAGACGCGAACGGACGGCTTCTCGCCGAAGACCGTCGAGCCGTCCTGGGGGTGCTCCACCGTCTCGGTCAGCTCGGCCAGCTGGCGCACCGGAATCGGGTGTGCCAGGGCCTGAGCCCGGGCCGAGATCACGGGCCGACGCGTCAGGGAAGCCGCTGCGACAGCCGCGTTGTCGATCACGCGATTGATCACCATCTCGGTGACGTCCGCATCCACTTCGACTGGGTCGGCGGCGACCTCCGCCATCTTCCATGCGAGTTGGTCCTGGCGGGCGAGATTCTCGTCGCTGCGGTGCACACGAACGTTGTGGAGCTTCACGTAACGAACCTACCTCCCCTACGCTCAGCGCATGGTTCCCGGTCCCTCCCTGCTCGCCTTCGCACTCGCCTCCGTCGCGCTCATCGTCATTCCCGGACCGAGCGTGCTCTTCGTCATCGGCCGTTCCCTGGCGCTCGGGCGGCTCGGCGGGCTGCTCAGTGTCCTCGGGAACGCGCTCGGGATGCTGCCTCTGGTGATCGCGGTGGCGCTGGGCATCGGTGCGGTGGTCGCACAGTCGCTCGTCGTGTTCACGATCATCAAGTTCGCTGGTGCCGGCTACCTGATCTACCTCGGAATTCAGGCGATCCGGCATCGTCGGCACACTGCCGTCACACACGAGGCGACGCCGCCACGGCGATCATGGCTGCGCATCCTCAGCGAAGGGTTCGTGGTCGGCCTGACCAACCCGAAGTCGCTGGTGTTCTTCGTGGCCGTGCTCCCGCAGTTCGTCGACTACCACGCGGGCGCGATCCCCCTCCAGCTGTTCGAGCTGGGAACGGTCTTCCTGCTGCTGGCACTCACATTCGACAGCGTGTGGGCGCTCGCCGCAGGGACGGCGCGCCAGTGGTTCGGACGGTCACCCAAGAGGGTGGAGCGGCTCGGTGCCACAGGAGGTGTGCTGATGATCGGGCTCGGCGGGGTGCTCGCCTTCACCGGCGTCAAGCACTGACGCCGGCGACAGGCACTGAATCCGGCGCCGGATCAGATGTCGCCGTCCGTGGCGACCGTCGAGATCACCGCCCGGGCGAGGGTGTGGAAGTGCGCGTTGAAGCCCAGGACGGCGGGCGTCGACTCCGGGTCCAGGTCCAATCGCTCGACATCGAGCGCGTGGACGACGATGTCGTAGCGGTGCGTGCCCGTGCCGGCCGGAGGCTCCGCCCCCGTGAAGCTCTTCGAGCGCATCTCGTTGGAGAGCATGGATGCACCCTCAGGCAGGCCGGTACCGCCCTCGGCACCCGCATTCGAGGCGAGGCTCGTGACGGAGGAGGAAATGTTGTACACGGCCCAGTGCCAGAACCCGGAACCGGTGGGCGCATCCGGGTCGTGGATCGTCACGGCAAAACTCTTCGTCTCGGCGGGGAAACCGGTCCACGACAACTGAGGCGAGACATCGCCACCGCCCGAACTCGACGCCCACTGCTCTCGGGAGAACCGGTCGCCGTCGGCGAAGTCGTCGCTGGACACGGTGAAGAGAGGAACAGCGCCGAAGCGCTCGAAAGGATCGTTTGCCATGCCACTCACGCTACGCCCGGCGGATGGGCTCCACCTCGGCCGGCGTCGGGCGCCTGCGGAACCGGTGCGGAAGCCCGGCGAGTCCCCATAGCGTGACGCGAAGCATGGCTTCCACGACAATGCCGCCACCCATCTTCGAGGCACCGCGCTCCCGCTCCACGAACGTGATGGGCACCTCGACGATGGAGAGACCGGCATCGTACGCGCGCCGCGTCATGTCGATCTGGAAGCAGTACCCCTGACTCTCCGTGCGCTCGAAATGGAGTCGTCGCAGCGCGTCAGCGGTGAAGGCGCGGTAGCCGCCGGTCACATCGCGCACCGGAAGCCCGAGGGCGATGCGCGAATAGGCGCTGCCGCCCCGGGAGATCAGCCGTCGCCGCGCAGGCCAGTTCACGACCCCGCCGCCGTCGACCCAGCGGGAACCCAGCACGACGTCCGCGCCATCCGGAGAATCGACGGATCGGAGCGCGCCCAGAAGTGCGGGCAGCTGCTCGGGCTGGTGAGAGCCGTCCGCATCCATCTCGACGATCGCGTCATAACCGGCGTCGAGCGCCTGACGCATCCCGGCGCGGTAGGCCGCGCCCAGGCCCTCCTTACCGGACCGGTGCAGGACGCTGACGTTCTCGTCGGTCGCGGCGAGCGCATCCGCGATTTCGCCTGTGCCGTCGGGGGAACCGTCGTCGACGATGAGCACCTCGGCTTCGGGAACCGATGCGCGGAGGCGTCCCACAATCGAGCCGATGTTTTCGCGTTCGTTGTAGGTCGGGATGATGACCAGGGTTCGCAACAACCCGCCCTTCTGTCACGGGGACGTGCCCCGGGGAACGCATAGACCTTGTCCCACCTGCCTGAACGGGAGGCGAACAAAGCTTCCTGCGCTCACATCGTTCACCATCCTACGATCGGCGCCGATCGGGAAGCACTCGCCTACGATGAGGCGGTGGCCGTCCCAAAAGTGCTCCTCTTCTACGTGTTCGCGCCGCTCGCGGACCCCGAGGCGATCCGTCTGTGGCAGCGCGAACTCTGTGAACGACTGGGGTTGCGCGGCCGGATCCTGCTCTCCGAACACGGCATCAACGGAACGCTGGGCGGTGAACTCGACGCGCTGAAGCGGTACCTGAGGGTCACCAAGGAGTACACGCCGTTCCGGCAGCTCGACGCCAAATGGAGCGAGGGTTCCGGCCTGAATGCGGACAACACCAGCACGGACTTTCCGCGACTCTCAGTGAAAGTACGGGACGAGATCGTCTCGTTCGGTGCCCCCGACGAATTGGTCGTCGACGAGAACGGCGTCTCGGGAGGCGGCATGCGGCTCGCGCCCGAGGAACTCCACGCCCTGGTCGAAGAGCGTGAAAATGTGGTGTTCTTCGACGGCCGCAACCCGTTCGAGGCCGGCATCGGGCGCTTCCGGGACGCCGTGGTGCCCGACGTCTCGACCACCCGGGACTTCGTCGCCGCTCTCGACAGCGGGGCGTACGACCATTTGAAGGAGAAGCCGGTCGTCACGTACTGCACCGGGGGGATCCGGTGCGAGGTGCTGTCGTCGCTCATGCGCACGCGCGGCTTCCAGGAGGTGTACCAGCTCGAAGGCGGCATCGCGCGCTACGGCGAGACGTATGGCGACGACGGGCTGTGGGAGGGTTCCCTCTATGTCTTCGACGGCCGCGGAGCCGTGACCTTCAGCGACCACGCCGCCGTGCTCGGCCGCTGCGTGGCCTGTGGCGCGGAGACCAGCAGGATGCGGAACTGCGTCGACCTCGCCTGTCGCGAGCAGTTGGTGGTCTGCGAGGACTGCGATTCGGCGGCCTGCGCCGCCCATGCCGCATAAGTCCATCGACGTCCGCTGGACGACAATCGTCCACATCGCGGAGAGCGAACGCGTTTTCCACCGTCCCGCGGGAAACCTTGGCGGGGTGTTCGCGTTGCCGCCATCATGAACAGCATGGATCCGGTCACCACAATCGTCTGGATCGTGTCGTTCGTTGTCGTCACGGTCGCGGTCACCGGCCTGTCCCGGAGGGTGGGCTGGTCGGCGCCGGTGGTGCTCGTCTTCGTGGGAGCGGCCGCTTCCTTCGTGCCGGGCGTCCCAGAGGTCGCCCTCGAGCCGGAGGTGGTGCTGTTCGGGCTGCTGCCGCCTTTGCTTTTCGCAGCAGCGATACAGACCTCGATCGTGGACGTGCGCGCGAGGCGCGACGGCATCCTGCTCCTTTCGGTCGGGCTCGTGGCCTTCACCGTCATCGTGGTGGGTTTTGCCACCTACCTGGTTGTGCCGGCGATCACCCTCGCGGCGGCCTTCGCCTTCGGCGCGGTCGTCGCACCCACCGACACGGTGGCCGTCAAGGCGGTCGCCGGCCGGGTCAAGTTGCCCCGCCGACTCGTGACGGTGCTGGAAGGCGAGAGCCTGCTCAACGACGCGACCGCCCTGGTCGCTCTCAACGCGAGCATCGCCGCCATTGTCAGCATCGTGAACCCGGTGGCGGTCGGCGCCGACTTCGTGCTCGCGGTCGTCGTCGGCATCGGTGTCGGGCTCGTCGTCGGGTTCGTGCTCGCCACCATCCGCAAGCAGTTGCGCTCCCCGGTGCTCGACACCTCGCTGGCGCTCGTCACGCCCTACATCGCCTTCATTCCGTCGCAGCTCCTGCACGGATCCGGCGTGCTGGCCGTCGTGGTCGCCGGGCTCTATCTCGGGTACCGCTCCCCCACGATCCAGACCGCCGAAGCGCGCATCGCCGAGACCATCAACTGGCGGACGGTCAGCTTCCTGCTCGAGAACGCGGTGTTCCTCTTCATCGGGCTGGAGCTGCGGTCTATCCTCACCGGAGCCTTCTCGTCCGGCATCACGGTTCCGCAGACCATCGTCATCAGCATCGTGGTGCTGCTCGCCATCTTCCTGGCCCGCTTCCTGTGGATGGTCGGCACGACCACGCTGTACCGCTACGGGCCTCAGCGGCTCCGAGAACGCGGGTGGAACTGGCCGACGGGCATCGCGGTCTCCTTCGCGGGGATCCGGGGCGTCGTCACCCTCGCGGCGGTCTTCCTGCTGCCGGCACAGACGCCGCATCGCGAATTTCTGCAGTTCCTCGCGTTCGTCGTCGTGGTGGCCACCCTGCTCGAAGGCCTCGCGCTGCCCTGGATCATCCGCAAGCTGAAGCTGCCGCCACCGGACTTCGCTCAGGAGGCGAGCGAGATGCAGCGCCTGCTGGCGGAAGCGCAATCGGCGGGGCTGGAGCACCTCGAGTCGCAGGTCACCGGCGACGAGGACGAGCGGGTGATCCAGCGGTTGCGCCTGAACGCGCTGTTCCTCTCCGACGCGCTCGAGAATCCGTCGCCCGACGAGCGCGCGGACCTGCCGCTGGAGTATCGGAAGCTGCGCCGGACGATGATCGTCGCGGAGCGGCAGGCCGTGCTCGAGGCGCGGGCGGAAGGCCGCTACCAGGAGCCGGCCGTGCGATCCGTGCTCGCGTTCCTCGACGCGGAAGAGTCCGCGCTGAAGGCGGGCGGCGTCGATGGGAAGAAGCTCATGTAGGCGGGTTCAGCGCAGTGTGTCGTCGGCGGGGGCGTCGCCAACTGGGAGTCGCACCGGGCTTCGCGGCGACGCGGACGGCGCCGCGGCCTCGGTGGGCGCAGGCGACCCGCCCGCCGCGACCTCACGCACCCGAGGCCGACCACGCGCCCCTGTTCGCGGCCGCCGCGCCCAGATGCGCGACCTCTTCGACGACAGCGCCAGAACCACGAGGATGTCGAGAGACAGCCCCAGCAGGTTGTTCTTCAGCGAGATCTGCGGACCTCCGTTGAAGAAGTCGATGGCCGAGATCACGATGATGAGGCTGCTGTACGACATCGCCGCGATGCGGGCCCAGTTGCTGCCGAAGAACACCAGCAGGGCGAGCAGGAAGTAGAGGATCAGCCCGGCGCCGAAGAGACCCATGGCGATACCCAGCACGAGACCGACCGTGCTCTGCTCGTCCGGCGTGACCGCGCCGGCGGTCTCCTGCGACAGGACGAAGCGCTGCCAGTCGAGCAGGTTCAGTGCGATATACCCGGCACCGGCCGCGACCCGGAAAGCCATGAGGAGCGCACCCAGAGCGGTCGGCACCGGGCGACGCTCCGCCAACTCCAGCCGACGCGCCTCGGCATCCGCCGCGACCGTCACTCCCTGCGCATCCACCGCCACCTTCGTCAGGTCGAGCACCGGAAGGTCCCCATCCGTCTCGATGGTGTCCCCGCCGCCGTTGCGCGAGTGATAGCCCGTCGAGAAGTCGCGGATCACCGAGACGCCGACGCCCACGTCCGCATCCATCAGGGTGGTGACGATGTGGTCGCGCTCGATGTCGGTGTTCGCGTCGATCTTGTGCGTGATCTGCAGGGTGAACAGCGAGAACCCGACCGTGCGGTCGAAGGTTCCGGCGGCCAGCCACTCCGCCCGATGGCCTCCGGGCAGCAGCCAGCCTTCCGGGCAGCGCCAGAACCGAACGTGGTGCCGCTTCGCCGGATTGCCCTTCACCTCCTGCTGGTACGCCACATCCTGCTGGTGACCGAACAGGAACAACGGGCTGACCGGCGCTTCGTCGTAACTCCGCCGAAGAAGCGTCGAACCGATGATGCGCCCGCTCGATCGCGCGGTGATGTCGTCGGCCCGCGTCCACCCCGCCTCCCGCATGGCGTGGTCCAGCTGCGCCTCGGAGCCCAGCAGAGCCAGGTTGATGGGATCGCCGAGAAGCCCATCGCTGGTGCGCGCGCGTCCGATGAAGTAGTCGGGGACGTAGATCTCGGTCAGGATGCGGTGCAGCCTCGGCAGCACCAGGTAGGCGAGCACCACCCAGAACAGCACGAAGAAGAGGACGAGGTACCAGCCCCACTCGAAGCTCTCGGTGAGGACGAGCCAGGCCAGCCAGATGGCGGCGACCCCGCCGAAGATGAAGAACAGGTAGTCGACGACGGTGCTCGCAGACGCGCGGGGCACCACCGCCGAACGGCTCTTCGGCACCTCCTGCGGTCCCCCCGTGCGGGCCATGCCGCCATCCTAGAGCGGCAGCGGCCCGCGCCCTAGGGTGGGCACATGACCAGCATCCAGGACCGCGGCGAAGAACTGCGCCGTCTGCACGACGCACCCGAACTCCTCCAGGTCGTCAACGTGTGGGACGCGATCAGCGCGCGCGTCGTCGCCGACCTCCCCGACACCCGCGCGCTCGCCACCGCCAGCCACTCGATCGCCGCCACCTTCGGGTACGAGGACGGCGAGAAGATCCCTCTCGACCTCATGTTGGACATGGTCGGGCGGATCGCTGCGACGACCGACCTGCCGGTCAGCGCCGACCTGGAGAGCGGCTACGGCGACCCGGGCGAGACGATCCGCCGCGCGATCGGCGTCGGGGTCGTCGGAGCGAACCTCGAAGACGGGATGCGACCCTTCGAGGAGGCGGTCGGTGCTGTCCGTGCGGCGACCCGGGCGGCCGAGGCCGAGGGAGTCCCCTTCGCTCTCAACGCCCGTACCGACGTCTTCCTGCGCCAGTCGCCCTCCACCGACCAGGAGAACGCCGAGGAGGCCATCCGTCGCGGTCGCGCCTTCCTCGACGAGGGCGCGACCTGCGTGTTCGTGCCCGGACGGCTCGACGAACCGACGATCGAGCGGTTGGTCGGCGGACTCGGCGAGCGCAAGCTCAGCGTCATCGCAGTGCCCGGGTCGGTCCATCCGACACGGCTCCAGGCGCTGGGGGTCGCGCGCGCCTCCTACGGCCCGTGGACGCAGCGGGTCGCCCTCACCGCCCTCCGCAACACAGCGCTCGAGCTGTACGCCGGCGGGGTGCTGCCAGCGGGGACCGAGCAACTGAACTGAGCGATCCGGCCCGGCGTAGGGTGACGTCATGAGCGATTTCCGGGCGATCGTGATCGAGCAGCGGGTCGACAGTGGACGGGTCGCCGCTCACACCGCCGAGGTGCGCCGCGTCGACGACTCCTTCCTGATGCCCGGCGCGGTGACGATCGCCGTCGAGTTCTCCGACCTCAACTACAAGGACGGGCTCGCGATCGGCGGCCGTCCCGGTGTGGCACGCACCTCCCCTCTGATCCCGGGGATCGATGTGGTCGGCACGGTCGAGCTCTCCGAGGATCCGCGCTGGCAGCCGGGCGATCGGGTGGTCCTCAACGGCGCCGGGCTCGGCGAGTCGCATCACGGCGGGCTCGCGGAGAAGGCGCGGGTCGACGGCGACGCGCTGGTGCGCATCCCTGACTCGATCACGTCCGAGCAGGCGGCCGCGATCGGCACGGCCGGTTTCACGGCGATGCTCGCGGTGCTGGCGCTCGAACGCAACGGGGTCGACCCTGAGGAGGTGTCGGACAGCGGTCTCAGCATCCTCGTCACCGGAGCCTCGGGCGGTGTGGGCTCCGTCGCGGTCGCCCTCCTCGCGAAACTGGGTTACCCGGTCACAGCGTCCACCGGGCGAGTGGATGAGATGAGCGACTACCTGACGGACCTCGGCGCCACCGCGATCATCGATCGGTCGGAGCTGGATGCGCCGGGCAAGCCGCTCCAGTCACAGCGCTGGGCCGGCGTCGTCGACTCGGTCGGGAGCCAGACGCTCGCGACCGCCCTCGCGCAGACGCGGTACGGCGGGGTGGTCACCGCCTGCGGACTGGCGCAGGGGCCGGACCTCCCGGCGACAGTGCTGCCGTTCATCCTGCGTGCCGTCTCGCTCGTCGGGATCAACTCGGTCGAGGCGCCCGCGGCCCAGCGCGAGACCGCTTGGCGACGGCTGGCGACCGACCTCGATGAGGAGTCGCTCGCCGCGATGACCCGCTTCATCGCGCTCGCCGATGCCATCCCGGCGGCCGACGACATCCTCGCGGGCCGGCTGCGCGGACGCACGGTCGTGGACGTTCGAGCCTGAGCGCTGGAGCGCCTGGCCGCACGGCGCCGACGGCGGCAGCGGGCCGCGTCGGTATGCTGACGCCATGATCCTGCTCGCCACCATCGTGGTCACTCTCGCCGCCGCGCTCCACGTCGCCATCTTCTTCATGGAGAGCGTCGCCTGGACCCGCCCGACGGTGTGGCGGCGGTTCGGAGTCGCCAGTCAGGAGGCGGCCGACACGGTGCGACCCATGGCGTACAACCAGGGCTTCTACAACCTGTTTCTCGCGATCGGCGCGGTGGTCGGACTCATCCTCTACGCAGTGGGCCAGCACCCTGCGGGGCTCGCCCTGATCATCTTCACGACGGCCAGCATGATCGCGGCGGCCGTCGTGCTGGTGACCACCGGCCGCGGCTACCTGCGGCCCGCGCTCATCCAGGGCTCGCTGCCTCTGATCGGCCTGGCGCTGCTGCTCATCGGTCTGGCGACGGGCCAGCGCTGAGGGAGAACATCACCGCAGCACCCCCGCTCACCGCAGCTCGGGCGACACCGACTCCGGCCGCAACCCGCGGCCGATCAGCCGCGAACTCACCTGCTGAACGAGCGGTGTGCCCGCGGCGATGGCCAGCCGCAGCGCCGTCGGCAGCGTCTCCGGCAGGAGCCGCACCCCCTCCGGCCGAGTGATCGTTCGATGCGCGGCGAGCTGGATGCGCTGCATGGCGGCGACCGCGGGCATCCGCCGCCGTTGGATGCCGTCGAGCAGTCGAAGGTCGACCGTCTCCTCCGCCGAACGGAGGGTCGCCGTCAGCGCGTTCGCTGTCGCCACCGCATCCTGGACCGCGTAGTTCACGCCAACGCCGAACGCCGGCGACATGGCGTGCGCCGCATCCCCGATCGCGAGGAATCCGCGGCGGTACCAGCGAGGCAGCCGGTCGATCTGCACGCTGAGCAGCTTGACCTGATCCCAATCGGTGATCGTTTCGAGCGCCGACCGGAGGTGCGGCGCCGCATCGAGGACTGCCTGGCGGAAGGAGGCGAGACCGCTCAGCTGGAGCGCGTCGAACCCGCCCTTGGCGATGATGAGCCCGGCCTGCACGTAGTCGTCCCGCTCGATCGTCACGACCATCCCACCGCCTCCGACATACGCGAGAGTGTGCGGCGCGAGGTCCTCCGGCTTAGGGATGCGGAACCAGAGCACGTCGATCGGCACCCCGAAGCTGCGCGGCCGCAAGCCCGCCTGGGCCCGCAGCACAGAGGCACGGCCATCGGCCGAGACGACCAGGCGTCCACGCACCTCAAGCCGCCCGTCGGGTCCGTGCGCCACGACGCCGCGCACCGCGCCGTCCTCCCAGATCAGCTCGGTCGCTTCGGTCTCCATGAGCAGCCGGAAGTTGGGATGCTTCGCCGCTTCACCGGCGAGGAAGGTCAGGAAGTCCCATTGCGGGGCCAGCACCAGGAAATCGTCCGGCGGCGCGAGCCGGCCGAAGTCGATCGGGTGCAGCCGGTTGCCGTTGACCACCACGTCGAGCGTGCTGACGCTGGTGTGCGGCAGCCCGAGGAAGCGGTCGCGCAACCCGAGCTCTCCGAGCACGCCGATGGTGGAGGGATGGATGGTATCGCCCCGGAAGTCGCGGAAGAAGTCGGCGTGCTTCTCCAGCACCACCACATCCACCCCGTTGCGCGCGAGGATCAGGCCGAGCATCATCCCGGCCGGCCCGCCGCCTGCGATGACGCAGGTCGTATTCAGCGTCTCCATGCTGGGCAGCGTATCCTCCCGGCATGGCGATCATCGGCAGCGTTCTCATCGCTGCGGCGGCGATCATCCACGTGGTGTTCTTCGCGATGGAGAGCGTCCTGTGGTCCTCACCCGGCGTCTGGCGACGTTTCGGCGTCGCCTCACAGCGGGATGCGGACGCCGTGCGGCCGATGGCGTACAACCAGGGCTTCTACAACCTGTTCCTCGCAGGCGGCTCGGTCGTCGGCCTGCTGCTCTACTGGACGACGCTCCGCCAGGTCGGGTTCGGGCTGATCTTCTTCTGCGGCGTCTGCATGGTGCTGGCGTCGCTCGTGCTGCTGACGACCGGCCGCCGGCTCTGGGGTGCAGCGCTGCTGCAGGGCGCGGTGCCGCTGGCGGGGCTCATCCTGTTCGCGATCGCGGAGAGCGGCTGAGCGGCTGAGCCGGCTTCAGTCGATGATCTCGCCCTCGGCGGCGAGCTCGCTCCCGTCGACCCGGAGCGCTTCGACCAGCCGCGCGGCGTGCGGAGTCGACACGATGATGCGCGAGTACTCCTCGCCGTCGAGGTCGATGACCACTGCGGCGCGCTGCTTGCCCTTGATCAGAAGGAAGTCCTTGCCTCCGTGGAACTTCCATGTGCCGAGCGACAGCGTCAGCGGGACGGCGGCGCCTGGTGCGCGAATGCCGCGGATCCAGATCCACGGGTCCTCCGTGATCGCGACCGAGCGGATGCTGTCGCGCGGCACCAGCAGATCCTCCCGCTTCATGGCCAGCACCTTCTCGGCCCGCGTGAGGTGGATCTCCAGGCGGTCGGGGTGAACGTGCAGATCGGCCATGTCTCTATCCTGCCAAGCCGACTGCTCCAGCGGGTCATAGGAACCTCACAAACCCATTACTTTCCGTTGTGGAGGTGACCCATCCTCAGGCATGTATCCTTCTCGTCGTGGCAACGCAGCGACGAACTCCGGGTTCGCAGACTTCACTTCGTGAAGCCAACCGAGCCCGTATCGTCGACGCCATCAAGAAGCACGGCGGCCTGACGCAGGTCGAACTCGCGGGTGCGACGGGGCTCTCCCCCGCGACCGTTTCGAACATCGTCAAGGAACTGTCGACCTCGGGCGTCCTGCATACCGCGCAGAGCATCCGTTCCGGTCGGCGCGCCCAGCACGTCACCCTGGCACACGCGCTCGGGCTCGTCGTCGGCGTCCACTTCTCCACCCGCCACCTGCGAGTCGCGCTCGCCGACGTCGCACACACCGTCGTCGCCGAGAACCACATGCCGCTGGCGAAGGACCACCGCGCCGACAACGAGCTCGACAAGGTCTCGCTGCTGCTGAACGACATGCTGGAGTCGGTGGATGCGTCCCGCGACGACCTCTTGGCCGTCGGCATCGCCGTGCCCGCCCCCATCGACCGCGCGACCGGGACCATCGCGCGGAGCGGCATCATGCGCGGCTGGGACGGCGTCGTCATCGCCGACTCGATGGAACGCCGGATCAAGCGCCCGGTGTTCGTCGACAACTCCGCCAATCTCGGGGCCCTCGGCGAGTCCCGCTTCGGCGCCGGACGCGGCAAGCGCAACACGATCACCCTCGACATCGGCGACGGGATCGGCGCGGGGCTCATCCTGAACGGCCAGGTCTTCCGGGGCAACCACGGCATCGCCGGGGAGTTCGGTCACACCACGATCCGCGAGAACGGACCGCTCTGCCGCTGCGGCAATCGGGGCTGCCTGGAGGCACTGGCCGGTGGTCCCGCGATCATGGACGAACTTCGCGATCACCTCGGCAGCCTGAAGCTCGGCGACGTCGTGCTGCAGGCGATGGCCGGGGACGCGCGCTGCATCCGGGCGATCGCGGACGCCGGCCGCCATATCGGCGTCGCCACGGCGAACCTGTGCAACCTGATCGACCCGGAACGGGTGATCGTGGGCGGCGAACTGTCGCGCGCCGGCGAGCTCCTACTCGGCCCGCTGCGGCACGCGGTCGAACGCTCGATCATCGTCAACCCGGACCTGATGCCCGACATCGTCCAGGCCCAGCTCGGGATGCGCGCGGCCACCCTCGGGGCCGTGGCGTATGCCGTGGACTGCGTCTCGCTCTCCTCCGACGGCATCTCTTTCTGACGGCGCGGCGGCGTTGGCCCCCGAAGAGGTCCCGAACCGTTACCGAATCCGTTGGATTCAAGTCTTGACGCCAAAAGCCGCGACTGGGACACTCAACCCAGCCGCCAACGAAGGCGGTCCCGAATCGGAGGTTTTTCAATGAAGATCGCCACCACGAGAGCGGTCATCGCGTCGGCCGCGATCCTGCTCACAGCCGTCACCCTCACAGCGTGTTCGAACGGATCCGGAAACGGTTCGAGCGGCGGCAGCACCGCCGACTCCGCCAACGCGCAGATCGGCCTCCTCCTGCCCGACTCCGTCACCGCCCGGTACGAGGCGGCGGACAAGCCCTTCTTCGAGGCCAAGGTCAAGGAGCTCTGCTCCGGCTGCAAGGTCCTCTACGCGAACGCCGACGGCGACGCCAGCAAGCAGCAGCAGCAGGCGGAGTCCATGCTCACGCAGGGCGTCAAGGTCCTCGTCCTCGACCCGTTCGACGGCGAGGCAGCCGCATCCATCGTCGGTGAGGCCAAGGCCAAGAACGTTCCGGTCATCTCCTACGACCGCCTCATCAACAGCCCCGACAGCAACTACTACATCTCGTTCGACAACGAGAAGGTGGGCAAGCTGCAGGGCCAGGCACTCGTCGACAAGCTCAAGAAGGACAACGTTCCCTCGGGCGCCGGCATCCTGATGGTCAACGGTTCGCCGACCGACAACAACGCCACCCTCTTCAAGAAGGGCGCACACAGCGTCATCGACTCCAGCGGCTACAAGGTGCTGGCCGAGTTCGACACCCCAGGATGGGACCCGGCGAAGGCTCAGGACTGGGTGTCCGGCCAGGTCACGCAGTTCAAGGACCAGATCAAGGGTGTCTACGCGGCCAACGACGGCACCGGTGGCGGCGCCATCGCGGCCATGAAGGCTGCCAACCTCAGCCCGCTCCCGCCGGTGACCGGTCAGGACGCTGAGCTCGCGGGCATCCAGCGGATCCTCGCAGGCGACCAGTACATGACCGTCTACAAGGCCCTCAAGCCGGAGGCCGAGAAGGCGGCAGAGCTCGCCGTCGACCTCACTAAGGGCAACAAGCCCAAGGGTGACACGAAGGTGGACACCGCCGGTGGCGCGTCGATCGAGTCCTTCCTGCTGACCCCGGTGTCGGTCACGACGGACAACATCGAGAGCACTGTCGTCAAGGACGAGTTCTACGGCTCCGACTCGGCAGCCAAGATCTGCACGGCGGACTACAAAGCCGCCTGCGACAAGTACGGCATCAAGTAAAACCCGAGGAATCCCCCGGCCCGGGATGCGACCTCCGTCGACGACGGAGCGAGCATCCCGGGCCGGGTGGTTCCGCTCTACCCTGAGAACAGGAAGCATGCTGCGCACAGCTCGAAGGAGAACGCCGTGACCATGGAATCCGCGATCGTGGACGAAGAGCGGTCGGCCCGCCGCCCCGTCCTCTCCCTGCGGGGGGTCTCGAAAGGGTTCGGCGCCGTCCAAGCGCTCACCGACATCCACCTCGACGTCTACCCCGGCGAGGTCGTCGCCCTCGTCGGCGACAACGGCGCGGGCAAGTCGACCCTCGTCAAGATCCTCGCGGGCGTCCACCCGCAGGACGCGGGGACGATCGAGTTCGACGGCCAGGAGGTCGGCATCCCGTCTCCCGCCGCGTCGCGGGAACTCGGCATCGCGACCGTGTTCCAGGACCTCGCGCTCTGCGACAACCTCGACGTCGTCTCGAACCTCTTCCTCGGCCGCGAGATCAGCAAGGGAACGCTCGACGAGGAGGAGATGGAGAAGCGCTCCTGGAGCCTGCTGCGGCAGCTGTCGGCGCGCATCCCCTCGGTCCGCATCGCCGTCGCGTCGCTCTCGGGCGGCCAGCGGCAGACCGTCGCGATCGCCCGCTCCCTCATCGGCGACCCGCGCGTCGTCATCCTCGACGAGCCGACGGCCGCCCTCGGCGTCGCCCAGACCGCTGAGGTGCTCAACCTCATCGAGCGACTGCGTGAGCGCGGGCTCGGCGTCCTCCTGATCAGCCACAACATGGCCGACGTGCAGGCGGTCGCGGATCGCGTTGCGGTGCTCCGCCTGGGGCGCAACAACGGCGACTTCCGGGTACCCGAGGTCAGCTACGAAGAGATCATCTCCGCCATCACCGGCGCGACCGACAACGTCGTCGTGCGGCGCGCCGAACGCCTCATCGAGGTCGAAGAATCCATCGAACGGAGCCCGGAAGAATGAGCAAGGCAACACCGTCCGCGGCAACGGAGACGCCGGCGGAACTGGCGGCGGACCTCCAGGACGAGCGTCTCATCCGCGACGAGGGACTCGGCGGTGCCGTGCGCGCTTTCGGGCGCCGCGTCCGCGGCGGCGACCTCGGATCCCTCCCGGTCGTCATCGGCCTGGTCGTGATCTGGGTCGTGTTCCAGATCCTCAACCCGAACTTCCTGAGCGCCAACAACCTGGTGAACCTCACCCTGCAGTGCGCGGCCATCGGGACGATCTCGATCGGCATCGTACTGGTGCTGCTGCTCGGCCAGATCGACCTGTCGGTCGGCTCGGTCAGCGGTGTCGCGGCGGCCATCCTCGGCGTCGGCTTCACCCAGCTGCACTGGCCGCTGTGGCTCACCGTGATCGTCGCGATCCTCGCCGGATCGGCGATCGGACTCTTGTACGGCTTCCTCTTCACCCGGTTCGGAGTCCCGAGCTTCGTGATCACACTGGCCGGCCTCCTCGGTTTCCTCGGCCTGCAGCTGTGGATCCTCGGAGCCAACAGCTCGATCAACATCCCCTACGACTCGTGGATCGTGAAGTTCGCGCAGCAGTGGTTCCTCCCGCCGTGGGCGGCGTACGCGCTGGCGATCATTGCCGCGGGCGGGATGTTCCTCTCCGACTGGCGACGGAACCTGCGCCGCCGGAACGCCGGCCTGTCCGAAGGCTCGATGACCATCGTCGCGGTCAAAGCGGCGCTGCTGCTCATCGGGCTGGCCATCAGCGTGTGGTACCTCTCCACCGACCGCGGCACGGGCGCGATGTTCCTGTTCTTCGTCGTACTGGTGATCGTGATGAACTTCCTGCTCACCCGAACCCGCTGGGGCCGCTCGGTCTTCGCCGTCGGCGGATCGGTCGAGGCGGCGCGGCGAGCGGGCATCCACGTCAACCGGGTCTTCTTCAGCGTCTTCATCCTGTGCTCCACGTTCGCAGCGGTCGGCGGTCTGCTCGCCGCGGCGCGCCTCGCGTCGGTGGGCGCGGGCTCCGGCGGCACGGACACGAACCTGAACGCGATCGCGGCAGCGGTCATCGGCGGCACGAGCCTCTTCGGCGGACGCGGTTCGGCGTGGTCGGCGCTGCTCGGGATCCTGGTGATCCAGTCGATCTCGAACGGTCTGACGCTGCTCAACCTGGACTCGTCGTACCGCTTCATGATCACGGGGGCGGTGCTGCTGCTCGCGGTGATCATCGACTCGCTGTCGCGGAGGTCGCGCGCCTCGCACGGGCAAGCGTAGGCGGCCTCCTGTCGGCGGCATCCCGTCGGCGGCATCCCGTCGGGAGGCGGGCGTGGGAGAGTGGAGGGATGACCCGGACCACCACCTTCCGCGCCCGCCTTCTGCGTTCGGGGGCGGAGCCGCAGACGGTGACCGTGCGGTCGTCGTCCGACGCGCCGCCGCGCACGCTGCGCCGCGCGGCGGGCGGGGGCGGGACGCTCAACTTCGACGTCTACGCGCTGCTGGACGCGGACGGCTGGCCCGCCTCGGCGACGTACACGTTCGTGGAGTCGCTCTCGCGGGAGCCCGCAGCGCCCGACGCCTGACCGCGTCCGTGCCCGCGTCCGTGCACGTGCCCGTGCCGCGAGGTGCTCGCAGGTGCGGTCGTCGACGGCGTGTCGGCGACAACTGCGAGCACCTCGGCGGTTTACGGAGCGGGAGCCGGGGCGGCGGCCGCGGCACGGGCAGCCGCGGGGAGGGCGTCCAGGATGCGCGCCACAGCCGCGTCGTCGTGAGCCGCGGTCACGAACCACGCCTCGAAGACGCTCGGCGGCAGCGAGACGCCCTGGTCGAGCATCGCGTGGAAGAACGCCCGGTACCGGTACGCCTCCTGACGCTGCACCTCGGCGTACGTCCGCGGGGCGCGGTCGAACGGACCGAAGACGAAGCTGAACAGGTTGCCCGCGCGCTGAACGTGGTGCGCCACGCCCTCCGATGCCAGCGCATCCGAAACCGCGGACGACACGGTCTCGGCGACGGTGTCGAGGCGGTCGTAAACGGCCTCATCCGCGAGCGCGAGGGTCGCAAGCCCCGCGGCGACGGCGACCGGGTTACCAGAGAGGGTGCCCGCTTGGTAGACGGGGCCGGCGGGCGCGAGGAAGTCCATCAGCTCCGCCCGACCGCCGAGCGCAGCCAGCGGCATCCCGCCGCCGACGACCTTGCCGAAGGTGACCAGGTCAGGTGTGTAGCCGCGGTCGAGTCCCCAGAATCCGGCCTCGCTCACGCGGAAGCCGGTCAGGACCTCGTCGAGGATGAGCAGCGCCCCGAACTCGTGCGCGAGGTCGGTGAGGGCCGCGTTGAAGCCCTCGTCCGGCGGCACCACGCCCATGTTCGCGGCGGCCGCCTCCGTGATGACGGCAGCGATGTCCGGACCCTGCGCCTCGAAGACCGCGCGCACCGCATCCAGGTCGTTGTACGGCAGCACGATGGTCTGCGCCGCCGTCGCCTCGGTGACGCCCGCAGAACCCGGCAGCGCCAAAGTTGCGAGCCCCGACCCGGCCTCGGCGAGCAGGCTGTCCGAGTGCCCGTGATAGTGGCCGGCGAACTTGATCAGCAGCGGGCGTCCGGTGAACCCGCGGGCGAGACGGATCGCGCTCATCGTCGCCTCCGTGCCGGTGGACACCAGCCGCAGCTTCTCGATGAACGGGACGCGGCCGATCACGGCCTCCGCAAGCTCGGTCTCGGCGGGAGTCGACGCACCGAACGACAGGCCGCGCGCGGCCGCCTGCTGCACCGCATCCACCACAGCAGGATGCGCGTGGCCGAGGATCGCCGGCCCCCACGACGCGACCAGGTCGACGTACTCGCGTCCGTCCGCGTCGGTCACGTACGGGCCGCGGGCCGACACGATGAACCGCGGCGTACCGCCCACCGAACGGAACGCGCGCACCGGCGAGTTCACCCCGCCTGGGATGACGCGCTGCGCCCGCTCGAACTGCTCCAGATTCGCGTCGTTCATCGCAGCCACCCCGCCACTTCGGTCGCCCAGTAGGTCATGATCGCGTCGGCGCCGGCACGGCGGGCGCCGATCAGCGTCTCCTCGATGATGCGGTTGCGGTCGATCCAGCCGTTCGCGGCCGCGGCCTCCACCATCGCGTACTCGCCCGACACCTGGTACGCCCAGACCGGTACGTCGCTGATTTCGGCGACGTCGCTCAGCACATCCAGGTAGCTCAGCGCCGGCTTCACCATGAGGATGTCGGCGCCCTCCTCGAGGTCGAGGCGGGCCTCCCGCAGCCCCTCGCGGCGGTTGGCCGGATCCTGCTGGTAGGCGCGACGATCGCCGGAGAGCTGGGAGTCGACCGCCTCCCGGAAGGGCCCGTAGAAGCCGGACGCGTACTTGGCCGCGTAGGCGAGGATCACGACGTCGATGTGCCCGGCGTCGTCGAGCGCCTCGCGCACAGCGGCGACCTGGCCGTCCATCATCCCGCTGAGGCCGAGCAGCTGGGAGCCCGCCTCGGCCTGGGCGACGGCCATGTCGCAGTAACGGATCAGGGTCGCGTCGTTGTCGACGTGCCCGCGCGCATCCAGGACACCGCAGTGCCCGTGATCGGTGAACTCGTCGAGGCACAGGTCGGTCTGAACGACCAGCGCGTCGCCCACCTCGTCGGCGAGCACCCGCGTCGCCACGTTGAGGATGCCGTCCGGATCCGTTGCCGCCGAGCCCACCGCATCCCGCGTCTCGGGGACGCCGAACAGCATCAGGCCGCCGACGCCGGCCTCCGCCGCCTCGTTCGCCACGCGCTTCAGCGAGTCGAGGCTGTGCTGGGAGACGCCCGGCATGGAACCGATCGGCACCGGCTCGCTGGCGCCCTCACGCACGAACAGCGGAAGGATCAGCTCGGAGGGATGGAGGCGGGTCTCAGCGGTCAGCCGGCGCATCGCAGGCGACTGCCGCAGCCGCCGGGGTCGGATGACGGGATGCAGTTCACTCACTCACACGAGCCTACGCCTGTCCCGCTGGGCACTTTCTCAGCCAACAGCTCCTGAGTCTTTCGGGATCAGCGGCCGGGAAAGGCCGAAAAAGTCAGGAGTTGTCGGGCTGGTAGCCGGCGTCGCGGTCGTCGGCACGGTCCGCGTACTCGTCGACGGGGCGGCGGGACTGGGCGACCTGGACGACGGCGTCGATGAGGGAGGCGGCGGTACGCTCGGCGGCGACCACATCCACTCGGAGGCCGAAGGAGCGGGCATCACGGGCGGTCTGCGGACCGATCGCCGCGATCAGGGTCGACTCCGGCACGGGGCCGAGCTGCTGCTGCACCTGCTCGGCGACAGAACCGCTGGTGACGAGGATGGCGTGCACCAGACCGTCGCGGACGTCGGTGACGACGTTCTCGGGCACGGCGACGCCGACCGTGCGGTACGCGACGACCGATTCGACCTCATGGCCGATCCGGCGCAGGCCCTCTGTGAGCAGGGGCTTCGCGATCTCCGAACGGAGGGTGAGGATGCGCAGCGGAAAGGCGCCCTGGGTGGCGGCCTCCCACTCGGCGAGCAGACCGCGCGCCGAGTTGTCCTCCGACGGCACCAGATCGACGTGGTACCCGGCGGCCGCGAGCGCCGCAGCTGTCGTCTCGCCCACGGCGGCGACCCTCGTCGTCGGCGGAACCATGGCCCGCTGGGCGCTCAGCACATCGACCGTCGTGGCGCTGGTGACGGTCATCCAGTCGAACTCGCCGTTCGCCAGCCGCGCCAGGGCGGTCTCGAGCGCCGGGGCGTCGGCCGTCGGCGCGAAGTTGATCATGGCCGCGACGACCGGCGACGCGCCCTTCGCACGGAGGTCGGCGGCCACCGAATCGCCCCACGGACCGCCGCGCGGCACGAGGACGCGCCAGCCGGCCAGGGGCTTGGGGATCGGAGACGTGTTCGTCATCGGCCGCTCCCCAGCGGCGCCAGGTCGGCCGCGCCGGCGTCGAGCAGCTCGGTCACCACACGGGCGCCCACATCGTGCGCGGCCTCCTCGAGGTGCGCTGCGCTCAGCGAGTCGGGGGTGGCGGCGTGGGATGCGGTGAGCCGCTCGGTCCCGTCGGGCCGGTACACCGAGGCGGTCAGGAACAGCAGTCCGTCGTCGACGAGAGCGGTGGCGCCGATCGGAGCAGCGCATCCCGCCTCCAGTCCCGCGAGCACATGGCGCTCGGCGACGACCGACGCGTGCGTGGTCACGTGATCGACAGCGGCGAGAGCACGCGCGATCGGTCCGCGTCCATTTTCGTCGCCCGCCCGGACCTCCAGCGCGAGAGCGCCCTGACCGGGAGCGGTCGGCATGGTCGAGAGAGGGAAGTAGTCGGTGACGGCATCGAGCCGTCCCAGGCGGGTAAGGCCCGCAGCCGCGAGGACCACCGCATCCAACTCGCCCTCGGCCACCATGCGCAGGCGCGTGTCGACGTTGCCGCGCAGGTCGACGACGTCGAGGTCCGGTCGCTGCGACTTCAGCTGAGCGACGCGGCGGGGTGAACCGGTGCCCACGCGGGCACCCTCCGGCAGCGTCTCCAGAGTGAGCCCGTCGCGTGCCGCGAGGGTGTCACGAGCGTCCGCTCGCTTCGGGATCGCGCCGATCACCAGGCCGGGCGCAGGGGCGGTCGGGAGGTCCTTGAGCGAGTGGACGACCAGGTCGACGTCTCCAGCGAGGAGCGCGTCCCGCAGCGCCGTCGCGAACACGCCGGTTCCGCCGAGCTGAGCAAGCGACTCCCGCGAGGTGTCGCCAGCGGTGGTCACCGTGACGAGTTCGACATCGAGGCCGGTCGCGCGGGCGATCGACTCGGCGACTGCGGTCGTCTGAGCCACGGCCAGCGCACTGCCGCGGGTCCCGACGCGCAGGACGCCCTCGCGACGCGCGGCGTCGCCGTCGACTCTCGTCACGGTCCCGGTCACGGCGCGAGCCCCGCAGCCGCCGGCTTGAACCCGAGGCGGACGTTCTCGCAGCATCCCGGACGGCAGACGTCGTACCAGGGCCCGAGCGAGGTGACGGCCGGGCGTTCCGAGACGGGGACGCCGTCGCGGCGCTCCAGCACCAGGTCGACCAGGCCCTTCACGTACGCTGCGTGCGTGCCGGGGGTGGGCACCCGGACGGCGACGAGACCGTGCTCGTCGCTGGTCTCCATGGCCTCGTTGTCGAGATCCCAGAGCACCTCCATGTGGTCGCTCACGAATCCGAGAGGGACGATGACGACGGCCTTGACGCCGAGCGCCGGCAGCTCGGCGATGCGGTCGTTGATGTCGGGCTCGAGCCACGGCATCGACGGCGGGCCGGAGCGGGACTGGTAGACCAGATCCCACTCGACGGTTCCGCCGGTGGCGGCGTGCGAGACGACCTCCGCGACCGCGAGATGCTGGGCGGCGTAGGCGCCGCCTTCACCGAAGCCGCGCTCAGCCGGCCCGGATTTCGCCGCGTCGGTGGACGGGATGGAGTGCGTCGAATACAGGATGCGCACCTCGGTGGCCGGGTCGAGCCCCGGCAGCTTCCGCTGCAGCTCGTCGATGGCGTTCCGCACGCCCTCGATGAACGGCTCGACGAACCCGGGGTGGTCGAAGAACTGGCGCACCTTGTCGATCTGGATGCGGTCACCCAGGCCCGTCGCCTCCAGCGCACCGGCGAAGTCCTCGCGGTACTGGCGGCAGCTCGAATACGAGGAGTACGCGCTGGTGGCAATCGCGATCAGCTTGCTGAAGCCGCGCTCGTCGGCCTCGCGGAGCGCGTCGGCCAGGTACGGGTCCCAGTTACGGTTGCCCCACAGCACCGGCAGGTCGATGCCGCGCTCGGCGAGCTCCGCCTCCAGCGCCGCCTTGAGCTCGCGGTTCTGGTCGTTGATGGGGCTGACGCCGCCGAAGTGGCGGTAGTGGTGCGCCACTTCTTCCAGGCGCTCTTCGGGGATGCCGCGACCACGCGTGACATTGCGGAGGAACGGGATGACGTCGTCCTGGCCCTCCGGTCCGCCGAAGCCGGCCAGGAGGATCGCGTCGTAGGCGACCGGCTCTGTGACGTGCTCGGGACCGGATGCGGCGGCGGGCGTCGCGAAGAGCACGCGCCGGGTCGCCTGGACGTCCGTGGCCTGGGCCTCGGTCACTGGAGTACCTCCACGACCTCGGCGGGCTGCACCCGGCGACCGGTGAAGAACGGGACCTCTTCGCGGACGTGGCGGCGCGCCTCCGTGTATCGCAGCTCGCGCATCATGTCGACGAGGTCGGTCAGTTCGTCGGCCTCCAGCGGCAGGATCCACTCGTAGTCGCCCAGGGCGAAGGAGGCCACGGTATTGGCCAGCACGTTGCGGAAAGCGGCGCCCTTGCGGCCGTGCTCGGCCAGCATCTTCGAGCGGTCCTCGTCTGGCAGCAGGTACCACTCGTAGCTGCGGACGAAGGGGTAGACGCACAGCCAGTCCCTGGGCTCCTTTCCCCGCAGGAAGCCAGGGACGTGCGCCTTGTTGAACTCGGCGTCGCGGTGGACGCCCATGGCGTTCCACGTGGGCAGCAGCGCCTTGAACAGGCGGGTGCGGCGGAGCTGGCGGAGGCCCCACTGCAGGGTCTCGGCCTCAGGGCCGTGCAGCCAGATCATCACGTCGGCGTCGGCGCGGAGTCCGGAGACGTCGTACAGGCCGCGCGTGGTGACCTGCTGCAGTTCGAGGTCGGCGATGACGCCCTCGAGCTCGGACACGGCCGTCGGCACATCGGTGCCGTCGAGGTCGTCAGGCCGGGCCGGGTCGCGGCGCAGCACAGCCCAGAGGGTGAAGCCGGTCGGGGTGTCGCTGGGGGTGTCGGGGGAGGTCGACTCTGCCGGAACGGCAGCCGGGGTACTCATACCCACAGTCTCCCTCTGAAACCTGAGAAGGCCAAAAACGCGCGACCGCTCACCGGCGGATCAGGCGCACGATGCCCCACACGGTTCCGGCGACCGTGACCGCGACGCCCACCGCGATACCGGCGAGCGCGATCGGATTCTCTTTCCGGAGGCGCTCGATGCTCTCGGAAGCGCGCTTGGGCACATTCAGCTTGTACTCGATCGCCTCCACGGTGGCGGCGAGTTCGGAGCGCGCCCGGTCGACGTCGCTGCGGTCAGTTGTCATACTTCCCCAGTCCTTTCAGCGCGTCGGCGTCTTCTTTGATGCTGTCGATCGACTGCGACGGCGCGACGCCATCCATCTTCTTGAACGACCGGATGCCGATCAGCGCCAGCACGACGGCGATCACGACCAGCGCACCGAACACGATGAGCGCGGCGGCCCAGGCGGGCAACGCCACGGCGATGCCCAGAATGGCGGCAGCGATGAGCGCCGCGAAGGCGAAGAAGAGGAGGAATGCGGCGCCGGCGAGCAGCCCTATGCCGACACCGGCATACTTGGCCTTCTCGGCGAACTCGGCCTTGAGGTGGTTCAGTTCTGCCTTCAGCAGGTCGACGACCAGCCGCGGCAGATCGGAGACCAGCTGCGCGAGGGATCTGGACCGGGCGCGCTCAGCGCGGGCCCGTTCGCCCGGGGTCGGTTCACTGTCGGTCATCGGCGTCTCCCCTCGTCGTCTCCGCACAGTACTCCCGTCAGGACGATGTGGCCCTGCCGGAGTCGTCGGCACGGAGGGCAGCCTCCGCCGCGGGCGACGGATAGGGGGCGCGCGATTCACGGCGGCGACGGTTCGCCTGCACCACGGCCTTCTTCACCGTGATGTACGCCGTCTCGGGAAATTCGCCCACCTTCTCGGCGACGAAGTCCTCGACCGCGTGCACCTGCTTCTGCACGGTCGGCGACTGCCAAGCCTTGGCGGCCGTGGCCTTCAGCTGCTCGTATCGCTCACGGCCGGCTCGAGCGCCGAGCACGTAGCCCACCGCTGCTCCGGCGACGAAGAGGAGTTTGCCGCGCATACCGTCTCCTGTCTCTGGTCAGTCGTCCGCGTGAAGTGCGTCCGTCAGGGCCTTCCAGCGCAGGCCTCGCACGCGCTCGGCCGTGCGGCGCGCGTCCGGGATCACGGAGGCGAAGCCCGTACCGGTCAGCCAAGACCCGGTGACCTCGAGACCCTCGACGCCGTCGACCTCGGTGCGAACCAGCTGGATGCGGTCCCGCTGCCCCACTGTCGCATACGGGAGGGCGTTCGTCCAGGGGGTCCGCGCGAATGCCGACACAGCGGATTCCTGGATCGGAATATTCAGCAGACGGGATGCGTCAGCCACCGCCTGCGCCCGCAGTGCTGCGTCGTCCATGGCGAGGGTCTCGGCCGGTCGACCCGCCCTGCCGTAGGAGAGGCGGACCACGTGGCGGCCTGCCCCGGCCGCCTCGGCGACCCACGCCCACTTGGCGCTCGCGTGCGTCATTGCCTTCGCCCGAACGTCCGCCCCCGGCACATCGGCCACGAGGACACCCGTGCCGACCGGTGTCGTGGACAGGCGGTCGTCGTCGATGACGAGCGTCACCAGTTCGACGCTGGACGCGGCCGGCCAGTCGAGCGCGGGGAGCTTGGCGAGTGCCGGACCGAGCGAGGCGAGGAGCGGCAGAGCTTCGTCGGCCGGAGCGGCGAGCACGATCGCGTCCGCCGGGATCTCGTCGCCGGCGGCCGTGCGGACCACCCAGCGAGCGGGCTCCGGCTGATCCGGTTCGGCCGGGTGGCCGGCCGCTTCCGGATCGAGCGCCTCCGCCAGCACCGCTTCGACGACCGCCTCGGCCGTCTCCTCCTCCGATGGCGCGATCCAGCGCTCGACTGCCTCGACCGACGTCCCGGTGCGGACCACGCCGCCGCGTGCCTCGATGTCCGCGGCGAGCGCCTCGGGCAGCCGCCACATCCCGCCGCGGATGCCACCCACCGCACTTCCCGCCTTCGCTGCCGATCGCAGCTCTCCGACCGCGCCCGAGAGCGACCCCAGGCGGGTCAGCGCCGCGTTGAGGCCGGGGGCGACCACCTCGATGTCCAGTTCGTCGGGTGAGGCGGAGTAGACGCCGGTCGTCACCGGCGCCACGAGCAGGTCGAGGACCTTGCGCCCCATCCGCTTGCGCACCAGCGTGCCGAGGCGCCGCTCCTGCCCGATCTTCAGCACCGGCATGAGCCGGTCGAGGTAAGCGCGCGCGGCACCGCCCCAGCCGATCGCCGCCACCACATCCTTCGCCAGCGGCGAGCTGGGGATGCCCAGCAGCCCGGCTTTCGGAAGGGGCACCGACCGGGAGCCGTGCCGCACCCAGGCGCCGGACGGGTTCGGCTGCACCACGTCGTCGTCGAGCTCCAGGTCGTGGATCAGCTCGGCGACGTGGCCACCTCGGGTGGCGAAGCTCTCCGCGCCGGCGTCG
Organism: Leifsonia sp. RCC_180; assembly: GCF_058138205.1. Lineage (NCBI taxonomy): Bacteria > Bacillati > Actinomycetota > Actinomycetes > Micrococcales > Microbacteriaceae > Leifsonia > Leifsonia sp. RCC_180. Next base: position 2,852,479 of record NZ_CP200340.1, on the reverse strand, counting down.
AGCGTCAGCCCGGCGAGCGGGAGTGGCGCGACGCTGCCGCCGACGCGGTCGGCCGCCTCCAGAAGGGTCACCTGGAAGCCGGGCCGGGCGCACTCGCGCGCGACCACGAGTCCGGCCATTCCACCGCCGATGACGACGATGCGGGTCGGCGGGGCCTCGACCGCGTGACGGATCTCGTCGCCGATCGGATCGGCACCGCTCTCGGTCTCGCCGCCGGCGACGCGGTCGTCGCTCATTCCGGACGCCACCCGTGCACCAGTTCGACGACGCGCGTCAGCACCGCGGGGTCGGTCTCCGGCGGGACGCCGTGGCCGAGGTTGAGCACGTGCGCCGGCGCCTCGCGACCGCGGTCGAGCACGTCCCGAACGTGCGCTTCCAGCACCGGCCATGGGGCGTCGAGCATCGCGGGGTCGACGTTGCCCTGCACCGGCACCACGTGCCCGAGGCGACGGCTGGCCTCGTCGAGCGGGATGCGGTAGTCGACCCCGACCGCGTCGGCGCCGACCTCGTGCATCGCCTTGAGCAGTTCGCCCGTCCCGACGCCGAAGTGCACCAGCGGCACGTTGCGCACGACGGCGTCGATGGCCGGTTCGATGTCTTCCGCCGACGCGATCTCGGCCTGAGGAAGCTCGTAGTCCACGTCGCGGACGTGCTCCAGCGCGCGTGCCGACGCGGGAGCGACCAGCGCGGCATAGTCGTGCAGGGAGAGGGAGCCGGCCCACGAATCGAACAACTGCGCGGCGCTCGCGCCCGCCAACACCTGGGCGCGCAGGAAGGCACCTGAGATGTCGGCGGTCCACTCCATCAGTCGCGACCAGGCCTCGGGGTCGGCGTGCATGAGCGTCCGGGCGCGGATGTGATCCTTCGACGGGCCGCCCTCGACGAGGTACGCTGCGAGGGTGAACGGTGCGCCCGCGAAGCCGATCAGCGGAGTAGCGCCGAGCTCTGCGACGGTCAGCCGCACCGCCTCCTGGATCGGCGCGAAGACGTCGTCGCCGAGAGAAGCCGGATCGATGGCGGTCAGCCGCGCGACGTCCTCCGCCGTGCGAACCGCCTGTGCGAACACCGGGCCCTTGCCGGGGACGATCTCCACGTCGACTCCCGCCAGCTTCAGCGGCACGACGATGTCGCTGAAGAAGATGCCCGCGTCCACCCCGTGCCGACGGACCGGCTGCAGCGTGATCTCGCTCGCCATCGCCGGGTCGAGGCACGCATCCAGCATCCGGGTGCCGACGCGCAGCTCGCGGTACTCGGGAAGCGATCGCCCCGCCTGGCGCATGAACCAGACCGGCGTCACCTCCTGCCGCTCACCCTGATACGCCCGGACGAGTGGGCTGGACGAGGTTCGGCCGGCGGAGAGCGGATGGTCGGAGGCGAGGGTGGTCACGTTCCGATTCTGCCAGGGCGGCGACTGGTGAAAGCCTGGGCTGTGGAGAACCTGGGGGCCGATTCGAGGTTGGTCCGGCGCGAGCGTAGGCTTTCCTCCGTGCTTCTGTGCTTCTCGTCGAGTCACCGGACGGCTGACTTCGACCTCCTGGAACGGCTCGAGCGTCACGCTCCGGCCATCACCGCCGCACTCTCGGAGCACAGCGACATCGTCTCGGGCTCGGTGGTCCTCGCGACCTGCAACCGATTCGAGGCCTACCTCGACATCGACGAGCCGCTCCCGGCCGCCCGCGCCGTCTCCGCTGCGGCCGTCCTGGATGCGGTGAGCTCGGCATCCGGCATCGACCCGGATGTGCTCCGCGACGCCAGCTCCGTCTACAGCGATCACGCCGTCGCCGAGCACCTGTTCGCGGTGACGAGCGGACTCGAGTCCGTCGTCGTCGGCGAGGGCGAGATCGCCGGCCAGGTGCGGCGCGCCCTCGACTCCGCGCGGAGTACCGGCTCGGTCACCAGCGAGCTGGAGCGCCTGTTCCAGGTCGCCTCGCGCACCTCCCGCGGGGTCAAGAACCGCACGGGGATCATGTCGGCCGGCCGTTCGATGGTCCGACTCGCCCTCGACCTCGCCGAGAGCCGTGTCAGCGACTGGGCGCAGACCCGCGTGCTGCTGGTCGGCACGGGCAAGTACGCCGGCGCCAGCCTCGCCGCCCTCCGCGACCGCGGTGTGACGGAGGTGCGGGTGTACTCCCCCTCCGGACGTGCGCCGAAGTTCGCCGCATCCCACGACATCGCCGCTGTCCCCGCCGACGGGCTGCTCGACGCGCTCGCCGAGAGCGACCTCGTGGTCACCTGCTCAGCCGTCACCGACTACGTGCTGACGCGCCCGATCATGGCCGAAGCCCTCACCCTCTCTGGCGCGCTCGAGCGCCGCCTGGTCATCGACCTGGGCCTCCCCCGGAACGTCGACCCGCAGGCGGCCGAACTTCCCGGCGTCGAGCTACTCGACCTCGAAACCATCAGCATCCACGCGCCGCTGGAAGAACTGCAGGCCGCCGACGACGCGCGCAGCATCGTGGATGAGGCCGCCGCCGAGTACCGTGCCCGCACGGCCGAGCAGGAGGTCACTCCCGCTCTCGTCGCCCTGCGGAAGCACGTCTTCGACATCCTCGACGCCGAGATCGAGCGGGCGCGCGGCCGCGGCGACAGCAGCGAGCAGACGGAGGCGGCCCTCCGCCACCTTGCGGGCGTGCTGCTGCACACGCCGTCCGTCCGTGCGCGGGAGCTCGCCCGCGAGGGCGACGCCCAGACCTTCATCGCCGGAGCCGCCGCCGTCTTCGGCATCGAGGTGGATGCCGCGAGCGCCCGCCCCGCCCTCTCCGCCGTGGACGACGAGTCCGCGGCGTCCTGACCGACAGCCCGACAGCGTAAGGATCGACGTGAGCGACGAAGCCACCACGACCACCACCGTCCCGCCTCACGGAGCGAGCGGCCTCCCCTATGCCGCCGAGCAGTTGCGCACCGAGCGCCTGCTGCTCCGCCCGCTGAACACCGGCGACCTGGAAGACGTCCACTCCTACCAGAAGCTCAAGGACGTCGTCCGCTACCTCTACTGGGAGGTGCACGACCACGACGAGTCCGCCGAGCACCTGCGCAAGCGCATCGCGATGAGCCGACTCGCCGAGAACGGCGACGGCATCGTCTTCGCCGTAGAGCTGTTCGACCCGGAGGGCGGCCCGGGCCGAGTGATCGGCGACATCAGCCTGTTCCTCAAGAACGCGACGTGGGGCAAGTTCGAGATGGGCTGGGTGTTCCACCCGGCGGTGCACGGCCGCGGCTACGCGACCGAGGCGGCCCAGCGGGTCCTCGAACTGTGCTTCGACACCCTCGGCGCGCACCGCGTCTTCGCCCAGCTGGACGCCCGAAACGACGCCTCCGCGCGGCTGTGCGAGCGGCTCGGGATGCGCCAGGAGGCGCTCCTGCGCGAGACGGAGATCTTCAAGGGCGAGTGGTCGGACACCGCCGTGTACGCCATCCTCGAGCAGGAGTTCCGCGCCGGAGAGTGACCGCGCGGCGGCGGCAGGCGCATCCTCAGTAGGATGGACGGGTCCCCCACACCCGCCCGCACCGCACAGGGAGCACCATGGCCGCACCGTCGAGACTGGAATCCGTCATCACGCTGGCTCAGCACCGTGGATTCGTCTTCCCCTCCGGCGAGATCTACGGCGGCACCCGATCGGCGTGGGATTACGGCCCCCTCGGTGTGGAGCTGAAGGAGAACATCAAGCGCGAGTGGTGGAACGCGTTCGTGCGCGGCCGCGGCGACATGGTCGGCCTCGACTCCGCCATCATCCTGCCCACCGCCGTGTGGGAGGCGTCCGGTCACGTCCAGGTGTTCAGCGACCCGCTCACCGAGTCGCTCATCACCCACAAGCGCTACCGCGCCGACCACCTCTTCGAGGCGTACCAGGCCGAGCACGGCCACCCGCCGGCGAACGGCCTCGACGACATCCCTGACCCCGACCACCCGGACAAGGTCGGCCAGTGGACGCCGATCCGGCAGTTCTCGGGCCTCATGAAGACCTACCTCGGCGTCGTCGACGACGAGTCGGGCCTGCACTACATGCGCCCGGAGACCGCCCAGGGCATCTTCACCGACTTCGCCTCGGTGCTGCAGACCTCGCGGAAGAAGCCGCCGTTCGGCATCGGCCAGATCGGCAAGGCGTTCCGCAACGAGATCACGCCGGGCAACTTCATCTTCCGCACCCGCGAGTTCGAGCAGATGGAGATCGAGTACTTCGTCGAGCCGGGAACGGACGAGGAGTGGTTCGACACCTGGATCGACCTCGCCTGGGACTGGTTCACCGACCTCGGCATCGACCCGCAGAACATCCGCCGGTTCGAGCACCCGAAGGACGCGCTGGCGCACTACTCGAAGCGGACGATCGACATCGAGTACCGCTTCGACTTCGTGGGCAGCGAGTGGGGCGAGCTGATGGGTGTCGCGAACCGCACCGACTTCGATCTGAAGACGCACATCGAGCACTCCGGCAAAGACCTGAGCTACTTCGACCAGAACAAGAACGAGCGCTACGTGCCGTTCGTCATCGAGCCGTCCTTCGGTCTGACGCGCGCACTCATGGCATTCCTGGTGGATGCGTACGACGAGGAGCAGGTGCCGAACGCCAAGGGCGGCACCGACAAGCGCACCGTGCTGCATCTCGACCCGCGGCTCGCGCCGGTCAAGGTGGCGGTGCTCCCGCTATCGCGCAACGAGGCGCTGTCGCCCCTGGCCCGCGGGCTGGCCGACCGGCTCCGGAAGCGCCGCAACGTCGACTTCGACGACTCCGGTGCGATCGGTCGCCGCTACCGTCGCCAGGACGAGATCGGCACCCCGCTGGCGGTCACGGTCGACTTCGACTCGCTCGAGGACGACGCCGTGACGGTTCGCGACCGCGACTCGATGCAGCAGGAGCGCATCCCGCTCGAAGGACTCGACCGCTACCTGGCGGAGCGTCTGCGGGAGATCTGAGGCACCCGGACCCGGTCCCACCGTGACGGAGGCCCGCATGACCACTGCAGACACCGGCCGGACGCTCGCACGGTTCGCCCGCGTCGCGCCGGCGAGCATCGCGCTCGCCGTCGTGTTCCTCGTCACCTCGATTGCGACCGGGACGCTGTGGAACGCTCCCGCGAGCGGCTCGGTGTGGGCGGCGGGCGTGACGACGACCATCCACGCCGGCCGCTGGTGGACGCCGCTCACCGCCCTCTTCGTGCCCGAGGATGCGGTGCAACTGGTCGTCGTCGTGGTTCTCGCGCTGACCGCGATGGCGGGGGCGGAACGACTGCTCGGCACGGCGCGCACGGTGCTCGCCTTTCTGGTCACCGGAGTAGCCGCGGTTGCACTCGGGGTGCTCCTGCAGTGGGCCGCTGTCGGCCTCGGAGAGGTCTGGGCGACCGCCACGGAGTTCGACGTCACGCTGGATCCGACCATCGGGATCGTCGGAACGCTCGTGACCGCAAGCGCCTTCGCGAGCACCCTCTGGCGTCGCCGAATCCGGCTGCTCACCTTCGCCGTGGTGCTCGTCTTCGTCTTGTACAACGGCGACCAGAACAATGTCTATCGCCTCATCGCGGCGCTGCTGGGCCTCGCTCTCGGCGTGATCCTCCGCCGGACGCCGCTCCGCCGGCTTCATCGCAGCTCGCACGGCGAGACGCGCAACCTCGTCGCCGGCGTCGTCGCCATCACCGCGTTCGGCCCGCTGCTGGCGCTGCTTCCGCCCGGCGGCTTCGGGCCGCTGTCGTTCGTCGCGATGCTGTTCGAGCGTCCGAGCGTGGATGTCGCCGCCGTCATGGCACGCTGCGACGTCTCGTACACCAGCAACTGCCGCATGCAACTGATGATGGTGTCGGTGCAGGGGCCGGGACCGCTGCTGCTGTCGGTGCTGCCGCTCGCCCTCCTGCTCCTCGCTGCCATCGGGCTGCGGCGCGGCCGCCGCTTCGCGCTGTTCCTCGGGATCGTGGTCAACGCCGCGATGCTCGTGCTGCCGTTCACAGCGCTCGGGGGCGACATCGACCTGGAGGTGCAGAGCGTGGAGGCGCTCGCGCCCGCCATCGAACTGCTGCTGTGGCTGTTCGCCGCGATGCTGGTGCCGATCGCCTCCATCGCGCTGCTGATCGCGACCCGGAGGCAGTTCCAGATCCGTTCGCCTCGCGCGGCCATCGCCCGGTTCGCGATCATCGTCGTGTGCTCGTTCGCGCTGCTGGCGCTCGCCTACCTGGTGGCGGCGCTCGCCTCGCTCACCGAATTCGTGCCGGATGCGACCGTTGGCGACATCTTCGCCTCCACGCTTCGCCGGTTCGTTCCCGCCGGTTTCCTGTCGGTGCTCGGAACGCCCATCGTCCCGACGAGCCCCCTCGTGACCGTCCTGTACCAGTGGGTGGGGCCCGTCTTCTGGGCCGTTTTCGTGTTCGCCGTCCTGCAGCTCTATCGGGCGACGTTCACCGGGCGGACGGTCGCCGACGAGGAGCACTTCCGCGCGCTGTTGCGTGAGGGCGGCGGCGGCACCCTCGGGTTCATGGGCACCTGGCCCGGCAACGTGTACTGGTTCAGCGCGGACGGGGAGTCCGCCATCGCCTACCGGGTCATCGGCGGCATTGCGATCACGCTCTCGGATCCGGTCTGCCGGCCGGAGCGCGCGGAGCGTACGGTCGCCGAGTTCGTGCAGTTCTGCGACGCGAACAGCTGGGTGCCGGTGTTCTACAGCATCCACGACGCGTTCCTGCCCGTCTTCGCTGCGCTGGGCTGGCCGACCATCGCCGTCGGCGAGGAGACGCTGATGCATCCCCAGTCGTTCGACATGGTCGGGAAGCCCTGGCAGAAGGTGCGGCAGGCCCACAATCGCGGGATCAAAGAGCGGATCTCGACCCTCTGGACGACCTGGGACGACCTGTCGCCGCTCATCCAGACGCAGATCATCGCGCTCAGCGAGCAGTGGGTCTCCGAAAAGGAGCTGCCGGAGATGGGCTTCACGCTGGGCGGGATCGACGAGCTCAAGGATCCCGACGTCCGGCTCTACCTCGCGTTCGACCCGGACGGCGGCCTGCAGGCCGTCACGAGCTGGCTTCCCAGCTGGCGCGACGGCACGGTCGTCGGCTACACGATCGACTTCATGCGCCGCGCGGACGGGTCGATCCCGGGAATCATGGAGTTCATCATCGCCTCCGCCGCCCAGCACATGCGCGACGACGGAGTCGAGGTGCTGAGCCTCTCCGGTGCCCCGCTGGCGACGAAGCCGGGGGCGGACGACGGGGATGCCGACGAGCCCAGCACCATGGATCGGCTGCTCGGCTTCCTCGCCCGCACCCTGGAGCCGGCGTACGGTTTCGCCTCGCTGTTCTCGTTCAAGAGCAAGTTCAATCCGACGTACGAGACGATCCACATGGCGTACCCGGACCCCGTCGCGCTGCCCGCGATCGCGAACGCGCTCGGCAAGGCGTACCTGCCCGACGCGAACGCCCGCGAGTACGTCGCCCTCGCCAGGACCCTGATCCGATAGCGGGCCGGGGTACGGTGACCGCATGACCGACACGACGCGCACCGACACGACGCGCACCGCCATGATCATCGGCGGCACGGGGCAGATCGGTTCCGCCGTCGCGCGCCGGCTGGTGCTCGACGGCTGGTCGGTCCTCCTGGCCCACCGTGGTGAGCACCCCGGCGACGCTTCCCTGGCCGAGCTGGATGTGACGAGCATCCGTCTGGACCGCGACGACACCGACGCGCTGCTCGACCGCGCCCGCGGGCACGACCTCGTGCTCGACACGGTCGCCTACGAGCCGCGGCACGGCGAGCAGTTGGCGCAGCTGGCCGGTGAGGTCGGCTCGCTGGTGGTCATCTCCACTGGGTCGGTCTACGTCGGCACCGAGGGCGGCTACCTTGATATGGTGACGGGCCCCGATGACTTCCCCTCCTACCCCGTGCCGCTGCGGGAGACCGATCCGACCGTCGACAACGGCGAGCGCACGTACTCGCCGCTGAAGGCAGCGCTGGAGCGGCAGCTGCTCGGCGTGGAGGACCTGCCGGTCAGCATCCTCCGGCCCGGCGCCATCCAGGGCCCGTTCAGTCCGGCGCTGCGGGAGTGGTACTTCATCAAGAGGGCGCTCGACGGCCGCCGTCAGGTCGTGCTGTCCGACGGAGGGACCAACCGCTTCAGCACCTCGTCGACCGTGAACATCTCCGAACTGGTGGCCCTCTGCGCCGCCCACCCCGGCAAACGGGTGCTCAACGCCGTCGACCACGACGATCTGAGCGTCGGCGAGATCGCGCAGACGGTGTTCGCCGCCCTGGACCATGACGTCGAAATCGTCACCTTTCCCGGTCCGCCGGTGGACGGCGTCGGCGGCACGCCGTGGACGGTCGCGCATCCACTGCTGCTAAGCATGGCGGCCGCGACCGTCGAGCTCGGCTACCGGCAACCCGTGAGCTACGCCGAGGCGGTCGCCTCGACCATCGACTGGGCCGTGCGCGAGGTCCGCGCGGCCGAGCGACGGCAGGAGGGCTGGGAGGCGGTCTTCCCGTCCCTGGCCGAGCGCGCCCGCTCCGACCGGTGGTTCGACTACGGCGCCGAGGATGCGTTCCTGGCCTCGCTCTGACCGGATGCCGACCGGATGCGCCGGGCGATGAACAGCCACGTCACCCCGCTCGCAACCACGAACAGCAGGTCGAAGAGGAGCAGCAGCCCGCCTCGCGCAGCCGGAGGCCAGGGCAGGACCTGACCGAGCCAGATGGCACCATCGAAGGCGCCGTGCGCGGCCGCTACGCCCAGGTAGGCGAGCACGACCCCGAAGGTCAGCCGGAATCGTCCCGACCGGGCCGCGCCGAAGACTGCCGCGCCGAGAAGCGCCGAGAAGACGGGATGCAGGAACGGGCCGGTGAGCCCCCGCCCGATCATCGTCGTCACGAACAGACCGAACCCCGCGTCCGTCTCCTGACCGCGCGCGAAGGCCTCCTGGAGGTAGCTGAGGTTCTCGATGACGCTGAAGCCGAGGCCGACCGCGCCTCCGACGAACAGGCCGATCCGGGCATCCTTCACCGGCAGCTTGAGCGCCAGCAGCACGATCGCGCCGATCTTCGCCAGCTCCTCGACGACGCCGGCCAGAACCAGCGCGAGTCCGCTCGGGTGCGACGTGGTGCCCCCGCCGAGAAGGTCGATCAGCGTGTTCAGCGGTGCGGCGACCAGTGTCGACGCCAGGCCGCCCACCCCTGCGATGATGACGAGCCGGGATGCGGTCAGCCCGTCCTCCGGCCGCAACCGGTACGACATCGTGTAGAGGATCGCTACCGCGATGGTGGCCGCGCCCGTCACCAGGAGGTACGGGGACAGTACGGCGGGGCCGTCGTCCGCGGCGTTCGGGGCCAGTGCTCGGAACAGGAAGCTGAAGCCGAACAGCCAGAGCCAGATGAACGCACTGCTGCCGACGATGATCCAGGCGCCGAAGCGCCCGATCCACTTCCGCGGAGGCCTCGGACGCTTCTCGGGCTGGGCCGGCTGCACGGCGTGCAGCGGGTAGACGTACTGCGTCCAGTCGGCGCCGCTCCACCACCGCAGGAAGCGCTGGTCGTACGGGTCGCCGTACCAGCCGGCGGGCGGAAGGCCCGCGAGGGGTGCGTCGCCAGGGGGCTGGCTGTCGGCTGGTGCGATGGTCACGGGCCCAGCTTAAGAACTCCCGGCCGGCCTCCGCTCGACCCCATCCGGGCGGCACGGCGAGCCTTCGCCGACGGCGGGCGAGGCCCTGACAGGCTGGATGCTGAACTCCAAGGGGACCACCATGCGATACACCACTTCCGGCCAGAAAGCGGTCGTGATCGCGGTCCTCCTCGCTGTCAGCGTCATCCTCGCCCTGCTGTTCAACGCCCTCCACTCGGAGGTCGGCTCCATCATCCTGACAGTCCTGCAGGTGCTCGGCTGGTACCTGGTCAGCCGGCTCTTCCGTGGCCCCGGCGAACCGGTTCACGCGGCACGGCCCTGGTGGCGGATGACGAACCGGCCGCTCCTGAGCGGGGTGCTCGCCGCAGCATACGGCCTCGTCGCCGTGGTGAACATCGGCTTCTCGTTCGCCGGTTTCGGCAGCGTGTCCGGCACGGTGTCGATCCTCGCCGAGCTCGCCTTCGCCGCGCTCTTCGCGCTCTCCTACCTGCGCCTCGCGTCGCTGGCCCGCGCGACGGCCTGACCCGTAGGCTGGGCGCATGACGCTCGACTCCGGCATCCACTCCTCCGGCATCAACACCGAAGAACTCGACCCGACGACCCGCCCGCAGGACGATCTCTTCCGGCACGTGAACGGCAAGTGGCTGGATCGCACCGAGATCCCGGCCGACAAGGCGCGCTGGGGCTCGTTCATGATCCTGGCCGAGGAGGCCGAGGCCGCCGTCCACGACATCGTCGAGCAGGCGCAGAACGCGGCGGAGGGCACGGAGGAGCGGAAGTTCGGCGACCTCTTCACGAGCTTCATGGATGAGGAGCGCATCGACGCGCTCGGCGTGGAGGCGATCCGCGACGAGCTGACGTTCGCATCCGGCGTCGACAGCATCCCGAGCCTCCTCGAGACGGTCGGCAAGCTGGAGAGGCGCGGCCTCGGCGGCTTCTACCAGCTGTTCGTCGACAACGACCCGGGCGACCCGGAGCGTTACCTCGTCTTCCTCGAGCAGTCGGGCATCTCGCTGCCGGACGAGTCGTACTTCCGCGAGGAAGGGTTCGCCCCGGTGCGCGAGGCGTACGTCGACCACATCCAGCGGATGTTCGAGCTGGCCGGCTTCGACGACGCGCCGGCCCGCGCCCAGCGCGTGTTCGATCTGGAGACCGAGATCGCGTCCAAGCACTGGGACAACGTCGCCTCCCGCGACTCCGAGAAGACCTACAACCTCTACGACTGGGCCGACGCGAAGGCCGTGTTCGACGGAGGCGCCACCTCAGGCCAGGCGCCCGATCTCGACGTCTGGGCCGACGCCCTCGGCGCACCGGACGGCACGCTGACCGAGGTCGTCCTGCGGCAGCCCTCCTTCACCGCCGGGCTCGCCGGGCTCCTCACCGAGGACCGCCTCGAGTCGTGGCGCGACTGGCTGACCTGGCAGGTCATCCACGGCGCCGCTCCGTACCTCTCGGGGGACTTCGTGGAGGCCAACTTCGACTTTTACGGCCGCACGCTCACCGGCACTCCGCAGATGCGCGTCCGCTGGAAGCGCGGCGTCTCCCTGGTGGAGGGCGCCATGGGCGAGGCTGTCGGCCGCATCTACGTCGAGAAGCACTTCCCGCCTGCGGCCAAGCAGCAGATGGACGAGCTGGTCGCGAACCTCATCGAGGCGTACCGGCAGAGCATCGCGAAGCTGGACTGGATGGGCGAGGAGACCCGCAAGCGCGCGCTCGACAAGCTCGAGAAGTTCACCCCCAAGATCGGCTTCCCGGTGAAGTGGCGCGACTACTCGAGCCTCGAGATCGACCCGACGGACCTGATCGGCAACGTGCGCGCGGCCGCCCTCTTCGAATTCCGCCGCGAACTCGGCAAGATCGGCTCGCCCATCGACCGCGACGAGTGGTTCATGACGCCGCAGACGATCAACGCGTACTACAACCCCGGATTCAACGAGATCGTGTTCCCCGCGGCCATCCTGCAGTTCCCGTTCTTCGATCCCGAGCGGGATGCTGCGGCCAACTACGGCGCGATCGGCGCCGTGATCGGGCACGAGATCGGGCACGGCTTCGACGACCAGGGCTCCAAGTTCGACGGCGACGGCCGCCTGGAGGACTGGTGGACCGAGGCGGACCGCGCTGCGTTCGAGAAGCGCACGGCGAACCTGATCGAGCAGTACAACGCGCTCGCGCCCGCCCAGGTGCCCGACCACCACGTCAACGGCGCCCTCACCATCGGTGAGAACATCGGCGACCTCGGCGGCCTCGGCATCGCCTGGAAGGCGTACCTGCTATCGCTGAACGGCGGGGAGCCGCCGGTCGTGGATGGGCTCAGCGGCGCCGAGCGCTTCTTCCTCTCGTGGGCGCAGGCCTGGCAGCAGAAGGGACGCGACGAGGAGGTCATCCGCCTGCTGGCCATCGATCCCCACGCACCGAACGAGTTCCGCTGCAACCAGATCGTCCGCAACATCGACGCGTTCTACGAGACGTTCGGTGTCGCGGAGGGCGACGAGCTATGGCTGGCACCGTCGGAGCGCGTCACGATCTGGTGAGCCGCACACGGGCGAATCCGGCCCGCCGTGACCCCCGAACACGGGGTAACATCGACCCTGTCGTCCTCGCGGGCACCCCTGCGTGATCGACCGCGGGGCCGGTGACGGCCGCCGCAGTTCCGGTACACCGCACTCGGAAGAAAGACTCAGCGACACAGTGACGATCCAGGCTCAAGAGTCCGCCCGACGGGCCAGGCAGGCGAGTACACGCCGGGCACGGCACCGCGCTCCTGGGTCGAATGAGTCGTTCAGCCGCGGCTTCGACGCGCTCGGCCGGCTCGCCGTGTCGGGGGTTCAGGTCTCGGCGCGAGCGACCGACCTCGCGACCGGCACGGTGCTGTTCTCGGTCGACGACCACATCGTGATGCCGACCGCCAGCATCGGCAAAGTGCTCCTGCTGGTCGAGGTGGCCGCACGCCTGCAGTCCGGTGAGCTCAGCCCGCTCGCGCACCTCGACCGCGACCCGCGCGACATCGCCGGCGACTCCGGGATCTGGCAGCACCTGCACGTCCCCTCCCTGCCCGTCGCCGACCTCGCCGCCCTCGTCGGCGCGACCAGCGACAACCTGGCGACGAACGTACTGCTTCGCCGGGTGGGCCTGGAGGCGGTCAGCGCACGCACCGAATCCCTCGGACTCACCCGCACAGCGCTCCTCGACCTGGTGCGCGACCATCGCGGACCCGACGACGCACCGCAGTTATCCGTCGGCAGCGCCAACGAGCTCACCTGGCTGTTCTCCGCCCTCGCTCGCGGCGAGATCGTCAACCCGGCCACCAGCCAGCGCGTCATCTCCTGGCTGTCGCTCAACAGCGACTTCTCGCTCGTGTCGAGCGCCTTCGGCCTCGACCCGCACTCGCACCGCCACCCGGAGCACGGCATCCTGCTGGTCAACAAGACCGGCACCGACTCGGGCGTCCGCAGTGAGGTCGGCGTGCTCCGCGGGCCGCGGGCCGGGGTCACCTACGCTGTGTCCACCTACTTCGACGACACGAGCCTGCCCGAGCGTCTCGGTGTCATCGAGGGAATGCGCGCGGTCGGACTGGACCTGCTCGAGTACATCTTCTGACGGTAAGAGCGTCGGTCGTCAGCGTTCGCGCGAGGCGCGCACCAGCTCCCATTCGGCGATCATCTCCGGCAAGCGGCTCTGGATGAAACGGTAGAAGCCTGCCATGTCGCGCAGGCGCTCGGTCGCCGGCGAAGCGGGGTCGCCGACCGCCGCGAGCCCGGCCTCCGCCTGGTCGGCGAGCACGCCGTAGATCGGGCTGTTGCGCACCATCAGGGAATACCAGTCGCTCGGCAGTTCGTACCGGTCACGCCGGCTCCCCGTCTGTGAGAGGCGGCGGATGATGCCGAGGGTCTGCAGATAGCGCACGGCTCCCGAGATGGCCGCGGGACTGACCTCGAGGCGTTCGGCCAGTTCCGCCGCCGTCAGGCCGGCCGACTCCGTCACCGTGAGGGCCATCAGCACCCGCGCCGGCATCTTGGGGAAGCCCGCGGCCGTGAGCACCGCAGCGGAATGCTCCATCACCTCGGCGAGCGCCGTCTCGTCTGCGGCCATGGGCATCGTCCCGTCTATCCGATCGCGAAATCCCGGCGGCGGATCAGCACCGCTGCCCCGAGGAGGGCTACGGCGGTGATGCCGAGCATCCAGTATCCCCCGGTCCAGTCGACGTGACCGACCACGACGGGGGCGTCGGCGAACGGCGACAGGTGCCGCACGCCGTCCGGGAGCCGGATCAGGCCGCCGAAGATGCCCACGAAGGCACCGAGCCCGAGCGCCGCCCAGCCGACGGGGATGGTCGCACTCGGCGCAACCACGAACAGCAGCGTGAGCACGCCCAGGTACACCAGCGCGACGGGCAGCTGAGCCGCTGCGGCGGCGAAGGAGGAGCCGATGGTCGAGGGGTCCTCCCCCGCGGCCACAGCCGACAGTCCCGAGGCGATGGCCGCCGCCAGCAGCACCGCGACGACGGCCACGACGCCCACAGCCACGAACGAGAACAGCCAGCGGACACGGGCCAGCGGGGTGGCCATCATGAGCTCCGCCGTCCCGGCCGCCTCCTCCTGACGCAGCCGGATGACGGCCTGAACGGCGCACGCCGCCGCGAGCACGCCGACGATGGAGAAGATCGCCGAGATGAAGAGCTGCGTCAGCGGACCGGAGCCGCCCGCACCGATGCGAGCGATCGACTGCCGGATGCCGGCGAGACTCGAATCGTTAGCCAGCGTGCCGTTCACGACGCTCGCCAGCGCCCCCGCGAGCAGGCCGCCCAGGGCTCCGCCGATCGTCCAGCCCAGGACCGTCGGCCACTGCAGGCGCCAGGCGAGCCCGAACGGACCGGCGAGGGATGCGCGCGCGGAGGGACGCCCGGAGCGCTCCGGGATGACGCCGGCGCCGGAATCGCGGACCGCCTGCAGCGCGAATACCGCGGCGATGAGCACGGCGGCGAAGCCGACCTGGAGCAGCAGGGGCCGCCAGTCGTCGGCCGTGTACGGCGCGAACTGCTCGCCCCAGCCGATCGGGCTCAGCCAGCTCGGCCACGCCGCGCGCAGGTGGGTGCCGTCGCCGAAGGGTGTTCCCGTCGCGTCGCCGATGCCGCGGACGACGTACGCGAGCACGACGACCGCCGAGGCGAAGCCGTTGGCGGCGCGCGACGTGCTGAACAGCTGCGCGAACAACAGGCCGACGGCGAAGAATGCGAGGCCGGCTCCGCCCGTCGCCGCACCGGCGACGAACGAGCCGTAGAGCGGCAGCCCCGCGGAGGCGAAGCCCAGTGCGGTGAGGACCGCCAGCGCCACGTTCGCGAGCGTCGCGTGGATGACCGTCGCCGCCGTCGGGAGCAGTCGGCCGGCCGGAGACGAGGCGATCAGCTCCGCGCGTCCCGACTCCTCCTCGGCGCGCGAGTGCCGGACTGCGAGGAACGTGTTCATGAGCCCGGCGAGCAGCGCGAGGAAGGTGAAGATCTCGAAGAAGGTGACGGCCGCGAGACTCGTCCCCTGCGGCAGGCCCCGGAGCACCAGGATGGTCGGGTCCGCGATCGCCAGCCGCATCAGTTGTGCGCGGGCGGCCGCGCTGCCGTAGGTCTGGTCGATGCTCTCTGCGGAGAACACCGCGAGGAGTGGGATGCACACCAGCCAGATCAGAAGCTGCCAACGGTCGCGCCGGAGACGCTGCCGGAGCAGCGCGCGAAGGATCACGCCCGGGTGCGCGTTCGGGACGGCCTCACGGGAGGGGGACGGCTCCACCCGTGTCGTCGTCGTGCTCATCGCGCCACCTCGGCCGGGTCCGCCGCGGCGACGTCGTCGCCGTAGTGCCGAAGGAACAACTCCTCGAGCGAGGGCGGCGCGACGGTCAGACCCCGCACGTGAAGTCGTGACAGCACCGCGAGCAGTGGTGGCAGCGCGTCGCTATCCGCGGTGAAGCGCACCCGCCCGTTCTGCACGTGGAGATCGTGGGCGCCGAGCAACTGCGAGTACGCGTCATCCCCGAAGCCGTCGGCGCTGAAGGCGACCTCGGTGCGCGTCAGGTGCCGGAGTTCGTCCAGCGTCCCGGTTTCGACCGTCCGGCCGGCGCGGATGATGCTGACGCGGTCGCACAGCTGCTCCACCTCGGACAGGATGTGGCTCGACAGCAGCACCGTCGCCCCCTCGGCGGCGACGCGCTGGACCTCGGCGTCGAAGACGGCCTCCATCAGCGGGTCGAGGCCGCTCGTGGGTTCGTCGAGGATGTACAGGTCGGCCGGGGTGGCGAACGCGGCGACGAGCGCGACCTTCTGCCTGTTCCCCTTCGAGTACGCTCGGCCCTTCTTGGTCGGGTCGAGTTGGAAGACGTCCAGCAGGCGCTTCTTGCGAGCGGCGTACGCGGCGCGATCGGCAGTGCCGCCGCGCAGGCGCGCGAGGAGGTCGATCGCCTCGCCACCGGAGAGGTTCGGCCAGAGGCTGACGTCGCCGGGAACGTAGGCGAGGCGCCTGTGGAGGTCGACAGCGTCCTTCCACGGGTCGCTGCCGAAGACCGCGGCGCGGCCACCGTCCGCTCGGGCGAGGCCCAGTAGCACCCGGATGGTCGTCGACTTCCCTGCGCCGTTCGGGCCGAGGAAACCGTGGACCTCTGCTTGCCTCACCGTGAGGTCGAGCCCGTCGAGAGCACGCACGCGGCCGAATCTCTTCTCGAGACCCGCGACATCGATCACTGCATCCATGAGCGGGATGCTACGCCGGTTTCAGTAATTTGTGAAAGTTGTGTTTTTCTGGCGCGTCTCGGTTCAGGTCTGCGTGCAGCTGACCGAGTCGACCCCGGCGTAGTCGTAGTCGGAGGCGTCGTCCGGGACGACGAGCTCGTACGACTGACCCGCCGGAAGATCGACGACCGTGCTCCACACGTCCATGGTGCCGCCGTCGGTGGTGTCGGCGAAGCCCACGGTGACCAGGGCGCCGACGCACGCCTTGTCGGACGTGAGCTCGAAGGTCCAGCCGTCGACGTAGTGCACGTGGACCCCGTCGACGTCGTAGTCGTCGACGGTGCCGCCATCGCTGCCCTCCGACGGACGGTCCGAAGGCTGGTCGGACGGATCGTCGGACGGATCGTCGAAGGGTGCAGCGCTCGAGCTGCTCTCGCCTGCGGCGAGCCGGCTTGTGCTGTGTGCGATCGACACGATCGAGATGACTGCGATAAGCAGCACCACGAGCGCGACGGCGACACTGCCGAGGGTGATGCCGACGATCGCCCCGGTCGACAGGCCGCGGCGGGGAGGCGCCGGCGGATACCACGGTCCCGAGCTCGGCCCTCCCGGTGCAGCGCCTGCGGGTGGATACGGCTGCTGCTGCGCGTAACCGGGGGGTGGGACCGTCGGCGGGGCGTAGGGCTGCGGCGGCACCTGCATGGGCGGCTGCGGCTGTGCTTGGTCCAGCGCAGGCGGTTGCGGCTGCGGCACCTGCTGCCCGACCGGCGCGCCCGGCGCCTGCCACGCGGACGCCGCGAGCAGCGCATCCCGAGCCGCCGTCAGGGCGTCCCGTCGCTGGTCGTCTGCGCCAGGCTCGGCGAGCCGCGCGTCGTACGCATGCTGCACCTCGTCGCGCGTCGCCGACGGCGACACCCCCAGCAGTTCTGCCGCCTCATTCGGACTCACGGCCCGCCCCCTGTCTTCGCCCGACCCGCCGGATCCCGGACGTTGTCTGGCTCGATCGTAGTGGCCCACTGGCCCACCACACGTTTCAGGCCAGCGCTACCGGGACCCCGCCGTGTCAGACGAGCACTTCGCCGAGCCCGCGCGCACGCGAAGCGTCGCGGCGGCCGGGCCTCTCGGCGGTGGCGATCTCGCCGAGCTCCCGGATGACGCGGTTGTAGTAGGCCGCGGCGAAGCCCGTGCGGTAGACGGCCGGCTGGAGGTCGGCCTCGTTGCGCAAGCGGATCTCGGCCTGGGATGCCTCGAGAGGCGCGATGATCTTGACCCCGGCGCGATACCGGATGAGCCGGTGAACCCACTGGTCCAGCGGCTCCGGCAGCCCCTTCGGGACCCGATCGTGCTCCGACGCGAGCGATACCCGACCGCGCGCCCCGCCTCCCGGCAGCGGCGAACCGCCGTCGGTGGCCTCGCGCTCGGCCCGGCGCCGGTCGGCGGCCATGACCGACAGGAGGTCGTCGTGGCGGTTCGCTTGGCGCGACAGCACCTCGAGCTCGTCCAGCGCCGTCGCGTACTCCTCGTCGTAACCCGCGTACTCGGTGGGATGCGCGGCACGATCGTTCACCAGATCGGCGCGAGCGGTGGCCGCCTGCGCCCGCGTGAGCACCGTGCGGCCGTTGCGCACGCGCTCGAGCCGCCACGTCCACGTCGCGAGGGGCTCGGGCATCAGCTTGCTCATGCCTCCACCGTACGTTCGCCCACCGACATCGCGGGGAGGTGCTCCGCGCGTCGATCCGTAGGCCGGTCGCGGCTCACCCAGCGAGTTGAAATGACTTGCGCGCGATTCCGTCACGATCCGAAAGCATCGGCGTCTATTTCAATCAAGGGATGTCGTCCCTTCGGATCGATGACTTAGATCTCCCTGCATCCGCGCAGATTGAGGGCACCTGTCGTCGCTGTGATGAGCGAAAGATCGGGACTCAGCTGATGAGATACGAAAGACGACTAGCAATAGGGGCTGCTGTCACGTCCATGGCGGTATTTGGGGCGATCGGGGCCACTCCTGGATACGCCGACACTGCGATCGGTGATCCGTTTGCCGCGTTGACCACTGCCGCTCCCTCCATTGTGGGTGATGCCGCCGATGTACCCACCAAGGCGTCGGGAGTCAACGCCGTGGATGCGACGATCGCTGGAACCAAGGTGATCGTCCCCGTTGATCCAGGCCTAGGAATTTCGCTCGGCAACGGGTCGAAGTCCCTCTCTATCGGGTTGCCCTTCGCGGCGAAGGCGAAGGATGCGAAGAAGGAGAAACTTGGTGTCGTCTCCTACGACAACGGCAATGCTTCGACCACTGTGCCGGTCGTTGAAAAGGACGGCAATATCCAGATCAACACCGTCATTGCTAATGCGTCCGCGCCTAGTCGGTACGGGTACCGCCTGACGATTCCGCGCGGGGGCCACCTGGTCCCATCCGTAACCGGGGGCTTTTTCGTTCTCGACGGAAAGAGCGACACTGTCGCATTGGTCGCCCCACCATGGGCGAAGGATGCCAACGGTGTTGCTGTTCAGAGTCATTTCGAGCTAAAAGGAACAACAATTACCCAGGTTGTGGAATTCACGACTGCGACCGCATTCCCTGTCGTTGCCGACCCCGAATTCGCCTGGTACGGGATTCTTCCGTCGGTGAAGCTGAATCGAAACGAGACCAAAACGGCGACGACCTTGACAGGGATGGCGACCGCCTGCGGCTGGGTGGGACGCTTCACCTCGTTGATAGGAGCGGGCGTATGCGGACTGAACGCCGCCTCGATCATCGTCAACACTCAGCGGATCTACTTCACTGAAAAGCGGTGCGCTCAGCTTCTCGTTGGGCCGGGTGCGATAGGAACCATCGGCTACTCCGGGGGCAACTGCAAATGAGCCTCCGCGACTTCTTTCGGCGAGACGTGCAACGCGCGGTCAACGCGACGCCTGTGCGACGGATGCTCTCGTTCGGCTCGATGCTCGTCATCATTGCGCTGGCCATTGCGTTCGGAGCGGTAGCCCCGTGGTGGATCTGGCCTCCACTGGTGGTCGCTGAAGCGCTCGTCTTCCTGCTCCTCGGGAACCATTGGGCCGATAAGGATGCGATTGAGAGGACCAACCGCGACGAATGAGGTCGGCTGGGCGGTAGGTCCCAGCGCTGCTGCTCGGGACTACCGCCGGAAGCTGCTGAGAATGACGTCGGCGGCGGCGACGACGACTTCGGCGATTCGTGAGGCTAAGTACCGCAGCCTCCAGCAGCCGAGCGGTCTCGGTGGCATCTGCGATCTCCTGCAACCTGAATGTCGTCGAATCGGCGCAAGCGGCCGCGTCCCTTACTTACTTGACGTCGACGCCCGGATTCTGTGACGCACGGAAGGCCGACGTCGGCGGCCCGGGCTAGCGTGGATGGTCGTGAGCACCATCCTGAACCGCCCGGTCGATCGCGAGATCCTGCGGCTCGCCGTCCCCGCGCTCGGCGCGCTCGTGGCCGAGCCGATCTTCCTGCTCGCCGACTCGGCGATGGTCGGTCACTTGGGGGTGGAGCCGCTCGCCGGGCTGGGGATCGCGAGCGCGGTGCTGCAGACCATCGTCGGGCTGATGGTGTTCCTCGCGTACAGCACGACGCCGGCGGTCGCCCGGCGCCTCGGGGCGGGCGACGAGCGGGGTGCCGTCGCCGCGGGCGTGGACGGCTGTTGGCTGGCCCTGGTTCTCGGCATCGTGCTGGCGGCTGCGGGATGGGCGGCCTCGCCGTTCCTGGTCGGCCTGTTCGGTGCGTCCCCCGGGGTGACAGAGCAGGCCGCGCAGTACCTGTCGCTGTCGATGCTCGGACTCCCGGCGATGCTCCTCGTCTTCGCCGCGACCGGACTCCTGCGAGGCCTTCAGGACACGCGAACCCCTCTGGCGGTGGCGGTCGCCGGGTTCGCCGTGAACATCGTGCTCAACTACCTCTTCATCTACGTGGCGCACCTGGGCATCGCAGGGTCGGCGATCGGCACGGTCGCCGCCCAGTGGGGGATGGTGCTGGTGTACGCCGTCATCGTGGCCCGGCATGCCCGTCGGGTGGGCGCGTCGCTGCTCCCCCACCACGCCGGGATCGGACGCTCGGCCCGTTCCGGCGGCTGGCTGCTGCTGCGCACGGCCAGCCTGCGTGCGGCCATGCTGCTCGCCGTGTTCGCCGCGACACGGCTTGGGCCGGACGAACTCGCGGCCTTCCAGGTCACGATGACGGTGTTCGCGACGCTCGCCTTCGCCCTCGACGCCCTGGCGATCGCCGCGCAGGCGCTGATCGGCAAGGGCCTCGGTTCGGGAGACGTTGAGAAGGTCCGCGCCGTGCTGCGCCGGTGCGTCCAGTGGGGAATCGGCGCCGGGGTCGTGCTCGGGCTCGCGACCGTCGCACTCAGCCCGGTCGCCGCCGGGGTCTTCACCAACGACCCGTCCGTCGCCGCCCTGCTTCCGCTGCCCCTGGCGATCATCGGCGTCGGCGCCCCCTTGGGCGGTTACGTCTTCGTCCTCGATGGCGTGCTGATCGGCGCCGGCGACGCCCGGTACCTCGCCCTCACGGGCCTGGTCAACGTGGCCGTGTTCGTCCCGCTCGCTCTGGCCGTGGTCGCCTGGGGCGGCCACGACCTCGGCGGACTCGCCGCGCTGACCGCCGCGTTCGCATTCGGCTATCTGGGCGCACGGGCGGTCACGCTCGGCCTGCGCGCCCGCGGCCGGACGTGGATGCGCGCCGGAGCGACCCTCTGATCGTTACGCCAGCCACTCCCGGGCAGCGATAACGAGCGCCCGCACACCGGTGTCGATCGTCGGCTGCGGAAGCGGGGCGAAGAACGGCGAGTGGTTCGTCGGGATGTCGGTGTCGACCGTTCCCGCCGCCACCGCGCGGCGCACAGCCTCCGGGTCGGCTCCCCCGAGCATCCAATAGACCAGCGGCGCGCCCGCGGCGGTCGCCAGGTTACCGACGTCTTCGCTGCCCGACAGTGCGCCCGGATCGAACACGTTGTCGGCGCCGAATTCGGCCGCGAACGCAGCGTTCACGCGCTCGGCGGCCTCCGGCTCGTTGACCGTGACCGGATAGCGCTCGCCCCATTCGCGGTCGGGCGCCTGGGGCGCCCCCGAGGCCTGAGACTCCGCCTCGATCACGCGGTCCACACCCTCGAGCACGCGCTGGCGGACCTCCTCGTTGAAGCTCCGCACGCTGATGCCGAGGGTCGCCTCGGCCGCGATGATGTTGTTCTTCGTGCCCGCGTGCAGGGTGCCGACCGTGACGACGGCCGTGTCGTGCGGCGCGATCTCGCGCGAGACGACGGTCTGCAGGCGCATGACGGTCGCCGCGGCCATAATGACCGGGTCGACCGTGGTGTGCGGCTGCGAACCGTGACCGCCGCGCCCGTGGAGCGTCACCTCCATCGTGTCGACCGCAGCCATGGCGGGGCCGGGATGCGCGCCAACCATTCCTGCCGGAAGAGGCAGCACGTGCTGGCCGAGCACCACATCCGGAACCGGCACCTTCTCGTACAGGTCGTCGTCGACCATGACCTGAGCGCCGCCACCATGCTCCTCCGCCGGCTGGAAGAGGGCGACCAGGGTGCCCGACCAGTCGCTCCGGGAGGCGGCCAGCGCCTCCACCGCGCCGAGGAGGCAGGTGATGTGGATGTCGTGGCCGCACGCGTGCATCAGCGGAATGGCGTTGCCGGCTTCGTCCGTCACCGTCTGGGTGGATGCCCACGGCAGGCCGGTCTGCTCACGGACGGGCAGCGCATCCATGTCGGCTCGCAGAAGCACGGTCGGACCGTCGCCGTTGCGGAGGACGCCGACCACACCGGTGGTGGCGATGCCGGTGTGCACCTCGTCGACGCCCAGCTCCGTCAGCCGCTCGGCGACGATGCCGGCGGTGCGGTGCTCGGTGAAGGCGAGCTCGGGGTGGGCGTGCAGGTCGCGGTACAGCGCTTCGAGATCCATGCCGCCAGCCTACGACCGACGGCCCGGCAGCCAGCGGCCGACGGACCGGCGGCTAGCCGACCCGGGGCGCCGCAGTGGTGTTGCCCTGGTGGAAGACGCTCGTGAAGGTGGCGGGATGCGGCTCGCCGCCCTCCAGCATCTCGACGACTGCGCGCCCAGCGGCGCGCCCCTTGTCGACGGCGGGCTGCACGAGCGTCGTCAGGTCGTACGGCCAGAGGCCGTCGACGCGCACGCCGTCGAAGCCGACCACGCTCACATCCCACGGCACTTCGAGCCCCAGTTCCTCTGCGGCGCGGATGACACCGGCCGCGAGCAGGTCGCTCTGCGCGATGACCGCGGTCGGCCGGGTTCTGGCATCTTCGAGCAGCGCGCGCCCGGCGATCCGGCCCTCCTCGACGAAGGATCCGCGGGTGACCCAGCCGGACGCCTCGGGGAAGACGTCGCGGGCGCCGGCGAGCCGGTCGAGCGCGGTCGTCGAGCTGCCCGCGGCGAGGCGCTCGGCAGTCAGCGGACCCCGGGCGCGGTCCCGGGTCAGCGACAGCGTCACGACCGCGACGTCGCGGTGCCCGAGGTCGTAGAGGTGCTGCGCGGCGATCCTGGTCGCCTCGCGGTTGTCCTGGCCGATGGTCGGGACGCCGTCGGCGGGGTCGCCTTCGATGGCGACGAGCGGGATGCCGCGCTGGCGCAGCATGGCGACCGACTCGTCGAGCCGGGGGCTGCAGCCGATCAGCACCACGGCATCCATCGGGGCGTCTTCGATGCGCTGGGCCGCCTCCCCCGCGTCGGTCAGGATCAGGAGGCCCGCGTCGATCGCGCCGATCTCCTCAGTGATGCCGTCGAGCAGGGCGATCTTGATGGGGTCGCGGAAGGCGTCGCGCACGCGCTCCTCCATCACCACGCCGACGATGCCCGAGCGTCCGCGGCGCAACGAGCGCGCCCGGGGGTCGGGGCCGGCGTAGTTGAGCTGCTTGGCGGCGTCGAGCACCCGTTCGCGCGTGGCCTCGGAGACAGGGCCCGTGCCGGAGAAGGCGAGGGACGCCGTAGAGTTCGATACACCGGCCAGGCGGGCGACCGCGGCGAGGGTGGGCCGGGTGGCTGTCGGGGCTGGGCTGGCTTCGTTCACGTGTGATAGCTTAGTCGAATCGTTTCGATCGAAACGATTCGAGCCGACGAAACCCCAGGAATCGCCCCGATGTCACAGCCGACCCCGACCACCCAGCGCTCCCGCCGGGAGCTCACCGCCTGGCGCAACGCCGTCTTCGTGATCTTCATCCTCTCGGGCCTGGCCCTCGCCACCTGGGTGGCCCGCATCCCGGGCATCCGCGACGACCTCGGCCTTGGCAAGGACCCGTCGGCGGTCGGTCTCCTCATCCTCGGGATGTCGGTCGGCGCCATCCTCGGCCTCACTGTCTCCTCCCCCATCCTTGTGCGCTTCGGGCCCCACCGCGGAATGGTAGGCGGGCTCGTCATCGTGTCGGTCGGCGTCCTGTTCATCGGGTTCGGCGCGACGGTGTTCCACTCGATCCCCTCTGTGGCGATCGGCCTCATCCTGCTCGGCTTCGGCAACGGCATGGTCGACGTCATGATGAACGTCGAGGCGACGGCGGTGGAGCGCGAGGTCGGCAAGACGCTGCTCCCGCTCATGCACGCCTGCTTCAGCCTGGGAACCGTGCTCGGCGCGGGCATCGGCGCGGCGGCCGCGGCGCTCGGCATCGCGGTGGTCTGGCACCTGCTCGGCATCGCCGTGATCGTCGTGGTTGTCGCCGTGATCGCGGTCCGCTACATCCCGCGCGAGGCCGACCTCGGCGACGAGGCGGCGGCGAAGCCGCGCATCCCGTTCCGTGAGCGGATGCGCGAGTCCCTCCGCGTCTGGGCCGATTGGCGCCTCATCCTGATCGGCGTCGTCATGCTCGGGATGGCGTTCGGCGAGGGTTCCGCGAACGACTGGATCTCGCTCGCCGTGGTCGATGGCCACGGACAGGCGAACTCGGTCGGTGCGCTCGTCTTCGGGTTCTTCGTCGTCGCGATGACGGTCGGCCGGGTCGTCGGCGGGCCGGTCGTCGACCGGATCGGGCGGGTGAACGCCATCCGCATCACCGCGGGTATGGGCGCTGTCGGACTGGTGCTGTTCATCGTCGGCGGACCGATGTGGCTCGTCGTGGTGGGCACGGTGCTGTGGGGCTTCGGCGTCTCGCTCGGCTTCCCGCTCGGGATGTCGGCGGCGGCCGACGGTGCCGCGAACCCCGCTGCGCGCGTCTCCGCGGTCGCGATCATCGGCTACTGCGCGTTCCTCGCCGGACCGCCCCTGATCGGGTTCCTCGGCCAGCACTTCGGACTGCTCAACGCGCTGTTCCTCGTGCTCGCGCTGCTGGTGGCGGCGTTCCTCGCGGCGCCCGCGGTGCGTCCCGTTACGGAGCCGGTCGGCGAGCGGCGTGAGAACGCGCCCGACCCGGCCTGACGCGCGAGAAGATCAAACCAAGCGCAGGGATACCGGGGTCGGGATGGGCGACGAACCGAGCGGGCGCAGCGTGCGGGCAGCATCGTCGAAGGCGAACACCGTGACCTCGTCGCTGTCCTGACACGCCGCGAGCACGCGGTCGCCGCCGGGCGCGATGACGAGGTCGCGGGGCGTCTTCCCGCCCACCGGGACGGATGCCACCAGCGACAGCCGCGACGTCTCTGCATCGAACGCGAGCACACCGACCGTGTCGTCCCCGCGGTTGCTGACCAGCACGGTCCCGCCCGAGGCGCTGACGCACACGGCGGCCGGGGCGTTGTCGCCCCTCGCGCCGTCCGCACGGGTCGTGGTGCTCTGGGTGCGCACGAACCGGTCGCCCTCGCGGCGCAGCACATCCACACTGGAGTCGAGCTCGTTCACGAGCACCGCGTGCCGCCCGTCCGGATGAAACACGAGGTGGCGAGGGCCGGCGCTGCCGACCACAACGGTCGCCTCCGGCCGCAGGGTCAGACCGCCGGCCTCCGAGAGGGCATACCAGCGCACCTCCCCGAGCCCGAGGTCGACCACGACGACGTCGCCCGTCACCGGGTCGACGCTCAGCTGGTGGACGTGCGGCGCGTCCTGCCGCTCCGGCTCCGGCCCGTGGCCTTCGTGCTGCGCGAACGCCGTCCGCTCGCCGAGAGAGCCGTCGGCGTTCAGGGCGAACACCGAGACCGTCCCGCCGCCGTAGGTCCCGGCGAGGAGCAGCGGACGGGAGGGGTGCACGACCAGGTGCGCAGGCGACGGACCGCCGCTGGAGACCGAGCCGAGTTCCGTCAGCGCCCCGTCGGAGCCTCGCGAGAAAGCGAGGACCCGACCGTCCGGCTCCGTCTCGCTCACCGCGTACACCGCGGTGCCGTCGGGCGAGGCGGTGACCCAGGACGGATTCTCCACCCGGGCCGCGACCGTCGCATCCGTCACCGCAGTGCCGTCGAACCGGGCGGACAGCACCCCCTCGGCATGGCCGTCGACGTGCGGGAGGCGCTCGGTGTACGTGCCGATGAGGAGCTCGCGGGTCATGCGCCCATCCAATCACCGACCTCCACCCTCCACGCCTGCACTTAGGATGTTGCGGTGCGCCTCGTCATTGCCAACTGCTCCGTCGACTATGCCGGCCGGCTCAGCGCGCACCTGCCGCTGGCCACGCGGCTGCTCATGCTGAAGGCCGACGGCAGCGTCCTGGTCCACTCCGACGGCGGGTCGTACAAGCCGCTCAACTGGATGAGTCCGCCCTGCACCCTGACGGTCGACGAGCCGGACGAGTTGCAGCGCGAGGCGGGCATCCGCGAGGTCTGGCGTGTGACGCAGGCCAAGACCGCGGACATGCTCGTGGTGTCCATCCACGACATCCTCAGCGACACCAGCCACGACCTCGGCATCGACCCCGGACTGCAGAAGGACGGCGTGGAAGCGCACCTGCAGAAGCTGCTGGCCGAGCAGATCCACCTGCTCGGGGATGGGCATGTGCTGGTCCGCCGCGAGTACATGACGGCGATCGGACCGGTCGACATCCTCGCCCGCGACGGCGCAGGCGCAGCAGTCGCCGTCGAACTGAAGCGTCGGGGAGACATCGACGGCGTCGAGCAGCTGACCCGCTACCTGGAGTTGATGAACCGCGACCCGCACCTCGCGCCGGTCACCGGCATCTTCGCCGCGCAGGAGATCAAGCCGCAGGCCCGCACGCTCGCGGAGGACCGCGGCATCCGCTGCCTGGTCCTCGACTACGACGCCATGCGCGGCCTCGACGACAGCGACAGCAGGCTGTTCTGATGGCGCAGCCGAAGCCCCGGTTCCCGCAGAGCTACGAGAACACTCCGGTTCGCAAGGCGCTGGCCGCCATCGCCGCTGAGCCCACGCTCGAAAAGCTGGATGCACTGCTCGCCGCCGCGGCCAAGGGCGGGCTGGTCGTGGATGTGACCGGCTCAACCCCGCAGGACACACGCCTCCGCACGATCAGCTCGACGACGGGAGAAGCGGTGCTTCCGCTCTTCACCTCGATGAAGGCTCTCCAGGCCGCCGTCGCGCAGTCGGCGGAAGGCGCGGGCGCCCAGGTGCAGGCGGTCATCGTTCCAGCCGTCGAGGCGCTGGGCTTCATCCGCACCGCCGACTTCGTCGCCGTTCAGTTCGACCCGGGCGCCGCCCACACGATGGTCGTCGCCCGCTCCCACATCGAATCCGCTCTCGGCGAGCGCTGAGCGCGAGTTCAGATACGTCACATACCATAGGACCGCTATGACCAACCCGACCCCTACCGTCACCCGGACCTGGACCTGCGTCCTGTTCGACCTCGACGGCACCCTGACCGACTCCGCCCCCGGCATCACCTCCTCGCTCGCGCGCATGTTCGCGGCGCTCGGCCGGCCGGTCCCCTCCCCTGCCCAGCTTCTGGAGTATGTCGGGCCGCCGCTGCTCGACTCGTTGAAGTCTTTCGGCGGGATGACGGAGACCGAGGCGCGCGAAGCCCTCGCCGTCTACCGCGAGGACTACGCCCGGCACGGAGCGCTCGACTCCGCCGTGTACCCCGGCATCCGCGGGCTGCTGCAGCGTCTGCACGCCTCCGGCATCCCCCTCGCTCTGGCGACCAGCAAGCCTGAGCTGCAGGCTGGCCGCATCCTGGAGCACTTCGGCCTCGCGCAGTACTTCGACGTCATCACCGGCGCCACCGAAGACGAGAGCCGCAGCGCCAAGGCGGATGTGGTGGCCGAGGCCCTGCGTCGCCTGGAAGCACGCGGAACGGACCTCGATCACACGGTGATGGTGGGCGACCGCCAGTACGACGTGGAGGGCGCGGCCGCGCACGGTCTGCCGACCATCCTCGTCGAGTGGGGCTACGGCTCACCTGCTGAGGCCGCCGGCGCGATCGCCGTCGTTCACTCGGCGGACCAGCTGAGCTCGTTGCTGCTCGGCGGCTGACGACCCGCCGGAAGGCGTTACCGTCTAGGCGAGCCGTGCGGCGCGCGGGTAGGGTGTTGTGTTGCGAAACCGCACCTCATACAGCACTAGGAATCCATATGCGCACACGTAATCCGTTCGTTCCGGCTGCCATCGTGGCGGCCCTCACCATCGGCTCGCTGGCGGCCTGCTCCAGCAACGGAAACAGCAACTACGTCACGCCGCAGACGGCTTCGTCGTCTTCGTCGTCGTCGTCATCCGACTCGTCCGCCGGAGCGAAGTCGGAAGAGCTTCCCTCCGACTTCCCCAAGGACGACGTGCCCCTCGTCGACGGTACCGTCGTCGTCGCCCGCGGCGACAAGGACAACGGCTGGTCGGTGACCGTCCAGCCGTCCGGTAAGAACGGCTTCGCCGACGCGAAGTCCGCGCTCGAGGGCAAGGGCTACACCCAGCAGGCCGGCGCCTCCGACACCTCCGCCGTGTACACCAACGACAAGTACACGGTCTCGGTGAAGACGCCCGGCGTCTCGGTGACCTACAGCGTTACCGCCAACCAATAGCAGCACCCCAGCAATCAGTTCCGGAGTTTTTCGGGCGGATCCGTCGATTCAGCCCGAAAAACTCCGGAACTCTTGGCTTAAGGGGTCAGGCGTCGATGATGCGGACCAGTTCGTCGATGAAGGCGGTGAAGGTGTCCGCGCGACGGATCAGCCCCAGGACGGTCTCTCGGTCGGAGAAGACCTCGACGAACTGATCGAACACCGTCTGGAACGACGCACGGCCGGCCGCCGAGAAGGCGATGAAAGCGATCACGTTGACCCGCGCATCCCCCCAGTCGATCGCGGTGTCGTTGACGACGATGGCGATCGCCGTCCGCTTCGCGCTCATCGTCATAGCGTGCGGCACCGCCAGCGAATCGGTGAAAGCGGTGGATGACATCTGCTCGCGCTCGAGGGACTGGTCGACGTACTCCTGATCGATGGCCCCCGCCGCGATCATGCGGTCGCCGAGCGCGCGGATCATCGTGATCGGGTCGCGCGCGTAGAAGTTGCGGAGGAACAGGCTCTCGTCGAAGTACTCCAGCAGCTCGCTCTTGATGCGGGCACGATGCCGCTGCCGCCGGATGCGTGAGGCCGCCTGGCGGATGTGCTCCACATCGGTTTCGGTCAGGAACGGCTGCACGATGACCGCATTCTCACGCCGACCGAGCGGGTCGATGGTGGTGAGCACGAGGTCGGCGTCGATCGCCTCCCAGTCGGCGTCGGTCGAGGTGATGATGCTGGTGATGTCGAGCTCGTCCCCGAGCACGCTCTCGAGCCGGTCGCGCAGGAGGATGTGCATGTCGTAGTAGTTAGGGCAGACCACGGCGCAGGTGACCGCATCCCGGCGCCGTGACTGCTGCTCCAGGTAGGCGCCGACGTGCATGGCGATGTACGCGATCTCGTCGTCGTTCACCTCGATGCCCTCGGCTGCCTGGAGCCGGCTGGCGATGTAGACGGCGAGCTCGTAGATCATCGGGTACGAGCTCTTGATGGATCGGGTGAGCGGGTTGCGCGAGAACGTGTTCTCGTGTGCGCGGGCGACCAGGTTCTGAACGTGCAGCGTGAGCCGCACGATGAAGTTCTCGTCGTGGAGGTCGACGAGATACTCGGTGGAGGCGCGGTCGACGATTCCGCGGACCACGTCGAGGTCGGCCTGGCTCACGAACTCTTCGACGGTGTCGCGTCCGGCACCGGGAGCGATGACCCGCGTGCGCATCAGGATGGCCAGGTAGCGCAGCTCGGTGGCGTCGAGTGCCGTCCCGAAGTGCCGCTCGATCAGCCCGCCGAGGTCGGCCGCCAGAGAGCGGATGGTCTCGCTGGTCTCGGGCTCCTCGACCGTCGGTAGCACGCGATCCTTGGCGACGCGGTCGAGGGCGACCGCCATGTGCAGGAGCACGTCGTTGATGCCGTACTCGTTCACGAAGAAGCCGCGCGCGTCGAGCATGGCGACGAGGTCGGACTTGAAGTCGGCCAGGCCGCGCGATCCGAACGCCTCCTGGATGCGGGCGACATCGACGACGCTCTGCCGCATCTCGTCGCGGAAGAGCCGGCTCAGCAGCTTCCGCCGTGCGATCTCTGGTCCGAGCAGCTGCACCACTCCGCCATGCCGTTCGAGCGTGAGCTCGGTGCCGGAGAGCAGGCCGCGCATCCGGGTCAGGTCCGATTCGATCGTCGAGTCGGAGACGAACAGGCTTTCGGCGGTCTCGTACACGTCGATGCCGTCCGGTTCGTCGAGGAGCCGCCGCGCGACGAACACGAGCCGCTCCTGCGGTGAGCCGGCCGTGCCTGCGTCCGAACTGCCGTCGCCCGCGAGGTAGGCCGCGTACGCATCCGGCTTCACGCGGTATCCGTTCGGCCCGGACTCCACCAGTTCGCCGAGGGCAGCGGCGTAGCTGCGGATGCTGCGGGTCGTCACCGCCAGGTCGTGGGCGAGTTCGGCGGCGGTCACCCAGGCAGCACGACGCGCGAGGATGTCGAGCATCCTCGTCTGCTTCGCCGAGAGCGCCACCAGCGACCACCTTTCATCTCGAGTCAACCATCCCGGAGCCCGCCGCGCCGAGCGCCCGGCCAGGTTTCCGCACCCCCGGAAGAAACGCTGCTGGATTCGTCGTGCGCCGCGGACGAGCATGGCTGACGTTCCATCAGCTTCACCAGCACTCCCGAAAGGCAAGGATCGATGAGGATCGTGGTCGTTTGCGGCGCCGGCGCGTCCAGCACCTTCGTGGCTGTGAAGCTGCGCAGTGCCGCCCGCAATCGCGGCGCCGACGTGGAGGTGCAGCCGGGCAGCGCGAGCCAGCTGGAGTCGCTCGCCGGAGTGGATGTGGTCCTTGTCGGCGCACACCTCGAGTACGCCGTCCCCGCCCTCCGCGAGCGGGCCGCGGCTACCGGCACCGCCGTCGCCGTGCTTCCTTCCGTCTCCCCCGCCGCCCTCGACGGTGAGCGCGCGCTGGACCTGGCCTTGAACGCCAGGGCGACGACACTATGAGAGACAGGGCGGCCACCCGGCCGACACGGAGCGAAGGAGACCTCAACCATGGCTGAACGGATCATCACGGTCGGATCGGCGCACGGGCTGCACGCCCGCCCCGCGAAGCTCTTCGTCGAGGCGGTCAACGGCTCGGGCGCGAAGGTGAAGCTGACCAAGGAAGGCGGCAAGACCGTCGACGCCGGCAGCATCCTCGGCGTGATCTCCCTGGGGATCGACCACGGCGACAAGATCGTGTTGACCACCGAAGCGGATGACGGCGAGGCCGTCCTCGACGATCTGGCCGAGATCCTGGCCACGGACCACGACGCCTGATCATGAGCGACAGCATGAGTGAGACGCGCATCCTCACCGGCGCGGGCATCGGCCAGGGCGTCGCCGTCGGGCCGGTTCTCCGGATGTCGGCCCCTCTTCCCGAGCCGTCGGACGAGCGCAGCACGCGCACCCCGAATGAGGAGAAGGCCCGCGTCCAGCAGGCCGTCGCCACGGTCGCGGCCGACCTGCGCGAGCGCGCATCCACCGTCGAGGGCACCGCAGCGGATGTGCTGGAGGCGCAGTCCATGATGGCCGAGGACTCCACCCTCGCCGATGACGTCGCCTCGCGCATCGACGGCGGCAAGACCGCCGAGCGCGCCGTGTTCGAAGGCTTCGCCGTCTTCCGCGACATGCTGAAGGACCTCGGCGGGTACATGGGCGAGCGCGCCGGCGACCTCGACGATGTGTCGCAGCGCGTGGTCGCAGCGCTCGAGGGGAAGCCGGCTCCCGGCGTCCCGCACTCCGATCAGCCATTCGTGCTGGTCGCCCACGACCTCGCCCCCGCCGACACCGCCCTGCTCGACCTGACCAAGGTGCTCGGCCTCATCACGAAGGAGGGCGGGCCCACCTCGCACACGGCCATCCTGGCCCGCGAGAAGTCCATCGTCGCGATCGTCGGGGCCGACGGCGCAGACCGCATCGCCGACGGCGACGTGGTGATCGTGGATGCCGCCACCGGCACGGTCACCGTCTCGCCGACCGCGGACCAGCGCGCCGACGCGCAGCGCCGCATCGAGGAGCGCGCCGCCGCCCTCTCCGGCGGCGTGGAGTCGGGCGCCCTCGCCGATGGGACCGCGATCCCGCTGCTGGCCAACCTCGGTTCGGCCGAGGGAGCAGAGGGTGCGGTCGCGGCGGGCGCCGAGGGCGTCGGGCTGTTCCGGACGGAGTTCCTCTTCCTCGACCAGCGGATGGCTCCGACCGTGGAGCAGCAGCGCGAGCAGTACGTGAAGCTTCTCCGTGCCTTCGGCGGCGGGCGCAAGGTGGTTGTCCGGGTGCTGGACGCCGGCGCGGACAAGCCGCTCGAGTTCCTGAATGACGCGCACGAGGACAACCCGGCTCTGGGACTCCGCGGGCTGCGCTCCCTGCGCGCCAACGAGGACATCCTGCGCGAGCAGCTGACCGCCCTCGCCGAGGCGGATGCCCAGACCGACGCCGACCTCTGGGTCATGGCCCCGATGGTCTCCACCATCGAGGAGACGCGGTACTTCACCGAGCTCGGGCGGGAGTACGGGCTGAAGACGGTCGGCGTCATGGTCGAGGTGCCCTCGGCCGCGCTGCTCGCCGACCGCGTGCTCAAGATCGCCGACTTCGCCTCCATCGGCACCAACGACCTCACGCAGTACACGCTCGCGGCCGACCGCCTGCTCGGCTCGGTCTCCGGCTTCCAGGACCCGTGGCATCCCGCCGTCCTCCGCCTCATCGGCGAAGTCGGCGCGGCGGGCACGGCGACGGGCAAGCCCGTGGGCATCTGCGGCGAGGCGGCGGCGGACCCGCTGCTGGCCGTGGTGCTGGTCGGCCTCGGCGCCACCACCCTCTCGATGTCGCCGGCGGCGCTCGCCGACGTGCGGCTCTCCCTCAAGCGTTACACCCTCGGCCAGGCGCGATCGCTGGCCGAGACCGCCCTGGCCGCGGACAGCGCGGCCGAAGCCCGGGAGGCGGTCCGCGCGGCCGCCGAACGGTTCACCTCACCAGCCCCCGATAGAAACGAGACAGCACAATGACATCGGCGACACAGACGTCGGCGACGGCGTCGGCCCCCAAGAAGCCCAACTCCGCGCGCGTCCACGTGCAGCGGTTCGGCACGTTCCTCTCCAACATGGTGATGCCCAACATCGCCGCCTTCATCGCATGGGGCATCGTCACGGCGCTCTTCATCGCGCAGGGACCCTTCCCCAATAAGGACATCGCGAGCCTCGTCGGCCCGATGATCACCTATCTGCTCCCGCTCCTTCTCGCGAACACCGGTGGACGCCTCGTCTACGGCGTGCGCGGCGGTGTCGTCGGCACGATCGCCGCAATGGGCGTGATCGTCGGCACCGACATCCCGATGTTCATCGGCGCGATGATCATGGGACCGCTCGGCGGCTACCTGATGAAGCTCGTCGACCGCATCTGGGAGGGGAAGATCAAGGCGGGCTTCGAGATGCTCGTCAACAACTTCTCTGCCGGAATCCTCGGCTTCCTCCTGGCGATCGGCGCCTTCTTCGGAATCGCCCCTCTCGTTCAGGGACTCAGCAAGGCGCTCGAAGCCGGCGTGGACTGGCTCGTGTCGGTTCACCTGCTCCCGCTCGTCAGCATCCTGGTCGAGCCGGGCAAGGTTCTCTTCCTGAACAACGCGATCAACCACGGCGTCTTCACCCCGATCGGAACGCTGGAGTCCCAGCAAGCCGGCAAGTCGATCCTGTTCCTGATCGAGACGAACCCCGGCCCCGGTGCGGGCATCCTGCTGGCCTGGGCGATCTTCGGCCTGGGCGCCGCACGCGCGGCCGCTCCTGGAGCGTTCATCATCCAGTTCTTCGGCGGCATCCACGAGATCTACTTCCCGTACGTGCTGATGAAGCCCATCCTGATCATCGGCGCCATCCTCGGCGGCATGACGGGAGTCGCCGTCAACGTGGCCTTCCAGACGGGACTTCGTGCCCCGGCGGCACCAGGATCGGTGTTCGCGATCTTCGCTCAGGCGCCGGTGCCCAACATGCTCGGCATCGCGTTGGCGATCATCTCCGCCGCGGCTGTCTCCTTCGCCTTCACGGCGGTCGTGCTGCGGTCGAGCCGTCGACGTGACCTCGCTGCCGGCAACGCCGGCGACCTCTCCGCTGCGGTCGCTCAGACCGAGGCCAACAAGGGCAAGTCGTCCTCGGTGCTCGGTGGTCTCGTCGACGAGGCCGAGCACGACACCGGTGACGCCCAGGGCGACGCCACCGATCGGCTGGTGCGCAACATCGTGTTCGCGTGCGACGCTGGCATGGGTTCGAGCGCCATGGGCGCTTCGGTGCTCCGCAACAAGATGAAGAAGGCCGGAGTGGAGGGGGTCACGGTGACGAACCAGGCGATCAGCAACCTCGACGGCACGGCCGACCTCGTCATCACCCAGCAGCAGCTGACCGACCGGGCGAAGGGCCAGTCGCCGGACTCCATCCACGTCTCGGTCGACAACTTCATGAACAGCCCCAAGTACGACGAGGTCGTCGACCTCGTCAAGAACCAGAACGCGACGGAGGACGCCACCAAATGACCGACACGATTCTCGACCGGGCGAACGTCGTGGCCGCGGGCTCCGCGGCCACGCGGGAGGACGCGATCCGGGAGGCGGGTGAGCTGCTCGTGAGAGCGGGCGCCGTCGAGCCCGGTTACGTCGACTCGATGCAGGACCGCGAGAACACCGTCTCCACCTTCATGGGGAACGGCCTCGCCATCCCGCACGGCACCAACGAGTCCAAGGACGAGATCAAGCGGTCTGCGCTGTCCTTCATCCGCTACTCCTCGCCGCTCGACTGGGGCGGCGAGGAGGTGCGGTTCGTCGTGGGCATCGCCGGTCAGAACAACGAGCACCTCGAGATCCTGTCGAAGATCGCCATCCTCTTCTCCGAGGAGGACGACGTGCGGAAGCTCCTCGACGCTCCGGATGCGGACGCGCTGTATGCGCTGCTGGGAGATGTGAACGAGTGAAAGCGGTCCACTTCGGTGCCGGAAACATCGGACGCGGCTTCGTGGGGCTCCTGCTCCACGAAGCCGGGTACGAGGTCGTGTTCGCCGACGTCAACGCCGAACTGATCGACGCTCTCGCCGCTACGGACTCGTACCGCGTCGAGCTCGTCGGAGAGGAGTCGGAGACCCGGACGGTCACCGGGTTCCGCGCCATCAACAGCGCGACCGACGAGGATGCGCTGGTCGCCGAGATCGCCTCGGCCGACGTCGTCACGACGGCAGTGGGCCCGCGGATCCTACGTTTCGTCGCGCCGGTCATCGCCCGCGGGCTAGCGGCCCGCGCCGACGACGCCCCGCGCCTCGCGGTGATGGCGTGCGAGAACGCGATCGGGGCATCCGACCTGCTCGCCGCCGAACTGATGGACGGCCTGCCCGACGACGACACCCGCGAGACCCTCGCCGCCCGAGCCGTGTTCGCCAACACCGCCGTCGACCGCATCGTCCCCGCTCAGGCGGCGGACGCCGGGGTGGATGTGACCGTCGAGACCTTCTACGAGTGGGTCGTCGACCGGACGCCGTTCGCCGGACACGAGCCGCGCATCCCCGGCGCCCACTTCGTCGACTCGCTGGGGCCGTACATCGAGCGCAAGCTGTTCACGGTCAACACGGGGCACGCGACCGTCGCGTACACCGGCTTCCTCCACGGCGCGACGACGATCAGCGAGGCGGTCGCCATCCCCGCCGTCCGCGAGGCGGCGGAGGCCGCGCTACGTGAGACGTCGGCCGCACTGACCGCCAAGCACGGGCTGCCCGAGGAGGAGCTCGCCGCCTATCGCGAGAAGATCCTGGGGCGCTTCGCCAACACCTACCTGGTGGACGAGGTCACCCGGGTCGGACGTGAGCCGATCCGAAAGCTCGGGCGCAACGACCGCTTCATCGGCCCGGCCTCCGACTACGCGGAGTACGTCGGGGGCATCCCGTCGGCCCTGATCGCGGCAGTCGGCGCTGCGCTGCGCTTCGATGTCCCCGAAGACAGCCAGAGCGTGGAACTGCGCCGCCTGCTCGATGAAGCGGATGCCGCGGCGATCGTCGAAGAGGTCATGGGAGTGGAACCGGGCGATTCCCTCCACGAACCACTGGTGGCCGTGGTCGCAAAGGCGCAGCAGGACACCCGTCCGCGGTCGCTCTGAGCTGCCGGCCGGGCGGCGGTCGACCGGCTGTCCGGCCGCCCCTGGGTATCCGCCGACCGCCGCTCACGGTGGGCGGACCCGGTGGTACGTTTCGCATGTGAGCCGAATCGTCTCGGTAGCCCCGGTGCTCCCCGCCCGCAGCTACAGCCAGGGGGAGATCACCGCCGCGCTGCTCGCGATGATCACATCGGACCCCGCCCGGCAGCAGGTGATGCGTCGTATCCACGCCTCTTCGGGTGTGCAGACGCGGAGCCTCGTGATGCCGCTCGAGCGCTACAGCTCGCTGGGTTCGTTCCAGGAATCCAACGACTTCTTCATCGCCGAGGGGACTTCGCTGGCGGAGCGCGCGATCACTGCGGCACTCTCCTCGGCGGGCCTCGAGCCGGCCGATGTCGACTTCCTGCTCTTCACATCGGTGACCGGCATCGCTGCTCCATCCATCGACGCCCAACTGGTCGCCCGGCTGGGCCTCCGACCGGATGTGAAGCGCCTGCCGAGTTTCGGCCTCGGCTGCGTCGCGGGAGCAGCCGGGATCGCCCGCGTCAACGACTACCTCGCCGGGCATCCAAACGAGGTGGCCATCCTGCTGTCGGTGGAGCTGTGCTCGCTGACCGTGCAGGCGAGGGACGATTCGATGGCGAACATCGTCGCGAGCGGTCTGTTCGGCGACGGGGCGGCAGCGGTCGTCATGGTCGGCGATGACCGCGCCGAAAAGCTGGGACTGGCCGGCCCGGACGTCGTCGACACCCGCAGCCGCATCTACCCCGACACGGCGGATGTGATCGGCTGGGACATCGGCGGCACGGGCTTCCGGATCGTCCTGAGCGCCGGCGTCCCCGAGGTCATCGAGCGCAACTTCGCCGGTGACGCCCGCGGCATCCTCGCGGCCCACGATCTCGAGGTGTCCGACGTAGGCGCCTGGGCCGCGCATCCCGGCGGCCCGAAGGTGCTGGAGGCCTTCTCGCAGGCGCTCGACCTTCCCGACGGTGCGCTCGACGCGAGCTGGCGTTCGCTCGCGAACGTCGGAAACCTATCCTCCGCCGCGGTGCTCCACGTGCTCGCGGAACAGCTGGATGTGCACCCGGCCGGAACGATCGGTCTGCTGTTCGCGCTCGGTCCGGGCGTGACCAGCGAACTGGTGCTGCTGCGCTGGGCCGACGGTGACGGGCGGTCCGAGCCTGCGGCTGCGATTGCAGCAGTGCCCGCTGCCCTGCCCGCGGCCGCCATGATAGAACCGATTCCGTGATCTGGTACACCGCGCTCGTGCTCGCAACCGGGCTGGAGCGCATCGCGGAACTCATCGTCTCGACACGCAACGCGAAGTGGTCGTTCGCGCGCGGGGGCGTGGAGTTCGGCAAGGGGCATTTCCCCGCCATGGTGGCGCTGCACACCGGCCTGCTGCTCGCGTGCCTGGCCGAGGTCTGGTTCGCCGGGCGTCCCTTCCTGCCGTGGCTCGGCTGGCCGATGCTCGTGCTGGTGTTCGCGAGCCAGGCGCTGCGCTGGTGGTGCATCGCGACCCTCGGACATCGCTGGAACACGCGGGTGATCGTCGTACGCGACCTGCCGCTGGTGACCGGCGGGCCGTATCGGTGGTTCACCCATCCCAACTACGTCGCCGTCGTGGTGGAGGGCTTCGCCCTGCCACTAGTGCACACGGCCTGGGTCACCGCCCTCGCCTTCACCGTGCTGAACGCCTGGCTGCTCGCCGTCCGCATCCGCTGCGAGAACCGAGCGCTCGCGACCGTCCTCGCGGAACCTGCGAGCGCATGAGCGCGCAGGTGATCGTCGTCGGGGGCGGCCCGATCGGCCTCGCCTGCGCGATCGAAGCACGCGTGGACGGCATGGAGGTCGTGCTGGTCGAGCCGCGCGTCGGGCCGATCGACAAGGCCTGCGGTGAGGGCTTGATGCCGGGAGCGCTGGCCGCGTTGCACCGCATCGGGGTGGATCCGGCGGGCCGGCGGCTCGACGGCATCGCGTACATAGACTCCTCCTCCCGCGTGGAGCATCGGTTCGCCGAGCGTCCCGGCCGCGGGGTGCGGCGAACCGTGCTGCACCAAGCGCTCGCCGAGCGTGCGACGGAGTTGGGCGCCGACCGCATCCACGCCAAAGTCACAGGCCTGACGCAACAGGCCGACGGGGTCGAACTGACCCTCAGCGACGGTCAGACCCTGCGCGCTCCGTGGGTGATCGGCGCCGACGGTCTGCACTCCCCCATCCGCCGCATGGTCGGCCTCGAGGGGCGGGCGCAGGCGGGCACACGTCGCCGGTTCGGGGTGCGGAAGCACTTCGCCATCGAGCCGTGGACCTCGCTCGTCGAGGTGCACTGGTCCGCCGGCGCCGAGGCTTACGTGACGCCGGTGGACGAGAAGACCGTGGGCGTCGCCGTGCTCGGCTCGCGCCCGCTCGACCTCGACGAGGTGATCGCGGGCATCCCTGAGCTCGCCGCACGCCTGCAGGGCGTGGTCGCGGTGAGCGAACCTCGCGGAGCCGGTCCGCTCCTGCAGCGGGCCCGGTCGCGGTCGGCCGGCCGGGTGCTGCTGGCCGGGGATGCGTCCGGTTACGTCGACGCGCTGACCGGCGAGGGGATGCGCGTGGGCTTCGCGCAGGCGCGCGCGGCCATCGCGGCGGTGCGCGCGGGGAACACCGAGCAGTACGAGCGTGCCTGGCGGACGACCACCCGCGACTTCCGGGTGCTCACTGCGGCCCTCGTGATGGCCGCGCGATCGCGGTATCGTCCGCGGATCGTCCCGACAGCAGCCCGGCGCCCGCAGCTGTTCGGCTCCGTCGTGGAGCGGCTCTCGCACTGACGGTGCCGGTCGGAATGCCTGCATAACCGGGCATTTAAAGCATGTGTAGCCCTGTGGAATGTGGCTTCCAGGCGGGTAGACCGGATAGTATCCCAGAGGATACATCGACATCCGATATGCAGAAAGGTGAGCCATGGACCTCTCCGCACCCGAACCCCCCGACGATGCAGCCGGGGCCGAGAACACAGCGGAAGTTCGCCTCTTGCCAGGCGGCCCTGTCGCCCAGCCGACACCCCCCAAGAAGAAGCGCACGACGGTGACGTTCTACCTGACGCCCGCCATGCGCAACCGTGCGCGTGCCGCGTATCGGCACACGTCGTTCGGCGAGCGCGACAGCAGCTGGTCCGAGATGCTGAACAAGGCACTCCTCGCCGAAGTGAAGCGCCGCGAAGCCCAGTACAACGGTGGCGACGCCTTCGTCGGTAACGACGATCCGCTCACCCCCGGGCGCCCGATCGGGTACTGAACCGTCAGAACAGTCCTTTCGCTCGCACCCGGACACGCCGAGTTCCCGGCACGCCGGTGGCTGGGAGAGCCGGCGTGCCGGGAAGTCATCACCCGCGGTCAGCGGGCCTCGATGTGATCAGCGGGTGGGGTTGCGACGCGCCCGGTTGGCCGCGGCGAATGCACACATCACTCCGAGGAGAGCGAGGAGCGCGCCCAGGGCGCCCAGTCCGAGCTCGTCGGAGCCCGTGGAGGCGAGGGCCGCCGTGCCCGACCCGTTTCCGATGGCGAGCACCATTGCACCGCTGCCGCTGGCCGCGACCGTTGCACCGGCGGGGTCACCGATGGTCGGCGACGTCGGGGTGGTCGGGGTCGTCGGCGTCGTCGGGGTGGTCGGCGTCGTCGGCGTGGTCGGCGTCGTGGTGGAGCCCGCGGTGGCGCTGTCACCGACGACACTGATGGCATTGCCTCCGATCGTCACCGGAACGTCCGCCGAGATCGGCAGCTCGA
This sequence comes from Leifsonia sp. RCC_180, assembly GCF_058138205.1. Classification (NCBI taxonomy): domain Bacteria; kingdom Bacillati; phylum Actinomycetota; class Actinomycetes; order Micrococcales; family Microbacteriaceae; genus Leifsonia; species Leifsonia sp. RCC_180. Next base: position 2,812,919 of record NZ_CP200340.1, on the reverse strand, counting down.
TGCCGCCGAGGAGACCTCCGTCACCGGTTCCTCCCGTCGTTCCGTCGCCCGCCGTGGTGCCGCCGGTCGCCGGTGCGCTCGTGGAAGAGCCGGTCGAGGACGAGTCCCCGACCACCGAGATCGCGTTGCCACCGGCCGTCACCGGAACCGCCGCGTCGATCGGAGCCTGGATACCGGACAGCAGCCCGCCATCCGAGCCCGAACCCGAGGTCGCCGAGGTACCGCTACCCGTGGCCGGAGCCGCCACGTTCGAACCCGAGGTCGAAGAATCCCCGACCACCGAAACCGCGTTGCCACCAGCCGTCACCGGAACCGCCGCGTCGATCGGAGCCTGAACACCGGACAGCAGCCCGCCATCCGAACCCGAACCCGAGGTCGCCGTGCTGCCGCCGCCGCTGGCCGGAGCCGTCGTCGTGGAGCCCGTCGAGCTGGCGTCCCCCAGCACCGACACGGCGTTACCGCCGGCAGTGACCGGGATGGCCGCAGCAACCGGGGCCTGGATGCCGGACAGTAGCCCGCCGTCCGAGCCTGTGGATGCGGAGGTCGCCGACGAGCCGGAGCCGCCGGTCGACGTGGTCGCAGCCGAGTCGGCCGACGACGCGTCGCCGAGGACGGCGATCGCGTTCCCGCCGACCGTGACCGGCACATCCACCCCCACAGGCGCCTGGATGCCCGAAGCCACGCCGTCGGAGCCCGACGAGGTGGCACTCGTTCCCGAGCCGCTTGCCGGGGCGGCGGCGACGTCGGAGGAGGAGCTGCCGGAATCGCCGACCACGCTGACCGCGTTGCCCGCGACCGTGACCGGCACGCTCACATCCACGACCGCCTGGTCGCCGCTGAGTACCCCGCCGATCGAGTCGGGCGAGATCGACGCCGAGGGCGCAGCCGGAGCGGCAAGCGCCGCCGCAGTGGAGCCAGCGCTGGAGGAGTCCCCGAGCACCGAGATGCCGTTGCCCGAAAGGGACACGGGGATCGAGACACCGACGACCGCCTGGTCGCCGGTTGCGACGCCGTCGCTGCCGGAGGTCTCGGCCGCGTTGGCCGCAGCCGTTCCGGCGAGCCACAGGCCGCCGACGCAGAGGGTGAACCACATCCCTCTGGATACGTACTTGTTCATGATCAAGCCTTTCGAATGAGTGTGATGGCCGGGCACAGAGGTGCCGGGCGGTGGTCGCGTGCTGCCGCGAGGGCAGCCGGGACCCACTCAGTCGGGGCTGATGTCGTGGTCGCCGACAGGGCCGGCAGGGACGTGATCGTCCGCGGCCACGCCGAGGAGCCCGCTCCGGAGGGAGGCGGGCAGGAAGAAACGCTCGGCCGTCGCGGCCGAGCCGGGCACAGCTCCGCCCGGACCGCCGCCGCTGCCGGCCGATCCGGCCGCTCCGCCACCGGGCATGCCTCCGCCGGGCAGTCCGCCACCGGGCAGACCGCCACCAGGCAGACCTCCGGGCACGCCGCCAGGAGCGGCCGGGCTGCCGGATCCGGAGGATACGAAGCCGCCGGAGCGGGAAACCGCCGCGGACAACGCAGGCGGCGCGAGGCCAGCCAGGACGGCCGCCGAGATTTCAGCGACCGGGGCGGCAAACCCTCCCAGAAGGATGCCACCGGGCAGTCCCCCTCCGGGCAGCGCCACGGGCGGCACGTCGGCCGCGGGCGCCAGCGGAGAGACCGCCGTTCCGACCGCGCCGGACACATCCGACACCGCCCGGTCGACCGTCCCGGTGACCGGCTGAGTGACGGACGACACCGGTGCCGAGGGAATCACATCCCGGACGACAGGAACCTGCGCGACGACCTGATCGACAGTGGAGGCCACAGGGTCCACCACGGCGGAGACCGGCGACTGTTCGGCCACCTGATCGACCACGTCGACGACCGGGGTGACGACGTGCGAGACCACCTGCTGGACGGGATCGGGCAGCGCGGGCGCCACAGCGCCCGTGACGGAAGCGACAGTATCCCCGACGGCCCCGGTGGCACTCGACACGAGCGCGGTCACAGCGCCGGGAGCCGGCGGTGCCGGTTCCGCCGCGGATGCCGGCGAGCCGCCGGCCAAGAATCCGAGAACGGTCAGTCCGGCGCCGGCGATCAGAGATCCGAGGAGCACGCGCGCAGGAGTGATGAGGCCACGGTGTGCCGGTTGGGCCACCTCTGGCATACGATCACCCCCTGACCGTTCGAGACGAAAGCGAATGTACTCCCTCGTCTACTGGACCGGAAGAGTCTCCTCCGAGAAGCGTTCCGGGACGCGCACGCTCCCCGAACGTCCGCGACGCGCGGAAACCGCGGCGACGGCCACCACAACCACAGCCCCGACGGTCATCAGAGCCCCCACCCACAGCGGCGACGTGTAGCCGAATCCGGCCGCGATGGTGAGTCCGCCGAGCCAGGCGCCGAGTGCGTTTCCGAGGTTGAAAGCGGCGATGTTCCCGCCCGACGCGAGGGTCGGAGCGTGCGAGGCGTACGACAGCACGCGGAGCTGCAGAGCGGGCACGGTGGCGAAGCCGAAGGCCCCCATGAGCACGAGCGCGATCACCGCGGCGACGGGGATGCCGGCGACCAGCGCGAAGAGCGCCAGCACGACCGCCAGTGCGCCGAGCAACCAGAGCAGGGTGCCGTCGATCGATCGGTCCGCGAGCCGGCCGCCGACCCAGTTGCCCGCGAAGAGGCCGAGCCCGAAGAGGATCAGCAGCCACGGGACAACAGCGGAGGCGAAGCCCGATACCCCGGTCAGCGTGTAGGCGATGTAGGTGAAGGCCCCGAACATCCCGCCGAAGCCGAGCACTGTTGCGGCGAGCGACAGCCACACCTGTCCCGAACGGAACGCAGTGAGTTCGCCGCGCAGGCCACCAGCGCTCCGGCCGCCGCCCGCTCCCGCCGGCACGAGCACCGCGACACCGATCATGGCGATGACGCCGATCACGGTGATCGCCCAGAAGGTCGACCGCCAGCCGAACGCCTGCCCCAGCAGCGTCCCGAACGGCACGCCGAGGACGTTGGCGGCGGTGAGCCCGGTGAACATCATCGCGATCGCGCGCGCCTGCTTCTCGGGCGCGACGAGTCCGGCTGCCACGACCGAGCCGATGCCGAAGAACGCGCCGTGGCACAGGGCGGCGATGATGCGGCCGGTCATCATGACGCCGTAGTCGGGAGCGATCGCCGAGAGGAGGTTGCCGACGATGAAGAGCACCATCAGCCCGAGCAGCGCGGCCTTGCGGGGCAGGCGCGTGGCCGCCGCCGTGAGACCGAGCGCGCCCACGACCACGGCGAGCGCATATCCCGAGATCAGCCAGCCTGCCGTCGCTTCGTCGACGTGGAAGTCGGCGGCGACCTCAGGGAGAAGCCCCGCGATGACGAACTCGGTCAGTCCGATGCCGAACCCTCCGAGGGCGAGGGCGATGAGGCCGGCGGGCATAGGGGTCTCCTTCTGGATGTGAGGATGCTGCGCTAGTCTGTTAGTTGCAGACGCGCTATAAATACTTGCACGTGCAAGTATCTGATGCAAGCCCGTCCGCCGGCGACCCACGCCGACCGACCAGGAAGGGGCGCCCATGGGCATCGCCGATGACGCCGTCGAGGTGCGCGCGCACGGCTGGCGCACGCTCGCTGCGCTGCACGGGTTCATCGAAGCCGAGTTGGAACGTAACCTGAACAGCGCGGTGCAGCTCTCCGTCGTCGAGTACACGGTGCTCGACGCGCTCGCCCGCCAGGACGGCTGGCACATGCGGATGCAGCAGCTCGCTCGAGCGAGCGCACTCAGCCCCAGCGCGACCACCCGCCTGGTCAACCGGCTCGAAGAGCGAGACCTGCTCACGCGGGTGCTGTGCGCGGACGACCGCCGCGGCATCTACACGGAGCTCACCGCCGACGGCCACCGGCTGCTCGACGCCGCACGCCCCGTCCACGACGCGGCACTCGCCCGCGCTCTCGACGAGGCCCGAGCGGTGCCCGAGCTCGCGCCGCTGGTGGATGCGCTGCCACAGCTCAGCGCGCAGCCCGCCTGACCGGCACAGTCCCTGCCCGACGCGTCCCACCCGATCAGCGCAGAACCTCCACGAGCGCAACCCACGAGAACAGCACGGTCGTGACGATCGCCAACAGCGTGCCCACCGCGACGAGAACGAGCGCAGCAGCCCACCACGACGTCGCGACGAGCAGGATGCCCGCCACGGCGTAGATGACGGGTGTCACCGCGAACAGCACGATCCGCTCCACCTGCCAGCGGCCGTAGCCGCTCTCCACCGCATCCTGGTGCACGCGCACTGCCGACCGCACGACGACGACGCCGCATAGCGCCGTGCCGACCAGCACCACGATCCCGTACCCCCACACCACCTGGCCGGGGATGAGGCCCGCGCAGCAGAGCACGACCCCCAGGATCAGGGAGGCGATCGAGCCGCTTGCCCGCGCGGCGAGCCCCGGCGAGTCGGCAATGGTCTTGATGTTGACCGACAGGGCGACGATGAGCAGGCCGCCGAGGGCCGCTCCCGCACCCGCGACGGCGACGTTGAACTCCGACCAGGCGGCGAAGGGCTCCTCCATGCCGCCAGCGTAGCGGCGCGACATCCGCAGGGCGTATAACGGGGGCATGGCCGACGCGCTGACGAACTGGATCGACCTCTACCGACGCGCATGGGAGAGCAACGAGCCCGACGACATCCGGGCGCTCTTCACCGAGGATGCGAGCTACCGCACTGAACCGTTCGCCGAGCCGTGGGATGGCCACCTCGAGATCGTCGAGGGCTGGCTCGACGCCCAGGACGACCCGGGAGCGGCCACTTTCGAGTGGCGGCTGCTCGGACAGGACGGGCCGGTGCACTTCGTGGAGGGCGTCACCGACTACCGGGGCGGCCCGATCTACAGCAACCTGTGGATCATCCGCCTGGCGGAGGACGGCCGCGCGGAGGAGTTCACCGAGTGGTGGATGGAGCAGGAGCCCGACCAGGAGTAGCGCCACGACACGGCGCGCAGGTCATGCCAGCTGGCCCAGCCACAGACCCAGGCCGGCCGCGGCGAGCGCGAGCACCAGCATCCCGACGCCGTTGACGAGCGCTGCCCGATAGCGTCGCTGCTGCGCCAGCCGGACCGTCTCGTAGCTCGCGGTGCTGAAGGTGGTGTACCCGCCGAGGAAACCGGTGCCGAGCACCGCGCGCCATTCCGGTGGGAGACCGTGCGCGAGAGCGAGTCCCGTAACCAGCCCGAGCAGAAACGAGCCCGTGACGTTGATGATCGTCGTCCCGAGTGGGAAGCCGACGCGCACCCGCGAGCGGAGCACCCCGTCGAACACCAGTCGCGCGACCGCGCCCAGGCCGCCGGCGGCGGCGACGCCCAGTACCAGGAGTACGGTCACGGCCGCCCCCGTCCGGCCCGGCGGCGCGCGATCCCGGAGGCGAGGGCGATTCCTGCGAGCGACGCCAGCGCCCCCACGACGATGGTCGCGGAGGCGTAGAGGACGCTCACGCCCACGCTCTGCGCCGCGATCAGCCCGTCGGTGTCGACCGCCAGCGAACTGTACGTGGTGTACCCGCCGAGGATGCCCGTCCCGGCGAACAGCCGCAGATCGCGGCGGACGCCCACGTCCGGTCCGCGCAGCGCGAGCGACTGCAGCAGCCAACCCAGCACGAACGCCCCCGTGACATTGATGACGAACGTGATCAAGGGGACGCCTGCCACCTGGGGCACCGAAAGGGTGAGGACGTACCGGACGGCCGTCCCCAGCGCCCCTCCGACGAACACGAGAAGGATCGACCGCCAGTGCAGGTGCACCGGCGCCGGTCCACGGACCGGCGGCACTAGACCGGCGGGTCTTCCCACGGGAGCTTCTGCACTCCCGGCTGAGGGTCCAGCGGGACCACGATCACCGGGCGGTGCTGCCGGTGCGCGAGGTGCAGGGCGACGGAGCCGTTGAAGAACTCGCGCAGGCTCCCTCGCAGGCCGGCTTCGCGGGTTCCCACCACGATGTAGCGCGCATCCATGTCGTCGGCCAGTCGCGACAGCGACCACGCCGGGTCGCCCGCCAGCTGTTGCAGCGAATAGGGGATGCCGCGCCCGTCGAGGATGCGCCGGATGTGCGCCTCCAGCTCCGGGTCGAACTGCTCCTCTTCGGTCTCCGGCAGATCCGGGTCGTACGGGAGGGCGACCACCGTGCCGTCGACGTAGCTGGAGACGAGGTAGCGGTCCGGGTCGACGTTCGCGCAGACCAGCGGCACGTCCAGGTCGTCCGCGAGACGCGCGGCGTGCTCCAGCACGGCGACCGGCTGCCCGGGGACCACCGCCGCGAGGATGCCTCCCCGGCCGGCGAGCTCGTTGCCGCTCATGCCCCTAGTGTGCACCATCGCGGGTTCACTCACGTGGAGGGGTGGGGTACGTTCGGCCTACCAGCGTTTTGAAGGGAGCCCGAACCGATGGCCGAAACGCCACCGCTCCCACGGGAGCGCCGTCGCACCACCCGTGGACTCCGTCCCCTCCCCGAGCTGACGAAGGATCTCGTCGCGCAACTGCGCCGTCTCGTCGCGTCGGAGCTCGCCCTCTTCAAGGCAGAGATCTCGGCCAAGGCGAAAGCCGCGGGCATCGGCGCCGGGATGCTCGTGGGCGCACTCGTGTTCCTCTTCTTCGCGTTCGGCGTGCTGGTGACGGCGGCCGTGCTCGGCTTCGCGCTCATTCTCCCGGCATGGCTGTCTGCGCTCATCGTGGCCGGCATCCTCATCCTCATCGCCGTGGTCCTCGGACTGATCGGCTGGCGGAGCCTCAAGAAAGTGGTACCGCCGGTGCCCGACGACCTGGGCAGCGAACTGAGCGCCGACGCCAAGGCGCTGAAGGGAGAGCAGCCGTGACCTCGGACACCACGCCCTCGGTCAGCCGCCAGGGCCAGCGCCCGGCCGGCCGGCCGCCGCTCCCGAAGGGGGCGGGCATCAACCAGCTGAAGCTCGACCTCGAGGTCACGCGCGAGGAGTTGGCGACGACGCTCGACGACCTGTTCGCGACCTTCAATATCCGTGTGCAGATCCGTTCGCATCCCGCGCTCTTCGTCGGGGTGTTCCTCGCACTCACCGGTGCCGCCGCCGGGATCGCCGCGCTCCTCGTGCGGAGGCGCGGGCGTGCCGGCTGACCACGGCGGAGTGGGAAGCGACCGCGCGAAGGCGTTGCGCCGCATCGAGGACCGCCGCAGTGTGTCCACGTTCCGACTGCCGTGGGGCTTCATCCTCAAGCGCACGATGCGCAGCTTCACGACCGACCAGTGCACCGACCTGGCGGCAGGGCTGACGTACTTCGCCGTCCTGTCGCTGTTCCCGGCACTGCTGGCGCTGGTCAGCATCCTCGGCCTCGTCGGCCAGAGCCAGGCTGGCATCGACGCGCTGTTCGGGATGGTGAACCAGCTCGCACCCGGCATGACGGATGTGCTCAAGGGCCCGATCGAGAACCTCGCCTCCTCCCCTGCGACGGGATGGGCTCTCGCGATCGGAATCGTGGGCGCCGTCTGGTCGGCATCCGGCTATGTCGGCGGGTTCGGGCGTGCGCTGAATCGCGTGTACGGCGTGCCGGAGGGTCGCTCGGCGCTGGTGCTCCGGCCGGTGCAGCTCGGCGTCACGCTGCTTTCGCTGGTGCTGATCTCGCTGCTGGCCATCCTGCTGGTCGTCTCCGGGCCGGTGGCGTCGTTCCTCGGCGGGCTGATCGGTCTGGGCGACGTCGCGCTGGTCGCGTGGAACATCATCCGCTGGCCGATCGTCATCATCGTCGTGGTGCTGCTCGTGGCCGTGCTCTACGCCTCCACGCCGAACATCAAGCACCCGCGCATGCGCTGGCTGACGCCCGGCTCGATCGCGGCGATAGTCGTGCTGGGCATCGCCTCGGCGCTGTTCGCCTTCTACGTGGGCAACTTCGGAAACTACGACCGGACGTACGGCGCACTCGCCGGCATCATCGTGTTCCTGCTGTGGATCTGGATCGCCAACGTCGCCCTGATGCTCGGCGCCGAGCTGGACTCGGAGGTGGAGCGGGCGAGGGAGCTCGTCGCAGGCATCGAGGCGGACGACGTGCTGCGGCTGCCGCTGAAGTCGGACAAGGCGATCCTGAAGGCTCGGGAGGCGCACGCGGGCGACATCCTGGCCGCGCGGGAGATCCGCCGCCGGTACCGGTAGAGCAGGAGCGGGCGACCGGACGGGCGACGTTAGGCTCGGAACATGAGTGACGAGCGGCCCGGCCACGATATCCCCGACGGCCGCGGCCGGACCGGCCTGCACCGGACCGGGCTGGGGCTCACCGGCAACCCGGACGTGCGCGTACGCGATGTCGAGGTGACCTCAGACGGTTGGCACGTCCTCCGCCGGACGACGTTCGACTACCGGGGCCGCGCCGGCGACTGGACGACCCAGGCGCGCGAGACGTACGACCGCGGCAACGGCGCGACCGTGCTGCTCTACGACGCGGTCGGGCGGACGCTCCTGCTCTCCCGCCAGTTCCGCTTCCCGGCGTACGTTAACGGGCATCCCGACGGCATGCTCGTCGAAACGGCGGCCGGCCTCCTCGACGGGGACTCACCCGAGGAGGCGATCCGGCGCGAGGCGGCGGAGGAACTCGGGGTACGCATCGGCGAGCTGACGCACCTCTTCGACCTGTACATGAGCCCGGGATCCGTCACCGAACGGGTGCACTTCTACGCGGCGCCCTACACGCCGGCCGAGGTCACGGGTGGTGGTGGCGTCGAAGCCGAGGGCGAGGAGATCGAACCGGTGGTGGTCCCCTACGGCGAGGCGCTCGGAATGGTGACCGACGGTCGCATCGCGGACGGCAAGACCGTCATCCTGCTGCAGTGGGCCGCGCTGCACCTGTTCGACTGAGCCTCAGGCGCTGAGTGCCGTTCAGCCGTAGCGGAGGGCGGGGCCGTCCGACTTCAGGAAGTCGATGTGCAGGTGGTTGCACGTGTCGTCGAACGGCTTGAAGTTCGACAGGTCCATCGAGGAGCGGCAGCCGATCTGGCCGAGGCCGGTGCCGTCCGGGACCAGCGGGTCGAGGATGCGGATGAGCTCCATCGACTTCGCGTCGCCACCTGTGAGCGGTGAGCCGTTGAGCAGGTAGAAGTCGACGGCGTGACCGCCACCGTCGGCGTAGTGCGCCGAGTCGGTGCCCGCACCCTCGATCTGCCCGGTGCAGCGGCGGTTGATGTCGCTGACGCCGACCTGGTTGAAGTTGTCGAGGGCGACCGAGATGGCCTGCAGCACGCGGTAGTCGACGCCGCAGCTCTGCACGGCGTGACCTTCGGCGAGGTCGGCGATCTCGCCGAGGTGGTTCGGCGTCGAGCCCACGAGGCGGCCGGAGGCGACAGCTCCCATGAGCTGCACGGCGAGCGCCTGGACCGTGGGCGACACGGTCGAGTTGGTGGTCGAGTCGAGCGCCTGCGGGCTCTCCTGGATGTCGAGCCCGTCGCGGGCGACGACCTGGGTGACACCGCCGCCGGTCAGCGTCTGGACGGCTAGGGCGGTGCGGGCGGCGCCGACGGTCGAACCCTCACCGGTCGTGGCATACGCCGGAAGCGCCGCAGTGCCGAAGAAGGCGGCGAGCGCCAGCATGACGACGGCGTGGACGCCCCAGTGCCGACGGTCGGACCGGGCGGGACGGGTCGCGGGTGCCGTGCGGACGGGACGCGCCGGACGGGGCGCGCGAGCAGGTCGCTCGGCGCGAGCCGATCGCTCCGCGCGAGCCGGCTTGACCACGATGCGCTCTCGCTTGCGCGGGCGCGTGCGCTCGGCTTCGAGACGCGCACGGCGGCTCGTGAACGTCTGCGTCGACGTCAGCTCTTCCGCCGTGGTGAAGGCGGTGGCCGGGTCGTCCGACAGCTCGGGCTGCTGGTCCACATCCACCACGACGGGTGCCCTGAGACTGCGGCGCGGCCGCACTGAGGGAGTGGACTGGGGCAAGCTGCTGATGACTTTCCTGAGCGAGACGGTCGGGGGTGACGCACCGGGGGGGTCGGCGCGAAAGCGTACCGATCATTTCTACCCGATTTCGCCTGGATGTTCCATCAATGCAGACGAATAGATCCCGGTCGGGGGCGCATCCCACGCGTTCGGGTCACGCAGGGGCCCCCATCCGGGACCGCGGGCGGCAGCCCTGCCGTCCTTCGAGAATCTAGGCGACGACCGGGATAGCGGGCCTGCGGGGTACGGCTGTTACGACGAGGTTCCCAGCGAGCGGTCAGGGGATGGCGACGGCGAGTTCGACACGCCCGGAGGACTCCTTCAAGGCGACCGTGCCGCGCTCTGAGAGTTGCCGCAGGCCGATACCCGGCTGGGTCGTGACGAGCGCCCCGCCGGAGACGATGACCACCTCGACACCGTCCTGGCCGGCAGATCGCAGCTCGAGGGCGATCGGTGTTCCGTCGCCGTGACGGACGGCATTCGCCAACCCTTCGGAGATCGCATCGACGACCGCCGAAGCGCGAACCGGGTCGCCCAGGCGGTCCCACGCGCCCTCATCGATCCGCGCCTCGAGACTGATCGCCGACGACCAGCTCTCCAGCAGCGCCTGCAACTGTTCCTCGGCTCCAGGCTCCCGCTGCAGACCCCGGAGCGCGTCGCGTGCGCGGCCGACGACCTCTGCGATGCGTGCGCCGGCACCCTCGGGACCGGTCATCGGCGAGGCGGTCACGGCGAGCGCCCCGGCGATCAGCTCGGACTGCACTCCGGCGTGGAGCAGCCGGGCGAGGGCGGCCCGCTCGCGCTCGAACTCGGCGCGGATGCGCGCGGCGGCGGCGATGTTCAGCTGCAGAGCGTCCTCGAGTTCCGCGCGGTCGTGCCGCGTGCGCACCGCCAGCGATCCGACGAATGCGACCGCGAGGGCGACGACCGGGTACATGGCGGCCTGGAACCAGACCGAGGTCGGCTGAGCGCCCATGACCGTGAGCACCCCTCCCGTGATCGCAGAGAGCAGGATGCCGACGAACGCATATGAGAGGACGAGCACGAGGAGCCGGGGCACGGCCCGGTGCGGCAGCGGCAGTCGGGCCACGACCCCGTTGCCCGCGACCAGCACGACCACTCCCACCGCGACGGGCGCGAGACTAGAAGCGCCGAACAGCTGCAGCCCGAAGGGGACCACCATCGCCGAGAAGATCAGGGCGGTCGCGATCGTCGGCGCCGCGCGCATCCCGCCGAAGACCGAGGCCGACCACTCCCGCGCGCTGGGCGTCTCGGGCTCCGGCGGCCTCTCCGCCCCGACGGCGTCGTAGACGCGATGGCTGGCGGGACGCACCACGTCCTCCGCGAGTGCCCGCAGAAGACGGGCGGCCTCCGCCGGCTCCACCCGTGACGTCGCGGCCTCGGCCGCAGCCGTCTCCAGCGCCGCGACGACGTCGTCGACCGCCGACGCGCGCAGGATCCGCAGCCTCTCGGCCGCGCACTCGACATCGCGCCCCGAAGCACGCTGCGCCTCGCGGAGGCGACGGAAGACACCCCGGTGATCCCGAACCAGGTCCACCCCGACGGCGATCAGAGAGAAGGCGACCACCATGGCCACGACGTTGATGGCGATCCGGGCGCCGAGGTCGCCGGGACGGACCGGGATCGAGAGCAGGCCGCCCGCTTCCAGGAAGAGCAGCGGACGAACGGCCCCGATTCCGGCGAAGATCGCGAAGACGACGACCGGGCGGGCGGCCCCGCGGACGACGCGGAGCACCGCAGCACCGAGCAGCAGCACGCCGCCCAGGATGACGTGCTGCAGCCCCGAGACTGCCAGCACGGCCGCTGGGCCGCCCGTTACGTACTGCAGCCCCGACATCACCGTCAGCGCGAACGGGAGCGGGATGAGCCAGCTCCACCAGGTGATCGCCGAGGAACCGTAGATTCGCGCGAAGGAGCGGCGGAAGTTCAGGACGAGCACTCGGTCAGAGCCCCGAGGTGGGGTCGCCGAAGGTCGCCGTGTAGAGGGTGGCGGCCGCGACCCGGGGCGTGGTGCGCTCGCCCCCGGCGATCCCGAGCGCGGCGAACACCCGCTCGACGCTCTTCTCGACCGCACGAACCGAGACGTTCCTGCGCCGCGCGATCTCGGCGTTGGACAGGCCGGCCGCGAGGAGGCGAGTGGTCTCCAGCTGGGCGGCCGTGAGCCCCAGCAAGCGGGCCTGCCCGTCCGACCCAGCCATCTCGCGCGCCACCGGCCGGTCGGCAAGTACCGCCTCGGCCGCATCCACGAGGTCGTCGACGGATTCGATGGCCGCCTTGTTGACATACGACGCACCTTCGACGGTGCTCCGTGCCTGCATCGCGGCCGCATCGCGGGAGAGGTTGCTGAGGAACATCACCGCGACATGCGGTGCACGCAGGCGGAGGATGGTCGCGAGCTCCACACCGTTCGGTCGCTGCCGCAGGTCGATGTCGGTCACCAGGAGGTCCGGATCGAAGCGCTCGGCGAGCTCGAGCGCTTCATTAGCGGAGGACGCAGACGCGGTCTCGAAGCTGCGCCGGCCGAACGCCTCGGCGACGAGCGAACGCATGAGGGCGTGGTCCTCGACCACCAGCACCCTGCGCCGCCACGTGTCCGTCACCCGCACAGACTAACCCGACACGCCCGGCCTGCCGGGCGCTTCCGCGGCCCCCATTGTGGTCGTGTTCTCACGGCGTACTGTGCCGCCCTCAGAGGGCTGGGCCGCTGCGTGGAGCGTAAGGTTCAGGGATGACGAACAGGCTGCTCAGGGCGGCGGCGGTCCTCGCTGCCGCCGCCGCACTCGCGCTTGCGCCGGTCGCCGCCGCGAGCGCCCACGACTACGTGGTGGGAAGCGACCCGGCCGCCGACTCCACGGTGACGAGCCCGCTCGACGCCGTCACCGTCACCTTCAACGACCGCGTGCTCGACCTGTCCGGCAACGGCTCGACGAACCTGCTCACCGTGACCGGCCCGGACTCGGCGACGCACCACTTCGAGACGGGATGCGCGACGGTCACGGACACGAAGATCAGTGCGCCCGTGGCCCTCGGACCGGCGGGGAAGTACACGGTCACGTACCAGGTCGTCTCAGCGGACGGCCACACCGTCTCCTCCTCATACGCCTTCTCGTACGCCCCTCCTGCCGGCGCCTCTGCCGCACCCGGGACGGAAGCGACGCCCTGCGGTGCGAGCTCCGCTCCCGCCGGGCAGTCGTCGTCGAGCGCCACGCCGGGCTCCTCGTCCAGCGCACCTCCCGCCGCGACGGCGTCGACCCCGCAGCCGACACAGGCCGCATCCACCGGCACAGACCTCGGGCTCGTCATCGGCATCGGGATCGCCATCGTGGTGCTGGCGATCATCGGCGTGGTCATCATCGTGGTCACGTCACGGCGCAAGCCCGCCGCCCCGGCGGACGGCGATGCGGGCGAGCACGGCGGAGTCTGACCGGCGGGGGCTATCCGATCCGGGGATGCGGGCGTAGCGTTCGCGCATGGCCAGACAGACCAGCGACCAGCGGACCGCGGACTTCCCCGACATCGTCCCGGAGGATCAGATGGACCCGGATATCGTGCCCATGCCCCAGCCCCAGCCGGACTCCGTCGACGACGGCGATGAGGAGGACGGCCGTCTCTGACGGTCGTCCCTCACCTCGCGGGCTGTTCGCCCTCTTCGTGGATCTGACCGGTCTCCTCGTCGTGCGCCGTCAGGTCCGCACTCGTGTACTGCCGCTCGCCCTCGGCGAGGTCCTCACGCTCGTCGTCGCCGTTGGCCAGGGGATCGGACATGGTGTGCTCCTTCGTCTCGGGACAGCGTTGCCCCTCGGACGGTAGCCCTGGCGACGGCCATCCGACAGGGCGGCCCGGCGGCGGATGCACATGACGGATTGAGCGGTCCCCCAGTCTCGTGGGGCAGGGTGGGCCCGTGGAGATCGTGGTGGACGTCGTGCTCGTCGTGCTCGGCATCCTGGCGATCGCGGCGGGGTGGACCAAGGGCGCCATCCGTGCTGCCGGGACGCTCGTGGGCCTCGGCCTCGGCCTCTGGCTCGGGCTGACGATCGCTCCCATCATCGTCGGCTGGTTCGCCGCGAACGGCTTCGACGGCGTGACAGAACGGTCGGTGGTCGCCGCCGTGGTCATCCTGGTCTGCGCCGGCGTGATCTACGCCATCGCCGGAGCACTTGCGAGCATCATCGGCAAGCTTCTCCGCCACGGACCGATCCGCTGGCTCGATTCGCTCGTCGGGGCGGTCCTCGGCCTCCTGACCTGGGCGGTCGTCGTGTGGCTGCTGGCGGGCTTCGCAATGGCGACAAGTCTTGCCACCGTCGTGCAGGCCGCCTCGTCGTCACGCGTGGTAGCAACCCTCGACGGGATCGCCCCGCTCCCCTCGTCGACGGTTCTGGGCGCGGTGGATGACGCACTCGCCGGGGCCGGGCTCCCCAAGGTGTTCGAGGGCGGCGAGACCATCAAGGCGGTTCCGGCGCCGGACGGGTCCATCCCGTCGGCCGTCGCCCAGTCGCAGGAGTCGGTCGTCACCGTGCTCGCCTCGAAGCCCGCATGCGGGGTCGACTCCGAGGGCAGTGGATGGGTGGTGCAGCGAGGCCGCGTCGTGACCAACGCGCATGTGGTCGCCGGGGCGTCCTCCGTCGTCGTCCGGGAACCCGGCAGTCTCGCCGCTGAGCGCGCGACCATCGTCGCCTTCGACCCGTCCCGCGACCTGGCGGTGCTCGATGTGACCGACCTCAGCGCCACAGCGCTCGACATCGGACCCGACCTGACGGCCGGTGCCGCCGCCTACGCGGCCGGGTATCCGGGCAACGGGCCGTTCACGATCTCGCCGCAACGCGTGCGCGATCGGGTGACGGCGCGCGGCACCGATATCTACCAGAGCGGCAGCGTGGATCGCGACATCTATTCGCTGCGCGGCGTCGTCCGTCCCGGCAACTCGGGCGGCCCGCTGCTCGACGCCAACGGGAAGGTGGCGGGCATCGTCTTCGCCCGGAGCGCGACGGACGCCGACACGGGTTACGCCCTGACGCTCACGGAACTGCGACCCGTGCTCTCGTCGGTGGGGACCGCCCCGATCAGTTCGGGTGCCTGCTCCGCCGGCTGACCACGGTCGCACCGCGCCCCGGCTCGTGGTTGGCTGGACCCATGAAGGCTGTGAGCTACTCCGCCACTGGCGACTCGGACGTCCTGACCCTCGGCGAGCGCGAGGAGCCGCATCCCGGCGCCGGTGAGGTGCGCGTGCGCATCCACGTGTCGGGCGTGAACCCCACGGATTGGAAGGCCCGGCGCGGCAGCGGTCCTGCCGAACTCCCCCGGCCGCAGGTGCCGAACCAGGACGGCGCAGGCGTCGTCGACGAGGTGGGCGACGGTGTCACCGGCTTCCGGGTCGGCGACCGCGTCTGGGTATGGGATGCCGCCTACCAGCGCCCGGACGGCACGGCCCAGGAGCTGGCCGTGCTTCCCGAGCGACTCGTCGTGCCCCTGCCCGACGGCGTGAGCTTCGACGAGGGTGCGTCGTTCGGAATCCCTGCCCTCACCGCTCACCGGGCACTCACGTCTTATGAGCACGCTCCCGGCGAGCTGTCGTCCGGTTCACTGGAGGGACGGACGGTGCTGGTCGCCGGAGGCGCTGGAGCGGTCGGCCACGCGGCCATCCAGCTCGGCGTCTGGGCGGGCGCCACCGTCATCGCGACGGTCAGCAGCCACGAGAAGGCGGAGCTGGCTCGCGCGGCCGGCGCCCACCATGTCGTCAACTACACCGACCCGGACACCGCCGAGGCGATCGGCGCGCTCGCCCCGCGAGGCGTCGACATCGTGGTCGAGGTGAATGTCAGCGCGAACGCCGAGCTCGACGTGAAGGTCACCGGACGCAACGCGACCATCGCGAGCTACGCCGACGCACCGGGCTCGGACTCGGTCACGATCCCGGTCCGGCCGAGCATGTCGAAGAACCTGCGGTGGCAGTTCGTGCTCACCTACACGGTCGCCACGGACACGAAGGAGGCCGCTGTGCGCGCCGTGGCGGCCGCTGCCGCGGACGGCGCGCTCCGGGTCGGCGAGGAGCACGGGCTCCCGATCACACGCTTCCCGCTCGAGCAGACGGCCGCCGCCCACGACGCCGTCGAGAACGGCGTCGTGGGCAAGGTGCTCATCGACGTGTCTTGACCGCCTGCACGACGAGGGCGACCACGGCGGCGATCGCTATCGCGGCCGAGTAGCCGAGCGCGGTCGGGAGCAGTCCGACGACCGTGATCAGCTCGCCGGCGACCAGCGCCGGCACCCCGTACGCGAGGTAGCTCACCAGGAACACCCCGGCGAAGAGCTCTGCGCGCTGATCGTTCGGGGCGAGTGGAGCCAGGATGCGCAGCATCGCCGAGAACCCGGCGCCGAAGCCCGCGCCGGCGACGGTCGCACCGATGAACAGCAGCGGGAGCAGGGCCGCGCCGATGCCGACAGCCGCTACTGCGACTCCGACCAGGATCGCCGCCATCGACCACACGACCGTCAGGCGGGCGGGAGCACGGGTCAGCAGGAGTCCGGCAAGCGCGCCCACCGCGGGCGGCACGGCGACGATCGCCCCGTTGAGCAGTCCGCTGTCGAGGTGGAAGACGCCGTGCAGAATCGACGGCGACAGTCCGATGAAGAGGCCCGCGAGCATCCAGGTCGCCAGGAAGAGCGGGATGGCGCCGACGAACTCCCGGCGAGCCGCACGCGGGACGAGCAGCCGCGGGATCAGCGACCGCACCGCGCCGGGGCGTCGCTCGACCGTCTCCGGCGAGGCCACGACGACGAGGATGCCGGCCACGAACAGCAGCGCGAGCGCGACGAAGACGAGCGTCGTCGGCTGAGGGACGAACTGCACCGCCAGCCCGGTGAGGAACGCGCCGATCGCGATGCCGCCGACCGGCGCGGTGCTGCCGATGGTCGCGCCGAGCTTCTTGTGACGCTCCGGCGCCAGCTCCACGAGGGCCGCGGTGAAGGTGCTCATGGCAGCGCCCGTCGCGACGCCCTGCACCGAGCGGGCGCCGATGATCCAGCCGATGTCCGGCGCGAACAGGAAAATCAGCATGGCGACCACCTGCAGCGCCAGCGCGCCGATCAACACAGGGCGCCGGCCGATGTGGTCGGAGAGGGAGCCGGCGATGAGCAGAGTGATCAGCAGGGTCACCGCGTAGATCGCGAAGGCCACCGTGAGCAGCCACGGCTGGAAGCCCCACTCCTGCTCGTACAGCACGAAGAGCGGGCTGGGCGCGCCGACGGCCAGTGCCACGGCGACGAACGCCAGGGCGGCGCCCGTGAACGCCGCAACCGGCCGCAGACGCAGGGAGCGGCGGGAGCGGACGGCTCGTTCGGGCCGGACGGCGAGGATCCCGCCTGTCGCGAGGGTGTCTTCGGCTGTGGACATTTCGGACTCCTTAAAGCAAATATTCTTGCTTTTGCCGACTATAGAGGGGGATGTGCAATAAAGCAACAAGATTTGCTTTAAGCTATTCCCATGGACACCACGACCACACCCTCCAAGCGCACAGGAGGCCGCAGCGCTGCGGTCATCCACAACGTGCGCACGGCGGTCGAAGAGCTCGTCGAGGAGAAGGGCCAGGACAAGGTCACCGTCCCGATGATCGCCGAGCGCGCGGGGGTCAACCCGACCAGCATCTACCGGCGCTGGGGCGACCTCCCGACCCTGATCAACGACATCGCGACGTACCGGCTCGATCCCGAGCGCCCGCTGCCGGAGAACGGCGGCCTCCGGGCCGACCTCACGGCGTGGGCGAGCGAGATCGTCGAGCACTACCGCAAGCCGGTCAACGCAGCGCTCCTGCGCGGGGGCGCCTCGGCCGCCGGCGAACAGCAGTCCTACTGCCTGCGCAACCGCCGCATCGAGGCCGCCTTCCTCCTCGACCGCTACCCGGACACCACCGTGACGGCGGACGACATCCTCGACATCGTCATCGCCCCGATCATCTACCGGGTCATCTTCCTGCCCTGGACGCTGGAGGACGACATCGCCGCTCACCTCGTCGGTCGCCTGTTCCGCTGACCCCTCTGTCACCCGGTAGTGTCGGGAGGCGATGCGCCAGGAACGAACCAGCGAGGAACGCGCCGCGGCCCGCTCCGGCTGGGCGGTCGGCATCGCGACAGCCGTGTACGGGATCTCGTTCGGCGCCCTCTCCACGGCGTCCGGTCTGGACATCTGGCAGACCTGCGTGCTCAGCCTGGTCATGTTCAGCGGCGGGTCCCAGTTCGCCCTCATCGGCGTTCTGGCGTCGGGCGGAGCCGCAGCCGGCGGCACCGCGATCATCAGCGCAGCGCTGCTCGGTGTCCGCAACTCCTTCTACGCGCTCCGTTTGTCGCGGATCATCGGCCCCGGCTTCTGGAGGCGCTCCGCGGCCACGCAGCTGACCATCGACGAGTCCACCGCCGTGGCCACCGCGCAGACCGAGCCGCGGGCGCAGCGCATCGGCTTCTGGGTGACGGGATTGGTCGTCTACGTCGGCTGGAACATCATGACCCTGGCAGGCGCGCTCCTCGGCGATCTGATCGGCGACGTGAAGGCGTACGGATTGGATGCAGCTGCGGCGGCCGCCTTCCTCGGGCTGCTCTGGCCGCGACTGAAGGCACGCCAGACGCAGGCGGTCGCCGTCGCGGGAGGATTCGTCGCCACGCTCCTGACGCCGTTCCTCACCCCAGGGCTCCCGGTGCTGGCGGCCGCCGCCGTCGCCATCGTCGTCGGGGTCTTCAACCTGTTCGGGCGGCGCTCCGACCCGCCGCATCCCGAAGCCGTGCCGATGGAACGGGAGGTGGAGCCGTGACCACCTGGCACGTCATCCTGCTCGGCTCGATCTGCGTGCTCGGGCTGAAGGCGGTCGGCTGGCTGGTGCCGCCGAAAGCCCTCGACCACCCGACGGTCGCACGCGTGAGCGACCTGCTTACCGCGGCCCTGCTGGCCGCGCTGATCTGCGTGCAGACATTCGGCGCCGGGCAGTCCCTGCAACTGGATGCGCGCCTCCCGGCCCTCGCGATCGCGGCGGGCCTCTACGCCCTCCGGGTGCCGTTCATCGTGGTCGTCCCCGCGGCCGCGGTGGTGGCCGCTCTCATCCGCCTCTTCACCTGACCCCGGCCGCCGGCTCGGGCGCGTCGGTGTCGGCGGCCTCGCATACCGTGACGCCGTGAGCGCATCCTGGCACCCGGTGGCGAATGCGCAGCCCACCGAGTGGCTGCTCCGCCAGGGGACGGCCGGCGAACCGTACGCCGTTGTGAGGCGATTCGGGTTCGGCGACCGCAACCGGCCGGACGTGTGGTTCCGCGTGGTCACGTGGGCGCCCACGTCAGAGGGCCGCGAGCTCATCGGTTGGTGCCGCACCCTGGAGGCCGCGGCGTCGGTCGCCTGGGACCACCGCTGCGCCTCGGAGTCGTGGCGCCACCACATGGCGGCGCGGCGAACCGACGCGGCGACCATGGCGGCGCAGCGTCCGCCCGCCGCCGAGCTAGTGCGCTTCTACCGGGCGGCTTTGCGCCGGGAGGCGACCGCCGCATCCGCCCGGACCGCGACCAGGACGCAGGAGCGCCGGCCGGCGCCTGCACGAGCCCGCACGGACCGGTTATCCGTGCTGCCACCGATGCCGGTGCCTGCGAGGCGGTCGTAACCTGACAGCGAGCTCGGCCAGGGGGACCGATCCTGTCGGGGGACGGATCGGGAAAGGGGCCGGAGCGCATTGCGCTCCGGCCCCTTTCGTTTCACGCGGGTGCGTGAGATACCGACTACTTGGTCAGCGGCTCCAGGGTCGGGTCGTTGGCGTATGCCTCGGCCGCGTTCTCCTTGGTGACGATGACCGGCTTCAGCAGGAACGCCGGGACGACCTTCTTGCCGTTGTCGTACGACTTGTCGTCGTTGACCTGGGGCTTCTTGCCGGCCTGCAGGTCCTTGACCATCGCGATGGCCTGCTTGACCAGGTTGCGGGTGTCCTTGTTGATGGTCGAGTACTGCTCGCCCGCCATGATGGACTTGACCGACTCGGCCTCCGAGTCCTGACCGGTGACGGTCGGAACCGGCTTGCCGGCACCCTTCACCGAGGTGATGATGGCGCGGGCCAGGGTGTCGTTCGGCGACAGGACGCCGTTGAGCTCGGTGGAGGCGTAGTTCTTCGCGAGCAGGTTGTCCATGCGGGTCTGCGCGTTCGCCGGCAGCCAGCCCTGGGTGGAGGTCTGCTTGATCTCCGTCTGACCCGAGACGACCTTCAGCGTGCCGTCGTCGATCTTCGGCTGGAGGACCTTCATCGCACCGTTGAAGAACACGGCCGAGTTGGCGTCATCCGGCGAGCCCGAGAAGAGCTCGATGTTGAAGTTCTTCTTGTCCGGGAACTTGGCCTTCATGCCATCGAGCAGGGCCTGACCCTGCAGCTCGCCGACCTTCTCGTTGTCGTACGCGACGTAGTAGTCCACGTCGTTGGTGTTCAGGATGAGGCGGTCGTAGGCGATGACGGTCGCGCCGGCGTCGTGCGCGGCCTTGGCCTGCGCGGCGAGCTGGCCACCGTCGACGGCGCCGATGATGACGACCTTGGCGCCGTTGGTGATCATCGACTGGATCTGCGACTGCTGGTCGGAGACACCCGAACCACCGGCGTACTGGACGTCGCCCTTGAAACCGGCCTCCTTGAGTCCGTCTTCGAACAAGCCACCGGCGAGAACCCAGTTCTCCGACGTCTTAGTCGGGAGGGCGACACCGATGGTGGAGTCCTTGGCGAAGCCGGATGCCGAGCTGCTGTCCGAACCGGAGCGGCTCGACGAGCAGCCGGTCAGGGCGAGCGCGGCGGCAGCTGCGACGGCCACCGTCGCGAGTGCGATTTTGCGCATTGCGTTTCTCTTTCTCTGTGTGTGGATGGTGCAGGGGAATGAAAGCTGAGAGAAGGGGACTCAGGAGGTCAGCGAGCGGGAGCTGTCCTCGGCCGAGTCGCCGGACGGAACGACTGCAGGCTGGTCGGCGCCGGCGGCGTCGGCCTGCTGGGTCTTGTCGCGGTTGAACATCCTGCCTATCAACGACGGGCCGCCGCGGCGCTTGGAGTAGACGTCGACACCGACCGCGATCAGCAGCACGAGGCCCTTGATGATCTGCACCTTGTCGCTGGTGACGCCGAGGAGCTGCAGGCCGTTGTTCAGGACGGCGATGACCAGACCACCGATGATGGAGCCGGCCACGGTTCCGATACCGCCGGAGACCGCCGCACCACCGATGAACACGGCGGCGATCGCGTCGAGCTCCCAGCCGAGTCCGTCCTGGGGGCCGGACGAGACGGAACGGGCGACGGCGATCATGCCGGCCAGTGCCGCGAGCACCGACATGTTCATCATCACGAAGAAGTTGATGCGCTTGATCTTGACGCCCGACAGCTCCGCAGCGTGCCAGTTGCCGCCGACCGCGTAGATGTGGCGACCGAAGATCGTGCTACGGGTGATGAACGAGTACAGGATGATCAGCACGCCGAGGATCACACCGGCGACGGGGAACGAGGTTCCCACGCGGCCGCTTCCGAACAGGATCGCGGCGTAGATCACGACAGCGTCGAGGATGACGACCTTGAAGACGCTGACCCAGAGCGGAGCCTTCTCGGAGCCCATCTTGGTCTGCTTGCGGCGGGTGCGGACCTCCACCAGCGCGATGACGACCGCGATGAGGATGCCGAGCAGCAGGGTGGAGTTGTTGAAGCCGGTGTTCGGACCCCACTCCGGCAGGAAGCCGCCACCGATGAAGGTGAAGCCGTCCGGGACGGGGATGGTGTTCGCGCTGCCGATCAGCTGGTTCAGGCCGCGGAAGATGAGCATGCCGGCCAGGGTGACGATGAACGCGGGGACGCCGACGTAGGCGACCCACCAGCCCTGCCAGGCTCCGATGGCGACACCGACGAGCAGGCCGAGGATGATCGCGAGCGGCCACGGCACGTTCCAGTCGGTCATCGACTTCGCGACGATGATGCCGACGAGCGCGGCCACCGATCCGACCGACAGGTCGATGTGGCCGGCGATGATCACCATCACCATGCCGATGGCCAGGATCAGGACGTAGACGTTCTGATTGACCAGGTTGATGAGGTTGACCGGCTCGAGCGTGGTGCCACCCGTGAGCACCTCGAACAGCAGGATGATGACGACGAGGGCGCCGAGGATGCCGAACTGGCGACCGGTGGACTGGCCACCGCCGAACATCTTGCCCAGGTCGCGGAGACCGCCGGACTTCTTCTTCTCGGGAATCTGTGTGGTCATGGCTATCGGGCAATCCTCTTCTTGGCGGATGTCATGCTTTTCAGGAGGGTCTCTGGCGTCGCTTCGGCGATGGGCAGCTCGTCGGTGATCTGGCCCTCGAAGATCGTGTAGATGCGGTCCGAGATGCCGAGCAGCTCGGGCAGCTCCGAGGAGATGACGATGACGCCCTTGCCCTGCGCCGCGAGCTGCTGGATGATGCCGTAGATCTCGAACTTGGCGCCGACGTCGATGCCGCGAGTTGGCTCATCCAGAATCAGGATGTCCGGGTCGGTGAACATCCACTTGGCCAGCACCACCTTCTGCTGGTTGCCGCCGGAGAGGGTCGAGACGCCGCGGTCGACGTCGGGTGTCCGGATGCGGAGCAGCTTGCGGTACTCGTCGGCGACCGCGTACTCCTGAAGGTCGTCGACGACGCCGCGCTTGGCGATCTTCGAGAGCTTGGCGGCGACGACCGACTGCTTGATGTCGTCCAGGAGGTTGAGGCCGAGCACCTTGCGGTCCTCGCTCACGTAGGCCATTCCGTTGTCGATGGCCTCGGAGACGTTGCGGACCTGGATCTCCTTGCCGTCCTTGTAGATCTCACCGGAGACCCAGTTGCCGTAGGAGTGGCCGAAGACACTCATCGCGAGCTCGGTGCGGCCGGCGCCCATGAGGCCGGCGAAGCCGACGATCTCGCCCCGGCGGACGTAGAAGCTGGAGTTCTTGACGACCAGACGGTCCGGCACCTGCGGGTGCTGCACGACCCAGTCGCGCACCTCGAAGAACGTTTCACCGATGTTCGGGGTGCGCTCCGGGAAGCGGCTCCCGAGCGTGCGGCCGACCATGCCGCGGATGATGCGGTCCTCGTCGACGCCGTCGGCCTGAACGTCGAGCGTCTCGATCGTGTGGCCGTCGCGGATGATGGTGATCTGGTCGGCGATCTGCTCGATCTCGTTGAGCTTGTGGCTGATCATGATGGAGCTGACGCCCTTGTGCTTCAGGCCCACGATGAGGTCGAGCAGGTGGGCCGACTCGGCCTCGTTAAGCGCGGCGGTCGGCTCGTCGAGGATGAGGAGCTTGACGTCCTTGTTGAGCGCCTTGGCGATCTCGACGAGTTGCTGCTTGCCGACGCCGATGTTCTTGATCTGGGTGTCCGGGTCATCGTCCAGGCCCACGCGGGCGAGCAGCTCGTAGGCGCGGCGCTTGGCCTCTCCCCAGTTGATGACGCCACCGCGTCCCGGCTCGTTACCGAGGAAGATGTTCTCGGTGATCGAGAGCTCGGGGATGAGCGCGAGCTCCTGGTGGATGATCACGATCCCCTGCTGCTCGCTGGACTTGATGTCCTTGAAGCGCATTACGTCGCCCTGGTAGACGATGTCGCCGGAGTAGGTGCCGTACGGGTAGACGCCGGACAGCACCTTCATGAGAGTGGACTTGCCCGCGCCGTTCTCGCCGCAGATCGCGTGGATCTCGTCGGCGTGAACGGTGAGGGAGACATCCTCCAGAGCCTTCACACCAGGAAACTCCTTGGTGATCGAGCGCATCTCGAGGATGACTGCGTTCGACGGCATCGTCGCTCCTTGGTTCTGCGTGGAAAATGATGTGCCTAAGTAGTAAACGCTATGTCTTCACTTGTCGTCAAATAGTGAAGACAACAATGCGGTAACGACTGAGGGATTCTCACTCGTTGCCGGCGAGGGCGCCCTGGATCACAATGGCGGCGGCGCCGAGCGACTCCGCGCGGTCTCCCAGGGAGGAGACGCGGACGGTCGTGGTCCCGGCGATGATCGGGATGGCGTTCCGCCGGATCCCGTGCCGAATGGGGTCGAGCAGGGCGTCGCCGAGCCCGACCAGGGGGCCGCCGATGAGCACCAACTCCGGATTGATGACGTTCGCGACGTTGCCGATCGCCTGTCCGACCGCGGTGCCGGCGTCGCTCACCACGCGGAGCACGGCCGGGTCCTTCTCGAGCCCCCGGCGCAGGATATCGGCCGCTGTCAACGTGCCGCTGTCCCGGCCCAGAGACTCCAGCATCACGCTCGTGGAGGCGACCGTCTCCAGGCAGCCGCGGTTGCCGCAGCGGCAGATCACCCCGTGCTCCACCACCGGAGTGTGCCCCAGCTCGCCGGTGATTCCGAGGAACCCGTAGTACGGCTGGCCGCTCAGGATGAGGCCGGCCCCGATCCCCGTACCGATCTTGACGAAGATCAGGTTCCGCTGACCGCGGTTCGCGCCCCACGTCACCTCCGCGAGCGCTCCGAGGTTGGCGTCGTTGTCCACCATCACCGGGAAGCCGAACACATCCTCCAGCTCGCGGCGGGTGATTCCCACCCATTCCGGGAGGATGGCCCCCTGCAGCACGGTGCCCGTTCGCCGGTCGATCGGGCCGGGGATGCCGACGCCCACCGCGAGCACCGACTCCCGGTCGTAGCCGCCGGCGATGAGCATCCGGTCGAGCAGCGCCGCTGCCTCCCCCACCGCGCCGAGCACGTCGTAGCCGGGTTCGAGGGCGACCTCCTCCTCGGCGATCACCTGGTAGCCGAGGGTCGAGAGCACGATTCTGACGTGTCTGCGCCCGAAGTCCACGCCGACCGCGATGTCTCCGGTGTCGGTCAACCGCACGAGCAGCGCGCGGCGCCCGCTGGAGGTCACCGGCGACGTCGAGACGACACCTTTGGCCGCCATGTCGCGGACGATGTTGGACACGGTGGCGGTGGACAGGCCGGTCCCGCGCGCCAGCTCAGCCTGGGTGGACGGTCCGTTGGCGAGGAGGAACTCGACGAGTCGCTCCTGGTTCAAATGCCTGAGCGCGCCCTGCGACCCTGGATTGCGTGCGCCACGTGGGATCAGCCCCGGAGTGGCGGTCATAGCGATAAGCGTGAATGATCGAGCTGTTGTAGTCAAGCTGTGAACGCAAGAGTCCACCCCGCGGACGGGTGACAGCGGTTCTTTCGCGCCTCCCGACTGCGATGATGGAGGCATGCCCATCCTGAACAAGGACATGCAGGTCTGCATCTCCCTCGCCGGCCGCCCGAGCAACATCGGCACGCGGTTCCACAACTTCCTGTACGACGAGCTGGGACTCAACTTCGTCTACAAGGCGTTCACCACCGACGACCTCGAGGGCGCCGTGCGCGGCATCCGCGCCCTGGGGATCCGCGGCTGCTCGGTCTCCATGCCGTTCAAGGAGGCCATCATCCCGCTGGTCGACAACCTGGAGGCGTCGGCGGTCGCGATCGAGTCGGTGAACACCGTCGTGAACGAGGATGGGCTGCTCACCGCCTCGAACACCGACTACGAGGCCGTCGCCCAGCTGCTCGCCGAGCACGAGGTCGACCCCGCTCAGCGGGTACTCGTCCGCGGTTCCGGGGGGATGGCGAAGGCCGTCGTCGCCGCGTTCCGAGGTGCCGGCTTCGACGACCTCACCGTGGTTGCGCGCAACGCCGAGGCCGGGTCCGCGCTCGCGGAGCGGTACGACTACGCGTGGGTCGCGGCCGATCCCGAGCCCGACTTCGACGTCATCGTCAACGTCACCCCGCTCGGGATGCGCGGGGACTCCGAGGACGTCCTCGCGTTCGGCCAGCCGTTCATCGAGCGGGCGTCGACGGTCTTCGACGTCGTCGCGTTTCCCTCCGAGACGCCGCTGATCGCGGCCGCGAGAGATGCCGGCACCGCTGTCATCACCGGCGCCGAGGTGATCGCCCTGCAGGCCGCGCGGCAGTTCGAGCGCTACACCGGGGTCCGCCTGAGCCCTGAGCAGGTCGCTCGCGCATCCGAGTTCTCGCGGGCCGAGTAGAGCTCGCGATCGGGCCGCGGTACTGCGCACCCGGTCCGCTGCGGAGTAGCTTGAGCCCGAGCGTGAAGGAGCGTGGCGCATGGGCATCGGAAGCGGCATCTTCATCTTCGTCGTCGGCCTCATCCTGGCCTTCGCATTGCAGGTGCAGGTGAGCTGGATCGACCTGAAGACCACCGGGTACATCCTCATGGGCGCCGGTTTGGTGGTGTTCGTCATCTCGCTGGCGTTCGCACTTCGACGGCGACCGCGCACGGTCGTCCGGCAAGACGGCGTGGATCCGGTCACCGGCGAGCGGGTCGAGCGCCGCACCGATGACTACTGAGACGCAGGCCTACAATGGCCGGATGTCCGATGACCTCCTCGCGCTTGAGAACCAGGTGTGCTTCGGCCTCGCCGTGGCCGCGCGCAGCGTTATCGCCTTGTACCGTCCGGTGCTCGAACCGCTCTCGCTGACGCATCCGCAGTACCTCGTGATGCTGGCGCTCTGGGAGCGTGAGCCCCGCACGGTGAAAGACCTGAGCGACACCCTGGCGCTTGAGCCGGCCACCCTGTCCCCGCTGCTGAAGCGGCTCGAAGCGACCGGCTACATCGAGCGCAAGCGCAGTGCGGCGGACGAGCGTGCGCTTGAGGTCCGACTGACGGAGGCCGGCCGTGCCTTGCGCGAGGAGGCCGAGAAGATCCCCTCCCGGATCGTCGCGCGACTGGGCCTCCCGGTGTCGCAACTCGAGGGTCTGCGCGAGAGTCTGCACACCATCATCGGCGCGGCTGCTCGCGCAGAGTGACGCCTGCTGCTCAGGCGGCCTGCGAGGGCGCCGGGCACACCAGTCGGGTCGCATCACGCTGACCGCCCGGCCGCAGCACCTGGTGCTCGGTCATCGGACGCCCGCACATCGGGCAGGGAGCACCGGCCGAGCGCTGTTCGGGCGCCTCCGGGTGGCCGGCGCCCAGCTGGGCAGGGCCGGCGATGCGGATGAGCTTCTCGTTCCAGCTCGAGTACCAGCTGGCGAAGCGTCCGGGCATGATCCCCTCGATTCATTAGTGCACTAACCAATAGTGTACTCCATCTGGACCCTGTCCCGCAGGTCAAGGTCTACGCTGACCTCGGAGGAAGACATGAGGATCAGCGAACTGGCCGAGCAGGCCGGGGTCACCGTGAAAGCCGTTCGCTACTACGAACGGCTCGGTCTCGTCTCGCCGACGCGGCTCTCCAACGGGTACCGCGAGTACGGCGACGAGCACCTGCGCGCCGTACTCGAGATCCGAGAACTCGCCGCGACGGGCATCCCGCCGGGCAAGGCGCGGCCGTTCATCGACTGCCTCGGCTCCGGCCACGCACACAGCGACGAGTGCCCCGCGTCGCGTGACGCCTACCGCGACGGACTGGCCGAACTGGATGCGGCGATCGCGTCGCTCGAACGCCGCCGCGAACTGCTCGCGAGCAGGCTCGACGGAGCCGAGCACCGCATCCCCGAGGCTGCGCACGGCTGCGGGTGCACCGTCGGCGCTTCCTGACACCGCCGCGGATCATCCCGTGGGATGACCCCGCCACTACCTCCGGTCGATGCCCCGGCCTGCCCCCTGCCGGTTGACTCGACAGTGTCGACGCGAGCTTCCGGCTCACGGCCTCGACGCGAAGGGGGAGACCGATGACGACACTGGGCCACGGACTGCAAACCGCACCGATCCTCGGTACGGCATCGGTCCCGGTGCGGCGGCGAGCGCGGGGGCTGCTCGCCGCCGTCACCGGCAACGCCTACCTGCAGTTGCTGGTGACGCTGGTTCTGCTGGCGGCGGGCGCCGTGCTGCTGACCCTCGGAATCGGCCTGGCGCTCGACGCCGTCGTACCGTTGATCTTCCATGACGAACTGCACGCCCTCACGGCGCTGCTGCCGCAGCTCGGCTGAGCGGCCTCTGGCCGCTGGGCCGCCGTCGCTCTAGAGTCCCGGCATGGGACGACTCATCTTCGGGGCCATCGCGTCGATCGACGGCTACACAGTGGACTCCTCCGGCTCTTTCGACTGGGCGCACCCCGACCCAGAGGTGCACGCGTTCGTCAACGACCTGGAGCGCGACGTCGGCACGTACCTCTACGGCAGGCGGATGTACGAGACCATGAAGGTCTGGCAGGACCTCCCCGGGGAGGGCGACGACGAACCGGTGATCGTGGACTACGCGAACGTGTGGCGGAGCGCCGACAAGGTCGTGTACTCCTCATCGCTCGCCGAGGTCACGACGCCCCGCACGCGGCTCGAGAAGCGATTCGATCCGGAGGCGACCCGGCGGCTCATCGCGGATTCCGATAGCGACGTCTCGGTGGGCGGACCGACTCTGGCTGCTGCCGCCTTCGCCGCCGGCCTCGTGGATGAGGTGCACCTGATCCTGGTCCCCGTTGCGGCGGGCGGCGGCACTCCTGCGCTGCCGCACGACCAGTTCGTCCGGCTGGAGCTGCACGAAGCGCGACGGTTCGCGGGCGGCACCGTCGCGCTCAGCTACACCATCGACCATTCCTGAGCAAACCTCGCCTTCTACTCCCGCAGCGAGCGCCGCGGCGCTACCCTGTGCCCGAAGGCCCGCAACGGAACGGGCCGGGGAGCGCCTGCGATGGTCAAGCACCGAGTACTCGCGGCGGCCGGTGTCGTCGCGGCCGCCGCCCTCCTGAGCGTCGGCCTCCCCCAGGCCGTGCAGGGCGTCTCGCCCGGCGCGAGCAGCGTCCACTTCACCGCCTCCGGCGATTACGGAACGGCCGCGTCGTCACAGTCCGTCCTCGCCGGCGTGAAGACGCTTGCTCCCGACCTGCATCTCGCACTCGGGGACTTCTCGTACAGCACGACAGGGCAGGAGCAGGCCTGGTGCGATCAGGTGACGCAGAAGGTCGGAGCGGGATTCCCGTTCGAGCTGGTCTCCGGAAACCATGAGAGCAACGGCCAGAACGGCAACATCAACGACTTCTCGGCCTGCCTGCCGAACCAGCTTCCCGGCGCCGTCGGCACCTACGGCCGGGAGTACTACGTCGACGTGCCCCAGGGTTCGCCACTCGTCCGCTTCATCATGATCTCGCCGGGTCTCCCCTTCACGGACGGCGTCTGGAGCTACGCCGCCGGAAGCTCGCACTACACGTGGACGCAGTCCGCGATCGACGGCGCCCGGGCCGCCGGAACGCCCTGGGTCGTCGTCGGCATGCACAAACCCTGCCTCTCGCTGGGCGACTACGGCTGCGAGGCCGGGTCCGACATCATGAACCTGCTGACATCGAAGCGAGTGGATCTGGTGCTCACCGGGCACGAACACCTCTATCAACGGACGAAGCAGCTCGCCCTCAGCGGCACGTGCTCGTCCGTCATGCCCGGCACGTACACGCCCGGATGCGTCGCCGACTCCGACAGCACGCTCGTGAAGGGCGCCGGCACGGTCTTCGCGACCGTGGGGACCGGTGGTAACGGCAACTATGCCGCCCACCCCGACGACAGTGAAGCGGGATACTTCGCTTCCTCCTATGGGAATCCGGCGACACCCACCTATGGATCGCTGGATGTGACGGCGAGCGCGACACAGCTCAGTGCGTCGTTCGCCCGTGCGGCCGGCGCGGCATTCTCCGACAGTTTCGTCATCGGACCGCCAGCAGCGGGCAACCAGCCGCCCAACGCCGTCTTCGCGTCGTCCTGCACCGACCTCGCCTGCTCGTTCGATGGGACGGGCTCGACCGACCCAGACGGAACGATCACCTCGTTCGCCTGGGACTACGGCGACGGCGCAACGGGGACCGGCGGCTCGCCGTCGCACACCTACGCCTCGGCGGGCACCTACACCGCGCGCCTGACGGTGACGGATGACGGCGGAGCCACGGCGGTGACGACACGTACCCTCACCGTGACAGCTCCCCCGCCCCCGGCAGACACGCTGGCTGCCGACTCCTTCGAGCGCTCGGTGACGAGTGGATGGGGAGTGGCTCCGACCGGCGGCGCCTGGTCGGTTGCGGGAAGCTCGTCCCTGTACTCGGTCTCGGCCGGGACGGGTCGCATCCAGTTGCCCACCGGGTCGGGCGGCACCGCTCGGCTACCCGGGGTGAGCGCGACCGGCATCGACCTCCGGCTCGCGGTGGCGATCGACAAGCTGCCCTCCTCGGGAAACGTCTACGTGACGGTGCAGGGCAGACGCATCGCCACCGCGGGGTCGTACGGCTCGAAGGTGATCGTGTCGGCGGCCGGGAAGGTCAGCATCCAGATCGTCCGGGTGGATCAGAGCGGCGGTAACGAAGTGGTCGTGCAGACGTCCGCGGCCGTGCCGGTAACCTACGCGGCCGGCGCCCGCCTGAACATCCGGATGCGTACGACCGGCACAGCACCGACCCTGATCGAGACCAAAGCATGGCTCGACGGAACCACCGAGCCCGCGGCCTGGCAGCGGTCGGCGACCGACAGCACGGCGGCGCTGCAGGGGCCCGGCGGCCTCGCCGTCACCGGCTACCTCTCCGGCGGCGTCGCCAACGCGCCGGTGACGATGACGGTGGACGATCTGACCGCGACGAAGCCCTGACCTCCGTCGCGGTCAGGCGGCATCCCACCAGCGCAGCACCCGCAGCGCACGAAGGGTGAGCCAGCGGCTCTGGAAGCCCTCCATGTCGAACTCGACGATCACCGAGCCCTCGTGGGTGTTCTCCAGCACCCACCGACCGTCCGCGTCCGCTTTGCCGCGGACCAGCTCGACAGCGTCGGCGAGACGCGGATCCCGACGATCCTGCACGCGGAAGTGATCCAGCCCGCGAAGCACGTCGTGGTACCAACGGACGGGATATGACAGCATCGTCATCCGGGGATCCGGGATGGAGCCGTCGGAACGGCGACGGTAGAGACCGCGCTCGAGCAGGTACTCCTCCCCCGCCTCCACGACCGCGCTCGCACGCGGATCGTCACCTCCCGCGTTGATCCACGCTCTAAGACCCTCCACCGAGCAGATGGTCGAGTGGAAGGAGGACACCCGTGCGCCGTACTCCGCCCAGCAATTCCACCCGCCGTCCGAGAGCCGCGACTCGATCAGCGTCTGGGCGATCCGGTCGCCGCTCTCGCCGAAGTACACCGCGATGGTCAGGGCCACGCCGTTGATGCACGGCTCGGTCTCACCATCGAAGTACGGTTCGCCGGCGTGCTCCCAGCGAACATTTTCACGGACACGCTGCACCGCCCGCCGCGCTTCCGGACTCTCCGGGTCGAGCCCGAAATCGACCAGTTGCTGGAGGCTGAAATGCGTTCCGCTCCAGGCGTCGAAGCCGTCGCGCGCTGGAGGGATCCACCCGGGTCGGTAGGTGCCGCCGTCCCAGAGCCCATCCTCCGCCTGCTCGGCGAGGAAGGCGGCACCCCAGCCCTCCCGGGCCACGCGCGAGCGCTCGGCGGCGACCTCCTCCGGCGGTGAACCCACGAGATCCTGCATGACCTGCCAGCGGATGGCCGGGTCTGAGTCCAGAAGCCAGTCGACGACACTCATGCGCACACCATACCCACGGGCCTCGACGGGCGGCAGGAGTTCGCGCGCAGCTACCCCTCACATGAGACATCGTCAATGACTGGACCCGCTTTCCACGGGTGTCTTGAGTGGGCCGCACATCCCAACCGGACACATCCATCGAAAGGAAAAGTCAGTCATGACCATGTCAGACGACCAGTCCGCGGACACACCGATCTTCGACAGCAGGCGCGACGCCATCGACCCGGAGGCCGGGCTTCCCGAGACCGTGCAGCCCACCACCGCGACCGTCGGCGGTACTACCGCAGGTAGCGCGACGGCCGGCGGATCGAGCGGAGGCCAGGGAGGCGTCCGCGATGAGGCGAGCCGCGTCGCCGGCTCCGCTGCAGAAGCCGGCAAGGACGTCGCCGCCACCGCCAAGGAGCAGGCGAAGAACGTCGCGGGCGAGGCGAAGTCGCAGGCCAAGGACCTCTACGAGCAGACCCGCGAAGAGCTGCGCAGCCAGGCCGCGCAGCAGCAGGAACGTGTGGCCAGCGGCCTCCACTCGGTCGGCGACGAGCTCGACCAGATGGCTTCGGCTTCCGAGTCCGGCGGCGTCGCCAGCGACCTGGTCCGCCAGGCTGCGCAGCGGACGCACTCCATCGCCGGCTGGCTGGACGCCCGCGACCCCGGCTCGCTGATCGACGAGGTCAAGTCGTACGCGCGACGGAACCCCGGCACCTTCATCGCCGCCGCGGCCATCGCCGGCGCACTCGCCGGACGGCTGACCCGCGCCCTCGCTAGCGGAGGAGACTCCGGCTCGGGCAGCAGCAGCAGCTCCACCGGAGTCACCGGTACGCAGGGCTACACCGGAGCGGGCTACACCACGCCGGGCGCCGTTGGTGGCGAAACGGTGGGCGGTTACAGCACCACGGCCGGCGGCCTGTACGACGACGGCAACGATCTCCCCGAGCTTCCGGGCGCGGGCTACACCGGAGGCCGGGCATGACCGACCAGCCCAGCCCCGCGGAGGAGCGCGCAGCGAACAACTCGCTGGGTGACTTGCTCGCAGAGGTCAGCCGCGACCTCTCGACGCTCATCCGGCAGGAGATGGAACTCGCCAAAGCGGAGATGCGGCAGACCGCGACCCGTGCAGGGAAAGGCGCCGGCCTCCTCGGAGGAGCAGGCTACGCCGGCCTCATGGCCGTGTTCTTCCTCTCGATCGCCCTGTGGTGGGCGCTCGGCTACCTGGTCGGGAACGCCTGGTCGGCGGTCATCGTGGCCATCATCTGGGCCATCGTCGCGCTCATCCTCTACCTGGTCGGGCGCAAGCAGCTGGCGACCGTCAAAGGCGCCCCGCAGACCGTCGAAACGGTCAAGGAAATCCCGCAGACACTGAAACCGAACGGAGAGAACCGATGAGCGACGACCCCGACGCGATCCGCGCCGACATCGAAGCCACCCGCCGCAACCTGAGCGGCGACGTGGATGCACTGGCCGACAAGGTCACGCCCAGCAAGATCGCCCAGCGCCAGACGCGCAAGGTGAAGGGCACCTTCCACTCCATCAGCGAGCGGATCATGGGATCCGCCGACGACCTCACGAGCAGCGCAGGAGGAGCCATGTCCGATGCGGGAAACACCGTCGCTGACGCCGGACGCACCGTCGTTAACAAGGCGCAGGGCAACCCGCTCGCGGTGGGCCTGATCGCCTTCGGCGTCGGCGCGCTGGTCGCATCCCTGATCCCCGCCAGCACAAAGGAGCAGGAACTCGCCGCGTCCGCGAAGGACGCCGCGCAGCCGTTGCTCCAGGAGGCCGCTGACGTCGGCAAGCAGGTCGCGAACGACCTCAAGGAGCCGGCACAGGAGGCCGTCCAGGCAGTCAAGGAGACGGCACAGGATGGCGTCTCGACCGTCAAGGACGAAGCCACCGACCGGGCGGGTGCCGTCGCCGACGACGCCAAGCAGACCGGACAGCGACTGCAGTCCGACCAGTAACACTCCCCCAGCACGCGCGGCGGAAGGCCATCCCCCCGGCCTTCCGCCGCGTTTTTTCATCCCCTGATGACCCCCGACCCCATCGAGAGGACCCCCGCGATGAGCGAAATCGGTGCGAGCAAGCGCCTGGCCGATGCCCCCTCCCCGGAAGACGACCGCAAGCCGGACAGCCCGCCGCACCTCGACAAGCCGTCGTGGAAACTGGTCTTCAAGCGGACCATGCGCGAGTTCAGCACCGACAAGTGCACCGACATCGCGGCCTCGCTCACCTACTACGGCATCCTCTCGCTCTTCCCCGGGCTGATCGCCCTGGTGTCGCTGCTCGGCGTCCTCGGCCAGGGGAAGTCGGCGACGGATGCCATGCTCGGCATCATCAAAGGGGTCGCGCCCGGATCGACCGCCAAGCTGCTGCAGGGTCCGATCGAGAACGCGGTCAACTCGCCCGCGTCGGGATTCGCGCTCGTCTTCGGCATCGTCCTCGCGATCTGGTCCGCCTCCGGGTACGTCGGCGCCTTCTCTCGTGCGATGAACCGCATCTATGAGATCGACGAAGGCCGGCCGTTCTGGAAGCTGAAGCCGCAGCAGCTGCTGGTCACCGTCATCACGGTCGTGCTGGTGACGATCGTGGCGCTCATCCTCGTCGTCTCGGGTCCCGTGACGAAGGCCATCGGGGATGCGCTCGGGATCGGCACAGCCCCGCGGATCGCGTGGGAGATCGCGAAGTGGCCGCTGCTGCTCATCATCGTCGTCGTCATCATCGCCATCCTGTACTACGCGGCGCCGAACGCACGTCAGCCGAAGTTCAAGTGGATCAGCATGGGCGCCCTGATCGCGATCGTCGTCTTGGCGGTGGCCACGTTCCTCTTCGCGTTCTACGTGGCGACCTTCGCCAACTACGAGAAGACGTACGGTCCGCTCGCGGGCGTGATCGTGTTCCTGCTGTGGGTGTGGATCGCCAACCTCGCGCTGTTGTTCGGGGCCGAATTCGACGCGGAGATCGAGCGCGGTCGTGAGCTTCAGGCCGGTATGGAGGCCGAGGAGACCATCCAGTTGCCGCCGCGCGACACCCGCCTCAGCGAGAAGTCGGCGCAGAAGGAGGAGACGATCATCGACGAGTCGCGTCGGTTACGCGAGGAGGCCGCCGCGTCCGGCGACGACGGGCCGCAGAAGCGCTGACGCCCGCTGGCGTGAGCGTCAGCGGACCGACGGTTCAGCTGAACGTTCAGCCGACCGGGATGCCGACCACACGGTTGCCTCCGGCGTTCTTCGCCGAGTACATCGCGTGGTCGGCTTCGCGGATCAGCCGGTCGGGAGTCCAGGCAGGGTCCTCGGTGCGCGCGATCGACATCCCGATGCTCGCGCTGATCGGGAAACTGGCGGGGATGCCGGTGAACGGCAGCTCGATGGCGTGGCGGATCCGATCGGCGACTTCCTCCGCCGCTGCAACTTCGGGCACCTCGCACACCACCACGAACTCGTCGCCGCCGTACCGCGCGACCAGATCCTCCTGGCGGACGGCCGCCTGCAGACGCTCGCCGACCTCCCTCAGCAGGAGGTCGCCGGTGTGATGGCCGAGCCCGTCGTTGACGCGCTTGAAGCCGTCCAGGTCGATGAAGAGAGTCGCCACGAGCGTCGAGGTCGACCGCTGGTATTGGAGGAGTTCCGTCTCCAGCAGCCGCCGGTTCGGCAGCCCGGTCGTCTCGTCGTGCATAGCCGCGTGTTCCAGCTGGCGCTGCAGGCGCAGGGTCGTGATCGCCTGGGCGGCTTGCCCGGCGAGCGCGTCGGCCAGTGGTGCTGCCTCGGAGTCGAACTGCCGCGGGTGGAGGAAGAACGCCGCGAAAAGGCCGAACAGCACATCGTCGTGCTGGATGGGCGCGACGAGCACGGCGTCGACGCCCGCATCCCTCATCGCCTGCCCGAGCACCGGCGCAATGGCGTCCGCCGCCGTCGTCCCGCTGATCGTGACAACGTGACGCAGCGCCGAGGCCTGCGACACCAGCGAGGTGGTCTGCTCGAGGGAGCGCATCGGGTTGCTGCCCGAGGCCTGGCTGAACCCGCCGGTCTCATCCAGTAGGAACACCGCCGCCTGCTCGGCCTGATACGCCTTCGCGACGGTGGTGGCCAGGATGTCGACCAGCGCCTGCTCGGAGGTGGCGGCGGAGAACGCGATCGACGAGTCGATGATCAGTTCGAGTCGGTTGCGCGTACGCTCCTGCAGCGCCTGCGACCGGACCAACTCCTCTTCCCGCTCGGCACGCTGTGTCGCATCCACCAGCACGAGCGCCTCGCCGTCGTCGGTCGGGCGACTCCCCACGATGACGGAACGTGAGGTGCCGTCGACGTTCGCCAGGCGAATCAGCCCGTCGGAGCGTCCACCGATAGCGGGGATGCGGGTACGCAGCGAGGCGAATGGCCGGCCTGTCAGTTCGCGCAGCGAGAGTCCGGTCCACTCGACGAAGACGTCGTTGGCGTCGCGGATCCGACCTTCGCCATCCAACTCGAGGAGGGCGCACGGCAAGTCGTCCGCTGCAATGGGCCGCACCGCTACTCTCCTTCGGATGGCTGGGCCGCTACGCGGCGGGTCGATACATAGACGAATTTAGCGCACGAGCGACTGCAGCCAGTCCTCGAAGACGTCCGGTGGGGACGGCCGGGCGATGTAGTAGCCCTGTGCACGATCGCATCCCGCATTCTTGACTTCGGCCAGCTGCTCCTGCATCTCCACCCCCTCGGCGACGACCCGCATCCCGCTCCCGTGCGCGACGGTGACCGCGTCGGCGACCGCCGCCCAGTCACCGCGGGCCAGCAGGCTCCGGTCGACTTTGATCTCCTGGGCGCGAACCGCCACGGCGCGCTCGATCGACGAATGCCCCGAACCGAAGTCGTCGATCGAGACGGTCACACCCCACTTGCGGATGATGTCGAGCCGTCCAGCCACCACTGCATAATCGTCGATGCGCTCGGCTTCGGTCACCTCGACGATGAGGTCCGCCGGCGGGAGCTGTGACTCGGTCAGCTGGCGCTCCAGCTCGTCGAAGAAGAGGTCCGTCTCCAGTTGCAGCGGTGAGACGTTGACGGCGACCGCAAGCTTGACTCCGCGCTCCTGCCAGCTTCGTCCGATACGGCAGCACTCGCGCAGCGCGAAGAGGCCGAGCTCGTGGATGGTTCCCGTCGCCTCCGCGAGCGCGACGAACTCTGCAGGAGGGATGGGGCCGCGCGTCGGGTGCGTCCACCGGCACAGGCCCTCGACCGCGACGACCTGACCGGTTGAGACGTCGATCTGCGGTTGTACGTACACGTCGAGTTCGCGTGCGGCGATGGCGTCCGACAGTTCTCGCGCCTCCACCTCGCACGTCACCACGCGACCTCCTTGCCCGCCACTGCGGCGGTTCCGCTGGCGATAGTGCCCGCGTGCGGGCTCCGTGTCAACAGGCGCTGTTATCGGAAGGTGGGGCGCGGGTCGGTGCTCAGCACGCTCATCAGGACGGAGTCCGTCCATGCGCCGTCCCAGAACAGGGTGTCCCGCTGTCGCCCCTCTACGACGAATCCGGCTTTCTCGTACGAGTGGAGCGCCCGCGGATTGAACGCGTAGACGTCGAGCTGCACCCGGTGTAGCCGGATGGTCGTGAAGGCGTGATCGAGGACGACGGTCATCGCCTCGGTTCCGTATCCGCCGCCCGGAACGCCCGGGAGCAGGGCGATGCGCGTGTTCATGGATGCGTTCTCGTCGTCGAGATCGTTGAGGACGATCTCGCCGAGGTACCGACCAGTCGCTGCGTCGAGGATGGCCCAGTCGGCCCGGTCGGGCGCCATCCCGATGCGTGCGAGGTGCTCACGGACCGCCGCCTCGGTGAACTCCGCCCGCGT
Source organism: Leifsonia sp. RCC_180 (assembly GCF_058138205.1). NCBI lineage: Bacteria > Bacillati > Actinomycetota > Actinomycetes > Micrococcales > Microbacteriaceae > Leifsonia > Leifsonia sp. RCC_180. Next base: position 2,775,669 of record NZ_CP200340.1, on the reverse strand, counting down.
GCCGGTCAGGCGAAGGGTCTCCGTGTCGGCGAGGCCGGACCACACAGCGTCGAAGTGTTCAGGACCCAGTGGCACCAGACGGATACGTGGGCCGTCGAGAGGTCGTACCGCTGTCAGTTCGCGGGCGTCGATGTCCGGGTCCATCAGGCGTTCCGCTCGCGCGGGCGGTAGTCCTCCTGGGGAAATTCGGCGTCGACGTCTCCGGTCGGGTCTTCCTGGCGGAAGGTGTTGCCCACGCTCGGCCCCGAGCCGACAGGCGAGAACGCGACGCGGTCTCCGCGGATGCTGCTCTGGTACGTCTTCCTGTGTCCATCGACGGGCAGGTCGATCTCCGCGGGCGGGTGTCCGTCGTCGAGCGGGATGGCTCGCTGCGTCGTCGTTCCGTCCTCTTCGACGAAGTCGGCGATGCCGAAGGTCAGGTGGCCGCGGTCGAAGGAGACGCGGACGAGGAGGTAGGTGCGCAGCTCGTCGTCGCCACGCCCGTCCAGCTCCCGGACGAGCGTGGCGACCGCCGCCGTCTGGCCGTGGGCGTCTTCGGCACGTCGTTGGGATGCCCATGCTCGCACGTGCGCGGCGAGGTCGTGGAGCGCCGCCTCGTAGGAATTCGGTGACGTGCCGCGGATGCCGTACTCGCCCCAGTCCGCCCAGTAGTGGTCGTGCTCGTCGTCGTGACCGACCGGCACGACGACGGGAACGGCGGCCGTCCGGGATTCCTCCCAGGCCGCCAGCTCTCCGGGGGTGAAGAGGGACCGCAACTGCCGGATCGCGTCGTCGTCGTCGAGTCCAGCGGCGGATGCGAGGATGGCCCGCTCGAAGAACGCGTTGTCGTCCACTGCGCTCCTTTCGTCGTCACCAGCATCCCACCGGACGGCTTACGTCGCGGTCAGGGGCTCCCCCTGCGGATTTCCCTGGTCGCCCCGCTCCTTCTTTTTCTTGCTCGTCTTCTTCCCCTTCTTCTTGGCGTCGGGGTAGCTGAGTCCCGCCCACCGCGCGTACAGCCCGATGAGGAGGAGAGCGCCCAGGTACAGGACTGCCCACCAGGGGAACTGGAGCGCCGCTTTGGTGTCCTTTGCGGTGTCCAGGTCCTTTGCAGGTGTCGGGGTGACGCGCTTGCCCGTCACCAGGATGCGGTGCGTGTTGATACCGAGGGGCGTGCACGTGACGAGGGTGACGAGGTCGCGTCCCGCTTCCTGCCGGAGGGTGGTCGTGTCCTGTGGCTCGACGACGCGCGTGTCGATCACTTGATACGTGAGTACTTGACCGAACGTCGTGAGAATGAAGCGATCGCCCTTTTCGATCTTGTCGAGCTCGGTGAACATGGCTGCGCTCGCCAGTCCGCGGTGGGCGGTGATGACGGAGTGGGTATCTTTGCCACCGACCGGGAGAGATGTCCCCTGCAGGTGGCCGGCTCCCTCGAGGAGGGCCGCGTCGCTTGTACCGTGGTAGATCGGCAGATCGACCTTGATCTTGGGGATTTGGATGCGGGACATCGTCCGGTTGGGCGTGTTCAGCATCTTCCAGTAGTCCCAGCTCTTCTTGCTGCTGGTGCCGTTTCCGGTGGGGACGTTCGTGTTGGCTTCGAGGACCGCGCCACTGGAAAGCGCCTCGTTGTAGCGGTGTGCCTCGGCGAGCTGTTCGGACGCCTTGGGTTTGAGGTTCTTCACGGTGTCGCTGTATTTGCTGATGACGAGCGACTGGTTATAGGCCGAGGACCAGCTCGCGGCGGGCGAGTAGGTGAGGACGCTCGCGCCGGTGAGGGCGAGGAGGGTCGTGATGACGAGCAGGACGTTGGGGCGCCAGCGGCGGCGGGGCCGCCCGTGGCGGGGCAAGTATTTGGCCATAGAAGTTCGGGGCTTCCGTTTATTGGTGAACGGCCGGGGCGGGCCGACCGTAGCCGACCCGCCCCTTCCGATCCGCGTGGTTACGCGTTCTCGCGGTTCGCGTTACGTCGGCGGACGATCATCACGCCACCGAGCGCGATGACCAGCAGCGCGATGCCACCGATCGTGAGCGCCAGCTGGGCGTTGGATCCCGTGAACGGCAGCTCAGGACTGACCTGCTGAGTGTTGTCGATCGTGAGCTCGACGGCCGGGGTGCCCCCGGCTGTCTTCACCAGTACTGCGGTGAGCGCCGCGGCGCCGGTCGGCAGGACGAAGCCGTTCGGGGCCACGATCTCCTTGACCACATAGCAGCGCGCCTGGAAGTCGTGTCCAGCGACGGTCGTGTTGGACACGGTTCCGTCAGCCGCCACGGTCTTCTCGGTGTCGCCGACCCACAGGCCCGGAATAGCAAGCTTTCCCGAGTTGTCCGAGGTAGCGATGAACGGGTTGCCCGTGGCGGGGTCGGTGACCTGGGTCAGACCCGTGATGTCAGCCGTGCAGCCCTGATCCGTGGTGCCCATGTAGATCTCGAACTGCGCACCGAAGAGGCCGTCGCTCGCGTTCTTGGCGTTGACCTTCTTGATGTTGACGTCGCCCCACCGGGTGGTGACCGTGGTGGACGGGGAACCGTCAGGACCGTTCGGGGTGCCGGACAGGTCGAAGTCGTTGAGATTGACCGAGGCCTGGTTGTCGATCTCGCCCGGGGCGTTGACGGTGGCCCGGAAGCCGATGACCACGTTCTGTCCGGCCTGCAGCTTGGCGAGCCCCGCTGCGGTGAAGGTCACGGTCAGCTTCTGACCGGCCCAGACCGGGGTGAAGTCGGTGCCGGAGACCAGCGCCGTCCCGCCCAGGGTGACGGTGACGGGACTTCCGGTCGCCGGAGTCAGCTTGGCATCCAGCGTGTCGGTCATGACCAGCTTGTCGTAGGTCTGGCCGGTCGCCAGTGCCGGAACCAGCTGTGTGACCGTGTAGTCCACAGGGGCGCCCAGCAGCCCACCGTTCGTGGGCTGGTCGACCACGTTCTTGACCGGGCCCTGCGCGGTCGTGTTCTTCGGGTACACGTTCACGTCGTAGACCCAGTCGCCGTCGCCTACTTTGTGGTTCTTGGGCGTCGGCAGCGTGATGATGAACGGCGCCGCCTTCTCCACCACGTTCGACGGAGCCGAGACCTCGCGCACGAAGTACGCGCCGAGCGGCAGCTTGCCAGACGATGCCGTACCGGTAGCATCCGTGGCCGTGAGTAGGGTGCACTGGCCCAGCGGATGTGAGCCTACGAACTGGCCGGCCACCGCCGCCAGCTTCTGTGCCGAGGTGACCGCGTTGATCGCATCCCAACCGGTGTTGGTGCCATCCAGCAGGTTGATGTCAGTGATCGGGCAATACTCGAACACGACTCCCTCGATTGGCTTCGTGGTAGGGAGCTTGCCGGTACCGTCAGGGGTCCCGTCACCGTCACCCAAGTTCTCGAACTTGTGGACGATGATCGAGCCCTGCTGAGCGGTATCGATCGAGGCCGCATTCGCCGCGGTAGCGGCGCCCACGACGCCCACCACACCCAGCGACAACACCGCCCCGGCAGCCAGGACAGCGCGTCCTCGACGCCATGTGATTGCAGACATTACAGTTTTCTTTCCTTTCCGACCCGGCACGAGATGTACTGGGAAGTCGATCTGAGGGGACGTGTGAGCCGTCGCGGAGTGCGTCGACATCACGAGCCCTCAGGCATTCCGGCGGTCCGGCGGCGGCGAAGCAGTTGCCAGCCGGCCAGAGCGAGCACCGAGGCCAGCAACCCGCCACCGGCGAAGGTGAGGGCATCCGTGCCCAACCCGCCCGTGAGTGGGATCACCGGAACCGGCAGCTGTTTATTCACCACGTCCGGCAGATTCAGCGTGACCGTGGCCGTCGCGACAGTGATCGCGATCGGTGTGGGGTTCAGCTTGAAGCCAACCGGAGCGCGGGTCTCCACCAACTGGTACGTGCCCGGACCAAGATTCGTCAGCCGGAACAGCCCACCCAACGGGTCGATATCCGCACCCGTGCACGACGCCGCGGACGCCGCCACACAATCCGTCACTGCAACCGATGCACCGGTCGGCTTGCCTGCCCCATCCACCGGCGTGAAGCTCCACTCCGCACCCGTGAGCACATTCTTCGCAGTCGTCGCGTCGACCTTGTGCCACAGCACATCCGAAACCACCACCGGCACGGTCACCCTGCAGCGTGAGTCGGTTGAGCCCGCTGTGCAAACGTCGGTCCCGGGGTTGTTGGATACCACTGTGTTCACCAGCGAGTGGTCGCCGCTGTCCGGGCTTCTCACCGTCACGGAGTAGGTGATAGTCGCCGTGTTTCCGGGGGCACCGGCCAGCGGTCCTGCCCAGGACAGGGTCGGCGCCGTGTACGACACCGTCCCGCTAGTTGCTGTTGCATCACCGTTGTAGGTGGCGTCCTTCAGTACATCCGTCAGGTCGTCGGTGAAGTTCGCGTTGTTGTAGGCCTGACGTCCAAAGTTGGTGATCTCGATCGTGTAGGTGATTTTGTCCCCGGGTCGAGCAGATTGGACGGACGCGGTCTTCTGCATGATGAGCGCACACTGGTTCGGGTCCGACAGGTTGGGGGTCACGGTGAACCGGGTCGTCCCCGTGGTGTTCCCACCCGGCGCATCAGTCCCCGCGGGCGAGGTGGTCACCGCGTTCGCGGTGTTCGACAACGTCAGCGGCGCCGCGGTATCACAGGCCACGGGTGGGGCCGTGGTCTGGAAGCACATCTCCGGCGGCAGACCTGACCAGCTGATCGCCACCTGACCAGATGTCGCACCGGTCGGGTCGTTCACCCCGTTCACGACCACCGTCGCCGTGATCGAGGTCACCGTCTTGGGGATCGAGGCCAAGGACAGCGTCCCGCCCGCAGCAAGGGTGACGCCGTTGAACCCGGCGATGACGTTGTTGTTCTGATCCCTCAAGGTCACCGTCGAGTTGGTGTAGGTCCCGGCGACCAGCCCCGGAATGGACAACGTGCCCCACCCCGTGAACCCCGCCGATCCGGACCCGCAGTACGAGCTCAACGGCGTCACGGTCATTGTCGTCGGCCCCGACACACCCAGACACCCTCCGCCATTCAGGGCGTTGAAGAATCCGATCTGGTGGCCGTCGCCATCCGCGACGAGACAGTTCGGCGCGAACGCCGATGCAGGTCGCACCGTGTAGTTCTTCACGTTCGAAGGCCTGGTGAACCCCGTGCAGGGGAGGTTGGTGCTGAAATCGAAGCACCCGACCCCGTCGCTGGCGTACGGAAGGTACACCTTTGTGCCGAAGGTGAAGGAGTCGCCCGACAGACCTGCGGTCACTCCGAATTTGGGGTCGGTGTACGGGTTCGCGACTGCGGCGCCCGTGGTCAGGTCCCAGCATCCGTACGGCGCGGCTCGCTCGCTGTCGGCGATCAAGCAGACGCCCGTGACCGCACCCGTCGTGCTGAGGATCGGGACAGGGGACCCCTGTTGCGTGAACGCTCCGTCACGCGAGGCGACCTTGGGGAAGCCGGGACACACCGCAGGACCGGGTTTGACGCAGTACAACTTCTGAGTGGTCGAATTGGCTGGGCGGCCCTGTGCGAAGAAGTAACCGCCCAACGTGACGCCCTGCGGCGCATAGATCGCCGGCCCTCCCGCATCGAGGGGGGTATTGCCGCACGAGGTACGGGTAGCGGCATCGAAGCACAGCATCTGGTTGTCGCCATCGACGAAGTCGAAGATGTTGGTCCCGCTGACCGGGATCCCGGAACCGCCGATCAGGTATCCCGGATTGGTGACCGTACTCAATTGCGTGAACCCACAGCTCTTCAGCGTGGACAGGTCCAGGCACATGATGCCGACCGGATAGCGCCCAGCCATGGCGGTATTCAACTGCACCTGCCACAACAGCGTGTTGCCGTACAGGAAGGTGCCATTGTCGTTGGCCGTCTGCGCGCTGTACGCACCGGTACCGATCGCGGCACCGGTGGTGGTGGACACGTACGTGTTGTTCGCCGGCCATCCCGGGCAGACACCGCCGGTCGTGATAACCGCGCAGAACACTGTCTGCTGGGACGCGTCGTGGTGGAACACCGCATACACGCGCAGGCCGTCCGCGGAGACGACTGCGTTGTAGCCATCCCCACCCGCGTTGCTCACCGTCTGCGACACCGGGCTGGGGATCTTGACCGACAACTGCTGCGTGCCCTGCGGCACCAGGGTCCCGCGGAATCCCACGCCGTTCGCGTTCGCCGGAGGTGTTCCCGCCACCCAGGTCGATCCCCCGTCGGTCGAGTACTGCGGCGACAACGTCCCCACCGCGTCCTGATTGGGCGGCAGTTGCAGCGACCCGGGAACATACGCCCCGGCGCTCGTCAGCACATCCTTCAGATCGACCGACGCGGGCGCGCTGGTGTTGTTCTGGTAGTTCGCCACCCACTTCAGCGTGTCGCCCGGTTTGGCTGTGCCTGTCTTCGCACCGCCGGGCGCATCGGAGGACGCCGCCGCCGAACCGTTCACCGTGTTCGTCGCCGTCTTGTAGATCGTCGACACGGCGGTCGTTGAGGCGTTGGAGAAGTACTGGGGCAGGACGGACGTGCCCACCAGGGCACCTAGCGCCAGGACCCCGGCCGACAGCGCGGCAAGCCGCCAGCGACGAGCTCGCGCAACGCTGTAGGAGACCATCATCGGGGAACACCTCCCCGCATCGGGATGTTCGTTTCCCACGGCAGTGCCGTGCTGATCTGGTTCATTTCGGGTCCTCGGTGAGCAACTCGTGTCGCGAGGCAGCACCCGGGGCTAGGTCAGGCGCAAACGCGAACAGTGGTCCTTATGGCCAATCGGCCGTTATTAATAAGGACGGGTATCCAAGTCGTTCATTACGCCGCTTTCCACAGAAGAGTGAATCGAGGATTCTCGTCGTGCCTCGCGACCGTTAAACACAAAAAGCGGCTGAACCCCGGAAAACCGGGACTCAGCCGCTCTTGTTCGTCGTGGGTGCTTTTCACAATCTGGAGACCATGCGGCGACTGGGCAGTTTGAGAACATCCTGCGCGGTATTCCAGGCTAAGGCTCCGGAAATTCCGCGGCGCCTCGCGATCCCAGCGCTGGCGCGGATCTCTGGGGCGTCAGCTCTACTGCTGAGCGGCCTGCTCCTGTGCCCACCAGCGGAAAATCCGCGCACCGAGGTAGCCGGCGAACGTGACCGGCCTTGCCGCTTGAACTTCCGCGGCCGTGCCCGTCACGTTCATCGACGTCGACTCGAGGGAGTACATCTCCGTGCGCAACCGGTCGTAGGCGAACTCGACTGAGGCGACTTGTTTCCCGGCGCTCCAGCAGTGGATTGACGCCGATTCATCGGCGCGCGCAACGAAGAAGTCCGCCTTTGCGTAGGGAGTGGGGACACATAGCCGCTCATTCACGAGGTAGTCCGCCGGGTCGATCCCTGACGGGTAGCCGTCGAAATCAAGGCTCTGCCCGAGGTAAGTCACTGACACAACTCGCTCCGGATCGAACGTGTCGGAGTGGATAATCGTCTCCGCAGTGTGGAGGGACGTTCCAGAGAAGATTTTTCGAAGCGGGCCGAGCGGCTCATCGTCTTCATCAGGGATTCCCGACATGACAAGATCACCCTTTGCGAACACGACTGACGCAAGGATCCCGGACACCGTGTTCGACAGATTGCTGAACCCGAGAATGTCAACGGTCGCCCCTTCGCCACCGTTCAACTCATCCGTTGGGAGAACCGAGAGAAACGATTCTCTCCACGAAGGGGCGAGCATCGCAAGCGCAGCCTTTCCCGCGAACATATCCGTCGTGGCATGGGCGACTTTCCCGATCGCCTCCTGCACGGTCGGGACAGTCGACACGCCAACAGATTGGAGATAGGTCCTTAGTGCGCTGTCCGAGGTAACTACCAGCGCGGCACCGTACTGATTGAGTCCATGTAGAGCGTGCCGTGCGACAACAGCGTCAGCAGCCCCGGTGGTCGTCGTCCCTTTCCGCGTCGCGGGCGGGGTCGAATTGATCTGGTCGAGCACAGCGTCCTTCCACCACTCATCTGGGGTGTTCTCCACACTGGCTCCAGTCGGGCGAAAAGCGTCGGTCAGCTTCTGGAACACGGTGTCCGCGTCCTTCCATGCCGCCACGGTCGCGGCACCTTCCTCCCCAACTGCGAGTGAAAGCGCGGGCTGATTCACCGACTCAAGCTGCGCTGTCATATGCGCGGCCAGTTCCCGGACCACGACGTCCGGGATTACCACCCGAGTACTCGATGCACTCAGTTTTGCGATCGCGTCGATGTCTTTCTGGGTGCACAGACCCCCTCCGAATGCGTTCGTGTCCACTACGACGTAACGATGGCCGGCTTCCGCATCCACATCCGCAATCTAGCGAATGAGCTGGCCGGCCACTACGGTCCGTTGGACCTCCCGCTCCACGACGACAACAAGCCGCAACGCTGACCCGATCGCACCTAAGCCGCCACAACCAGCACTCTTGGCGTGTCGGTCCAATCGGATCTACCCCCAGAATCGAGCTTATGTTCCAAACATAGGTTCGAGTCCTGAGGTAGCCATAACCACCGCTCACGCCTCGGAAATCGACTCCGTCTGGACCGAAGAGGGTCGGCCCATCCGGCTCGTGTGGCGAGGCGATCGATTCCCGGTCACTGACACGCCAACGCTGCTTCGAGAGCCCTTTGACCACGACGCGTTGACCCGCTCTGCTCAACGAAGCGTCGGTTGGTGGTTCCACGGTCGCAACGTCCGCGACGGCGATATCCGAGTGTTCGACGCACACCAGGTCGCCGGCGCGCGCTGGGAACTCACCGGCGTGTGCGAGTGAGCAAGAAGCGGTACGAACTTGCCAGACCCGAGCTTGCGGCGGAGAGGGAAGCACAAGATCGTCGACCGAAGCCAGCCGGTCTTCCAGACGGTCTGGTTCGCCGCACTGGCAGGCGGCAAGACGAACAACGGCCCGTCCGAGTTCGGGCGATGGTCCCGGTGCGCGTCGCCTACGCCGATGCCATTGAGGTCGATGCGAACGTGATCGCCTCCACTCCCGGAGGCCCCGTTCTGATCCGGTTCACGCCCGCTGGCGAGCGTTTCGAAGCGTACATATGGCTCTGGTCGAACGCAGTACGCCGAATCGGTCATCCACCGAAATAGACTCGACACTCTCAAGTAGCCACGCGACTCGCGCTTGCCGAACAAAGCTGCACTACGCGATGCGCCACCTTCGGAGTTGATCGATTTTCGCTCTGATAGTCATGCGAAGGATCCCGATTGGTTACAGTTTGGGTTACTGTTGCCGCATGGGTAGAGGACAATGACAGAAACCAGGGTCGTATATCCGTCCAGTCCGCTTCGGGTTTTGAGTTGCGAGCTTCGCTTCAACTATCAGCCCGTCTTCAACAGCCGCGAGATTCGCGACGAGTTCGCTGAGGTCCTTAGAGATCAATTTCCTGTCCGCGCTGAGGAGAAGGCTCCGAACAGCGATGACGCCTCAGATCCGCTTCCGCAGATTCGGGTTTCGAGAGAAGACGCTGGGGTGAGCGTGTCCCTCAATGCTCGCTCGCTTGCGATCCTCGTCTCGGGCGCCGCGTACGGGGGCCTGTCGGACTTCGTACCGAAGTTCAAAGCAGTATTTGAGGCCGCAAGCTCCCTGGCCACCGACACCCGAGTGGAGCGAATCGGCCTGCGCTACCTCAATGAGGTTCGCCTCCCCGTAAGGGACGTGACAACGGGGGCGTGGACGCCGTGGATAAGTGATTCGCTGATGGCGCCAGCACGGATCCTCAACGACAGCGATGCTCTTGGTATGAACAACCACGTCTTCTTCGATGCGCCTGACCGTGTCAGAGTTGGTCTGCACTACGCGGATGTACGAGGAGCATCTGTTATCGCGCCGGAGATTCCCGTCCGGCTTTCGCCGACGGGCGCTGACGACGACTTCTTCATTCTCGACATCGATTCGAGTTGGAGCCCCGAAGGACCCACCCGAATGGGTGTCGAACAGGTAGTAGACACCCTCTGGAAGCTGCATCTACCATCCAAGAACATCTTCGAATCGAGCATCACGGACCCCGCTCGAGCCGAGTTTTTGAAGGGGGGACAATGAGCCCGAAAACGCTGTCCCGTGACGACGTGACCACTGAATGGATCGCGCCCAATTACGCCGCGCCCGAAATCTGGGCAAGCAACACGACGCTGCTCCCCGTCGAAGAGTACTTCCGACACAGTATCGACCAGGTAGTACTTAGGGCGGGCGCTCCGAACGCTCGCCGACAGGGAATGCTGCACGCTGTGTCTGAGGACGCAGTCAAGGCGTTCGATGAAGGATTCAGGCGCTACACCCGACTCTCTGAAAAGGAACTGCTAGCAATTCTCACCCAGTCATTTGGCATGACTTGGGTTTCGATTTCACGAGCGCTTGGCGTGAGCGTGCCTGCGGTTCGGAAGTGGCGACTCGATGGCAATGCCTCCACCGACAACCACCAAGGACTTGCGGAGCTCGTTGCTTTTCTCGATGCGGCAAAGGCAGCTGGTGTCTCTGACCCAGCCCGCTGGTTCTCGACGCCCATGCTGGCGGAATACGAGATCACTCCCCTCACGATCTTCACCCAGCTGACCCCACAACAAAGTCTGGGCCTGCTACACACAGATCGTGTCATTGAAGTGATAGACGACGCGCTCCCGAGTTGGCGTGAAGACTTCGCCACGGATTTCGAGGTGGTCACCGAAGATGACGGCGAACAGTGGCTGAGGCACAAGTCTTAGATGGATCAGCTTGCTGCTGCCCTTGGACCAACTGAGCTGTATGACTATCGGGAGGGCGACACTGAATCGGGTCGCCCTCCCGTCTATTTTCCACACTTCCAAGCGGACGTCTTCGAGGGAGTAGAGCTACCAGGCGTCGCGCAAGATGAAGAACGACTGGCAATGCTGTTCATGCATCCCTGCACAATGCGAGAAGGTACGAAAATTCGCGCAGTCGTCACTGCCGTCGAGGTGAGAAAGCACCCGGACGGCTCCGTGGTGAAGCGGCCCGAAAGGTGGGATAGCTGGTACAAGGGAATGCCCCTCCCCGACCTCAGATGCAACGGCACGCCATACTCGGCAAACTTCATGAGCCTCGCTTCTGGGTCCTCAGCCAGCTTCGACCGCTCGAAGCGGATCGCTATCCTCAGCGTGGCTGGACGAGTTCGGTTCCAACAACGCATCATCTACCACCTCACGCGGTACGCCCCCGACATCACTTCGCTGGAAGGTTCGACCCGCAACGTCGAGTTCGAACTCGAGCTTCAGACCGAGTGGCTGACCGGCGCGTTTGAAGGAACTGTGCCGTCCGAGGACGAAGTTGTGACGTCGGAGGGCGAGTTCGGCGCGTACCTGGAGGAACCGCCTTCGTTCCAGGAACTCAACGACGGGGTTCCAGTCCCTTCCGGGGCAACGCGACGAGACATCCTGAACAAAGGCGGCAAGTCGCAGCTCTTTGCCGAGTTGGCCAGCAGATAAGCACCCAGATTGCGCAGCGGCGACGGCCGCGCCACCCGCCTAGCCAGAGCTAACACCCAAAGACACTTCTCACCCGCAAGGCAGAGCGCTTCGGCCTGCCCGAAAAGTGGAACCTACCCGTTCCGAGCTGAGCCAACACGGTCATCGGAGCGAATCGCTCCCGAAATGCGAAGGGCCGGGTCGACATTTTCTGTCGATCCGGCCCCTCTTCGTTCGTCCGAACGGATTTCGAGTTCCCTATCCGGGGAATCTGAAACCCACCCTTCGTTCGTGCGCGAGGGGGGACTTGAACCCCCACGCCCTTACGGGCACTGGCACCTGAAGCCAGCGCGTCTGCCAATTCCGCCACTCGCGCGAACCCAGGAACTCTAACACGGAGCCCGGATCGTCCACCAATCGGGACATCCCCCGGAGGGCTGATCTTCACCGGATAGCCAGTGGCTTTCCCAGGGTTCCGACTAACATGCATGTAGTCATCGAGCCGGAAGCGGGAGACTGTGGGCATTCTGGACAACTTCGAGCGGGGGCTCGAGCGCGCCGTCAATGGCGCGTTCGCGAAGACCTTCCGTTCCGGGCTGCAGCCGGTCGAGCTCACCAGCGCGCTCCGCAAAGAGCTCGACACCAAGGCGGCCGTGGTCGCGCGCGACCGCGTGCTGGCGCCGAACCGCTTCGTGCTCCGCATGGCGACGGCCGACTACACGCGGATGCGGTCGATGGGCGCTGCCCTCACCGATGAGCTGATCGACTTCGTCCAGAAGCACGCGGCGGCCCAGCACTACCAGTTCGCGGGTGGCATCTCGATCGATCTCGAAGAGAGCACGGATCTCTCCGTCGGGATGTTGGAGGTCGAATCCGAGAACGTGAAGGGCGACGTCGCCTGGACTCCGGTGCTCGACATCAACGGCACGCACTACCCACTCACGCACTCCCGTACGGTCGTCGGTCGCGGCGCCGACGCAGACATCACGGTCGACGACACGGGGATCTCTCGCCGGCACGTGATGATCACGTGGGACGGCCACCGAGCCCAGGTCGAAGACCTCGGGTCCACCAACGGGACGAAGCTGGACGGGGAGCCACTGCGCAAGGCGATCCTGGAGCCGGAGTCCGTCGTCAGCCTCGGCCGCACGCGCATCGTCTTCCGCGTCCTTCCGCAGGCGGCCCCATCCCCCCGCGGCCGCGCGGATGACGCCACCCGCCGTCATGATGCCGGCGGCTTCTGGAGTCCCTCGTGAACCCGAGCGAGCTGACGCTGCTGGTGCTGCGGTTCGGCTTCCTCCTCGTGCTGTGGCTGTTCGTCTTCGGGATCGTCTACGCGCTCCGCACCGACCTGTTCGGCCAGCGCGTCCGCAAGCTGCCCGAGTCGCAGGCGGCCGCATCGCCGTTCCCCGCTGCGGCGAGCGCCCCAGCCCCTGCACCCGCTCCCGTCGGAGCTGCGGGCATCGCACCCGCGGGCCCGACCGAGCCCGTCATGAAGGCGGCCCCCGTCTCCACCCTTCCCTCCGGTGCCAACCGCGCTGGCGGCCACACCAACGCGAGCGTGCAGAGCGCCCGCCGTCTAGTGATCACCTCCGGCGCACGGGCCGGCACGGAGCTTCCCCTCGGCCGCGACCCGATCACCATCGGCCGCTCCGGCGAGTCCAACCTCGTCATCCGCGACGACTACACCTCCACCCACCATGCCCGCCTGCTCCTCTGGAACGACGAGTGGATGATCCAGGACCTCGACTCGACCAACGGCACGTTCCTCGACGGCCGCCGCGTCACCGTCCCGACCCAGGTCCCGCTCGACACGCCGATCAAGATCGGCACGACGACGTTCGAGCTGCGGCGGTAATCCGTGGCGGCGAACAAGGCGGCGGCCATCTCCCACGTCGGGAAGATCCGCTCCAACAACCAGGACTCGGGTTATGCGGGGCGTGATCTGTTCGTGGTCGCCGACGGGATGGGCGGCCATGCGGGCGGCGACGTCGCCTCCGCGATCGCCGTGACGCGCATCCGCGAGGCCGACCACCAGTACGAGTCCGCCGCGGAGGCCGAGTTCGCCCTGCAGTCTGCGCTCATCGCCGCGAACTCGCTGCTGGCCGAGACGGTGTTCGAGCATTCCGAACTGACCGGGATGGGCACCACGGTGAGCGCGATGGTGCGCGTCGGCGACCAGATCGCGTTCGCTCACATCGGCGACTCCCGCATCTATCTGTTCCGCGACGGCGAGCTCAAACAGGTCACCACCGACCACACGTTCGTGCAGCGCCTCGTCGACAGCGGCCGCATCACCGAGGAGGAGGCGATGGTCCATCCTCGCCGCTCGGTGCTCATGCGGGTGCTGGGGGATGTGGATGCGTCCCCCGAGATCGACACCTGGACGCTAGACACCCGGCCCGGCGACCGCTGGCTGATCTGCTCGGACGGCCTGAGCGGCGTGGTGAAGCACGACGACATGCTCGCGGCCCTCGCATCCAAGGACGGCCCGAAGCAGGTGGCCGACCGCCTGCTGAAGCTCAGCCTCGACGCTGGAGCGCCGGACAACGTGACGGCCGTGATCGTCGACATCGCGGACACCGCTCGGGGCGACGTCCTCAAGGAGCCGATCACGGTCGGGTCCGCCGCCTCGCCCCTGCAGTTCGGCTCCGAGCCCAAGCCGACCACGCGCGCCGCGCGCCTCCCGGGCCTGCGATTGCATCCCATCCGGCCGGCCACCGGTCCCACCCACTTCGAGCCGCAGTCCGAGGACTACCTCGACGAGCTGATCGAGGAGGATGCGCGCCGCGTCCGCCGGCGACGTCTCACCTGGCTGATCGGTTTCATCGCGCTGGTGATCGCGATCGTCCTGGCCATCTTCTTCGGCTACCAGTGGACGCAATCCCGCTACTACGTCGGGATGTCGCCCGAGGGCAACGTGGCGATCTACCAGGGCGTGCAGCAGGGCATCGGACCGATCGGCCTGTCGCATCTGTATCAGGACTCGAACGTGAAGGTGGACGACCTCCCCGCGTACGACAAACAGCAGGTGGAGCAGACCATCAACGCCGACAACCTTCAGGCGGCGAAGACGATCGTGGAGCAGTTAAGCGATGCCGGCAGACAGTAGAACCGGCACGCGCGAGCAGCCGAAGCCGCCCCGGACCGCCACCGGGCCGGTGAAACGGTTACGCCTGCCGGCCAAGCTGCGCAACCGCGAGCTGTTCCTCCTGATCATCGCGTGCGGGATCAACGCGGCCGCGGTCGTGCTGGTGCAGCTCGGCGCGCTCGGCCACGTCGACCTCACGCTCGTCTACCTCGGCGCCGGTCTCTCCGCCCTCGTGCTCGGCATGCACATCGCCTTGCGCTTTGTGGCACCACAGGCCGACCCGTTCCTCCTCCCGATCGCAACGCTGCTCACCGGAATCGGCATCGCCGAGATCTACCGCATCGATATCCACTACAAGGACGCGGGCTGGGACAGCGCCGGCGTCAAGCAGATCGTGTGGAGCGCGATCGCGATCATCTGCGCGATCCTCGTCGTGGTGCTCATCCGCAACCACCGCATCCTGCAGCGCTACACCTACCTGTTCGGCTTCGCGGCGCTGATCCTGCTGCTGCTTCCCATGCTCCCGGGCATCGGCCGCGAGATCAACGGCGCGCGGGTGTGGATCGGGATCGGGCCGTTCAGTTTCCAGCCGGGCGAGATCGCCAAGCTGTGCCTCGCGATCTTCTTCGCCGGTTACCTGGTGCAGGCGCGCGACTCCCTCTCCATGGTGGGTAAGAAGATCCTGGGAATACGGTTCCCGCGCGCCCGCGATCTGGGGCCCATCCTGATCGTGTGGCTGCTGTCGATGGCCGTCATCGTCTTCCAGCGCGACCTCGGCACCGGTCTCCTGATCTTCGGCCTGTTCCTCGTCATGCTCTATGTCGCCACGTCGCGCATCAGCTGGGTGGTTCTCGGGGTCTTGCTCGTGGTCGGCGGCGCGGTGATAGCCAGCCAAGTGCTTCCCTACGTCCACGACCGGTTCGCCAACTGGCTGACTCCGTTCACTCAGGGCCGCTACGACGCGGAGCTCGGCGGCAGCTACCAACTCGTCCAGGGGCTCTTCGGCCTGGCGCACGGCGGGCTGATCGGTACCGGGCTCGGCCAGGGCCAGCCGTGGATCACCCCGATCTCGCAGAGCGACTACATCATCGCGAGCATCGGCGAAGAGCTGGGACTGGCCGGCCTGTTCGCCGTGTTCGCGCTGTACCTGATCTTCGTCGCGCGCGGCCTCCGCATCGGCTTCGCCGGCCAGGACGACTTCGGCAAGCTCCTCGCGGTGGGACTGTCATTCACCGTGGCGCTGCAGTGCTTCATCGTCATCGGCGGTGTCACTCGCGTCATCCCGCTCACCGGCCTGACGACCCCGTTCCTGGCGGCGGGCGGCTCGTCGCTGGTCGCCAACTGGATCATCGTGGCGCTGCTGCTGCGACTGTCCGACACCGTCCGCAATCAACCCCGGCTGGTGGTGAGCTGACATGAACCGTGAGATCAAACGCGTGAGTACGATCGTGCTCGCCATGTTCCTGGCGCTCCTGGTATCAACGACCATCCTGCAGGTGTTCCAGGCGGATTCGCTCAACGCGGATGCCCGCAACACCCGTGCGCTCAACGACAGCTACCAGGCTCAGCGTGGCGCGATCCTTGTCGCAGGGCAGCCGATCGCCCAGTCCGTGCCGTCGCAGGACGTCTACAAGTGGCAGCGCGTCTACAGCAACGGCCCCCTCTACTCCGCAGTCACCGGGTTCTTCCCGATCAACGGCGAGCCGACCGGACTCGAGGGAGCCCTCAACGCCAAGCTGAGCGGCTCGTCGAACTCGCAGTTCTTCGACCGCATCAACGCCGTCCTCACCGGCAAGAGCCCGCAGGGCGCCACGGTCGAGACGACCATCGACCCCGTCGCGCAGCAGGCGGCGTGGGATGCGCTGGGCGACAAGCAGGGCGCCGTCGTCCTCCTGCAGCCCAAGACCGGGAAGATCCTGGCCATGGTGTCGAAGCCGAACTACGACCCGAACACGCTGGCTGGACACGACGGCAAGGCCGTCGAATCCACGTACCAGCAGCTGCTCGACGCTCCAGGCGACCCGCTCATCAACCGCGCCATCGGCGGTGACCTCAATCCGCCCGGATCGACGTTCAAGCCGGTCATGAGCGCCACGGCGTTCGGCACCGGTCAGTACACGAAGGACAGCCAGCTGCCCAACCCGGCCTCGCTCCCTCTGCCCGACTCCCCAACCGTCGTGAAGAACGACTCGCTGACGACCTGTGGCCCTGGGGCGACCGTGTCGATCGCGACGGCGCAGATCCTGTCATGCAACATCCCGTTCGCCGAGCTCGGGATGCAGCTGAAGCCCGAGGTCATCAAGGATCAGGCCGACAAATTCGGCTTCAACCAGCCGCTGAGCATCCCGATCCCGGTCGAGAAGAGCGTCTACCCGCTCTACCCGGTCGCAGCGGAGCGTGCCCTCGGCTCGTTCGGGCAGAAGGACGACCGCGCGACGCCGCTTCAGATGGCGATGGTCTCCGCAGCGATCGCCAACGGCGGCACGCTCATGACGCCCAACCTGGTCGACTCCATCCGGTCCGCCGACCTGCAGACCGTCGAGGCCTTCCAGGCCAAGGAGTTCTCCCGCCCGCTGAGCCAGGCGAACGCCGACACCATCAAGCAGATGATGGTGGACGGCGTCGATCACGGCGTAGCGAGCAATGCAAGAATAGGTGGGGTTCAGGTCGGCGGTAAGACGGGCACGGCGCAGAACGGGAATGACGATCCCTACACGCTGTGGTTCACCGGTTTCGCGCCGGCGAACGACCCGGAGTTCGCTGTGGCGGTTGTTGTCGAAAATGGCGGTGGACAGGGTCAGAGCGGCACGGGTAACTCCATCGCTGCTCCGATCGCGAGGAAAGTACTAGAGGCGGTGCTGAATAAATGAGACCCACAGCAGGGCTCACCTTCGGGGGACGATACGAGCTGCAGTCGCGGATCGCGATCGGCGGCATGGGCGAGGTGTGGCAGGCCACTGACCTCGTCATCGGTCGTACCGTCGCCATCAAGATCCTGAAGGACGAGTACCTCGGCGACCCGGGCTTCCTCGAGCGGTTCCGTGCGGAGGCCCGTCACGCCGCACTCGTGAACCACGAAGGCATCGCGAACGTCTACGACTACGGCGAGGAGGACGGCAGTGCCTTCCTGGTCATGGAGCTCGTGCCCGGCGAGGCGCTGTCGAGCATCCTGGAGCGGGAGCACGTCCTCAGCACCGACCGCACCCTCGACATCGTCGCGCAGACCGCCGCGGCCCTGCACGCCGCGCACGCCGCCGGTCTCGTCCACCGTGACATCAAGCCGGGCAACCTGCTGATCACGCCGGACGGCCGCGTCAAGATCACCGACTTCGGCATCGCCCGCATCGCCGACCAGGTGCCACTGACCGCGACCGGCCAGGTCATGGGCACGGTGCAGTACCTCTCGCCCGAGCAGGCCTCGGGTCACCCCGCGTCCCCGACCACGGACATCTACTCGCTCGGGATCGTGGCGTACGAGTGCCTGGCGGGCCGTCGGCCCTTCACGGGCGAGTCGCAGGTCGCGATCGCGATGGCCCAGATCAACGAGGCGCCGCCGGAGCTTCCGGCGACCGTCGCCGAGCCGGTGCGCAACCTCGTCTTCGCGTGTATCGCCAAGAACCCGGCCGACCGTCCCGCCTCGGCCGCCCACCTGGCTCGTGCCGCGCAGGCTCTGCGACGCGGTGACCTCCGCGCCGCAGCAGCCGCCGTTCCCGCCATCCTCGGCGCCGCAGCGGCGACCGACGCGGCCACTGTGCTCATGCAGTCGCCGGCGGCCCAGCCCACGCAGGCCACGACCGTGCTTCCCGCGACCGCCGTCGCACCGGTGCTCGACGAGGATGCGGCCCCGGTGGAGGAGCGCAAGCGCAGCCGCTGGACCTGGCCGCTGATCGCCCTCATCGCCCTCCTCGCCCTGGTGCTGATCGGCACGATCATCACGCTCGTGGTGCAGCCGAAGGTGGCACCCAGCTCGTCGCCGTCGCCGTCGCAGACCCAGTCGACGCCCACCTCCCCCAAGCCGTCGCCCACACCGACCAGCAACACCGTGCAGATCACCGAGAGCGACTTCCTCGGCCTCACTGCCGACCAGGCCCGCGACAAGTTGCAGCAGGTCGGAATGGTCGCCGACGTCTCGCAGGGCAACGCCGCGACGACCCAGGATCAGGCCAACAAGGTCTACTCGGTGAACCCGACGGGTCCGGTTCCGAAGGGATCGACGGTATCCGTGAAGGTCTACGGTCCGGTGGCGCCCATCCCGACCCCCACCGACGCGGTGTCGGCGACGCCCGATTCCGGTCAGGGCACGCCGAACTCGCAGATCAGCGTGAGTTTCGGTTCGGCGACCTGCCCGGCGGGGCAGAACCTGGTCGGCCGACGGCTGTACATCAACGGCCAGCCGCAGACCCCGGTCAACGACACCAAGATGGTGTGGTCGCCGAGCGCCCCGGGCACCTACCAGCTGACGTACACGATCTTCTGCGGGGAGTCGGTCGAGTCCGGCCAGTCGCCCGCCCTGGCCTACCAGGTGGTCTCGTCGACGTCCACGCCTGCGCCCGGTGCCGGTGGAGGCAACGGCGGAGGCGGCGGCGGCGGTGGCAACGGCTGAGACCGGTAGCGAAGGCAACCGGGGAATTATCCAGAATCGCCCCGCTACACTAACCGGAGTCAGCACCGAGAAGGAGTCCGCATTGAGCCCAGATAGCCGCCTGCTCGCAGGCCGATATCAGGTGGGCGAACTCATCGGTCGAGGCGGAATGTCCGATGTTCACCGCGGCACCGACACCCGGCTAGGGCGCACCGTCGCCATCAAACTGCTGAAGCCGTCGCTGGCGACCGACCCCGCGTTCCGCACCCGCTTCCGCCAGGAGGCGCAGGCCGCCGCCCGAATGACGCACCCGACCATCGTGCGCGTCTTCGACGCCGGCGAAGAGACGGTGCGCGAGCCGGACGGTCACGAGGCACAGCTCCCCTTCATCATCATGGAGCACGTCGACGGCGTCCTCCTGAAAGACCTGATCAAGAAGGGTCCCCTGGAGGTCACGGAGGCGGTGCGGATCATCGAGGGCATCCTCACCGCGCTCGAGTATTCACATCGCGCCGGCGTCGTGCACCGCGACATCAAGCCGGGCAACGTGATGATCACCAAAGCCGGCCAGGTCAAGGTGATGGACTTCGGGATCGCCCGTGCGATCAGCGACTCGTCCGCCACGGTCGCCCAGACCACCGCGGTGCTCGGCACCGCGAGCTACTTCTCGCCGGAGCAGGCGAAGGGCGAGTCCGTCGACGCCCGCACCGATCTCTACTCCACCGGCGTCGTGCTCTTCGAGATGCTCACCGGCCGGCCGCCGTTCCGCGGCGACACCCCGGTCGCGATCGCGTACCAGCACGTCAGTGAGACGGCCGTCGCTCCCAGCACGGTCAACCCCAAAGTCTCCCCCGCGATGGATGTTGTCGTCGCCCGCGCCATGACGAAGGACCGGTTCGAGCGCTACCAGACGGTGGCCGAGTTCCGTGCCGACCTCGAAGAGGCCGCGGCGGGGCGCGTGCCGAAGCGCAAGCACGAGGACGAGCTCGCCGAGACGCTGTTCGGTGCACCGCCGAGCTCCGTGTCCGGGCCGGAGGCCGCCTTCCGCCAGCTGGCCGAGGATCAGACGATGAGGCGGACGCAGCGGCGCCCACCCGTCATCTGGATCTGGGCCGGTATCGCGATCATGGCGGTCGTCATCGTTGCTGTGCTCGCCTGGGTTCTGCGGCTCGCACCGAGCACGACGATGCCTGACACCTCCCGCAAGGTCCCCAACCTGTCAGGCCAGGTCCTCGATAAGGCCACCGCGCAGCTCGACGACATGAAGCTGAAGTGGGTGCAGACGACGGAGTCGAGTCCGACCTACGCACAGGGACAGGTGATCCGCACAGATCCCGGAGCAGGCATCGTGGTCGCCACCGGCGACACGATCACGGTCTACGTCTCCACCGGCAAGAAGACCGTCTCAGTGCCGGATGTGCACAACATGACCGTGGATGCGGCCACCCAAGCCCTGCAGCAGGCGGGGCTCACCGTGGGTCCGACCACCTCGGAGAACTCGCCGAGTGTCCCCGCGAACGTCGTCATCACCACCGATCCGGCCCCGAATGCATCTGCGCACGAGGGGGATGCCATCGGCCTCCACGTCTCGAGCGGCAAGGTGACTCTCACCGACCTCACCGGGCAGACGATTCAGGCGGCCACGGGCATCCTGACGCAGCTGGGCCTCACCGGCAATCCGAAACCGGATCCGTCCTGTCCGCAAGACAAGGGCGCGACGATGGTGCACACCCAGTCGGTGGCCCCGGGCGATGTGCCTCAGGGGACAGCCGTCGATTTGACGTACTGCTCCGGCTGACAGACCTTTCCGGCCGACCTCAGCCCAGCTTCACCAGCGGATTGAGCGAGCGGGCCGCCTCGGCGGCTCCCGCCAGACCGGCGACCTCGAGCCAGTTGCCGAGCATCCGGTAACCCCCCTCGGTCAACACCGACTCCGGGTGGAACTGGACGCCGTAAATCGGGGCATCGCGGTGCTGCAGCGCCATGATGACGCCGCCAGAGGTCCGTGCCGTCACGGTGAGGTCGTCCGGCATCGTGCCGTCGACCACGGCCAGCGAGTGGTACCGCGTGGCGGTGAACGGCTGCGCCACCCCGTCGAAGAGCGGGCTGTCGTCGTGGGTGACCTGCGACGTCTTGCCGTGCATCAGCTCTTCTGCGTTCGTGACCACCCCGCCGAAGGCTTCCGCGATCGCCTGGTGACCTAGGCACACGCCGAGCAGCGGCTGTCCGGTGCGCAGCGCCTGCTCGACGGCCGGGATGGATACCCCGGCGTCGGACGGCTTTCCCGGACCCGGGGAGACCAGCACCGCGTCGTACTCCGCGAGTTTCGCCGGCAGGTCCGCACGCTCGACGTCGTCGTTTCGCACCACGTCGGTTTCGGCGCCGAGCTCGCGCAGGTAGCCGTTCAGCGTGTAGACGAAGCTGTCGTAGTTGTCGATGACGAGTACGCGGGTCACGTACCCACGGTACCTTCCTGCGGCCCGAGGAGTGAATCCACCCAAGGGAACACCCAGGTCACCAGGGCGAACAGCACGACGACCACCAGCAGCAGCACGATGAGCAGGCGCACCCACCACGGCCCGGGAAGAACCCGCCACAACGCTCCGTACACGGTCAGCCTCCCTGCCCGACCGCGGCAGCGATCTCACTCGGAACATCCTGCGGTGGCGCGAACGATTGGAAGGCGTTGTAGGCGATGAGTCGCTCACCGGCATGGAAAGGCGGGTTGCAGGTGGTGATCGTCATCAGTCGCTCGACCGGCTGAGCACCGGGGTGGCGCGGAACCGGCAGCAGCACTCCCACGGCCGATGGCTGCACGAACTCGAAGTTGCGGAACGTGTACGTGTACCAGCCGTCCTTGGTCTGCACATAAATCCGGTCGCCGATATGCAGCTTCGACAGGTCGATGAACGTGTTACCCCATCCCGAGTCGTGGCCGGCGACGGCGAAGTTGCCGACCTGTCCTGGCAGCTGCGTGTCGATATAGTGACCGACGCCGGCCGTATAGCTGTTGAGGACCCGCTCCGTGTCGACGGTCTGCCGGATCGTGCGCTTCCAGTCCGCGCCGAGTCTCGGGATGTAGACGACGGCGAATGCCTCATAGGGGGCGGGCTTCGCGATCACGGGCGGATCGACCTGGGCCGTCTGCGTGTCCGGTGCAGGCTTCGGCGCCTTCAGGGCGTCGTCGATCCACTTCTGGCTCTGCTGCGCAGCCGCACTGGACTGCTGCCCCGAGGTGACGAGGTTGTTCCACCAGATCTGCCAGCCGAGGAAGAGCAGGACGAGGACGCCGGCGGTGATCAGCAGCTCGCCCAGGACACCGAGCACCGAGGTACGGCGATGGGGCCGTCGGGTGCGGGCTCTGGGCGTGGTCATGGTGCAGATTCTAGGGACGCACGCTGTGAAACGACACGGCTGTCCACAGGCCTCCCCCGTTCGGGGGCGTCAGGAACCTCGGGGCCTTCACCGCTACACTGTGGTGCTATGGCACGTAGCAAGTCGAAGACGAAACCCGAGCGACCCGCCCGCGCTGAGCGCAGCATCGCGGCCTCGGGAGAAGAGGCGCCGAACCCGGTGTGGTTCAAGCCGATCATGTTCGGCTTCATGCTGCTCGGGCTGATCTGGATCATCGTCTTCTACGTGAGCCAGAACCAGTACCCCATCCCCGCCCTCGGCGCCTGGAACATCCTCGTCGGCTTCGGCATCGCGTTCGTCGGCTTCCTCATGACGACGCGCTGGCGGTAACGCCCCTCCGCTCACTACACAGACCCGGGCCAGCAGCTGCTGGGTCGGGTTTGGTGTTTTCCACAGCTATCCACAGGCGCCCTGTGAGCAGTTGCCGCGCGTTTGCGCGCGGTTTCCCCAGTGTTAATAAGCCTGTGGAGAGTTACAGGCGTGTAATTCCCCACAGTGTTAATAAGCCTGTGGATAACTTTATCCACCCGCTGTGGGGAACTCAGGGAGAACTACACGAAGAAGTGGATGAGGCTGAGCGCCACGAAGATCACGCACAACAGCACCAGCAACGGCAGCTGCCAGCGGCGGCGCTGCTGCTGACGCGTCTCGACGAAGATCAGCCCCACCAGCAGGCCGCCGACCAGGCCTCCGACGTGCGCCTGCCACGCGATGTTGAACCCCGGGAGGAAGCCGATGCCGAGGTTGATCGCCAGCAGCACCAGCATCTGGGTCGCACTGCCCCCGAGTCGTCGCTGGATGATGAAGAAGGCACCGAAGAGACCGAAGATCGCACCCGACGCGCCGACGACCGGCACCACGGGCGAAGCGATGAGGAGCACGCCAAGCGAGCCGGCGAATCCACTGATGAGGAATAGGGCCAGATAGCGGGCACGACCGAGCAGCGGTTCGAGTGCGGAACCGAACACCCACAGCGTGTACATGTTCAGCAGCAGATGCAGGATGTTGGCGTGGGCGAAGATGCTCGTGACCATGCGCCACGGTTCGAACGCTCCGGAGATCGCCGCCGGATACGAATAGGCACCCGCATAACGCAGGGCGTTCGTGACCTGCAGACCGAGTAGATCGCCCAGCGTCTGGACGACGAAGACGACCACGCAGACGCCGATGATCGCGTACGTCACGACCGGGGCGCCTGACCCCGTGAACCGGGTCAGCCAGGCCGGTTTGGTGCGGGGATGCGCCGCGCGCTGCTTCGCCATGCACTCCGGACAGATGACTCCGACCGCAGCCGGAGTCTGACAGTCACCGCAGATCGTCCGCCCGCACCGCTGACAGAGCACATAGCTCTCGCGATCGGGGTGACGGTAACAGTAGTTCGCGCGGGCGTCGACGGGCTGAGTCATGTTGCGAGCTCGCCCGTCCTTCCTCAGACCTGCTCGATGTCGATGGACTCGATGACGACGTCGTCGAGAGGCCGGTCGCGGGCGTCCGTCGGAAGCTCGGCCAGCTTGTCGACGATCTTGCGCGATGCGTCGTCGGCGACCTCGCCGAAGATCGTGTGCTTGCCCTGGAGCCAGGTGGTCGGCCCGACCGTGATGAAGAACTGCGAACCGTTAGTGCCGCGACCGCCCTGGATTCCGGCATTCGCCATCGCGAGGATGTACGGCTGCGTGAAGTCGAGTTCCGGGTTGATCTCGTCGTCGAACTGGTAGCCCGGTCCGCCGACGCCCTGACCGAGCGGGTCGCCGCCCTGGATCATGAAGCCCGGGATGATGCGGTGGAAGACAACACCGTTGTAGAGCGGAGCGTTCGTCTTCTCACCCGTGGCGGGGTGCGTCCACTCGATCTCGCCCGTCGCCAGCCCGACGAAGTTCCTGACCGTCTTCGGCGCATGGTTGCCGAAGAGGTTGACCTTGATGTCTCCGTAGTTAGTGTGGAGCGTGGCGACAGCGGTGTGCTTAGACATGGCACCAATTCTTGCACAGCGCGTATAAGGAACTTCGGTGGTCTCGAGAGCTCTCGGGCCATCCCCAGCCCTTTCGGTGGCAAGATGGAGTCGTCGTCACCCCGATGCAACGGAGGAACAGATGAGCCTGACACGCAAGCGCCAGAAGGAGCTCAAGCGACTGCGCAGCGGAGCCGAGGACCTGTGGACCCAACAGCAGGATGTGCTGGCGAACGCCAACGCCCTCGCTGCGGAGGCCCGCAAACAGGCGGCCTACTACACGCGTGAGGAACTCGGCCCCCGCGTCCGTGACGGCTACGACCAGTACGTCCGTCCGGCCGCCCAGACGGCCAAGGCGACCGCCGGCCGCTATGCAGGCCAGGCGCGTGAGCGCGTGGTCGGCGATGTCATTCCGGCCGTGGGCACGGTGGTCGGCACCGCACTGTCGGTGGTCGACCACGCCCGTGCCGCTCGTTCAGCAGCGTTCGCGGGCGACTTCAAGAAGGCGACCAAGGAGCTGACCAAGAAGGCGCCGGTCGCGAAGCAGAAGTCCGGTCCGGGCGCGGGTGGTGTCATCGCCATCGGGCTTGGCATCATCGCCGCCGTCGGTCTGCTCTACGCCGTCTGGCAGACGTTCCGCGCCGATGACGAGCTGTGGGTGGCGGACGAGGAGCCCACGACGCCGACGACGCCTGCCACGTCTCCGGCCGACCCACTGCCGTAACTCTCGGGGTCTTTTCGGGGGTTACCCCGATGGTGCGGCCGCGCGGGCGCTGCGACGCTGGTGAGCATGAACACTCTCCTACGCCCCCGTGACGGTCGCATCCTCGCCGGTGTCTGCGCCGGGCTCGCTCAACGGTTCGGGCTGAAGCCGTGGACGGTACGCATCCTGTTCCTGCTGTCCTGCCTGCTGCCGGGCCCGCAGTTCATCGCCTACGTGGTGATGTGGATCATCATCCCGGGCGAACAGCAGCGACCAGTGACCGCCTAGTCGGCCAGTCCGGCCATCCTGAGCGCGATGTCGACGAGTTCGACCCGGCGCTTCGGGATGTTCGCGAGCGGAAACCAGGCAGCCTCGTCGGTGGTGCCCTCGAGTTCGTTCGTAAGCGTGCCGCCGACGACCGTGGCGCGATAGACGATCCTCAGCGCGTGCAGCGGCCCCGCGTCAGGTACGAATCTGTGCTCGGCCGGGATGACCTTGGAGTCGATCCCGAGCAGTTCGCCCGCCTCGCCGAGGTAGCCGGTCTCTTCCGCGATCTCGCGGACCACCGCATCGGCCGGGTCCTCGCCCGGGTCGATGCCGCCGCCCGGCAGGGTCCACCCGGAGCGTCCGCTCTCATTCCAGTGAGCCAGCAGGATGCGGTCGCCGTCTGTGATGACTGCGTACGCAGCCACTCTGATGTCCACCGCCTCACCCTACTGCGGATGGCCCTGTGAGAGTCCCCGTGCGGATGTCGGAGGTCGGGGGCAGACTAGGGGGTGATGCCCGAACTTCCGGAAGTCACCGCTCTCGCCGCCGACCTCGATGGTCGGCTGAAGAGTCGTGTCATCGAGCGCCTCAGTATCGTGGCGTTCTCGGCCTTGAAGACCTTCGATCCTCCGGTGGATGCGCTCCACGGGCTGACGATCGCCGGCGTCACCCGCCACGGAAAGTTCCTCGACATCAGCGCCGGCGATCTCCACCTGGTGGTGCACCTGGCGAGAGCGGGCTGGATCCGCTGGCGTGACACTCCCCCGCCTCCGCCCAACGGACGGCTGGGCAAAGGACCTCTCGCCGCTCGCCTGGTGCTCGACGACGGTTCGGGACTAGACATCACCGAGGCGGGGACCAAGAAGAGCCTCGCGATCTACGTCGTGCACGACCCGGCCGACGTTCCGGGCATCGCCCGCCTCGGCCCCGATCCGCTCGATGCCGGGTTCACCGAGGAGGCGTTCGCGGCCATCCTGGCGGGTCAGGGCCGAGCGCAGATCAAGGGCGTGCTGCGCAGCCAGTCCCTCATCGCCGGGATCGGCAACGCGTACTCCGACGAGATCCTGCACGTCGCCAAGATGTCCCCGTACAAGCCGGCGAACATGCCCGCGGCGGACGTCTCGCGCCTCTACGACGCGATGCAGTCCACGCTCCGGGATGCGCTAGCGCGCGCCGACGGGCTGGCCGCGTCCGAGCTCAAGAGCGAGAAGAAGTCGAACCTTCGTGTGCACGGGCGCACGGGTCAGCCGTGTCCGGTGTGTGGAGACACCATCCGGCAAGTGATCTTCCACGATTCGACGTTCCAGTACTGCCCCACCTGCCAGACCGGAGGCAAACCACTCGCCGACCGGGTGCTCTCCCGGCTGCTCAAGTAGCGGATTCAGCATGCACAGTCGATCTCGCCGACGGGAGCGGTCAGCGGGTCGGCCGCACGCTCCAGCAGTCCGGAGTCGTCGACCACCGGCAGGCCCTCCCGCGCCCAATACTCGAACCCGCCGATCATTTCCTTCACCTCGTAGCCGAGCAGACTGAAGGCGAGGGCCGCGCGGGTCGATCCGTTGCATCCCGGGCCCCAGCAGTACACCACCACCGGGCGGTTGAGCGGGATGACGGCGTGCGCACGCTCGTTGATCTCAGCCGTCGGCAGGTGGATGGCACCCGCAGCTCGACCCTGTAGCCATGCCGCCTCGCCGCGGCTATCGACCAGCACAACGGGTTCGCCGGCATCCAACGCGGCCTTCACATCCGAAGGATCGGTCTCGAAACGCAGCTTGTCAGCGAAGTGGCGGGCGGCCTCGGAGGTCTGTGTCGTCATGGTTCGAGACTAGAAAATCAGCCCGGCTCGCTGAAGAGCTGATTGAGGGCGTTCGAGGCAGCAGGCCGTCGGAATCATGGCAGAATCCGGTCATGGCCGTTACTTTCCCATTCGTCGTAGACAGCACCGACCGGCAGCTGCTCACCGAGCTGCAGCGCGACGGTCGCCAGTCGATCGCCGAGCTGGCGCGCACGGTCCACATGTCGCACAGTGCGGTGGCCGAGCGGGTGCGACGCCTAGAGGAAGCCGGAGTCATCACCGGGTACCATGCGGTAATCGACCCCGAACGGCTCGGCTACGGCATCCTCGCGTACCTGCGGCTGCGGTATCCCAGCAGCCAGTACAAGCCGCTGCACGATCTGTTGGAGGGGATCCCCGAGGTGGTGGAGGCGCACCACGTCACGGGCGACGACTGCTTCATCCTCAAGGTCGTGGCCACATCCATGCGCCATCTGGAACAGATCAGCGGCACGGTGGGGACCCTGGGAAGCGTGACCACCAGCGTCTCGTACTCGAGCCCGTTTCCGGCGCGGCCCATTGTGCCGCCGGTGGAGGAAAAGGGTGGAGCCTAGGAGATTCGAACTCCTGACATCCTGCTTGCAAAGCAGGCGCTCTACCAACTGAGCTAAGGCCCCGAGTGAAGGGATGGTGGGGATACGAGGACTTGAACCTCGGACCTCTTCGTTATCAGCGAAGCGCTCTAACCGCCTGAGCTATATCCCCGAATGGGCAGATACGAGACTACCCGATCTGCCCGAGCATTGCGAAATCGTCAGTTGTTGGTGAAACCGACGAGAAGTCCGCCTGTGATCTTCACCGAGAGGTTGTAGAGCAGCGCGAAAACAGCACCCAGCGCGGTCACCACCACGATGTCGAGGATGGCGACGATCAGCGAGAATCCCATGACCTGTCCGAGGCCCAGGATGGACCGGAGGTCGCTTCCCCCGGCGCCCGAGATGTCCTTGAACAGGCTGTTCACCTGGTCGAAGATGCCGGTGCGATCGAGCACGGTCCAGATCAGGAACGTCCCGACGACCGCGATGATGGCCAGGCAGATGCCCGCGAGGAACGACAACTTCACGGTCGACCAGAAGTCGACATAGACCAGCTTGAGCCGCACCTGCTTGGCGGATGCGGGTCGTCGGGACGACTTCTTGGCGAGCTTCTCGGCGACGCTACTGCTCATCTACGGTTTCTTCCTTCCCGACGTTCTCCTCATCCTCCGCGAGACTGGAGGATTCGAGGTCACGTTCGGTGTTCTTCGCCAGTGCGATGATCTTGTCCGACTCGGCGAAACGTGCAAAGACGACACCCATGGTGTCGCGGCCCTTGGCAGGTACCTCGGCCACGGCAGAGCGTACCACCTTGCCGCTGGCAAGAACCACAAGGACCTCGTCGTCCTCACCGACGATCAGAGCACCGACGAGGTCACCGCGATCGTCGCTCAGCTTGGCCACCTTGATGCCGAGACCGCCGCGATTCTGCAGGCGGTACTGGTCGGCGGCGGTGCGCTTCGCATAGCCGCCCTCGGTGACCACGAACACGTAACCCTCGTCGGAGACGACGGAGGCGTCCAGCAGTCGGTCCTCGCCGCGGAAGTGCATTCCGATGACGCCGGAGGTCGAGCGACCCATCGGACGCAGTGCATCGTCCGACGCGGTGAAGCGGATGGACATCCCCTTGCGCGACACGAGCAGCAGGTCGGAATCTTCTTCGACCAGCAACGCCGAGACGACCTCGTCATCTTCCCGTAGCTTGATCGCGATGATGCCGCCGGAGCGGTTCGTGTCGTACTCGTCGAGCGCGGTCTTCTTGATCAGGCCGTCGCGCGTGGCGAGCACGAGGTACTTGGCCGCCTGGTAGTCGCGGATGTCGAGGATCTCGGCGATCTCCTCATCGGGCTGCATAGCGAGGAGGTTGGCGACGTGCTGGCCCTTGGCATCGCGGCCGGCCTCCTGCACCTCGTACGTCTTCGCGCGGTACACGCGTCCCTTGTTCGTGAAGAACAGCAGCCAGTGATGCGTCGTGGTGACGAAGAAGTGGTCGACCACGTCCTCGCCGCGCAGCTGGGCGCCCTTCACACCCTTGCCGCCGCGGTGCTGGCTGCGGTAGTTGTCGCTGCGGGTGCGCTTGATGTAGCCGCCGCGCGTGACCGTGACCACCATCTCCTCTTCGGGGATGAGGTCTTCCATGCTCATGTCGCCGTCGAAGCCGAACATGATCTCGGTGCGCCGGTCGTCGCCGAAGCGGTCGACGATCTCGGTGAGTTCCTCGCTGATGATGGTGCGCTGACGCACCGGGTCGGCGAGGATCGCCTTGTAGTCCTCGATCTCTCGCTCGATCTCGTCGTGCTCGTCGATGATCTTCTGGCGCTCGAGGGCGGCCAGGCGGCGCAGCTGCATCGCGAGGATCGCGTCTGCCTGCACCTGATCTACGTCGAGCAGCTCCATGAGGCCGGTCCGAGCATCGTCGACCGTGGGCGACCGGCGGATGAGGGCGATGACATCGTCGAGAGCATCCAGAGCCTTCAGGTAGCCGCGCAGGATGTGAGCGCGCTCCTCGGCCTTCCGCAACCGGTACCGGGTGCGGCGGACGATGACCTCGACCTGGTGGTCGACCCACGCGGTGATGAAGCCGTCGAGGGCGAGCGTGCGCGGAACGTTGTCGACGATCGCAAGCATGTTCGCGCCGAAGTTCTCCTGCAGCTGCGTGTGCTTGTAGAGGTTGTTCAGCACGACCTTCGCGACGGCGTCGCGCTTGAGCACGATCACCAGTCGCTGACCGGTACGGCCCGAGGTCTCGTCGCGGATGTCGGCGATGCCTCCGATGCGGCCGTCCTTGACGAGCTCGGCGATCTTGATCGCGAGGTTGTCCGGGTTCACCTGGTACGGCAGTTCGGTGACGACGAGGCAGACCCGGCCCTGGATCTCCTCAATGTTGACCACGGCGCGCATCGTGATCGAACCACGACCCGTCCGGTAGGTGTCCTGGATTCCCTTGACGCCGAGGATCTGCGCTCCGGTCGGGAAGTCCGGGCCCTTGATCCGCTTGATCAACTCTTCGAGGAGCTCCTCGCGCGACGCTTCGGGGTGCGCCAGGTGCCACAGCGCGCCGTCGGCGACCTCGCGGAGGTTGTGCGGCGGGATGTTGGTCGCCATGCCGACCGCGATACCGACCGAGCCGTTGACCAGCAGGTTCGGGAAGCGGCTGGGCAGAACGGCCGGCTCCTGCGTCCGTCCGTCATAGTTGTCCTGGAAGTCGACGGTCTCCTCGTCGATGTCCCGGACCATCTCGAGGGCGAGCGGAGCCATCTTGGTCTCGGTGTATCGGGGCGCCGCCGCGCCGTCGTTGCCCGGCGAACCGAAGTTGCCCTGGCCGAGGGCGAGGGGGTACCGGAGGCTCCACGGCTGCACCAGGCGCACCAGGGCGTCGTAAATCGCCGAGTCGCCGTGCGGGTGGAACTGGCCCATGACGTCGCCGACCACGCGAGCGCACTTCGAGAATGCCTTGTCCGGTCGGTAGCCGCCGTCGAACATCGCGTAGATCACGCGGCGGTGCACCGGCTTGAGGCCGTCGCGGACCTCGGGCAGCGCGCGGCCGATGATGACGCTCATCGCGTAGTCGAGGTACGACCGCTGCATCTCCGACTGCAGGTCGACCTGATCGATCCTGCCGTGGATGCCGAAGCCAGCGCCGTCGCCGGCCTCGCCCGTAAGGTTCTCTTCGTCCGTCACAGTCTTCTCTTCCTCGTGATTCCTCTTGATCTGTCAGCGCGGACGCGTCAGATGTCGAGGAACCGCACGTCCTTGGCGTTCTTCTGGATGAACGAGCGGCGCGATTCGACGTCCTCGCCCATCAGGGTGGCGAAGATCTCGTCAGCCGCCGCGGCATCGTCGAGCGTGACCTGCAGCAGAGTGCGGGTCTCCGGGTTCATCGTGGTCTCCCAGAGCTCCTTGTAGTCCATCTCGCCGAGGCCCTTGTAGCGCTGCACACCGTTGTCCTTGGGGATCCGCTTGCCGGCCGCGAGGCCATCCGCCAGGAAGGCGTCGCGCTCCCGGTCGGAGTAGACGTACTCGTGCTCGGCGTTCGACCACTTCAGCCGGTACAGCGGCGGCTGCGCGAGGTACACGTAGCCGAGGTCGACGAGCGGTCGCATGTAGCGGAACAGCAGGGTGAGGAGCAGGGTCGTGATGTGCTGGCCGTCCACATCCGCATCGGCCATCAGCACGATCTTGTGGTACCGGGCCTTCTCCGGGTTGAAGTCCTCGCCGATGCCGGCGCCGAACGCCGTGATCATCGCCTGGACCTCGTTGTTCGCCAGGGCCCGGTCGAGTCGTGCCTTCTCGACGTTCAGGATCTTGCCGCGCAGGGGCAGGATCGCCTGCGTCTCGGGGTTGCGGCCCTGCACGGCGGAGCCGCCGGCCGAGTCGCCCTCGACGATGAAGATCTCGGACACCGTCGGGTCCTTCGACTGGCAGTCCTTCAGCTTGCCCGGCATCCCACCGCTCTCGAGCAGACCCTTGCGACGTGCCGTCTCACGCGCCTTGCGGGCAGCGAGTCGTGCGGTCGCTGCCTGCAGCGCCTTGCGGATGATGTCCTTCGCCTGGTTCGGGTTGCGGTCGAACCAGTCTCCGAGCTGGTCGCCGACGACCTTCTGCACGAACGCCTTGGCCTCGGTGTTGCCGAGCTTGGTCTTCGTCTGGCCTTCGAACTGCGGCTCGGACAGCTTCACCGAGATCACCGCGGTCAGACCCTCGCGGACATCATCGCCGGAGAGGTTGTCGTCCTTCTCCTTCAGGATGCCCTTCTCACGCGCATACCGGTTCACCAGCGTCGTCAGCGCGGCACGGAATCCCTCTTCGTGTGTGCCGCCCTCGTGCGTGTTGATGGTGTTGGCGTAGGTGAAGACGCTCTCGTTGTAGCCCGTGGTCCACTGCATCGCGACTTCGAGGGCGATCTTGCGCTCGGTGTCCTCGGTCTCGAACGAGATGATCTCGTCGTGCACGACTTCGGCCTTCTTCGCCGAGTTGAGGTAGTGGACGTAGTCGGTGAGGCCGCGCTCGTACAGGAAGACCTCGTGCTGGGGCTCGAACTCCTCTTCGTCGACCTCGCCCTCGACCTCCGGAACCTGGCGCGGTCGCTCATCCGTGAGCGCGATGCGCAGGCCCTTGTTGAGGAAGGCCATCTGTTGGAACCGCGTCCGCAGCGTCTCATAGTCGAAGACGACCGTCTCGAACGTCTCGGGGCTCGGCCAGAAGGTGATGGTGGTGCCGGTCGCATCCGACGCCTCGCCCTGCTCCAGGGGAGCCTCCGGCACACCGTTGCGGTAGCTCTGCCGGTAGACGTAGCCCTGACGGCGCACCTCGACATCGAGACGCGACGAGAGGGCATTGACCACCGAGCTGCCGACGCCGTGCAGACCACCGGAGACCGCGTAGCCGCCGCCGCCGAACTTTCCGCCGGCGTGCAGGATCGTGAGGACGACCTCCACCGTCGATTTCTTCTCCACCGGGTGCTCGTCGACCGGGATGCCTCGACCGTTGTCGATCACGCGCACGGCGCCGTCCGGGAGGATGGTCACCTCGATGTTGTCCGCGTGCCCGGCGAGGGCCTCATCGACGGAGTTGTCGACGATCTCGTAGACCAGGTGGTGGAGTCCGCGGGGTCCGGTCGAACCGATGTACATTCCGGGTCGCTTCCGGACGGCTTCGAGACCCTCGAGGACCTGGATCTCATTGGCGCCGTACTCGTGTTCCGTCCCGGCCTTGTTCGGTTCCATCGTCATATGAAAATTGGCTCCTGACCGCACTCAACAGTGACGTTCCAGTCTACCAAGAGCCGGGCGGAGAAATGCCCGAAAACGGCCGTCTGACGCATTTTCCGCGGCAGGGCTACCTCTTTTGTGCCCTCAGCCGTAAGTATCGCGCGGGCCACGCCCTGGAATCGACCTGGGGCCTCTTTTCCAGGAGGGGGCGTCCGGCCCCTGAAAACGGATTGACTCGATCCCTGCCTCCGGGAATCGCTCAGCGATCTGAGCGAGGAGCTCCGACCGCATCATCCGCAGCTGTGTCGCCCACGCCGTCGACTCGCACCGAACGACCAGCACGCCGTCGGTGATCTGGTCCGGGACGGCGTGCTTGGCCGTCTCGTCACCGGCCAGTTCACGCCACCGTTCGAGGAGGTCGGACTGCGCAAGAGCCGAGGTCCAGCCGAGCTGCGCTGCCAACGCATCGACCACATCCCCTACGCCGCGAGGGTCGCGGCCTGAACCGAAGGGCCGGCTCGCCGTGGGATCCTCTTCGCGCTTCGGAGCGCGTCTGCTGCGGGAGCCCGTTCCTGCGAACAGCGCTTTCAGCCGCAGATAGACGGCCGACGCCTCCCCCGGCCCGCGAGTTTCAGACACCGGACGTCTCCACGATGGTGCCCGCTTCGATCCGCACGGTGTGCGCCGTCAGTTCTTCTGGAACGTCGTCCAGCACCGCAGCGGTGATGAGCACCTGCTCGTAACCGGCTACGGCAGTTGCGAGCATGCGCCGACGTGCCTGGTCCAACTCCGCGAACACGTCGTCGAGGATGAGGACGGGATCGCCGGTCGTGGACTCACGGCGCAGCAGCTCGGCCGAGGCAAGCTTCAGGGCGAGCGCGAACGACCACGACTCGCCATGGCTCGCGTATCCCTTGGCGGGTAGAGCGTTCAACTCGAACAGCACGTCATCGCGGTGCGGACCCACGAGCGTCAGACCACGGTCCAGCTCCTTGCGGCGGACCGCGGCAAGCGCCCGCCGGAAAGCCTCGGGCGTAGCGACACCGGCTGACCCGGTCACATCGTCGCCGTCGGCATCCTCATCGTCCTCGACATGCGCGCCGAAGATGGTCAGCTGCGGGATCAGCCGGGGGTGATGGTCGTCGCCGGCGACCGATCGGTACGCCGCGACCACGGGATCGCTCAGTCGCGTCACGAGGTCGAGGCGTGCGTCGATGAGTTCGGATCCCAGCTGGACGAGGCGGTCGTCCCAGATCTCGAGCGTTCCCAACTGGTCCTCGCGGACGCGCGAAGCCCGAGCCGACTTCAGCAGGGTGTTGCGCTGCTTGAGCACCCGTTCGTAGTCGGCGATGACCGCCGAGTAGCGGGGGTTCCGCTGAATGAGCAGCTGGTCGAGGTACCTACGGCGGATGCCCGGCTCGCCACGCACCAGCGCCAGATCCTCCGGAGCGAACAGCACGCTGGAGAAGTACCGCGGGAGTTCGCGCGGCTTGATCGCCCCGCGATTGACCTGGGCGCGGTTCGGCGAGGTGCGATTGAGTTGCACCTCGACCAGCAGCTCGCGGCCGTCGTGCTGGATGCGCGCCCGGACGATCGCGGCGTCCGCGTCCTTCCGGATCATCGCCTGGTCGCTCGACACCCGATGCGACCCGAGGGTGCTCAGGTAGCCGAGCGACTCGACGAGGTTGGTCTTTCCCTGGCCGTTGCGGCCGACGAACAGGTTCGCGCCGGCCGCGAACGGCACCTCCGCAGTGCGGTAGTTGCGGAAGTCGGTCAGGGAGAGATGTGTGACACGCACAGAGTTTTCAGTTCGCGGGTCTCAGTCCACGGCCTTGACGGCGTGGCCGCCGAACTGGTTGCGCAGAGCGGCGACGGCCTTCATCGCAGGCGAGTCCTGCTGGCGCGAAACGAACCGCGCGAAGATGGATGCGCTGATCGTCGGCACGGGGACGGCGTTGTTGAGCGCCTCCTCGACGGTCCACCGGCCCTCGCCGGAATCCTGAACGTAGCCCTCGATGTGCTCGAACTCAGGGTCCTGCTCCAGAGCGCGGACCAGGAGGTCAAGCAGCCACGAGCGGACTACCGTCCCGCGCTGCCAAGCCTTGAACGTACCGGTGACGTCCTTGATGATGTCCTTGCGCGTATCGAGGAGCTCGTATCCCTCTGCGTAGGCCTGCATCAGGGCGTACTCGATACCGTTGTGCACCATCTTCGCGTAGTGACCCGCGCCGACCTCGCCGACGTGGACGAAGCCCTCGTCGCGCGGACCCTCGGGTCGCAACGCGTCGAAGACGGGAAGCACACGCTCCACCTGCTCGGCCGAACCGCCGACCATCAGGCCGTAGCCGTTGTCGAGGCCCCAGATTCCACCGGAGACGCCGACATCCATGAAGTCCACACCACGGGGGGCGAGCAGCTCGGCATGCGCGAAGTCCTCGGTGAACTTCGAGTTTCCACCGTCGATGACGAGGTCGCCCTTCTCGAGCAGCGGCTCGAGTTCGCGGATGACCGAGTCGGTGATCTGGCCGGCCGGCACCATGACCCAGACGGTCCGAGGTGCAGGAAGCGCGGCGACGAGGTCCGCGACGGTCGCGACGTCCGAGACCTCGGGGTTCGTGTCGTATCCGGTGACGTCGATGCCGTTCTTCTCGAGACGGGCACGCATGTTGTTGCCCATGCGTCCGAGACCGATGAGGCCGATGTGCATGATGATCCTTCTTCTGTTGCTTCAGCGGCGCCGGGAACTAGCGCAGGAGCAGGTTCGGCTGGAGCAGGTACTTGTAGGAGTCCGCTCCCGCCTGGTCCTTCGACGTCTGGCTCGTGATGAGCACAGGCCCCGGCTTGTTGGGGTTCTCGGTCTTGGTGAACGAGATGCGCACGAATTCCGAGTGCACCGCACCGAGACCATCGAGCAGGAACTGCGGCTTCAATGAAACCACCGTCTCCTGGCCAGTGAGAAGAGCGTCGATGCTCTCGGATGCCTGCGCCTGCTCCGAACCGATCGCTTCCAGCGTCAGTCCGTCGGCGGTGAAGGTGTAGCGGAGCGCGGCCTCGCGCTCAAGGACGAGGGCGACACGACGGGTCGCCTCGATGAGTTCGGCGGTGTTGATCACCGCGTAGTTGTCGACCTGCTCGGGGAAGAGCCGGCGCACAGGAGGGAAGTTTCCCTTGATCAGGAGGGAGGTGACTGTCTTCTTGTCCGCGGTGAAGGCGATCAGCTCGCGGTCGTCGCGGTTCGTGATCGAGATCGAGACGTTGCCGCTGTGCCCGAAGGTCTTGCCGATCTCGGTGAGGGTGCGCGCCGGCACCAGCGCGGTGACCGAATCGCCCGCCGTGGTGCCGTTGTCCCAGTCGATTTCCCGCACGGCGACGCGGTAGCGGTCGGTGGCGACGAGGCCCAGGCGGTTGTCGCCGACCTCGAGCTGGACGCCGGTGATCACCGGGGTGACGTCGTCGCGCGACGCCGCGACGCCGACCTGGGCAACAGCCTGAGCGAACTCCTCGGCGGGGACGAGCCCGGCGTCTCCTCCCACCTGCGGGATGCTGGGGTATTCCTCGACCGGCATGGACAGCAACGTGAAGTTGGCCGAGCCGGCCCGCACGACGATCTTCGACTCCTCGGTCGAGAACTGCACGGGGGCGTTCGGAAGCTTGGAGGCGATCTCGGCGAGAAGACGGCCCGAGACGAGCACACGACCGGGTTCTTCCACCTCGGCGGCGATCTCGGTCTGCGCCGACACCTCGTAGTCGAACGACGACAGCTGGAGTCCGTTCTCCGTCGTCTCGATGAGCACACCGCTCAGGATGGGCAGGGTCGTCCGCTGCGGAAGAAGCTTCACCGCGAAGGAGACGGCCTCGCTGAACACATCCCGATTGGCTTGGAACTTCACGAAGTCACCTCTGTTGGACTCACGGATAACGGACGTGACAAATCCTAGCCCCTGGCCTGTGACGGGAAAGCGGTGGTGCCTGGCGACCCTTGAGGTTGTCGTCCGCCCTCTATGAGAAGAGTTAAGAAGTAATCGTGTTAACCGATGTGGAAACTGTGGATAACTCTGTTGAGGCCAAGCGAACACAGGGAACTACACGGACGTGACATGTTGATGGACTGCGGAATCCGGGTGTTCACAACGATCCGAGCGCCGGGAGCCCGACGACGCGTTCCCACAGGTCACGGCTCACCGTCCCCATTAAACGTGTAGTTCTCCGGAGGCTCTCCACAAGTTATCCACAAGTGTTAATAAGGCTTTGTCCCCACTCTGGGGATGGATATGTGGATAAGTTCTGCGCTAGAGAGGCGGTCTACTTGCCGTAGCGGTGCGTCTGCTTGATACGGCTGGTCAGCTCCGTGACCTGGTTGTAAATCGACCGGCGCTCTTTCATGAGCTCGCTGATCTTCTTGTTGGCGTACATCACGGTGGTGTGGTCGCGGCCGCCGAAGAGCTGTCCGATCTTCGGCAGGGAGAGGTTCGTGAGTTCACGGCACAGATACATGGCGATCTGGCGTGCGGTAGCGACCGCCTGCGACCGGCTGGAACCGTAGAGATCGTCGACGGTGAGTTTGAAGTATTCCGCGGTGTTCGTGATGATGTCGGTCGGCGCGATCACGTTGTCGTCGTCGAGCGTGATCAGGTCCTTCAGCACCGTCTGCACGAGGGGCATGTCGACCGGTGTGCGATTGAGGCTGGCGAACGCGGTGACGCGGATGAGCGTCCCCTCCAGCTCCCGGATGTTGCTCGACACCTTCGACGCCATGAACTCCAGGATGTCGTCGGGCACCTGGATCTTCTCGCTCTGCGCCTTCTTGCGCAGGATCGCGATGCGCGTCTCGAGGTCGGGGACCTGGACGTCGGTGATCAGGCCCCACTCGAAGCGGGACCGCATCCGGTCCTCGAAGCCGGTGAGGTGCTTCGGCGGCAGATCGGAGGTGATGACCACCTGCTTGTTGTGGTCGTGCAGAGTGTTGAACGTGTGGAAGAACGCTTCCTGGGTCTCCACCGCTCGCTGCAGGAACTGGATGTCGTCGATCAGCAGGATGTCGATGTTGCGATAGCGCGCCTGGAACGACGAGCCGCGGTTATTGGCGATCGAGTTGATGAAGTCGTTGGTGAACTCCTCCGACGAGACGTATCTCACCCGGATCCCGGGGTAGAGGCTCATCGCGTAGTGGCCGATGGCATGGAGGAGGTGCGTCTTGCCGAGGCCCGAGTCGCCATAGATGAAGAGCGGGTTGTAGGCCTTCGCGGGTGCTTCGGCTACGGCGACCGCGGCGGCGTGCGCGAACCGGTTGGATTGCCCGATGACGAAGTTGTCGAAGCTGTACTTGGCGTTGAGGCGGGTGTCTCCGCCTCGGGGAGGCGCCGTGATCTCCGTCGGAGGGCTCACCATTGGCGCGACCTGGTCTGCGTACGACGTGGGTGCCGCTTCTGGCTCGGCTGCGGTGCCGGCCATGGTCTCCTGCTGGATCTCCGGGTTGACCACGATCGCGAAGGTGTTGACCGCGAGTCCGTCGTCGAGGGCGCCGATGGCGTTCAGGAGGGGGAGCCGGCTGCGCTGCTCGATCATCCCTCGGGTGAATTCGTTCGGGACTTCCAGGTAGAAGGTGCCGGCCATGATGCCCTTGGGCTCGACCAGGCTGAGGAAGCCGTACAGCTGCGGAGTGATGCGATCGTCCGTCTCGAGCTTGCCGAGCACGTTCTGCCATGCCGAAGCTATGGACTCTTCGCCGCCTGCCATCGTTCCCCGTCTTCGTCTGTGTTGCGGATGCCGTCAGCCCGACGAGGGGACGAGTCGACCCCCGGTGACTCTCGTCGGGTTGGCGGCTTCGGATGCCGCCGGTGGGTATTCACAGAGTTATCCACCGCTGTGTGAGCAATACCGTAGCGATCTCCGGCCAGAATTGGCATGGCCTGGGGATAACTTTCGACCTCACGGTAACTTGTCCACAGAACCGCGAACAAATCCGATCAGCGGCATACATCGGCGCGTCGGGCTCCTGGTCCCTGCCAATACCGTGCATAATCAGTGGATTTAAGTCGATCGGTTTGACCTGATCCGCCCCAGGCCGTAGTTTTAATCAGTTGACTTGCGGCCTTTTCGGCTGCCCTGTAACTTTCCGGGTCTTCCCTGCTGTCCCATCTCTCAGCACAGGCCTGCGAAGCGACCACCCACGGAGATTGATATGAGCAAGAGAACGTTCCAGCCGAACAACCGCAAGCGCGCGAAGACCCACGGTTTCCGCCTCCGGATGCGCACCCGCGCGGGCCGCGCCATCCTCTCCGCTCGCCGCCGTAAGGGCCGCGAGACGCTCTCGGCCTGATTCTTCGCCGGCAGAGGGCCTTCCGGTGCTCGCGAAAGCCAATCGCATCACGCGAGGGGCGGACTACCGGGCGGCTGTGCGACGTGGTGCTCGCTTCACCGGAGCGAACACCGTCACGTACATCCGTCCGAATCCCGACTCCAGTGTGGTGCGATTCGGCTTTATCGTGAGTAAAGCGGTGGGTAACGCGGTACGGCGCAACCTCGTGCGGCGCCGACTCAAAGCGGCGGCCTACGAACTCCTCCCCGAGTACTCGCCCTCAACCGAAGGTGAGCCGGGGATGGATGTGGTGGTGCGCGCATTGCCAGCCTCCGCTCAAGCACCGTGGGCTAGCCTGCACGAAGAACTCCTTCGGGCTTCGGCCCGTCACAGCAGCCGCACCTCCACCAGTCGCAGTCACACCAGTAAGGGCAGCGTCCGTCCATGAAAACCGCTTTCGCAGCAGTGCTCCTCGCACCGCGAAATGCGGCCGTGCTGGTGCTCCGCGCGTATCGGGCGGTGATCTCGCCTCTTTATGGCGACGTGTGCCGGTACTACCCCTCGTGTTCGGCCTATGCGCTGCAGGCGATCCAACAGCACGGTGTGATCGTGGGTTCCTACCTCGGTATCCGCCGCATCGCCCGATGCCACCCATGGGCCGCAGGCGGGGTGGACGATGTGCCGCCGGCGAAGAAGCCGCGGTACAGGGTCACTGATTTTGGTTTCGTCGTCGCAAGCAGCTCGAACGGCCTCGTCGGCCACGGAAAGGCTTAGTTAGAAGTCATGCCTGACATCATCGGACTCATCCTCTGGCCCATCAAATGGGTCGTGGAGTTGATCCTCGTCGCCTTCCACTGGCTGTTCACCCAGATGGGACTGGACCCGGCGGCAGGCATCACCTGGGTGCTGGCCATCGTCGGACTGACCGTCGTCGTCCGCGCGGCGCTGATCCCGATCTTCGTCCGGCAGATCAAGAACCAGCGACGGATGCTGGAGATCGCTCCGCAGCTGAAGAAGATCCAGGACAAGTACAAGGGCAAGAAGGACCAGTTCTCGCGCGAGGCGATGTCGCGCGAGACGATGGAGCTCTACAAGAAGACGGGCACCAACCCGCTGAGCTCCTGCCTCCCCCTCTTGCTGCAGATGCCCGTGTTCTTCTCACTGTTCCAGGTGCTCAACGGCGCCCAGAGCGGTAAGGCCGGCGTCGGTCCGCTCAACGAGACCCTCGCTCTCCAGTTCGGCAACGCGACGCTGTTCGGTGTCGCTCCCCTGCACCAGAGCTTCCAGGGTGCGATGAACGCCCACCCCCCGCAGGTCGCGGTCATGATCATAGCGGCCGTTATGGTTGTGCTGATGACGGGGTCGCAGTTCCTCACGCAGCTGCAGATCGTCTCCAAGAACATGTCGCCGGAGACCAAGGCGAGCCCGCAGTTCAAGCAACAGCGCATCCTGCTGTACCTGCTCCCCTTCGTGTTCCTCTTCTCGGGCTTCGCCTTCCCGCTCGGCGTGATGTTCTACTGGCTGACCTCCAACCTGTGGACCATGGGTCAGCAGTTCCTGGTCATCCGCAACATGCCGACGCCGGGATCCGACGCCGCGAAGGCCCGTGAGGCCCGTCTCGCCAAGAAGGGCAAGCTGGTCCAGGCGGATGGCGCAACCGTTCTGACGGTCGAAGAGCAGCCGAAGAAGCAGGCCGTCCAGCGGGTGCAGCCCGTGAGCAAGGCCCGCGCAAAGAAGCAGGCCGGAAAGTAGTAAGGATCCCCCGATGACCGACGTGCAGACCTCCTCCCCCGATCCCATCGACGTATCCGACGACCAGGCACCCGTGGAGGGTGAAGAGGTCGCGGTGCCGGCGGACCTCGACCGTGAGGGCGACATCGCAGCGGACTACATCGAGGAGCTGCTCGACATCGCGGACATCGATGGCGATATCGACATCGACACTCGCAACGGACGCGCCTACATCTCCGTCAACGCTGAAGACGGCTCGAACCTCGCAATGCTCGCGAAGGCGGACACGGTCGCCGCACTGCAAGAACTGACTCGGCTCGCCGTGCAGAACAAGACCGGCGAGTTCTCGCGGTTGATCCTCGACATCGCCGGCTCGCGCGAAGCCCGACAGGCTGAACTCGGGGCTCTGGTGGATCGTGCGATTGCGCGCTTGGACGAAGGGGCGGCGGAAGCCGCTCTTCCGCCGATGTCGTCGTACGAGCGGAAGCTGGTGCACGACATCGTCTCCGAGCGTGGATACGTGTCCACCTCGCACGGTGAGGGTCGCGACCGTCACACCGTGATCACTGCCGCCTAGTTTCACGTGAAACAGTGACCGACCTCGAGACCGAGCCATCAGCGGCGCCTGCATTGTTCGCGGACCGAGTTGACGTCGCACGTCGGTTCACCCGCAACCTTGCTGAGCAGGGTGAAGAACGCGGGCTCATCGGGCCGCTTGAGCTCCCCCGGTTGTGGACCCGTCACGTCCTGAACTGCGCGGTGGTCGCGCCGCTGCTGCGGCCCGGCGTGGTCGGGGACGTGGGAAGCGGTGCCGGACTGCCGGGGTTGGTTCTCGCGATAGCCCGGCCGGATGTCTCGTTCGTGCTGATCGAGCCGATGGAGCGACGCGTCGCGTGGTTGAACGAGCAGGTCGACGACCTCGGCTTGGACAACGTCAGCGTTGTTCGCGCTCGTGCCGAAGAGGCGCGCCTTGATGGGCCTCTCGATCAGATCACCGCGCGAGCGGTGAGTGCCTTCCGCAAGTTGCTGCCGTTGACCGCTCCCCTGGTTCGGGACGGCGGCGAACTCGTTCTCATGAAGGGAGCCTCCGCCTCGACCGAGGTGGAAGCCGCCTCGAAGGAGATCCGCAAGTTCAAGGTGCACGACATCGAGGTGCTGACCCTCGGCGAAGGTCTGCTGACCGAGGTCACCAGGGTCATTCGGGCGTCCGTCCGATAGGTCAGCCCTTCCTCGGTACGCTTCAGGTTGGCTCCTGGACAACTGAAGCACCTGCTCCAGTGCTGTGAGAGCCATTCTGAGCGCGTTTCCCGCGGCAGAGGGAACCCGTTTCAGGCGCCTCGCGAGCCATTTTGTGACCGAACCTGGCCGAAGGACGTCTAGCGCGTGGACGTGGGGACGGACGGGTCTCGACCTGCGCTTCCCATCTGCTTGAGATGTGCGATGGGAGCGGTGAAGGATGCGCTGAACTCCACCGACAGGGCCACATGGTCGTCGAAGTTTTGTAGTTGCACGTGAAACATGTCTGCATGGCGAAGCTCGTGCGTCGAGCGAAAGTCAAGGCTGGTGAGTCTCGACGCTTGATCGTTGATGCGGCTGTCGGTGTTAGACCGGGTGCCGCCCTGCAGTGGACTCTCCCAGAATCGCGGGTGCGCGCTGGTACAGGGCTGGCTCGCGATCGCACATCGGTGCGACATGACACCTCACTTCAAGTCGATGCGCATCTCCGTCCGGGAATGAGGCCGGCCTTACTACAACTGAACGATCCGCGATGAACCACCCGCGATGAACCACCCATGACCAACCACCCATGACCAACCACCCATGACCAACCACCCATGACCAACCACCCATGACCAACGACCAACGGCCCACTGCCCGGATGGGACCGTACACGCGGAAGG
Organism: Leifsonia sp. RCC_180; assembly: GCF_058138205.1. Classification (NCBI taxonomy): domain Bacteria; kingdom Bacillati; phylum Actinomycetota; class Actinomycetes; order Micrococcales; family Microbacteriaceae; genus Leifsonia; species Leifsonia sp. RCC_180. The sequence goes on along the minus strand of NZ_CP200340.1, from coordinate 2,732,773 downwards.
TCCGAACGGACACTTCGTCGCGTGAGGCGTTCACTGAAGGCGATCTCGGGGCGCACAAGGCCACGTCAACTCGTCTCAAGGTCGCCTTTTCTCTACGTTGGGATCCGGTGATGATCTTGCAGTCATGCGATAGTTCCGGGTCGTAGGTGGTGCACCCGCTCGATCGTGGTCGGGGATGGTATCGGGACCGGCGTCCGCTGTAAGTTTCGGGCGTCTGGCTGCGATGAAATCACATCGGGCCTTTCGCTGCGGCCGGTAGTCGCGGTGGCTGCAGACCGACGTATTCGCTAGGAGTTCAGGGCGCGGGGTATGTGGTGGACTAGTTCGTGGTCGCGCATTCGCCGTCTGCAGGCTGTCGGGCGGTGGTCTCTGGAACGGTGACCGTGATGCGCCCTCCCCCGCCGCCTCCCACGAGCGCCAATGGTGGTCAAATCGTCCGGAGATGCTTGAGCGGCCCGGGTAAATCCGTTCCGCCGAAAGAGTGTGGCCGCTCCCTGCGTGCGCCGAGTGGATGGAGGCCCAGGAGCCAGCGTCGGGCGTCTAGCGGGTCGCGGTCCGCTAGCCAATTTCGGGCAGAGTGATGACGATTAGACGCTTTGGAACGAGGAGTTCAGCTATGTGGCGGGCACGACAGAGCGTGCTTGTCGGGGGCCCGGCCTGTGTCGTAGCCGACGTTTCACGTGAAACGTCGGGAATGTTCCGCCGGGGCGGGGTCGTCGGGAAGAAGCAGGAACCGGCGGATCTGGAATCCGCGGTTTGCTTTAGCGAGAGCACCGTTCCAGGCGAGTCACTTGGGAGAGCCGAGTGGCTCGGGGTCCGAGCGCACCAGGGGTCTGAGTGCCCCGGGGTCTGTGTGCCCCGGGGTCTGTGTGCCTCGGAGGCTTGAGTGCTATCGAGCTCCGGAGTGCCGCCGGGAGTTGAGTGTTGTCGAGCCCTAAGTGTCTCGGGGAGTTGAGTGTTGTCGAGCCCTAAGTGTCTCGGGGAGTTGAGTGTTGTCGAGCCCTAAGTGTCTCGGGGACTTGAGTGTTGTCGAGGTCCGAGTGTCTCCGGGACTTGAGTGTTGTCGAGGTCCGAGTGTCTCCGGGACTTGAGTGTTGTCGGGGGCGTGCGTGCATCGCGGGGCTGGGCCGCTCGGAGGCCTAGGTGCATCGAGAGTCTGAGTGCATCGAGAGTCTGAGTGCGTCGAGAGTCTGAGTGCGTCGAGAGTCTGAGTGCGTCGAGAGTCTGAGTGCGTCGAGAGCCTGAGTGCATTCAGAATCGCGGCCTCGAAGTGCTAGCGCCGCGCGAAGGGCCGGGTGCAGAGAACGGCTTCGGGGCCCGCTCAGCGAACGGCGGGAGCGCCTCCCGTCACTGTATGGTCTGGCCACCCGGCGCGCTGCTGCCAGAAGGTTCCCCTCCCCGACGCGTCCGTTTGTGAGCGTCGGCTATCGCGGATCCGGTACGAAGAGACCGCGTTTCACGTGAAACGTGGTGTTGCCGACTGTCCGGAGAACACGGGACCCAGCGCGATTGAATCCGATCGACAACTGCCGCATTCGGTCGACCGACTGGGGTTGGGTCGAGGACCCCGAATTGGTCCATCTAGAGGACGCTAAGCCCAGCATCCGTTACCGTCGACCGTCGACTGGGGCGCAAACAATTGGGGCAGGGGGTGAGGACCTAACGGTAACGCCTCCCGCCCTAGAGCGCGCGGACGGCCTGCTGCAGGAAATAACCTTGACGTTTCACGTGAAACCAGCACGAGGCGCGTCACCGTTCGCGACCGAGGCGGCCGAGGCGGCCCACGTGGGGCCACCCGCCATGCCAGGGACGACGAATCACTCGCAGTGACCTATCCACAGCTAGCGCGGCGCGCGGGAAGCGCCGGACATCCGAGTTAGAGTTGGTAACGGGTGCGCTGCTGGTGTGCCGAACGACCGACGGCAAGCCGGTGCGGAGCACCATCGAGCGACGAGGTTTCACGTGAAACAACCCCACCAGAACGACCGCGGCGGAGTAGGTGAGATCGACAACGACATGGACCCGGAAGTATCGGACGCCGGTTTCGACGGAACCACTCCCCTCGCCCAGGAGATCCAGGATCTCGCTCGTCGGCGGCAGGTAATCGCGGCAACAACACTCCCCCTCCCTTCGCGTACGCGTATCTTCACGATCTCCAACCAGAAGGGTGGGGTCGGAAAGACCACGACGGTCGTCAATTTGAGCGCAGCCCTCGCGAAATCCGGCGCGCGTGTCCTGGTGATCGACTTGGACCCGCAGGGGAACGCCTCCACGGCGCTGAGTGTCGAGCATCGCGAGGGAACTCCGAGCGTGTATGACGTTGTCGTGAATGACCGCGAACTGGAAGACGTCATTCAGAAGAGCCCGGAGTTCGACGGGCTTTTCGTGATCCCGGCGACGATCGACCTGGCCGGCGCCGAGATCGAGCTCGTTTCCATGGTGGCCCGCGAGCAGCGGCTCTCGCGGGCGCTCGACCGGTTCCTCGAGGAGTACGACATCGACTATGTACTCATCGACTGCCCGCCGTCGCTCGGACTGCTGACGATCAACGCATTCGTCGCGGCGAGCGAGGTGCTGATCCCCATCCAATGCGAGTACTACGCATTGGAGGGCCTGAGTCAGCTCCTCAAGAACATTCAGTTGATCGAGCGCCACCTCAATCCGAAGCTGCGGGTCTCCACGATCCTGCTGACGATGTACGACTCCCGTACCAACCTGGCGCACCAGGTCGCCGCAGACGTGCGCGAGCACTTCCCCAACGAGGTCCTCGACACGATCATCCCCCGCTCCGTCCGCATCTCGGAAGCACCGAGCTACGGACAAAGCGTCATCAGCTACGACACCAACTCGAGCGGATCCCTCTCCTACATGGAGGCGGCCGCAGAGATCGCACGAAGAGGAGTACCCCGCTAATGGCAGCGAAGCGCACCGGACTGGGCCGCGGCATCGGCGCCCTCATCCCCACCAGCGACCAGACCAGCCGGCCGGTCGATGTATTCTTCCCCGACAACTTCGGTGGAACGTCGACCGGAACGGCCGTCGCCGAGCGGGAGGACACCCTGCTCGCCGTCCCGGGCGCTCGACTGGCCAGCATCTCCCCCGACGACATCGTCCCCAACCGGGTTCAGCCACGCATGGAATTCGATCGCGATGCGCTGGACGAACTAGTGGCCAGCATCCGCGAGGTGGGCGTGCTTCAGCCAGTCGTGGTGCGCCCGCTCCCCGACGAGCCCGGGCGCTACGAGCTCATCATGGGCGAGCGCCGGCTTCGGGCCACCAAAGAACTTGGCCTGGAGACGATTCCGGCGGTGGTCAAGGAGACGGCCGACGAGGACATGCTCCGCGACGCCCTCCTGGAGAACCTCCACCGAAGCCAACTGAACCCGCTCGAGGAGGCGTCGGCCTACCAGCAGCTGCTCGCAGACTTCGGAATCACCCAGGAAGAGCTCGCCAACCGCATCGGCCGGTCACGCCCGCAGATCACCAACACCATCCGGCTTCTGAAGCTGCCGGCCGTGGTGCAGTCACGGGTCGCGGCCGGAGTCCTGAGCGCGGGGCACGCCCGCGCGATCCTGTCCCTGGCCGACGATCAGGAAGCGATGATCCGGCTGGCGGACAAGATCGTCAACGAGGACCTGTCGGTGCGAGCAGCCGAGGCGGCAGCGAGCAAGACCCCGAAGCCAGTCCGAACCAAGGCGACGGCTGGGCGGCACCGCGGACACCTCGACGAGGTCGCGGGCCACCTGGGCGACCGGCTGAACACTCGAGTGAAGATCTCACTCGGTGCCCGCAAGGGACAGATCGTGGTCGACTTCGCGACGATCCAGGACCTGAACCGTATCCTCGCCGAACTCGGGCAGCCCAGCTACACCTGAGCCGACTGCAGCGACCCGGGCGACAACCAGATCAGGCGTCGGCGATGGCGGCGAGAGCCAGAGCTGCATATACGTCGCCCGGCTCGCGGCCCGAAGCGATGATCGCCTGCGGCATGATCGAGGTCTCGGTGAGGCCGGGAAGAACGTTCGCCTCGAGGAACCATGGTGTCCCCGACCCGTCGACGATGAGGTCGATCCGCGAGAGATGCCGCAGGCCCAGCGCCTTGTGGGCTGCCACAGCGGCTGCGGCGACAGCTTCGGCCACCTCATCATCGAGCCGAGCGGGCACGTAGAACCGGGTCTCCCCCGCGTTGTAACGCGCATCGAACGTGTACGCGCCGTCGACGGGTTCAATCTCCACGGCGGGTAGCGCCTCCGGTCCATCGCCCGTGTCGACGACGGCGACGGAGACCTCGACGCCTTCGACCTTCCGCTCGATCAGCGCAACATCGGAGTAGGTGTACGCATCCACCATCGCCCGCGGGAGTTCCTCCGCGGTCGTGACGATCGTGACGCCCTGAGCCGACCCGCCCTGCGCCGGCTTGACGACGACAGGCACCTCGAGGCCGCCCAGAACCGTCGAGAGGACGCTCCCCGCCCCCAGCTCGCGGAACGTCTCCTGAGGAAGCGTGACCGAGGCCGGAGTGAAGACGCCGGCCCGCTCAACGACGGTCTTGGCAGTCGGCTTCGACCATGCCAGCCGGGATGCGTCGGCGCGCGAGCCGACGAAGGGCACGCCGGTGATCTCGAGCAGGCCGCGAAGGGCGCCATCCTCACCGCTCGCGCCATGGAGGGCCGGCCAGACAACATCCGGCCGGGATTCGTCGAGGAAGGCGAGGAGCGAGGCGTCTGGATCCCGGAACACCACCCGGTGGCCGAGTGCATTCAGGCCGTCCGCGACCCGCCGGCCGGTGCGCAGAGAGACGTCGCGCTCATGCGAGATTCCGCCAGCGAGAACGACGATGTCGAGTTCCTCTTTTTGTGCCATGATCAGGCCTTTCTCGTCCAATGCAGGCTCGTCTAGCGCAGGTCGGTTGGCGGGTTGGCGCTCGTACGGCTCCTGCGCGGCGAAGCCCCTAGCGGTCCGGTCCCGGCGAAGGTGTCGAGCAGATCCTGCTCTCCGTTGAGGACATTGGCGAGACGGCGCACGCCGACTTTGATGTTCTCGGGGGTGGGATAGCAGAACGACAGCCTGATGTTCTGCGCCCCCGACCCGTCGGCGAAGAACGCGGTGCCTGGGGTGTAGGCAACGAGCTCGGTGACGGCGCGCGGCAGCATCGCTTTCGAGTCCAAATGCTCGGGCAGGGTGAGCCAGACGTAGAATCCGCCGTTCGGGTCCGTCCAGCGCAGCTCTGGGAGGTACTCCTCCAACGCGGAAATCATCGCCTCCTTCCGCTCGCGGTAGACCCCGCGGAAGGTGTCGATCTGGGCGCGCCAGTCCGCATCCTGCAGGTACTCGGAGATGACGAGCTGGCTGAACGAACTCGGACTCAGAACCGCGGCTTCATTGGCGAGGATGAGCTTCTCGCGGATGGCATGCGGGGCAAGCGCCCATCCGACCCGGAACCCCGGAGCCAGGGTTTTGGAGAACGTGCCCAAGTAGACGACGCCGTCCTTCTCCACGGACCGCATCGCCGCGGGCGGCTTGTCCTGGAAGTACAGCAGCCCGTACGGGTTGTCCTCGAGCACCAGGATGTCGTTCTGACGCGCGATCTCGAGGATCTCGAGCCGTCGCTCCCAGGTGAGCGTCACGCCGGCCGGATTGTGGAACGTCGGGACGGTGTAAAGGAACTTCACCCGGCGCCCGGCCGACTTCAGCCGGGCGATGTGCTCCCGGAGCGCCTCGGGGATGAGGCCGTGCTCATCCATGGGCACATGATCCACTTCGGCCTGGTACGACTTGAAGATGACCATGGCGGTCACGTAGCTCGGCCCTTCGGCGAGCACCACATCACCCGGGTCGATGAAGAGCTTGCTGAAGAGCTCCAGCGCATGCTGGGACCCGGTGGTCACCACGACGTCGTCGGCGCTCCCGCTGATCCCCTCCAGTGCCATGACCTCGAGGATCTGCTCCCGCAGGGCCGGGACGCCCTGACCCGAGCCGTACTGGAGCGCGACGGCTCCGCGCTCTCGCATGACGCGGTCCATGGCCCCGACGACCAGATCTTGGGGAAGCGCAGACACGAACGGCATCCCGCCGGCGAGCGACACGACCTCCGGGCGGCTGGCCACGGCGAACAAGGCTCGGACCTCACTGGCGGCGAGGCCGCTGGTGCGCTGCGCGTAGTGGTGATACCACGGGTCCAGATTGTTGCCCCGCTGCTGCGGGGAGCCCTGTTCGGTCACGTGTGGGTTCCGTTTCTCTGCCGTTGAGCAATGCTATGGGGGCGGCGCACCGGGGCGAAAATCGGTGCGCGCTTCCGGGTACAAAAAAGACCCGCCCGGCGGGTGAGCGCCGGACGGGTCTGAAGAGGACGGGTCGCGCTACGCGATGTAGGCGGCCAGGTCGGCTTCGAGGGCAGGCTTGGGCTTCGCGCCGATAACGGTCTTGACGACCTCGCCACCCTGGTACACCTTCATCGCGGGGATGGAGGTGATCTGGTACTTCGCCGCGGTCTGCGGGTTCTCGTCGACGTTGAGCTTGACGATCTCGATCTTGTCGGAGTGCTCCGCGGCGATCTGGTCGAGGATCGGTCCAACGGCGCGACACGGGCCGCACCACTCAGCCCAGAAGTCCACCAGGATGGTCTTCTCGCTGTTGAGGACGTCCTGCTCGAAGCTGGAGTCCGTGACCGAACGTGCTGCTGACATTGTGTTGTTCTCCTTATGCGGTGGTCGTGAGTTCGAGATCGCTGGATGCGCCTTCAACGGCGCGGGCCAGCAGGTCCTTGGGGAGGGTGGTGAGGTAGTGCTCCGCGTCGAGGGCGGCGACCGTCCCGGACGCTGCGGCGGTGACCGCCTGACGGTAGGTCGGGTCGATGACGTCGCCTGCAGCGAAGACGCCGGGCAGGTTGGTCTTCGAACTGCGCCCGTCGACGGCGATGGTGCCCTCAGGGGTCAGGTCGAGCTGACCGTGCACCAGGTGCACGCGGGGGTCGTTTCCGATCGCGACGAACAGGCCGTGGAGCTGGAGTTCGCTCTCCTCGCCGGTGACGAGGTTGCGGAGGGTGACGTTCTGAACCTGCTCGTCGCCGCCGATCGCCGCGACCTCCGAGTTCCAGATGAACTCGATCTTCTCGTTCGCGAAGGCGCGGTCCTGCATGATCTTGGACGCGCGGAGCGAGTCGCGACGGTGGATGATGTACACCTTGTCGGCGAAACGGGTGAGGAAGGTGGCCTCCTCCATCGCCGAGTCGCCGCCGCCGACGACCGCGATGGTCCGCTGGCGGAAGAAGAATCCGTCGCACGTGGCGCACCAGGAGACGCCGTGGCCGGAGAGACGCTCTTCGTCGGCCAGACCGAGCTTGCGGTAGGCCGAGCCCGTCGCGAAGATGACGGCGAGCGCCTCGTGGACGGCGCCGGAGCCGAGGGTGACCTTCTTGACTTCACCGGTGAGGTCGACCGACACGACGTCGTCGAGCACGATCTCGGTGCCGAACTTCTCGGCCTGCGCCTGCATCTTGAACATGAGGTCTGGTCCCATGACCGCGTCCGGGAATCCGGGGAAGTTCTCGACCTCGGTGGTGTTCATCAGTTCACCGCCGGCCTCGACAGAGGAGGCGATCAGCAGCGGCTTCAGATTGGCGCGAGCCGCATACACAGCTGCGGTGTAACCGGCAGGGCCGGAACCGATGATGATGATCTGCCGCACAGCGGAACTCCTTGACCTGATCACGACACCTTCGTCTGGAGGCGTCGACCTTTAGAACACATCCTAGGCGGATGCTATTCCGTGTCACCTGGGTGTGCGAGAACGCCCTCCGGCGCGGTTCAGGATAGGCGCGAGTCCGACCTCCAGGTCGGGCGATCGCAGGATGGCGAGGAAGCCGACGTAGACCACCAGCATGACCACGCCGACGATGGCGGTTGCCACAATGGCCGCAATGGGTCCGCTGACCGGGAAGGCACCGTGGCCGAGACCTCCGAGCAGCACGAGGAACCCGGCGCCGGCGGCCATGGCGGCAAGTCCCGCGACCACGAAACGCCAGAGCGAACCGAGGATGCGGCCCCCATCCACTCCCCCGGTCCGCCGGCGAAGCAGCGCGAAGGCGAGCACCGCCTGGATGAGGCTCGCCAGCGACACCACCAGCGCGACCGCGGCGGCACGGGTCGTCGGCGGCACAGAGAAGCAGACCAGCACGCCGACGATGATGACGGCGACCTGAGCCAGCGTGAAGAAGAACGGGGTGCGGGTGTCCCCCAGTGAGTAGAACGCGCGCTGCGCCATGAAGACGAGCGAGAACGGCACGAGACCCACCAGATAGGCGACGAGGACCAGCCCCATCGCCTGGTAGTCGGAGGTGAACACGCGCGCGATCGGGAACGCTGTGACGATGAGAGCAGCGGAGGAGAAGACGATGAGGAACATGATCGACCGGGCGGCGGAGGAGAAGTCCTGGCGGAAGTCGGCGACGGATCCGCGGTGGGCGTGCTCGGCCATCCGCGTGTAGAAGGCAGTGACGATCGAGACGGCGATGATGCCGTGCGGAAGCATGAAGATCAGCCACGCGTTCTGCATGACGAACGTTCCCGCGAAGTTCTTTCCGGCCGAGTTGGCGACGTTCGTCTCCACGAGTCCCGCGACCTGGGTGGCGATGAGCATGGCGAGGGTCCACCCGGCCGCCTTGCCCGCCGTCCCGAGGTTCACGCCGCGCCAGCCGAAGTCGAAGCGGAAGCGGAGCCCCACCCGGCGCCAGAAGACGAACAGGATGAGCGCCTGCACCGCGATGCCGAGCGTTGCGCCGCCGGCGAGGAGGGCGATCATCCCGAACGACCAGTCGGTGTGTTCGTGGCCGGTGGCATTGGCCCCGAAGGCGAGGATGAAGGCGGCGAGCGTTGCGATGGCGACGATGTTGTTCACGACGGGGGCCCAGGTGAAGGGGCCGAACGATTTGCGAGCATTGAGCACTTCGCCGAGCAGCGTGTACAGCCCCAGGAAGAAGATCTGAGGCAGCGACCAGTACGCGAAGGCGGTGGCCAGCTCGCGCTGCTGCTCGGGAACGCCGAAGAGGGTGATCAGGAACGGCGCCAGCAGAGTCGCGACCACGGCGACGGCTGCGAACACCACCATCCCGAGCGTGACGAGCTTGTTGATGTAGGCCCGGCCGCCGTCCGCATTGAAGGACGCGCGCACGATCTGGGGCACCAGGATGGCGTTTAGGATGCCCTGGGCGATGATCGCGTACAGGCTGTTCGGCACGATCGTCGCGGTCGCGTAGGCGTTCGCCGCGAACGAGATGACCCCGATCGCCTGCACCAGGAGCCACGCTTTGGCGAAGCCGAGCAGGCGCGAGACCAGCGTGCCGGAGGCGAGGAGGGCGCTTGCGCGGCCGACGCTATTCACGTGGTCGCTCCTCTGCCGGGGTCGCGGTGTCAGGCGGGCCGGCGGGCGAACCCTCCAACGGGGTTACATCGTCTGCGTCCGTCTCGTCAGCATCCCCCTCGGCCGCCTTCGACCGGCGTCGGAGAATGTTCCGCACGATCCCGAATCCGAAGAGCAGCACCAGCAGAATTCCGAAGATCAGCGCCCCGATGCCCTCCCAGTCGGCGTGCACATCCACCGTCACCGACGTGGGGTCGCCGATCGGGACTCCGGTCGGGCTGTACAGGTGTAGTGAAAGCACGACCTGGCCGTTTCCGACCTTCGCCTTCACCGGGATGAGGACGGTGGCACGCGAATCCTGAAGGATGCGCTTCGTGGTCGACTGGTCGACCTCCAAGCGGCTGTTCGAGGGGGCGGCGGTGAGCACGACCGTGACCGCGTCGTCCGGCAGCTCGTTACTCACCGTGAACGGGATCGAGCCCTGCGCGCTCACGAGGTTGACGTTCTCGGTCGGAAGGATGTGGATCGAGTGCAACGTCTTGACGGTCTCGGCGCGCTCTTTGGCAACGGCTGCGGTCCAGTCCGTCCGCGGGTTCAGCCAGGTGAGGGCGAAGAGGGCCAGCAGGTCGGCCCGCGTGCGTCCGGTCAGGCGGGTCGGGTCTTCGAGGACGGTTGCGAACTGCCCGAGCGAGCCCTCATCCCGAACAAGGGCCAGCATGCCGGCGACCCGCGCCGCCGTCTCGGGAGAGTCGACCAGGTCCAGGCCCTGCGTCGGTGCAGCGGCGCCGACGGTCTGGACGTTCGACGGAGTGGACCAGGGCGCTGCGAAAAGGGAGTTGAACGTGCGCTCGAGTTGGGTCCCGCTGGAGGGCCACGAGCGGTCGAGGGCGACGACGAGACTCCGGGCGTCGCCCGGCTCCTGGCTGATGAGTTCCAGCTGCGCGTTCACCTTCGACATCGCTGCGTTCCAGGCCACGTCGCTCGGCGCGGAGACGGCCCGGCGGAGGGCATCGCTGAGGAGCTGATCGGACGCGAGGATCCGGGTGTTGCCGGAGGTCATCGGTGCGTTCGCCGTGGTGCTGAGATCGCCCGCATTCGTGTTGCTCCCCGACACGATCGCGGTCGTGAGGCCGGCGGCTGCCAGTGGCGCAAGGTCCGCCCGCCGCACGGTCTTGTCGCCCGGCCACGTAATGCCCTTGAGCGTGTAGTCCCAGGCGAGGAGCGACTCCATCGAGGGGACCACCGGGCCCTGTGTCGGGGTCGGCGTCGGGCTGGGCGTCGTCTTCCCCGGGCTCGACGTCGGACTCGGAGTGGAGGGCTGTCCCACCGGGGTCGGCGCCGGGGTGAAGTTCTTCGGGTCGATGGCGTACGAGAGGGACGTCGGCTGGAGCGGCGCCGGAAGCCCGGCCTGGATCTGCCCCACCGTGTCCGCGTCGGCGTAACCGAGCGAGAAGGTTTCGTTCGGGAGCTCCGCGAGCCGAGTGAGCCAGTCGAGGGCGCTCGGCGGGGCCGAATTGCCCAATATCCGGATGGACGCGATGATCATCGGGTCGATGCCGACCGTCACCGAGGTGTGCCCGTTCAGCCCATCCAGTTCGCGCGTCAGGATGCCGTTCGGCGCCGTGTAGGTCGCCAGGTCGTCGGACGTGATCAGGCCGTCGGAACCGGCCGGGGTCACGATGGGCATCATCACGTTGATGTTCGCCTGCTTGGCCGCTCCCCCGGGATACCAGACGACCGAGCTGCGTGCTTCGGCGTCCGCGGAGCCCGCATGGACAGTCGCCCGAAGACCGAACACCCCCGACGTGGTGCGAGTGCCGAACGGGATGGCGGTGGCCGGCACGGTCACCCGCACCACCGTGCTCGACCCCGACTCGATCGCGTTGAGCTGCGCCTGTCCGATGTTCACGGCGCCGGCGACGTCACCGGTCGCGGCAAGCCAGGAGGAGAGGGACTTCCGGTCGCCCTGCGGCGTGGGGTCCGCGAAGAGGGTCACCGTCCCCGACCCGTAGACCGTGTCGGTGGGATTGGAGACGGTCACGGAGACGGCGAGATTCTTGCCGGGGCTGAGCACCCCGGCGTCGTCGGCGGTGAGGGACGCCGTCAGATCGGCGGCCTCGGCGGCGGGTGCGGCTGCGGGGGCAGAGGTGCTCGCGGACGCAGGGCCGGCGGCAGTCGCCGGCGCCGCGCTCGTCCCGACGCCCATCGCGGCGGCGAGAGTTCCGACCACCGCGGCGGCCGCGGCCAGGCGCAGACGGGCGCGGAGTGACGAACCCCTCCGAAGGGTGGGGGAGGCTGCGCTCATGCGTCGACGCGCGATCCCGACTCGGCCTCCATGTCGTCGATTGTAGAGGCCGCCTCCTGAGAGGCCCGCGAGCGGGACCGTTAAACTGGGTCACCATGCAGAGCGTTGCCGAATCCCTCGAACGTCTCGGCGACCTCGCGCGCACCCCCGCGGTCGCCCGTCTCGCCGACGCCTTCCAGTCTGCCGGGCACGAGCTGTCGCTGGTCGGCGGTCCGGTTCGGGATGCGCTGCTCGGCCGCGCGGTCCACGATCTGGACTTCACGACCGACGCCCGGCCGGACGCGATCCTTCGCATCGTCGCGCCCATCGCCGACGCCGTCTGGGACGTCGGGCGGCAGTACGGCACCATCGGTGCGCGCCTGGGCGAGGACACCGTCGAGATCACGACGTACCGCAGCGACAGCTACGACGGCGCAACCCGAAAGCCTGAGGTGGAGTTCGGTGACAGCCTCGAGGGCGACCTGCTGCGGCGCGACTTCACCGTCAACGCGCTCGCGCTCCGCCTCCCCGAGGTGCGGCTCGTCGATCCCTCCGGTGGTGTGGAGGACCTCCTCTCAGGCACCCTCACCACCCCGAGCAGCCCGCAGGTATCCTTCGGAGACGACCCCCTCCGCATGATGCGCGCCGCCCGCTTCACAGCGCAGCTCGGATTCCGCGTGGACGACGAGACGCGCGAGGCTCTGTCGACGATGGCCGAGCGCATCCAGATCGTGAGTGCTGAGCGGGTGCGCGACGAGCTGAGCAAGCTGCTGATGGCGGACGAGCCCCGCGAAGGGCTGGAACTGCTCGTCGAGAGCGGACTGGCGGAGCTCGTCATCCCCGAGATCCCCGCTCTGCGCCTTGAGGCCGACGAGCACCACCACCACAAGGACGTCTACCAGCACAGCCTCACCGTGCTCGATCAGGCGATCGGTTACGAGAAGGAGCGACTCCCCGGGGAGGCGCCGGATCTCATCCTGCGCTTGGCGGCGATCCTTCACGACATCGGCAAGCCGGCGACCCGGCGCTTCGAACCGGGTGGCGCGGTCAGCTTCTACCACCACGACGTCGTCGGCGCGAAACTCGCGCGCAAGCGCCTGACCGCTCTGCGCTTCGACAAGGCGACCATCGATGCGGTCGCACGCCTCATCGAGCTGCACCTGCGGTTCTTCGGCTACTCGGATGCGCACTGGACCGACTCGGCGGTGCGCCGGTACGTCCGGGACGCCGGCACGGAGCTGGAGCGTCTGCACATCCTCACCCGCGCCGACGTCACGACGCGCAACCGGCGCAAGGCCGACCGGCTGGCGTTCGCCTACGACGACCTCGAATCGCGCATCCGTGAGCTCCAGGAGAAGGAAGAGTTGGATGCCGTCCGACCCGACCTCAACGGCGAGCAGGTGATGAGCGTGCTCGGCCTCCGGCCGGGCCGAGAGGTGGGGCAGGCGATGAAGTTCCTCCTCGAGCTCCGCCTCGACGAGGGTCCGCTCGGCGAGGAGGAGGCGACCCGCCGCCTGCTCGCGTGGTGGGCGAACCGCTGAGCCGGTCGACCCGCTCCCCCGCGCTGCGCCGGAGAGATGCGCTCACTGGCTACGCGCTCCTTGCGCCCAGCCTGTTCGGCGTCGCGTGCTTCCTGGTGCTGCCGGTGCTCATCGTCGTGTGGTTGAGCTTCCAGAGCTGGGACCTCGTCCACCCTCTGCAGTTCGCCGGTCTGGCGAATTACGCCTCGGTGCTCACGGACCCGGCCTTCGGGAACGCGCTGCTCGTGACGCTCGTTTTCGTGGTGATCGTCATCCCGGTTCAGACCGCGCTGGGGCTGCTCGGCGCGTCCCTTTTGACCAGAGAGCTGCCCGGTTCGGCGGTGCTTCGCACGGTGTACGCGCTTCCGTGGATCTGCGCACCGCTGGCCCTCGGTGTCGTCTGGAAGTGGATCTTCGCGCCGACCGGCGGCGCGCTGAACGCCATCCTCGGCGTCCGCGTCGAATGGCTGACGGACCCGGTGCTCGCACTGCCGGCCGCGGCCGCTGTCGTGATCTGGACCAATGTCGGCTACGTGACGCTGTTCTTCATGGCGGGGCTGCTCAGCATCCCGCAGCAGGTGGTGGAGGCGGCCCGGATCGACGGCGCGGGACCGGTGGCGTTGTTCTGGCGCATCAAGCTTCCGCTGCTGCGGCCCACCATGTTCTTCGTGCTGGTGACGAGCGTGATCGCGACGTTCCAGCTGTTCGATCAGATCTACGCCCTCACCGGCGGCGGGCCCGAGCATCGGACGGATGTCGTCGCGAACCGCATCTACACCGAGGCTTTTCAGACCTTCGATCTGGGACGCGCCTCGGTCATGGCGGTCGTGCTCCTGGTGATCCTCGTCGCCATCACCGTCGGACAGCAGCTCTACTTCCGGAAGCGGACGACGTATGACCTCGGCTAGCCGCGTGCTCCGCGCCGTCGGGATCTATGCGCTCCTGCTCGCGGGCGTTGCGGTCACACTCGCCCCCTTTGTCCTGAGCGCGATGACCGCGTTCAAGACCCCCGGTCAGTTCGCACGCACCACCGCATTGTCGTCGCCCGATCCGTGGACACTCGAGAACCTGGTGACCCTGTTCACCGGGCCGGCGGGCTTCGGGCGCGCGCTACTGGTGACGGCGCTCGTCACCGTGTTCATCCTCGTGTTCCAGCTGGTCTTCTCGATCATGGCCGCGTACGCGTTCGCCCGTGTCGACTTCCCGGGGCGGGATGCGCTGTTCTGGGTCTACCTCGCGACGCTCATGGTCCCGGCCGTGGTCCTCGTCATCCCGCTGTACCTGATGATGGCCCAGCTGGGGCTGCGCGACACCTTCTGGGGACTGGTGCTGCCGTTCTCGTTCGGAAGCCCGTACGCGATCTTCCTGCTGCGCGAATACTTCCGCGGCATCCCGCAGGAACTCATCGATGCCGCCCGGCTGGACGGCGCATCCACCCTCGACATCCTGGTGGAGATCGTGGTGCCGCTCTCCCGGCCGATCATCGCGACCCTCGTCCTGATCACGGCGGTCAGCCAGTGGAACAACTTCCTCTGGCCGCTCGTCATCACAAGCGGTAACACGTGGCGGGTGACGACCGTCGCCACTGCTAGCCTCCAATCCCAGTACAACGGCAACTGGACAGTTGTCATGGCAGCGACGACGCTGGCGATCGTGCCGCTCGTCGTGTTGTTCCTGATCTTCCAGAAGCGCTTCGTGCGGTCCATCACGATCACCGGCTTCCGGTAGGAGGACACACATGGCCAAGCGCTCGACCGTCATCGCCGCAGCGGTGGCGGGGCTCGTCGTCGTGGTCGCGGCAGTCGGCATCACCGCTGCTGTGGCCGGGTCAGGCCAGCCGGACAAGCAGACCGTCACCGTGCGGCTGTGGGACGAGCAGGTGCAGAAGGCGTACCAGAGCTCGTTCGCCGAGTTCGAGAAGAAGAACCCCGATATCGAGGTGAAGACCTCGCTGGTGCCGTGGGCGGACTACTTCACCAAGCTCCGCACCGATATCGCTGCCGGCAATGCGGACGACGTCTTCTGGGTCAACGCCGGCAACTTCGAGGACTACGCGACCGGCGGTGACCTGGTCGACATCCAGAAGACCCTCGGAGCGGCCGCCGAGAAGCAGTGGCAGCCGGATGTCGTGAAGCAGTACACGCTGGATGGCTCGCTCTGGGGTGTGCCGCAGCTGGCCGACCCGGGCATCGGCGTGTTCTACAACGCCGCGTTGCTGAAGAAGGCAGGAGTGACGCCGGCGTCGCTGAAGGACCTGCACTGGTCGCCCGATCGGTCCTCGGACACGCTCCTCCCGGTGCTGCAGAAGCTGACGCTGGATGCCTCGGGGCGGAACGCCGCCGATCCCGGCTTCGACGCGCATCACATCGTGCAGTACGGCTACAACGCGGCGAACGACCTCAACGCCATCTACATCGACTACCTCGGCTCGAATCGCGCGGCCCTGCAGAAGGGGAACCGATTCGTGTTCGACACCCCGCAGGGCCGGCAGGCGTTCCAGTACGTGGTCGATCTGATCGACAAGTATCACGTGGCGCCGTCGGCCGCGGACACGAACACCAACGGCGACTTCAGCCGCGACCAGTTCACGCAGGGGAAGCTGGCGCTCTTCCAGACCGGGTCGTACAACCTGGCGAACGTGGAGCAGGGGGCGTCCTTCGATTGGGGCGTGGCTCCTCTCCCGGCCGGTCCCGCGGGCGCGATCAGCGTGACGAACGGCGTGATCGCCGCGGGGAACGCGCACTCGAAGCATCCCCAGGCCGTCGCGAAGGTGCTGCGCTGGCTGGGCAGCGCCGACGGCTCCGCGGCCATCGGGGCCGATGGCTCGGCGTCTCCTGCCGTGGTGGCGGCACAGCAGGGGTTCCTCGACCACTGGAAGGCGAAGGGAGTGGACGTATCCCCGCTGTACGACGTCTTGAAGAACGGGAGTGTGCAGGCGCCGCAGGGCGCGAATTGGGCGAAGGCGCAGGATGCGTTCGGCCCGGTGTTCGAGGAGATGTTCCTGGGGCGGATGCCGGTCGCGGAGGCGCTGACGAAGGCACAGTCGGCCGCGAATGCGGCGATGGGCGCGGGGTGACCAGCGTTTCTCTCCACAGACCGCTGTGCCCGCTCGGTTCTCCACAGATCGCGTCGGCGGTCAGCGCGGATGCGGCGTGGCGGCGACAGTGGATGCATGACCGAGACGATCGCCGGCTGGCGTCCTGCACCCGCATCCGTTACCCTAGGGAAGTTGCCCGGGCAGAGTCCTGCCCTCGGCACGTCTATGACACCCTCCTGCTGCAGAACGTCTGCAGCCGCTGAGACCAGAGGAGGTGGGTTAGTCATGCATCAGTACGAGTTGATGGTCATCCTCGATCCAGAGATCGATGAGCGCACCGTGGCTCCGAGCCTTGACAAGTTCCTCAACGTCGTTCGTAACGACGGTGGAACGATCGACAACGTCGACATCTGGGGTCGTCGTCGTCTGGCTTACGAGATCAATAAGAAGTCCGAGGGCATCTACGCCGTCGTCCAGCTCACCGCAGAAGGTGACACCACCAAAGAGCTCGACCGCCAGCTGAAGCTCAGCGAGGCCGTCATGCGCACCAAGGTGCTCCGCGCGGAGGAGGCGATCGCTCAGGTCGCCGCCGCTCAGAAGCGTGCCGACGAGAAGGCTGCCCGCAAGGCCGCCACCTCCGAGAAGGCCGGCGCCTAGTCCCATGGCCGGCGAGACCGTCATCACCGTGGTGGGAAACCTCACGGCCGACCCCGAGCTGCGCTACACGCAGAACGGGCTGGCTGTCGCCAACTTCACCATCGCGTCCACCCCCCGCACGTTCGACCGTCAGGCGAATGAGTGGAAGGACGGTGAGGCTCTGTTCCTCCGCGCCAGCGTCTGGCGCGAGTTCGCCGAGCACGTCGCCGGTTCGCTGACGAAGGGGTCCCGCGTCATCGCGCAGGGCCGCCTGAAGCAGCGCTCCTACGAGACGAAGGAAGGCGAGAAGCGCACCAGCATCGAGCTCGAGATCGACGAGATCGGCCCGTCGCTGCGTTACGCCACCGCTCAGATCACCCGCACGCAGTCGTCCGGAGGCGGACGCAGCCAGGGTGGTTTCGGCGGCGGTGCGCCTGCCGTCGAGGAGCCGTGGGCCGCTTCGGCGCCCGCCGATCCGTCCGCCGGTGCAGACGTCTGGAACACTCCGGGCTCCTACAACGACGAGACCCCCTTCTAACGAGATTCGCCTCTCGCAGAGGCACACATCATCAGCCCGCCGGCCGTCGGCCGGACCGGGCGGAAAGCAAAGGAAACCATGGCTGGAAAGTCGAGCGGCGACCGCCGCAAGCCGATCCGCAAGGGCAAGGACGGCAAGAACGCTGCTCCCGCGAAGTCCGTTCGCGTGGGCGTCATCGATTACAAGGACGTCGCCACCCTGCGTAAGTTCATCTCGGAGCGTGGAAAGATCCGCGCCCGACGCATCACCGGTGTCTCCGTCCAGGAGCAGCGACTCATCGCCCGCGCGGTCAAGAACGCGCGCGAGATGGCGCTCCTCCCCTACGCCGGCTCCGGCCGTTAAGGAGAAGCGACATGTCGAAGGTAATTCTCACGCACGAGGTCACCGGCCTCGGCTCGGCCGGTGACGTCGTCGACGTCAAGAACGGCTACGCCCGCAACTACCTCGTCCCCCAGGGCTTCGCGATCGCGTGGTCCCGTGGCGGCGAGAAGCAGGTCGAGCAGATCAAGGCGGCTCGTGCCGCTCGCGAACTGCACACCGTCGAGCAGGCCCAGGACCTCAAGGCCAAGCTCGAGGCGACCAAGGTCAAGCTGACCGTCAAGGCGGGCCGCGAGGGCCGTCTGTTCGGTTCGGTCAAGACCGGCGATGTCGCGGACGCCGTCAAGGCGGCCGGCATCGGCGAGCTGGACAAGCGCAAGATCGAGCTCCCCAACCCCATCAAGGTCGTCGGCGACCACGAGGCGACCGTGCGTCTGCACGACGACCTCTCGGCCGTCATCAACCTGCAGGTCGTCGCTGCCAAGTAGGCACGACGAAGCGGAAGTGTAGCGGGGGGCGACGGCCCGCCGCTACGTTTCGTTAAGGATCTTTTCCCCCGTTCTGTACACAGGTGCGGGCGGCCTGCGGACAAGCTTGAACACAGGGTTCAAGGAACTTTCTGCCCACAGGGTGGGGACAGAAAAAGCGCTGATCAGACGGCGTTTTCGCCACAGAACTTCCTTTTTGTCCACAGCTTTCCACACATCTTCTACACACACTCCACGGCGTTTCGCGCAGATTTTCCCCAGTTTTATCCACAGGCTGAGTTGTGAGGTCGGACGGCGGCTCCGTAGGGTGGACCGACGTCGACGGACGACAGCCGCAGAAGAGCGGCAATGTCAGAGGTCGTCCCGACAATCGACCCGAGGGAACCCGCCCGCGCGACGAGCGCGGGGAGGCATCCTGCGACGATCCCGTCGTGCCCGGAGGCAGCGAGAAGTGAGGAGTGAACGTGTCGATCGCCCATATCGGTCTCGCCGACGGTCGTGACCCGGGCGACGCCCGCTCCCCCGAGCGCACTCCCCCGCACGACCTCCTCGCCGAACAGAGCGCTCTCGGCGGCATGCTGCTCAGCAAGGACGCGGTGGCCGATGTCGTCGAGGTCGTCCGGGGCACCGATTTCTACATCCCGAAGCACGAAATCATCTACGACGCGATCCTGACGCTCTACTCGCACGGTGAGCCGACCGACGTCATCACGGTCACCGACGAGCTGACGAAGATCGGCGAGCTGTCCCGCGCCGGTGGCGCCGAGTACCTGCACACTCTGACGAGCCTCGTGCCGACCGCAGCGAACGCCGGTTACTACGCGAACATCGTGGCCGAGAAGGCACTCCTCCGCCGTCTGGTCGAGGCGGGAACCCGGATCACGCAGATGGGCTACAAGGCCGAGGGTGAGGTGCTCGACCTCGTCAACAACGCTCAGGCCGAGATCTACTCGGTGACCGGCTCCCAGGAGACCGAGGACTACGTCCCACTCACCGAAGCCGTGACCGTGGCGATCGACGAGATCGAGGCCGCCAAGCACAAGGACGGCTCGATGACGGGCGTCCCCACCGGCTTCGCCGAGCTCGACGAGCTCACGAACGGCCTCCACCCGGGCCAGATGGTCATCGTGGCTGCCCGACCGGCACTCGGAAAGTCGACGCTCGCCCTCGACTTCGCGCGCGCAGCAGCCATCAAGCACGACATGCCCACGATCTTCTTCTCCCTCGAGATGGGCCGCAGCGAGATCGCCATGCGCCTGCTCTCCGCTGAGGCGACCGTCCCCCTGCAGAACATGCGAAAGGGAACGGTCGACAACCGCGACTGGACGACGATCGCATCCACCCGCGGCCGCATCAACGACGCACCGCTCTACATCGACGACAGCCCCAACATGACGCTCGTCGAGATCCGGGCCAAGTGCCGCCGACTCAAGCAGCGCGTCGGCCTCAAGATGGTCATCATCGACTACCTCCAGCTCATGACGAGCGGCAAGCGCGTCGAGAGCCGCCAGCAGGAGGTCAGCGAGTTCTCGCGAGCCCTCAAGCTGCTCGCCAAGGAGCTGCAGGTGCCGGTCATCGCGCTCTCCCAGCTGAACCGTGGTCCAGAGCAGCGAGCCGACAAGCTGCCCGCGCTGAGCGACCTCCGAGAGTCCGGATCGATCGAGCAGGATGCGGACGTCGTCGTCCTCCTGCACCGCGAGTCCGCCTACGAGAAGGACAACCCGCGCGCCGGCGAGGCAGACCTCATCGTCGCCAAGCACCGCAACGGCCCCACCCGAACCGTCACCGTGGCGTTCCAGGGCATGTACTCCCGCTTCGCGGACATGGCGCCGATCTGATCCGCTGCTGTCGACCGCCAACATAGATTGTCATTCCGCCACGTAGATTGTCCTTTTTCGCGAAGTGGACGATCTATTTGGCGGGATCGGCCGTCATTGTTTTCCGCGACGGAATGGCTCGGACTTCAGTGAGACAGCGAGACCCACTCCGCAACCATTGTGTTCATGAGTGACTCCTACTGTCCGGTGCCCCCTTTACCGTCCAGGCGCGCACGCCGCCGAAGCGATCTGGGTGAGCTCTCGGCAACCGCCTGAATTCGTCGAGACTGAACGTGTTATGCATGGTGACCATGTGCACTGGACCGCCAGATTGCATCCCACCGGCCCGGACACCGATGCAACGTACGACGTCATTTTTGACGGGTCCTGCGGCACTGCAGCCTAAGCGCGACCTCGGGCACCAGAAAGCGGGTAGTCCGCTTGCCGGCAGTGGCCGGACGGACGTGCCAGAGTGGTCCGTGGTGCCGATACGTGCATTTCGGTACGAACACTTTTTCGGGAGCGCCTCGCTAATGACTCTGGTTTCATCGGACCCTACCCACATCACGCAAAGGCAGCTCGAAGGCGCCTTGTGGGATGCCGCGAACGCCCTGCGCGGCCCAGTGGACCCCGCCGATTTCAAGAGCTACGTGTTCCCGGCACTCTTCTTCAAGTGGATCAGCGACACCTGGGATTTCAACCATGCGCGTGCAGTCGCGGACTTCGGAGACGACCTCGACGATGAGATCGAGGCGGATTACCACGTCTTTGCGATCCCTGAGGGTTGTCATTGGAAAGACGTCTACAACACAGTGGAGAACATCGGCGACAAAATCGCCAGCACACTCCTCAGCATCCAAGAGGCCAACCCCGGCGACCTTGACGGGGTCTTCGGGGACGTCAACTGGGCAAACCAGGACCGTCTTCCTGAAACCGCGCTCGTTGCGCTCCTCCGCGCCTTCGACAAGCTGCGACTGGACCAAGAGTCCGTCAGCGGAGACATGCTCGGTAGCGCTTACGAGTACTTGCTCCGGGAGTTCGCAGAAGCCAGTGGAAAGAAGGCGGGCGAGTTCTTCACGCCCCGCCATGTCGTGCACCTGATCGTGAAGCTGCTCGACCCGAAGCCCGGCGACTCAGTCGCTGATCCGGCCTGCGGCTCGGGCGGGATGCTCGTTGAGACCGTCGCAGCAGTCAACGCTGCTGGAGGCGACTCCCGCACTCTGCGACTTTATGGGCAGGAGATCAATCTCACCACGAGCGCGATCGCCAAGATGAACCTGTACCTTCACGGTGTAGAAGACTTCACGATCGTCCGAGGGGACACCTTTCGTGAACCCAAGCTTCTCGACGGCGACGAGCTGCGTCGGTTTGACATGGTGATCGCAAATCCCCCGTTCTCTTTGAAGAACTGGGGCGCTGAAGTATGGGCTAACGACCGCTTTGGCCGAGCAATTGGTGAGGTCCCGCCAGCAGCGAGGGGTGACTTCGCATGGATTCAACACATGATTCGGACCATGAAACCAGAGTCCGGACGGGTGGGCGTTGTGATGCCGCACGGGGTCCTCTTCCGAGGGGATAACGAAGCCCGGATTCGCGAAAGACTCCTTGAGGAAGACCTGCTTGAAGCAGTCATTGGTCTACCAAAGAACCTCTTCTACTCCACGCCGATACCCGTGTGCGTCCTTGTATTCAGAGCAGTCAAGCCGGCAGAACGCGTGGGTCGCGTGCTGTTCATCGACGCGTCTTCGCGTTTTCATGCCGCCGTCAATCAGAATCAAATGTCTGACGACGATATCGAGGCTATTGCGGCGGCCTACCGAGGCGGAGATAACGCGAGCGGCTACGAAGGCTTGCACGTACGGCTCGTCGACCGCGCCGAAATCTGGGCCAACGGCGCCGACCTGAACATCGGAAGATACCTCCGGGATGAGTCGGTGGCTGAGATCCACATCAGTGAATCAATTCAGCTCATGCGCGATGCTCAAGAGCGACTCGCGGACGCGCAGGCGGAGCTCGACCGCCGGCTGCAGGAGGCAGGATTTGATGCCTGACCAGTGGCGTACGGTGCTACTCGGTGAGCTCTTCACGCCGAGCCGAGAACGACTTGGCGACCACGACAGTGAGCCCCCCGTGTTCTCAATATCGAAACACGACGGCGTGGTCCCAGCTGACCAATATTTTGATAAGCGGGTCGCATCTGCGAACCTGAGCGGCTACAAATGGCTCCGGGCGGACATGTGGGCGTACTCCACTATCCACATCGATGAGGGTTCGATCGCGCGCAACAAGACGGGCTATGACGGCGTCGTCAGTCCCATGTACACGCTTCTCAACTGGAGCTCTAGCGATCACCTTCCGGCCTATTTTGAACTCTTGCTTCGTTCGCAGGCGATGCTTGGGCGGTATCGAGACAACGCCCAAGGGAGCATCAATCGCCGACGCAGTCTGCCGTGGAAGACCTTCGCCGCGATGCAAGTCGTTGTCCCGCCCCTGGAAGCGCAACACCGCGTCGTCGACCTGGTAAACGCAGCTGACCGGGTCATCGCGGCATCCATCACTGCGCGTGACGCAAGCGAACGGATGGTGATCGAGCTTCGTGAGTCATTGTTAGGGGCCGGGTCCGCTTCGGCCACCCGCCTCACTTCCCTGGGCGATGAGCTGAGGCAAGTCAGACGCCCGGTGCAGATAGATCCGGCGCGCATCTACAGGGAAATTGGGGTTAGATCTCACGGGCGGGGGATCTTCGTGAAGGATCCAATCAAGGGCGCGGAACTGGGGACAAAGCGGGTGTTCGCCATGGCGCCCCATGAAATCGTCTTCAACATGGTCTTTGCCTGGGAAGGTGCGGTGACGGTAGCAGGTCCCGATGTGGCGGGACTCATTGCATCCCACCGCTTCCCTTCGTTCGAAGGACGTGAGGAATGGACGGTGGATCTTATTGACCAATACCTTCGTACTGTCAGAGGGCGGAACTTGCTGGTCGATTGCTCTCCTGGAGGGGCAGGGCGCAACAAAACACTGAACGTATCGAGACTCCTTGCAGAGCAGATCAAGCTTCCGTCCGACGATGCCGCTGCGCAGATCGTCGGGACATTGAAGGCTGCGTCCGACCAGCTGGAGGCATGTATTTCAAGAGTTGCCAGCCTGAACCAAGTGAGAAGTGAGTTGATCGAAGCCCTAGTGTCCGGCGCTCACGCGATCCCCGCCTCCTATGACCGACTAATAGAGGCGAACGCGGCGTGAGCGGGTTTAGCGAGGCCTCGGTAGTGCAGAAGCCCATTATTGACCTCCTGGCCGCCGGCGGCTGGACGCACGTCCCGGGAACCGACCTCGGCAGGGTTCAGACCTCTGTGCTCATCGAATCTTCAACGCGTGCCGCGATAGAGCGACTGAACCCGCAGCTTGCCGGCAAAACCGACCGGGTCGATGAAATCCTGCGACAACTGCGCATGACCGTCATTGACGGCAGCGACCTCGGGCTTGTTCGAGCGAATCAAGCCTTCCTTGGTTGGCTCCGCGGGCATCGAACAGTGCAGCTAGCCGATCCTGTGCGGGACATCCCTGTCACGCTCATCGACTTCGCCAACCCGGCGAACAATGAATTTGTTGTCTCGGACGAAGTCACATATGGTTCGCCGGGCAACAGTGCCCGGTTCGACATCGTGTTGTGGGTCAACGGCATCCCTCTCGTTGTCGGTGAGACCAAGACGTCGCTTGACGGTAAGAAGACGTGGGTGCTTGCCGCTCAGGACATCCACGAGCACTACGAGGTGGAGCGTGCGCCGTTCTTTGTGCCGAATCTGTTGTCGTTCGCGACGGAGGGTAAGGAGTTTCGGTACGGGGCAGTCCGAGCGCCGCTGAACAGGTGGGAGCGGTGGGGATCGACCTCCACCCCTGCAACGCTGGACGGCTGGGCACGGGTAAAGCTGAGCGTTGAGCAGCTGCTCGCGCCCGCAACGGTCTTGAACCTTGTCCGCGACTTCGTG
This sequence comes from Leifsonia sp. RCC_180, assembly GCF_058138205.1. NCBI lineage: Bacteria > Bacillati > Actinomycetota > Actinomycetes > Micrococcales > Microbacteriaceae > Leifsonia > Leifsonia sp. RCC_180. The sequence goes on along the minus strand of NZ_CP200340.1, from coordinate 2,708,792 downwards.
CTCTACGAGACGCTTGTGCTCAACGGCTCCCCCAAGCTGGTGAAGGTCCTACCTCGCTACTTTCAATACGAGGCGGTGGAGGGGATTGCCCGGCGCGCGAACGAGCCAGGCGCGCGTCGTGGACTCATCTACCAAACCCAAGGGTCTGGAAAGACGCTCGCGATGAGTTACGCCGCCGCAAAGCTCATCCGCGACTCCCGCTTGAAGAACCCGACGATCATTGCGATCGCCGACCGGGTGCAACTGGTCCGGCAAACGTTCGACCAGTTTCACGCTGCTGGTATGCCGCGGTTGACTGAAGCGACAAGCGCCGCGCACCTACGCGACCTTCTTCGGACGGACGAGCGTGGCATCATCTTCACGACGGTGCATAAGTTTGCCGGTGCTGGACACCTGAACGACCGGGAAAACATCATCGTGCTCGTCGATGAAGCGCATCGCACTCAGGAAGGAACGCTCGGCCAGCAGATGCGTGCTTCGCTGCCAAACGCGTCGTTTTTCGCCTTCACGGGGACGCCGATCGCCGACCTCACGCGGAACACTTTCGACCTTTTCGGTGATGACCGTGACCCTGGCAAGGCCCTGAACACCTACGATTCCGATCGGTCGATTGCTGACGGGACGACCGTACCGATGCGAGTGTCGTCGCGACTTGTGCGCTTCCAGATCGACCAGGTGAACTTGGACGAGGCGTTTGAGGAGCTCGCCGCCTCCGAAAGTCTCGACGAGGCCGAGAAGGAGTTCATCGCCGGGAAGCTTTCCAAGGTGTCGACGCTGATCGCGAACCCGGAACGAATCAGGGCTGTGTGCGAAGACATCGTCGATCACTTCTACGCCAAGGTCGACCCGCTGGACATGAAGGCCCAGATCGTCGTCTACAACCGCGCGATGTGCGCGGCCTACCATGCAGAGCTCTCGAGGCTGCTAGCCAGCCGGGGAGGGGACCAGGCTGCGGTTGTGATGAGCGTCGCAGCGAAGGACGAGCCGGCCTTCGCTGCGCACGAACTAAGCGATGCAGAAGAGGAAGCCTTGCTTAACCGGTTCCGAAACATCGACGACTCGCTGAAGTTCCTTATTGTGACCTCCAAGCTTGGCACCGGGTTCAACGCGCCGATCGAGGGCGTGCTTTACCTTGACAAGCCACTCAAGCTACACACTCTCTTCCAAACGATCACCCGTACCAACCGACCGTGGTCGCATCCAGTCACAGGGCAGGCGAAAGAGTACGGGCTCATCGTGGACTACATCGGCCTCGGCGACGGGTTCGCCCGAGCCATGAAACCAGCGAACCCGGACGCCGCCCGTGCAGAGATAGACGATGACGGGCTGCTCGCCGAATTCGAAGCTGCACTCGACTCCCTGCTCGACCGGTTCATCGGCATCGACCGTGACGCCGGGGATTTCGCCTCCCTGGAAGCGGCGATCCAGCGCGTACCGCCAGGGGCGCCCCGCGACCGGTTCGCATCAGACTTCCAATACGTCGAAGGTATCTGGGAGGCACTCGCCCCGGACTCCCGACTCGAGCCGCGGAAATCCGACTACCGGTGGCTTGCGAAAATCTACGGCGCAGTCACGCCTAGCGACGGTGACAGTGCCCTCCTCTGGGCCAGGCTGGGGGCAAAGACACTCGCATTGGTGCACGACCACATTTCCAACGTGCAGGTACGGAATCCGCTCTTCGATGTTGTCATCGCCGATGAGCTGACCGTGAAACGCCTGATCGATGAAGGTCTCCTGGATCCTACGGATGCACCCGAAGTGACCTCTAAGACCGCGGAGGAAATCCTAGATTCGATTGCCGGGCGAATCGCCCGACGCCGTGACCGCCACGACCATCCGGTCTACAAGGCCCTCGCCGAACGACTCGAGCAATTACGCCAGGCGCAGCTTGCCAAGGCCGAAGACTCAATCGAATTCCTGCGCGAGATATTCACGGTCGCACGCGACCTCAAAGCCGCCGAGAACGCCGATGACTCCGGCGATCTTGCTCTGCTTCCGGATCCCCGGGTTGGTGCGCTCACCCAGATCTTCCAGGAGTACAAACCTGCCGGCGCGTCAATCATCATCGCTGACGTGGTCCACGCGGTTGACCGCATCGTGACCGAAGTCGGGTTCGACGGTTGGATCAACACTGAGACCGAGAAGGATGTGCGGCTGGCGCTCCGGAAGACGTTGAAGCAGTTCAATCTGCCCGTCAAGGGAGAGCTCTTCGACAGGGCGTACGAGTACATCGAGGAAAACTACTGAGGTCTCATCGAGCTAAGTGCCGCCATCCCGTTTCACACACTGAGGCGCTCGGCTCGACGTTCCGAACATGCGCACGTCCGCCTACAATCCAGGAGCAGAGCGGAGGCCCAATGTCCACCTCAGCACCAAAAGAAGTCGAGAGCAGCGTGCGGCATCTCATCGACGCGGCGCGGTCCCAAGGTCGCGACCAGGAGACGGTCATCGCTCTGATACACGAGGCTGCAGACGTATTGACGGAGCGGCAGCCTCGCGGCGGTGCCCTCACCCAAGATCAGGTCGCCTTCTTGATCGAGTCGGGCACCTTCACGCTAGAGCGCCTGGCAGAGGTCGAGGCCAGCGTCGCACGCGGTGACCTCGCCGAGCTCGAGCGCCGGACGCGACTCGAGGCGGTCGCGGGCTCGCTCAGTGCCGCCGAGGCTGCCGAGATCCTGGGTATCGACGCATCGCGGGTTCGCCATCGGCTGGGCAAGGGCAGCTTGCTCGGCTTCTTGATCGGCGGCAAGCGACGCCTGCCCGCGTGGCAGTTCACCGACGACCCGAAGCACCCCTTGCTTCCGGGCCTGCGTCAGTTGATCGGCGCGCTGCCCCACGACATGCACCCGGCGAGCGTCCAGAACTTCATGACGATGCCGCAGGAGGACCTCGTAATCGACGATCACGAGGTCACGCCGGTGGAGTGGCTGCGCCTGGGCGGAGACCCGCAAGAGGTCGTCGACATTCTCGAATCCTTCCTGCAGTCGTGAAGGCTCCCGATAACGCATAGCCAAGTTGCCGAGGAATCGATTTGCAGAACCGCGGACCGGTATTGCCCTTCCGATCCGATCGCGGATGTGACTCCCGAGGCTCGAGATACCGTGCCGTCAGCGGAGGCGCCGTAAGTTCGCGTTTCACCCAGCGGCGCACCATACGCGTCGCGAAGGCTGCGCTTTTCCTCGTATTCGAGTAAAAATAAAGCGGCATGTCATCGACCGATGTACGCGCGGCACTTCGAGATTACGGATGGCTACGATGTCCTCAGGGCACAACAATCAGTCGTCTCCATTGACGACGGTGTTCGCGACTAGCCGGTCGCGGGAAGTGCCATCTCTATCTGAAAACAGTGGGTCTGTTCCGAGCGAGTTTCGCGTCGGATCATTTCACGTGCCCGTTGGCAGTGCAAGAGCCGTTCCGACGTCCACCGTGAAGATCGGAACACACGAATGAGTAGCCCGCTCTCCTCGCGCCCGTCGCGCAAGCCACGCAAGGTTGTAAGCGACGAAGCCCGAGCTCAAGAACTGCTCCAACGACTTCAACGGGCAGATCTCGACATTCGAGAGGCAACCGAACGACGCGCGGCTTTGGCGCTTGAAGCCAGCGAGATCGGTCTGACCACGACGAAGATCGGCCAAGCGGTCGGCGTCAGCCAGGCGGCGGCCTCGAATTGGGTGCGTGCGGGGCGCGAGAAGCGCGACGCTCGCTAAACCCTCAGCGAAAAGTTCGGCATTAATTAAAAGCTAACTTTTTGTTAGGGTGTGTGGGTGCCGCCTCATCCACCCGATCCCGGACTTGCATTGGTCTCCGATCGAGCGCGGGTCGCGTCAATCACACAGGTACCTCATTGGGCCGGCGAGCACGGCCCCGAATTGGTCAGTCTCACCCGCCATCAGGCCTCCGTGGGGTTCGATGACCCGGCGTTCCGCGGAGTCGACCCGCTTCAGCCGCTGACCGCGTGGTTCGGTCCGGGTGGTCTTGAATCCAAGCCTGCGTTGGAGCCATCCATGAACCGGTACGACCCGCGCCGTGTACGTGTGTTTCGCCCGTCTTGGGGGTCGCGCCGGCTGCGGATCGATCTCAATCGAGCTCTGGCGCATGCGGTAACCATTTCCTTCACACGGGATGGACAGCGCGTCGAAACCCGAAACTCGAGTGACTTTGACCCGACTGTCATTCCGGACCTTCTGCCGATGCGCGACTTCGCGCGACGACTTGAACAATCGAACAAGCCCGTCGCCCCGTGGCTCCACACAATGGGACATCTAGTTGGGGCCGAATCACACCACGAGCGAACGCTGGTGATGCTCGCGGACTATCACCCGGCCGTCGAGCTGATCTCTGCCCAGCCGTTCACTCTGGTGTGGCCGAAGGGAAGCGAGTTGGGCTCTCACACTCCCGATGTGGTTCTCTTGGGTGGCGAAGCACCGCCGCTCGTGGTTGATGTCCGCACACCATCTGGGGCCGCGGAAGAAGACTGGGCGGCGAAGGTGCCTCACATCGCGGAGGCCGTCACAGCTCTCGGAATGGGCTACTTGGTTTGGACCGGAATGTCCCGCCCGTACCGTCGAAATCTCGAGAACTTCACCGAGGCACGGGTACCGCCGTCCTCCTACCAGCGATGGGCTCCGGTCGCAGATGCGATTTGCGCTCGGCCGATGCCTGCATATGAGCTGGCCGAGCGGCTTGACCGCGCCGGCTATCAGACGCTCTGGGCGCTCACCTTGATTCGACGCATGCTGTGGCGCCGTGCGTTGGCTACCGACATGTTTACGCCCTACAGCAGCGCAGCGATTGTGGAGCGACGCCATGCCTGAAAATCGTTGGCGGCGCCGAATACTGCCAGGTGCTTCCGTGATGGTGGACGGCGTTCCACATCTCATCGATGAAGTCGTGGGCGAATCGGTGCGGTTGCTGGACCCAGCCGGCCTGCCGCGACCGTTGGTTCCGCTGCGGCACGTGGCTCAGATGCTGACCACAGAAGATGCCCCACCGCCACTTACAGAGCGACTCTGGGATGTTGAAGCTCGCCTGTCCCCTGCGGGTCGGGCGAAGCTCACGGAGCGTCGCGCCATGGTGCGATGGTTCGAGACGGGGCTTCGACCGGAACAGGCCGGCGACGAAAAACCCGATTCCTGCCACGATCCCTCACTGGTCCCAGACCGCACGTCCAGGGTGAAAGCGATCGCGGCAGTCGTCGCGCAACGTCGCAACATTGATTTCGCCAGCGCTCGAAGGCAGGTGAATCGTCTCCTGGATAAAGCGTCTACGGGCGCCGCGGGGCTGGTGGACCCGCGGATGATTGAGCCGTCGAAGCGACGACGTGACAATCAGATGGAAGTCTGGATCCGGGAGTTCCTGCTGGATCGCACATTCCAATCGACCGTCACGGCTTCATCGCATCATGTCGCCTTCAGCGCGTGGCTTCGCCGAGAGCACGGCCTCGAAGGACCACCACTGCGCAGCTTCGAGCGTGAACTAGCAGTCGTCTACGCGCGCTTCCCACATCTGCGGCGAAAGACGAAAAGTCTCGCCTCGACCGCCCAAGCGCCCAAGGTGACCCTGCAGCGTCGATTCCCGATGCGCCCCGGCGAGTACTGGTTCATCGACTCCACCACATCAAACGTCATGATCCGCGACCCCCACACTCCCGCCTCGAAAGCGCGCGAGTACCGGCTGACGTTCACCAAAGTGATGGACGGTGCCACACGATACATCGTGGGCCGCTCCATCAGTGAGAACGTCAACGGCTTCGCAGCAGGGTTGGCGTTGGCCGACGCCTTCCGCGCGATGCTCGGTGAGCACGATTCGGTCGTCATGGACGGGCGCACGCATCCGAGACCCTTCGTTGGGCTCCCTCGCGCCATCAGCAGATGGCCCATCACTCCTCGACGGCTTGTCCTCGACAACGGCCGCGAGTTCCTCAACAAGTACGGCATGCTCACCCTCGAACGACTTGGTATCGACGTTGAACCCCAACGCGTTCGAGACGGCAGAGCAAAGGGCGCGCTCGAGCGCCACTTCAGCACCAACAAGACCAACTTCGAACAGAGCCAGCTCAACTACCTGGGTGGTTCCATCGACGAACGTGGTCGCGACGCTACAGCCGCTGTAATCCTCACCTGGCGTGAGCTCCTAGCACGCGACGACGAATGGACTGACGCCTACAACGTCACCGAGCATGCCGGCCTTCGCGCGTCCACAGGCAGGCGCATCTGCCCAGCACAATACTGGATCGAACTCGCGCAAGAGCATGGGATCACCGAAATGGTGGCATGGCAAAACGAGTGGATCCGCTTCCTCCCGAACCAGATCGTCGAGCTCACCCGATACGGGGTCTCACGCAAAGACATGGTCTTCAACGCCCCCATCATCCGCATGCTCATCGAGGTCGATGGTGCTGCGCCCAGCGGCAAGGTCAGAATCTTCTGGGACCCGAACGACCTCCGCCAGGTCTACTGCTTTGACCCAGACGGCAACGCATATGAAGTGCCCTGGGTGCGGCGGGACGAAGACACGCCGCCCATTACCGACTTCATGCTCGACTGGGCAAACAAACAGGTTGAGGGGATAACCGTCTCCCGAAGCGAGCATCAAAGCAGGCTCATCGACATGGTTGCGCGCTGGCAGAGCGAGGACCTCGTCCTGCTCGCACAGCTTCGCGGACGTAAGAACGGCGAAGAGATCCTTTCCTCGCAACTCAACGCCCTCCGCGCACAAGACTCGGGCGTTATCTTGCGGGCGGAGGGGGTGCTCGATCGCGGCGGGAGCGTGGTCTACGAGGTCGGAGGCCTCGTCTTCGACGAGGAGGGTACAGCGATCCTCGAGAACGGCGATGACACCGACGATGACCTATTCGGAGGATTCGACTGATGCACCCGTTTGACGAGCGGATACGCGAGTTTTGCGGCGCCGACGAGCACCCCGAGCGCAGCTGGCGTTACCTGCACCCCGCCGACCAGACGTGGATTCGACGGATCGCCCTTGCAGGCGGCGAGGACCCTGGCGTTCTCACCTATTCCGACGTGCAAAGTCTCGGCGCCGACGAAGGCCGGCGGCGACTGCGGCGGCTTGAGGACTGGTACAAGGCGTGGCCCTACGCCCGCACCGCCCAGGTCAAAGAAGTCGAGCGTCACCTCGCGACCCTTCCCGCTCCGCGTCCTCATCAGGACGATGAACTCCTCGACGTCCCGCTAATCACTGGGCCGCCCGGAACCGGAAAGACCCGGCTCGTCGTCAGAGCGGCCGTCAAAGCTCTTTGCCAGGCAGCCTGGGACCGTCGACTCGAGCTGCAAGACGACCCTCGGACACCGGACCCCCTAGTGGATCCTGACTGGCGACCCGTTATCTTCCACTCGGCGGACGGCAATCCAATGGTGAAGGCGTTCTTCACCCACCTCTGTAACGAGATCGGGGCGCCAGCAGGCAGCGATCCTCAAGACAGTTTTCGTCGTGCAGTGCTCCGGCACGGCGTGCAGACCATCTTCATCGACGAGGTGCAGATGATCAACTTCGACGGCCAGCACGGAATGTACCTACACAATGCGATCAAAGCCCTGCAGAACATGAACGTGCGCGTCGTCCTGGCCGGCCACAACGTGCGAGAGATGCTGGTGCGCCGAAAGACCTCGGCACAGAACGCAACCCAAACGCAATCCATCGCGCGATGGGCCTTCCAGGATCTCGAACGCTATCCGCACCAGACCCCAACACAAATCACCGAATGGCGGAGGTTGCTTCGGACCCTGGAAAGCCACCTCCGCTTGGCTGGTCACGAGGCCAACGAGCCGGTGTTCAGTCAGCAGTTCGAGGAGCACCTTTGGGTCTCCACCCTCGGCTACATGAACGCGCTGGCAGCACTCATCACCGGCGTCTGTTTGACCGCCTCTCGAACACCATCTCAGCGCGTCAGCGCCAAGATCATCGACGCGGTTCGGCTCAACGAGCGCGTCGCGCGCGGCCGCACCAGCCGAGTCAATACTTGGCGGGCGGGCCGTATCAATTGGGCGACAGACACCACAGATGCCGCATGAACGGCCGCACTTCGGCTACATCCCATCCCGAGGGAATTCGCCCGCTCGGGGCCAGAATCACCTTTGTCGAGCGGGAGTGGCTGCCGAACATCTTCCGCCGAATCGGCTATCAGTTCGGCGTCTCGGCCAAAGACATTGCCATATGGTGCGGCCTGTCCAGGGTGGGCCCAGAGGCGGGGCGTCGGCTAGGACACAGGGTTAGCGACGCAGTTTGCGATCGAATTGGAGAAGGCCTGGGAGTCCCCGCTGCACAATTGCGAACAACGGTGATGAGCTACTTGCCTGGCGAGCTGGTGAACATGGGACCGGGTGGAATCCCGAGGCCCCTGGTGAATTGGACCCGAGGAACCGGAACACGGTTCTGCGTACAGTGTCTACGCGAACGTCCCGGCGTGTTTTACGCGCATTGGAGACTCTGGTGGTGCTTCATTTGCGAGCGGCACCGCACGACCCTGCGTGGAGGCTGCCCTTCTTGCCATTCCGAGATCGTTGAAGCCGCCGTCGCCGAACGTTGGTGCCGCGACCCAACGGTGTGCTGGGCCAAACTCCGAGACGGCTCCTTCTGCCAGCACCCGCTCACTTCCACCTGGAACGAAGAACCTCTCGACGCCGCGTCACCTATGATGCAGGCCCAACTAGCCATCGCCCGAGCGTGGGTGGGCGAATCCCAGCTCTTTCCGCATGTCCCGTCATCGACGTTCCGGGGGACGGCGATCGCGTTGCTTGCCGCCGAGGACACCCGTCAGATCGCTGCCCTGGCCGAAGTGGACCCTGGAGAGCTCGCAGGTCTTTTCGATCACTCTGACCGAACCGGGGCCGCTCCCCCTCATGAACCATTGGCGATGGCCGCCCTCATGGGCGCGGCATACCGCTTGGTCACTGACCCCGAGATGGCGATTCGATCGATGATCCGGCAGATCGCCTTTGCCCGACCAGTTCGCATTACGGAAGCGCTGGAAGGACCGGGAAGCGCACGCTACCTGCTGGACTTCTGGCCTGGCGTGGATGCACGCATGCGAGGCCGTATCCTCCGGGCCCTCGACGCGGACCTTCCCCCGATTCAGCGGCTCGTACACGGCTCGTCGGCTTCTCCGGATATCGCGGAATGGTTCGAGACGGTTAGAGAGTCCCACGCAAGCCCGGAGACTCGAACCCCCCAAGCCTTCCAGGCGGTGGTGAACGCGCCCGGTGGAATATTTTCCAAGCAGTGGGTGAGTCGCGCCATCCCACGAGCGCTCTGGCCGTCCTGGGCGGCCCCGCTCGGCGTCGACCCGCGCACCGAACCCGCTGCCCTGCAGATGGCACTTGCAGACGCGCTTCGCATCGCCGGCACGGGAACTCATCCCGACGTGGCCCAGATAGCCGGTATCGGCCGACGGTTGCGGCCCCGATTACTCGGAAACGACGAGCAAACGACGGCAATCCTTCAAGCCCTGTGCGACCTCGCGTTGCTCCTCAGAGCACAACCGGGCCCCATCGACTACGACGCGAGGCGCCGGATTCCTGACGACCAGCTTCTCCTCGATGCGCATTGGCAGGCGCTGACCGATTCCGTCGGCGAAGAACCCGGAAAGCATCGCCGGCTACTCAATGGGCGGCGGTATGCATACCTGCGGATGAGTGGCGGTTCCCCGGCCGACCTGCCACAGCGGCTGCGGTTCAACAGCGCAGTGGCGGATGACGTCCCGGCCTACACACAGTTCGTCCTGACGATGAGTGCTGAGTTGAAGGTCGCATTCGACCAGTACCTCGTCGGCTGGCTGCACCGGTTTGAACGGCTAGTGCCGAGTTACTCGAGCCCTGATGCCCTCATACCGACCGTCGAGTGGGCACCTCCGCGCATCGGGCGTGCTGCGTGTTTGGCGCCAGAACTCGATGACATCGACATCACCAAACTGCATAACCTCCTCGCCGAAGGGATCACCACCTTGGGCCGACTCTCCCGCAGCGTCAACCGAACCGCGCGGCACGTTAGATGGGCGATCGCCGAACATCCTCTCCCCTCCGGCAATCTTGTCGCCCCGATCGACTGGACACGCGAGTTGGTAGACCTACCCGACTACGCGACAAGCCACGTTATTCAGCCGACCCCAACGGGCCGCACCCCGTCGATGGCGCGGCGAAATTGGTGAAAGTGCGGCGCTCAACTAATGGTGGGAGGGTCCAATGGAGCCTGTAGATGATGTTGGCGACAAGCCGCTTGCCGGAGTTGGGATGGGTCTGGTCTGGGCCGGATCAGCCAGGACGCGACGCAGCTACGAAATCAGCTGGCGGTCATTCGCTGGGTGGTGCGACCGTCACGATCTCGTCGCGCTGCCCGCAGCAAGTTCTACCGTCGCTGCATACATCGCCGACCTTGCAGACCGCGTCAATGATCAAGGCGAGCACCTCTACGCCGCCTCGACCATAATGAGCCGGACCTCGGCAATAGATTCCCGACATCGAACGGCGGGCATGCCGCCACCGGGAGCCTCGAATATCGTGAGAGATCTGATGGCTGGGCTGCGGCGGCGAGGTGACCCTATCCGCCGGATGGCACCGGTCCTCCTCGCTGACCTGAAAAGAGCCTTAGCCTGCATCGACTTTGAGTCATTCCCGGCTGCCACCATCGGCCATCGGGACAGGGCCATCCTGCTTCTTGGTTTCGTGGGCGCGTTTCGACGCACCGAGCTCGTCTCGAGAAAGATCGGTGACATCCTCCTGCGCTCCGATGAAGGCGTCCTCATCCGTCGAGGCGCCTCCACCTCCGGCATCGAGGATCAATACAAGCGGCTGCCTTTCGGCGCCGACCCACGATGGTGCCCGCCTTGCGCGGCAGTGCGTTGGCTAGCAGTACTCGCCGTAGCAGACAGCAGCGGAGGGCGGACGGACAGCATTGGCTCCCTCGGGGATCAGAATGCCCACGTCTGCGACCAACCCGGCGGAGCAAGTAACCTCGACCCCGACGCCTTCCTATTTCGGACGGTACGGCGCGGTGGGCACGTCGGCAAAGTAGCCATGAGCGGCGAGGTGATCCACGACGTCGTGAAACGGAGACTGGCGGCTGTCGGCCTCGATCCGCGACGCTTGGGCAGCGACTCCTTACACACGGGCTTCATCGCGCAGGCGATGCTAGACGGCGCCACTTCTGCAGAGATTCGAGAGCAGACCGGCCACCGCGATGCTGCCTACGTCGAGCGCTATCGAAGTAGGCATGAGCTTCCTCACGGAAACGCTGTAACGAGACTTCAGCTCTGACTAGGTCCATAGTCAGCGCGGAGAAAGTCGTTGAACCAGGTCGCCTAGTCGATTAAATCTTCCTCCAGCATGTTTCGTAGTTCAGCAATAGTCCGCACCTCGAACGGTCCATCGACGTACCCAGCGGGTATTGGGTGACGCGATACGAAGAGGGGGCGGACCACGTGTCCGTTTTCGGATGCCGGCAAGTTGAGCGCCGCGGCGACTTCGGCCTCATGAGAGATCAGATCGTCTCGTTTCCGCGCAAGTTGAGTCGCGTAAGCCGGCTTGCTATTTCGGTCGAGGTAGAAATCGTCCAGTTGGTCGCGCATCTGCGAGAGGGCATGAACGGAGGCCGGATCCTTCGCCTCAAGAAGAAGCAAGGTCTGCTTCCCCGGCTTACCCGCCACGACATCGATTTCAGTGGACAGCACCTCAAGATTCAGGCGGCGTGCCTTCGTTTCCTTGATGTTCTTCTCCACCCTCCAGCCGCAATCCTCAAGGAGCGTTGCGACGTCGTCTTCAAGCGCCTTGTTCTTGGCGTCACGAAACCGTTGGAGGGCTAGGTCAAGCTCTTTCGGCGGTTGCGGCTGTGTCCAAGGCAAGACGCCCTGCGACAGGTAGCCCTGGTAGACCCGCGAGCTCGTCAGCAGGTAGTGCGGCGCGATGACAACGGTTCCATCGGACAGCTCCGGGATCGGTTGAGCCAGCAGGCGACGCTTCCTCTGCCTCGTCCGCCAGGGTTGCCAATCAGCATCTGCAAGTGAGTCAGTGGTGGACATTAGAAGGCTCAGCGCCGCTTCGACCTTTTGCGCTCCATCGTCGTCTGCTCCGAGATCCGTGCAGTCAAGGACGTGCTGCAGGATCTCACGTGGGGTTGCCGTGGCGACGTCGCCAGCGGTCCCGTCTAACGGCCATGACGCGAGCCCGCCAAACACCGCAAAGAGCTCAGTTACGCCGATTCCGTACGCGGCCACCATCGCGCCATCGATCTCTGCGGTCATGGTGGCGCCGGGACTTCCGCCGGAGTCCGAATCGAATTGCTCCGCAGCCATTGCGAGACTCAGATCATGCTGGTTCAAGCGATAGGGGGCGCCTTCATGCGGCTCAATTGGCGTTGGGTCATCGACCGTGGCAATCTCGTAAAGGTCATTGATCTCAAGCGCCACGGGGGTCACCTGCAGGTGGACTCCTTCGCTGCGCGTAGTAGCTTCAACGAACGCGTTAGCCGCAGCCACGAGGCTCGCCCACGCAATCTCGTTGATCTGCGAGTCACCCCGCGGACTCTCACGAAGGGTGGCTTCGACGACAACTTCGTTCGCCCGGCGAAGCTGGAAAGCGTCGCTCTGAATCTTGTTCGCCGTAGCAACCGGATCCCACGTCAGCGAGAGTGACTTTTGCGACTGGCGGATACCTCGCAATGCGGCATCTCTATGGGCCGCGCCTCGTTCGAGCTGCGTCATGCCATATCGGACGAGATCGTCGCGGTCGTAGGAAGCGAGCTTGGCTCGAAGCGCGTCGAGTGCCGCACGGGAAAGGATCTCGCGATCAAGCCGTTTTGCCTCGGCCCCGGTGAATATGCCAGGTGTGACCCCGGCGTCCTTGACCGTCGTTGCGATCACACGGTCGATCTCCGAGACCAAGGACTCGTTGAAATCCACTGGGCGCCGAAGGTCGTTGTGTCGAGTGATCGTGTTGATGATCTGGAACGTGAGAGTCGGCGGGGCCGCCCGCCACGCGTCTGCCACTGCGGCACAATCCGACTGAGCAACGCCACCCGAGTGAAGCAACTCCTGGATCAGAACTGCCATCTCGTTGCGGATGCGCTGGTCCGAGTCTTCTCCATCGAAGCCCTCGAGGACTGAGAAGGAGAGGCCCACAGAAACACGCTGGATGCCATCTGAGTCCAGCTCGCTGGTGCCGATGGAGAACAGGGTCGTCTGGTCCGCTGCGTTCGGAGGAACCAGCTCGACGGTGTGGCCTCGCGCCGCTTCTGCGGTATGCGCGGTCTCCCACTCTGACGAGACCTGCGCAATACCGAAGGGGATCGCGCCGGCGATGTCCATGACGAGTTTCCACTCATTGGCTGCCCATTGATCTGACCACGTCACGGCGAATGGATGCCGACTGACATGCAGCGTCCAGACGTCGACCTCTCGAGCCGTCTCACTGATCCCAAGTGTGCCGTCGGCTGCTGGCGTCCTCCAGGCGACGACCATGGGCGCGTCTGTCCCCGCACGTTCTACGAGTGCAGCGTCGTGGGCGATGGGTAGTCGAAGTGTGGCGAGGGCTGACTCGAGCTCGCTATGTGTCGCCGCGCGTTGCCACTCGGCCTCCCCACTGTGCGGGGCGAAAGCGATCATTGGCGGGCTCGCGCCGCCAGCGAAGAATGTCTTGCCCCCGCTCCGCCAGGCTTCCCAGCGATCGATGACCTCCCACCCAAATAGTTGCGGGCCGGTCGGGTTCGCCAGATCTTTGCAGAAGTGCGCCAGGTCGAGGTCGTCATCAGCGGTTTGTGCGATCCAGCGCAGGTCGTCAAGCGACATGGAAGCCAGTCCGGGTCCTCCTGGGCTGGCGGTGATGTGGTGCGGTGACGAGGCAATGAGAAGCGGGACTACTTCGGTTCCCGCTGGAATGTGTACGCCGCGGTAGGCGAATGGGATGGAGAGCTGCGTGGGTGACGGGCTCGCGTCGGCGATCTGCTTCACTATCGGTTTCTCGCGGAGGCCGACCAAGTCGCCCAGCTGGGAAACCATCTGGACGGCTATGACCACATCCCGGGCGACAGGTGCGATCCACTGAACCACGTTGTGCGGTGACACCGTTGGCCCGTCGCTGAGATCATTTGGACCCAAGACCGACGACGAAAATTTCCATAGGTAGTTGCGGGCCGCCGCCGCCGACTCCTGAGCAAATCGAAGGCGGGCCTCTGGAAGATGCGCGACCGAGGCAGCCAGCTCGCCGACGGCATAGCTGAGCACTTCAGGCAAGAAGGCCAAAGGTAGCCAGCGGAAATCGGAGCTGCGCCGCACCCGAGCACATCTACCGAAAGCGCTCATCGGATGCGTCGGATCGAAAGTCACCGCGGACGCATCCTTTGTCAGCCATTCGAGCGCGAGCTGGCGGCTCTGAGTGTCGACGTCTGCAGCTTCAGTGGCCAGTAGCTCTTGCGAAGCGGTCAATTCCGCCTCGTGGAGTGTTTCCGTCGGTTCGTCATCATCTTGCGAGATGGACGATGGCCATGCGGGCGCGAGGACCCCCAACGACGCATCGACGTGAGCGGTGATGACGTCCACAACATCCTGGATACCGAATCCATGGACGGCAACGACAAACTCATCGATCGCGCGCGACGTGAGCGCCGCGCGATCGATATCCGCGACGGGGCGCTCGATGCACCCCGGGAAAAGGCGCCGTAGAGAGCCGCCTATCCGCAGTCGGACGTCCAAGCGTGGATCGGCGGCAACGAAATCTTCGTTCCACGCGAGTTCGGGAAAGACATCCACCGCCCCCTCGAGGAGCGGCTCTAGCGCGTCCGTACCGACGGCGGCTCCCGATCCCGTCCAATTGGCTCTGATGCTGGCGTGCGCCACGGCTCCTACCGAAGCCCAGCGGTGTCGCAAATTCGGCGATGCGCCAGCCGCGACAATCAGTTCCCAAAGGTCATCGGCTTGATATGTCCGTACCAGCCTGTCGAGGCTGCTCAGCGCATTCGACCTTGCCTTCTTCGGCTTTTTCGCCTTGTTCCGCCCCACAGGTTGAGCATAGGAGCGGGAACTGACATCAGGGCGCATTGATCAAGGTGCCGGATGGCCTCCGTATGCGGGGTCCAAAGGACTCGCGGACCGACCTGCGCCGAGCGACGACAGTCGCTGACAAGCCTGCTTCTAACCGGACTTACGCGTGGTTCCGCCTTGATCGGCCCAGCAAGCGTCCGCAAAAGCTTCTCCGCTGCTGATGACCGACGGTCGGGCATCCTTCGCAAATGTCGGCCGCCCCGGATAGCCTCCTCCCCGGGGGTGTAGGAATGGCGAAGTTCTTCGACGCATCAGAGGCCGAGCGGATTCTGCGTGCCGCGGGCGGCGTCCCCCTCGTCCCTTTCCCTGGTGTCGCTAAGCCGTGGTCATCGATTCATGAGACGTGCGGCCGCCATGTGAAACCGAACTTGAACACCATCCGCCGAAGCGGTTCCTGTTGCGCACCCTGCGCGGCTATTGCTAGAGGCGCCGCTCGCCGTGCCGGCCTAGAAGACTCGGCGGTGGCGACCATGCGCGCCGCTGGTTTTGAACCACTCGAACCCTACCCTGGCGCAGACAAGCCCTGGCGAAGCACGCATCGCGATTGTGGCGAGGAGAGATCCCCGTCGCTCAACTCCGTACGCGCTAGTAGGAACGGTAGAGGCGGATGCCAGCCGTGCTCGCTGCGCGCTCTCGGTTACCGGGTGTGGACAGCAGAGTCGGCCAGCGCATTCATGGAGTCGAAGGGGTTGGAGCCGCGCGTTCCCTTTCCGGGCTCATCCTCGGTTCCATGGCCGGCCCGTCACAAGGCTTGTGGACGCATGGTAAGCCCCCGGTTGGGGAACCTTGCGGAGGGCCAGGGAGCATGCGTTCACTGCGGCCACCAAGCTACTCAACGGGCATTGCGTAAAGACCACGATGTCGCAGCTCAACTCATGCGGGCGGCCGGACTGGAGCCGGTCGGGGCATTTCCCGGAGTCGACACGCCATGGAAATGCCGCCACCTGGCGTGCGGCAAGATCGTGTCCCCGACCTGGACCAATGTCAAGCGCGGGCAGGGAGGCTGCAATCCGTGCGCTTGGAAGGAGGCGAGCCAGCGACTAATGATGCCAGAGCCCGAAGCTCGCGCGATCATGTTGGCCCACGACCTGACACCGTTGGAACCGTATCCGGGAAGCGCGAAGCCGTGGCGGTCGCGTCACAGCTGCGGCCGCGAAGTCTCGCCGACGCTCTCGAACGTTCACGCTGGAAAGGGTGTCTGCCGTTATTGCTTCTCCTCATTTCCGTTTGCGGGTCCAGCGGTCTTGTACCTCGTGGCCGATGTTCGCGCCGTAAAGATTGGAATAGCGGCTCGTTCCGCCAAACGGCTCGACGAGCACCGACGTTACGGGTGGGAAGAGATGTGGCGCATACAGGTGCCCACCGGAGATGACGCCTACTCGCTTGAGCAGTCGATACTCGCGTGGTGGAGAGATGAACTTCGTCTCGCTCCGGTGTACACGAGGGCGGAGATGCCGCAGTTGGGCTCTTCAGAGACGGCACCCCATGCCCAGATGGGCTCAGATGCGGTGTTGACGCGTGCCTTGCGACTCCTCGAGGAGACGGGAATCACAGACTTCGAGGTCATCGTGTCGCGGGGTGACGACGCCGTGCCCGTAACGGAGGCCAATTCAATTGGTCCTCGGGCGCGCAGGAAGCGTTCTTCCCCGGACCAGGTGGCACTGTTTGATTTCGGTGACGAATGACGGTTTTATGTGAGCGGTGAGTGCGCCGAACTCGGCCTAAAATGGGCGTCGGCTGCACCCGCGGTGGCATTCCACACCTTTAGGTGACAGTTCCTCGATCAGCATAGATGTCACCAGATCTGATCAGGGCTTTCATCGGACCGGCGTATGTTCGTGCAGTGCCCCTGAAGGGACTCGAACCCCCAACCGTTTCCTTAGGACGGAACTGCTCTTCCATTGAGCTACAGAGGCTGGCCCCATGAGTATATCTGGCGACCCAATCTGGTCCTACGAATCCCGCCCGAGCGGATCGCGCCCAAGATGGGCCAGAACTCGTTCGTTCAAGCGATTCGCTACGTCACTGAGGTCCTCTTCGAATAGGTCGGCGTACGTGTCGAGCGTCATCGCGGCCGACTTATGTCCGAGTATTCGCTGCAGTGCCTTCACGTTCGCGCCAGCGCTGACCGCCAAACTAGCGGCTGTGTGCTTTAGGGCGTGCGGCGTAACGTGACGGACTCCTGCGTCACTCAAGGCCCTACACCACCATGACTGTCGGCTCTGAGCCGTGTCCGGGCGATGCATGAAGCCGCCCTTTGAGTTCGGGAAGATCAGATCCGAGGGCTCTTTATTGGCGGCCAGTTCTTCGAGGCGTGGTCCGAGGAAAGCAGGGAAGGGTACCGAGCGGGCTTGCCAACTTTTCGGCGTCCCGATGAACATTTGTCCACTCACCTCGGTGACAGCTCGGCTGATCCTCAATCGCCGGCCCAGAAAATTTACGTCGCCAACGGCAAGTCCGATGGCTTCGCCCCACCGGATGCCCGTGTAGGCGAGCGTCAAGATCAGGGTGCTGCGTTGACTATCTGGGGCACAGTGCGCAAATCGAAACACTTGCTCATCCGTTAGATACGGTCGACGCACAATGACGTCCCGTCTCGGCATATTTGTGACGGCTCGCGCGGGATTCGATCTGATGCGTCCATCGCGAACGGCCACGTCCAGAACGCCAGCCAGGATCCCAACACTGCGAAACACGACGCTCGCCGACCGCGGCTTTCCTGCGTAGCTGCTGCGCACTCGATCAGTAACAGCCCCGCCCTGGCCCAACTCACGGATCCAGTTCTCCACGGCGGACGGCCTGACTTCGCCGATTGGAACGGCGGCCCAGCGCGGGGCAACATAGACCCGCCAAGCGGTCCGGATCGGCGCGAAACTCGACGGCTTGAGTGCCTGCTCCTTGTTGGCCAGCCAATCCGTTGCCAGCTCGAGAATCGTTATTCGTGCTTCTTCCGGAAGTCCTCTCGTCTGGCCAGCGAACCAGGCTTCGGCGCTAACGACGTACCGTTTCGCCTCCCGCATCGTCGGAAATCCCCGTCTCTCGTGCTGGCGGCCGGCGTCGTCTCGCCAACGGGCACGGTATCGGCGACCCTTAGCGGATTCGTAAGCGCTGACGCTGCCCATACTCGGATTGTTCACCCGGAAGGCAAGTGCGCGACAGTGAGGTCCGCCAGGGGCGCAGCATTTGCGAGCGAGATCGCAGTCCCCGGCCACGAGCACCTTGAAAAGGTCAAAGCCGGTGCGAGCCGAAGGGGCAGCGCGATTGGCGCGTCAACCGTAGATTGCGGCCTCGGCCTCGTCCATATTGTTCGCGAGCTCCCGGGCCGCCAGCCCCCAGTTCTTGTCCCACTTGCCGGTTACCGCGAATTCGGAGGCGCGCTCCACTAGCGTCTTGAGGTGCTCCCAGCGCTGTTCTCGGGCGGCCTCCGACGCAGTCTTGGTGCCGTCGCCATAGCCTTCTTGCTCGTACCACTGACTCAACGCCCCGTAGCCCGAGGTGTTCTCGATGTCACGCGAGAGGTACTTGGGGAAAGCACGATCGCTGATCAGCAGCGCCCAGTCGGCTGCCTCCAGCACGAGGTCGTAGGAGATTGGACGGTTTTCGCGAACGGCCTGCGCTGTGGTCTATCCGCAGTTTGCGAAGTCGATCGACGACGCCCTCAACGACCGCTCGGCGCTCATCCTCCTGCGTCGAGCGCCGCTGAAGAACCGGGAGCGGCCGGAACGATCAGCTCTCATCTGCTGGCATGGAGTTCTGGAACTCCGTCCGCACGTCCCGAAGCCTGCGGCCGTCCGCCACCGCCCAGAAATACCAGCCGTTCGTCGCACTTTGCCGCAGGGCGCGGCCGGCGGCGGATGGTGATGTGTAGCGCTTGCCCTCTAGCTCGATGACGCCGTCACCTATCAGGGTCGCTTCTTTGCCCTTGTAGTCGCGGTGCGTCGCCAGGAGCTTGTCACCTGCGCTGAGAAGGCCAGCTTCCATTAGGTGCTTCAGCTCGACCCAGTCTCCGGCCTTGGTCTGCGGATCGACGACCTTTCCATGGTGACCCTCGGGGACCGGCCAGACGCTGAGCAGAACGTCGATCAAGTCTTGGGTTCGCTCATCGATGAGCTGCTCGTCCCAGTCGTGCTGCTCAGTGCGCTTAATGACACGCCCAGTGAGGGTAATTGTGTTGTGGTCCTGCAACGCGGATCGCTTTGCACGCCAAGGGCCGTTGGAAACCTTTGAATTGAGGGCGATGGTGAGAAGTGTCAGATTCCCGAGGCGGTTGACGTGTTCCTGTCGGGATTCGGCCTCGTCGGGCGACGATACAGGCCAAGTCTCCTTCCAGCTTTGAGGAAGGAGGTGCTCGATCGGATAGCCCTTGCGCTCGATCTGCGGTTGCCTGGTCTCGGCGCGGTAGTGGTCCTCCGCGGCTTCGAGAATCATGCGCAGCCGGCCTCGCGGATAGCGCGTGTACGCGGCCTCTGTGGTCAAAGTTCGCCGGACTTCCTCGTCTCCCGGCCAATAAGTACTCGTAACGTTCAGCCGCGCGAGGTGACCAATGACACGCTCGACTAGATCGCTCTTTGGTGTCGCGCTGTTGGCTGCGATGACGTCTGCGATGATGCGGCCGAGGTCGCTGCCTGAGAGGCGAAGGAGTTGCCGGCGCACCACCCAGCTCTCCGCGGCGCGGATGATCCGTTGAATGGATTCTTCGGGAACCTCCCTACCCGGCTCATGGAGCCAGATGAGTAGCGGCTTGAGGACCTCGACGCCTCCGGCCTGCATCCGATACACCGCCATCTCGGTTGCCCTGAGGCTCCCATTCGGGCGGCTAGCTGCTTCGGTCCATGACTCGTACTGCTGCGCCTGTAGCTTGATCTCAGGGAGCAGATCTGCCATTGACCGGTCGCATTCCAGCTCGAAGTATGATTTGAACCGATTGAACGTGGACTGCGGGCTAACCTCCTCTCCCGTTCGGGCGGTAAGCCACTGGTTGATAAACAGTGAACTGCGGCTGACGAAGTTGCGCCCGACGCTCACGTCCTTCATCCAGAACTTGGTCTCGAACGGCCAATCCTCTCGATACGCCTTCGCCGTATCTCCGCCCTCGGCTTCAAGACGCTGGAACACGAAGTTGCGCACCAGATCTGAGGCGGTCAGCGGGGTTCCGCGCGCGTTGAGGGTCTCGAAGATCTCCTGGGAGTTCTCTGTCGCCTCGAGCTCAATGGAAACGAGCTGAAGACCATCGAGAAGGACTGCAGTCAGCTCCTTAGCTTTTAGCATGTAGTCGCTTGACACGGCCGGGCCTAGCCATTGCGCCACGACAGTCGAGAAGTAGCCGTGCGCCCCAACGATCTGAGAGTCGGAATGGACCAGGTCGGAATGGTCGACTGGTGGCTCCGCATACATCACCTCATCGAACGCGGATCGGTCCTTATTCAGGTGGCGAACCTTCAGGCGACTGTCGCCGTCCTCGACGTAGATCTCGTCATTGTGGGTAAGTCGCTCGAGCTGACCGGCCAGTCGTACCTCGCCCGCCTCTGTTAGTACAGCGCACGTCGCGTCGGCCAAAATCTGCAGCGTCGTCAGGCGTTGCTGACCGTCGATGACGTTCCATGTGGTCAACCGCCGGCTCTGCGCCTCGTGCGACTGTAGGACCACAGCGCCCAGGAAGTGCGTGGCACTGGAACCAGGGTCGGCAATCCTGAGCTCCGTGATGCGGCGGATGTCCTTCCAGAGAGGTGCCCACTGCTCGTCCTCTTTCCAGACATAAGGACGCTGGAACAACGGGATCAGGAAGTGCTGAGGCAGGTTGAACAGCTGCAACGGCGTCCGCTTAAAGGTCTCCACTCGGTAGATCCTTCCGCACTGGCCCCACATAGTCCGGCAAGACCAGCTCCCGCGCCGTGCCGGCGCGTCCCGAACGCAGGAGTCCGCCCCGCACCGCCAAACTTGGGTCCTAAGCCAAACGGCCGCAGAGGGCTTCTTCAATCCGTATCGTTATGTCATCGGGGGACGCCTAGCGGGGTCGATCAACAGGGTATTAGTGGGAGAAGGACTGCGCGGGTGAGTCACAACTACGCGGCGGACGATGTGCTGCCTGTCGACGAGGTGTCTTACCGCGATGCGTACGAGGTCCCGACTAGCCCTCCAGACCACGCCGCGCCCGAAAGTTCATGTGGGCGTGCAGACTTGCATGTGCACCTCAATGGCGCCGTGCCGGTGTCAACGCTGAGGGAAATTATTTCCGACGAGGCGACGGCGCTACCCGAGGGGTTCTCGATTGATCGGGATCTCGCACGGCGCGCGCCGTCGCCATCGTTGGGGGCGTACTTGGAGCCATGGCGGGTGCTGCGGCTCCTTCCGCGCAAGAGAGAGAACCTCGATCGCCTCACGCTTGCGACCTTCGCGAGTTTTGCAAGCAATGCGGTTCGAGTTGTGGAGCTTCGTAGCAGCGTCCTATACCTGGCGGGTCTGCAGAATTGCTCGACAGCGGACGCATTGACGGCTCTGCTTGAGTCAACACAGATAGCTGCCGCGAATCATGGGGTCCGGCGCGGCCTCGTTTTGACCGTGACCCGCGGTGATCGAGCCGCTGCGGACCTAGCGTTGTTGCTCCGGGCCTACCGCGATCTGGGCGAGCCCGAAGACGTCGTGGGGATCGACCTTGCTGGTGACGAGGAGATTGGATATCCGCCCGAGTTGCCGGCCATGTTCCGGCAGGCAAAGGACCGATACGGGCTGGGCGTGACCATACACGCTGGCGAAACGGGCCGCGGCGAGAACATTCGGACCGCCGTCGAGGAGTTTCGCGCTGACCGGATCGGCCATGGTTCGGCGGCTGGCCGGGACCCAGAGTTGATGGACTTGCTAGCCGAGAGGGACGTCTGCGTCGAAGTGTGCCCGATAAGCAATCGACTTACAGGCGCGCTTAGCCTAGATGAGGCGCATCCACTCGTCGAGTTCGAACGGCGTGGAACCCCTTTCGTTATCTGTTCTGACAACCCGGGAATCCACGATCGCGGCCTGGCCGAAGACCATATCGAAGCGACTCGTGAAGGCCTATCGACAGGAGCACTGTCTCAGCAGTACGCGCTCGCGAGGCGGTACTCGTTCACGAAAGGTGATTGATGAAAATCAGGTTCCTATCGAACAACAAATACAAGATTGCCGAGGTTCAACGGATCTTGACGGGCATCGATGTTGTTCCCATCGAGGAGAAGATTGAGGAACTGCAGACCGAGGACGTTGAACGGCTTGTCCACGACAAACTGATCAAGGCATTCGAGATAATCGGTCGCCCACTCTTTGTCGAGCACACCGGACTGTACCTGAAGGACCTTGGTGGCTTACCGGCCGGACTCACGCAGATCTTCTGGGACAACTTGAAGGCAGAGCGATTCGTCAAGCTCGCCGACGGGCTGGAAGATCGCGCGATAACGGCGAAGACCGTCATCGCATACTGCGACGGCAAGCGGATCCATGTGTTCGAGGGATCAATCGAGGGAACTGTGGCGGCCGCTCCCGCCGGGCCGCCCGGATTTCAGTGGGACTGCGTGTTTGTCCCAACCGGATACGACAAGACCTTTGCGGAGCTGGGGCCAGTCAAGGACGAAATCTCAATGCGTCGCCAGGCGCTGGACAAACTTGTCCGGCACCTGTTCGAGGAGGAAAACACGCGATGATTGCTGAGCTATCTGAGGCATACAAGGCCGGAAGATTGATGCTATTCGCGGGGGCAGGAGTTTCCGCCAATCTCGGACTACCCACGTGGAAGGCCCTGATTGATCACATTGCGGAGGAACTCAAGTACGACCCGGCGGTGTTCGCTACCTACGGCGACGCCCTGGCGCTAGCCGAGTTCTATACCCGAAAGAAGGGTCGCATCGGGGAGCTTCGGAGCTGGATGGACCGGGAGTGGCACAGATCGGACATCGATGTCTCAAAGTCCGACGTCCACCGCCTGATAGCAACAGGCAACTTCCACCGGATTTACACCACAAATTACGACCGATGGCTGGAGTACGCTCACGACACCTTCAAAGTTGCCTATTCAAAGGTTGCCAAGGTATCCGATCTCGTCTCAGCATCCGAAGGTGGCCGCCAGATCATCAAGCTTCATGGGGATTTCGAAGACGATGAGTCGATCGTTCTTAGCGAGACAAGCTTCTTCGAACGGCTGAACTTCGATTCGCCTCTTGACATTAAGTTGCGAAATGACGTTCTCAGCAACTCGGTGCTCTTCATTGGCTACAGCCTCAGCGACATCAACATAAGGCTGCTGTTCTACCGCCTCTCGAAGATGTGGGATGACTCCGTTCTACCGGCCGCGCGGCCGAAGTCCTACGTCTTCACATCTCGCCCGAACCCGGTTGCACAAGAAGTTCTCTCCAGTTGGGGCATCGAACTAGTCGTGTCAGAAGAAGAGAATCCCAAGGAGGCGTTGACCGCCTTCCTGGAAGAGTTGACAGGCGCATAGATTCAGCCCAGTTTGGTCGGTCCCGACCCCACAGGTGCTATCGGTTGTTCTGTATTCGGTGAAGATCGTCGGGGCCGCGGGTTTCACGCAGTGGTACATCGGCAGGTCGTGACTCAATTACAGCGGCTATGGCCCGGAACACCTGCCACCACTCTGAGTTGGTGATTGTGTAGTACCTGCGGCCACCGGCAGGGGTCTCCACCAGCAGGCCGCAGTCGCGCAGAGTAGCTACTTCTCCACGCGTCGCCGAAGGAGCGTGGGCATGTGCCTGCATGGCGACTTGTGCCTCTTGAAGGTAGAAGCTTTCGTTTCGGGCGAGTATCCAAAGTGCAAGATGGACTCGGACGGGCCGTCCAAAGAGTTTCTTTAGCAGATCAGAGGAAACATTCATTGCGCGTCATTCATCAAGAATCATGAAACCTGTTCCTAGACTTAACCCAGAGTACAGTGTCGGCCGTTAGCATGACAATCTAAGTTGACGCGGATGACACGCCACGTACGACGGAAAGGGAATCGAATGCATAGCGCCATCCCGGTGCAGGGAACGGACCTTATTGCTTCTTCCGCCGGGGTCTTATTTACCCGAGTGGCGGCGGCCGCAGCTCACGCGAGTTCGGGTGAACCATTGCGAACCGTGGAGCGCGGAGCGGTTGAGACTGTACTTTCGGGTCTTCGTTCAGAAGTCGATGTGCTTCGCGGGAGACGGGGGGCGACTGTGGTCGATGAACCGGCATACGCGCTTGCTGGATTTACACTCGGCGCGCTTGCCAGCCCTGATCGGCGTTCCCTTGAAGACAACCAGGCGGCTGAGATGCTAGAGGGGCTGATTGGCCGGCTTGAGAGCCTGTTGGATGACAATCCACCGTCGCGAGACGACGCCTACTATCTGAAGGATCTTTTTCTCTCGGGTGGGGATTACGCAGCCCTTGCGTTGTCCACCCCCGGAGAGCGAACTCCCCTCTTTCCGTAGAAGGCTCTCGTGACAGCATCCGTCGATGTGCCGGGCTACCGGCTGCGGGCCCTTTTGGACCGCGCGCGCGCATTCCAACAAATCGTGATCGATCTGGGAGTGGTGCTGCCAAAGTCGAGTCCCGGCATGCGACGAGCGCTCGCGATGTTCGTCGACTACGTCGACGCCCTTCGCGAAGAGGTTTCCGAAGAGTTCGAAGCGACTACTGATGACACTATTCGACTTGCGAACTTACGAACATGGAACACGCACCTGAAAGCCCGGGTCGGGTTCTTCGATGAGCTGTTCCGACGCGGGGACAGGCGGATGCCGACTCCGCTGGTCGAAATCATAGACGCAGAAATTCAGCGCATGGGCGGTGAACCTACTCACGCGGTAGTCACGGTAGGTAGACCGGACAACTTCATGACATTCACGCGCGACCTTCGGGCCGCCCTGTTCGGTGGCCTTCCAGTCGCCCAGAACGGGACCAACCCGCCGCTAGCGCTAATTACCGCGCCAGAGGCTGAGGGCGCAAGAGTCTCGTGGTTACCGATCACATGCGGGCACGAGCTGGCGCACTATCTTCAACGAATTCGGCCCGTATTGCGTAGCCACACCAACGTTTTGGACGCGGCGGCCACTGCCGCCGTGACGGACCTTCCTCCCGGAGCAGGAAGCCAACCAACAAGCCGAGTTTTCGAGCAAATCGCGGCCAACTGGTTGGAGGAACTCACGTGTGACGCGTATGCCGTGCACCGGTTCGGCGCAGCAGGAGTGGCCGCCCTGACGGACTTTCTCGCATACGTTTCCCCCGTTTCTACCGCTGGAGCCACACATCCTCCGCGTGCCTTGAGAACTGCCCTCATGCTGCGGTGGCTCCGTAGCACCTCGGGCGGAGACGAGTTGGGGATCGTCCAAGGCCTAGACGATCTTGCCCTTCAGACACCGGCGCTTCCTGAATGGGCGCAGTTGCTCACGGATCACTTCACCGCACAGGGCGAGGCGATTTGGACAGACGTCGAAGCATGGAGCGCGACGCGGTCGTACGCTCAGGCCGATCGGCGCGAACAAATTCGGACATGCGCGAAGATGCTACGGGAGGGGGTGCCTCCCGTGCACGATCCGACCAGCCAATCATCCGATCGCTTCACCGAAGCCGACCTAGTGAACGCTGTTTGGCTGGTATTCGTCGAAGCCGCCGATACTCCGGTCAACCAGGTCGCCCTGAAAGCGCTGGACTTGCTCGACTTCCTACAACGCTGGCAGGCCGCTGGGGGCGCGATGACGAGTCCGACTGCCTTGTCGGAGGCGGCGCCCGAGCTGGGCGAGGCGGGTGCACTTTCTGCTTCCCAAATCCGTCGGCGACTTGACGCTACAGACGAGAGCAGGCTCGTCATTGTCCCCCGTCTTCCACCTGACATCAAGGATCCAAGTGTTGACCTCCGGCTGGGCAACCAATTCATTATTTTCGAGAAATCAAATACCGGGCAATTCGACGCTCTCGACACTTCGCAAGACCCCCGGACTATCCAAACCAAGGTCGAGAGGTCCTGGGGCGACGTTTTTTACTTGCACCCGAACCAACTCGTTCTCGCCGCGACGCTCGAATACATTGTTATGCCGCCGGACGTCGCAGGCCAGGTCATCACCCGCTCCTCGTACGGCCGACTCGGCATGCTCTCTGCCACTGCGGTACAGGTGCACCCTCGTTTCACCGGATGCCTGACGCTCGAGCTAGTGAATCTTGGCGAAGTCCCGATGGCGATAACGCCTGGCGAGCGTGTTGCGCAACTCATGCTCTGGCGAACCAACCCGGACGAGGCTCAGGACGATCCGGACAGTACCCAAAGCAAGTACCGCTACCCCACCGGACCAGAATTTTCCAAGATTCGGGAAGATAAGGAAAGCGAGACGCTAGTGAATATGCGGCGTCGCTTCGCTGAAGGCCGCCTGGTGAAATAATCACGCGACGCCCCGGTTACCCATTGTCGAGAGTAGGAGCCCGGGGATTGCTCGCTTACCTTGCCTCTAAGTCACGACGATGCCTGGGCTGACTGCGGCCACCCGGTGAGGTCAGACCAGCGTCAGGACAGACTGGACTTCGTTGCGCGCCGGGAGACGGGAATCTATGGAACTGAAGCAGGGGACGAGAACATTCGCCGGAGCGGAGTTCTCCGAGGACGTGACACCGCCTGGAGCGGACACCTTCCACTACACAAGCGCTGAGGGGCTGCGCAGCGTACTCTCGACCAAACGGCTACGGCTAACTGACGTCCGGTTCCTAAATGATCAGAAGGAGCTCGCGGGTCGCGATGAGCTCAACAGGATCTTTCAGCGCGCCGCCGAGGCAGCGCTAGGTCAACTCGACGCGGACAACGCAAGCCGAAAGGGCGTCATCGAAGATATGGTGACGGCGATGCAGGTCCAAAGGCGGATTGGCGGGATCCGGGCATTCGTTGGCTGCTTCTGCCAGGACGGCGACCTCTTGAGTCAGTGGCGCGGGTACGCGGCTGCCGGCGGCGGCTACGCAATAGGGTTCAACTGGGAGGCGTTGCTGGAGACATCGGTGTACACCGTTCCAGATTCTGCATGGTCTCGGGCCGAAGCCCACCGCGAGGGGTCATGGTTTATCCGTCGCGCGGCCGTGCAGTACATGAGCGAGCGGGGACTTCGTGATCATGCGGAGAAGCTCGCCTCCGAATACCCACGCGGGCCTCGGCAGCTCACCGAACAACTCGCCATCATCCAGAACCTCGCGTCCACAAAACATGAGGCATTCGAGGAAGAGAACGAGAGGCGGTTGATCGCGACTTGGCCGAACGATTCTCCGCCAAATGTAATGCTCCGTCCTGGACCGCGCGGTCTGGTGCCATTCATCGAATTGAAGTTCAAGCCCGAAGCGATCAGAGAGATCGTTATCGGCCCAACGCTTCCTCCTGAAGCTCAGTACGCTGTCGAGGATCTGCTACGGATGAGCCTGGGCCGAGAGGACGCAGAGGCCGTAACGATTTCCCGCAGCGACGCCCCCTATCGATAGGCGCAGCGCGGCAGTGATCGGCTCACCTGCCGGGGGAAGCGATTGAGATGCATGGGACAGTGAAGTACCGCTCCCTTGCGTCTCCCGCGCGACGTGACCAGCGGCTGGCTAGACGGGACAATCTAAATGGCGGATAGCGAGGACAATCTGTTGGCGGCCGCGACGATTGCGCCGTGCATTCGGGACAATCTGAACTGCAGCCCGACAGCTGCTGTCGACCGTCGACGTAGGTTGTCGTTCCGCCGCGAAGACTGTCCGATTCGGAGGCGTGGACAATCCATGGGGCGGCTGAGGCGGCCATCGTCCGCAATCCGCAGCGTTCCGATTGGGACACGGGTCGCTTCCGCTCGAGGTTTGCTCCGGAGTAGCCTGTCGCCGCGAGACGGGTGACACACCGACGCGGATTCCGGTTGTGCGCCTTCACACAGAGGGGACCGTGCTCATGGAACATCCCGTCGCGGGAGCTGAACCGCTCACCGAGAACGAAGCCTTCGACCTCGGGGTTGAGGCCTACGTCTATGGGTACCCGTTGCTGGTGATGGATTCGTTGCGGCGCGTTACGACGAACGTCCGGGAGCCGCACGGTCCGCTCGCCCCCATGGGGCAGTTCGCGCACCACCGCTCGTTCCCTGGCGCATCCGACCGCGCTATCGCCGGGGCGAGTCTGGACACCCTCTACTCGATTGCGTGGCTGGACTTGGCAAATGGACCGTACCTTTTGCATCTTCCGGAAGTGCGGGACCGCTTCTACATGATGCCGATTCTGGACGGCTGGACCGAGGTGATTGCGAACCCAGGCACTCGGACCAACGGTGGCGAGGCGAGGGAGTACGTCATCACGCGTTCGGGGTGGAAAGGGGAATTGCGTGCCGGCGCCGAACATGTGGAGTCAGGCACCGACCTGGTGCTGCTCATCGGTCGCACGTACTCCACCGGGACAGAGGCCGACTACGAGCTGGTTCGCGAGTTGCAGGATCTTTACCTCTTGCTCCCGCTGTCAGAGGACGGGACCGCTTCGAGCGAGGAACCTGTGGACGAAACCATCGACATGGTGACGCCGCCCCGCGACCAGATCGATAACCTCCCGATGGTCGATTTCCTTCGTCGCTTGGCGGAGCTGCTGAAGAAGAACCCTCCGACGCGGGGTGATGGCGCAGCAGTAGATGCCCTGAGGCGGCTTGGAGTACTCGACAGCTTCGACCAATCGCTTCTCTCACATGCGCTAACGGGCCTGGCGGGGGTCCCGGTGGCGGCTCATCAGCAGATCCTCGGTCAGTACGCCCAGCAGCGGCAGGCCAACGGGTGGATCATCTCCACCGGGTCGGGCCGCTACGGGCAGGACTATCTCCAGCGTGCGCTCGTGGCCTACATCGGCGTCGGCGGCAACCTCCCGGAGGACGCGTTCTACCCGATCGGGCGTTTCGACGGCGAAGGCCACCCGCTCAACGGTGCGAATTCGTACGTCATGCACTTCGGCGCTGCGGATCTTCCGCCTGTGGCGAGCGAGGGCTTCTGGTCGCTCACCATGTACGACAGCGGCTACTTCCTGGTGCCGAACCGCATCGGCCGCTATTCCATTGGATCCAACGACGACATCGCGGTGAGCCCTGATGGATCGCTCGACTTGTATATCGGAACTGAGTCTCCTGGTCCCGAGCGCGACGCCAACTGGCTGCCAGCGCCGGACGGCGACTTCGTCTTGATGATGCGGCTCTACTGCCCTGAAGAACCTGCACTTGAGGGGACGTGAGCGCCTCCGGCTGTACGAACGCGGGAGGGTGCGTCCGCGCGATGATCTCCAGGGATAGGTAAGTCACCGGACAACCTATTTGGCGGGGAAGGCGGACAATCTCCAGGCGGAATCGTCTTCGGGAGCCACCACCTGGGACAACATCTCGCCTGGGGGTGACAGCTGTCGTCGACTCCCACGGATCAGCCCTGGCCCTGATCCCAGAGCCGCCAGCCCGCCTTTGTTTGGCGGTAGCAGAACGACCACCCTTCCGTCCCGCCCTGATCGGTGCCGTCGAGGCCGGTGTCGGTGGTGATCGAATACGACATGCAGTCGCCGTCATCGCCCGTGCGGCCGAGCAGCGTGTACGAGAGAAGCCGAGGTCCATCGCACCAGGCCGTCGTGTTGGAGGTTGTGAGGGCGCGGGTCATGCCGCAGTCGTTATCCTTTGCGGCCTCCATGTAGGCGTGCGCGGTGGAGGGCAGTGTTGCGTCGGCGCCCGGGACCGGGCCGCGCGCGACCGGACCATCCGGTGGCAGGTTCAAGAGCGCCGACGCGCCGGCGAGCATCCCACCCAGCCCCACGACAATCGCGAGGGCGATCAGAGGGGTGCTCCACCGTGACGCCATACAGCGAACTTAGGGGTCGAACCCATGGTCGGTAGGAACGCGCGCCGCAGGACCTGTGCGGGTCAGACCTCGATGCTCACCTCGTACACCTGGTCGGTCGGGTGACCCGCCCGCTCGTGGATGCGCATCAGCGCCTCCTTGGACGGTCCCGTCGACAGGCAGAACACCTTGCCGCTCACCGGGTCGAGCCAGGCGCGCTCGATGTGCACGCCCTCCTCGCCCTCGATGGCGGCGTCGGCGTCGTGCGCCTCCTGCAGCTGGTCGTGAGTGACGCCGACGAATCCGTCGTGGACGTCGATGAATGTGGCCATGATCGGCTCCTTTCCTTGTGACGACAGCGTCGCCCTCCCCGGGGTGTCGCGGCATCGGTCATACGACCGATCTCGCTCCCCGAGGCGTGGTTCCGGCGCTACACTGCCGCCATGAGCGCGGGGTCGCCCGCGGGCGGCGTGGCCAGGGTGTGTCCACTGTTCGTCGGGCGCGACGACGTGATGGCGCTCGTGCTGCGCCGGCGGGCCGAGGCGGCTGCCGGGCGGGGTGAACTGCTTCTGGTGGGCGGCGAAGCGGGCATCGGCAAGTCGCGGCTGCTCGACGAACTGGTCGTGCAGGCGGGTGGGAGGTCGGCTCGCGCCGATTCGTTCGCAGGCGACCGCGGCACGCCGGGGCTCCTGCTGCTCGGCATTGCCACGGCGTTGCGCGAGGCCGAGGAGCCCGGGTCGGCCGAGCGCCTGCGGGCGCTGGTGCTCGCGGCCGAAGGCGTCGGTTCGGAGGGGGCGCGGCGCATCCTCGTCGCCGACCTCGCCGCCGCGCTGACCGAAGCTCTTGCGACGCCGCTACTGCTCCGGCTGGAAGACCTCCACTGGGCCGACCAGCTCAGCTTGGATGTCCTGCAGCGCGTCGCCGTCGCCCTGCCGTCCCTCCCGTCGCTGGTGGTGGCCAGCTACCGGTCGCAGGAGCCGGATGCGGCCCGAGAGTTCACGGCCTGGCGGCTGGGGATGCTCTCACAGCGGCACGCCGAGGAGGTGCTGCTGACGCGCCTCGACCGAGACGGCACGCGCCGCATGCTGGCCTCGATCACGGGCGAGGAGCCGTCCGCCGACCAGGTCGACCGGCTGTTCGACGCCGCCGACGGCATCCCGCTGCACGTCGAGGAGCTGGTGGCGGTCGGCGTGGATGCGGTCCCTGACACGATCGGCGGGGCGGTTCTGGTGAGGATGTCGCGGCTGGGTCCGGACGCGGCACTCACAGTGGCTGCGGCGGCCGTGATCGGGCGGGAGTTCGATCGCCGCACCCTTGAGG
This sequence comes from Leifsonia sp. RCC_180, assembly GCF_058138205.1. Lineage (NCBI taxonomy): Bacteria > Bacillati > Actinomycetota > Actinomycetes > Micrococcales > Microbacteriaceae > Leifsonia > Leifsonia sp. RCC_180. The sequence goes on along the minus strand of NZ_CP200340.1, from coordinate 2,677,639 downwards.
CCGTACTGGGCGGGGATGCGGACATCGACGCCGGCCTGGAGGACCTGATCGCCGCCAACTTCATCGTCCCGGCGGGCGACCGGTTCGACTTCCGTCACGCCCTCATCCGCGACGCGGTCTACGGGTCGGTGCCGGCGGTGAGACGACGCGAGCTGCACGCCCGCGTCGTAGAGGCGGCGCCGCAGCTCTCCGACGCCGTCCTCTCGACGCACTTCGAGCGCGCCGGCCGCGCCGACGAGGCGTACGTCCGCGCGCGCCGGGCCGCGGGGCGGGCAGCGGCGCTGTCCGCCCATCGGGAGGCGGTCGACCTGTACCGCAGGGCTGAGCGAACCGTCCCCTCGGGAACACCCGTCGCCGAGCGCGCCGAACTCCACCGGCTGCTGGGAGCGGAACTGGCCGCGACCGACGCCAACGTGGAGGCAGAGCGGGAGTTTTCGCGCGCCATCGAGCTGCTGCGAGAGTCGGGCGACCCGGTTGACGCTGCCGCCGTGGTGCCCGCTCTCGTAAACGCACGCCACTTGCTCGGGGCCGGCTACGAGGCGCGTGCTGCGCAGCTCGGGGACGCCCTGGCGTGGATCGCCTCGGCCTCCGCCTCCGACCCGGCGGCGGTCGAGCGCGTCCGCGGCCGTCTTCTGGCCGCCCACGCCGCCGCCGCGATGCTGGATCGTCGCCTCGACCTCAGCCTGCGTTTGACCGCCGAAGCGCGGGAGCTGCTTACCGACGACCCGGAGGAGCGTCTCGCGGTCGACGTCACGCGCGGGTCGGTGCTCGTGTTCGCCGGAGCGGGCGAGGAAGGCTGGCAGCTGCTCCTCGCGTCCGCCACCGGGGCCGCGTCGCATGGGTGGGAAGCCGCCGCAGCCCGCGCCTACCGCATGATCGGCTCCTCGGCGTCTGTGCTGCTCCAGTACCATCGCGGTCGGGGCTGGCTGGAGGAGGGGATCTCGTACGCCACACGGATCGAGCGATGGAACGACGCCCACTACCTGGACGCGCACCTGGCGCACGTGGAATGGGCCACCGGATCGCTCGACGCGGCCGAACAGCGGGCCAGCCGTGCGCGCGCAGACGGGCGGGGCGGCATCACGACAGAGGTGACGGCTCTGCATGTGCTCGGTTACGTGGCGCTGTCACGCGGTGACACCGAGCGGGCGGCGGGACTCCTCGGAGAGGCGGCTGAGATCGGCGAGAGGATGCACGAACTGCAGCGCTGGTCCCCCGCCCTCTGGGGGCTCGCCGAGGTCGCCCTCGCGGACGGCGACCCGGAGCGTGCTGTCGAGCTGTGCGAGCGCGGGCTGCACGGCTCCGAGGCGATCGAGGACGCCGCCTACCTGTTCCCGTACCTGGTCACCGGGACGCGTGCACAACTCCTCCGCGGCGACGTCACGGCCGCTCGACACTGGGTCGAGCGCGCCGGCGCGCTTGTTCGATCCAGGGCCATCCCCGGCACGGAGTACGCCATCGCCCACGCCGAGGGACTGGTGGCCCTGGCCGAACGGCGGCCGACTCGGGCGAAGGAGCTGCTGACCGCTGCCGGGGACGGCTGGAACGAGCTGGGGCGCTGGTGGGAGGGAACGCAGGTGCTCCTCGACCGCGCGGAGTGCGCCCGCCGCACCCGGAGTCCGGCCGAAGCGGCCGCGCTCGTGAGCGAGGCGCGCGTCCGAGCAGCGGAGGCGGGCGCTGGTGCCGTGGTCGCCCGGGCTGACGCCCTCGCCGGTCGCCTGGACCACGGTGTGGAGACGACGGTGCTGACTTCCCGCGAACGCGAGGTGGCGCGACTCGTCGCATCCGGCGCCACGAACCGGGAGATCGGCGAGAGCCTCCACATCGCACCCAAGACGGTCTCGACCCACGTCGAGCACATCCTGGCGAAGCTCGGAGCCGCGCGACGGACCGAGATCGCCGCGTGGGCGGTCGAGGATGCGCGCCGCAGCTCGGCCCTATGACGTCCGGAGCGCACGCGCTCTACGACGCACCATCCGGTCGGGTGCCCTCGGGCGCCTTCTCGTCGACCCCCGTCCAGACCTCGGTCATCTCGGCGATGAGGCCGTCGCGCACGGTGATGAAGGTTGCCACCTCGAAGTGCTGGAGCTGCCCGTCGGCCTCCGCCGTCACGTGCGCACGACCGACAGCCCGGTCGGCCCGGCCGACACAGTCCTCAAGGACGAATCGCTGGAATCCCGGGTACTCGGCATTGAGCCGAACCCAGGCATCACGGTCGAAGCGCTCCCCGGTGTGGACGTAGCGACACGAGAAATCGGGGTGGAGCAGCGGAGGGAGGTCCTTCCAACGGTGCTCGTCGATGACCTTCGCCAGCTGGTTCAGGATCCGGGAGCCGTCCACAGGCGGATCGAGGACCTCGTCGTCGAAGTGTGCGCCGTAGTACGCGCTCTGCCGGCGCATGAGCTCCCGCATCGGCACGTCGCGGCCGACGCCATAGACGGTGCCGGTGAAGTCGAGCTCGCGCTGGATCGCCCAGATCTCCTCGTGCCTCTCCGGCGGGAGGATCGTCGCCGGGCTCCCCACGGCGACCCAGCCGATCGGCACCACCGCGCCGGCGGGCACGTGCGTGTTGACCTGGACGACACCGTTGACCCGCACCTCGGCTCCTTCGCCGATCCGGCTCCCCGGGAACAGCGAGGTCCCCGTGGCGATGAACGCCTCCGCCTCGACGACGCTGCCGTTGACGTGCGCGTGCGGCCCGATCATGACGGACGGCCCGATGTGGACGGGATGGGCGGCGCGCCCGCGGATGAGGGCGTTCTCCATCACCACCGCATCCTCGCCGATCGTCACCCGCCCGTCCTCAGCCGACACGACGGCTCCGTGGAGGATCCGGACCCCGGCTGCGATGCGGACGTCGCCGGAGACGACCGCTGTCGGAGCGACGGAGGCCGACGGGTCGACGGACGGTTCGGCACCGCGGTGACGGACGAGCATCGGGGGTTCTCCAATCGTGGGCAGGTCAGCGGGTCGTTCGCCCGGCACTGCCGATCATCCTCCGGGATGACGCGGATCGCCGGGCGGACGCGTTCAATGGAGGGATGTTGGGCATCCTTCTCCCCGTGCTGCAGGGCGCAGGCAGCGTGGCGCTCTCCCTGGTCGCCTTCGCCCTCGCACTGACCTGGCCGTCGCTGCTCGGTCCGATTCTCCGGCTCCGGACGGACCGCGCGCGCATCGGCGCCTTCGCCGGGCTCGGCGTCGTGCTGCTGCTGGCCGCGGGCATCCTCTATGCCGTGCCGGGCGTGCTGCTACGCGATCCGCTCGGCCTGCTCCTCTCGGTGCCGGTCGCCGCGCTCTGGGTGATCGCAGCGCTCGCATTGGTCGTGCGTGGCATGGTGATGGAGGGCGCGGCTCGCGCGATCTCGTTCGCGTTGGCCGTGGTCGCAGGCGCCGGAGTGCTGGCCGGGATCGTCGCCGGGATGCTCGCACAGCGCGAGCTCCCAGACACGGTGACTCCGACGGGAGCGTTCCTGCTCGCCGTGGGTGCGCTCGCCGCGGTGATCTTCTGGGCGCGCGCCGAAGAGCCGGAGCCTCGTCCCGCCGTGGCGTGACGGACCTCTCTCAGGCCTCCGCGAGTGGCACGGCGTCGGGAAGGGCGCGGTCACCCCTCCAGCGCCGGGAGATCCAGACGACGCCGTATCCCGCGACCAGGATGACCACAGCGATCAGCACGACGTAGAAGGCGACGGAGAGGTACCCGTTCGGACTGGTCGCCGGGTTGAGGAACGGATACGGATACCAGGGTCCTTCGCCCGTCACGGGGTCCGCTGCGAAAGGCGCACGGATCAGCGTGTAGACCGCCCAGACGATGGGGAAGACGGCGATGCCCCACACCGCCCGCATCCGCAGCGGCGTGCGCCCTGGCGCGAACAGCCAGTCGATCAGCAGGTACGCCGGCGCGATGACGTGCAGCACCTCGTTCGACCAGCCGACCGTGGTGCCCTGGGCGAGGGAGATGTTGCGCAACAGCAGGTTGTAGACGACGCCGGTGGTCACCAGGTAGGTCACCGCCGCGGCGCGGAGCCCGGTATACCAGCCCGGGTCGTCACCGCGGCGTACGAGCAGGAGCACCGCGCCGATCCCGAGGACGACGACACCGAGCACGTTGGAGTCGATCGTGAAGAAGCTGAAGAAGTTCGCAACGAGCGTCCCGACGTTGCCGCCGCGGGCGCTGATGGACGCGACACTCGTCGTGAGCTGGGCGATGACGGCCGCCAGCGTGACCAGAAACGCCACCGCACGGAGCACCGCGAATCCGATCCGCATGCCGTGATCGTAGCGAGCGGCGGCATGATCGGTGGGCGAACGCGCAGGAAGCCGCCGACTAGACTGGATGGCGAATCCCGTACGAAAGAGGTCGCCGAGTGGCTACCGCCGTCCCTGCCCAGCATCCGAACGTCCACGCGCACACCCGGTACTGGGTCGTCCCCGCCGCACGCGCGATCGTCGCCCTGGCAGCAGCAGCGGTGATCACGTTCACCCGGGACGCGCACACCGCCCCCTTCGGGCTCATCGTTTTCGGCGCCTTCGCCATCCTCGACGGTCTGGTGACGGGCATCCTGAGCGTTCTGCTGGCAGGCGGACGCCTCACGCGCATCCTCTTCGCCGTGCAAGGCGCGATCGGCCTGATCGCCGGTGTGCTCGCGCTTGCGCTCGCCGGTGCGGGCCTCGGCCTCTTCCTCTACCTGGTGACCGTGTGGGCGGCGTTGACCGGTTTCCTGGAGCTGTACAACGGCATCCGGGAGCGCAGTCGCGACGCCGCCGCTCGCGACTGGCTGATCGTGGGCGCGATCACCGCTGTGCTCGCCCTGGTATTGCTCCTGGCGCCCGCCGATGCGGTCCTCGCGATCGGGCTCTTCGGCGCCTGGGCGGTCATCGTCGGAGTGTTCCAGGCGATCGGAGCGGTCACACTGCGGGGCGCCTCGCACAGCCGCACGCCGTCCGCCGGAGCGGAGAGCGGCTCGTGACCCCTCGCGACAAGAAAGACCCCCGAGTGACCCAGAACCTCCAGCCGACACGGCGCGACCGCTTCCTCCCCCTCGAACTGCTCGGCATCTCCGGCGGTCTGGCCGTCTTCGTCGGGCTGATCGTGCTCATCGCGACGCGCGAGTTCGTGCTCGCAGGCGTGGCGCTCGGCGTCACCTTCATCATCAGCGTGGTTCTGCTTGCGCTGTTCGCCCTGGCTTTCAAGCCCACCGAGGCGGAGGTGGAGGACATCCACGAGCAGGATGCCGAAGCGCGCGCCAAGGCCGCCCGCGACCGCGCCGACGGCGATGACCGCCCGCGAGGACACTGAGGCGGAGCCCACCGGCCCCTCGGGGCTTAGAGGTAGTCGACCAGCTGGGACGCCAGACCGACGTACCCGGCAGGAGTGAGCGCGAGGAGACGGTTCTTCGCCGCCTGACCGATCTCGAGTCCGTTGACGAACTCGGTCAGTGCCGCATGGTCCACCCGCTTGCCGCGCGTCAGCTCCTTGAGCAGCGCGTACGGGTCGGAGATCGTCGAGCGTCCCGCAGTGACCTCCGCACGGATCACCGTCTGGATCGCTTCCGCGAGCACCTCCCAGTTGGCGTCGAGATCGTCGGCGAGTGCCGTGCGGTCGAGTGTGATCTGGCCGAGCCCGCGCTCGATGTTGTCCAGGGCCAGCAGCGAATGCCCGAGGCCGACGCCGATGTTGCGCTGGGTGGTGGAGTCGGTGAGGTCCCGCTGGAGGCGGCTGGTGACGAGCGTCGCGGCGAGCGAGTCCAGCACGGCACTGGAGAGCTCCAGGTTGGCCTCCGCGTTCTCGAAGCGGATCGGGTTGACCTTGTGCGGCATGGTGGAGGATCCGGTCGCGCCCGGTTCGGGGACCTGACGGAAGTAGCCGAGGGAGATGTACGTCCAGGCGTCGGTGCACAGGTTGTGCAGGATGCGGTTGGCGTGCGAGATGCGCGAGTACAGCTCGGCCTGCCAGTCGTGCGACTCGATCTGCGTGGTCAGCGGGTTCCAGTCGAGGCCGAGGCTCTCGACGAACTCGCGAGAGAGGCGGGGCCAGTCGGCATCCGGGTCGGCGACCAGGTGGGCGGCGAACGTGCCGGTCGCACCGCTGAACTTGCCGAGGTGCACCCCGCCCTCGATCTGAGCCAGCACCCGCTCGAGCCGGTGGACGAAGACGGCGAGCTCTTTGCCCATGGTCGTCGGCGTCGCCGGCTGACCGTGCGTGCGCGCGAGCATCGCGTCGTCGCGGTATTGCAACGCCTGGGCCCGCAGCTCGGCGATCACCGCGCGGAACTTCGGAAGCCACGACTCCCGAACGGCGGCGCTGACCGTCAGCGCGTAGGAGAGGTTGTTGATGTCCTCGCTCGTTGCGGCGAAGTGCGTCAGCTCGGCGATGGAATCGAGGCCGAGCGCGTGCAGACGCTCCCGCACGAGGTACTCGACGGCCTTGACGTCGTGCCGGGTGGTGGCTTCGAGCTCCGCGAGCCGGTCGATCTCCGGCTGGCCGAAGTCATCCGCGAGAGCCCTCAGCCCGCGCTTCTGCTCGTCGGTGAGCGGTGACGAGCCGAACATCCTGCGCTCGGTCAGGAAGAGCAGCCACTCCACCTCGACCTGCACCCGCGCCCGGTTCAGTCCGGCCTCGGAGAGGTGGTCGCCGAGTCCGATCACCGCGGAACGATAGCGGCCATCCAGGGGGCTCAACGGCTGGGGAGGCAGGGCGGTCATGATGCTCCTCGCGGGATCAGGCGGCGGGTACCCGACCATTCTCCCGTACGCGCGGGGCGGCCGCAGACGTCAGTCGCGTCGCGCGGGACGGAAGATGAGCCCCAGCAGCCACGCGATGATGCCGAGCACGAGCGCCCCGAGCACACCCGACCAGAACCCGTCGATGTGCAGCCCGAAGCCGATCGCGTCGCTGATCCACGACACGATGAAGAGCAGGAACGCGTTGACCAGCAGCGAGATCAGCCCCAGCGTCAGGATGTACAGCGGGATGGCGATGATCCGGATCACCGTGCCGATGATGGCGTTCACGACGCCGAAGATGAGCGCGATGAGCAGGTAGGTGAGGACCAGCGCGGTGGTGTCGTCGGCGTACGGGCGCACGGTCACCCCGCTCACGATCAGGGTCGTGAGCCACAGGGCGACGGCGTTGATGATCAGTCTGAGCAGGAATCGCATGGCCTCATCCTTACAGGGAGCGCGGGTGGGGTACAGGGGGACGCTACAGTCCCTGCGGCGCCATCCACAGATCTAGGGAATTCCTCCCGGGGAATGCGGGCGCGGCTAAGTTGGGTCTGTGAGTTCCGATGACACGCTCGGCGTGAGACTGCGCCCCGAGATCGTCGCTGTGCCTGCCTACAAGCAGGGGCGGCCGGCGCCGGCCGACGGTTTCAAGCTGTCGAGCAACGAGAACCCGTTCCCACCCCTCCCTTCGGTGGTGGATGCGGTGGCCGCGACTCTGCGCGAATTGAACCGCTATCCGAATGCGGGCGGCGCCGACCTCCGCGAGCGGCTCGCCGAGCGGCACGGCGTCAGCGTGGGCGAGGTGCACCTGGGCAGCGGTTCGGTCGCGCTGCTGTCTCAGCTCATCTCCGCTGCGGCCGGTGTGGGCGACGAGGTCGTTTACGCCTGGCGCTCGTTCGAGGCGTACCCGGGCCTGGTGACGGTGACCGGCGCGACGAGCGTGCAGGTGCCGAACCGCGCCGACGGGAGCCACGACCTGGATGCGATGGCGGACGCGATCACCGACCGCACGCGCGTCGTGATCGTCTGCACGCCGAACAACCCGACCGGCACGATCGTGACCGCCGCCGACTTCGAGGCGTTCATGGCCCGGGTGCCGTCCGACCTCCTCGTGCTGCTCGATGAGGCGTATTTCGAGTTCGTCACCGACGACGCAGCCGTCGATGGCATCCCGCTGCTCTCCCGCTACCCCAACCTCGTGGTGCTCCGGACGTTCTCCAAGGCGTACGGCCTCGCGGCACTGCGCATCGGCTACGCCGTCGGGCCGCAGGCCGTGCTGGCCGCGGCGCGCTCGGCTGCCATCCCGCTGTCCGTCACGGACGCGTCACGTGTGGCGGCGCTCGCATCCATCGCGGCGGAGGACGAATTGATGGAGCGCGTGGCCCGGGTGGCGATGCTCCGCGACCGGCTTCGCGACGCTCTGATCGAGCAGGGCTGGGCGGTGCCCGAGGCGCAGGGCAACTTCGTCTGGCTCGCGACCGGTGAGCAGACCGTCGCGGCGAACGACGCCTTCTTCGACGCCGGGCTCACGGTTCGTGCGTTTCCGCCGGAGGGAATCCGGATCAGCGTCGGCGAGGAAGAATCTGTGGAGAAACTCCTGCAGGTCGCCGCGCATCTTGTGCAGAACCTACCAAATGGCCACCCGGGCAAGCGGTTAGGTTAGTACGGTGGCTGCGACGAACGAGATCCCGCGCCCGGCGAACACCGTCCAGCTGCTCACCGCAGACGGCCGGTTCCAGCCGAGCGAGACGTCGGCCGAGTACCTCCCGTACCTGGAGCGGCTCGACGAGAACGACTACCGCCGTTTCTACCGCGACATGGTCAACGTGCGCGCGCTCGACAACGAAGGGGCCAACCTGCAGCGCCAGGGCCAGCTCGGTCTCTGGGTGCCGAGCCGCGGCCAGGAGGGCGCGCAGGTCGGCTCGGCCCGCGCAGCGCGGCCCCAGGACCACCTGTTCCCCTCGTACCGCGAGCACGTCGTCGGCATGGTGCGTGGCATCGATCCGATCGGCATCATCGGGCTTCTGCGCGGCACGACGCACGGTGGATGGGACCCGACGGACCCCGCGGTCGGCAACTTCCACCTCTACACGCTCGTCATCGGGTCGCAGACCCTCCACGCGACCGGCTATGCGATGGGCATGAAGCTCGACGGCAAGGTCGGCACCGGTGATCCGACGCAGGATGAAGCGTCGATCGTGTACTTCGGCGACGGCGCCACCAGTCAGGGCGACGTCAATGAGGCCTACGTCTTCGCTGCGAGCTACCAGACCCCCCAGGTCTTCTTCCTCCAGAACAACCACTGGGCGATCTCCGTGCCGGTGAGCACGCAGTCGCGCACGCCGCTCTACCTGCGATCGAGCGGGTTCGGCATCCCGGGCGTGCAGATCGACGGCAACGATGTGCTCGCGGCGTACGCGGTGACGGCCAAGCACCTCGACGACGCCCGTAGCGGCGAGGGGCCGAGCATGATCGAGGCGCTCACCTACCGCATGGGCGCCCACACCTCGAGCGACGACCCGAGTAAGTACCGCACCGACGAGGAGACGGCCTACTGGGCCGAGCGCGACCCGATCCTGCGGTTCCGCGTGTTCCTCGAGGAGCAGGGCGTCGGGCAGGCGTTCTTCGACAGCGCGGACGAGGAGGGGGCCGACCTGGCCGCCGACATCCGCCGGCGCACCCTCGAGCTGACGCCGCCGTCCGTCGCGTCGATGTTCGAGCACGTCTACAGTGAGCCGCATCCCCTGACCGACGAGCAGCGGCGATGGATCGAAGACTACGAGGCATCGTTCGGAGGTGACGCATGAGCGACGTGAGGAGCGAGGCCGAATACGTCGAGGCCGAGCTGATCGAGGAGCAGGACGGCGACCGCACGGACACGCAGTCGGCCGAGACGCGCACGGATAGCGCGTCGCTCGATACCCAGGCGATCGACGTCGTCGAGATCATCGAGAGCGATCCGGATGCTCGCGTGCTCGAAGAGCACGTCGCCGAGCAGGAGTGGACGCGCGAGTTCGTGGTCGATGACGAAGCGGCGCCCGAGCAGATCGGGCCGGAGCAGGATGGGGAGGCTGCGGCCACCACCGCTCAGGCGGACACGCAGGCGTCTGCCGAGGTCGGGGAGGATGCCGCGGCAGCGGAGCACGACGAGGCCCCCGCCGAAGAGTCGCCGGCCCCTCCCATCGCTCCCGAGCCCCGCATCCAGTCGCTGCCGATGGTCAAGGCGCTCAACGCCGGGCTCCGGCGCGCGCTCGCCGACGACCCTCGCGTGCTCCTGATGGGCGAGGACATCGGCCCGCTCGGCGGTGTCTTCCGGGTGACCGAAGGGTTGCAGAAGGAGTTCGGTCCGCAGCGTGTCATGGACACCCCGCTCGCGGAGGCCGGGATCATCGGCTCGGCGATCGGCCTGGCGATGCGCGGCTACCGACCGGTGGTCGAGATCCAGTTCAACGGCTTCGTCTTCCCCGGGTTCGACCAGATCACCACGCAGCTGGCGAAGATGACGAACCGGCACAGCGGGCGGATGAAGTTCCCCGTCGTCATCCGCATCCCGCACGGTGGACACATCGGCGCCGTGGAGCACCACCAGGAGGCTCCGGAGGCGTACTTCGCGCACACCGCGGGGCTCCGGGTCGTCGCGCCGTCGACCCCGCACGACGCGTACTGGATGATCCAGGAGGCGATCCGCTCAGACGACCCGATCGTCTTCTTCGAGCCGATGAGCCGGTACTGGCCAAAGGGCGAGGTCGACCTGGTGGAGAACCCCACGCCACTGCACGCCAGCCGAGTGGTGCGGACCGGAACCGACGCGACGATCGTCGCCTGGGCCGGGATGGTCAGCGTCGCGCTCCGTGCCGCCGAGCTGGCGGCAGAAGAGGGACGCAGCCTCGAGGTCATCGACCTGCGCTCGCTCTCCCCGATCGACTACGGGCCCGTCATCGCCTCGGTGCAGAAGACCGGGAGACTGATCATCGCGCAGGAGGCGCCGGGCAACGTCTCGGTCGGCTCCGAGGTGGCGGCGACGGTCGCCGAGAAGGCGTTCTACTCGCTGGAGTCGCCGGTGCTGCGCGTCGCCGGGTTCGACGTCCCGTTCCCGCCGGCGAAGCTTGAAGAGACGTACCTCCCCGACGCCGACCGCATCCTCGAGGCCGTCGACCGCGCGCTGGCGTACTGAAGCCCGCACCGGACGACGCGCAACAACGACCCGGCGCGAGAAATTGACAGAGAGAAGCCGCACATGAGCGAGTCCCAGTTCCTCCTGCCCGATGTGGGCGAGGGTCTGACCGAGGCGGAGATCGTCGCGTGGAAGGTCGCGCCTGGCGAACCGGTGGCCGTCAATCAGGTCATCGTCGAGATCGAGACCGCCAAGTCGCTGGTCGAACTGCCGTCGCCGTTCGAGGGCACCGTGAGTGAACTGCTGGTCGCCGAGGGTCAGACGGTCGAGGTCGGCACCCCGATCTTCACCGTCACGGCCGGCGGCCAGGCCCCCGCAACTCCGGCTCCGGAGCCGGAACCCGCCGAGGAGGTCGCGGCGGACGCCGCGGCGACGGTGTCGCACGAGGAGGAGCCGAAGGCCGGCGCCGTGCTCGTCGGCTACGGCTCCGCCGGACACGGGTCCAGCCGTCGGCGCCGGGTGACGCATCCCGGAACCGGTTCGCTCCCGGTCTCATTCTCGGGGTCCATCGCGCAGCCCGCGCCGTCCGCTGCTCCGACCGCACCACCATCGTCTCCGGCGCCCGCGCCCGCAGCTGCTCGGCCGGCACCCGCCCAGTCCGCGTCGGCCACGCAGCCCACCGTGGGCCGTCCGTCCGGCCCGGTCGTCGCCAAGCCACCGATCCGCAAGCTGGCGAAGGACCTCGGCGTCGACATCAGCGCGGTCACGCCGACCGGCCCGATCGGCGACGTGACCCGTGACGACGTACTCCGCGAGGCCACCCAGGTCACGGTGTTCCGCAACCTGCAGACCCCGGAGTGGCCGGACGACCGCGAGGACCGCATCCCGGTCAAGGGTGTGCGCAAGGCCATCGCCAACGCGATGACGTCGAGCGCGTTCACCGCTCCGCACGTCAGTCTGTTCGTCGACGTGGATGCGACCCGCACCATGGAGTTCGTCAAGCGCCTCAAGAACTCGGCCGACTTCGGCGGGGTGAAGGTGTCGCCCCTGCTGATCATGGCGAAGGCCATCATCTGGGCGGTGCGCCGCAACCCCATGGTGAACTCGTCGTGGACCGACGAGGAGATCATCGTCCGCCACTACGTGAACCTCGGCATCGCCGCGGCGACGCCGCGCGGCCTCATCGTCCCGAACATCAAGGAGGCTCAGGGCATGACTCTGCTCGAGCTCGCGAAGGCGCTCGAGCAGCTCACCCTGACGGCCCGCGACGGCAAGACGCCGCCCGCCGACATGAACGGCGGCACCATCACGATCACGAACATCGGTGTGTTCGGGATGGACACGGGCACGCCCATCCTGAACCCGGGCGAGGTCGGCATCGTGGCGCTCGGCACGATCAAGCAGAAGCCGTGGGTGGTCGACGGCGAGGTGCGCCCACGCTTCGTCACGACGCTCGGCGCGTCGTTCGACCACCGCGTCGTCGATGGGGATGTCGCCTCCCGGTTCCTGGCAGATGTCGCATCCATCATCGAGGAGCCGGCGCTCCTGCTCGACTGAACGACTTGAATTTGACAATCATTTTCAATAAGCCGTAATGTGAGCCGGTGCCCGCGCCCGCGGGTGCACCCTCTTGTGTCGTTCGCGACTTAGACAGGCTCACCCATGAAGACGCGTTCTCTCGTCTCCGCCCTCGCGGTCGGGGCCGCCACGATCGTGGCGCTCGCCGGCTGCTCCGCACCGTCGTCGGCTGGATCCGACGACGGCGTCATCCGCGTCGTCGCCAGCACCAATGTGTACGGCGACATCGCGGCCACCATCGGCGGCGACGCCGTGCACGTCACCTCCCTCATGTCGGACCCCGCCCAAGATCCGCACTCGTTCGAGGCCAGCGCGCAGAACCAGCTCGCCGTCTCCAAGGCCGACATCGTCATCGAGAACGGCGGCGGCTACGACGAATTCATGCAGACCCTGCTGAAGGGCGCCGGCAACAAGGCGGCGAGCGTCCTGAACGTCGTCGACCTCTCGGGCAAGAAAGCGGTCGGCGGCGAGCTCAACGAGCACATCTGGTACGACTTCCCGAGTGTCCGGAAACTCGCGGACGCGCTGGAAGCCGCGCTGGCGAAGGCCGACCCGTCGCAGACGGCGACCTTTGAGAAGAACGCGGCCGCCTTCACGCAGGACCTCGCCGGTCTGGAGAGCTCCGAAGCGAAGCTGAAGGCGGACTACGCCGGTGAGGGCGTCGCGATCACCGAACCGGTGCCCCTGTACCTGTTGGATGCGGTCGGCCTGGTCGACAAGACGCCCGCCGCGTTCAGCAAGGCGATCGAGGACGAGAACGACGTCTCCCCCATGGTCCTACGGGACACGCTGGCGCTGTTCACCAACCACCGCGTGAAGCTGCTCGCCTACAACGAGCAGACCACCGGCGCGGAGACCGAGCGAGTGCTCGCCGCGGCCAAGCACGCGGACATCCCGGTCGTGCCGGTCACCGAGACGCTTCCCGCCGGCGAGCACTACATCGGCTGGATGCGGGCCAACGTGGATGCCGTCGGCAAGGCGCTGGCATCATGAGCGAGCCGCTCGAGCGCATGCCCGCCCCGGAGACGCGCGACGTCGTGCTCCGGCTCCGCGACGCCTCCCTCGGCTTCGGCGACCGCACCCTGTGGAGCGGGCTCGACCTGGACGTGCACGCGGGCGAGTTCGTCGCCGTGCTCGGACCCAACGGCTCCGGCAAGACCAGCCTGCTGCGCACGATCCTCGGGCAGCAGCACCTGGACGGCGGCGAGATCGCCTTCGAGGGGCATCCCGTGCGCCGCGGCGACCGCCGCATCGGCTACATCCCGCAGCAGAAGCTCATCCCGGCGGGCACGCCGATGCGCGCCCGAGACCTCGTGGCGCTCGGTGTGAACGGGCACCGTTGGGGCCTTCCGCTCCCCCGCCGCGACGACCGGGCCCAGGTCGACCGGCTGATCGACGCCGTCGGCGCTCGCCGCTACGCGGAGGCGGCTGTCGGCTCCCTGTCGGGTGGCGAGCAGCAGCGGTTGCGCGTGGCACAGGCGCTCGCCGGCGACCCCGCGCTGCTGCTGTGCGACGAACCGCTGCTGTCGCTCGACCTGCAGCATCAGCGCGGCGTCAGCGAGTTGATCGACCGGCGGAGACGCGAACACGACAGCGCCGTGGTCTTCGTCACGCACGACGTGAACCCGGTGCTCGGGATGGTGGACCGCGTCCTGTACCTGGCCGGCGGCCGGTTCCGCACCGGGACGCCCGATGAGGTGCTGCGCAGCGACGTGCTGACCGATCTGTACGGGACGCCCGTCGACGTGATCCGCAGCCGCGGACGGATCGTCGTGGTCGGCATCCCGGACGCCGAGACTCACGACCACCACGCGCACACACGCGAGACACATCCGGAGCCGGCAGCATGATGCATCTCGACGTGTGGCAGCAGCTGTTCGACTTCACCGACTACGGCGAGTTGCTGCTCCTGGTGAAGAACTCGATCTTCGCGGGGGCTGTGCTGGGTGTCGTCGGCGGCCTGATCGGCGTGTTCGTGATGCAGCGTGACATGGCTTTCGCCGTGCACGGCATCAGCGAGCTCTCGTTCGCCGGCGCCGCGATCGCCCTGCTCTTCGGGGTGAACGTCGTCGCGGGGTCCCTCGTCGGTTCGCTCGTCGCGGCCATCCTGATCGGTCTGCTCGGAGCCAAGGCGCGGGACCGGAACTCGATCATCGCCGTGCTGATGCCCTTCGGGCTCGGGCTCGGCATCCTCGCGCTGGCGCTGTATCCCGGCCGAAGCGCCAATAAGTTCGGCTTGCTGACCGGACAGATCGTGTCTGTCGACGACCCCCAGCTGGGCTGGCTGCTCACGATCGGTGCGATCGTCCTCATCGCGCTGCTGCTGATGTGGCGGCCGTTGACCTTCGACAGTCTGGATGCGGATGTCGCCGCCTCGCGCGGCGTGCCGACCGGGTTCGTCGCGCTGGCGTTCATGGTGCTGCTGGGCCTCGCGGTCGCGGTGTCCGTGCAGATCGTCGGTGCGCTGCTGGTCCTGTCGCTGCTGGTGACTCCGGCGGCAGCCGCCATGCGCATCTCGTCGTCACCGCTCGGGGTGCCCATCCTCAGCGTGCTGTTCGCGCTGGTCTCCGTCGTGGGCGGCATCATGCTCGCGCTCGGCAGCGCCCTCCCGATCAGCCCGTATGTGACGACGATCTCGTTCCTCATCTACGTCGTCTGCCGGATCGCGGGAGGCCGCCGTGCGCGCCGCCGCGGTTCGGTCACGGCCTCACGGCCACTCGTGAGCCAGGCGGGTTAACCTGGGATGGTGAAGCGCAACACCTGGCAGCGGGAGGCCGTCCGCGAGGCTCTGACCTCGACGGAGGGCTTCATCAGCGCGCAAGGACTCCACATGAGCCTCCACGAGGCAGGCTCGCCCATCGGGTTGGCGACGGTCTACCGGGCGCTCTCCGACCTGGCGTCCGAGGGCGACGCCGACTCGCTGCAGTCGCCGGAGGGCGAGAGCCTCTACCGGGCGTGCACCACCGGCCACCACCACCACCTGATCTGCCGCAACTGCGGGCTGACGGTGGAGATCGAGGCGGACGCCGTCGAGGAGTGGGCCCGCCAGGCGGCCGCAGCGCACGGCTTCACGCAGGCTCAGCACGTCGTCGACGTCTTCGGGCTTTGCGCGTCGTGCACGGCGAAGAGCGATTTGGCTGCCTCCGCATCCATGCCGTAGCATAGATGTTTGGCTGAGTGGGCCTCCCCCACTCGGATCGTATGCGAAACCCCCTCTCGAAATCGGTGGGGAAGTCGCATGCCGACAAGTGACCTTGGGTGGAACCAATCGGTTCCACGGTATTGGAGAAGAAACCAATGGCAGCAGTGTGCCAGGTGACTGGAGCCGTTCCCGGCTTCGGTCACGCCATCTCGCACTCGCACCGTCGCACCAAGCGCCGGTTCGACCCGAACATCCAGAAGAAGACGTACTACGTTCCGTCCCTTCGCCGTAACGTCACCCTGACCCTGAGCGCCAAGGGCATCAAGGTCATCGACGCCCGTGGCATCGAGTCCGTGGTCAAGGACCTCCTGGCCCGTGGGGAGAAGATCTAATGGCGAAGCAGCAGGACATCCGTCCGATCATCAAGCTCCGTTCGACGGCCGGCACCGGGTACACCTACGTGACCCGCAAGAACCGTCGTAACAACCCCGACCGCCTCGTGCTCAAGAAGTACGACCCCGTAGTGCGCAAGCACGTCGACTTCCGAGAGGAGCGTTAATCATGGCCAAGAAGTCCAAGATCGCCAAGAACGAGCAGCGCAAGGTCGTCGTCGCGCGCTACGCCACCAAGCGCGCCGAGCTCAAGAAGGCCCTCGTCGACCCGAACGGGTCCGACGAGTCGCGCGAGGCCGCCCGCCTCGGCCTGCAGAAGCTCCCCCGCGACGCCTCGCCGATCCGCGTCCGCAACCGCGACGCCGTCGACGGCCGTCCCCGCGGAAACCTCAGCAAGTTCGGTATCTCGCGTGTCCGGTTCCGTGACATGGCGCACCGCGGCGAGCTGCCCGGCATCACCAAGTCGAGCTGGTAATCCAGCGCGACATGCGTCTCGAGGGGGCGTCCGGCTTCGGCCGGGCGCCCCTTCGTCGTACCGGGTGGACGACCGGATGTCGCAGATCGCACCCGATGTGCGATAAAGGGGCCGAAAATCCGCGTCTTTCTGCGGGTTTCTGATACATTCGAGGCGGTCGACCGACCAAACGTTACGGCCCTGCGTGGCCTCAACCGTTCCACAAGATAGCTGTAATCCAGCACAAGGTCCGAGGAGGACACTTTATGGCTGACAACCTGAACAAGACCGAGCTCGTTGCCGCCGTCGCTGCGGCGTCGGGTCAGAGCCAGGCGACCGTCTCGAGCGTCGTCGACGCGTTCTTCAGCACCATCAGCGAGACCGTCGCCAAGGGTGGCAAGGTCACCATCCCGGGTTGGCTCGCCGCCGAGCGCAGCGAGACCGCTGCCCGCACCGGCCGCAACCCGCAGACCGGCGCCGAGATCTCCATCCCGGCCGGCCACCGCGTCAAGCTGACCGCGGGCTCGAAGCTCAAGGCTGCCGTCAAGTAGTCGTTCCCAGCTTTGCCCGAAGGCGGCTCCGCGATTCGCGGGGCCGCCTTCGTCGTATCCGAGTGCTCCGGAGCCCTGCTGTGGGCGGCCGTCCAGGGCCGGAGACGTAGGCTTGACGGGTGCCACGAATCTTCCGCGTGATCGGCCCCGCCGTGCTGCTCCTGGCGGCTGCGGTGGCGATGATGGCCGCCCTCGCGTTCGGCGGCGGGGCGTCTGCTCCTCTCCTGGCCGACCCGGGCGCGCTGGTGCGCTGGGGTCTCCCCGCGGCGACGCTCGTGGTCAATCTCAGCCTGGCCGGCACGGTCGGTGCACTGGTCCTGGCGTGCTTCGCGTTCAGTCCTGACCGCGATGAGTACGGCACTGCGCTCGACTTCGCCGCTGGGAGCGCTGCGGTCATGACGGTCGCCTCCGCCGCGACCGGACTGTTCACCTTCGTCAGCGTCTCGAACGTGCCGTGGTCGTTCGACGCCACCTTCAGCAACGGGCTCAGCTCGTTCATCACCAGCGTCTCGCTCGGCCAGGCGTGGCTGGGCATCACACTGATCGCCGCGGCCGTCACCGTGCTGTGCTTCGCGGTCCGCAACCAGACCGCGATCGTCTTCGTCACGCTGTTGGCGATGGCGACCGTCGTCCCGATGGCGCAGCAGGGTCACAGTGCCGAGGCGGCCGGGCACGATGCTGCGGTGACGTCGTTCGGCCTGCACGTGCTGTTCGCCGCGATCTGGCTCGGCGGTCTGGTGACGCTGATCGTCGTCAAGCACACCTTCGGGAAGGGGAGGCTGCTCACGGTCCTCGAGCGCTACTCCACGGTCGCCCTCATCTGCTTCATCGTCGTGGCCGCGTCCGGCTACGTGAATGCCGAGCTGCGCGTGGGGACGCTCGCCGAGCTCGCGACGCCGTACGGCATCCTGGTGCTGGTCAAGGTCGCCGCTCTGGTGGCGCTCGGCCTGTTCGGCCTGACCCAGCGCCGCTTCCTGATCGGCCGGTTGAAGACGACGGGCGAGACACGCAGCTTCTGGTGGATCGTCGTGGCGGAGCTCGCCTTCATGGGCATCGCCTCGGGTGTGGCCGCGGCGCTCGCTCGCACCGTCACGCCGGTCCCCGAGACGCGCGCTGCGACACCGACGCCCGCCGAGATCCTGACCGGCGAGAAGCTGCCGCCCGCACTCTCGTTCGATCGGCTGTTCACCTCCTGGAACTTCGACCTGCTCTGGGTGCTCGCCTGCGCCTTCGCCCTCTTCTTCTACTTCGCCGCGGTGTGGCGGTTGCGGCGACGGGGCGACAAATGGCCGATCTACCGCACGATCCTGTGGACTCTGGGCATCGTCCTGCTCTTCTACGTCACCAACGGCGGCGTCAACGTATACGAGAAGTACCTCTTCTCGGCGCACATGTCGGCGCACATGGTGCTGACGATGGGCGTCCCGCTGCTGCTCGTGCCCGGTGCGCCGGTGACGCTCGCCGCGCGGGCGATCCGCAAGCGCCGTGACGGCTCGCGCGGCGGCCGGGAATGGCTGCTGCTGGCGGTGCACTCCCGCTTCGCCGGGGTCATCTCCAACCCGATCGTCGCGGCGATCCTCTTCGCCGGCTCGCTCTGGGTGTTCTACTACACGCCCGTGATCCGCTGGGCGACGACCGACCACATCGGGCACGAGTGGATGATCGTCCACTTCCTCATCACGGGGTACCTGTTCGTGCAGTCGCTGATCGGCATCGACCCGGTGAAGTACCGGCTGGCGTACCCGTTCCGGCTGCTCCTGCTGCTGCTCACGATGGCGTTCCACGCCTTCTTCGGCCTGTCGATCATGCAGATGCACGGGCTGCTCCTCGCCGACTGGTTCGGAGCGATGGGCCGCACCTGGGGCGACTCGCCGCTGGTCGACCAGCAGGCGGGCGGCGGCATCGCCTGGAGCATCGGCGAGATCCCGACGGTGATCCTGGCGATCGTGGTCGCCATCCAGTGGAGCCGGAGCGATGAGCGCGAGACCAAGCGACAGGACCGCAACGCCGACCGCACGGGAGACGCCGAGCTGCAGGCGTACAACGAGCGGCTCGCCCGCATGGCCGACCGCGACCGCGTCTCGCGCTAGCGGCTACGGCTCCTGAGCCACCACGATCGCGAGCGAGCCGTCGGGGCGGATCGTGACGCTGCTCAGACTCATCGCGAACGGCTCTGCATCGCTACGGACCGTGATCGTGCCGTCGAAGAGCGACTGCACCGTCACGTCGAGGTGCGCGACGCCGACCATCTTGTCGGTGGTCCACGAGGTGTCTCCTGGCACGAGGCGCACCTTCGGGTAGGTGTCAATCGACCAGGTGGGCTCCCCCTGCACCCGGTCGTCGATCTCGACGCCGAAGGGGCAGCCGGCGGGCTGGAGCACCTTCTGCTCGGCGCAATGGTCGAGGAACGCATCCACCTGCTTCTGCACGGCGGTCGTGAACGCCGCGGTGGGCTGTGCGTCGACGGTTGCCTCGCCGACGTGTCCGGGTGCGGCGGTGACGGTCACCGGCACCGCCTGAACATAGTGCGAGCGGTGACTCAGTTCGAGCGGGGCGAGCGGGAGCACGAGGTAGTCGGCGGAGACGTTGAAGGCCGCGGCCGGCTGATCGGGCGACGCCGCTCGCGGGTTCACCGTGTGCCGGCCGACCGTGAACGTCGACGCGTGGGCGACGGTGATCCTGGCGACCCCGACCGGCGTGGATGCGAACCCCCACGTCGGCAGCACACCGAGCACCGACCCGGTCTGATGCACCCGGAAGGTCGCCGAGACGCGCTGCCCGTCGGCACGGGCGTCGACCACGACCGTGTGCACGTCGTCGGCTGCCGTGGTGTCGGAGACGACCCGGACGTCGCGGATCACGGGCAGGATGTCGGAGCGCAGCAGCTCGCGCGATGCGCCCTCCGGCAGCCCGGAGCGCTTCAGCGCCGACGCTGTCGGAGCCGCGCCGGGCATGGCCAGGGCATCGGGCACGTTGTGGGCCGCGATCGACCGGACGAACCCCTCCACGAAGCCGCTCGGGCTGTAGTACGCGCGCTGCATGGCCCCGAGCCCCGCGACGAATGCGGCCAGGAGCAGAACGCCGACGCCCGACCAGAGCAGGACGGCGCGCCGGCGCGCACGAGCGTCCCCCACAGCCATGAGGCCATCCTAGGGTCCTGTGGATAGCCGCCACGTGCCCCTGTGCGCGGGTTAGAGTAGTGCGGCAGGTCGGGCGACGCGAAAGGGGCGAGGATGGGCCGTCTCTCCCTCTCCCCTGAGCAGCAGGCGGTCTTCGAGCTCATCGAGAACACGCGCGAGCATGTCTTCGTGACGGGTCGCGCCGGCACGGGTAAGTCCACGCTGCTCAACCACCTCTCGTGGAACACCGAGAAGTCGCTCGTCATCTCGGCGCCGACCGGCGTCGCCGCGCTCAATGTCGGTGGCCAGACCATCCACTCGCTGTTCCGGCTGCCCATCGGGGTCATCGCGGACCATGCGATCGACCAGAGCGCCGAGCTCCGCAAGCTGCTGAACACCATCGACACCCTGGTCATCGACGAGGTCTCGATGGTCAACGCCGACTTGATGGATGCGATCGACCGCAGCCTCCGCCAGGCCCGGCAGCGCGCGGGCGAGCCCTTCGGCGGCGTCCAGGTCGTGCTGTTCGGCGACCCGTACCAGTTGGCTCCGGTGCCGGGAGACCGCGAGGAGCGGGCTTATTTCGCGGACACCTACCGGTCGATGTGGTTCTTCGACGCCCGCGTCTGGCAGGAGACCGACCTCCGGATCGTCGAGCTGCTGCAGGTGCACCGGCAGCACGAGTCCGACTTCCGGTTCATGCTGAACGCCGTGCGTCACGGGCAGGTGACGAAGGAGATCGCCGACCGCCTCAACGAGGTGGGGGCGCGACCGGCTCCCGATGACGGGACGATCACCCTGGCGACCCGCAACGACACGGTCAACCGCATCAACGCGCAGGCGCTCGAGCGCCTGCCCGGCCGGGTGCTGACCGCCAAGGCGGAGGTGAGCGGCGACTTCGGCGGACGCAACTATCCGGCCGACGAGAGCCTCGAGCTCAAGGTCGGCGCACAGGTCATGTTCCTGCGCAACGATGTCGGGCAGGGCGACGGCCCGCGCTGGGTGAACGGCACGATCGGCACCGTCACACGCATCGACTCCAACGTCTACGTGGATGTCGACGGCGACGTGCACGAGGTCGAGCCGGCCATCTGGGAGAAGTTCCGGTACACATGGTCGCCGGAGACCAAGAAGCTGACGAAGGACGTCGTGGCCGAGTTCACGCAGTTCCCGCTGCGGCTGGCGTGGGCGGTCACCATCCACAAGTCGCAGGGCAAGACCTACGACGCGGCGATCGTCGACCTGGGTTCGCGCGCGTTCACGTCGGGCCAGACCTACGTGGCCTTGAGCCGGATCACCACCCTCGACGGTCTCTATCTGACCCGGCCCCTGCGCCCGGGTGACATCACGGTCGATCCGGACGTGGAGCGGTTCATGCGCGACGCCCGGCCGGTTTCGATGCCCGTCGCGGGTGCGCAGGTCGGCTGAGCGGCGCAGGGATGAGGCATCGAGAGAGGGGACAGCGGTGGCGGTGACCTTCGTGCTGGACTTCAGCGACGGCCAGCATCTGGAGACGAGCGGGAACGGCGTGATCGGGAGGAACCCGGCCGTCCACACGCCAGGAACCGAGATGGAGGATCCCGCTCACGTCGAGCTGGTCACCGTCGAGGAGGGGGCCAAATCGGTCTCCCGGGCGCACCTGGCCTTCGGGCAGTACGACGGCGTGTTCTGGGTGATGGACCTGGGTTCGGCGAACGGCACGACGATCACGTATCCCGGCGAAGGCACGTTCGCGTGCGACCCGAGCACACGGCATGAGGTCGACCCAGGCTCGGTGGTGCGCTTCGGCGCGGTCTCGTTCACGCTGTCCCAGCGCTGACGGCATCCATCGATGCGCTGAGGGCGCGCATCCGCCTCAGTGGTGGTGGTGCACCGTCACGGCGGCGACACCGGCGTCGGTGAGTCCCAGAGCGGGGATGGTGACCGCGCTGACCACGCAGGCGCTCAGCGTGAGCGCGATGACGAAGCGGAGCGGCGCGTTCTGCTCGGGGTCCGGGCGCCCCCGGCGGATGATCACGGCGGCGGTCGCCGCGACCGCGACGTCGAGCAGGGATGCGGCAGCCATCGGCGCGATGGGCAGCGCGATGATGGTGCCCCCTGAGGCGGTGGCACCGGCGACGGCGAGTGCCGCCCACATCCCGACCGGCAGCAGGGCCAGTGCCGGGATCAGCCGGAACACGAAGGGCCGGTCGCGGGCGAGCGTGGATGCCGCCCACACCAGCTCGGCCAGTGCCAGCAACAGAAAGGCGGCGAGAAGGGGAGGAGGTGCGCTGGGGGCCAGCGCTGCGTGAAGCAGACCGGCCCCCAGTGCGGCCACGGCGAGGAACGCGCGGGCCGCCGGGCCCACCGCGACGGCCGAAGAGGCCGAGGCGGCGGGGGCGGCCCGCAGCGTACCCGTCATCCTGCTCATGGGAGCCGTGGCCCCGCCGGTCAGGCGGCGGCAGTGCGGGCGCGGGTTCCCCGGTCGGCGCCGAGGCCGGTGCCGAGGAGGACGATCGCGCTCACCAGGTGGAGGAAGTGGTCGGGCGTGTTCAGCGCGAGGATGTTCGCGTCCGTCCCGACCAGGAAGAAGCCGACGATGCCGAGGAGCAGGTAGACGGCTCCGACGGTGATGTTGACCGCCTTGGCTGCGGCGACGCGGGTAAGGCCGGCGATCAGGAGCGCTGCTCCTATCAGGAGGTGTGCGATGTTGTGCAGCGGGTTGACCTCGAAGACGCCGAGGAGCAGGCCGCCCTTGGTGGCGATGAAGCTGACGCCGCCTGTGACGGCGAAGCCGAGAAGCCCGACCAACAGGTAGACAGCCCCGAAGATCGTGGCCACCAGACGATTCGGTGATGTGCGCATGGTCTTGTTCCTTCCGTAGGACGGCGCACGTGCGGCGCCTCACTTACCCATTCGCAGCGTCGACCCGATCGGATTGCGGCCACAGCCCCTTGCATGACGGCAAGGTTTCTGCCGCACGTTACAATCGCTGGACACGAAGGCCGACCGCCAGGGGATGTATCGATGCGACGTGACACCAGGTTCGGGCGGATCGCGCTCGCCGCGACCGCCGGGATCGTGGCGCTGATCCTCGCCGGATGCACGTCCGTGTCGGGGAGCGCGAAACCGCCCGAGCAGCAGTCCGGCGGCTTCTCGAAGGATGTCGAGAAGCGCTTGTCGACCGCCGTCACGGACGCGATGAAGCTGGCCGACGCCCCCGCCGGTTTCGCGGGTGTCTGGGCGCCGTGGTCCGGGAGCTGGTCGGACGCGCAGGGGACGACCACGCGCGGCGGTTCAAAGCCCGTCACCGACGACATGACCTTCCGGATCGGCCAGAACACCGTTCCCATGACCTGCACGGTGCTGCTCGAAGTCGTGGACGAGGGACGCATCGGCCTCGACGACCCGCTCACGAAGTGGCTGCCGGGGCTCGTCGGCGTCGAGGGCATCACCATGCGGGAGCTGTGCCAGAGCACCTCGGGTCTCGGTGACTACGTGGCGCAGCTGAACCCGAAGTTCGTGATGAATCCGCTGCGGCAGTGGCCGCCGCTCGAGCTCGCTAGCGACGGGATCGCGATGCAGAAGTTCGGCAGCCCTGGCGAGAAGTACGGCCGCTCGGCGACGAACGCGGTGCTGGTCGGCATGGCGCTGGAGAACGCGACGAGCCGCAGCTGGCAGGAACTCTACAAGCAGTACGTCTTCGACAAACTCGGGATGAGCGCGAGCACGCTGCCCGGAAGCTCGCAGTTCACCGTGCCGGGAGCGCATCCTGCCGGGTATGCGGCGGGGCTCGACGGCGCAGGAGCCGTCGTGTGCGAGCCGATGCGCGATGTGAGCCGCCTGTCGCCGTCGCAGGGCTGGACCGCCGGAGGCGTCGTGTCGAACGTGCACGATCTGCAGGCGTTCGGCAAGGCGCTCGCGAGCGGCAGCCTGCTGAGCGAGAAATCGCGCAAGGCCCAGGTGGATGCTGTCGTCAACGGCCAGTCGTGGCAGCGCTACGGCCTCGGTGTGCAGCTTCTCGGGCCGCTCCGTGGAAGCACCGGCTCGATCCCCGGATATGTGTCGGCGGTGTACTCCGACCCGGCATCAGGCCTGACCGTCGTCGTCGCCTTGAACAATTCGACTCCGGGCGCGGGATTCGCCCAGCTGCTCGCTCAGCGGCTGGCGTCCATCGTGTCCAAGACGCCGGCGAAGCAGAAGGGCGCGAAAGTGGTCGCGTCCCTCCCGTGGTCGGAGCAGCAGACAGTGGATGCGATGGCGAAGTCGGCGCCGTGCCCGGCGAAGAAGGCCGGTTAGGCCCCGCCGCCGGCCGCGCTACGCGCCTGCGAGAGCCGCGAGCTCGGCGCGAACGGGGAACGCGTCGTCGTCGAGGACGAGCTGCAGCGCAGCTCCCGTCGCCCGGTTGACGATGACCGGCGCCAGCAGGTTCACCGTGCTCCCCTCGCGCGAAGGGGTCACCACGACGAGGAGCAGTGCGTCCTCCGCCGCCGCGATACCGAGCTCGGCGGCGCGGTCGTCGGGCAGCTCCGGCGAGTAGCCGGGCAGGTGGCGTTCGGCGTCGAGCGTGAACAGCCGGACCTCCGGACGTTCGGTCGAGGCCAGGGTGAAGAGTCCGTCGGCGCCGGCGACGGACTCGAGGGTGAACGTATCGAGCGGCTCGAGCCCGGGCGGAGGGGCGAGAAAGCGGACCGCGCTCATCGGAGGAAGTCCATCAGCGTCGGCTGCAGCACCCGTGCCGTGACGGCGATCGCGGTCTGGTAGTTCACATCCTGCGTCTTCAGGTCGAGGATGACCTTGCTGAGGTCGACATCCTCGAGGGACGAGCGCTGCCCTTCGAGCGCGTTCGCCCCGACGGCGAGCGCATCCTTCGCCTTGTCGATGCGGGTCTGGCGGCCGCCGACCTCCGCGTGCTCTCCCACGATCGCCTTCATCCTGTCATCGATCTCCGCAAGCCTCGGGGTGACGTTCACGCCGGTACGGAGGTCGTTCACCGTGTTGTCGATCAGCGAGAACACCGACGTCGCACCGGTTCCGAAGACCGCGGCTCCGTCGGCATCCACCCGCACTGTGGTGTCGGGGCCGATCCTGCGCTCCACTGTACTTCCGGCCACTCCGGTGAACGAGTAGTCGGGCTGGAAGGCGACGCCGGCGTCCGAGTTGCCCGCGAACACCGTCCGACCCAGGTAGGTCGTGTTCGCCAGCGAGAGCAGGCTCTTCTTGAGGCCGTCGAGCTCGGTCGCGATCGACTCCTTCGCCTCGGGCGACATGGCGCCGTCGTTCGCGCCCTGCACCGTCAGATCGCGAACGCGGTGCATGAGCGTCTCGACGGAGGTCAGCGCGGAGTCGGCCGTCGTCAGCCAGGCATCGCCGTCGCCGACGTTGCGCTGGTACTGGGCGGTGGTGGCCTGGTCGGCCCGCACGCCGAGCGCGCTCGCCGTCGCGGTCGGGTCGTCCGACGGCTTGTTCAACAGCCGGCGGCTCGTCGCCTGGTCGTACAGCTGCGCCTGACGCTGCAGGCTCAGTTGCAGGTTGCGCTGAGCGTTGAGGGTCTGGGTCGCGTTGGTCACACGGCTGATCATGGCTATCTCCCGACGAGTCCGGTGTGGTTGATGAGCACGTCGAGGGCCTCGTCCACGGCGGTCATCACGCGCGCGGCGCCCTGGTAGGCGTGCTGGAAGGACAGCATGTTCATGTTCTCCTCGTCGAGGTCGACGGAGGCTCCGGAAAGCTGCGCGTTGGTGGCGGCGCTGCTGGCCAGGTCGGCCAGATCCGACTGCTGCTTCTCGGTGCGGCTGGCGACGCCGACGCGCACCACGAAGGCGGCCCACTGCTTGTCGACCGCGTTGGCGCCCGTTCCGAGCTGGCTGATGGCGTCGGCGATGCTGCCGTCCTTGCCACCGGCACCCGGTGTGCCCGTCGCGATCTGGTTCACGCCGGTCGGCACGACCGAGAGGCCGAGCGCGGCCGGTTTGGAGGCGTCGATTGCGAAGAAGTCGAGGCCCGTCGCACCGGTCGGTGTCGCGCCGGTCGAGTGCACGGCGTTGACGCGCTGGGCGAGGGTGACCGCGAATGCGTTGAAGCTCACGGCCGCCTCGGCGAGCACACCCCCGGTGCCGGTGGCATCCGCCGGCGCGAGGGTCGAA
Organism: Leifsonia sp. RCC_180; assembly: GCF_058138205.1. Lineage (NCBI taxonomy): Bacteria > Bacillati > Actinomycetota > Actinomycetes > Micrococcales > Microbacteriaceae > Leifsonia > Leifsonia sp. RCC_180. The sequence continues at coordinate 2,651,441 of NZ_CP200340.1, read as the reverse complement.
ATCGCACCGGCGATCGACCCGCCCTCCATGGCGATGGCGGCGCCCGGGCGGTACGCCCACTCCAGGCGGACCGGGTCGGTCGCGGCGTCCGCCATCCGGCTCGCACCGGCGGCCTTCACCGCGTTGGCCGTCGTGCCCGAGACGAGCGCATTGCCGCCGACCAGCACATCCACCGTGCCGTCCTCGTTCGGGCGGACCACTCCCCCGGCGATCTTGGCGATGGATGCGGTCAGCAGGTCGCGGCGGTCGAGCAGTTCGTTCGCAGACTGGCCCCCGGCCAGGGCCGAGCGGATCCGCCCGTTCAGGTCGGCGACGGCCGTGGCGGCGGTGTTGAGGTCCGCGGCCATGCCGTCCACAGACGTGCGGAGTGCGCTCCACTGGTCGTCCACGGCGCGGTACCCCGCCTGGATCTGAGTCACCAGGCTGCCGGCCTGGCCGAGGAGGACGCCGGCGGGTGCCTGCTCCCCCGCCTGGTTGGCCACGTCGCCCCACGCCGACCAGAACTTCTGCAGCTGCGCCGAGAGGCCGTTGGTCCCCGGCTCGTTGAGCGAAGACTCGAGGGTGGCCAGAGCGTCGGCGCGCGTGTTGGTGTAACCGGAAAGGGCGGTCGTGCTGCGGACGCGCGAGTCGAGAGCCGCGTCATCCAGCCGCTGGATGCCGTCGACGCTCACGCCCTGGCCCGGGCGCACTCCCCCGCTGAAGAGGCCCGCCGACGCGAGAGCGGGGACGCCGGAGGTGGAGACGCGCTGACGGGTGTACCCCTGCGTGTTGGCATTGACGAGGTTCTGGCCGACGACGTCGAGGCCCGCCTTGGCGGCGACAAGCCCGGTGTACGCGGTGTTCAGACCGCTGAACGTGCTCATCCGGTCACGCCTCCGTGTCGAAGAAGCGGGCGGTGTCGCCGGTGGAGCCCGTGCCGCCGACGCCGTAGACACCCGGGTCGTCGCCCGCTCCCGACAGCGAGCTCAGGGTCTCCTGCGTGGAGCGCGCGGCCTCGCGCAGCAGGCGCTCGTTGGTGTCGCGCACCTCGGCGATCTGCGCCGTGAGCTCCGTCATGGCCGCCAGGTGCGAACCGAAGATGTCGGACCAGATGCCGTCCGGAGCTGCGGTGGCCAGCTCCCGGAGCGTCGCATCCGGGCTGATCCCCCACTCCTCCGCCAGGGCTGAGACCTCGACCGTGCGGGCGAGTCCGGTGGCGCGCATCCGCTCGATGACCTGCTCGACCTCGCGGGTGGCGTGCGAGATCCAGCGCGACTTGCCGGCGATGAGCAGCAGCTGCTCCTCCTCCAGCTTGAACAGCAGCAGCTCGAGGAGCTCGCGCTCCTTCCAGAGCTGCGCGGAGAGCTCGCTCGCGGCCATGTCGCTACCAACTTCCTCATGAGTCGATGTGCGCACCTGGTCTCCTCGGGTCTGAAGGTCGGTGGATGGTGTCCCCGCCAACTGTGACCATCGGCACGCTTGCGCCTGATGTTAGGTGCCCAGAGCACTCGGTGACCGGCACGACCTACCGCTTCTGGGGTGGCTGCCAGTATTCCCCGTACTGGGGGTACGCGCTGCCCCGTAATGGGGACAGAAAGCATGCAATCTGAACAGTCTCGAATTGTTACCGTGAACAGCGGAAGACACCTAGCACCCCGCTCGGCACCCGACTAAGTCCGAGCGTCCACCGCACCGCCCGAGTACCAGCGACAGCCTCCCCGAACGAGGCCGGCGCGAAGTATCCGTCCGATGAAGAGGGGTCGCCCAGCGTGAACCGGAACGAACGCAATGCGCTCGTCGTAGAGAACCTGCCGCTTGTCGGCTACCTGGTCTCCGACCTGTGCTCGCGCGCCACCCACCTGTCGCGCGACGACCTGGCCTCCGCCGGGGCCGTCGCCCTGGTCACCGCAGCCGACGCGTACGACGCGACCACCGGCGTCCCGTTCGGCGCCTACGCCCGCACCCGCATCCTCGGGGCGCTCGCCGACGAACTGCGCGCCTCCGACTGGGCCACTCGTTCCGCGCGCAAGCGCATCAAGGAGACGCTGGTGGTGCAGGAGAGCCTCACCGCTGCGCTCGGGCGCAAGCCCAGCGTCGATGAGATCGCGAACGCGCTGGGCGTCGACCGCGAGACCGCCGCGGCCGGCCTCGCCGACGCCTCCCGCACCGTCACCGCGCTCGACGAGACGATCGAGCCGCTGCTGATTTCGGAGACGGTCGGCCCGGAGGACTCCCTGCTGGCGAACGAGCAGACCGCCTACGTGCGCGCCGCCGTCGCCGCCCTCCCCGACCGGATGCGCTCCATCGTCGAGGCGATCTACTTCGACGACCGCACGGTCACCGAGATCGCCGACGAGCTCGGCATCACGCACTCCGCCGTCTCCCAGCAGCGCTCCGAGGCGATCCGCCTCATGCGCGAGGGGATGGCCACCCACTACGCCGACGAGGGAGACCCCGTCGTCATCGAGGCGAAGACCTCCCAGGCCCGGCGCAGCGCGTATCTGGCGCGCCTTGCGCAGCACGCGGTCGCGGGAGTCTCGCGCCTCTCCCCCACGTCGCCGAGCTCCGCGCGAGCATCCTGACAGCACATCGCTAACGGGACGGCAACGACAGCCGATAGAGGCTGATGCGGACCACGGAAGGGCCGCGGACCACCACCCAGTCATGGAGGAAACATCATGGGTATGCAGATCAACACCAACATCGCGGCGAACAACGCCTACCGCAACCTGAACAACACGCAGGGCGATCTCTCGAAGTCGCTCGAGAAGCTGTCCAGCGGTCTCCGCATCAACCGTGCGGCGGACGACGCGGCCGGCCTCGCCATCTCGGAGGGCCTGAAGTCGCAGGTCGGCGGTCTGACCGTCGCCGCCCGCAACGCTCAGGACGGCATCAGCGTCGTGCAGACCGCTGAAGGTTCGCTCACCGAGGTCCACTCCATCCTGCAGCGCATGCGCGACCTCGCGGTGCAGGGCGGTAACGACTCGAACAACGCCACCTCGCGCGCGGCCATCCAGACGGAGGCCGACGAGCTGGGCAAGGAGCTCAACCGCATCACCAACGGCACGAACTTCAACGGGATCGACCTGCTCAAGGGCGGCTCGCTGAACTTCCAGGTCGGCGCGGGCTCGACGGCGAACGACACCATCGCGGTCAACCTGGCCGACGTGGCGACCTCGGTCGGCACGCTGTCGGGTGCTGCCGGTGCCACCGGCTTCGACGTCACCACCAACGCGGCGGCGAACACCACCATCACGGCGATCGACACCGCGATCACCGCGATCTCGACCGCTCGCTCGGAGCTCGGCGCCTCGCAGAACCGGTTCGAGTCGGCCGTTCGCAGCCTGAACGTCTCGAAGGAGAACCTCTCGGCCGCGTCCAGCCGCATCACCGACACCGACATGGCGGAGGAGATGGTGAAGTACACCCGCTCCAACATCCTGTCGCAGGCCGGCACGGCGATGCTCGCTCAGGCGAACCAGTCCAACCAGGGCGTTCTCCAGCTGCTGCGCTGATCAAGCCCGGCGGCCGGGGCGTAGTCCCCAAAGCGCGCCCCGGCCGCCGCTCCACCCGCACCACTGCACCACCGCACCACCCCGCATCACCGTCGTAGGAGGGAGAGAACCGCATGGGCATGGCCATCGACGGGCTCATCAGCGGCCTGAAGACGACGGACCTGATCGACAGCCTGATGCAGGCGGAGGCGATTCCGCAGACGCTGCTGAAGAACAAGGTCACCGACTCCACCACCTTCATCAGCGCCATGCAGACCCTCAACTCGAAGGTCGCTGCGCTCGCGGACTCCGCCGCCAAGCTGGCGAAGCCGGCAGGGACGGACCTGCACATCGCCTCCAGCAGCTCCACCTCGGTCACGGCGACCGCGGGCACCGGAGCAGTGGACGGCACCATCGACTTCACCGTGGACCGGCTGGCGCAGTCCCAGGTCACGGTCACCGGCCCGCTGACGCAGTGGCCGGATCAGCCGCCGACGCTGACCTTCGTCGCCGCCGACGGCACCATGAAGCAGATCACGGCGGCCAGCTCGTCGCTCGCCGATGTCGCAGCGGCGATCAACCAGGCGGGCGTCGGCGTCAGCGCCACACGCGTCTCCTCGGGGCTCGACCCGGCGACCGGTCAGCCCCTCTACCGCCTGCAGCTCAGCTCGACGAAGACCGGTGCTGCGGCGGCGTTCACCGCCTACCGCGGAACGACGGCGGATGTCACCGCCGGCACGGCGACCAACATCCTGTCCGACCCGGGTTCGTCGCAGGTGCGGCAGGCGCAGGACGCCCAGCTGACCCTGTGGGCCGGAACCGGCGCCGCGCAGACCGTGACGAGCGCCACCAACAGCTTCACCGACGTGCTCCCCGGCGTGACGGTCGCGGTCTCCACGGCATCCACCACACCGGTGACCTTGACGATCGCGCGGGACGACAAGAGCATCTCGACGGCCGCGGGCTCCCTCGCCGGAGCCGTCAACGACATCCTGAGCTACATCGCCCAGAAGCAGGCCGTCGCCACCACGACGAACGCGGCAGGAGGCACCGTCGTGACGGGCGGCGTCTTCACCGGCGAGTCGTCGGTCCGCGATGTGAACCAGAAGCTCGTGGATGCGGTGATCGCCCCCATCAACGGCGTCTCCCCCTCGACCTACGGCATCAGCATCGACCGGGACGGCGCCGTCACGTTCGACCAGGACGTCTTCGCCAAAGCGATGGCCGCCGACCCCGACACCGTCAAGGCGGCGGTCGCGACGATCGCTCAGCGGGTGGCCGGCGCGGCCACCGACGCCAGCGACAGCTACACCGGCTCGATCTCGCTGAAGATCAAGGGCGAGCAGTCGCTGGTGAAGAACCTCAACGACCAGATCACCGACTGGGACGGGCGGCTCGCCGACCGGCGGTCGACGCTCGAGAAGACCTACGCGAACCTCGAGGTGCAACTGCAGCAGCTGCAGTCCCAGTCGTCGTGGCTGACCGGCCAGTTGTCCTCCCTCCCGACTGCGAGCTCATGATGAACGTCCTCACCTCCGCGGCCTCGAAGCTCTCGGCCTACAACCGCGACAGCGTCCTGTCGGCCAGCCCAGCGCGCCTGCTCACGATGCTGTACGACCGCCTCCTCCTCGACCTCAACCGCGGCGAGACCGCGCTGCAGGCGGAGCAGTGGCCGACCGCGTGGGAGAACCTGCGGCATGCCGACCAGATCGTCGCAGAGCTCGCGGGCACGCTGCGCGTGGACCTGTGGGACGGCGCCGACGGCCTGCTCCAGCTGTACGGCTACCTCGCCGATCTCATCGTCGGCGGGATGATCGAGCGCGACGCGTCGAAGGTGCACGAGGCCATCGAGCTCGCCGAGCCGTTGCGCCGCACCTGGCATGAGGCGGCCGCGCTGCTGCCCGCCGCGGTGCCGGCGCCCGACGCGGAACGGGATCTCGGTGTCGCCTGACGAGCCGGTCCGCGAGGCCCTGGCCTGGTCGGACGCCCTCGACGTGCTGGAGAACGAACTGCACGGCGCCCTCGCCCAGGCGACCCCTGTCCCCTGGCGTCCGCCGGCGGGTCTCGGCCCGATCCCGCCCGAACTGAAAGATCGCGCGGCCCGCCTCCTCGAGGCACAGCTGCACACGATCCGGTACCTGCAGGACGTGCGGCAGACGACAGCACGGCACCTCGCGGCCGTGCGTTCTGTACCCCGGTCGGAGGTCGGGGCGCATCCCGTCTACTTCGACCTGATCGGCTGACCTCCATAGCACTTGTCCACCTGTGGATAACTCTGTTGAGAATCCGTGGATGACGACCTGCATCGTGTGGAGGACACGCGCGAGATGTGTGGACTCTCAGATTCCCAGAATCACGATTACGCTCCTGATCAGGCGATTTATCCGCCGACACGCTGTTTCGAACACCTCTTCGAAAGTACACGCCTGTAATTCACAGTGGGGTACACGCTGTGGATGACCATGTGGGAAATCGCGTCGCGAACATCTTCTCGGAGGGGTTCCTAACGGCTGCGGGGGAGCTGCCGATAGCTCTTCTCGAGCACGGATCGCTCATCGACTGGCCACGGATGGGCCGCCCCACGACCCAGGAGTGCAGCTGTGCTCGAATCCGTGACCAGTGCCGCCCTCGCGAGCGCCCTCGACGGCCTCGCCGCGCGTCAACGCGCCATTGCGAACAACATCGCCAACGTCAACACGCCGGGCTACACGGCTGAGCGCGTCTCCTTCGAGGATGCGCTCGCCGCCTCCGTAGCGGATCACGACGGGCACGCCAACGCGACAACCGCGCGCTCGCTCGAGCCAACGCGCCTCGACGGCAACAACGTCAACCTCGACACCGAAACGGTCTCGAACGTCGACACCGTGCTGCGGTTCCAATTCGCCTCGCAGGCTGCGGGCACGCAGTTCTCCGCCATCCGCGCAGCCCTGAAGACCAGCTGACCCCGGACAGCCACGAAAGGAGCATGACGTGACATTCGACGCCATCGGGATCGCGGGGACGGGACTCACCCTCCACCGTCACTGGCTGGACGCCATTTCGGACAACATGGCCAACATCAACACCGCGAAGCCGACCGACGGCGCCGCCTTCCAGGCGCGCTACGTCGAAGCTCAGGAGGGCGAGGGCGTCTCGGGCGTCTACGTCGCCGGCGCGGCCTATGGCAGCGCCGAGGGCCGCATGGTCTACGAGCCGACCAACCCGGTCGCGGACGAGAACGGCTACGTCCGGTACCCGGACATCGACCTCGGCGAGCAGATGGGCGCCCTAATCATGGCGCAGCGCGGCTACCAGGCCAACGCGTCGGTCGTGGACCGCGCCAAGGAGACGTACCAGGCGGCCCTGCAGATCGGGAGGAACTGATGCCCATCCCCGCCATCGGAGCGATCTCCGGCATCGACCCCACCGCAGGTGCTGCGGCGACCCCGGCGGTCGGCGGAACCGGGGGAGCGGCCTTCGGGAACGCGCTCACCGGCGCTGTCGACAACTTGCAGCAGCTCCAGGGCGACAGCGACCGCCTCGCGATCCAGGCCGTCACCGGGAACCTGGACGACATCCATGACGCGACCCTCGCATCCACTCGCGCCCAGGTAACGCTGGAGCTGGTGGCCGGAGTCCGCAACAAGGCGGTCGACGCGTTCAACGAGATCATGAGGATGCAGGCCTGATGCCTCAGCAGGTGACCGGTTTCCTCCGGCGGCTCGGCGACACGATCCGCGGCTTCTCCGTGGCCCAGCGGGTCATCGCGATCATCGGTGTCGCGGTGGTTGCGCTCGGGATCACGGGTATCTCCCTGTGGGCGTCTCAGCCCTCGTATACGCCCCTGTTCTCGGGAGTGGCCGCCTCCGACGCGTCCGCGATCGTGGATCAGCTGCGCACCGACGGGGTGCCGTACCAGCTGACGGACGGCGGGGCGACCATCCTCGTCCCCCAGGAGAAGGTCTACGACGAACGGTTGAAGGCGGCCTCGGCGGGCCTGCCGGCCTCGACGACCGGCGGATACTCGCTGCTCGACAAGATGGGCGTCACGTCGTCCGAGTTCCAGCAGAACGTCACCTACAAGCGGGCGATGGAGGGCGAGCTCGGCAACACGATCGCCGCCATGAAGGGCGTCAAGGCAGCCTCCGTGCGTCTCGCCATCCCGGAGGACACCGTCTTCGCTGCGGAGAAGAAGGACCCGACGGCGTCCGTCTTCGTGGAGACCCAGAGCGGCGTGAGCCTGAGCGCCGACCAGGTGCAGGCGATCGTCCACCTCACGAGCGCTGCCGTGCCCTCGATGAAGCCGACGGATGTCGCCGTCGTCGATGCCGACGGCACGGTGCTCAGCACGGTCGGCGGCGGCGCGACCGGAGGAGCGGACAAGCAGGCGAGCGACTACGAGACCCGCGTGAAGTCGGCGGTGCAGGAGATGCTCGACAAGGTCGTGGGCGCCGGAAACGCCACGGTCGCCGTCGCGGCGGATGTCAGTACCGAGACCGCGCAGCGCACCGAGGAGTCGTACACAGCCCCGACCGATGCGCCGTCGCTCAGCGAAACCACCCAGAAGGAGACCTACACCGGCACAGGCGGCGGAAGCGCGGGCGTGCTCGGGCCGGACAACCTGGCCGTTCCGAACGGCACCAACGGCAACGGCACCTTCAATTCCGAGTCGAGCACCAAGGACAACGCGGTCGACAAGGTCACCGAGCAGCGCACCATCCCGGCCGGTGCCATCAACCGGCAGACCGTCTCTGTCGCGCTCAACTCCGACGCGGTCGGCTCTGTGAGCGCCAACGAGATCCGCAGCCTGGTGAACGCGGCGGCCGGTATCGACCTGAAGCGCGGCGACGCGGTCAGCGTCGAGATGGTCCCGTTCAGCAAGACCGGGGCCACCGAGGCGGCCAAGGCGCTGCAGGAGGCCAAGGATGCGGCCGCCGCGGACCAGCTGAGCGGCATCATCCGCACGTCCGTCATCGCCGCGGCGATCGTGGCGGCGGCGATCATCGTCTTCCTGCTGTTCCGCCGGGGCCGGAAGCGGGCGGCCGAGCAGGCCGCCCTGGCCGATGATGCCGAGAGCCTCGCGCTCGACGCGTTGCCGTTCCCGATCGCGCTGGAGCAGGCGGCGCCGACGGTGCCCATGCAGCTCGACCCGCTGCCCGAGCCGACGGACCCCGCCGAGGTGGAGGCCGACCGGCGCCGCTCCGAGATCGAGGCGCTCGCCGAGCGCGACCCGCAGCGCACTGCAGAGTTCCTCCGCAGCCTCATGGATGACAGGGCGGGCGTATGAGCACCGCTCTGACCGGCGCGCAGAAGGTCGCCGTGGTGCTGATGAACATGGATCAGCAGCGCGCGGCGCAGGTGATGAAGCAGTTCTCCGACGAGGAGGCCGACGAGATCACCGCCGAGATCCTGCGGTTGCGTCGCGTGGACCCGGGGGTGGCGGAGAAGGCGCTGAGCGAGTTCCACGACCTGGCGACCCGCGGCACCGTGACCACGCGCGGCGGCCGGGACATCGCCGTCGGGCTGCTGGAGGCGTCGTTCGGGGCCGAGCGCGCCACGGGCGTGCTGAACCGTGTCGCATCCAACCTGGCCGGCAAGCAGTTCGAGTTCCTGGACGCGGTCGAGCCGGCCCAGGTGCAGATGCTGCTGGCGGGCGAACTGCCGCAGACCAGCGCGCTCGTGCTGGCGCACCTCCGCGCCGACCACGCCTCGCGCATCCTGACCGGGCTCGACGAGGGGACGCGCACCGAGGTCGCGCACGCGATCGCGACCATGGGCTCGCCGAGCCCCGACGCCGTGCGCGTCGTCGCCGAGACGCTCAAGCAGCGGGCCAGTGCCGTCGTGTCCTCGCGGGCCGCATCGGACGCGGTCGGGGGAGTGCAGCCACTCGTCGACATCATCAACCGGTCGGATGCCGCCACCGAGAAGGCCCTGCTGGAGGCGCTCGAGCAGCGCGACCCGCAGCTCGCCGAGGAGGTGCGCTCGCGCATGCTCACTTTCGAGGACATCGTCCGCCTGGAGGCGCGCGACGTGCAGCAGGTGCTGCGCGGCGTCGACGCCGCCGTACTCGCCGTCGCCATGAAGGGCGCCGCGGAGGCGGTCACCGAGATCATCACGACCAACCTCTCCGAACGCAACCGGGAGATCCTCGAGGACGAGGTGCGCATCCTCGGTCCGGTGCGGGTGTCGCAGGTCGAGGATGCGCGCGCCGAGATCGTGCGCGCCATCCGCGACCTGGAGGCCACGGGTGCCATCACGGTGCAGCGAGGGGACGAGGACGCATATGTCGAGTGACGCGGCCATCCTGCCGGCATTCGAGCCGCTGGCGGTCCCGGTGATCGCCGAGACGGAGCACGAGCGCGCGGCGATGACGTCCGCGCGCTCGCGCGGGTACGCCGCCGGATACGCCGAGGGTCGCCGGGCGGCCGCCCGCGAGCAGCAGCAGTGGCTCGCCGAGGCGCAGGACGCCCGTGCCGCCGAGAGCGCGGAGGCGGCCGAGCGGATCGCGGTGCTGGCCGCGGCCGTGCATGCCTCGGCGGTGGAGCTGCGGGAGGCGACCGTCCCGGTGCTCGCCGAGGCCGAGAACGCGCTGGTGGATGCGGCTTTCGAGCTGGCGACGGCGGTCGTCGGCGTCGCGCTGGACGATCGTCTGGCTGCCGCCCGTGCCGCTGTCGAGCGGGTCCTGTCCGCCGCCCCGGCCGGCGTCGTGCCCGTCGTACGCCTGAACCCGGAGGACGTGGCGGCGCTGCGCAGTGCCGGTCAGACAAGCGCCGGTCAGGCGACCGCCGGTCAGTCGCTCGACGAGCTGCAGCTGGTCGCCGACCCGTCGCTGGCGCGGGGGGATGCGATCGGAGACCTCCCGAACGGCTGGCTCGACGCCCGCATCCGCTCGGCCCTCGACCGGGCCAAGGAGGCGCTGTCGTGACCGCCGTGCTCAGCCGCTGGGATGCCGCGGTCGGCGCGGCCGGCGTCGAACGTGTCGGCCGGGTCACCGCTGTGGTTGGCCTCGGAGCGGAGGTGGAGGGCGTGCCCGCCGCGATCGGCGACGTCGTCGTCATCGGCGAGGAGCCCGGGGTGCACGCCGAAGTCGTCGCGACGACTGCCGACCGGATCAAGATCATGCCGTACGGCCCACTGACCGGCGTCGCCGCAGGAGCCCCGGCCCGCGCGGTGCGGGCGCCGTTGCTGGTCCCGACGGGTCGGGGGATTCTGGGCCGCGTCATCGACGCGCTAGGCCGCCCGGTCGACGGCCGTGGCCCGATCGAGCCTGACGGCTTCGTCGCGCTCGGCAACCGCGCGCCCGACGCGATGCGCCGCGCGCGCATCCTGCAGCCGCTGGGCTTGGGCGTCCGTGTGCTCGACACGATGGTGACAGCGGGGCGCGGGCAGCGCCTTGGCCTGTTCGCAGGATCCGGTGTCGGCAAGTCCTCGCTGCTATCGATGATCGCCCGGGGGACGGACGCGCAGGTGTCGGTGATCGCCCTGGTGGGCGAGCGCGGGCGCGAGGTGCGCGAGTTCCTCGAGGACGACCTCGGCCCCGCCGGCCTGGCGCGCTCGGTGGTCGTCGTGGCGACCAGCGACGAGCCGGCCGTCATGCGCCTGCGCGCGGCATTCGCGGCGACGCGGATCGCCGAAGCCTTCCGCGACGAGGGTGCCGACGTCGTCCTGATGATGGACTCGCTGACGCGCGTCGCCATGGCACAGCGCGAGATCGGCCTGTCTGCGGGAGAGCCGCCGGCGACTCGCGGCTACCCGCCGTCGACATTCTCCCTGCTCGCACAGCTCCTGGAGCGCGCCGGCACCGGCGAGACCGGCTCGATCACCGGGCTGTACACGGTGCTCGTCGACGGCGACGACCACAACGAGCCGATCGCCGACGCGGCACGGTCCATCCTCGACGGCCACGTCGTGCTCGATCGCAAACTCTCGGTCGTCGGGCACTTCCCGTCCGTGGATGTGCTCGGCTCGGTCTCACGGCTCGCGACACGGGTGACCACGCCGCAGCAGCGGGCCACCGCGGTGGCGCTGCGAAGCATCCTCGCCGCCAAGGTGGCCGCGCAGGACCTCCTCGACGTCGGCGCGTACAAGCCCGGGACCAACCCCAAAGTGGATGCGGCGGTCGCTCACGCCGACGCGATCGACGCGTTCCTCCGCCAGTCCATCGACGAACCGGCGCTCGCCGCCGAGTCGTGGGCACGGCTGGAGTCGCTGGTCGGAATGCTGGGAGGCGTGTGATGGCACGAGCGTTCGCACTGGCCGGACTGCTGCGGCTGCGGCAGATCGAGAAGGAGCACGCGGCGAGCGATCTCGCCGCGGCCAACGCGCTGCGCCGGGATGCGGGGGAGCGGCAGGCGCGCGCCATCGCCGCCCTGCACGCGGTCCCGGTCGAGGCGACCGACGCCAGCACGCTGTTCGCGATGGCTGCGGCCCGCGCATCCAGTCGCAGCATGCTGGCGGACCTCGCGGCGCTCGCCGCAGAACGCGACGATCAGGCCGTCGAGGCGCAGCAGGCATTCACCGAGGCGAAGAAGCGGGCCGTCGGCCTCGAGAAGCTGGAGAGCCGGCACCGCACCGAGGTCATCGCCGGCGACCTGAGCGCCGAGCAGTCGGCCATCGACGAGGTCGCGACCGGCGCGTGGCGCCGCGCCCGCGAAGGGGGAGACGCATGAGCATGACCGATGCGATCGGCCGGATCGCGCAGATCCAGGCGACGCTGGTGCAGTTGCAGAGTCCGGTGCGCGCGACGGCGTCGGCGTCTGGTGCGTCCTCCGCCTCGGCGTCGGCGACCTCCGCGACCGACTTCGCGTCGGCGCTCTCGGGTGCACTGGGCGCGACGGACGGAGCCACCGGCGGAACGCCCACCGGCGCGGACGTGGTCGCCGACGCGAAGAAGTACCTGGGCGTCCCGTACGTCTTCGGCGGCACCAGCGCCTCCGGACTCGACTGCTCAGGGCTCGTGCAACGCGTCTTCAAGGACCTCGGGATCGACGTGCCGCGCCTCGTCTCCGGTCAGTCGACCGTCGGCACGGAGGTTCCGTCGCTGGCGCAGGCCCAGCCGGGAGACATCATCGTCACGAACGGCGGGGAGCACATCGTGATCTACGCGGGCGACGGCAAGGTCATCCACGCACCGAGCGAAGGGCGCAACGTCAGCCTCGTGGACAACTGGATGAGCGACTCCGACATCGTGACCATCCGCCGGGTGGTGCCGCAGGCGGCGCCGGCGGCCGCGGCGGCATCCGCGTACGGCACGTCGTCCGCGTCGTCCGCGCAGGCGGACATGATGCGCTCGCTGTTCGCGTCGCTGATGCAGGGAGGCTCGCTGTGAGCCCGGCGAGCGTGGCCTCGGCTCCGTCGGCCGCGCCCGCGCCGGCGACTCGAGGAGGCTCGGCCGGCGTGGGTGCCGGTGCCGGTGCCGCCAAGGGGTCGGGTGACGCCTTCCACGCGTTCCTCCGGGGAGCGGTGGATGCGACGCAGAGCGACGGGCAGACGGTGTCTCGGCCCAAGCCGGCGCGCCACGAGAGCAAGACTGGGGACAAGCCGGATGCGACCGCTGCGACGGCAGCGAAGGACCCCTCGCGCCCTGCGGGGAACGACCCGTCGGCCGCGGTCTCCGCGCCGGATGGTGCGACCGATGCGGCCGCCCCGGCGGCGGTGACGGTGACGGATGCGACGGCGCCGGGGGAGTCGAACGCAGCACCGATTCCTTCACCGGTTCCTGTCCAGCCCGACGCTCGGACGGTGGCAGCGGGCGCGATTGCCGCTCCCGCTGCTGTGCCGGGCGGAGCAACCACACCTGCGGTACTCGGAACCGTTCCGCCGGCGACCTCACTCGACGCGGTGTCGGCTCCCAACTCAGCAGCCGTGGCCACCGAGGCGGTCGCCGTGGCCGTCGAGACCGGGAGCCCGTCGGCCGGCCGCCCCGCGACCGCTGGTCAGGCCGGCCGACCCGCGACGGCGACCGCAGCGCCGGCTCCGGCCGACCCGCGACCGGGAGACCTCCCCTCGACCTCGCAGCCGGCCGTGTCGACCCCCGCTGCCGCCCCCGCTTTCGCCTCGCCGGACCAATCCGGAACCGTCCCGGCGGCGCCAGTCCTGACGCCGGCCGCCGGCCGCCCGGCCCCCGTTGAGCACGCCGCCGCATCCGCGCCTGCGACCTCGACGGCGCCGGCGCCTACCGGCGCTCCCGTCGCCGCCGTCGCAGCAGAACCCGGCGAGCCGGCCGCCGCATCCCCTCGCCCGGAGGCCGCGAAGCCGGAGGTGGTGACCCCGACCTCGGCGCCTGCGCCGCAGGTACTGCCTACCGCCGATCGCACGCCGACGGCGCAACCGGTGACCGCTGCGCCACCCCCCACACCTTCGACGCAACCCACCCTCGGCACCCAGCTCGCCCGTCCGGTCTTCACCCTCGCAGCGGCGGGCGCCGGGGAGCACGTGATGACCGTGCACGTCACTCCCGACACGCTCGGCCCTGTGACCGTTCGCGCGCACGTCGGCGGCGAGGGCGTCCGCGTCGAACTGTTCGCCCCGACCGACCTGGGACGCGACGCGCTGCGGGCGATCCTCCCGGACCTCCGCCGCGACCTCGCCGGCTCAGGCCTGACCGGCACGCTCGACCTGTCGTCGCAGAACCAGCCATCGGCGCAGCGGGACCAGGCGGGCGGACGCCAGGGCCGTCTCGACCAGCGCGCGGGCGAACCCCGCGCGACCGTCGCGCCCGGCGCATCCACCCGATCCACCCCGGCCGCACCCGCGGACGGGTCCTCGCACACCATCGACCTGATCGTCTAGAAGGGAGCCACCGTGGCCGTCGACCCCATCACCGGAGCAGACACCGCCTCCGCGGGAGGCATCTACTCCAGCACGCCCACCCGGACGCCGAAGCAGTCGCTCGACAGCGAGGCGTTCATGCAGCTGCTGGTGACCCAGCTCCGCAACCAGGACCCGAGCTCGCCGATGGACACCAACCAGATGATCTCGCAGACCACACAGCTGGCCATGATGGAGAAGCTCACCAACATGGACACCACCGCTCAGGAGGGCTTCGCCCTGCAGATGCGGCAGGCCGCGGCCGCCCTCATCGGGCACACCGTGAGCTACCTGGACAAGAACGGCGACACGCAGACCGGCATCGCTTCGTCCGTCTCGTACGCCGGGTCCGTCCCCATCGTCTCGATCGGCGACCAGAAGATCGCCCTCGACGCCGTCCTCGGCGTGGTCACCCCTGCCTCCGCGGGCTCGGGCGCATCCACCACGCCGACCGCCTGACTCTCTACCAACGTCCTTCAGAAAGGATCCACCATGCTCCGCTCGCTCTACTCCGGAATCTCCGGCCTCCGCTCGCACCAGACCATGCTCGATGTGACCGGCAACAACATCGCCAACGTCAACACGACCGCGTTCAAGTCGTCGGCCGTACAGTTCCAGGACACGCTCTCGCAGCTGGTCAAGGGCGCCGGCGGCGCGCAGGCCGAGACCGGCGGCACCAACCCGGCCCAGATCGGCCTCGGTGTGCTCGTCGCCGGCATCTCGACCAACTTCACGCAGGGCGCCGCGCAGGCGACCGGCCGCTCCACCGACATGATGATCAACGGCGACGGATTCTTCGTCATGAAGGTCGGCGGCCAGACCGTCTACACCCGCGCCGGATCGCTCGACCCGGACGCGCTCGGCCGCCTGGTGGGCCCGGGCGGCGCCATCCTGCAGGGGTGGAACGCGGTCAACGGCGTGATCCAGCAGGGCGGCGCGCTCAGCGACATCACCATCCCGCTGAAGGCCGTCACCCCGGCATCCGCGACGACCACCGGC
Source organism: Leifsonia sp. RCC_180 (assembly GCF_058138205.1). Taxonomy (NCBI): domain Bacteria; kingdom Bacillati; phylum Actinomycetota; class Actinomycetes; order Micrococcales; family Microbacteriaceae; genus Leifsonia; species Leifsonia sp. RCC_180. Next base: position 2,636,181 of record NZ_CP200340.1, on the reverse strand, counting down.
AACGTCACCGGAAACCTGCCCTCCGACGCGGCCGTCGGCGACCAACTGGTGCGCGACATCTCCGTCTACGACGCCAGCGGGACGGCCCGCAAGCTGAGCCTGACGTTCACCAAGACCGGGACCGGGTGGGATGTGGCGGGCTCCGACTCGGCCGGCGCCACCGGCACCGGGGCGCTCACCTTCACGAACGGCGTGCTCACTGCGGGGGGAGCGATGACGGTCGGCGGCGTCGCGGTCAACCTGTCGTCGGTCACCGGCTACTCGGGGATCACGACGGTCGCGTTCAAGGACCAGAACGGCCGCGCCGCCGGAACGCTCGAGTCGTTCACCCTGGACAAGGACGGCACCATCACCGGCCTCTTCTCGAACGGCGACAAGCAGGCGGTCGGCCGCATCGCCCTCGCCACCTTCGTGAACCCGGGCGGCCTGGAGAAGGCGGGCGGCTCGACCTACCGCGCGACGGTCAACTCGGGCGCTGCCCAGCTCGGCGGACCCGGCGAGGACGGCCTCGGCCAGCTCCAGGGCGGATCGTTGGAGATGTCCAACGTCGACCTCTCGCAGGAGTTCACCAACTTGATCGTGGCGCAGCGCGGCTTCCAGGCGAACGCCCGCATCATCACCACGTCCGACGAGGTGCTGCAGGAGCTGACGAACCTGAAGCGGTAGCCCGCGAGGTGCACGTAGTTGCGCGCGACACGCCGTGCTAACGCGCAACTACGTGCCCCTCACTGCCCTGCGCGGGTGGCCCGATACCGTTGCAGGGTGGATGAGGTTGCAGACGTTCCGGCGGTGCTGCGACTCCGGGTCGGCGGCTCTACCCGCATCCAGCTGCGCTCAGCTCTGCAGAACGCCGACGTTCGGCTGAACATGCACGCGGAGACGCTGCTCGATCACCACGTGTTCGATCGCCGGGAGCCGGAGGATATCGACGTCGTCGAACGCGACGTGGCCGACCTGCGCCTGAACACAGGCGGTACATTGCTGGAAATCTTCGCCGCGGCCGAGGCGCTGGGGTTGGCTCTCTGTCCCCCCGATACAGGCCCCTATCTGCGGCTGACGATGTTGTCGCAGGCCAACGCGCCCGATTCGGTCTTATCAGCCGGGCGGTCGCCCGCGGGCGCGATCAAGGTCGCCTCCGCACCGCTGGTTGACGACGTGGACTTCCCGAAAGGCTTCTATCTGCGCGTCGTCGACCGTCAGCTGTGGCTACGGGGCTTCCGCTGCGACAACGAGTACCGATTCTCGCCCGAGGACCGGTTCGCTTTTCAGCTACCCGCTCGCGGTGATGCAGCCGCGAAGGGCACGTAGTTGCGGGCGACACGCCGCGCGACGCAGCAACTACGAGCACATCACCGGGATGCGGGCATAAGCGACGCGAGGAGGGCCTCCACCCGGCGCTTGATCTCGTCGCGGATGGGACGCACCTCATCGATCGGCCGGCCCGCCGGGTCGGTCAGGTCCCAATCCTCGTAGCGCTTGCCGGGGAAGATCGGGCAGGTGTCGCCGCATCCCATCGTGATGACGACGTCGGACTCCTTCACGGCCTCGGTCGTGAGGATCTTCGGGGTGTTGCCGGCGATGTCGACGCCCTCTTCAGCCATGACCTCGACGGCGATCGGGTTGATCTGGTCCTTCGGCTCGGACCCGGCGGAGAGCACCTCCACGCGGTCGCCGGCGAGGGCGCGGAGGAAACCGGCCGCCATCTGCGACCGGCCGGCGTTGTGCACGCACACGAATAAGACGGTCGGAGTGGCGGGCTCGGTCATCGGTGCTCCTCGGCGGGGAAGTGAAGGCGGAGGCAGGGGCCGCCGTCCGGATGGGCGACGGCCCCGTGGGTCAGCAGCAGTCCGGCGGGCAGGACCCGTCCGGGAGCGGCTGGCACTCCAGGGTGTCGCAACAATCCATGATTATTCTCCCTTCTTCATCGACGGTTGTCGATGAACACAGGATGAACGCATACATTGACGACTGTCAATATATGCGGGAGGATTTCCCCATGGCGATCACCGAGCTCCTCCCGCTGCGCGACCTGCAGGCGTGCTGCGCCCCGATCACGAAAGAGGTGATCTCCGAGGGTGACGCCTTCTCGCTCGCCTCGGCGATGAAGGCCCTCGCCGACCCGGCGCGGCTGCGGTTGGTGTCGATGATCGCTGCTCATGAGGATGGCGAAGCGTGCGTCTGCGACCTCACCGAGCCGCTCGGTCTCTCGCAGCCGACGGTCTCGCACCACCTGAAAGTCCTGGCCGATGCCGGTTTCCTGAGCCGGAGCAAGCGGGGCACCTGGGCCTACTACCGGATCGTCCCCGGATCGCTCGACGCAGTCTCGTCCTTTTTCGCCTCGGTCTGATCGGCGGAGCGACCTCGTAGGCTCGTCCCGTGCCGATCCTCCAGGAGCTCGCGCCGACCCTCCTCGGCGTCGCAGTGCTCGCCCTGCTCGCAGTGGCCGTGCTCGCCACCTACCGGGTTCCGCACCGGTGGGCGCCGGCGCTGGCGATCCTTCGCGGAGCGGCCCAGCTGGCCGTCATCAGCCTGGTGCTCGCCGGGGTCATCACCAACCCGTGGTGGGTGGCGCTCGCCCTGGTCGTCATGTTCTCCGTCGCCGCCGCGACCGCCACGCACCGTATCGGATGGTCGTCCGAGCATGCGCTCATGATGGCGACGGCCATGGCGACCGGGGTGATCGTGTCGTTCTCCGTGGTGTTCCTGACGGGCGCGATCGAGCTCAGCGCGCGGTACGCGCTCGCGATCGGCGGCATCGTCATCGGCAACTCGATGAGCATCGCGACCCTCGCCGGGCGACGGTTCACCGAAGCGGTCGGCGACCACTGGGACGAGGTGGAGGGGTGGCTGGCGCTTGGCGCGACCCCGCGCCAGTCCACGCTGGAGCTCGCGCGCACAGCGGTGTACTCGGCGCTCATCCCCTCGGTCGATCAGACCAAGACGACCGGCCTCGTCACGCTCCCCGGGGCGTTCGTCGGGGCGATCTTCGGCGGTGTGTCGCCGCTGGAGGCTGGGCGATTCCAGATCGTCGTGCTCGCCGCCATCATGGCGGCGGGCGCGATCACGGCGGTCATCGTGTCTGCCTGGCTCGGCCCCGTCCGTGTGCGGCCGGCCGCCCTGCGCTGAGCCACCGGTGCCCGTGCCACCCGCGCCCCTTCCAACGTTGTAAAGTCAAGCGAAGGCACGCGAGAGGGGAGCATCCATGGCTGCGACGATGCACGACGTCAGCCGGCTCGCCGGCGTGTCCATCAAGACGGTCTCCAACGTCATCAACGACTACCCGTACGTGCGCGAGGAGACCCGCCGCAAGGTTCTCGACGCGATCGAGACTCTCGGCTACACGCCGAACCTCTCGGCCCGGAGCCTCCGCTCCGGCCGCACCAATGTGATCTCGCTGATGATCCCCGACCTCCGCAACGCCTACTTCGCCGAACTCGCCGACTCGGTCATGCGCGCCGCCGCCGAGCGCGGCCTCGCGGTGCTCATCGAGCAGTTCGGCGACGACCGGCAGCACGAGATCGACGTGCTCCGGCAGCCGCGGGCGCGGATGGTCGACGGCGTCCTCTACAGCGTGCTCGCCCTCGATCAGGGCGACGTCGACCTGATCGCCGAGCTGACCACTCCCGTCGTGCTGCTCGGCGACCGCAACTTCAGCACGCCTCGCGATCACGTCACCATGCGGAACGCGGAGGGCGCGAAGGCGGCCACCGAGCACCTGCTGCGGTCGGGCCGGCGCCGGGTCGCCGCGTTCGGAGCGCATCCCGGTGAGGACATCGGCTCGGCGGCCCTGCGGCTCGAGGGCTACCGGCAGGCGCTCGAGGAGGCCGGCATTCCTTTCGACGAGTCGCTGGTGGTGCCCGTGGGCTCCTGGCATCGCCGCAACGGCGCCGAGGGGATGCGCGACTTCCTCGCGACCGGAACCTCGTTCGATGGCCTGGTCGCTTTCAACGACGCCATCGCCCTCGGCGCTCTGCGCGTGCTGCAGGAATCCGGTCTGCGCGTGCCGGAGGATGTCGCCGTGATGGGGTTCGACGACATCGACGAGACGCAGTACTCGATGCCGACCCTTTCGACGGTCGACCCGGGGCGCGATGAGATCGCTCGCATCGCGGTCGATCTCCTCATCCGGCGCATCGAGGCGGGCTCCGAGGTGTTCGTCCCCGAGGAGATCGCCGTGCCGTTCCGGCTGGTCGAGCGGGAGTCGACGCGGATGGATGCGAACCTCCCCACCGCGTGATGCGGGCGTCCATTTGACACGGTCACATTCCGTCGGCATCATGTTGTCTTACAACGTTGTAGTACAACGTTGTAGACGAGGGTGTCACACACCGCGAAAGGGAATCCAATGAAGAAGCTCCTTGCAGCGGGCGGCGTGATCGCGGTCGCGATCGCGGCGCTCACCGGGTGTTCCGGAGGCAGCGGCGCAGCAGCCAGCTGCCAGAACAAGATCGTGCAGCCGGATGCCAAGCAGGTCACCATGTGGGCCTGGTACCCGAACTTCGAGCCGGTCGTCGACCTGTTCAACAAGAACCACAAGGACGTCCAGATCTGCTGGACCAACACCGGCGCAGGCAACGACGAGTACACCAAGTTCTCGACGGCCATCCAGGCCGGCTCCGGCGCGCCGGACGTCGTGATGCTCGAGAGCGAGGTCGTCCCGAGCTACGTCGCCGACGGCTCCATCGTGAACCTCAGCAAGCTCGGCGCCGACAAGGTCAAGTCCAACTACTCCGAGGGCGCCTGGAGCGACGTGAGCAACGGCGGCGCGGCTTACGCGATTCCCGTCGATGGCGGACCGGTCGGCCTGCTGTACCGCAAGGATCTGTTCGACAAGTACGGCCTCACGGTTCCCACGACCTGGGACGAGTACGCCGCAGACGCCGAGAAGATCAACACGGCGACCGGCGGCAAGACGCTGATGACCGACTTCCCGGGCAACGGCCGCGCCTACCAGACGGCGCTCTTCGCCCAGGCCGGCGCCGCCCCGTTCGAACTGAGCGGCAAGCAGGACATCAAGATCGACCTGAACGACGAGCCCAGCCAGAAGGTGCTCACCTACTGGAACAACCTCGTGCAGAAGAAGCTCGTCGGCACGGAGGACTCCTCCACGACGGACTACAACACGCACCTGGTCAACGGCAAATACGCCTCGGTGATCGCGGCGGCCTGGCTACCCGGCTACCTGCAGGGCTTCACCGGCGCCGATAAGACCGCCAAGTGGGCCGTCGCACCCGTTCCGCAGTGGGACACGGCCAACCCTGTCCAGATCAACATCGGCGGTTCGGCCTTCGCCGTAAGCAAGCAGGCGCAGGACCCGAAGGCCGCCGCAAAGGTGGCAACCGAGATCTTCGGCACCGAGGCGGCCTGGAAGCTCGGCATCGAGAAGGCGGCGCTCTTCCCGCTCTGGAAGCCCATCCTCGAGTCGGACTACTTCCAGTCGAAGGCGTACCCGTTCTTCGGCGGCCAGCAGATCAACAAGGATGTGTTCCTCACCGCGGCGACGGACTACAAGGGCTTCCAGTTCAGCCCGTTCCAGAACCTCGTCTACGACAAGCTGACCGACGCGGTCAACTCCACCAACAAGGGCAAGTCCGAGCCTGCGGCAGCGCTCAAGACCTACCAGAGCACGGTCGAGAGCTACGCCAAGCAGCAGGGCTACACCGTCACCAAGTGAGGGATGCGGTGCCCGGGCCGCAGTAGCAGCCCGGGCACCGCGCATCCCCACCCGTTTCCGCATCCTGAAGGGCTCACCGATGACCCAAACCGCCGTCGCACCGCCGCGGCAGCGCTCGCCGCGAACGCCTCGCCGTCGCGACATGGTCGGCCTCCGCCGCGCGCGCTGGGGCTGGGCGTTCACCGCCCCGTTCGCCGTCTTCCTCGTCGCCTTCCTGCTGGTTCCGCTGGTGTACGCGTTCGTGCTCAGCCTCCAGAACACGACGCTCGCCGGGGGAACCTCCTGGGTGGGCCTCGCCAACTACGTCAAGGCGTTCACCGATCCGCTGTTCCTGGATGGCGTGTGGCGCGTCCTGCTGTTCGCCGTGATCATGATCCCGGCGCAGATGCTGGTGGCGCTGATCGCGGCGCTCCTTATCGACGCGCTGACGACGCGTTTCGCCAAGATCTCACGACTGCTGATTTTCGTGCCGTACGCAGTGCCGGTCGTCATCGGCGCGCTGATGTGGGGCTTCCTGTACAGCCCCAGCTTCGGGCCGGCTCAGGAACTGTTCGGGCTGGTCGGGCTGCAGGCGCCCAACTTCTTCTCCGACAGCAACGTCTTCGGGTCGCTGGTCAACATCGTGACCTGGCAGTGGGCCGGTTACTACATGATCATCATCTACGCGGCTCTGCAGGGCGTCGACCCGTCGATCTACGAAGCAGCACGGGTGGATGGAGCCAACGCCTGGCAGATCGCGCTACGGATCAAGATCCCGATGGTGGCCTCCTCGCTGCTGCTCGTGCTCGTGTTCGCCCTTATCGGCACGCTGCAGTTCTTCAACGAGCCGCAGATGCTGCGCGGGATGGCGTCCGGCTCGATCACCTCCAACTACACGCCGAACATCTACGCCTATACGGTCGCGTTCTCGTACCACCAGTTCAACTACGCCTCCGCCATCGCCTTCGCGCTGGGGCTCGTGATCTTCATCGGCTCGTACGTGTTCATGTTCGCCACGCGCAAGAGAAGTGGACTGATGAAATGACCACCGGACTCCTGAAGGCGGCCGAACCCGCCGCAGACACGCGCAGCATCCGCACGGGCCGACCGGTCCGCACGCGTCGCGAGGCTCCTGCCGGCCGGCGCACGGGCAGGCAGGTCATCCCGCACATCGTGCTGGCGGCCTTCATCGTGTACTTCGCCCTGCCGTTCTGGTGGCTGATCGTCGCCAGCACCAAGAGCCAGCAGAGCCTGTTCGACGGCAAGACCAGCCCGCTGTGGTTCTCGGGATCGTTCGACCTGTTCTCGAACCTGTCGTCGCTGTTCAGCTACTCCGGCGGCCTGTACGCGCACTGGCTCGGCAACTCGTTCCTGTACGCGATCGCCGGCGGCCTCGGGGCGACCGTGCTCTCGGTGCTCGCCGGGTACGGCTTCTCGATGTACGGCTTCCGCGGGCGTCGGCTGTTCTTCGCGATCGTGCTCGGGTCGGTGATGGTCCCGGCGACCGTGCTCGTGATCCCCATGTTCGTGATGATGAGCACGGTGCACCTGACCAACACGGTCTGGGCGGTCATCCTGCCCTCGATGCTGAACCCCTTCGCCGTCTACCTGATGAAGGTGTACACCGACGAGGCGATCCCGTCGGAGATGGTGGATGCGGCCCGCGTCGACGGCGCCGGCGAGGTCCGCATCTTCGCCCGGGTCGCGCTGCCGCTGATGCGCCCGGCGGTCGTCACCGTCCTGCTGCTGTCGATCGTCGGCACCTGGAACAACTTCTTCCTGCCGCTGGTGATGTTCTCGAACCCGCAGCTCTTCCCGGTCACCGTCGGCCTCGGCGCCCTCCAGGCGCAGGCCCAGGTGAACACGGGCGGTCAGTCGCTCTGGAACCTCGTCATCACCGGCGCGCTGATCTCGATCATCCCGCTGATCGTCTCCTTCCTCACCCTGCAGCGCTACTGGCAGGGTGGGCTTGCGATCGGCAGCGTCAAGTGAGCACCCCGCAACAGGCACCACGCAACACGCACGAACACGACCTCAGGAACACGGAGACCATGTCTGAGACAACCATCGCCCTCGACCGCACCGCGCGCGTCGCGACCGTCAACCGCCGCATCTTCGGCTCGTTCGTCGAGCACCTGGGCCGCTGCGTGTACGACGGCATTTACGAGCCGGGACACCCGACCGCGAACGAGGACGGCTTCCGCCTCGACGTGGTCGAGCTGGTACGCGAGCTCGGGTCGACCACCATCCGCTACCCCGGCGGCAACTTCGTCTCCGGCTTCCGCTGGGAGGACTCGGTCGGCCCACGCGAGAAGCGTCCGGTCCGCCGCGACCTGGCCTGGCACTCGCTGGAGTCGAACCAGGTGGGGCTCGATGAGTTCTCGCGCTGGCTGAAGCTCACCGGCTCCGAGCTGATGCTCGCCGTGAACCTGGGCACCCGCGGCATCCAGGCGGCCCTCGACCTGCTCGAGTACGCCAACCACCCGGCGGGCACCGCGCTCAGCGACCAGCGGATCGCCAACGGCACGCCCGAGCCCCATAACATCCGGATGTGGTGCCTGGGCAACGAGATGGACGGCCCCTGGCAGACCGGCTACATGACCGCCGACGACTACGGCAAGCTCGCCGCGCGCACCGCGGCGGCGATGAAGATGGCCGACAAGGACCTCGAGCTCGTCGTCTGCGGCTCCTCCGGCTCCGGGATGCCGACCTTCGGCGAGTGGGAGCGCATCGTGCTCGAGCACTCGTACGACCACGTCGACTACGTCTCCGCCCACGCGTACTACCAGGAGCGCGGAGGCGACCTCGGCTCGTTCCTCGCTTCCTCGGTGGACATGCAGTACTTCATCGACACCGTCGTCTCCACCGCCGACCACGTCGGCAACAAGCTGAAGAGCAAGAAGAAGATCCAGATCTCCTTCGACGAGTGGAACATCTGGTACCTCGACGAGCACAAGGAGTCGGAGGAGGTCAACGATGAGTGGCGGTACGCGCCCCGTCAGCTGGAGGACGTCTATTCGGCGGCCGACGCCGTCGTGCTCGGCAACCTGCTGATCACGCTGCTGAAGAACCACGACCGGGTGACCAGCGCCTCCCTCGCCCAGCTCGTCAACGTGATCGCCCCGATCATGACCGAGCCGGGTGGAGCCGCCTGGCGGCAGACGACGTTCTTCCCGTTCTCGGTGACCAGCCGTCTTGCCCGCGGCGAGGTGCTGCGGCCCCGGATCACGACCGGGACGTACGAGACCGCCGCGCACGGCGAGGCCGACCTGGTGGATGCGGTGGCCACGTTCGATGAGGCCGACGGCTCGGCCGCGCTGTTCCTCGTGAACCGCAGCCTGACCGAGACGCAGACGGTCCGGGTGGATGTGCGCGACCTCGGCGTCTCGTCCGTGCGCGAGGCAGTCTCCCTCTGGGACGACGACGTGTACGCGAAGAACACCCTCGAGGACCAGAACCGCGTGGGCCTGCGCCCGACGCCTGCAGCGTCCCTCGCCGACGGCACCCTCACACTGGAGCTGCCGCCCGTCTCCTGGACGGCGGTCTCGCTCGGCTGACCCACCCCCGTCGAGTACACGACGATTGCACGCGGACCGTGGTGTTCGCGTGCAATTGTCGTGTACTCGATGGTGGTCAGCGCAGCGAGCGGGTGCAGGTCAGCGGGAGGCCGTCAGCGGGAGGCCGTCAGCGCTCGCGCGCTTCGGAGGAACGACGCCTCCAACGCCGTCGTGCTGTCGAGATAACCGGCGACCATCGCGCCATCCCGGATCAGCATGAGATCATCCGCGACAGCGTGCGCGTCCGTGAGCCCCAGGGGTTCGACGATGGCGCGGAAGGTGTCCTTGCACCACCCGCGGTGGGCATCGACCGTCTTGCGAACCGCGCTTTCGGGATCCGGGTACTCGGCTGCCGCGTTGATGAAGGGGCACCCCCGGAATCCCTGTAGGCAGGCGAACTCCCCGAGCTGCGCCGCGATCAGCTGGAACACACGGTCGGGATCGCCCTGTGCTTCGTCGATTGCGCCTTGGATCCCGTCGCGCTCCTGTTCCGCCCGGAGTTCGAGATGCGCGACGACGAGATCGTCTTTGCTCTTGAAGTGGCGGTAGAAGGTGACCTTGGTCGTGCCGGCGCGCTCGATGACCTTATCGACGCTGACCGCGCGAAGGCCGTCCGCGTAGAACAGCTCCGTCGCTGCGCCGATCAACTGCTCGCGCATCGACGTTTTCACGTTCCCGATCATAAGTGTTTCCTCCGAGCCGCTTGCGGATCCCGTTCCTTCATGACTATCGTGAACCGGGTAGAGTGACTGGTCATTCTACATCGACTCGCAACTGAATGGAATGGCATGACCACGACCACGTCCGAGGCGCAACCTGCGACGATCGCCTCCTCGCTGCGCACCCTCTACTTCGTCCGCTTCGGCTTCGCGATACTCTGGGCGGTCGTGATCGCTGTGATGGCCGCGCCGCTCACGCCCCTCAGCGCCACACTGCTGGTGCTCTACCCCGTCTTCGATGTCGTCGCCGCGGTCATCGATCACCGGGCCTCGCGGGGGACGCGCTCGGCCGTACTGCTGTACGTGAACATGGCGCTCAGCCTCCTGGCGGCAATCGGTCTGGCGTTCGCGGCGACCTCGGGCCGGTCAGCAGTACTGCTCGTCTGGGGTCTGTGGGCGATCACTGCAGGAGCCGTTCAACTCATCGTCGGCATCGCTCGGCGCTCGCTCGGCGGGCACTGGCCGATGATCCTGAGCGGCGGAATCTCCGTGCTCGCCGGCCTCGCTTTCGCCGTGCAGTCGGGCGGCGGATCGGCGCCGCTCGTCGGGCTCGCCGGCTACGCCACGCTCGGAGGGATCTTCTTCCTGGTGTCGGCGATCCGCCTCGGACGCACCGCGAACGCGGACGCCCGGTGAGCGCCGCCCTCTCCACCGGACAGCTCGTCGCGAGCGACCGCTAACGAAAAGAAGGAACAGTCATGCCTACGAAAATCACCCTCATCCTCGACAACCCGGCGGACCCCGCTGCTTTCGAGGACAGCTACCCCGAGATCGAGACCCTCGCGCGCGAGCTCCCGCGCCTGCGCCGATTGGAGGCGGCGAAAGTCTGGCCCAAGGAGGACGGCACGCAGACACCAGCGCACCGCACGCTCGACCTCTACTTCGACAGCTACGAGGACGCCTCCGCGGCCGTCGCGACGCCCGCTGCCGGCGAGTTCTTCCAACGCTTGGTCGGCACCGGGACCCCGTTCACGGGGCTCTTCTCCGACATCGAACAGGGCTGACTCACTCCGGGCCGCCTGAACGCAACATCCCCGCCTCGCGGGCTTTCGCTAGGGCCGCCGACCGTGAGTCCGCTCCGAGCTTCCGGTACAGCCTGCTGACCGTGGACTTGAGCGTGTTTGCACTGACGAACAGCGCGTTGGCGGCCTCGGGAATCGATTTGCCCTGGGCGAGCAGAAGCAGGACTTCGTGCTCACGTCTGCTGAGGGTCGATGTCAGCGGTCGGTGTGAGTGGAACGGTGAGAGCACCTCGGGAACCGGGAGCCCTGTGAGCGACGCAAGCGCCTGCAGGTCCCGGGGTGGGATGCACTCGTAGGTGCTGTAGAGACGTTCCTGTTCGATCAACGCGTGCGCTTGGACGAAGGAGCGTGCGGCCGTTTTCGAATCGCCGAGGCTCAGCTCGGCAGCGGCCGCGAGGAGTAGTGCTGCGCTGTGGGTGCGCGGAGCCTCCGGTCCGCCGCCGAGTCGTGTGAGGTCGCGGGCGATTCGATGCTTGCCTGCTCCGTGGGCGATGGCGGCTGCGATGATCGCGTCCATGGGGGACGTCGCCGGATCTGCGGTTGCATTCTGTGTTGACCGGCCGCGGATGGCGTTCACACGTGCCTGGGCTGCGCGGATGTAGCGGCCGTTCGCGCCTCCGCTGCTCAGCCGCTGCGGTCGCCGTGAGAGGTGTTGGGCGAGGTGCGCGTCGACCTGGGTTGCACTGGCCAGGTCGTGGGCGATCATGGATTGCAGCCAGAGCACAGCTGCCCAGTGTTCGCCCTCTCCAAGTCCCACCGTGCGTGCGACTTCCTTGTTCGCGGCGGCCAGGTTGCCGCGATCGAGGTGCAGCATCGCGCTCGTGAGGTAGACGACGCCGTCGTACCGGCCGTTCGGCGCGGGCTTGTCCAGTGCCCGCGCGAGCCAGATTTCGGCAGAGCTCAGGCGCCCTCGCTCCGCTGCGTACCACGCTCGCTGGGCCGCAGCGCGGCGGGCGATAGCCGGCTGACCGCTGACAGCGGCCAGCTCGTACGCTTCTTCGTACTCGTGCTGGGCGCCCGGGGCGTCGGCTAGTTCGAATGTGCGACCCCACTGCAGACGGAGATGTGGCAGGGAGAGCCGGATGGCCGAGCGTTCCAGCTCTGCCGCGTCCTCAAGTGCCGCACGCGCGGCTTCGGCGGCTTGCCACGCCTCGGTGAACCGTCCTTCGGTCCGGGCGCCGGCAGCTTTTCCGGTGAGGAGGCTGAGGGTATCGAGCAGCGCAGTTTTGGAACCGGTCATCGCGGCGGTCAGCCATCCGCCGTTGTTGAACCTCGCGGGCTGCCCGCCGATGACAACGTGCTGCAGGTAGTTCGCGGCAACCAAGAACGTCGGTCGGTCGACGAATGCGTCCCCGGGGAGCGAGCGGATCGCCGCTAGGAGGTGTTCGGGAGCCGTGGAAGCGAGCCGGTCCCAGTGCTGCTCGATGACCGCTGCCGCGGCCTCCCAGCCACCCGTTGTCGCGAGTTGTGCCACGACGGCGGGAAGTTCGTGGGCCTGTACCTCCTGCATGCCGTCGTCGGCCGAATGGTCCACCGGCTCTGCGTCTGATGAGGTCATTTTGTTTCTAGCTTGGCACTTGAGGCGCACTGGCTGCCTCCGGCGATGTTCGAGAACGCCGCGGGCTCGAATCTAGTGGGCCACGCAGATCGCTTGGGAATTTTCACCCCAGCTTCACCCTGGACATGGACCGGAAGGCCCGCTTCCGCGACCGCCAGCGCTCCCGCAATCGGCACCCCCCGAACGGGGGCATAACCGGGTGTATTCCGGGGGTCACCGGGTGAATCACGCCGCGCAACTGGAATGCAGGGCGCGTCGTTCGATTAGCTGAGAATCTGCCGGGTGCCCTCTTTCGCATCCGGCATCTTTCGGGGAGAGGAATCGCTGTGCCGCGTCATGCATCGATGGGTGGTCAACGCCGGAGGTCGGACGTGTCGGTGCGTCAACCGTCACGGTGGATCTCGGCAACGCTGAGCGCGCTCCTGGTGGTGGCGAGCTTGGCAGTGGGCGGCACGGTCGCGATCACCTCTGCTCCGGCGTCCGCGGCGCCCGGCACACCCGGCACCCCGCAGGCGAACACGGTGGTCTTCCAGGAGGGCTTCGAGAACGGCGTGGCGAATGCTCCCGTCGCTTTGACCGCCTACACCGGTGCCGGCGGCGAGAAGTACACGGCTGATGCGGCGTGGCTGACGGGCTGCAACGGGCAGATCCGCAACATGAACACCCCGGCCACCACGCTCGGAAACTGCATCAACGACGTGGAGACCTCCAACCTCGGGCAACTCGCCTACGCCCTCGGCGTCAACAGCGGCTCAGCCACCCCTGCCGCGAACCACGCGGTGACGGCGTACACCGAAGGGAACCCGGGCGCGAACGGAGTCGAGTTCCGCACGATCAACAATCTCCCGCTCGCCTCGGCGTCCGGACGGTTCCTCACTTTCAGCGTCGACGGTTCGGCCGTGAACTGCCAGGTGTCGGCTCCGCAGTACCAGTTCGCATTCATCAACCAGGCGGGCACTGCGACGAACGTCGGCGGCGTCATCAATGCATGCACCTCGACCAAGACGGTCACCGTCCCTGCATACGGCACTCTGGCCGCGCGGGCGGTCAACGTCGGGACCTACACGTCCACCGGATCCGTCCTCTTCAACGGTTCCACCCTGGGGATCCGGATGACGAACGCGAACGGTTCGGGTACCGGCAACGACGCTGCGTTCGACAACATCCGCATCCTGGATGTCACCCCGCAGCTCGACAAGTCCTTCTCCCCGACTTCGATCTACTCCGGACAGACGAGCAAGCTGACCTTCACGGTCACCAACACGTCGGAGCTCGCAGCGAAGAACGGCTGGTCGTTCAGTGACACCTTGCCCGCCGGTGTGACGCTCGCGTCGCCGACGGCTGCGGCCACCACCTGCCCGGCAGGCGTCGTCACCGCAGCCGCGGGTGGCACCACGGTCGGCGTGACGGGCAACCTCACCGCTGGGATGCAGTCCTGCACTGTGACCGTCAACGTCACTGCCACGACGCCCGGCAGCTACACCAACGGCCCGGCGAACGTCACCGAGACCGGGCTGAATCCGCCGGCCGACACCACGCTGACCGTCACCACCCCGCCGGTGTGGACCTGCACGGCTTTCGGCTACCTGTTCCAAACGCCCGATGCCGCGACCCACCAGATCGTTCAGGTCGACCTGGCCACGGGTGCCAACTCGGTGTCGGGCTCGACTCCCGACAACGTCAACGCTGTCGGCTACAACATCCTCGACAACTTCGTCTACGGGTTCGCCATCTCGGGCCCCTACGCGGGCCACTTGGTCAAAGTCGCCGGAGACGGCGCGGAGATCGACCTGGGTCTGCCCACAGGTATCGCCGGCACTGCAGGCTTCAACGTCGGGGACGTCGACAATCAGGGTCACCTCTGGGTGACCACGTCCGCCTTCGACGCTCCGTGGTTCCAGATCGACGTCGCACCGGGATCGCCCACGTACGGCCAGGTGCTCTCCTCCGGCACCCGCAGCACCCCGGCCGGGTGGTCGACCATCGGGTCGGACTGGACCTTCATCAACGGCACGTTCTACTCCATCGGGCTGAACAGCGCCACCGGAGCGAATTCGCTCATGGCCTTCAGCCCTGTCACTCACACCTCGACCGTCGTGGGCGCCCTGCCCGGTGTGACGAGCCTGACGGTCGGTGCAACCTATGCCGACGCGTCCGGTTATCTCTACGCGTCCGACAACACCACCGGCCGCATCTACCGCATCGATCCAGCGACCCGCGCCACCATCCTCGTGGCCAATGGACCGGTGTCGGGTGGGAACGACGGAGCCCGCTGTGCAACGGCTCCCATCCCGACCATCACCGTCGTCAAGAACGTCGGGGGCCGCGTGCAGCCGGCCGACCAGTTCACCGTCGGCCTCAAGAACGCCGCCGGCACGGCCCTGACGGCGGCCACGACGACCGGGACGAACACGACCGCGTCGACCACGAACTGGCCGGTGTCGCAGGGTGCGACCTACACGATCACGGATGCGATGGCGGCCGGATCGCCGGACGCGCTGTCCTCCTACGCCCCGACGATCGTGTGTGTCGACGGCAACGGCAACCCAGCCACTACCGGCGGCGGGACCTCGGCCTGGACGCTGACCGTCGCGGCCGCGACCGCCTACACCTGCACGGTGACGAACACGCCGAACCAGCCCTCCTACACCGTGTCGAAGTCGGCCTCCGCATCGAGCGTGAAGGCGGGTGGCACGATCACCTACACCGTGACCGTGACCAACACGGGGACGGTGCCCTACACGGCAGCGAACCCGGCCTCCTTCACGGACAACCTGGCCCGGGTGCTGGATGACGCCGCCTACAACGGGGACGCCAGCAACGGCGCCACGGTGAGCGGCAACATCCTCTCCTGGTCGGGCCCGCTCGCTGTGGGCGCGACCGCGACGATCGCTTACTCGGTGACCGTGCGGACCCCGGACAACGGCGACCACATCCTGACGAACGCGGTCATCCCCGGCACCGGTGGAACGTGTGTCACTCCGGGCGACTGCACGACCAACACGCCCGTGCAGTCGTACAGCGTGTCGAAGACGGCGAATGCCAACCAGGTCATCCCGGGCGACGTCATCACCTACACGGTCACGGTGACGAACACCGGACAGACCGACTACACCGCCGGGGACCCGGCGACCTGGTCGGACGACCTCTCCGCTGTGCTGGATGACGCCACCTACAACGGGGATGTCTCCGGCGGCGCAACCTACACCGCTCCCACGCTCGCCTGGTCGGGCCCGCTCGCGGTCGGGGCGACGACCACCTTCACGTACTCGGTGACGGTCAACAACCCGGACACCGGTGACCAGAAACTGCGCAACGCGGTGGTGACCCCGGTCGACGGCGGCTGCCCCGCCGGCTCGACCGACCCGGCTTGCGTGGTCGAGATCCCGTCCGGCTCCTACACGGTGGCGAAGTCGGCCAGCACCACGCTCGTGCAGCCGGGCGACACGGTCACCTACACGGTGACGGTGACCAACACCGGCGACACCGACTACACCGCGGCGCAGCCTGCCGGCTTCACCGACGACCTCTCGGGCGTCCTGGATGACGCGTCCTACAACGGGGATGCCAGCAACGGCGCCACGGTCACGGGGACGAACCTGACGTGGTCCGGCCCGCTCGCGATCGGTCAGACCATCGTCGTCACCTACTCGGTCACGATCGACGACCCGGACACCGGCGACAAGTCCGTCCGCAACACCGTGCGGGCGACGGTCCCCGGTGGCGGCTGCGACCCGGCCGGCGACTGCTCGACCGTCACCCCGGTCCGTACCTTCAGCGTGGCGAAGGCCTCGAGCCCGGCCGGCAACGTGAATCCAGGCGACGTGGTCACCTACACGGTGACGGTGACCAACACCGGAACCGGCGACTTCACCGCCGCGGAGCCCGCCTCGTTCGCCGACGACCTGACTGCAGTGCTGGATGACGCCGCCTACAACGGCGACGCCAGCGGTGGTGCCACGGTCGCCGGGAACACTCTGTCCTGGTCCGGCCCGCTTGCCGTAGGGGCGACGAGCACGATCACGTATTCGGTGACGGTCGATGACCCGGACACCGGCGACAAGGTGCTCCGAAACGCGGTCGTCCCCGGTGACGGCGGCGACTGCGCCACCCCGGGCAGCTGTGGAACCACCAACGAGGTGGCGTCGTACAGGCTGACGAAAACCTCGTCCCCGGCCGGCGCCGTCGCTCCGGGCACCAAGGTGACCTACACGGTCACGGTGACGAACACGGGTGCGGCGGACTACACGGCCGCCAACCCCGCCTCGTTCGACGACGACCTCACCGCGGTGCTGGACGACGCGACCTACAACGGCGACGCCACCAACGGCGCCACCTACACCGCACCGACCCTGAGCTGGTCGGGAGCCCTGGTGGCCGGCGCCACTCAGACGATCACCTACTCGGTGACTGTCAACACTCCGGATGCCGGTGACCACACGCTGAACAACGCGGTGGTGCCGACCGACCCCGGCGGTGACTGCGAGACACCGGGCGACTGCACCACCACCAATCCGGTGAAGTCGTTCACGGTCGCCAAGACCGCCTCCGCCACCCAGGTGAACCCCGGCGATGTCCTCACCTACACGGTGACGGTCACGAACACCGGCCAGGCGGACTACACCGCGGCAGCTCCTGCGTCGTTCCACGACGACCTGACCGCGGTGCTGGATGACGCCACCTACAACAGCGACGCCAGCAACGGCGCCACCGTCAACGGTGTCACCCTGACCTGGTCCGGTCCCCTGGCCATCGGGGCCACGCAGACGATCACCTACTCGGTGACCGTGAAGAACCCCGACAACGGCGACCACCAGCTCACGAACGCCGTCGCGCCGGAGGGGCCGGACGGCAGCTGCGTCACGCCCGGTGACTGCACCACCAACACGCCGGTCCAGTCCTACACGGCCACCAAGACCGCGGACACCAACGTCGTGAACCCCGGGGGAGTCATCACCTACACGGTCACGCTGGTGAACACCGGCAAGGCCGATTACACGGCGGCCGCCCCGGCGACCTTCAGCGACGACCTGTCCGGTGTGCTGGATGACGCGACCTACGACAACGACGCCACCGGCGGTGCGACCTATGCTGCACCGACCCTGTCGTGGTCGGGTCCGCTGGCCGTCGGCCAGACCGTGACGGTGACCTACTCGGTGACCGTGAACGACCCGGACACCGGCGACTCGGTCCTGCCGAACACCGTGGTGACGGGCACCGGCGGCAACTGCGAGGTCGGCTCGAACGACCCGGCCTGTAGCGTGATCGTCCCCTCCGGCTCCTACACGGTGTCCAAGGCCGCATCCAGCAGCACCGTGGACCAGGGCGGAAAGGTGACCTACACGGTCACCGTGAAGAACACCGGCCAGGTGGATTACACCGCCGCCGACCCGGCGTCCTTCACCGACGACCTGTCGGCAGTGCTGGACGACGCCACCTACAACGGCGATGCCAGCAACGGCGCCACTGTCACCGGGACCGACCTGACCTGGTCGGGACCGCTCGCCGCAGGCGCCACGGTCACCATCACCTACTCGGTGACAGTGAAGGGCGCGGACGCCGGCGACAAGGTGCTGAACAACTTCGTCCGTCCGACCTCCGACGGCGGAAGCTGCACGGTCGACTGTGCGACGACCACGCCGGTCCGTTCGCTGCTTGCTACCAAGACGGTGGACAGCACCAGCACCGCCCCCGGTAAGAAGGTGACCTACACGATCACCCTCACCAACACCGGTAAGGCCGACTACACGGCGGCCGCCCCGGCGACCTTCACCGACAACCTGTCGGCTGTTCTCGACGATGCGACCTACAACAAGGACGCGACCGCCGGCGCCGTCTACGCAGCACCCGTCCTGTCCTGGGCCGGACCGCTCGCAATGGGTGCAACGCAGACCGTCACCTACTCGGTCACGGTGAACAACCCCGACAAGGGTGACCACGCGCTGAAGAACGCGGTCCTCACCCCAGGCGGGACCTGTGTGACCGGCGCGGAGCCGGGCTGCTCGACCACGACCAAGGTCAGCGACCCTAACCCGCCGGCGCCGGCGTTCCTGGCCTCCACAGGAATCGGGGACTGGCTGAGCATCGCGGGCATCTCGGCGCTCGCACTGATCGCGGCCGGAGCCGGTATCGCGTTCAGCCGCCGCCGCCGCAACGCCTAGCAGCCGCCTGACGGGTGGGTGGGCCGACGCTCCCCAGCGCTTCGGCCCACCCACCACCCTGAACGGAAACACCATGCGCGCAACCCTTGTCAAAGCCATTCTCTCCACCCTCGTTGCTGCCACGCTGCTGACGGGGGCAGCCCCGGTCACCGAGGCCGCACCTGCCGCGCAGCTTTCGGTCACGCTGAAGAGCAGCGAGAAGACGGTCACTGCCGGCGACTCCGTCACCTACACCGGCCAGGTCAAGAATCTGGGCGAGGCCGATGCGGACGTCAGGATCGTGCTGGACGCGCCGCCCTACGTGAAGCTCTCCGACACAGAGGGCGCAACCGTCGAGAAGAATCAAGCGACCTGGAGCACCAAGATCGCTACGGCCAAGACGACCTCGTTCACCCTCACGGCGACGATCGGGAAGATCCCCACTACCGAACGCCGGGTCACCACGCTCGCCAGCGTCTACGTGGGCGACTCCCCGTCGCCGGTCGTGCGCACCGCCGATGCCAGCTTCATCACCGGTGTCATCGACACGCCCGGAGGAAAACACACCAGCAAGCCTGCAGCGCAGAGCAGCACGCAGTTGGCCGTGGTCGGCTGGAGCATCGCCGGGGGCGTCCTCCTTGTCCTGGCGATCCTCGCCGCCGTCACCCTCTCCCTGCGACGTCGGCGCGGTCAGCGCTCACGGAACTCGGCGTAACCCACCTCCGTCGAGTACACCGAGATTGCACGCGAATCACCCTGTGCGCGTGCAATCTTCGTGTACTCGATGGTGTCTACGATGACAGCGTGCTCGATCACAACGAGGTTGTTCGCCTGTACGGCCCGTGGAGAAGCCGGACCCCGCAGGATGCGGCGGCTCAGCTTGCCGGCTACGGCGGGCAGTGGTGGGTCGCCGGGGGTTGGGCAATGGATGCGTTCGTGGGATCGACGCGTGAGCACGGCGATCTCGATATCGGGATACCACGGGAATCGCTCCATGAATTCGTCGATTTCATCTCTCCCGAGTTGGATGCATGGGCGGCCGCCGGGAGTCTGACCCCTTTGCTCGGCGGCTCGGCACAGCACCTTCCCGAGGGCGTCGGCAACGTGTGGTTGCGGCCAAGCGGAGCCCATCCGTGGGAGTACGACGTGATACTGGAATCCGTGGAGGGCGGTACCTGGATCTTCAAGCGAGATGAGCGGGTGACGCGGCCTCTGATCGACTGTCTCTGGGAGCACCACGGTGTGACGTACCTCCGGCCAGAAGTACAGCTGCTCCTGAAGGCGAAGAATGCCCGGCCGAAGGATGACCGCGATTTCGAGCGCAGCCTTCCCCTACTGGATGCGAGCAATCTCGGCTGGCTCGGCAGAGCCCTCCTCACCGCGCATCCTGAGCATCCATGGATCGAGCGCATCGATCGGCAGCTCCAACGACACCCTGACGGCCCCGCGCCCCGAGGCCCCTGATCCGCGGAATCAGCCGGAGGCGGCGGGCGCCGTCGTCGGCGGGGGCGACTGCAGCGCCTGCGGGATGAGTTTGCGCACGTCCTCCGGCTGGTTCGACAGCACCACCACATCCACTCGACGGTTCTGCGCGAAGTCGTTGTCGGTGGTGCCGGTGAAGCCGGCGACCGGCCGGGCCGAGCCGAAGCTGACCGCCGCGATGCGCTCCTGCGGGTAGCCGTTCACCTCGACGAGGTGACGCAGCACGCTGGTCGCGCGTCCGGCCGAGAGCTCCCAGTTGGTCGGGTAAGGGGCGCCCGGCTGGCGGAGGTCGGCGTGACCCTCGACGGAGACGCTGTAGGCGGTGGGCGCGAGCACTGGGCCGATGTCGTTCAGCACCGCGACCGCGCGGGCACTCAGCTCGGCCCGGTTGGAGTCGAAGAAGGTGGAGTTTCCGACCAGGCCGATGGTCAGGCCGCGGGAATCGATCTTCATCTCGACCGCATCCTGGAGGCCGTCGCGGGTGAGGGCCGCCTGGATGACATCCTTCAGGTGCTGGAGGTTCTGCACCTCCTGCTGCGCGAGAGCGAACTCGGTCGACTTGCCGGACTCGTCCACGTGCTTCGGCGGAACGACCACGCCGGATGCCGTGTCCACCTTCTGCGTCTTCACCTGGCCGAAGCCGGTCGCCAGGGAGTCCTTGAGGGCCTCGAACTTCTTCGCATCCACCGTCGACATCGCGAAGAGCACGATGAACATGCACATGAGAACGGTGACCATGTCCATGTAGGAGGCCATCCAGCGCTCCTCGTTCTCGTGCTCCTCGGGCTCTTCGTGCTTCTTCCGACGGCGGGCGGACATGTCAGGCGGCTTCCTCGACGGGATCCTTCGCGCCGCGTGCCGGCTTGCCGCTCTTCGCAGTGGCCTTCTCGGCGTCGCCGTCCGGGATCATGGCACGCAGGCGCTCGCCGAGGAGACGCGGCTGGCTGCCGGACTGCACGGCCAGCACGCCCTCCATGAGCAGGTTCATGCGTTCCACATCCAGCTCGGACAGCCGGCGCAGGCGCGCGCCGAGCGGCAGCCAGAGGAAGTTGGCCGACAGGAGTCCCCAGAGCGTGGCGACGAACGCGCTCGCGATCATAGGACCGAGCTCCCCCGGGTCGGCCAGGTTCTCGAGCACGTGGGTGAGCGAGACGACCGTTCCGATGATGCCGATCGTGGGCGCGTAGCCGCCCATCGCGCTGAAGAACTTCGCGGCGACCCTGTCCTTCTTGGAGCGCGTGGCGATCTCGTCCTCCAGCAGCACGCGCAGTTCGTCGCCGTCGGTGCCGTCGGCGATGTTCTGCAGGGCGCGCTTCAGGAACGGGTCCTCGACACCGTCCGCCTCCTGCTCCATCGCGAGCAAGCCGTTCGCGCGCGCCTTCTCGGCGAGCCCGACGACCTGGTCGATCACCTGCTGCGGCGGCTCGACCTTCCCGCGCAAGGCGCGCGGGAGCGACTTCACCGCCGTGAGGAAGTCCTTGACCGTGCCGCTGGCTACCCCGACCGCGATGGTGGCCCCGAAGACCAGCACCATGGGGGCGGGCAGCAGCAGCGAACTCAGGTGCGCGCCCTCCATCGTCACCATCGCGACGACGGAGCCGAACGCGAGGACGATGCCGATGATCGTTGCCGGGTCCATCTACTTCTTCCTTGCTCGCAGGGGGACAGCGCGGGCCTCGGGGTGAGCCTGAACCGTGTCGTGGTCTTCCAGTCCGGGCAGTGTCACGAGTCCGAGCGGCGGCGCGGGCACGGGGCGCGGGCCGACGGAGGGGAGGTCGTGGGCGAGAGCGATCACACGCGCCCGGTACGCGGCGATCTTCTCGATCACATCGGCCATGGACTCGGTGACGATGAACTTCGCACCGTCCACCATGACGAGTGTGGTGTCCGGACTGGCGTGGATGCGCTCGATGAGGTCGGGGTTGACCGCAAACTGGCTGTCGTTCAATCGGGTGACGACGATCATGGGGGCGAATCCTGGTCTCGGCTCCGGGTGAGCCGTCACGAGCCCACTATCGGCCCACGGCGGTCGGTCGTTAGGGGGACCGCGGGTTGCTAACGGGATCCGGACACCGGCCGATAGTGGGCACCGTGACGACTCTGCAGGCCCCGGCACCGGATGCGCTCGAGGCGCCGGTCTACGACTTCCGGCGGCCGACGACGCTTGCGCGCGAGCACTCCCGGGTGCTCGAGCTGGCGTTCGAGACGTTCGCCCGCCAGTGGGGCACCCAGCTCACGGCGAAGGTGCGCGTGCTCAGCCAGGTGGAGTGCGACTTCGTGCAGATGCAAACGTACGACGAGTACGCGGCGTCGCTCCCGGCCACGACCGCGATGGTGCTGTGCCAGCTGGAGGATGTGGCGCCGAAGGCGGTCATCCAGTTCCCGACCATCGCCGCCCTGTCGTGGGTGAACACGATGCTGGGCGGCCAGGGCACGCCGGTCGACCACGAGCGCACCTTCACGCAGATCGAGCACGCGCTGGTCCGCCGCCTGATGGACGAAGCGCTGGAGGATCTCCGCTACTCGCTCGGCTCCCTGCTGGTGAACGCGATCGCGGTGGACGCGATCCAGTACAACTCGCAGTTCGCGCAGGCGGCGGCGACCTCGGAGCTGATGATCGTGGCCGGGTTCGACTTGCACGTCGGCGAGAACACCGCGCGAGCGACCCTCGCCCTTCCTGCGGTGGCTCTGCTGCCACAGCTCGGCGAGACCAACCCGACCCACAGTACCGAGAACGCGCGTGAGCTGGTGGACGCGCAGCTCGCGCGCGTCCCGGTGGAAGTGGCGCTCCGGCTTGCACCCGCGAGCGTCCGTCCGAGCGTCGTGCTCGGGCTCGCGGTGGGCGACCTGCTTCCGCTGCCGCATCCACAGCATCGGCCCTTCGATCTCACCGTCGGCGGGCAGACCGTCGCCTCGGCCGCTCTCGGCTCGAGCGGCTCGCGTCTCGCCTGCGTCATCACCAACACTGAGGACTGATTCCCATGAGCATGACTATCGCGAACTCCACCGGGCTGTCGCTCGGCCAGGCGCAGGCGGCCGCCGAGGCGCTCTCCCGGGTGCTGCCGACGGGCGCGCCGCTGAGCCCGCTGCTGGCGCAGGGGTCGGAGGTCCACGGTGCGGACCGTGCCGTGGTGGCGACGTTCGTCGGCGCGCCCTCGGCGGACCTCGCCGTGGTGCTCCTCGAGGCTCCGCAGCTGGTGGACGACGGCGCCGACGGCTCGCCGGTGGTGTCGCTTCAGGATGTGCTGCAGCCGGCCCTCGAGGCGGCCAGCGACACGCTCGGCGCCGGTGTGCTCGACGACGCCCGCACGGAGGACGCGGCCGAACTCTTCGCCGACCCGGCCACAACCGTGTTCGCTCTCTCCGGCGCTGCCGGGGTTGCCGGCTGGTTTGCGATCCGCGGTCGCGCATCCGTCGCCGAACGTGCCGGTGCGAGCGCTCTCGGCGGCAAGCTGGGCCGCATCAGCAACGTCGAGATGGCGCTGACCGTCGAGATCGGTCGCACGCGGATGGCCGTGCGCGACGTGCTCGCGATGGAGCCGGGTGCGGTCATCGAGCTCGATCGGTCGGCCGGATCGCCCGCCGACGTCCTGCTCAACGGGCGGCTGATCGCGCACGGCGAGATCGTCGTGGTCGACCAGGACTACGCGGTGCGGATCACCAAGATCCTCGACGCGGCCGCCGACCTGGACTGACTCAGCGGCACTGCCCGGCGACGGCGATCTGCTCGTCGCTGGGGCGCCCGTACGCCTCGATCCCGGAACCTGGGACGTCGAAGCCCATCGAGATCGCCCAGGCGGTGGCCCACATTTCGTCGTTCTGATGGAAAGCAGGCCCGTCGAACAGCGTCCTGCATTCAGGACGCACCACCTGCGAGTGCCCGACCTCGTGCGTGACCAGGGCCTTCGCATTCACGTCGCCGTAGGTCCACCCCTCCTGGATGCTGAAGTTCAGGTCGATGGTCGCCCAGCCGCCGTCGTCGTAGCGGTACTGGGTCGTGCCCGAGTACCAGTCGTCGCCGAGCCCGCTGACCTCCTTGTGCCACTCGAAGTCGAGGGTGACGCCGTGGGCGATCGAGCGTGCGTACGCCTCGATCTGGGCGCGGGTCGGATAGGCCGGGTCCTGCTTGGCCGCCTCGCCGGCCGCCTGCGCGGCGTTGACGCCGTCCACGGCGGTCATGATCGTGAGGAGCTCGGTGCCGTTGGACTGCGATTGCGCCACATCCGACTTGCCGTCGTCGATGGCGTGCCGGAGCGGAATCTTGCTCTCGTAGGTGGCGGAGACATCCGCCGTCAGCACCTGCTCGCCATGCGCGGCCAGCTCCTGGTAGACGGCGGCGTAGCTCTTCGTGACCGCCTTCTGCGCAGCGACCAGAGCCGCGAGCTCCGCCGCTCGCTTCCGCCGCAGGGCGTCCTCCTGGCGGGCCAGCGCCTGCTTGTGCTGGACGTCCGCGAACACGGTCCATGGCAGGAGGTCGAGACCGACCGCGGGCACTTTCGGCGCGTCGAACGTCGCCTGGGTGAGGTTCTTGCTCTTCGCCGTGAGGTCGGCGTCGGCCGCCGCAAGCGCCTTGGCGGTGGCGTCGCCCAGGTAGTCCGGGCGCGGGTGCTGGGTGTACTCGGTGAGGGAGGCGACGGATGCGTGGGCCTTGTCGAGTGCGATCCCCCGGAGGTCGGTGACATCGGACAGCTTGTCCGAGGCCGCCGACAGCTGGTGCGACGCCTCCACGGTGCTCTCGAGCGCGAGCGCGCGCCAGCCGATCCCGGTTCCGATTCCGACGCCCGCCGCGAGCACCACGAAGGCGGTCGTCCACACCCAGACCCTGGCGCGTCCCCGGGGTTTCGCAGGCGAAGGAGTCTCCGCCGCCGGAGGGTTTTCGGGCTGCGCTGAAGTGTCGGCATCGGTCACTGGTGGTTCCCCCCGGAAATGGTCATCGCGTCGAACGGTCCTGCCGTCGGCGAGCACCGTCACCTGTATATGACGGGACGAGGCGCGGATGATGACGGCGCGCCGTCACCGCAGCGGGGTCCATCCCGATGGCAGCGGGCCATCGAGGGCCGCTCGCTCCGCATCCTCGGCCGCAGACCAGCCCTGAGCGGCGGCGGTCGCGTCGAACCCGCCGCGCGCGAAGCGGAACCCGAGGTCCTCGTGCCCGGTACGCGGCGGGCCGCCTCTCCGCACGGAAGCCCGCACGTTCCACGCATCGTCGGCGAAGCCTCCGCCGCGGAACACCCGGTAGTCGCGGTAGCGGCCGGGGTCGAGCAGGTCCCAGCACCACTCCCAGACGTTGCCGAGCGTGTCGAAGAGCCCGTTGAGGTTGGGGAGGCGGAGGCCGACGTCCTGAGGTGCGCTGAGGCCGTCCGCACTGGTCCACGCCACCTCCGTCAGCAGGCCGTAGTGCGGGGCGGTCGAGCCGGCGCGGCAGGCGTACTCCCACTCGGCTTCCGTCGGCAGGCGGTAGCCGTCCGCGTCCACGTGCCAGGTGACGTCCTCACCGTCGAACGTGTATGCCGGGTCCAGCCCCTCCCACTCGGATGCCGCGTTGCAGATCCGCACGGCGCGCAGCCAGCTGATCCCGGTCGCGGGTCGTCGCGGGTGAGGCGAGGGCACTCCGATCAGCTCGGCGACTTCTGCTTCGGTCGCAGCGAAGGTGCCCAGCTCGAACTCCTCGAGCTCCACCATCCGGCGCAGCTTCCGCCGCGCATCGTGCAGCTGGACGCTCCCCGCCGGTATCCGAGCCATCTCGATGTCCACCCCCTCAGCCTTTCACCTCGCACGACCGTGTTTCGCCGCGCGGGAGCTAACGGGAGCGGGCGGGCGGTCGATAGTGCGGGACGTGGAGACCCTGTTCATCGCCCTGCGCGTGCTCGTGGTGCTCGGCGTGATCGTGGCCCTGCTCTGGTTCGTGCAGCGCCGGGTCACGAAGGGCCGCAGCTCGGCGCGCCGGCGCCGCGGCAACGCGGTGACGGTCGTGGGCAGGCAGGGCGTCGGCCCCAAGGCGTCGGTCGTCGTCGTGGATGTGGACGGCAACCGCTTCGTGCTTGGCGTCACCGATCGCCAGGTCAGCGTCCTCCACGCCAGTGACCGCCCGCAGGACGCGGACGTCACCCGGCTCAAGCCCGTCCGTGAGGTGGAGGCCAGGAACGGCACTACCGGCGAGACCGACACCAGCACCATCAGCACGACACGCACCACCAGCACCACCTCCAGGCAGGATGCCGACTTCCTCACGGCGCAGGGACGCGCCTCGCTCTTCGACGAGGCACTCAAAGGCTCGATCCTGTCCCCGGCAACGTGGCGTCAGGCGAGTTCGGCGGTGCGGCCCAAGAAGTGACGCGCGCCGGGCGGCTGCCCCGCCTCGCGCTCGCCTGCGCACTGGTCGCGGTGATCGCGATCGCCATCGTCCTGCTGGGCGCGAACGCCGCGCACGCGGTCCCGACGCCCGTCCCGACCCCGACCGGTCCGACCGGCCCGGACGGCGGTACCGGCGGCATCACCCTCGACATCAACGGCCCGAACGGCACGCCCAGCGCCGCCATCCTGACTCTGCTCGGGATCACGGTGCTCTCGGTGGCGCCCGCGCTGCTGCTGATGATGTCGTCGTTCACCAAGATCTTCGTGGTGCTCGCGATCACGCGGAACGCGCTCGCGCTTCCGTCCATCCCGCCGAACCAGGTGCTCGCGGGCCTCTCGCTCTTCCTCAGCCTGTTCATCATGAGCCCGGTGCTCGTGGACATCAACAACACGGCGGTTCAGCCCTACCTCGCCGGTCACATCGACTTCACAGCGGCGATGCACGCGGCCGAAGCGCCGTTGCGCGGCTTCATGTCGGCGCACACCCGCGAGGAGGACATCGCGCTGATGACCCGCGCGGCGGGCCGGCCGAACCCGCACGATGTCAGCGGCGTGCCGATGCTCACGCTCATCCCGGCGTTCATGATCTCCGAGCTGCGCGCGGCGTTCATCATCGGCTTCGTCATCTTCGTGCCGTTCCTGGTGATCGACATGGTGGTCTCCGCCGCGCTGATGTCGATGGGCATGATGATGCTCCCGCCGGTGATGATCTCGCTGCCGTTCAAGATCCTGCTGTTCGTGCTGGTGGACGGCTGGGGGCTCATCATCACGAGTCTCATCACGAGCTACAGAGGTGGCGGATGAACCCGAACGCGGTCCTCGACATCGCCATGCAGGGGCTCATGGTCACCGCGAAGCTCGCGGCGCCGATCGTCATCACGGCCCTCGTCGTCGGCTTCGCCATCTCGCTCGTCCAGTCGATCACGCAGATCCAGGAGGTCACGCTCTCCTTCGTGCCGAAGGCGGCGGCGGTCGCGATCGCCCTGCTGATCTGCGGACAGTGGATGATCTCCGAGCTCGTGACGTTCACCCACGTGCTGTTCGACAAGATCCCGCAGTTGCTGGGCGGTGGCTGATGAACATCCCCATCGACGTAGGGCTCATCGAGGCGGTCGCTCTGGCGTCGCTGCGCATGGTCGCGTTCCTCGTCATCGCCCCGCCGTTCTCGTACAACGGCTTCCCCGCCCAGGTGAAGGGGATGCTCGCGATCGGCCTGGCGATCGCCGTCGCGCCGCGCGTCGGGGCGGGCTACCACTCGGGCGACACGGGCGCCTTCATACTCGGGATGGTCCGTGAGCTCGCCGTCGGGGCGACGCTCGGATTTCTCGTGTTCCTCGTCTTCGCCGCGATCCAGTCGGCCGGCAACCTCGTCGACCTGTTCGGCGGCTTCCAGCTGGCGCAGGCGTTCGACCCGCAGTCGATGATCAACGGCGCCCAGTTCACCCGGATGTTCCAGCTGACCGCCCTCGCACTGCTGTTCGCGTCGGGCGGCTACCAGCTCATCATCGGCGGCCTGGTGCGCACGTTCGACGCCATCCCACTGGCCGCCGGAATGGACCTGGCCGACCCGGTCAAGGAGATGGTGAGTGGCGTTACGCAGATGTTCGTCGCGGCCCTGCAGATCGCGGGTCCGCTGATCGTCGTGCTGTTCCTGGCGGATGTGGGCCTCGGCCTGCTGACGCGCGTCGCCCCCGCGCTCAACGCGTTCTCGCTCGGCTTCCCCCTGAAGATCATGCTCACGGTCGTGCTCTCCTCCATCGTGTTCGTGGCCCTGCCGGGCGTGGTGTCCGGCCTCACCGACACCGCCGTCAAGATCATGCTGGGGGTGGGCGGGTGAGCGACGCGCAGGAACGCACCGAACAGGCGACCGAGAAGCGGATGAAGGAGGCGCGCTCCAAGGGCCGCCTCAGCAAGTCGTCCGACCTCACCGCCTGGGTCGGCGTCGGAGCCGCCGCAGTGATGCTCCCGTTCACCCTGCAGGCCGGCAGTACGGCGGCGATCGAGCAGCTGTTCAGCATCCGCTCGGTCATCGAGAGCCCGGACCCGGCCAAGGCGGTCACCGCGCTCGGCGACGGTCTCGGCAGCATCATGGCGACCATCGGACCGCTCCTCGGCGTGGGGGCGCTCGCCGTGGTGGGCGCGGCGGCGGTGCAGGGCGGCATCCACTTTAAGAAGCTCGAGGGCAAGTACGAGCAGTTCAACATCGTCAAGGGCATCGGCCGGGTGTTCGGGATGCGCGCGCTGTGGGAGGGCGCGAAGACGCTCCTGAAATCGGGAGTGGTGGCGATCGGGCTGTTCCTGGTGGTGCAGGGCCTCATGCCGGTGCTGCTCACCTCCGGATCGATGCCGCTCGCCTCGCTGCTCTCCGCCGCGTCGGGGGGCACGGCAGGACTCCTCCAGGCCGCCATCGGCGCCGGTCTCGTTCTCGCCGGACTCGACGTGCTCGTCGTGATGCGACGGAACCGCAAGCACACGCGTATGAGCAAGCAGGAGATTCGCGACGAGAACAAGAACAGCGAGGGCGACCCGCTGGTCCGCTCCCACCGCCGTTCGCGTCAGCTCGCGATGAGCCGCAACCGCATGATCGCGGCGATCGGGAGTTCGGATGTGGTGCTCGTGAACCCGACGCACATCGCCGTCGCCGTGAAATACGAGCCGGGCAAGTCGGCCCCGCGCGTGGTCGCGAAGGGCTCAGGCGCGATCGCCCTGCGCATCCGGGAGAAGGCCGAGGAGGAACGCGTGCCCATCGTCAAGGACATCCCGCTCGCCCGGGCGCTCCACGCCGGCTGTCAGATCGGCGACGAGATCCCGGTCGAGCTGTACAACTCCGTCGCGCGGGTTCTCGCGTTCGTCATGTCGCTGAAGCAGCGCGGCTCGTCCGCGGGCATCCACACCATGCGACCCCAGCTGCAGGGAGGGCTCTCGTGAAGCCGAACAAGGGACTCGCCGCCAAGGTCGCCGTGCCGATCGGGGTCGTCGGCATCATCATGCTGCTGGTCGTGCCGGTGCCGTCGTGGATGCTCGACCTGCTCATCATCGTCAACATCATGCTGGCGCTGGTCGTGCTGCTCACGACGATGTTCGTCAAGAAGCCGCTCGACTTCTCGGTGTTCCCGTCGCTGCTGCTGGTGGCGACGCTGTTCCGGCTGGGGCTCAACGTCGCCTCCACCCGGCTCGTGCTGGGGGACGGGTTCGCCGGACAGGTCATCCAGGCGTTCGGGCACGTCGCCGTCGGCGGCTCGATCATCATCGGCGCGGTGGTGTTCCTCATCCTCGTCGTCATCCAGTTCATCGTCGTCACCAAGGGCGCCGAGCGCGTCGCCGAGGTGGGCGCTCGCTTCACCCTCGACGCGATGCCGGGTAAGCAGATGGCGATCGACGCCGACCTGAATGCGGGACTCATCACGGAGGAGCAGGCGCGCGCACGACGTGCGGAGGTGTCCGCGGAGGCCGACTTCTACGGCGCGATGGACGGCGCGTCGAAGTTCGTGAAGGGCGACGCGATCGCGGGCATTCTGATCATCGTCATCAACGTCGTCGGCGGCATCGCGATCGGGATGATCCAGCGCGGCATGGAGCTCGGCGACGCCGTGAACTCGTACACGCTGCTGACCATCGGAGACGGTCTGGTGTCGCAGATCCCGGCCCTGCTGATGGCGGTGTCGACAGGCATGATCGTGACCCGGTCGAACGCCGAGTCGGACATGGGGACGACCGCGAGCAACCAGCTCAGCCAGTCGCGGAACGCGCTGATGATCGCGGGATGCGCGGCGATCGTGATGGCGCTCATCCCCGGTATGCCGCCCATCCCGTTCGTGCTGGTCGGGGCGTTCCTGATCTTCGCGTCGCAGCGGATCAAGACCTCGCAGGCCGCCGCCAAGAAGGCGCAGGCCGCGCAGAACGCGGTCGCGACGGCGACGAAGTCGGAGACGACGGAGGACCTCATCGAGCAGATGCGGGTGCACGCGCTCGAGATCACACTCGCGCCGGACCTCGTGGACATCGTCAGCGGCGCCTCCGACGACCTCCTCGCCCGGGTGCGGGCGCTGCGGCGCAAGATCGCGCTCGAACTGGGCGTCATCGTGCCGCCGGTCCGCACCCGCGACAGCGCCGAGCTGCCGCCGTCGACCTACGTCATCAAGATCGCCGGCGTGGAGTCCGGCCGCGGACAGGCGCCGTCGGGCCGGGTGCTCGCGCTCGGCGACGCCCTCGACAACCTGCCAGGCACCCCGACGGTGGAGCCGGTGTTCGGCCTGCCTGCGAAGTGGATCCCGTCGGAGATGCGGCACAGCGCGGAACTCGGCGGCGCGACGGTGATCGACCGCGTCTCCGTGCTCATCACGCACCTGTCGTCAATCATCACGTCGAACGCCGCGCGCCTGCTGACCCGGGAGGATGTGCGCCTGCTGACCGAAGGGGTCAAGCAGGTGAACCCGCCCGCGGTGGAGGAGCTCATCCCGGCCCTGCTGTCGCTGGCGGAGGTGCAGCGGGTGCTGCAGGGCATGCTCGCGGAGCAGGTTCCGATCAACGACCTGCCGCGGATCCTGGAGGCGCTGACGCTGCGCGCGAAGGTGTCGAACGACCCGGAGGGGCTCGTGGAGGCCGCGCGAGCGGCTCTCGGGCCAGCGGTGGTGGCGCCGCACATCGACGCGGGGACGCTGCGCGTCATCATGATCGACCCGGGGCTGGAGCAGTCGATGCTCGAAGGGCTGCGGCCGTCCGAGTCCGGCACGCAGATCGTGCTCGACCCGGTGCGGCTGGAGGCTGTACTGGCGTCCGTTCGGGACACCGCCGGGCGGCTCGACGAGGCCGGGATCTCGGCGGTGCTCGTGTGCGCGCCGGCGCTCCGGCCGGCGATCCGGCGGCTGGTCGCCGGGCAGATCGCGGGACTCGCCGTGCTGTCGTACCAGGAGGTGACGGCCGTGCAGGCCGCGATCGAGACCGTGGGGGTGGTCCGCGGTGCGGAGTCGATCGCGGCCTGAGTGGGTCGACGGCGACGAGGAGGTGCTGCCGGCCGTCTCGACCTCGTCGCTCGCCTTCCAGGCGGTGCTCGACGACCTGGTGCGCGCGGTCGACGCGCCCGAGCTGGCGCCGTCGCCGGCGCCTGGGGTAGCCCCTCTCGCGTCCGACCACCTCCCGTCCGACCTCGCTCTTCCCGTCCCTCCCGCTTCCGTCCCTCCCGCCCCTCCGATCTCCGCGCCTCCCACCCCCGACGAGGCCGTGAGTGGTGAGTCGTGGCTGGAATCCGCGGCGAGTGGTGACATCTTGTCGCGACTCGACGAGGTGGGGATGGAGGTGGGGAGCGCCGGGGCGCCGCTCGCGCGGTTGCGGGGGCGCGGCGACCTCACGCTCGTGGTGGGACTCGGTGCCGACGCGGATGCCGCCGCCCGCGTGCTGGCGGCCTCCGCCGACGCGGGCGCCGAGGTGCAGCGCCTCGCCGACCGCCGTGACGCCCTCGCGACCCGGGCTGACGGCGTGCGCCGCGGCATCCCCGTGGTGGCGACCTTCGCGCTGAGCGGCCCTACCGCTGTACCGGACGTCGCCGCCCAGCTCGCCGGCATCGCCCCCGATCAGGTGTGGGTCGCCGTTGACGTCTCCCGCACGTACGACGACACGGCCGCCTGGGTGCGGGCGGTGGATGCGGTGCTCGCGGTGGACGCGGTCGCCGCGACCGGCGCATCCTTCACCGCATCGCCGCACACCGTCCACCGGCTCGGCTTGCCGGTGCTCTGGCTGGACGCGCCGCCCGGCGGATAGGCTGGAGCGATGCTGGTATTGACACGCAAGGCGGGGGAGCGGGTGCTCATCGGCGACGACATCGTCGTGACGATCCTCGAATCCCGTGGTGACGGCGTCCGCATCGGCATCGATGCGCCGCGCGGCATCCGCATCCAGCGCGACGAAGTGGTGAAGGCGGTCACCGAGGCGAACCAGGAGGCGACCGAGGGCGCGGCCGGCACCGACGACGCTGCGGACCTCATCAAGAAGTCCCTCGGGCTCTGACCGTTCACCCAGCAGAACCGAGATAGTTTACGTATGTGAACGATCTCTCCTTCGATCCCGCCCGTACCGCGCTGCTCATCATGGACCTGCAGAACGGGATCCTCGCCCGGCATCCTGACGGCGACGCTTTCGTCACCGCCCTCGTCCGGACCCGCGAGGCCGCGCGTGCCGCCGGGATGACCGTCGGCTACGTGCGGGTGGCGCTCACCGCGGAGGAGGCCGAGCACGTTCCGCCGACCTCGCGATTCGCCGGTGCCGGCGAGCGGCTGAACGCCGGCAGCGCCGGGACGCAGATCGTCGACCGGTTGGCGCCGGCCCCCGGTGAGATCGTCGTCCGCAAGCAGCGCGTCGGCGCCTTCAGCACCACCGACCTCGCCGCGCAGCTGGCGGAGCGGGGGATCGACACGCTCATCCTCACCGGCATCGTGACCTCGGGCGTCGTGCTGTCGACCGTGCGCGACGCCGCCGACCGCGACTACCGCCTGGTGGTGTTGAGCGATGGATGCTGGGATGCGGACCCCGAGGTTCATCGCGTCCTCACCGAGAAGGTGTTCCCGCGCGCGGGCGTGACGGTCGCATCCATCGACGAGTTCGTCACGACGACCGAGTGACGGCCGCCGCGCCGGCCGGCGACGCGCCGACCTTCGCCGCACCGGCCTCGGCCGCGCTTGCTCCCGGCGCAGGCGTGCGGAAGCCGCGAGCTGTGAGGTACACGCCGAGGAACAGCTCCCACACCACCTCCGGCAGCGTCGCCAGCACCGACCATGCCGACAGCTGCGTATAGAGCCCGAACATCACGGCGATACCAGAGAGCGACACCAGCGGGCCGCCGATGATCCCGAACCAGGCCCAGCCGCGCGGCAGCAGGCGGGCGCGGTGCAGCATCCAGCCGAGGATCAGGCCGTTGCCGATGCCGACGACGAAACCTGGGCCGAGGAGGAACGTCCAGCCATGCAGGGCCACGAGCGCCTGCGAGACGACGAGCAGGGCAGCATCCGCGCCGTTCGTGGGCGGTCCGTCCTGACGAAGGGTGACCACGGTGAGCAGGCTCAGGATGCCGACGCCGATCAGCGTGCACTCCATGACGCGGGCGACCACGTAGGCGAGGGCGAGGGACGGGCTCGTGCGCCGCAGCACCGGGTACAGCACCAGTGCCGTGCCCAGGTTGGCGATGACGAGGGCGATCTCGAGCAGGGCGCCGGCGAGCACGGGGCCGCCCGCTCCCTCGCCGAGCACGTAGTGCGGATCAGTGAGGAGCGGCCCGTACAGCAGCGCGCCCGGGATGGATGTGACGAAGGTGAGCAGGAAGAACACGCCCGCGGCGAGCGAGCGTCGGCGGTCCGGAAGCATGAGAAGGTCCTTTCGGGAGGGCAGGTGTACGGTGTACACCCGCTGTGGATGAGGATAGGTGTACGCTGTACACCATGTCAAGCGATCGGCCGCAGCGTCAGAGCCTCAGCCCGGACAGGGTCATCGACGCCGCACTCGAACTGGCCGACCGCGACGGGCTGGAAGGCCTCAGCATGCGGACGCTCGCGCAGCGCTTCGGCGTCGTCCCGATGGCGCTCTACAAGCACGTGGCCAACAAGGACGAGCTCATCGACGGCATGGTCGACCGCGTCTGGGCGGAGGTGGAGGCGCCGGCTCCGGAGCTCGGCTGGCGGGAGGCGATGCGCCGGCGGTCGATCTCGCTCCGGTCGGCGCTGCTGCGTCACCGCTGGGCTGTGGGGCTGATGGAGGCCCGCATGCGTCCGGGCCGCGCCAACCTCTTCCAGCACAACGCGATGATGGGGGCGCTGCGGCGCTCGGGATTCTCCTTCCGCACCACCGTGCACGTCACGTCAGCGCTCGATGCCTACGTCTACGGTTTCGCCCTGCAGGAGAAGACGCTGCCGTTCGAGAACCCGGAGGAATCGGGAGAGGTGGCCGCCCAGAAACTGGAGGCGACGCCGCCGGAGTTCGCCCAGCACTTCCCGTACCTGCTGGAGGTCGTGTCGGAGCTCGGCGTCGCCGGCTACGACTACGACGAGGAGTTCGAGACGGGGCTCGACCTCATCCTGGACGGCGTCGAGCGGCTCAGGCCCGGGTGGGTCTCGGACGACACCGCCTCGCCAGACACACCTTCCTAACCGCGATCGAAGGAGAATCGGCTGCGAACCATCCGAATCTCCTTCACTACTGCCAATCGAAGGAGAATCGGAGCCCGATCTCCTTCACTTCGCCGGCGGCCAACCACCTGTGTCCGCCGATCGGCGGACACGGATGACATCCGGCCGCCGGTGCCCGCGCCGAGCCCCGACCGCGAGGCTGTGGGTATGAAGTCGTCAACCCTCGCCCTCACCGGGCTCATCTTCGCCGTCTCGATGACGACGATCGACCAGACGATCGTCGCGCTTTCGGCGCCCAGCATCCAGCAGAACCTCGGGCTCAGTCACGACGGGATGCAGTGGGCCGTCAACGTCTACCTGCTCACCACGGCCGCGTTCTTCCTGCTCGGCGGCCGGGTCGCTGACGTCGTCGGACACAAGCGCATGGCGCTGGTCGGCATCGCCGGCTTCGGCATCACCTCGCTGCTGTGCGGTCTCGCGCCGACCGGCGACCTCGCTGAGCCCTGGCTCGTCACGGCGCGTGCCCTGCAGGGCGTGAGCGGCGCGATCATGTTCCCCGCCGCGATCGGCATCGTCGTCGAGGGCTTCGCCCGCGAGAGCCGCGGCCGGGCGATGGCGATCTTCTTCGCGATCACCGGCGCGATGACGGCTCTAGGCCCGATCGCGGGTGGCTACCTGACGCAGTGGACGTGGCGCGCGATCTTCTGGGTGAACGTCCCGATCGCCGTCGCGGCGTTCGCCATCGTCGCAATCGCCGCACGCCCGTCGGTCCGCCGCCACGAGCGCATCGACTGGCTCGGCGCCGCCATCGTCGCAGCCGGGATGGGCCTGGTCGTCTTCGGTCTGCAGCAGGCGAGCCCGTGGGGATGGGACAGCCCGGCGGTCATCGCCTCCCTCGTCCTCGGTGTCGCGCTGCTGGTGCTTTTCGTCGTCGTCCAGCGCCGGAGCTCTGCGCCGTTGATCCGCATCGCCGCCTTCCGCGACCGCGGTTTCACCCTCTCGACCCTCGCGACGCTCTTCGCGTCCGTCGCGTTCATCAGCACGTTCTTCTTCCTGAGCGTCTACGGGCAGGTGTCGTTGCAGCTGTCGGCCGCCGAGACGGGGCTGCTGTTCCTGAAGTTCTTCATCGGGTTCGTGGTGGCCAGCCGGATCGGCTCTGTCAGCTTCGACAAGCGCGGCGCGCGCAGCGTCGTGCTGCTCGGCGGAGTGATTGGGGCGATCGGATTCGGGTGGCTCGCCGTCCGCGCGACGGACCTGACGATCGACGCGCACGCGTTCTTCAACGCCCAGACCTGGCCGATCGTCGTGGCCGGTGCGGGCATCGGCCTCATGTTCAGCCCCGTCTCCACCGACGCGGTCAACCGCGCGATCGGCGCGAGCTACGGCGAGGTCAGCGCCATCTCGCAGACGATGAAGAACTTCGGCGGCGCCCTCGGCCTCGCCGTGTTCACCACGGTCGTCACCTCCCGCCTGACCGATCTGCTGACCGCCTCGTTCGCGAAGTTCGGCGGAACGGCGGCGGATGCGCAGACCGCGGTCGACCGCATCAGCGGCGCGAAGGGCAGCGGCCACTCGCTCGCGAACGTGCCCCAGGCCATCCAGGACCAGATCCTGCACGCCGTCCGCGCGGACTACGCCTCGGCCGTGCAGTGGGCGTTCTGGGGCATGGCGGCCGCGATGGTGGCCGTCGCGATCATCGGCGTCTTCTACCCGGCAGGGCGAACCTCCCTGCCGGAGGAGCCGGTGCGCGCGGCCGACGGCAGCGAGCAAGCGGCTACAGTCTGATCGTGGCAGAGCGCGTGGACGACCGCTGGTTCGGCGACTGGATCGGATATTCGGCCGCCGCCACGCTCGCGTCGGTGCTGCTGATCCTTGCGAACCCCTTCACCGGGTGGCCACGGACCATCACGTCGGCCGGGCTCGTCCTCGCGCTGTTCCCGGTCTACTGGTTCCTGGCACGGCCGAGCCGGGCGGGCATCCGGGGAAACAGCTGGCGGGCGTGGACATATGTCGCGATCGCGACGCTCGTGTACTTCGCCGCCTACGGGCTGAACAACTGGGCGAACATCGCCCTGTTCATCCTGTCGCCGCAGTTCTTCCTGGTGCTCTCGGCGCTCCCGGCCGCCGCCGTCATCGTCGTGATCAACTTCGGCGGCGTGCTGGTCCGCTGGCTGGTGGGCGACCTCGAACCCGGCGACGTGGCAGGGACCCTTGGACTGACCGTCCTGATCATCGCCGTCTCCATCTACTTCAGCAATCGCATCACGGCGGTGACGAAGGAGAGCAGGGAGCGGGGGCTCCTCATCGACCGGCTGCGCGAGCAGCAGCGCGAGATCGCCGAGCTGTCGGAGCAGCAGGGCGCCGCCGCCGAGCGTGAGCGGATCGCCCGGGAGATGCACGACACGCTCGCGCAGGGGTTCACCAGCATCGTGACGCTCGGACATGCCGTGCAGGGGGAACTCGAGTCGGACCCGGCCGGTGCCCGCCGTCACGTGGAGCTGATGACGGAGACCGCGCAGGAGAACCTGCAGGAGTCGCGCCGGATCATCGCCGCGCTGACGCCGGGCCGGCTCGCAGAGTCGACGTTGGAGCAGGCGCTTGGCCGGGTCGCCGGCCGGTTCGAGGAGGAGACCGGCGTCCCGGTGGCCTTCGACGTCGTCGGCGAGCCACGCGCGGCGCCGCCCGCCGTCGAGGTGGTGGCGCTCCGGGTGTTCCAGGAAGCGCTGGCGAACGTGCGTAAGCATGCGCAAGCGACGACCGTGGATGCGGCCCTCTCGTTCGACGCCGGCTCCCTCGTGCTGACCGTGCACGACGACGGCAGCGGGTTCGACACGGCGGCACCGCGCGACGGCTACGGCATCGACGGGATGCAGGCCCGCGTGCGGGAGGCCGGCGGAACCTTCGAGCTGACGACCGCTCCGGGCACAGGGACGCGACTCAGCGTGCGGCTGCCGGCCGAGCCGATCGAGGTGGCGCCATGATCCGCATTGTGCTCGCCGACGACCATCCCGTCGTCCGGGAGGGCATCCGCGGGATGCTGCAGGGCTACGACGACATCGAGGTGGTCGGCCAGGCCGGGAGCGGGCCGGAGGCCGTGTCGCTGG
Organism: Leifsonia sp. RCC_180; assembly: GCF_058138205.1. Taxonomy (NCBI): domain Bacteria; kingdom Bacillati; phylum Actinomycetota; class Actinomycetes; order Micrococcales; family Microbacteriaceae; genus Leifsonia; species Leifsonia sp. RCC_180. The sequence continues at coordinate 2,598,481 of NZ_CP200340.1, read as the reverse complement.
TGGCCGCGGTCCACCCGGACCTCGTGCTGATGGATCTCCGGATGCCCGGCGGCGACGGAGTGGAGGCGACGCGGGCCATCTCGGCCGCGCATCCCGGCACCCGGGTCGTCGTGCTGACGACCTACGAGACGGATCAGGACATCCTGCGCGCCATCGAGGCCGGGGCGAGCGGCTACCTGCTGAAGGACATCGCGCCGGCGGAGCTCGCGCGGTCCGTCCGGGCGGCCGCCGCGGGCGAGACCGTCCTCGCCACTTCTGCCGCGACCGCCCTGCTCGGCCGGGTGCAGGGCAGACAGGCGGCGCCGGCGCTCTCGGCGCAGGAGGTCAAGGTGCTCCGGCTCGCCGCCGACGGCCGGACCAACGCGGCGATCGGCTCGGAACTGTTCATCGGCGAGGCGACGGTCAAGACGTACCTGAGTCGGGCATACGAGAAGTTGGGCGTCTCCGACCGCACGTCGGCGGTGCGCCGCGCCCTCGAGCTCGGACTGCTCGACTGACGGGTACGGCAGAATGACCGCATGGCGCTGATCAGGACGGAGCGCGGGCTCGACCGGCTCGTGAACTTCTCCGACGCGACCGTGGCCATCGCCATCACGCTGCTGATCCTGCCGCTGGTTGATGCCGCATCGCAGATCGGCCGTGCGTCGTTCGGGCAGTTCATCGACGAGAACTTCTGGGAACTCTTCGCCTTCGTCGTCTCGTTCGCCGTGATCGCCCGATTCTGGGTCGTGCACCACCGCATCTTCGAGACCGTACGCGATTACAACCAGTGGATCGTGTGGTTCAACTTCCTCTGGCTGTTCGCCATCGTGGTCATCCCGTTCAGCGCGAATGTGATCTCGGAAGGCGCCGGCCAGCGACCCGAGGTTTACGCGCTCTACATCGGCAACATGCTCGTCGCCACCGTCGCGACGCGACTGGTCGCCAGCGTGCTGTACCGCAACCCGGAGCTGATGACCCCGGAGGCGCGGGACCAGGTCGACCGGACGCGCGGTCTCGCGGAGGTGATCATCATGGCGGTCGCCTTGGTGCTGGCGATCGTTTTCCCTGCGATCAACCTGTGGTGGCTGTTCCTGCTGTTCCTCGCGGGGCCACTGCACGCACTTCTCCACAGGCTGGTGTACGGCCCTTCCCAGACCACAGCCTGAGGTCTAGCGTCGGGGCATGCGCGTGAAGCCGATATTCTTCCTGGCCGTCATTGCGGTCGCGTACATCCTCGGAGCGCGGGCGGGTCGCGAGCGCTTCGAACAGATCGCCGGCGCGGCGACCGCGTTCTGGAACGCGCCCGACGTCAAGAAGGCGCGCAAGAAGGCGAAGGCTCAGGCCGAGAAGACGCGCAAGCGCCTGTCCTGAGCCACCGCCCTGCCCGATCAGGGCTCTTTGTGGTCGCCCTCGGTGTAGTCGCCCTCGGGCGCGTCGACGGGCTCTTGCACGTCCGTATACGTGCCTTCGGTCGCCTCCTCGGGGCCGACGCCCTCGGTCTCCGTGTACTGACCGTGGACGGTGCGCTCGTGCGGCGCCTCGCCGTCGACCTCGGTGTAGCTGCCCTCGAGGTTCTCGCGTGCATCGCCGTTCGGCTGCTCTGGGTTGCTCATAGCACGGACACTACGCCGTGCGGCCGCCGACCACCACAGTGGGTCGTGCTGTAGCCGCTCGCGGCCCGGCGAGAGTAGTCTGCGGCCGTCACCCGGACGATCGGCGGACCGATGAGCGACGAGGCAGAGGCCCACGAGTGGCCCCATCGCGTGCTGGAGCTGCGCATCCACGGCATCAAGAACACGCCGCCGACGGAGATCCTCGGCCGTGAGCAGAGCGAGCTGCGGCAGACGCAGGGCGACGAGAACGGCGGGTTCTGGTGGGCCCCGGACCAGGACGAGCCGAACCGCGACCCGGATGACGCCCCCGGAATCGTCGACCCGGCCGTGCCCCCGACCGGCGTTCGCACCGAGGCGTACTCGTGGGGTCGGCTGGCGCGGTACGGTTCGGGACCCATCCTGTTCATCGGCCAGCTGTTCGTGCAGGTGGCGTGGCTGCTGCTCGCCCCGTTCGGACTGGCCAATGCCGCGTACTGGACCAGGCGCATCCCGACCCAGCGGCCGGGCGGCGAGTGGGATTCGGGCGTCGGCGGCTCGTCGTTGCGCATCTTCGCTCTCGGGCTGACGCTCCTCTATGTGTGCGCCCTCGGCTCAGTGAGCCTCGACCTGGGCGTGCAGTGCGTCACCGGCGCGGCCTGCACGGCTCTGCCCACTGCATTCACAGACTTCTTCGGCAGCGCACCGCTGAGTTGGCGCGGTCCCCAGTTGTCGATCCTGTCGCTGGTGCCGATCGCTGGGGTGCTCCTGCTGTACGTCGTCTCGCGGCGCGCCCGCAGCCGCTACGAGGCGGCGATCTTCGACGCGGCCGACCGGATGGGCGGTCGCGGTGTCCGCCGGAGCGGGCGTCTGCGGCCGCTGGCGTCCGAGGGCTTCTGGCGCACGGCACGGGTCGGGCCTCCCACCGAGCGGCTGCACCTGGCGGCGGCGTTCCTCCTGGTCGCGCTGCTGCTCGCGTGGGACCGGCTGTTCGCCGGCACGGCGGCGTGCGCGAAGCTGCAGACCTTCGTGTCGGGCGAGTGCCTCGGCGCGGCGGCGGGCTCCGGCGACGTCCTCGCCCTGATCGGCGGCCTCGTCGCCGCGGGGGGTCTCGTCGTCGCGATCGTGCTGGTGGGTGTGTTCGCCGAGACGACGAACACAGGTCAGGAGTCGGTGGACGAGTTCCTGCGCGACCGCCTCCACCGCACCGGCCTGGTCACCGCCTGGGTGCTGATCGTGTCGATCGCCGTGTACGTGTTCGTGGGCGCATCCCTCTGGTTCGGCGGCCAGTACGAGGCGCCGCTGACCGGGACGTTCCTCGGGCTCGCGACCGCGCCCTCCATCATCCTGGGGGTGCTCGTCGCGATCTGCATCTCGGCGCTCGGCTGGCGCCGCGGTGTGCCGCACTGGCTGTCGATCTCGCTGATGACCGTGGCGGGCCTGGCATTTCTGGCCGGCGTCGCACAGAACCCGCCCACGCTGACCAGCGCACCCGGTCCGCTCCGGCTGCCGCTGTTCGCTGTGGCGGCCGTGCTGACGGCCGTGCAGCTGTTCCTCGTCTGGTGGTGGCCGAGGTCGCGGAGCGGCCGACGTGCAGGGCCGCCCGAGCGGTTCCGCGCCGAGGGTTGGGCCGGCATGGGCCCCGGCGTGTGGATGCTGCTCGCGCTCGGCGCCGCCATGCTGCTCTCGACACTGCTGGTCCTGGGCGTTCAGGGCTGGCTGGTGAGCGGGTCGTCGCCGTGCGGCTGCGCCGGCCCGCCGCACGGGGTCCTCCGGCCGCCGATCGTCTACCACAACTTCGGCGACGTCCTGCCGTTCATCGCGATCGCTCTGGCGGTGGTGGCCTTGTTCATCGCGGCCGCGGTGCTGCGCTGGATGCCGCTGCTCACCACGCCCCGCACGCGTGACGGGCGGCGTCCGCTGCTGGAAGAGGTGGATGCGTACCGCGACGGCCGCATCGCCGCGAGCACCACGGCCGACCGCCTTGCGCTGAAGATCCTGCGGGCGCGGCGACTGGCCGCGCTCGTGCACCGCGGCGAGCCCATCCTCGGCATCCTGGCGGGCCTGTTCGCCGTCGGGTTCGTGGTGGCGCTCGCGGTGTCGTACTCGGTGGCGTTCCGCTGGATCGACGGACTGGTCGGGCCGGCCCTCGCGGTGATCGCGGCCGCCATCCTCGCCGTCGTGGTCGAGAACGCGCTGACCGCCAAAGAGCGGCCGATCAGCATCATGTGGGACCTCATGTGCTTCCTCCCGCGGGCCGGGCACCCGTTCGGCCCGCCCTGCTACGCCGAACGCGTCGTCCCCGAGCTGCGGGACCGCGTCACGGACTGGCTGACCCACGACCTGGAGCCGCCCGCCGGCCTCACCCTCGCCGAGCGCCTGAGCTGGCGCGACAACCAGCAGGACGAGGCGCTCGGCGTGGAACGGCCGTTCAGCGTGGTGCTGTCGGCGCACAGCCTCGGCGCCGTGCTGGCCGTGTCCACTCTCTTCACGCTGCGCCCGGACGACGCGAAGCGGCTGCGCAACGTCGCCCTCCTCACCTACGGGTCGCAGCTGCGGGTGTACTTCGGCCGCTTCTTTCCGGAGCTGTTCGGGCCGGACGCCCTCGGAACCCTCGGCTCGCGGCGGCCTCTGCTGGCGAAGGCGGACCCCTGGTTCTCGCAGGTGGAGCTCGACCAGGACGGCGAACCGGTCGTCGTCGTGCCCTCGGGGGCGGACGACCCGTCGCTCACGGAGCTGCTCACGCAGCCGGACGGCTCGGTCGCGTGGATCAACCTGTGGCGCCGCACCGACTACCTCGGCTTCCCGATCAACAGCTACCGGCTCGACGACCGCCGCCCCGACGACCTGGACCGCGGGGCCGACGAGTTCGGGCCTCCGCGCTACCTGGTGAAGGTGGCGACGCATCCGGACTACCAGTCGGCGCCGCAGTACCGCGTCGCGCTGCTCGACCTGATCGAGCGGGTGCAGGCGGGGCCTCAGCCGGGCTCGCAGCAGAATCCCGACTCGCCCGACAACGCTACGCCGGGCGCCGCTCCCGTTTAACCCCCTTGAGCGTCGGCCGGGATGCGGCGTTTCGTAGCATCATGACCGATTCGCGTGACGCACAGGAACCGATCACCGGCAACGACCCCACCAACGGGCTCGCGGGTGATCTCGAGGGCGACGACGGCGGGGCCGTCCAACCCACGGCGGACGGAAACGTGATCGAGGAGCTGATCCCCGACCTCGATGACGCCGGCCGCACGGACGAGGATGCGGATTCCACGACCTCGTACAGCGAAGAGGGCAAGCCGTAAGGCGCCCGGGAAGGAGCGAAGCATGAGCGATACCAGCGGACTGCCGAACACCGACGCCGAGGGCGTCCCCGCCGAGGACAAGCCCGAGCGCTTCGAACAAGGCCAGGGAGCGGACGATCGCGACGCTCAGGCCGCCGAGCCCGCGGAGACCGAGCCCGGTCAGTCGGGGGACGTCTCCGAGCCGGGCGAGACCGGCGTGACGCCCGAGGGCGCCGAGGATGTGACCCCGGCGGGAGGCGGCACCGACCAGGCGGAACCGCCGCCGGCAGACTTCGATCCGGCCGACGAACCGTCGAATCCCGACCTCGTCAGCGGCACCGACGCCAGCGAGCCGCCGGACTGATCCGCTCCCCGACCACCGGCCTGCGCCGGTGACCACGGCCCCGCTCTCCTCATCCCAGGGCGGGGTCGTTGTCTGTGCCGGTTCGGCCAGGTGACTAGGCGGAGGGCCGCCCCGCGAGCCAGCCCGCGCCGACGACCAGCCCGACCACGCAGATCCCGGCGCCCACGCCGAGGGTGGGGACGCCACCGGACCGCGGAAGGATCAGCCCGACCACGAAGAGCAGCGCACCGACGTTGATGAGCACGGCGGAGACCCAGCCGAGCGCCCTGCGCAACGTCGCGTTCATCCGGGTATCGTAGCCCGGCGAGCGGAGCCGCTACTCCTCGTCGATCTGTGCAAGCAGTCGCTTGTCCTCGCGGGCGATGTCGTCGTGGTCGTTCTGGGTCGCGCGGCTCTCCAGCGAGATCACCGCGCAGCGGTGCACTTTCGAGAAGTCGCCGTACGGGAAACTGAAGCGGCCCTTGGTCTCTTCGCTCTTCTCCGGGTCCTCCCCGAGATGCCAGAGCGCGTACTCGTCCCAGCCGTGCTTTTCGATGAAACGGTTCTCGTCGTCCGCGCTCGGCGCGTGCTCGCTCCAGTCGTCGCGCTCGTCCCGGACGACCTTCCCCTGCTCCACCAGCTTCCGCGCCTGCTCGAGGGCCTTCTTGTTCAGCTGGATGGTCATGCTTCGCCCTGGTTGCCGGTCGCCGCGGTCTCCGCGTCGAGCGTCTCATTGATGAGGGATGCGACCAGCATCCGCCAGTCGGACCCCTCGTGCAGGGTCTCGGCGTAGCCGGGCGGCACGGCGCCGAACACCGGCTCGTGCTCCTCTCCCTCGACCGCGACGCGGATCAGCGTCCCCAGTTCGGCGTGCGATTCGTCGAGGACCACCCACACCCCCGCCGTCTTCTTCTCCACGTGGAAGATGCGGCCCCGGTAGGGGTACCGCACGCTGGACATCTCGAGCTCGCTCGCCGACATGGCGACTCCTCTCCTCGGACTCGTCGGACCCTATGGAACGCTCCGGGCGAGCCGTTGGCAAGAGGCCAGTCAGAGGTCAGGCCGAGCGCCGCCCGCTGAGTACCCCGTCGATCCGCGCGAGCAGGTCGGCTGGATCGTCGAACACGGACACCGCCCCGGCCTCCAGCAGCTCCGACGGCCCGACGCCGCCGGAGAGCACCCCGGCGCCGCGGACGTGCGCCCGCGCGGCGGCCATCATGTCCCAGATCGAGTCGCCGATGAAGAGGGCGTCGGAGGGGGCGGCCTCCGCCCGCTGCAGCGCCACCTCGATGATCCCCGGCTCGGGCTTCGCCGTCGCGACGTCGTCGGCATTGGTGGTGGCGTGGATGGCGTCGGCCGCATCCAGCGTGTCCATCAGCAGTTCTAGCTCATCGGCGGGTGCCGACGTCGCGAGCACGACTCTGATATCGCGGGAGGCAAGCTCCCGCAACAGGTCGGCGGCCTGCGCGAAGGCACGGAGCCGCCCCGACTGCTCGAGGTAGTACTGCTTGTGCAGGTCCTTCGCCCGCTCGACGGACTCCTCGTCGCGGTCACCGGCGAGCGATTCCAGCAGGCGTGCCGAGTCCTGGCCGATGCTGCGGTGGATGCGCCAGGTGTCGACCGCAGGCCCGGTTTCGGCGAAAGCGCGGCTCCACGCATCCACGTGGAGGAAGTTGGAGTCGACCAGGGTCCCGTCGACGTCGAAGAGCACTGCGGAGATCGTCATGGCTCCACGACTACCACCCCTTGCGCGCACCCGGCATGGGGTGCACCGTTCCCGGCATGGCTGATCACTCGTATCCGGAACTCACCGAACCCCGCACCGCCATCGTTACCGGCTCCGACTCCGGCATCGGCCGTGCCACCGCCGTCGCCCTGGCGCAGGCCGGGATGGACGTCGGCATCACCTGGCACTCCGATGAGGAGGGCGCCGAGGAGACCGCGCGTCTCGTCCGCGAGGCCGGGCGCCGTGCCGTCGTCACGCAACTCGACACCACCGACGCCCCGGCGTGCGGCGACGTCGTCGACCGGCTCGCCGACGAGCTCGGCGGCTGCGACGTCTTCGTCAACAACGCCGGCCTCAACGGGGGGACGCCGTTCTTCGAGACCGACTGGGAGACCTGGCGGAAGACCGTCTGCGGCGACCTCGACGGCGCTTTCGTCTGCATCCAGCGCATGGCGAAGCGGATGGTGGATGCGGGACGCGGCGGCCGCATCATCGGCGTCACCAGCGTGCACGAGCACCAGCCCAGGGTCGGCTCGGCCGCCTACGATGCGGCGAAGCACGGCCTCGGCGGCCTGCTGAAGACCCTCGCCCTGGAGCTCGGCGAGTACGGCATCACCGCGAACGCGGTCGCTCCCGGCGAGATCTCGACGCCCATGAACGACGCCGAGGACGAGGACCCGCGTGAGGTGCATCGCCCCGGCATCCCGCTCGGCCGCCCCGGCGACGCACGCGAGATCGCCGCGGTCATCGCCTTCCTCGCGTCGCCTGCAGCGTCGTACGTGACCGGCGCCTCCTGGGCGGTCGACGGCGGGATGCTGCAGATGGGCCCGCAGGCAGGATCGCACCTGACCTCCGACGACTGGCGCCGCCTGTAGCCAGCCTCCCATCCGCGCTGCGGCAACTGTCTATCATCGCCGCCCGCGCCCGGCGATGATGCCTTACGAGTAGCTGGTATCGCCGCTGTGTGTCCGCGTCGCCCGGGTTGGTAGTGCCTGAGCCAGGTGAACCTCCCGTTCCGGGGTCGGTGGTGCCCGGGATGGGGTGTGATCACTATGGCGCGTTCGGCAGAAGAACGGGTGCGCCTGCCCCGTCGGTGGAGCACGACGATGATCGCCGCCGCATGTGTCGCCGTGGGCGCACTCGTCGCGACTCTTGTCCTTCCGGAGCACTACGCGAACGCGGCGACGACGGGTGTGTCGACGATCTACAAGACGGCGACGAATACCAGAACGGGGTCGGTTGCGGCGTCATCGGACGCGCCGGGTGGGGCGAAGACCAGCACGGCGAGGCCGAACGACCTTCTGAAATGGGTCGTGAACTATCAGAACAACACGACCGCCAATGCCTCCGTGAACCTGAAGGATGTGATCAGCACAGCCGGCACGTACGTGCCGGGGTCGCTGCAGCTACCTCCGAACCAGAATGCGGCTGGGACGTTCTCGGCGCAGTACTCGACGAACGGAGGAACCAGTTGGGTGACTGGGACGCCTCCGTCGAATGCGAACGGTGTGGGATTCACCGGTACCGCGGTGCCGCAGGGGACCAGGCAGCTGTCCGTCGCGATCCCGAGTCCCGTGTCGACGGTGCTGACGACGTCCGGTGGAGATGGGTACAACGCGGTGACCCGTGGGTCGTTGACGTATGCGGCGTTCCATCACGGCAACGGAAACATCGTGTTCTGCGCTCAGCAGGACGGATCCACCTGCCCGGGTTGGCCCACTGACAGAAATGCGCAGTACTGGTCTTCGGTCGTGGGCACACCGATCGGTACGGGTACGTCGGCGTCGATGATCACTGCTTGGCAGAACGGCACTTGGATTTCGGGCAGCAAGCTGTACTGGTTCATGGGTGCGTTCGATAACAGCAGCACGGGGACGGCGTGTTTGGATCTGTCGACGACGACGCCGACCAGTTGCGGGTACAAGGTCCTGACCTCCAACCCGGTGTCCAATTCGGAGTGGGCGCACATCGGTTCCTCCGGTATCCCGGCTTCGAACGGGAACATTTACGCGGTGGCGACCTCGGGCGCTGTGGGCGGTGTGGGCAACTGGGTGTACGTGTGCATCACCCCCTCGACGGGTGCTTCGTGTGGGACATTGCAGATCCAGTCCGGGGTGACCTCGGGGCAGGCTCCGCAGGCGACCACGTTTGGCAACTTCGTGTTCGCCAGCGTGCAACAGACACCGACCTCGTCCTGGCAGACCTTCTGTTTCAACGCCGGGACGGGTGGGCTGTGTTCCGGGAGTTGGCCGGTGACCAGTTCCACTTCGGCCGCTTTGGGTGGGAACGCGTACGCGCCGGTGCTCTCGACCACGGGGGTGGTGACCGGGGTGTGCACCATCCCGAACGGGGCGGGAAGCAGCCTGGCCTGTTGGAACCTGACCGGGACCCCGTTAGCGGTGAACCCGTATGCCGGAACCGGAGCGAGCTACAACGTGCCGACCAATACGTCGGCGGACGCGTTGCAGGTCGGCACGAAAGTGTACGTATCCATCGGGAACGCGATCACCTGCGTCGATTTCGCATCGTGGAGCGGCACCGGAAAGGTACCTTCCTGCGCCGGTTTCACGCAGCCGACCAACGTCAAGAACTACACCGTCCGCACAGCGGCTTCGATCGCGCCGAACTGTCTGGTCGCCGACGGCGACAGCGGCCAGATCACCTTCTTCAACGCGCTGACCGGCGGAGGCTGTGTTGGAGTCTCCGGGCCGACGACGCTCACGGTGTCGCCGGTGACCTCGTACTGCGGTACCGGTACGGCCGGATTCACGGGATGGGGCACGTTGTCCATTCCCGGGCTGGTCGCCGGAACCTATGCGAACTCCACGGTGACCTTGAGGGACCAGAACAACACCGTCATCACGGGGTTCAACGGGGTAACGCTCGCCGCCGGTGGCACGTTGTCGCTGGCGTCGATTCCCACAACGGTGACCTCGATCACGGCGACGGTGGTGGTGAACGGGGTGAACGACCCGACCGGTGTGACATCTGGTCAGGTGGCGATCAGCTGGTCAGGTCTGCCGCCGGAGATGTGCTTCCAGACCACGGCTCCACCGGTGGCCTGTGACGCCGCGGCGCCGCTGACGCTTTCCAACACCGCGAACGCGGTGACCACGTCCGCGGCGGGAAGCGATGCTCCAGGCGGGAACACCACGGGAACGACGCGATTCACGGTGTCGGCGGATCTTTCGGCCGGCGCAAGCCAGTGCACGATCGGGGTGCGGAAGATCGCGTCGATGCAATCGGCGCGGCCCGGGGACAAGGTTACATACACGGTCTACATCGTCAACCTAGGAAGCCAGTCCTACACCAATGCCACCTTTACCGATGACCTGAGCGATGTCTTGAAGGACGCTACGTACAACGGAGACGCAACGACGGACATCGGAACAGTGTCGTACTCGGCGCCGACGCTGTCCTGGTCGGGCGCACTGCACGGCTCGCCCGATCCAGCAGATACGGCGACGATCACCTACTCGGTAACTGTGAAGAGCCCCGACACCGGCGACCACTCACTCGTGAACACTGTGGTGACCGAAAACCCGGGGACCGGGATCTGCAGTCCCGGTTCCGGCCACCCCAATTGCACCGCGATCGTGTCCGTGTCCGACCTGTCGCTGACGAAGACGGCGAACAGCAGCGGCGTGCAGTCCCCGGCCCGGGTCGGCGACACCATCGGCTACACCTTCTCGGCGACGAACACGGGCGGCACCACCCTTACCGGAGTGGCGATCACGGATCCGCATCCCGGCTTGTCGGCGCTCACCTACACCTGGCCGGGTGTGCCGGGAACGCTGCTCGCGGGCCAGACCGTCACCGCGACCGCGACGTACACGCTGACCCAGGCAGACGTGAACAGCGGAGCTGTGCCCAACAGCGCGATCGCGGCGGGCAACCCGCCGACCGGGCCGCCGGTGACGAGTCCGCCCGCCGGCGCTAACGTGCCCCTCACGCAGGGCCCGAATCTCGCGCTGACCAAGACGGCGAATGCGTCGGGAGTGTCGAACCCGGCAAAGGTCGGTGACGTGATCGGATACACGGTCACGTCGACCAACACCGGCAACGTCACCATGACCGGCGTGACCGTGACCGACCTCCTTCCCGGCCTTTCCTCGCTGATCTACAACTGGCCCGGAACCCCGGGCACGCTCCTTCCCGGGCAGTCCGTGACCGCCACCGCCACCTACAGCCTGACCGAGTCGGATCTGAGCGCCGGACACGTGGCGAACACGGCGACCGCGACAGGACTGTCGCCGAGTGGCGATCCCCTGACCACCCCTCCCGCATCCGTCGACACGCCCCTCGCTCCCGAGCTGGCGCTGCCGACCGTCTCCGGCTGATCCCATCGCGAGAGGAAGGAGCAGGACGTTGACCGACAGCTCCGAGCACCCGCGGCACGACCAGCGGCGGCGAGACCGACGCCGCCTGGCGACCGTCGCGGCTCTCGGTGGCGTCGCTGTCTTGCTCGTCGGTCTGCTGGCGGGGATGACCACCGTGTGGATGCACTCGGGGCATGGCGCCGCCGCTCCCGACTCGCAGGTGGGAGGGGACGCCGTCTCCGCGCAGGTCATCGAGTACAAGGCGCTGTCGCCGGATCGGATCGCCCGGCTGCCGCAGGCGAAGTACGACGCGGTCATTCCGGGGCTACTGCCGTACGCGAGCACGGACGTCCCCGCGGCTTCGACCTCGGCTTACACCGTCTCGACGGACACGCCGATCTTCGACAACGCACACGCTCCGGTCGCCCGGTTCGCCTTCACCGATTTCGCGGGGCGGCCGACCGTGATCGTCCCGGTTCGGGTCGACGGCCCGTGGGCTCTGGTCATGACGCCCGCGCGGCAGATGCTGCCGTCGCAGGCCGACGGGGCGGCACCGGCGCAGACAGCTGGGTGGGTTCGCACGGACGCGCTGCATCGAACGGCCGCGCTCGACCGCCGGGTGGTCATCTCGACCGGCCGGCAGACGGTGAGCATCGAAGACCTCGCAGGAGTGGTGGAGCAGTCGTTCGACGTCGGTGTCGGGGCGCCGGGGACTCCCACACCGACCGGTGTCACCGGGTATCTGCAGGAGCGATACCTCGACGCCGCGCAGGGGGAGGCCACCTATCCGATCCAGCTGACCTCCCTGCACGCCACCGCCCAGGACGAGCCGTACCAGGGGAAGGACGGAGGACTCATCGGGATGCACTACTTCCCGGCGCACAACGGCACTGTCTCGCACGGATGCGTGCGGTTGTCGCAGGATGCGCTCATGGCCATCGACGCCCTCCCGCTGGGGACGAGCGTCACGATCGTCCCGTGAACCAACCGATTCGTGAAGCAACGGATCACATCATGAGAAGCAAACGAACGCTCATCCTCCCGATCGCCGCCGCCGTCCTCGCCCTGAGCGGGCTGGCGGGGTGCACCACCTCGCCGAGCAGCGCACCGTCGACCGGTGCAACGTCGGCGAAGCAGGCCGCTGGCGCGGCGGCCACCGCGGTTCCCACCATCCCGACCGGCACGGGCGTCATCTCGGCCACGAAGATGACCAGCTGCGACACCACCGGCAGCAGCGTGACGGCCAAGGGAACGGTCACGATGCCTCAGGACCGGAAGGGCGATGTGGTGGTCTCGGTCAGCTGGGTCAATTCCAAGAACTCCTCGGTCTACGGACGCGGAGTGACGACACTGAAGGGGCTGAGTGCGGGGGACAAGAAGGACTGGAGTGCCACGGCAACGCTTCCGGCCGGGGCGCAGTCCGTGTCCTGCGTGCTCGGGGCCGTCATCCCGAAGTAGTGCTCGCGTCTTTTTTGCCGGTTCGCGTCATGGGCAGGGTTCGATCAGCGTCTTACTGAATGAACCCGTGTCTGACCCGCGCACGTGAAGGGAGGCGAGATGACCGTGATGCCCCGCATCCCGTCAAAGAGGTCGAAGTCGCGCCGCTCGTCGTTCGTAGCCCCGGCGAGCCGCTCGAGTGTCGTCCCGGATGCGCTCTCCTGGCTGGACGAGGATCACGGCCCCGCAGCGCCCAAGGGGCCAGCCGCGTGGACGGCGGCGAGTTCCACCCGGTCCGATCGCACCGTCATCGATGCGGGCCCGTACGGGGTCATCGATCTTGCTGTCATCGAGTCGGGCACAGACCACCGGTGGCGCGATCCGGAGCTGGGCGTCGTGTGGTGGGACAAGCGCTCGTTCCGGAAGGAGGACGACGACTTCGGCACCATCCAGACGAGCTTCGTCCCCGCGCCGACCAGCGGCCACGTGTCACTCGCTCCGATCGCGACGGCGGTGGCGAGTCCGGTGCAGACCTCGGCCCGCGAATCCGCTCCCGAGCAACCCGTGGAGTCGTTCGCGGTCGCACCGCGTCACGCACGCAGCCATGCATCCCTACGGCCGGAGCCGGTGACGTCGGCTGCGCAGGTGGCTGCGCCCGCTCCGGTGGCGGCCGATCCGGCCGCGGCGGCGCCGCCCGTCTCGGCGAGCCGTCCAGCGGCGCTCGAGGATGCGGGGCGGACCAGGCATGCTCGACGATCCCGTCATACTGCGTTGGTGCCCCCGGTCCGCGGCAGGCGACGCCGCACGGCGGATGCCCGTCACCCGCGCCGGGCGATGCTCCGCCGGCGCCGCACCCGCCGCCGCGTCCTCCTCGGCGCGATCCTCGTCGTCATCGCCTTCGCGGCGACGATCGTGATCCAGAGCGCGCTCATCACGCCCTTCACCGTTCCGTCGGTCTCGATGGAGAACACCCTCCACACGGGCGATCGGATCCTCGTCAACAAGCTCGCCTACGGGTCGTCGTCGATCCACCGGGGCGACGTCGTCGTCTTCCGCGATCCGGGCGGCTGGCTCAACGGGTTGCAGCAGACCACTGCGGGCGGAACCGACGGCTACCTCGTCAAGCGCGTGATCGGCGTGCCCGGCGACCACGTCTCCTGTTGCAGCACCAACGGGCGCGTGACCGTCAACGGCACCGAGCTGCTAGAGCCGTACGCCGTGATCCCGCACGGTCAGCCGGCGGCCTCCTCGTTCGATGTCACCGTGCCGGCCGGAGCGCTGTGGGTGCTGGGAGACAACCGCTACAACTCGCGCGACTCCAGCCGCACCCAAGGCCTCGCCACGAAGGGCTTCGTCCCCATCGCCGACGTGGTCGGCGAGGCCGCTCTCAAGCTGTGGCCGCTGAATCGGCTCGCGCCGGTCGGGACGGCGCACGAGACCTTCGCCTCGGTCCGCGACCAGACATGTCCGATCTGAAGGCCAGCGCCAGCAGCCACGACGAGATGGACGGACTGGACGAGTCCGCGGTCGGAGTGCCCGCGCCCAACACGGCCTCCGGCTTCACCAGGGATTACTCGCTTCCCACGGTCGTTCCCAAGCGCATCCACCCGCTCGCGGTGATGGCGCTGATCCTCGCGTTCCTGATCCCCATCGTCGCGATCCCGCAGGCGCACAAGGTCATCCGTAAGCTGCAGCACGACGGAGGCCGTGGCCGCGGGGTCGCCCAGGCGGCCATCGTGATCGGCTATCTCAACATCCTGCTGTTCGCGCTCGTCGGGCTCAACGTCGCGGTCGCGGCCCTCCTTCACTCTGCGACCTGAGGGGCAAGCGGGGTTCAGCGGACCACGGAGGGCGAGGATGCGTGCTCGATGAGGAGCGACTCAGCCGCTGAGCCGTCGGCGGGCGCCGAGTACACGGCGAAGTCCCCGGGCGTATCGGCCGAGGGCAGGCCGAAGAGCAGCGTCGAGTCGCCGAGCCACTCCGCCTGGTCGTCGACGTTCCCGGTGAGCGGGAGCACCGTCTCCGTCAGCGAGGCCAGGTCGGAGACGGCAAGGGTCCAGCGCGGTGTCTCCGCAGTCGCCAGGTTCTTCTTGTAGGCGACCTTCGTGCCGTCCGGAGAAAGGGAGGGACACTCGACGCCCTCCCTGATCGCGACAAGGCTGCGGCCCCGCAGGTTCCCCCGCACCAGCCAGTGCTTTCCGCCCGAGGATGCCGTCGCGTAGAAGGTGTTGCCGTCGTCGGCGAATGTCACGCCCCAGTAGTTCAGATCGACGGCGATGTACGGCTTTGCGTCGACGAACAGGGTGAACCCATCCAGCGGGCCGTAGTACGTGCCGCGCAGGTCGGTGATGACCGTCTGCGTCGAGAACGCCACGTTCACGTAGGACTCCCCGTCGACGAAGGAGGTCCACGCCGCAATCTTCGAGTCGGGAGACAGGCGTGTGCGGCTCGGTGCGCCGGGCAGGGGCCAGGAGAGCAGCTGGGTGCCGTCGCCGTCGTAGACCGTCTCGTGGTAGCCCACCGGCTTCGTGGCGCTCCGGCTCATGCACGACACGGCTATGCGGCTGGCGGCGACCCTCTCACAGGCGAGCGGTGAGACCGCCCGGTCCGCCTTCGGCGAGCCCACCGACACGGAGGCCACCCTGCCGGCCTCCGGCCCGGGGGTGGTGTCGCGGAACACGATGCGGGAGCCGCTGGACAGCTGCAGGGCGGCGAGCTCGACCCGATGCTCGGGAGCCGCCGTGGGCCCCGGTGACACGATGGAGGCGGTAGGTGACGGATCGCCGACAGAGCACCCGCTCGTCCCAGCGAGAACAGCGACCACCAGGCCGATCAGCGGGAGGCCGTGAGCGCGTCGACGCCTCCGCGCGCTGCGACGCCCGCTCTCGCTGCTGCGTCCGGGCGTCGCGCTCATCGGTGTTCCGTCAGCCGATGAGCGACACCGCACGCGCGATGACGAGCGCGAGCAGCGCGAACCCGGCGAACGACTCCAAAGACATCAGCAGCTTGGCCCGATGGGTCAGCGGCATCGTGTCGGTCGGGCTGAACGCCATCGAGTTCGACAGGGAGAAGTAGAAGTAGTCGATGTAGTTGGGGACCCAGTCGGCCTGCTTGCTGGAGCCGCGCGCGACCTCGTCCACGGCGTCGTGGTCCTCGTCTTGCGGGAACCGGAAGTCGGCCAGCGCCAGCTTCGGCCGGGGAACCGTCGCGCGCGCGACCGGGCCGCCGCGGTCGAGCACCCAGAACACGAGGGCGAACGCGATCACGTTGGTCAACCACACCTGCAGCGAGGCCAGCAGCAGTTCGTAGCCGTTCCCGTTCTTGTTGAGCAGCCGGATGATCGTCTCGGCGAAGGCGATCTGGTTGGCCGCGAGGATGAGCACCGCGAGGGCGATCTCCGCTCGCCGCGACCAGGCCGACTCCCGGGTGAGCCGATGCGGGTTGTACAGCACGAGCGCGATGATCATCAGCAGGCAGATGCCCACGACGGCGTACCGTTCGATGGCGGGAACGACGCTCGGGAGGAAGGCGTAGGCCACCAGCGCGACGACGGTGGCGATCACTGCGGGCCAGCGATGCTCCGGCGCTGCTGCGCGCTCGCGTCTCTCGGTCGGTGTCACACGGTGAACAGTACCGCTCAGTTGAAGATCGCCCACTCGGAGCGGTCGAGCCTGGCCCGATTGCCGTTGATGACGAGGTACCAGGACGCCTCGTCCCGATGGAGGTACTCGGCCAGGATGGTCGTGTACTTCCATTCGCCTGAGATCAGCGACCAGTGGATCAGGGAGATGAGCTGGCCCTGGCGCAGGTAGGGGACTGCGACGAAATCATCTTGACGATGGGGCTCCGGAAGAGTGTGGCGGGCCCCCGTCCGCTGCGTGCTCATGGTGCACTGTAACTCCGCCGCAGGCCCGCTGGATATACCCCCATTTCATCAATCGCTGAATACCCCTGGTGTCATTTTTCGTCGGTGGCGGGGGTGGATGCGACGAGTTCCCGCACCGACCGGACCGGCGCGATCGTCTTGTTCGCGGCCGACTCGTAGGCGGCGAGGATGATGCCGAGCACCTCGATCCCCTCCTTCTGCGTGTGCAGTGGGCGGGTGCCGTCGAGGATGCTGCGCGCGAAGTGCGCGATCTCTTCGCCGAACTCGTGGATCGGTTCGAGCTCCAGCACGGTCGGCTCGGCCTCGCCGCGCAGGCGGTAGCTGAGCGCGGTTCCGTCGCTGGTCAGGCTGCCGAGCTCCCCGACGGCGGAGAACTTCTCGGTGCCGTCCGCCGGCTGGTAGGCCCAGCTGGTGACTAGGCTGCCGATGACCCCGTTGTCGAAGCGGACCAGTACCTGCGCCGAGTCCTCGCCCTCCATGAACGCCAGGCGGTGGGTCGCCAGCATCGCCGTGACCTCGACCGGGGAGCCGCCCGCGAGGTGCAGAAGCAGGTAGGTGGGGTGATAGCCGGTGTCGATCAGCTCCCCGCCGCCGCTGGTGGAGGCGTGTGCACGCCATCCCATGTTCGACGGGTCGAAGTCGTTGAAGAAGCTGTCTGTCGTTCGGACCTCGTAGACGCGGCCGAGAACGCCGGAGTCGATCAGCTCCTTGGCCTTGGCGACCGCGGGGAGGAACAGCTGGTTGTGGGCGCACATCAGGGTCACGCCTGCCTCGGCCACCGCCGCATCCACCTCGGCGGCCTCTTCGGGCGTGAGGCAGAGCGGCTTCTCGCAGAGGATGTGCTTGCCGGCGCGGGCGGCGGCCACGATGGCGTCCTTGTGCAGGTGATGCGGGAGGCAGATGTCGACGGCGTCGATGTCGGCCTCGGCGAGCATGGTGGCGTAGTCGGCGTAGATCGCCGCGCCGGTGTCGCCGGCGCGGCGCTGGGCCGACTCCCGGACCGGATCGGCGACGGCGGCGAAGGTCACGGTCTCGGGGTTGCGGAGGTACCCGGCGACGTGGGCGCCGGCGATGCCGCCGGCTCCGATGAGACCGATGCGGACGGTGCTGCTGGACATGGCGAAGCGCTCCTTAGGAGAAGTGGATGGTGTGCATGCGCACACGAAAGACAAGGGAAGGTGGGTTTGCGGGTCAGGCGACGGCGACAGGCTCGCCGGTGAGGCTCACGGTCCGCCCGGTTGCGGCGGACTCGTTGGCGGCGACGACCATCCGGGTCAGCTCGACGGCGTGACGCAGGTTGTCGTCGGCGGTGGTGCCGTCGTGGATGTGCTGGACCCACTGCGCGAACGCCCCGGGGCGCCGCTCGGGGAGCGGGAGCTCCTGCCACTGGTCACCGAACGCTCCACCCTTGGCGAGCAGGCGCTCGCCGCCGAAGCCGAACATCATCGACGCTTCCGTTCCGCGGAGCTCGATGGTGAAGGCCCCGGGGGTCGTGACGACGCTCGCCTCGAAGACGCCGAGGCGTCCCTCGGGGAACTCGGCGGTCACGACCGCGTTGTCGTCGACGGCACGGCCGGTGACGTGGCCGTAGCTCGCCGAGATGGCCAGCGGCTCGGCGCGGTGGAACAGGCGCGTGAGGTACGCGGGGTGGCAGCCGAGGTCGGTGAGGGCTCCGCCGATCGCGGCCTCCGGGTCGCCGAACTGCTCCGGCAGCCAGCCGGCGGCCCAGCCGTCGTGGGCGAGTCGCACGCGCGAGTAGGTGAGCTCGCCGAGCGTCCCCTCGTCGAGGACGCGCTCGATCGCCACCGTGTAGTCGTCAGAGAGTCGCGGGAGTGACACCACGAGAGCGACGCCGGCTTCGCGGGCGAGGTCGACCAGCTCCTCCGACTCGGCGACGGTGCTGCCGAGGATCTTCTCGGTGAAGACGTGCTTGCCGGCGGCGATGGCGCGGCCGATCACATCCCGGTGCTCAACCGTGGCCGTGGTCACGGTGACGGCGTCGAGTGCGGGGCGCGCGAGCAGTTCGTCGAGGTCGGCGACGAACTCCACGCCGAACTCGTCGGCGGCTGCCCGGCCGCGCTGCTCATCGTCGTCCCAGATGGCGACGAGGGTGGTGTCGGGGTGCTCCTGGACGTTGCGCACGTAGTCTCCTGCGTGGACGTGCCAGAAGCCGATCGCTGCAACAGCGAGTGGATGGGACATGCCTGTCGAGGCCTCCTTGACTGGGGTTCCAAGCGCGCGAACCACGAAAGCGTATCTTCTGCTCCGGAGCAGTCGGAAGCCTTTCGGGCAAATTTATGGAATCGATCCCAGATCGGCCATGATCGAAGGGTGAGCACCGCAGCGACGATCAGCCTCGACGGCGACGACTGGACCATCCGGGAGGCCCTCGGCGACACGGCCGAGTGGTATCTGGGGGCTCCGCTCCCGGCGGCGGGCAACAATGTCGCGGAGGCGTCGGCCGCCATCGCCGCGGCGCCCGGCTGGTTGCCGGCGCGGGTCCCGGGCGCTGTGGTGGATGATCTGCACCGGGCAGGGGAGATCCCCGATCCTCGGGTCGGCCGCGGTTCCCGCTCCGCGGAGTGGGTCGCGGAGCGGTCGTGGGTCTACCGGCGGGCCGTCGAGTTGGATGCGACCGCGGCGGACGGCGTGGCCGTGCTCGAGTTCGACGGAGTGGACCCGGGTGCGGACGTCTACTGGGACGGCGAACTGCTCGGCTCCGTCAGCGGTCTGTATCACTGGCTGCGGGTGCCGCTGGATACAGCCAGGCGTGCCGAGGGCCGCCACAAGCTGGCACTGCGCGTGCACCCGGCGCCCGATTCGGAGCCGCAGGTGGGCCGCACGGAGAGGGTGCGCATCCACGCGCCGCGGCTCGGGTACGGCTGGGACTTCTCGCCGCGGCTGCGGCACCAGGGCGTGTGGAAGAGTGCGCGCATCCGCACGGGACGCGCCCTCCTCGCCGACGTCGTGGTGCGCTCGCGTATCGAGGACGCGGTCGGGATGGTCGCGGTCGAGTGGGATGCGCCCCTGGCGGCGGGCGGGGCGGCCGGGGCGCTCGCGGTGACCGTCTCCGTGGCGATCGACGGTCGCGGCGTGGCCGAGCGCACCGTCGACGCGGTGGTGGGGGCGACGAGTGTCCGCATCCCGGGCCCGCAGCTGTGGTGGCCGAACACGTTCGGTCCGCAGCCGCTGTACACGGTGACGGTCGCGCTCGCCGACGACCAGGGCGAGACCGACAGCGCCACGCGGCAGGTCGGTTTCCGGACCGCCGAACGGAGGTCCAACCCCGGTGCTCCCGCCGACGCCCTCGGGTACACGGCCGTCGTGAACGGTGCGACGGTTCCGCTTCTCGGCTGGAACTGGACGCCGGCCGACACCCTGTTCGGCTCGATCGACCCGAGCACGGTGGAGCACCTGCTCGGCCTGGCGGCGGCGTCCGGCGCGCGGCTGATCCGCGTCTGGGGCGGCGGACTGATCGAGACCGAGCACTTCTACGACACGTGCGACCGGCTGGGCCTGCTCGTCTGGCAGGAGTTCTCGCAGTCGAGCTCCGGCATGCAGAGCGCACCGAGCACGGACCCCGAGTTCGTCGCCCTGATGCGCGCGGAGGCGGAGGCGCTGGTGCCGACGCGAGCGCACCATCCCTCGCTGCTGCTGTGGGGCGGCGGCAACGAGCTCGACGAGGGAGGCGTCCCGCTCAGCGACGACCGATCGCCGGTGCTCGCCGCGCTCTCCGACACGGTCGCCCGCCTCGACGCGGGTCGCGGCTGGCTGCCCACGTCGCCCACCGGGCCCGAGTTCCACAACCGGCTCGACCGCATCCAGGCGAACCCGGAGGGGCAGCACGACGTCCACGGCCCTTGGGAGCACCAGGGCCTGGTCGGCCAGTACACGTTGGCGAATGCGGCCACCAACCTCGCGCACACGGAGTTCGGCGTCGAGGGGATGACGAACCTGCGCTCGCTGGAGGCGCTCGTCCCCGAGGGCGACCGCTGGCCCGCCGACCGCACGAACCCGGTGTACCGGCACCTGGGCGAATGGTGGAACAACGCAGACCAGGTGGGGGAGTTGTTCGGCGGCCGCCCTGACACGCTGGAGTCGCTGAACCGCGCATCCCAGCTGTTGCAGGCGACCGGACTTCAGTATGCGGTGGAGGCGGATCGGCGGCGGTTCCCGCGCTGCTCGATGGTGCTGCCCTGGCAGCTCAACGAGAGCTACCCGAACGCCTGGTGCACGGCGGCGGTCGACTTCCGCGGCGATCCGAAGCCGGCGTTCTTCGCGGTGTCTCGCGCCTTCGAACGGCGGAGGGCGACGCTGCGGGTCACCCGCGCGGTGTGGGCCGGTGAGCGGACTGCGTCGGTCGAGGCGTGGCTGTGGGCCGAGGATGCGGTGCCCGCCGGCTCGGCGCTGACGCTGCGCGCACTCGGGCTCGACGGCGTCGCGGTGGCCACGCACGAGGTGATTGCGCCCGCGGTGGGTGCACCGATGGCCGTGGCGACCCTTGAGGTGCCGGTCGAGTCGCTGCCGGAGGTCTTCCTGTGGGAGGCCGAGTGGCGGGACGCGGACGGGGTGCTGCTCGACCGCGAGCGGATGCTCGCGACGACGGGTCCGGATTTCGGGGTGCTGTTCGACGTCCCGGATGCCGAACTCGACGTGACTCGCGACGGGGACGGAACCGTCCGTGTCCGCAATGTCGGCCCGCTCGCCGCGCTCACCGTGCGGCTGGTGGACCCGCGGCCGGCGGGCGAGGACGGCATCCTGAGCGCGCACGGCGACCCACGCCCGCTCCTGCCCGGCGAGGAGCGTGCGCTGGCCGCGACTGCTGTCTTGCCGGTGCGTCTCGAAGTGTGGAACGGTGAGCCGACCGAGGTGAGGTGACCTGATGCGACGGGCAGCGGATCCAGGCGGCGCACCGCGCACGTTCACGCCGTGTTCAGACGCAGGTGGTGTGATAGCCCCGTGAAGACGCGAATCGCGGAATACCCGCGGCCGGACCACTTCCTCCTCCACATCAGCGACACGCACCTGCTGGCGGGAGGTGAACGTCTTTACGGCACCGTCGACAGCGAGCAGCACCTCGCCGCTCTCCTCCGCGACGTGGAGGCGTCGGGCGGCCGCCCCGAGGCGATCGTCTTCACCGGCGACCTGGCCGACCGTGGGCAGCCCGACGCGTACGCGCGGCTGCGCGCGCTGGTCGACCCGGCGGCCGAACGGATGGGCGCCCGCGTCATCTGGGTGATGGGCAACCACGACGACCGCGCGTCGTTCCGCCAGGGCCTGAGGGATGAGCTGGGCGAGGCCTCGCCGATCGACGACGTCTTCTGGATCGGCGGCCTGCGGATCATCGTGCTCGACTCGACGGTGCCCGGCCACCACTACGGAGACGTAAGCGAGTCGCAGCTCGACTGGCTCGCCGCCGAGCTCGCGACCGCGGCACCCGAGGGCACGATCCTCGCAATGCACCACCCGCCCGTCCCGAGCGTGCTCGACCTGGCGGTGTCGGTGGAGCTGCGCGACCAGTCGCAGCTCCGGGAGGTGCTGGAGGGCAGTGACGTGCGCAGCATCCTCGCCGGGCATCTGCACTACTCGTCGACCGCGACGTTCGCCGGCATCCCCGTGTCGGTCGCCTCGGCGAGCTGCTACACGCAGGACCTCACCGTGCCGGTCGGAGGGACGCGCGGCCGCGATGGCGCCCGCGCCTTCAACCTCGTGCACGTCTACCCGAACACGGTGCTGCACTCCGTGGTGCCGCTCGGCGCCTACCCGGCCCTCGACTACGTGGATGCGGAGGAGTCGGCCCGCCGCCTCGCCGCGGACGGCATCCGCATCCCGCCCGCAGCCCGCCGCGAGACCCCGACCGAGCCCATCCACGTACTCACCTGAGGCAGGCTGCTCAGCCGGTCAGTGCTCCCAGGGGGCGGGGAACGGGAAGTAGCGCTCCAGGAAGTCGGTCACGATGCGCGTGCGCTCCTCCGCGCCGATCTCGGGCTTCGATCCGTCGTTGAGGCAGAACATGTCCTGGTCGCGCCTCTTCAGCAGCCGGCGCATCATGTCCGGCGCCTGCCGCAGCGTCGTCTCGACGTAGAGCACCTTCGCCTGCGTCTGCGTCACGGCCCGCCCGGCCATCAGGGCGTAGTAGTGGTACAGCGAGTTGGTGACGGAGATGTCGGTCGCCGAGCGGAACGGGCTGGCGGCCGTGCGCCGGAAGTCCTCCGGGAACTCCCGTTCCATCTCCCGCAGCACGCTGATGCGCAGGGGCGCGGCGCAGTGCTCCAGGTGGCGGGTGGTGACGGCGCCGAACCGCTCCCAGAGCAACCGGCGGTTGACCCGCGCCGCATTCTCGAACCCGCTGCGCGCTGGGTCGGTCTCGCCCAGGCCGATGCGGGTCCCCGCCTCGACGAACTTGGTCACGCCGCCGGGCGAGAAGAAGATGTCCGGCGAGAGCGGACGGCCGAAGAACATGTCGTCGTTGGAGTACAGGAAGTGCTCCGAGAGGCCCGGGATGTGATGCAGCTGGCTCTCGACGGCGTGCGAGTTGTGCGTCGGCAGGGTCGAGGTGTCGGCGAAGAAATCTTCGCTGCGCATGATGTGGATGCGCGGATGCTCCGGATCCAGCCACGGCGGCACGGGCGAGTCGGTCGCGATGTAGATGTTGCGGATCCACGGGGCGAACATGTGGACGCTGCGGAGCGCGTACTTCAGCTCGTCGATCTGCCGGAACCGGGCCTCGTTGTCGTCGCCCTCGCCGACGACGTACGCTGCCATCCGGGCGGCGCGCTGCCGCTGGTATTCGGCGCTGGAGCCGTCGACCCAGGAGAACACGATGTCGATGTCGAACGCGACGTCGCTGGCCAGCGGGTCGAACATGTGCTGCAGGGTGCGCCAGCGGCGGCCGT
This sequence comes from Leifsonia sp. RCC_180, assembly GCF_058138205.1. Taxonomy (NCBI): domain Bacteria; kingdom Bacillati; phylum Actinomycetota; class Actinomycetes; order Micrococcales; family Microbacteriaceae; genus Leifsonia; species Leifsonia sp. RCC_180. The sequence goes on along the minus strand of NZ_CP200340.1, from coordinate 2,575,025 downwards.
ACAGCTCGACCTCGGCTTCGACGGCCTCGTTGCGGGGGAGGCGCGGCCGCATGAGCGCGTTCTCGCGCGGCGCGGTGATCTCGTCGTCGCCGAACTTCCAGAACTCCAGCTGGAAGGCCGTCTCGGAGCCGTAGCGGAGACGACCGATGGGCTCCAGGCGCGGTCTGTACAGGCGCAGGATGTCGGCCTTGCGGCGGGAGAGCCGCCCTTCGGCGATGAGGAGGGCGTCGCCGTACGGCCGGCCCTGCGTGTCGATGCTGCGCGCATAGAGCGGCTCCTCGGCGAAGGCGTTCGCGAGAGCCTGCGAGACCTCTTTGCGCCTGCGCCGGTCGAGCGCCACGATCAGGCGGTTGTCGTCGTCGCGGACGAGCAGGTACTCGAGCCCGGCCTCGTCGAGGGCGTCGCGCACCGCGAGGAGGTCTTCGATCATCGACTCGCGCGGTGTGAACGGCCCGGAAACGAGCGTGTACATGCCTTTGCGCAGGACGACGTCTTCCCGGGACAAGCGGGGCGTGCCGATGCCGGTGTCGCTCGTGACGACGACGGGCTCGGGCTGGTCGGAGAGGGATGCGGGAGGAAGCTCAGCCATACAGTGCTTACTCTAGGCTGCTCCCGCGGCAGCGTCCGCCTCAGCCGAGAAGCTCCCGGACGGTGGCGAGGAGCAGCGATCGTGCCTCCGCGGTGACGAGCCAGGGGGCGAACCCGTCCGCCGCCAGGAAGAACGTCGCGCGCGCGGCCGGCGCGACCGTTCCGTCCGGGAGCCGGGCGCCCGCGGGCGTGAGCCCGATGACCGCACGCCCCGACTCGGGATCGCGCGCGACGACGTCCGCCGCCTCCGGCGGGTCCGAGACCGTCACCTTCGACCGGCCGCGGTACACGACAACCTCCCCGTCGAGTCCGGCAGCAGCCGGATGGTCGGCGTCGGAGATGTGGATGCGGTCCACCGACAGCGGCACGGCGGCCGCCGACGCGAGCCCCAGCGGGACGAGGTGCCCCCAGGCGAGCAGTGGCACCGCTCGGGATGCGACGGCGCGGGCGGCCTCCTCCGAGGCCTTGCGCGTGACGATGAGGAGGTCGGCGGCCGGGTCGTCGCCGAGCTGGGCGCGCATCCCGGAGGCGGCCAGGAACTCCACGAGCTCGCGGTCGCCGGGCGCCGGATTCGTGCCGCTGATGACGGCGACGAGTGCGCCATCGCCGCGGCTCACGTGGTGCGACACCCCGAGGCGTTCGAGGGCGGCGTCGATCAGGGCGAGCACGGCGCCACGGGCGACGTCGGCGTACTCGGCCTCCAGGGCGCGGCCCGCGGCGAGGAGGGCGGCAGCGTCCGTGTCCGCGTGCTCCGTCTCGCCGCCTGCAGTCACCCCGCGAAGCACCCGGCAGGCGAGCACACCCGCGGCGCCGGCGGCACGCGCGGCGTCGATCCATGGCCCGAGCTGTTTCGCAAGATCGGCGGGCACCGCAGGGCCCGCCGCGGTCTCGGCGAGCCGGGCGAGCAGCGCCTCGGCCTCGTCGAAGCGTCCGGCTTCGACCGCCGCATCCAGCCGCGGCCACCGCGCCGCCCCGGGGGGCCACGCGCTGCAGGCATCGACCAGAGTGCGGAGACCGTCGTCGTCGCCGGTCACTGTCCGGTACGCGCGTTCGGCCGCGACGGTCGCGTCATATGCTGCAGGGTCGGCTGCCCACTCGGCCACCGTCTCCAGCGCGAAGTGGGAGGGAGCCGCCTCGACCATCGGGTTCGCGACGATCCCGACGAGGCCCGGCGCGACCGAGCGGCCGGTCAGCGGACCGAGGAACAGCCGGGACCGGTCGAAGTCGTTGACGGGGAAGTTGTCCCAGAGCACGACCTCGCGGCCGTAGCTCTGCACGGCCTCGACGATGTCGTCTGCCGACACCTCGCCGACCACGATGTCCGCGCCGGTCCACATCACCCGGGCGTCGCGCGGCAGGGTCTCCGCGAGCCCGACGCGGTACGGCGTCCGCTCGACACCGGCGTAGTCCGTCGGGCAGAGCAGGATGGGCTCCTCGATGCCCGCAGGCCGGAGGAACGCGCGTTCGAAGCGGGCCGCAGCATCGCCGTGCGCCCGCCCGAGGGCTTCGGGCTCATCCATCGGGACGTCGTCGAACAGCAGCGCGAACGACCGGATGCCCGCATCGAGCAGCTGACGGCACTTCGCCGCGAGCGCCTCGTGCTCCGCGTCGTCCTCGAATCGCATCGATAGTCCGGGCGAGATCGCATAGGCGAACGTGACGCCGCGTTCGGAGGCCGCCTGGTTCAGCACCGCGAGTTCGTGCGATCGGTCCTCGGGATAGGGCTCCCGCCACTCGTCCCGATGCCACGGGTCGTCCTTGGGCGCGTACAGGTAGTGGTCGAGGCCGATGGCCCCGCCGCGCTCGAACCAGGCCAGCCGGTCGGCGTGCGACCACGGCTCGCCGTAGAAGCCCTCGACGACGCCGCGCCAGGCGAGCCCGGTCATCGGCCGCCTCCGTGCCAGGACGACCAGAGTTCGGCGTACGCGCCGCCCGCGGCGACCAGCTCTTCGTGGCTGCCGAGCTCATCCACGTACCCGTCGCGCACCACGGCGATGCGGTCGGCGTCGTGCGCGGTGTGGAGGCGATGGGCGATCGCGACGACCGTCCGGCCCTCCAGCACCCGGTTCATCGCGCGCTCCAGGTCGCGCGCAGCCGTCGGGTCGAGCAGGGACGTGGCCTCGTCGAGGATGAGCGTGTGCGGGTCGAGGAGCACCAGGCGCGCGAGGGCCAGCTGCTGGGCCTGGGCCGGGGTGAGGACGACGCCGCCCGAGCCGACGACCGTGTCGAGGCCTTTCGGCATGGCGGCGACCCAGCGCAGCGCATCCACCACCCGGAGGGCACGGGCGAGCTCGTCGCGTCCGGCCCCGGGCTTCGCGAGGGAGAGGTTCTCGGCGATGGTCCCGACGAAGACGTGGTGCTCCTGGGTGACCAGGGCGACGTGGCTGCGGAGGTCGTCGAGGGGCAGGTCGACCAGGCGGACGCCGCCGACCGTGATGCGGCCGCCCGAGGGTTCCGTGATGCCGGCCATCAGCCGGGCGAGCGTCGACTTGCCCGAGCCGGAGGGTCCGACGATCGCGAGCCGTTCACCGACGGCCAGGTCGAGCGTCACCCCGTGCAGCACCTCGGTGCCTTCGCGGTACGAGAAGCGCACGTCTTCGGCGAGCACGTGCTCGCCGGCCGGCTCCTCGCCGGTCGCGTGGCGGTCCTCCGGCACATCCGCGACGCCGATGATCCGCGAGAGGGCGGTGGTGCCCACCTGGATCTCGTCGAGCCAGCTGATCAGCTCGTCGACCGGCGACACCAGCTGCATCGCGTACAGCGCGACGGCGGTGACCGCGCCGATGGATGCGGCGCCCGAGCCGACGAGGAAGGCACCCCACACGAGCACGACGATCACCGGCAGCAGGAACGCGATGTCGGTGCTCGGGAAGAACCAGGAGCGCAGCCACAGCGTGTACCACTCCGATTCGCGACGCTCCCGCAGCGCGGCGTCGATCTTGGCGCGCTGCGCCGGAGCGAGGCTGAGCGCCTCGATGGTGCGCACGCCATCCACCGTCTCGCTGATCGTGCCGCCGAGGGTGGCGTACGACGCGAGCTGCCGCTGATAGCCCGGCCCGGAGCGTTTCAGGTACCAGCGTGCGGCGACGACGAGGATGGGCACGCCGGCGAACATGGCGACGGCGACCGCCGGGTTCACCAGGAACGCGGCGACCACGGTCAGCACGGCGGTCACACTCGCGACCAGGATGCGCGGAACGCCGAAGCGGACGGTCTGCGCCACCGACTGGATGTCGTTGGTGGTGCGCGCGAGCAGGTCGCCGGTGCCGGCCGCCTCGACCGTGGACAGCGGGAGGCGGGCGACGGTCGCGAGGAACTCCTCCCGCAGCTGGGCGAAGACGCCCTCGCCGAGCACCATCGATTGCCGCTGCGCGAAGCGGATCAGCACCGCCTGGGCGACGATGGCGCCGAGCAGGATGAGCGCGACCGTGTCGATACCGCTCGTGGCCAGTGTGTGGCCTGTGACCCCGTCGATCACCACGCCGATCAGCGCCGGGCCGGCGAGGCCGGCGACCGCGGCGAGGGTGTGCAGCGCCAGAACGACGGAGAGAGCCCCGCGGTGCTGGCGGATGAGCCGGGCTCCCGTCTCCCGGACGGTCTTCGTGCTAGCGATCGGCAGCAGCATCGCCGGAACCCTTCTTCGTGCGCTTGGCCTTGGCGGCCTTCTTCGCTTTCTTGTCCTTCTTGCTCGCGGAGGCCGCCGCTGGCCGCTGCGCGGAGACGGGATGCGTCGCCGTCCACAGAGCGTCGATGGAGCCTGTCCACGTTGCGTCCAGGTCCTCGCCCTCCGCCGGCTCGGCCGCGGAGATGGTGCGCGAGACGATCGCCCGGTACAGGTCGCCGAGGTCGTCCTCCTGACGGAGCAGCGTCTGGTGCGTGCCGGTGCCGGCGACGCGCCCCTTCTGGACCACCGCGATGGTGTCCATCCGGTCCAGGAGCAGCGGGCTTGCCGTGACGACGACGGTGGTCCGGCCGTCGCGAGCCTCCCGCAGCCGCTCGGCGATCTGCGACTCGGTGTGCGCATCCACGGCGCTCGTCGGCTCGATCAGCACGAGCACCTCCGCGTCGGTCAGCAGGGCGCGGGCAAGGCTCAGCCGCTGCCGCTGGCCGCCCGAGAACGTCCGTCCGCGCTCGGCGACGCTCTCGTGCACACCCTCCGGCAGGGCTTCGACGGTCTCGGTCGCGGCGGCCGCGTCGAGTGCGGCCGACACTCGGCGGATGCGACCCGTAGACGTATCGGTGTACTCCTGATCCCGGATCGGCAGAGTGTCGAGCCCGTCGAGCAGGCGACCGCCGAAGAGGTGCGGGTTCGCGTCGTTGACGACGATGCGCTCGCGCACCTCCCGCACCGGGACGCGGGTGTGGTCGACCCCGCCCCACAGCACCGGCGCCTCCCTGTGCACGGCGTCGTCGAAGCGGCCGATCCGGGAGGCGATGGCGGCGGCCTCGTCGGGGTCCGCATCCACGATCGCGGTGAAGCGCCCGGGCTCGATGACGACGCCCGACGCGACGTCCTCGATGGCGGAACCCCAGGCGGGCGCTTCCGCCGGCTCAGCGGTGTCGCGGGCGGCCGGTTGCGTCCGAAGGACCGAGAGCACCCGGCGGGCCGAGACGACGCCGGCGGTGAAGGTCTGGGCCGCCTCGACGGCGGTGCGCAGGGGAAGGACGAGGAAGGTGGCGTACCCGTAGAACGCCGTCAGCTGGCCCGGCGTGATGGCGCCGTCGACCGCGAGGTGGGCGCCGAACCAGACGATGAACACCAGGAAGACGCCGGGCAGGAGCACCTGGAGCCCGTCGAGCCAGCTCTGCGTCTTGGCGACCCCCACGCCGGCCGAACGTACGCGCTGCGACTGCCGCGCGTACCGGTCGACGAACTCCTGCTCGCCCCCGATGCCGCGCAGCACGCGGAGCCCGACCACGGTGTCCGCGCCGAGGGTGGTGAGCCCTCCGGCCTCCTCGCGCCAGGCGGCCTGCCGTGCGCGGAGCGGCCGGAGCAGGAGGGCGAGGAGCAGGGCGACGGCCGGAACCCCGATGACGACGGCGAGGCCGAGCGGCACGGAGGCGTTCAGCATGATGATCGACACGACAGCGAAGGCGACCACGCCCCCGGCGAGGCGGGCGGTCACCTCGAACAGTGCGCCGAGGCGGAGGGAGTCGGTGCTCACGGTCGCGACGATCTCGCCGGACGACGTGGTGGCGGTGATCGCCGGACCCGTCTCGGCGGAGTGGTAGCCGATCAGCCGCGCGACGCCGAGCGACGAGCGCAGCCAGTTGGATACGGCCATCCTGTGTCGCAGCATGCCCGTCACCGCCTGCACGATCGCGACGCCCAGCAGAGCCGCGCACCAGACCCACAGCCGGGCGGGGTCGCCGGACACGCCCTCGTCGACCGCGCGCCCGAGGAGGTACGGCCAGACGGCCTGGCACAGCATCCACACGACGCCGAACAGCACGCCGGCCGTCAGCGTCGCCGGCTGCCGGGCCGCCTGCCACAGCAGGAACCGCGGAACGGACGAGAGGTGTTTCTCGGTGGGCCGGGCGGACGGGATGCGCGAGCCGCGGGGCGTACGGGACGACGGCGGTCGCGAGGCGGACGGACGGGCAGCGCGGACGCTGGACACGAGGTGCTCCTGAGGGGGATCGAGCGGGAGTGCGGAAGGAAGGTGGCGCGACGGCGGTGCGGCGTGTGTAGGGGCTGGCGCTCAGCGGCCCGGCGGGGTCAGCTCGGCGATTGCGGCCGCGTCGAGGGCGACGGCGGGAGCCTGCTTCAGGAGGAGGGTGAGCCGCGCTGCCGTCTCGAGCTCCTCGACCAGGTCGATCGCCGCGTCGAGACTGGCCGCGGCCACGACCGGTCCGTGGTTCCCCAGCAGCAGCACGGGATGCCCGGGCGCAGCGGCCGCGACGCCTGCGGCCAGCTCGGCGCTGCCGGGCCGGGCGTAGGGGACCAGCGGCACATCGCCCAGCCGCATCACCCGGTAGGGCGTAAGGGGTGGCAGCCGCGCATAGCCGTCGTCGTCGGGCGGCAGGCAGGCGATCGCCGTGGCGTACGGCGAATGGAGGTGGACCACGGCGGTGGCCTCGGGATGCGCGGCGTACATGGCCGCGTGGAGCGGGAGCTCCTTGGTGGGCCGGGGCGCATCCTGTGTGTCGGAGGGCGTGGCCGCGAGCTCGGCCTCGGTGACGGAGCGCAACGACGACCCGGTCGGGGTCGCGATGATGCGGGCGCCGACGCGGATGCTCACGTTGCCGGAGCTCCCCGGCGAGAGGCCCCCGGCCGAGAGGTGGCGGCAGGCGTGCACCACCGCGGCCCGTGCTTCGGCTTCGCGAGCTCGAGCGTCGTCATCGAGGCGGGTCACGGGGCGACCTCCCAGGCGTCGGTGAACAGGCCGGCCGCGCCGAAATTGCCTGATTTCAGGAGCACGGCGATGGTGCGGCGTTGCTCTGCTGCCGCACTCGCCGCCACAGCCCACGGAACCCCGGGAGCCGCCTGCGTTCCGATCTGCAGGCGAGTGATGCCCAGCCGATTCGTCACGGCACCCGACGTCTCGCCGCCTGCGACCAGCAGGTGGCTGAAGCCGAGCTCGTGGACGGCGAAGGCGGCGAGCTCGGAGAGGGCGCTCTCCAGAAGCGCAGCCGCCCGCTCCCCGCCGAGTTCCCGCTGGGCGGTCGCCACGTCGGGCGAGGCGTGGATGAGGACAGGCGCGAGCCGGTCGTCTCGCGCGGCCAGCGCATCCCGGATGCGCAGCTCGGCGCCCGGGTTGCGATCCAGTTCGCGGGGGTCGAGGAGGTGGCGCTCGCCGCCGAAGGCCGCGATCTGTCCGCGCGTGGCGGCGGAAGCGCTGCCCGCGAGGATGAGGCGGCCGGTGACAGGCACTCGGGGGAGGGAATCGGCGGCGCGTCTGGTCTCGGTACCGACCGCAGTTCGCGCGAGGGCGGTGCCGACACCCGCGCCGCCGCCGGCGACGACAGGCCGCTCTGCGGCAACCCGGAGGATGGCGTCGGCGACGAGGTCCAGGTCGTCCTCGGTGAGCGCATCTACGAGGGTGTGTCCGTCGCCGACCTGGGCGGCGATCCCTGCTGCGCCGCGCCGGACGTCCTCCCATCGCACCAGCCCGACGGGCGCCGTGGTCTGCGGTGTCAGGAGCCGCACGACGTTCGAGTCGCGCATCGGCGTCAGTGGGTGATCGTGCATCGGCGACTCTGCCAGGGGGATGCCGTCGGCGAAAAGCACGCCCTGGTACTGCGTGCGGCGGGCTCCCGGAGTCGCGGGGGTGCCGATGGTGACGGCGCCGCTTCGGCCGGCCGCGTTCGCCACTTCGGCCGCCAGTGCATCTGCGATCGGGCCGATGTTGCCGGTCGCGGTCGAGTCGAAGGTGGAGCAGTACTTCTGATACAGCAGGGTCGCCCCGGCAGAGAGGAGGGAGCGTGCGGCTTCGGCCGAGGCAGCGACCGCCGCACCCACCGGCGCAGTGCGGACCTTGAGCGCGACGACCGCGCATCCCGGGCCGCCGGTCGGGAAGAGCGGGAGGTCGTCACCCGCGGGCGTCCCGAGCAGCACGCTCGCCGGGAGCCCCGCCTCGGCGACCCGGCCGGCGAGGTCGCAGGCTCCGGTGACGTCGTCGGCGACAGCGCCGAGCCGCATCACGAGACGCCGACCCCCGTCTCGTCGATGGCGGCGGGAGCACGGGAGGGCGCGGGGGTGCGTCGCGACGCAGCCCGTTGCGCGTGCTCGCCGGCAACGACGACCGTTGCCCCGGCATCACGAAGCGCCTGCAGGTCGTCGGGGTCGGCGCCCGCATCGGTGAGGATCACATCCACGAGGTCGAGCCCGCCGACCCGGATGGGCGCACGCGCGCCGAGCTTGGAGTGGTCGACCAGCAGCACGGTTGTGCGGGCGGCGCGCGTCAGCTCCTGCTTCAGCTCGGCGTCGAGAGCGTTGGCGCAGAGGATGCCGGAGGTGTCGACGGCGGTCGCCGAGAGCACGGCGACGTCGACCGAGTAGTCGGCGATGGTCCGCCGGGCTGTCGCGCCGGCGAAGCTGCGTGTCTCGTTCTGGTAGACGCCGCCGATGGCGACCAGCTCGACGTCGTCGCGTTCGATGGCGGCCTGGATGACGGGCGCCGAGTGGCTGACGATGGTGGTGCCCGCACGCAGCATCCCGGTGAGAGGAGCGACCGTCGTACCCGCGTCGAGGGCGACCGTCACCGCGCCGTCGAGCAGGTCGAGGCAGGCTTCGGCGATGGCGCGCTTCTCGCCGCTGCCCGTGACGGCACGCTCGTCGAAGGGGCGGCCGTGGCCCAGATTCGGGAGGCTCGCTCCGCCGACCACGCGCCTCGCGAAGCCGTCCGCCTCGAGCTGGCGGAGGTCGCGGCGGATCGTCATCTCCGAGACGCCGAGCTCTTCCGCGACGCGCGACGACGACACATAGCCCTCCGCGGAGAGCCGGCGGAGCAGCTCTTCACGACGGGCGGGGGCATCGGTGTAGCGCACCCGTCCATCCAAGCGGCTGCTCCGAGCACTTGTCAACAAGCGCACAAATCTTGACTCGAATGTTCAGAAGTGAACAGAATAGAGCAGTGACCCCCGCTTCTGCCGCCCTCGGCGTGGATGTCGGCACCACCAATACCAAGGTGGTGCTGGCCGTGCTCGGCGACGGCGCACGCGAAGAGCGGACGTTGACCGTGCCGACGCCGACCACCGGCGCGGGACTGCAGGCGGTCGTGCTCGGCGCGATCCGGGAGGTCGCCGCCGATAGCCCGCACCCGATCGCGGCCATTGGGGTCGCGTCGATGGGCGAGACCGGCTGCCTCACCGCTCCCGACGGCCACCCCCGGGGCGACCTGCTGCGCTGGGCCGACGGCGACACGTCCGCCGGCGACCGCCTGGCCGCCGTCGCCGGCGCCGAGGCGCTGTACGCGGCGACGGGTGTCCCCGTCCCCGCCAAGTCGCCGTTGACCCACTGGCTGCGCCTCGCCGACGACGGGGACGCGCGCCTCGCCGACGCCCGGTGGCTCGGCGCCGACGGGCTCGTGATCGCCGCGCTCACCGGCGAAGCGGTCACCGATCACACGCTCGCGGCGCGCACGATGGCGTACCGGCTCCCGGCCCGTGAGTCCGACCTGGCGCCGTCGTTCGACCCCGACCTCCTCTCGCTGGCCGGCCTGACCCCCGACCGGTTCCCGCACGTTGTCCTCCCCGGGGAGACGGCAGGGACGCTCACACCGAGCGCCGCCGCGGCCCTCGGACTTCCGGCGGGCATCCCGGTCGTCGCCGCAGGGCATGACCACGCGGTCGGCGCCTGGGCGGCCGGTGTGCGCTCGCCCCGCGACGCCGCCGACTCGGTCGGGACCGCGGAGGCCCTGCTCCGCGTCGTGAGCGGCGTCGACCGCGAGAGCGCGCGACGCACCGGAATGAGCCTCGCCCGCACCGTCGACGGCCGGCACGAGTCCCTGCTCGCCGGCAACCCGACCGCGGGTGCGCTGGTCGAATGGGCGTTCGCCGTGTTGCTGCCCGGGGCCGACCGGAACGACGTGCTGCAGCAGGCGCTCGCGCACGCCGACGGTGCGGTCGAGGCCGTCATGCTGCCCTACCTGCGCGGGCGCCAAGCCCCGGCCCCCGATCCGTCGGCGACGCTGAGACTGGTCGACCTGAGACTCGTCGATCTGGGGGCGCGCGACGGCGCGGCCGCCGCATCCACCCCATCCACTCGCCTCGCCGACCCCGCCGCCACCCTCACCGCCGTGCTCGCCGGTCTCGCGCTGCAGCTCGCGTGGATGGATGCGGCCCAGACCGCCCTCGCCGGCCCGCGCCGCGCCGCGCTCGCCGTCCTCGGCGGACCCGGCGCCGCGAACGGCGCCTGGTGGCGGCTCAAGCAGCGCCTCGTCCCCGGAACCCTCCGCCGGGTCGACGCCGCCGAACCGGTCGCGACCGGCGCCGCCATGCTGGCCGCCCACCGCGTCACCGGCCTCACGACCACGCTGCCGCTGCGCAGCGCCGACAGCGCCGCATCCGCGGGCGATCCGGCTCTGCTGGACGCCTTCGTGGCCGCGGCGACGCACCACGACAAGGAACCCGCATGACCGACACCACCTCCCGTCCCGCCCTCGACCTGAACGCCATCGCCCGCCCGTCCGGCGGCCTCGCGATGGTCGCGATGGACCAGCGGGAGAGCCTGCGCCACATGTTCGACCTCGCCGGCGCTGGGCGTCCGGCGGACGACGTGCTGATCCGGTTCAAGCTGGACGTCGCCGAGGCGCTCGGCCCGCTCGCCTCCGGGTTCCTCATCGACCGGCACTACGGCTTCGAGGCGGTTCGGGATGTGCTCCCGGCGAGCACCGGCCTCATCCTCGCCGCCGATGCTCTCACCCAGGAGGACGGCGGCCCGGTCGAGGAGACCGCTCTCGACGAGGTCGTGCTGACGCAGACCGACCTGGCCGGGGTCTCCGCCCTCAAGCTGCTGATCATCTGGCGGCGTGACGCCAAGCGTGAGCAGCGCGTGCGCCTGGTCGAGCGCTTCGTCGCCGAGTGCCGCGCGCGCGGCGTGCTCTCGGTGCTCGAGCCGGTCGTCCGTGCGACGCCGGAGGAGCTGGATGCCGGAACCTGGGACCTCGACGTCGCTATCCGCGAGGCGGCCGCCGAGCTGTCCCCGCTCGGCCAAAGCCTCTACAAGGTGCAGGTGCCGATGTCGGGCACCGGGAGCGCGACCGAACAGCGGGATGCGAGCGAGCGGTTAAATGCCTCCATCACCGGGCCATGGGTGGTGCTGTCGCAGGGCGTCGACCGCCCGGCGTTCCTGCCGGCCGTCGAGGCCGCGTGCCGCGCAGGAGCCAGCGGGTTCCTCGCCGGTCGTGCGCTGTGGAGCGACGTGGTCGGCCGCGACGACGTGCCGTCCGCCCTCCGCGACCTGTCCGTGCCGCGCCTCGAGGCGCTCATCGACGTGGTCGATCGTCTCGCGCGGCCGTGGCAGGACGCCTGATGATCGCCGGGCTGCTGCACACCGTGCCGGCGCTGGCGCCCACCTTCGACGCACTCGTCGCCGAGGCCGTCCCCGGTGTCGCGCGCGAGCACGTCGTCGACGCGTGGATGCTCGAGACGGCCATCGCCGAGGGAGTCACCCCCGCGGTGCGCGACCGCGTCGCCTCCCACCTTCGTCACCTGGCCGAGTCGGGTGCGGACGCCATCCTCGTCACCTGCTCGTCGATCGGGGAGGCCGCCGAGGAGGCCGCCGCCACCCTCCCGCGCTCCGTCCCCGTCATCCGCGTAGACGCCGCCATGGCCGCCCAAGCAATCGATTCCTTAGTTTCTCCGTCCGACACGCCGTCGAGCCACGGAGAAACTCAGGAGCTGTTGGCTGGGCGGATCGGGGCTGGGCGGATCGCCGTGCTCGCGACGAACACCGCGACGCTCGGACCGACCACGCGACTGATCGAGCGGGAGGCGGCGGCGCAGCGGATCGATGCGACCGTCACCGCTTCCGTCGTCGAGGGGGCGGCCGCTGCGCGCGCCGCCGGCGATCAGGCCGGCCACGACCGCCTGATCGCGGACGCCGTGCGCGACGCGGCGAACCCCGCAGGCGGCGAGCCCGCGACCGTGATCGTGCTGGCCCAGGCGTCCATGGCAGCGGCCGCCGAATCGGCGGGCGTCGACATCCCCGTCCTCACCTCCCCGGCCGGCGGCGTCGCCCGGCTCGCGGAGGCCCTGACCCCGTCGGACCCGGGACAGCCGGACGCCAGCGCGAACCGGCCGGCGCATCCCGGGTCCGGCGGAACCTCCGAGGAAGCGACAGGCACATCGACACCGACACCGGCGGCGACCTCGTGACCGGCGTCGACCTCCTCGCCTACGCCGACCGCCTCGGCGGCGACCTGCCGCGACTGGGCGCACTGCTCGACGGTCCGCTGCGCGACTTCGCCGGCGTGCACATCCTGCCCTTCTTCGTGCCCTTCGACGGCGCGGACGCGGGCTTCGACCCGATCGACCACCGCGCTGTAGACCCTCGGCTCGGCACCTGGGACGACGTCCGCGCGATCGCCGAGCGACGGGAGGTGACGGTCGACCTGATCGTCAACCACGTCTCCAGCGAGTCCGCCGAGTTCGTGGATTGGCTCGCGCTCGGCTACGAGTCGGCCCACGACGGGATGTTCCTCACCTTCGACACGGTGTTCCCCGACGGCGCGTCGGAGGCGGAGATCACCGCGTTCTACCGCCCGCGCCCGGGACTGCCGTTCACCGCCTATCGGATGGCCGACGGCACCCGCCGCCTGGTCTGGACCACCTTCATGCCCAGCCAGGTCGACCTCGACGTGGCGAACGATCGCGCTCGCGAATACCTGCGGACCACGCTGGCGACGCTGCGCGCGGGCGGCGTGACGACGGTCCGCCTCGACGCCGTCGGCTACGCGGTCAAGACGCCGGGGACCGACAGCTTCATGACGCCCGAGACGCTCGAGTTCGTGCGCGAGATCGTCCGTCTAGCCCGCGGTGAGGATCTGCGTGTCCTGGTCGAGGTGCACGCCCACTACAGCCAGCAGCTCGCCATCGCGCCGCTCGTCGACTACGTCTACGACTTCGCGCTGGCCCCGCTCCTCCTCCACAGCCTCGGCACCGGAACGTCCGACCGGCTGGCCGAGTGGCTGCGCATCCGCCCGCAGAACGCGATCACCGTGCTCGACACGCACGACGGCATCGGCATCATCGACGCCGGTCCCTCCGGCGACCGCCCGGGCCTCATCGACCAGGACGAGATGGCGGCGATCTTCGAGAGCGCGGCCGTCGCCACGAACGGGCACTCGACGCTCGCGTCCGTCGTCCCGGCGTGGATGAGCCTTCCGCACCAGATCAACGCCACCTTCCTCTCCGCCCTCGGCGGCGACGCCCGCAGCTACCTCCTCGCCCGCGCCGTGCAGCTGTGGCTGCCGGGCAAGCCGCAGCTCTACTACGTCGGACTGCTCGGCGGGCTGGACGACATCGCGCTGTTCAAGCAGACCGGTCAGGGCCGCGACGTCAACCGTCACCGCTACACGCAGGACGAGGTGGATGCCGCGCTCGCGAGCGACGTCGCACGGGCGCAGCTGGCGCTCGTGCGGTTGCGGTCGACGCATCCGGCTTTCGCCGGCGACTTCGGCTACCGTGTGGATGCCGACGGCTCACTCGAACTCGAGTGGACGCTCGGCGACGAGCGCGCCACCCTGCGCGTCGCGTTCGCCCCGGAACCTCGATTCAGCATCCGCACCACGCATGCCGGCGGCCCGCTCACCGCCGACCCGCTCCACAGCGACCCGCTCACCATAGACACCGTCGAAGCGCTCGCCGCGCTCTGACCCTCACTCGCCTCATCCCCCACCCCGAGGACCATGCAGACCATTCAGGACATCACCGTCACCCGCAGCGCGACCGAGGTCGTGCTCGTCGCCCCGGCGTACACGCTCGGCGTCGCGCTCACCCGGCCCCGCGCCACCATCGCGGGGCCCGACGGCGAACTCTGGAGCGACCTCTCGCTCGTCGCCAGCGTCGACCGGGTCGGCCTGCCGGACGAGTCGTCCGGCCCCACCGCCGTCACCGTCGAGGAGCAGCCGGACGGCTCCGTGCGCGTCACCGTGCTCACCGACTCGAGCGCGTGGGCGACGAAGGCGGTCGTCCTGCACTGCACCCCGCAGGAGGTGCGTGCGCGCGTCGAGGTGACGACCGAGGACGACGACGCCCGCCTGACCGACCTGACCATGTTCGGCGGCCAGGCGGCCCTCCCGTCGGGCGCCGCCGGGACCTTCCGCTCGGGCATCCGCTTCCCGTCGGTCTTCGTGCCGACGCCGACCGAGCCCATCCAGGTGGTCCGGCTGTCCAACACCCAGGCGCAGCTCGGCGTCGTCGGGGATGCGGAGCCCGGCCGCCTGCACGGCATCTTCTCGCCGCCGCCGCTCGTCTTCGCGCTGGGTCGCCCGTCGATCTCGCCGGACGCGCCGCACGGCCCGACCGACATGCCGGTCGGTGACTGGCTCGGGGTCTCGGTGGTCGCCCCGATCGGACAGCTCAGCTTCACGACGTACCGCTACGACGTGATCGACGGCGGCTTCCTGCTGCGGCTCACTTACGAGGGGCACACCGTGGTGCGGGCAGGCGGATGGGTGTCGCCCGAGTTCGTGCTGCGGCCGGCGGGCGCGCCGCTCACCGCGATCCGCGACTACCGGGACGACCTCGCTGAGCGCGGGTGGGCTCCGGCCCCGGGCGACTCCGCCGACTGGTGGCACGAGCCGATCTTCTGCGGCTGGGGCGCGCAGTGCGCGCTCGCCGTCCGGATGAGCCACGAGGGCGAGGCGCTCGCGACCGACAACGCCGACGGCTTCGTGCTCCCGGCCGGCGCCGCGTTCGCACCCGACCTTGCGCGTCAGTACCTGTACGACCGGTGGCTGCGCCGCCTGGCCGAGCGCGACATCCACCCGGGTACCGTCGTCATCGACGACCGCTGGCAGGCCGACTACGGCACCAACACGGTCGACACCGAGAAGTGGCCAGACCTGCGCGGCTGGATCGACGAACGGCATGCGGCCGGCCAGCGCGTCCTGCTGTGGTTCAAGGCGTGGGACCCGGCGGGGCTGCCGCCGGAGCTCACCGTGCGGGACGCGTTCGGTCGTCCCGTCGCCGTCGACCCCTCCAACCCCGCCTACCTGGAGGCGCTCGCCGAGCAGGTGACGCGGATGCTTTCTCCGGACGGACTCGACGCCGACGGCTTCAAGGTCGACTTCACCCAGCGCGCGCCTTCCGGCGTGAGCCTTCGCACGCACGCGGACGGCGTCTGGGGCATCAGCGCCCTGCACGCGATCGTGAAGACGATCCACGACGCGGCGAAGGCGGCAAAGCCGGATGCGCTCGTCGTCACCCACACCATCCACCCCTCGTTCTCGGATGTGACCGACATGGTGCGCCTCAACGACGTGCTCGAGGACTCGGTGCACGGCGAGCCGGTTCCCGTCGGCGACCAGCTGCGGTTCCGCCACGACATCGCTGCGGCCGCGCTTCCCGAGCACCCCATCGACACGGACCAGTGGCCGATGCCGAACCGCGAGGAGTGGCTCGCGTACGCGCGCATCCAGCCGGAGCTCGGAGTGCCGGCGCTGTACTACGTCGAGTCCATCGACAACAGCCGCGAGGATGTGACCGACGGCGACCTGGATGAGATCGCCGAGCTCTGGCGCGAGTACCGGGCGGCCCGGGCCGCCGTTGCCCACGATGACGGCGCCGGCGACCGCGCCGAGAAGGAGTCCACCTCCGTATGAGTTCGTTCACCGAGGTCGCTCCCGGCGTGCACCGGTTCGCGGACACGTGCAACGTGTACGTCGTGACGCCGGCCGCCGGCGCGTCCGGTGCGATCGCCGTCGACTTCGGGTCGGGTGACGTGCTGGACCACCTCGGCGAGCTCGGCCTCGACACGCTCGACGCCGTCCTGATGACGCACCACCACCGCGACCAGGGCCAGGGTCTCCCGCGCGCTGCCGCCGCGGGCATCCCGATCTTCGTCCCGCCGGTCGAACAGGATTTGTTCGCCCGGGTCGACGAGATGTGGTCGGCGCGGTCGCTCTACAACGACTACAACCTGCGGCAGGACCGCTTCTCGCTGCTCGATCCGGTACCCGTCGCGGGCACCGTTCCTGAATACAGGACGGCTCGCTTCGGCGGCGTCGAGGTCAAGACCATCCCGACGCCCGGTCACACGATGGGGTCGGTCACCTACCTGATCGACAGCGGGGATGCGCGCGTCGCGTTCACCGGCGACCTCATCTACGCGCCCGGCAAGGTCTGGTCCCTTGCCGCGACGCAGTGGTCGTACACCGAGAACGAGGGCCCGGCGATGAACGTGCTCTCCTGTCTGCTGCTGCAGGAGGAGGAGCCGAGCATCCTGCTCCCCTCTCACGGCGAACCCATGGCGGATGCGGCGGATGCGCTCGACCAGCTCGCCAGCCGGATGAGCGAGTACGTCGACTCCCGCCGCACCAACCCGTGGGATCTGCGCGACTGGCTGGAGCGTCCCTTCGTCCGGCTCACCGACCATCTGCTCCTGAACCGCACGGCCAACTCGTGCGTGTACGTGCTGCTGAGCGACTCAGGCGCCGCGCTGTTCATCGACTACGGCTACGACATGTCCACCGGCTGGCCGGCCGGAACCGACCGGGCCGCCCGCCGGCCGTGGCTGGCCTCGCTGCCCGCGCTGAAGCGCGACTTCGGCGTCACCTCGGTCGAAGTCGTGCTCGGAACGCACTACCACGACGACCACATCGCCGGGCTCAACCTGCTGCGCGACGTCGAAGGCACCCAGGTCTGGCTTCCCGAGAACGTGGCGCCGATCATGGCCGACCCGATGCGCACAGACCTGCCGTGCCAGTGGTTCGAGCCCATCCCCGCCGACCGCGTGCTCGGCCTGGGCGAGACGGTGCGCTGGCGCGAGTACGAGTTCGTCACGCACGAGCTGCCCGGTCACACCTTGTACGCCGCCGCCTTCGAGTTCGAGGTCGACGGCGTCCGCGTGCTGGCGACGGGCGACCAGCAGACCGCGGAGGGGCGGCTCGGCGTCCAGAGGGAGATCCTCAACTACCAGTACCGCAACCGGTTCCGCCGCGACGACTTCATCCAGAGCGCCGCGCTGTACCGCCGGGTCGCACCCGGTCTGATGATCACCGGCCACTGGCAGGGCCGCGAAGTGGATGAGGACTACCTCCAGCTGCTCACCGAGCAGGGCGACGAGCTCGCGGCCATCCACAACGGACTGTTGCCCGACGACGGGATGCTGCCGCCGGCCGACGGCAACCTGGTTCTCGTCGAGCCGTTCTACCAGCGCGTCGAGGCGGGTGCCGAACTCGAGTACGAGGTCGTCGTGGTGAACGCCTACGACGAGGCCCGCGAGGTGGTCGCCCGGCTGGTGACGCCCGAGGGGTGGAGCGAACCGGAGCCGAACTCCGTCGTGGCCGGTGCGGGCGAGACGGTTCGGCTGCGGTTCGCCGTGCGGGCGACCGCGGATGTGCGGAAGCGGCAGCGGCTGGCGGCGGACGTGACGATCGGGGCGGTCCGGTACGGGCAGGCGGGCGACGCGGTGGTGGACACGGTCGCGCCGAGTGCGGAGCACGCACCCGCGTAGCGTCCGACCGGTCTCGACACGTCGACGGCCGCTCGGCTAGCCTGCGGGCGTGGAACGCATCCGGCTTTACCGAGAGTGGCACGGCGACCCGGATTCGCCGCGTCCGCCGCTGCTGCTGATCCACGGCGGCGGTTCGACGATCGAGTCGAACTGGGGACTGCTGTTACCGCTGGTCGCGCCGACCCGGTCGGTGCTCGCCGTCGAACTGCAGGGTCACGGACGCACGACTCCCGGCGACCGGCCCGCCAGCTTCGAGGGCTCGGCCGACGACGTCGCGGCGGTGCTGCGCGAGCTGGGACTCGGAGAAGTGGATGTGCTCGGCTTCAGCAACGGAGGCCAGGTCGCCCTGCAGCTCGCAGCCCGGCATCCGTCCGCCGTGCGCCGGCTGATCGTCGCCTCGGCGCCGACGCGGCGGTCGGCGATGGTGGACGGCTTCTGGGACGGCCTCGCCGCCGGCACCTTCGACGACCTGCCCGCGCCGTACCGGGACGCCGACCTCGCGGTCAGCCGCGACCCCGAGCACGCGCGGCGCATGTTCGACCTCGACCAGGAGCTGATGCTCGGCTTCGAGGACTTTCCCGACGAACTGCTGACGTCGATCGCGGCGCCGACCCTGGTGGTCGGCGCCGACCACGACGTCGTGCGGGCGGAGCACTTCGTGGAGGTGGCCTCCCTGCTGCCGGACGCGCGCCTCCTCATCGTCCCGGGCATCCACGGCGACTACCTCGGGGAGCGTCTGGCCGCCGCCGGCGACCCTTCCTCGCTGCGCCGCACGCTCCCCCACCTCCTGGCCTTCCTCGACGCCCCCTGACCTGCGGGACGGTCAGCGGGCGACGTCGGCGGCGAGGAGGTCGTCGATCTGGGCGAGGGCGAGGCGCAGGCCCTCCTCCATGCCCATCGCGACCATCTCGTTGAGCTGGTCGACGCTGGCGAACCGGGAGACCTGGGTCATCCGCGTGCGACCGTCGCTCTCCTCGAGCGTGGTCGTCATCCGCACCGGCTCGCCGGGGGCCGGGTTGCCGTCGTCGTCCGCGAAGCCGTCGTCGAGGGCGAGCTGCGCGGGCGGCTCGATGGCGACGAAGCGCCACCAGCCGCGGGCTTTCGTGCCGTCCGGTCCGGTCATGTAGTAGGTGGCGCGCCCCGCAGGCTCGAACTCGAACACCTCGAACGTGGCCGGCCACTCCGGCGGACCCCACCAGCGCTCCAGCTGGCGCGGATCCGACCACAGCTGCCAGACGCGCTCCTGCGGTGCGGCGTACTCGGTGACGAACGTGAGCGTCAGCGCATCCACGTCCTTGTTCGACTCGACGAAGGTCATCGTTCGTTCCTCTCGTGTTCGGTGGTGCGTTCGTTCTCTGCGGCGAGGATGCCGTCGATCGCCGCATCCCGACGGCGCCAGAGCTCTTCGTAGGCGCCGAGCAGTCGCGACGCGCGCCGGATGGTCTCCGGGTCGCCGGACACCACGCGTTCCCGTCCACGGCTGCGCTTGTGGACGAGCCCCGCCCGTTCGAGCACCGCGACGTGCTTCTGCACCGCCGCGAAGCTCATGTCGTACTGCCGGGCGAGCTCGCTAACGGAGTGCTCCCCCTGGAGCGATCGCGCCACGATGTCCCGCCGTGTCGCATCCGCCAGGGCCTGGAAGATGCGATCGACCTCGGCATCCGTCATCTCATCTACAACCATTTGGTTGTACGTTACGCCCGGCCTGCCGCTCGCGCAACCCGCCATACTCGCGAGGTGCTCACAGTTGCTGTCGACCCGCCGAGGCACCGCGCAACTACGAGCACCTCACGAGGGGGAGAGGCGCGGGATGCGGCGAGGGGCGTGCGCAGAGCGTGCGCAGGATGCGCGGAGGACGCGCGCAGCGCACGCGCCGTGTTGACCCGGCACCCCGCCTCGTCCTAGTATCTGTGGGAACGATCCCACACGATCCACCAGCGCAGTCGTGGTCGTGCACCCTCGGAAGGACATGATGGCAAACGGCCTCCGCGCCGTCCTCTCACTCGACATCGGCGGCACGAAGCTCGCCGTCGGTGTCGTGACGGAAGACGGCCGAACCCACGCACTGATCGTCGAACCCACACGCCGCGAGGAGGGTCCGGGTGCGATCGTTCCCAGGCTCTTCGACATGGGCCACCGGGCGATCGCCGCATCCGGACTCCAGGTGGAGGCCGTGGGCATCTCGTGCGGTGGTCCGCTCGACGCGAAGACCGGCGTGCTGACCGGTCCGCTGCACCTGCCCGGCTGGATCGACCTGCCGATCGTCGAGTTGGCCGAGCGTGAGTTCGGCATCCCCGCTGTGCTCGAGAACGACGCGACCGCCGGCGCTCTCGGCGAGTTCCGCTACGGTGCGGGACGCGACGCCGACACCATGGTCTACCTCACGATCTCCACGGGCATCGGCGGCGGCGCCGTCATCGACGGCCGCCTGCACCGCGGTGCCGCCGGCAACGGCGGCGAGTTCGGTCACGTCATGGTGCGCACCGACGGCCGGCCCTGCCTGTGCGGCCGCCGCGGCTGCCTGGAGGGCTACGCGTCCGGGACCTCGATCGCTCAGCGCGCCCGCGAAGCCGTCGCCGAGCGCGGCGCCGGGTCGTCGCTCGCCGAGCTTCCCGAGGTGCGGGCGGAGGATGTCGTGGCCGCGGCAGCCGCGGGCGACACCCTCGCGACCGAGCTCTGGCAGGAGACGGTCGACGCCCTCTCCACCGCGCTGACGGACCTCGTCAACGTCTTCGAGCCCGACCTCGTCGTGCTCGGCGGCGGCGTGACCCGCTCGGGCGACGCCCTGCTCGTCCCGGTCCGGGAGCGCGTGGCGGCCGACGCCATGCCGCCCGCGGCCGCAGCATCCACCGTCGTGCTGGCGGGCCTCGGCGACGTGGTCTGCGTCGTCGGCGCGGGTGCCGTCGCCTTCGACCGTCTCGACCGGCTCGCAGGTGCGGGCGTCTCACAGAAGGGAGCCCACCGTGGCTGAGTGGATGCGTGAGCAGCTGGAGGCGCACATCCAGGTCGCCGAGCAGGGCGAGAAGCTCCTGCCGGCGCTGCGCGAGGTGGGGAAGGTGCTCTGCGACGCGTTCGCGGAGCGCGGCATCCTCTATACGTTCGGCAACGGCGGCAGCGCCGCGGACGCCCAGCACTTCACCGGCGAGATCATCGGGCACTACAAGCGCGACCGGCGGCCGCTCGGCGCGGTCACGCTCAGCACCGACCCGACCACCATGACCTGCATCGCGAACGACTACTCGTACGACGACGTCTTCTCGCGCCAGGTGCTCGGCCTCGCGCGCCCGGGGGATGTCGTCGCGGCTTTCACGACGAGCGGCCGGAGTGCGAACATCGTCTCAGCGCTCGAAGCGGCGAAGTCGGTCGGCGCCACGACGGTGCTGTTCGGCGGCGGCGATGGCGGTCCGGCGAAGCAGTTCGCCGACTACGCGCTGCTGAGCCCGTCCACGACCACCCCGAGGATCCAGGAGTTCCACACGTTCATGCTCCACGTGCTCTCCGAACTCGTGGACGCCTGGGCCGACGGCGACGAGGAGTACGCCCTGTGACGCCCCCCACCACCCCAGCCAACGGTTCCGGAGTTTCTCCGGTCGACACGCCGCGCGTGGGCGGAGAAACTCCGGAGAAGATCGCGGTGGATGCGGCCGATGAGCGCACGGAAGCGGCGAGCGCCGCGCACCGCGACGCCCCCGTCGCGAACGCCCCCGCCGGCACGCAGCCGCGCGACCTCCCGGCCGCGAAGCGCCCCACCGCGACCCCGCAGCGCACCCTCCACATGATCGGCAACGCGCACCTCGACCCGGTGTGGCTGTGGCCGTGGCAGGAGGGCTACCAGGAGGCCCGCGCGACCTTCTGGTCGGCCATCCACCGCATGGATGAGTACCCCGACTTCATCTTCACCTGCGACCAGATCGTGCTGCTGAGCTGGGTCGAGGAGTCCGATCCCGAACTCTTCGAGCGCATCAAACAGCGCGTCGCCGAGGGCCGCTGGGTGAACGTCGGCGGCTGGTGGGTCGAGCCGGACAACAACATGCCGATGGGCGAGAGCTTCGTCCGGCAGGGCCTCTACGGCCAGCGCTACCTGGAGTCGCGCTTCGGGACGCCGTCGACTGTCGGCATGAACGTCGACCCGTTCGGGCACAACGCGATGCTGCCGCAGATCCTCCGCGGCCAGGGTATGGACTCGTACACCTTCCTGCGCCCCGGCCCGCACGAGTCGGACTTCGGGGATTCGCTGTTCTGGTGGGAGGCGCCCGACGGCTCCCGCGTGCTGGCCTACCGCATCCCGTTCGAGTACGGGAGCCCGCCCGGCTCGGTCGACGGCCAGACGGAGAAGTCGCTGGCGTCGCTCGACCGCAGCGTCGGCTTCGGCGAGAACGCGACCGCCATGGTCTTCTACGGCGTGGGCAACCACGGCGGAGGCCCGACCATCGCGAACATCGAGTCGATCCACCGCTACGACCGGATGGGCTCCTTCGGAAGGATGACGATGTCCTCACCGCGCACGTACTTCGACGAGGTGCTGGGACGGGGCGAGGCGTTCCTCGACGCCCTCCCGGTGCGCCGCGACGACCTGCAGCACCACGCTCCCGGCTGCTACTCGTCGCACTCCGGCATCAAGGCATGGCAGCGCCGCGCCCAGTTCGCCGTGCTGAACGCCGAGCGCTGGGCGGCCGTCGTCGCCGCCACCGACGGCGTCGCGTACCCGCGCGATGAGCTGGAGACGGCGTGGAAGCAGGTGCTGTTCAACCAGTTCCACGACATCCTGCCGGGTTCGGCGATCGAGCCGTCGTACGACGACGCGCGCGATCAGCTCGGCGAGGCCGTGTCGATCTCGAAGCGGATCGTGACCCGCGCCCACAACGTCATCGCCCGCCAGGTGCAGGTCGACCGTGAGGACGGCACGCAGCCGGTCCTCGTCTTCAACCCGCACGCCTGGCCGGTGTCGGTGGATGTCGACTTCCAGTACGGCGCTCAGCGGGGCGGCGTGCACGTGGTCGACGAGAACGGCGAGCCGGTCGTCTTCCAGAACTCGCAGTCCACCGCGACGACGGATGACATCTCGCGCGGCGCCGTCGTGTTCCGCGCCGACGTGCCCGCCCTCGGCTACCGCCTGTACCGCTTGCGCCCCGGCGCGGGCCCGGGTGCCGCCGCCAGCGGGCTCACCGTCACCGCGGACACCCTCGAGAACGAGCACGTCCGCATCCAGATCGACCAGGAGACGGGCTGGATCTCGTCCTACCTGAACAAGGCGACCGGTGTGGATGTGATGGCCGGTGTCGATGGCGCGCAGCACACCCAGATCAACGACGACCCGACCGACACCTGGGGCCACCGCGTCGTCTCGTACGCCTGGCCGGGCGCCACGATGGAGCTGAAGCGCATCGTCGTGCGCGAGACGGGGCCCCTGCGTTCGCGCGTGCGCATCGAGCGCGCGTGGGGCGCATCCACTCTGGTCGAGGAGCTCATCCTCGACCACGACTCGCCGGTGCTGCGGGTCAACGTCACGCTCGACTGGCGGGAGCAGGCGCACCTGCTGAAGCTGCGCTTCCCGACCGTGCTCAAGGACCCGACGACGACCTACGAGATCCCGTTCGGGCACCTGGAGCGCCCGGTCGACGGCGCGGAGGAGCCTGCGCAGTCGTGGGTGGATCTGTCCGGCGCGGTCGACGGCAAAGCGGCCGGCCTCACCGTCATCACCACGAACAAGCACGCCTACGATGTGAGCCCGGCCCACGCTGAGAACAGCGGCCAGCCCAGCATCGGCGTCACCGCCGTTCGCAGCCCCGTCTACTCGTGGCACGACCCCCGGCTGCTCGACCCCGAGGGCATCTACTCGTTCCAGGATCAGGGCGTGCAGCGGTTCAGCTACGAGCTGGTCCCGCACGCCGGCGACTGGCGCGCGGCCGACCCGATCCGTCGGGCCCTCGTGCTGGGGAACCCGGTCCGGGCGATGCAGGAGTCGTTCCACGACGGCGCGCTGCCCCCGGTGAACTCGTTCGCCGGTGACGGCTCCGGAGCGGTCATGGTCACGGCGCTCAAGGGCACCGAGGATGCGACGGAAGCGCCCGGCGGCGCCGACGTCGTGGTGCGCGCGGTGGAGACACGCGGTGAGGCCGGCCGGTCACGGATCGAGCTGCCGCTTCTCGGACGCACCATCGAGGAGGACTTCGGTCCGTCACAACTGCGCACCTTCGTCGTCCCGGCCGACCCGGCAGAGCCCGTGCGGGAGGTCGACCTGATCGAGCGCCCGCTGTCGTGAGCCCGCATCCCGAGGTCTGCGTCAGCGTCGTCGGTCCTGCGGCAGACGCTGTCGAGGTGCGGCAGGAGTGGAGCCCGGCCGAGCCGGGCTGGCGGCTCACCCTGCACGTCGCCTACACCGGCGACGAGCCGGCCGACGGGTCGGTGCTGGTCGAGGCGCCGGTGCACGGCGCCGACGACCCGTGGTGGCTGATCCCGGGTGCGTTCTACGGCGAGAACCGGCCGGCGGAGAACGCCCGGGCGTTCCCGCGCTTCGAGATCGGGGCGGACTCGCCGGAGCAGCACGACGCCCTGGTCAGCGACGCCTGGGAGTTCCGCGCCGACCGCGCGGCCACGCCTGCCGTCTTCGCCTGGGCCGGTCCCGACCACGGTGGCGTCGCCCTCGCGGCGGACGAGACCACGCCACTCGGTCTCACCGGCCTAGGGCTCGCCCACGACGCGGAGTGGGGCGACGCGAGGGTCAGCCTCCGCTTCCCGTACCGCGAGTTCCCGGTCACCTACTACGGCGACGCACGGCCCCGCCCGGCTGACGTCGCCACCCACGTCTTCACCCCCGGGGAGACCGTGGACCTCACCGTCCGCGTCTTCGAGCTGGCCGCATCCCGTCACTCCTACGCGCCCATCCTGCGCGCCCTGCATGCCGAGTCGGCGCCCTCGGCACCGCTCGACCCGTGGGTGGATGTGGCGACCGCGGCCGACCTCACCGCCGAGGGGCTGCTGACGTGGCACTACGACCCCGACCCCGGCGTGCTGCTGGAGACCGTCGGCTTCGACCGCGAGGTGAGCGGCCGCGACGGGCTGAGCGTCGACCGGCAGGCGATGCACGTCGGCTGGGTGAGCGGCATCCCGTGGGCGTACGCGCTGCTGTCCCACGGCCTGCGCACGTCGCGCGCCGACGAAGTGGATGCGGCCGAGCGCGTCATCGACTTCATCACCGCATCCCTGTCCCCGTCCGGCACGTTCTGGGGCGTCTGGTACCGCGATCACGGCTGGACGCAGAGCTGGACCGAGCTCAAGCGCGGCCTGCACTCGCGCACGCTGGCGGAGGCGACCCTGTTCCTGGTGCGCGCCCAGGGTCTCGCGCCGCACCGGCAGTGGGAGCACGCCATCCGCTCCAACCTCGATGTCGTCGTCGGTCGCCAGCGCGCCGACGGCAACCTCGGCTCGGTGCACCACGCGGAGACCGGCGAGGTGCTCTCCTGGTCGGGAGCGTCGGGACTCACCTGGATCGCCGCGCTCGTAGAGGCCGCGGATCGCGATGACCGCTACCTTCCCGCCGCGCTCGCTGCCGGCCGCTACTACGAGCAGTTCGTCGACCGCGAGTTCGTGCACGGCGCCCCGGAGGATGTGGACCTCGCCCCCACCTCCGAAGACGGTTACGCCGCCGTCATGGCCTACGTCGCGCTGCACCGGGCGACCGGAGACGCGCACTGGCTCGATGTCGCACGCCGCGCCGCCGATTGGATGCTGACCTTCCGCTACAGCTACGACGTCTCGTTCCCGCAGCACACGCTGCTCGGCGCCTACGGTTTCCGCACGCGCGGGGCGGACAACGCGTCGCCGTCGAACCAGCACCTGCACGCATACGGACTGGTCTGCACCGCCGAGCTGCGGGAGCTCTCCGCCGCCCTCGGCGACCCGCACTACGCGGAGCGCGCGGACGAGACGCTGGCGTGCTTCCGTCAGTTCATCGCGCGGGAGGACGGCGACTTCAACGCCTACCGCGGGATGGTAAGCGAGCGCTATTACCAGACAGAGTGCTTCCAGCCGAAGGGGATGCTGCTCACGCTGTCGCACGCCTGGAGCGTCGGGGTGACGCTGCTCGCCTGCGAGCAGACGCTCGCGGGCTGACGCGGCCCGCTCGTCGCCGGCCGAGCCGCTCAGCGGTGCAGGCCCCAGTACATCCAGGGTGAGACGTGGTCCGTCCACGGGTCGCGTTCGGCGCGTCGGGTGAGGCGTCGCACGCGCATCGCGCGGTAGTGGATGCGTATCCACCTCGCGAACGTCGGCGTGTTCTGCGCGCGCGGCGGCGCTCCCGTCCAAGGCAGTGCTGACTGATCCACGATGACCTCCAACCCCAGCTATCGGTTTTTGCCGGTGTATCGCCAGACTGCACGCTGGTCTTACACCTGTCAAGTGCGTATGCTGGTGTCATGGGTCGGCAGACGGATCTCGCGTTCCAGCGAGAAGACGAGATCATCCCCGCGTCGGCGCGGCTGGTGCGGGACTTCGTGAACACGGTCGAGTACCAGGAGGACGAAGAGGGCTGGGAGCAGCCGTCCGACCTCGTGGCCTGGCTCGACGCGCGAGGTCTGCTCGGCGCCCGGCCTGCCGACATCGCGGCCGACGCCGACGATCTCGCGCTGGCGATGACCGTCCGCGAGGGCCTGCGCAGCGTGCTGGCGACGCACGCCGGCCACGACGCCGATCCGGAGGCGCTCCGGCGTCTGGATGACGCGCTCGCCGGCCTGCCGGTGCGGGTCGCGTTCGGTCCGTCGGCGTCGTTCGAGCTCGCCCCCGCCGCCGGCGACGATGTCCGAAGCGCTCTCGCCGGTGTGCTGGATGCGGTACGCGCCTCCCGCGAAGACGGCAGCTGGCCGCGCCTGAAGGTCTGCGACCGAGCCACCTGCCGCTGGGCGTACTACGACTACTCCAAGAACCGCTCCAGCCGTTGGTGCACCATGGCGGGATGCGGCAACGCCATGAAGATGCAGGCCCGCCGAACGGCCCCCTCCGCCTCCTCGTGACCCGCCCATCCCGTCCAGTTGACGCAACACGCCGTCCGGCGACCTGCGCCGACGGCGTGTCGTGACAACTGGACGGCGACGCGGAGGCGGGTCAGCCGTCCTTGCGCAACTGGAGCAGCAGCTCCGGCGCCCGCGCGTCGAGCACGCGCCCACCGATCCGCACGCCGACTACCACCAGCACCGAGCCCAGCACCACGCCCAGGGCGAGCGCCAGCCAGCCCCACACCGCCTCGCGCGTGACGAGCGACATCACCAGCAGCACGATCTCGGGCAGGCAGAGCACGGCGATGATGCCCCAGGCTGCGAACGTCGGGCCGAGCAACGAGATGTTCGAGCCCGGGCGCGACCGGAACGGGTTGTCGCCCGGTTCCGGCACGGGGAACACGAAGCGCGCAGAGGTCACCGAGCAGACGGCGACACCGCTCAGCAGCATCCCGAGGGAGAGCCCGAGCAGTCCGGGAGCGGGTAGCCAGTCGCCCTCGAACGCGGCGGATCCGATCACGATGAGGATGACGGCCGGCACGGCGAACGTCAGCAAGGCCGAGGCGCGCCCCCACCGGTCCGCTCGCCCGGGGACGGCCTTGGAGACGTGAAGCGCGAACGCCGTCGAGTCGTACGAGACGTCGGCGATCATCCCGATCCCCAGGGAGAACGCGACGACTGGCGCGGCCGCGAAGATGTAGCCGGTCGAGTGGTTGATGCTCGCATAGAACCACATGACGGCGGGGAGCAGCGGGATGACGAGAAGCTGCCGCAAGTACCTCGGGTCGCGGAACCAGTAGGTCAGGCAGCGCGCAGCGATGGCCCCGGCGGCGGTCCCCGGAAGCACCCCGAAGAGCCCCGACTTGCCGGGAGCGCGCACCCGAGAGGATGCTCGCGCCGGGGTCACCAGCGAGCGCGCGAGTCCCCAGCGCCACACCATCCACAGCACCGCGAAGGTCGCGACGGCGATGAGGAGCCGCAGGAGCGCGCCGAGCGGATCCCCCGCTGCGATCGCCCCGGGCACCGCCCAGACCGCGCCGAGCGGCGACCAGCCGAGACCGACGGCGATGGCGGGCAGGGCGTCGGCCGACGAGCGCAGTCCGCTCGTGATCCCGATGATGATCGGGCCGGCCAGGATCAGCGGGATGAGGATGAGCAGCCCGCTCGCCTCGCGGAACCGGCGGCCCGACGAGAGCCCACTCGCGATGGAGGTCACGGCTCGCGAGATGACGATGCACGTCGCCGCCCCGAGCACGCCGGTCACCAGGGCGACCAGCGCGACGCCCGGCGAGCGCAGCCAGGGGAGCGCGGTACCCAGAGAGGCGAGCGATGTCGCCGCTCCTGCGACGCCCACGGCGCCGCTCAGCAGCATCCCGAGCATGAGCGGCCGCAGAGCGATCGGGTAGACGGCGAGGTGGCCGGGGTCGAGTGTCTGCTCGACGCCCGACAGCAGAAGCGGGAGGACGGCCCAGCCGAGCACGGCGGCCGAACCTGCGAGTACGACTGCGGTGGTGGCGACCTCGGCCGGCGCGAACGACAGCCCGACCAGTGCGCCAAGCACCAGAAGGAGCAAGAACGCGCCGTAGACCGCGCCGATGATGACGGCGACCAGCTGGCCGGTGCTCCGTCGGAACGAGTTGCGCAGGACCAGCAGGCGCAGCCTTACGAGTGTCGCAACCACTCCGGCCCCTCCCCGACGCGGCGTCCGCCGACCAGCTCGACGAAGCGGTCCTCCAGCGTGGATCCGGCGCGCACCTCATCCACCGAACCGGCGGCGATCACGCGGCCCTCCGTGATGACGGCGACGTGGTCGCACATCCGCTCGACCAGGTCCATCACGTGCGAGGAGACGATGACCGTGCCGCCGCCGTCGACGTACGTGCGGAGGATGTCGCGGATGTTCGCCGCCGAGACCGGGTCGACCGACTCGAACGGCTCATCCAGCACCAGAACGCGCGGCGCGTGCACCATCGCGCCGGCCAGGGCGATCTTCTTCGTCATACCGGCCGAGTAGTCCACGACGAGCGTGCCCCCGGCGGACTCGAGGTCGAGCAACTGCAGGAGGTCGTGCGTGCGCTGCTGCGCGGTCGGGCGGTCCATGCCGCTCAGGAGACCCGCGTACTCCACCAGCTGCTGGCCGGTCAGGCGGTCGAACAGGCGCACCCCGTCCGACAGCACGCCGACCATCGCCTTCGCGACCAGCGGCTGACGCCACATGTCGACGCCGTGGATGAGCACCTCGCCCGAATCCGGGCGCAACAGCCCGGTCGCCATGCTCAGCGTCGTCGTCTTGCCCGCGCCGTTCGGGCCCACGAGTCCGTAGAAGCTGCCCGAGGGCACATCCAGGTCGATCCCGTCGACAGCGTTCTTCTGACCGAACCGCTTGTGCAGCCCGCGGATCCTGATCGCCAGACCGTCGTCCTCAGCCACGCGCACCCCCTCACGTCTGGGCACGCGCGCACCTCGCGCGTGCCGTCAACCACCCTATCGGCGGGTGCCGTGGTCAGCGCCCGCCGTGGTCAGCGCCCGAGGATTCCGCTGTACGAACGTGCCTGCACAGGGAGGGCGAGCCCTGCGCCGTAGACGGCGACCGCGGCGCGCAGCCCCTCGGCGTCCGCCGGCCGGAACCGGTAGTGCAGCGTGCCCGTGAACTCCTGCCGCGCCTGGAAGTTCGTGAAGTGCAGGTTGTTCATGACCCAGCTGTTGATGTGGCCGGCCTGCGCGTCGAGCGTGCGGGCCCATTCGCCGGTGTGGAAGCCGCCCAGCTGCACCAAGGGAGCATCCACCGTGCCCCACAGGACGGCGGCCGTGCCGTCTGCGCTGCGGACACCGATGGCGTGCTGGATGGAGTACCAGTCTTTGGAGGTGTCCGGCAGCTGCTCACAATCGGCCGCGAACACGGCGCCTGCCGTCTCGAGCAGGAACTCCGGGTCGGAAACCGCGAACGGGAAGGCGACGAAGATGCTCTCGGGCCCGAATCGCTCCGGCTTGGCGATGCTCACAGTGAGGTCGATGTCGTCCAGGCCGCGGAACAGCGTGAGGGTGTGGGATGCGGTGAGCTGCCCGTCCAGCTCCGACGACCAGTGGATGCGGGCGTACGCGTCCGTCTCGGCGACCTGCGGCGTCGTGCTGGAGGCCGCGTGCGACCGCGCGAACGCCGGTCCGGGGAACGCCGGATTGAAGTTCTTCGGGTTGTCGAAGATCGCGTGCGAGCGACCCGCAGCCGTGACGGACTCCGTGATGACGGACCCGAGGCCGTGCGGCGACGCGGGATCGACGAGTTCGCGACCGGAGGCCAGGTCGACCAGCGACACGACACCGCCGCGAGCGGGGTCGACGGTGGCGCGGAAGCGTCCGGCCTCGAGGGTGGTGCCGTCACGTGGCGTCGGCTCGTTCACGGGAACGGGAAGCACGGCCACGGATGCGGGCGGAAGGTCGGCGACGAGGGTCACGCGTCGCGACCCGTCCACCTCCGCCTCGACCGCCTCCCGTCGAGGCTCATCGGAGAGGTTGGCGACCAGAACGCCGTCCGCCGGCGCGGGATCGGCGCCCGATGCGGCCAGCCGGTACAGCGCCTCCACGTTGAGATCGCGCGCGAGGTCCCATGCGCCGTAGGCGAAGGCGGCCTTCGCGTTCCAGTGCGAGTGGCTGAAGTGCGAATGCGGTTTCGAATACGTCTCCCACGAGCCCCAGGTGTGCTCGCCGAACAGGAGGAGTTCCTCCTCCACGCGGGCGAACGTCTGCTCGAGTTCGGGCTCGTCGCGCACCCGCACCGGCCCGCGCCTGTACCCGAGGACCGTCGCCAGCGCCGGCTCACCCTCGCCGCGCTGCGCCGCCAGCCGCAGCGCCGCGCGAGCCGAGAGGGCGAACCGCCGCGCCTCGCGGTACACCGCGACCTCACGGGCGGTCGAACCGTGACCGTGCGACCACCATTCGGCCCACTCGCCCCGCAGCACCGGCAGGTCGTCCGGCGCCTGCGCGGCAAGCACATCCAGAGCGGAGTCGATGGTCGCGGTCTCCATCGGCCGGTCGGGATGCCGGTCGTTCCAGTGCCGCACCACGCGCGTGAACAGGGCGGTTGGCCAGCGGTTGTCGTTGCCGGCGTGCACCACGGCGGTGTCGAACGGATAGTCGTCGCGGGCGTCGAGGCGCTCGACGAACTCCAGGATGCGCTGCTCGGCGAGCTCCACATCCCCGTCGACGATGCCCCACTCCTCGCCGAAGCCGTAATGCGTCGACAGGAGGGTGAAGACGCGGCGGCCGGATGGGGCCTCCCACCAGAAGGCGCTCGGCTGTTCCAGCGGCGCCCGGCCGTGGTCGGGGTTCAGCGCCATCACCAGCCGCTCGATGCCGGCGTCGAGCATTGCGTCGGCGACGCCCCAGGCGATGCCGTTCACGTCTCCGTGCTGCTCGGTGCGCACCGGGATGCCGGCGTCGCGGATCGACCGGAGCGAGCGGTAGGCGGCTTCGAATTCGGCGAGATCGGGGAGCTGCGTCATGTTGAGGTACCCACCCGTGACAGCGATGGTCCCGTCGGCGACGCGGTCGTGCAGCTCGCGAACCTCGTCGTCGGTTGCCGAGCGGAGGAAGTTCAGCACCGGCCGGGCGACCTCGAAAGTCCAGCGGAAGCGGTCGGCATCGGCGCTCGCGGCGTCGTCCGCGGCGGCGAGCCGCAGCACTTCGCGCACGATCTGCGCGTGCATCCCGTCGATGATCCGAGGGCTGTTGGTGTAGCCGACGTCGTGGTGGGTGTGGCCGAGCAGCAGCAAACGGCGGATGCGGGGCATCAGGGCCTTCCTCGCGGATCGTGTGGCATCGTTGCCATACGACCCTAGGGCTTGAGGAGTGGCGACTTCAAGCGTAAGAAACAATCAAGTAACGAAAACCGGCTCTCCCCACCCGGTCCCCTTGTGAAGTGCCTCATCGCTGCATTAGCGTGCGATGTGGGAAGGTTTCCATACTGTCGCCATCAAACCCCGGCAGCAGGGGATCCCGTACCTCTTCGCACGGGCGAGGACGCCCGCTGCGACACCACTGAAGGGAAATCAGATGAACAAGAGGCACACCGCCCTCGCCGCGATGGCAATCACCGCGTCGGTGGCGCTCCTCGCCGGTTGCAGCTCCAGCGGCGGCAGCTCGTCCGGCGGGGACTTCTCGAAGGACACCAAGGGCAGCCTGAACGCCTGGGGCTTCGACAACGCCGACGAGGTCGGCACCTCCCGCATCGATTACGCCAAGGACCAGCTCAAGGGCGTCACGATCAAGATCGACCAGACCCCGTTCGACGCGCAGAAGTTCACTACGCGCGTCGCGGGCGGCAACGTCCCCGACGTCGTGCAGATGGACCGCCAGTTCGTGGCGACCTACGCGGCGCAGGGGCTCATCCAGCCGCTCGACCAGTGCTACTCGGTGCACAACGTCGACCCGAAGAAGAACTACTACGGCTCGGTCGTCGACGACATCACGTACAAGGACAAGATCTACGCGGTGCCGCAGTTCTACCAGCCGCCGGCGATCATCACCAACGAGCGCGTCATGAAGGCCGCGGGTGTGACGGATGCCGACATCGACACCTCCAAGCCCGACACGCTGGTCGCGGCGGTCAAGAAGATGTACAAGGCGTCCGGCGGTAACCCGGCCGTCCTCGGCTTCGACCCGCAGGCCAGCGGCCAGGCCGGCCTGTGGCTCCTCGCCAACGGCGGCCAGGTCATCGGAAGCGACGGCAAGCCGACGCTCGACGACCCGAAGAACGAGAAGGGCCTCGAGGTCCTCAAGCAGATCACCGACGCTCAGGGCGGCTACGCCAAGATGAAGAGCTTCACCGACTCGTTCGACTTCTTCGGCGAGAACAACCAGTACGTGAAGGACCAGGTCGGCGCTGAGGTCAACGCCCAGTGGTACGTCAACGTGCTGACGCCGTTCGTCGACAAGGTGGACATCGGCGCCGTCCCGTTCAAGGACAGCGACGGCAAGCCGTTCACGGTCGCCTCCGGCACCTCGTTCGTCATCCCGGTCGGGGCGAAGAACAAGGACGCCGCGTGCGCCTGGGCGCTCAACCTCACCAGCGAGAAGGCCTGGGAGGCTGCGGGTGCGGCCCGTGCCAAGACGATCGAGAAGACGCCTGGCGCGATCAACACCGGCCTCTTCACCGGCTCCCCGGAGGCGGACAAGACGCTTCGTGAGAAGTACGTGAAGCCGTCCGGCAACGCGGGCTTCGACAAGGCGATCTCGACGTACTACGACGTGGTCGGCAGCGGCAAGTCGTTCGGTGCCTCGCCCGCCGGTCAGCAGATCCAGACCGAGCTGCAGAACGCGATCCAGTCGTACCTGCTCGGCAACAAGTCGGCCAGTGAGGCCCTCAAGGACGCGCAGGCCGCGGCCGAGAAGGCATACCAGCAGGCCACCAAGAGCAGCAAGTAACGCGGCTCCCCCCAGGGGCGGTCTCCTTCGGGAGGCCGCCCCTTCTGCGTGCTCGGGGGGTGTGGCGCGTGCGGTGCGTGGGCGGGGGTGCGTGCGAGGGGTGCGTACGCGTGGCATCCCGTCCCGCCCCGTGCCCGAGCGGTGACACGTTGTCGCCACTCGCGTCCCGTTCGAGCATCCACTTACCACTCGCGCTGCTCCGGCCCGCTGCG